>JAEPNB010000020.1 GCA_017643645.1 Balneola sp.
CAAAATAACGGTTGTATCAAGCCATATTTTTGCGTGATTGAATATTTTCTTAGTTACTTTTTGAATATCAGGCGTTTCACGCAAGAAAGAAAACAAAGTATAAGTATCGGAGACCTTCTTTAAGTGCTTATTTATAGATTCTTTATTTGATGAAAGTACACGCGTAACTACATTTATCGCGATATCGGGAAAAATTTTCACGTACTTATTTTTACTTGGATTATCATTCAAATCATTGAATATTATGTCCTTCAAAAGGCTGGCATCGCTTATTTCAATATTTCCTGAAACTACGGCGGATGCGAAAGACTCCCCAGATTTCACCAAAAAACGATCGACAATTCTTACAACTCTCTCAGCCATTTCAGGGATATCGTTCCCTTCAAAATCATCATTTTCATCTTCATTCTTTACCAACCTACTAACTTCATCGAAAAATTCTTCCTCTTCTATTTCAACTTCCGACAACTTAATAAAAATTCTCTGCGCCTCTTCATGAGACAAACAAAATGAATCTTCTGTAGGCCAGTACTTTAAAATTCCTTTTCGTTTTTCTGACAACCTTTTTAACGCAGAGTCAATATAGGTTTTGCTTTCATCGCAAATGTTGGAAGGAATGTAGGTAAAAATTCGACGGTGAATTTCGTCTCTTGTAAGCCGTTCATCTGAGCTTGAATGCCTTAATGCGGAACGCACTAAGGCCTCATACACTATCTTTGTCAGGCCCTTGTCCGTGGTCTCATCTTCCCACTGGAGTCCAATATAAGTTAGTGCCGCTTTAGCCTCCACTGAGGTGAGCGCAGGCCGCTTCTTCTCGATTAGCTCTTCTCCCTCCAAAAAAGGACGGGCTATCAAGTCGGATAAATAGCATGCAGCTTTATATTTATTGTCATCACTCTCATACCTTTCCAAGAACCAGTTTCGATCTCTTACATCTAGAAAAATTCCATATTTCTTAATACCCTTTCTCTTCAGATCGTCGGCCTTTGCTCCAATCACTTGGTTACTCATATATATTAAAACTTGAACACCAGAAAGAGCCTCCGAAATTCGTTCAAAAGTATTTGTTACTTTTGTTTCCCAGCTCTTTGTAACGGAATACTGAACGGTAATGGTGCTATCACCGATGGGAGAAAATAGCTCTGAATCGCGCCCTCCATCACCACTAGGACTCGCCATTGTTCTTAAACTTGGAAAATCTGATGCCAAAAACGCCGAGCTCAACTCCTCAAAATGCTCCCAGTCAGATGGCCGAAGTCTTTCCAATGCCAATTCAAACAATTTTCTATTCATGACCATCCTTTCTTATCAACGAGATGCGTAGTATCAAAAGCTGAACAACAATGAGGCAGCGCGCTTTATCATTGTAGAAAGTCGACCGCGTCATTATTACTGACTTTGAACCACCAATCGCGCTGCATATAAATTGATAAAACAATAGCTTAGCCGAGCATGACCATCTTTGCCATGTAATCGTTCAGTGTCTGCAATTTGCTCCACCAATCATACTGGACGAAATGGCTGTGATGAGCGTGGAGGCTGTGGATGAAAGCTCAGACCAGATTGTTCGCTTTTGTTTAGCTGAGTTCAGATGATGCCGTGGTCGCAAAGCGGACATTCAGCATGGGGGATCAACGCCGCGCTCTGCGGAAATTTAGGAGCGCCAGCGAGTCCGTAGCAGCACCGTTTATTTTTCACTGCCCTTTAGCCCTCGAAATAACCCCCATCATGGAGTGAGAAAATTGTCCGACCTCTGCTTTTTCGTCGAGCTTATCGGAAATATATTTACCTGTAGCTACAGTCGCTCCTAGGGGAAGCAACGCGCCTAAGAACGGAGCTAAAACTGGAAACATCGTCACAGCCAATGTGCCACCAGCAATTAAAGCTGTATGTTTATGTTTTGCTTGATACTTATCATTAAATGACGAGACCTGCTTCTCATGTCTCGATATTGCCCTTTCAATATGCGAACATACTTCGGCAGCTACATACCCCAAATCTTCAAGCTTGGTAGTAGGCAAGCTATTAACTAAATCTCTTAATTCTCTCCTAAACTCAATATTCTCGTCTGTTTTTCTCAGCTCCACTAGTTGCGAGTCTTTGATATTCGCTAAATAATCAAGTCTTTTAGACGTGAGAGACTGCACAATTGCTGAGGTCGACGGATCAAATGACGCTACTTCACTAACAGATGTATTCTTCATGCTTGCGATAAGTTGGTAATAATGCGCCTGTGCACTAACACACAGAAATGGATGACTTCTGAACTCGTCGGCATTCTCTAGTAGATGGTAGTTCGGCATAATTCGTTCAAAGATCGCGTTAGTCACAACACTAACATCACCTTTCGAAAACAACTCATCACACCAATCTTCTGACCTCCACTGCCTCATCTCAGCCTTGTAATTTTCCAACTCTGCCTTTAAAGGCTCTCCAGGTTCCGATCCAGGTGAGACAAAAAGCCTTGAATCTTCAATTCTCTTCAAGTACTGGTCTGGATACTTTGCTGCAAACTTCACAATATCTTCTGGTTCCGCTATCCCCGAGTCCACATAGTGTGAAAAGACGTCGGTGATAAGTTGAATGCTATTTTCTTGCGTTTGCTGATCATGCTCTTCAAGTAGCTTCTCGAAGCTTGGAAACACGAAAAACGGCGGAAGATCAAATTTATCCCCTTTTAGGTCACACAAATGCAGTATGAAAAACGCCATTTGAAGAGGAATAACATGGCCAAACTGTTCTTCATCACGTTTTTTCTCTAACCAAGGCATTACTGGGTCTGGAATTAAAACTGTATCGGTATATAAAAGTGATTTTCGTGTGGCATTTAACTGTGTTTGTAAGAAACGGCTGCTACCACCTAAATTCAACTTACATGCATCTAATTTCTTAGCTGCACTAAAAGCTTTGCCACCCTCTTC
>JAEPNB010000021.1 GCA_017643645.1 Balneola sp.
GCGGAACCAATGGTGATGGCACCCGCGTCGGTTGAACCTATCTGAAGAACATCTGTATCAATGGCATCCAGGTCTGTATTCGACAGATCAAGACCGGTGGTGTCTGTGTTATCCAGCGTAATTGCCGTACCCGGTGTAAATTCTTCGAGAGTCACCGTACCGGTCGAAGTCGCATCAATCGTGACACTGACACCAATCGCCAGTTCGTCAGCCGTCAAGGTAATGCCGCCAGCGGCCGCGTTATTGGTTAACGATGTGCTGCCGGTAAGTGTGATGCCCGAGGCACCTGACGCCGTGATCTCGATATCACCACTGCTGGCTGTGACAGATGTGTTTAATAAAGTGATTGAAGCAGCATCGATATCAAAACTGTTTGCGGTCATCGCTGTCACCGCATTCAGGTCACCGGTTGTGGCAAAAGTTGCCGCGCCACCGGTGGTATTAAGATCGATTGAAGCGACATTACCAACGTTGGCGACATTAATGTCACCAGTGGCATCAAGATCAAGAGTCGAGACCTCACTCGTCAGAGAGCCTGCAGCACCATTATCAATCGTGCCACTCATGGCATTAGCAGTGAGTCCTAATCCTTCAATTGCCGTATTGCCTGAGGTCTGTGTGCCTCCGCTGGAATCAATGATCGAGGTACCTGAAGTCAGCGTCACACCGGCTGCGACACCCGTACCGCCAGCACCCGCTGTCGCGATGAGTTGTGCGCCCGCACTCAACGTCAACGAATCGTCTTCTGAGGTGATGTTAATCGCAGCGGCAGAACCACCTGCCGTTGAACCATCACCACCCGAGGTATCGATGTCATTGACTGATACTGCACCCTGACCGTTGGCATCAGAGTCGTTAACCGTGATCGTCACCGAGCTACCAGCACCGCCGGTATCGTTGGTTGAATCACCACCGCCTGTCGTGATCAAACCGGTCACCGTGATGGTGTCCGTACCCTGAGCATCGGTCACTGAGATTGAAACTGCGCCGCCATCACCACCGTCGGAAACTGTTGTACCTGTGCCCGCACCGCCTGACGCATCAATACTGGCAATTGAGATCGAACCGTTCGCGGCTGTGATGGTGACGTTACCTCCATGGTCCGCGCTCGTGCCTGCCGTGCTCTCTGAACCACCGCTAGTGTTAATAGCAGCATCTAGGGTGATATCGCCGCCGCTGGAATCAATCTGAACCGCACCTGCGGTATCCGCAGAACTGCCATCATCATCGGCCGTCGATGTTGTAATCGTTCCTGTGTCAGTCCCCGCAATCGATGAGACAACCCCTGCAGCACCATCGATATCAACCAGACCACCCACCGTACTGATCGCCTTGTTGATCAGCACCGAACCTGACGTCGCATTCAGTGTGATCGAGCTTGTATCCACCGTGGAGATTGCACCGGCAACAGTAATCGTGCCGCCAGCTCCAACGCCGATATTGCCACTGCCTGTCTGAGCGATCTTGTCGATGGTGACAGCATTGGATTCAACAATGTTGATCTCGCCTGCACCGGTGTTGTCGATGTCCAGATTTTCTACCGCTGTATCGATGGCAAGATTGCTGGCGGAGCTTCCCACACCTGTCACTGCGTCAATGGTCAGGGTAGAACCGGAAACCTTTGTCGAAGTGTCGTCGAGGCCATCGACCACGGCGTTCCCGGTATCACCGGTCGCTGCAAGAGTGACTGTATTCGCAGCGCCGGTCACGTTGCCCGCACTCGCACCGGCATTGAGGTGACCGTTAAGTGTCAGCGCACCATCTTCTGATGTGATCGATATGGAACCCGCACCACCACCGGTACCGAAACCAACATCACCAGACCCACCGGTGGTTGTAATACCCGCCACATCGACGGTACCACTACCGTCACTGCCAGCGTCATTGACCGTGATCGTGACGTTACCGCCAATACCACCCGTACCACCGGCCACGTTATCCGTTGAATCACCACCAGTGGTTGTGATTGTCCCACTCGCCGAAATCGGGTCAGCACCATCGGCATCCGTGACCGTCAGTGTGACGTTGCCGCCAACACCACCCGTTTGACTGGCCGCGCTGGTATCACCACCTGACGTGGTGATATTGCCGCTGACCGTGATCGACCCATCGGCAGTGGTGAGACTGACTGCACCACCCGCATCACCGGTGACGGCTCCTGCTTCAGTACCTGTGGGTGATGTATCAATATCACCTGCAAGATTAATGGCAGCATTGGTACCCGTCGCATCAATCGTCACCGTCCCTGCTGAGGTACTGTTCACCGAAACGCCGTCGGTGTTATCTGAACGAGTGGTGATATCGGCTGTTGCCGTTGAAGTCACACCAGTAGCACCATCAATATCGATGTTCCCGCCATCAGACGTGATCGTTGACTGGATACCGACCGAACCCGAAGTCGCGTTCAATGTAATGTCGTTAACACCGGTGCCTGTCGCACTGATCGCGCCAGTCACGGTGATCGTGCCCCCCGACTCAAGAGACACCGAACCGTTAGTTACGGTCACACCTGTGGTCGTGAAACCGTCAGACTCAACAACAGAAAAATCACC
>JAEPNB010000022.1 GCA_017643645.1 Balneola sp.
TTGTTTAGCAGAAAAGAAACGAGAAAAAGCCACGCAAAAACCACCACGAAACGAACGCGCCTGACCGGGCACATAACGACCCGGCGTTTAAGCGGCGAGTCTGGTTTTAGTTATTAAAGTTCCGAACC
Source organism: Balneola sp. (assembly GCA_017643645.1). Lineage (GTDB taxonomy): Bacteria > Bacteroidota > Rhodothermia > Balneolales > Balneolaceae > Balneola. The sequence continues at coordinate 129 of JAEPNB010000022.1, forward strand.
CTGTTCGAGTCCGCTTGAAACGCTTGTTATAGTACAAAAAAGGTTGCGATTAATGTTATGAAACCGAAGTAGAACAGAACTTTAGACAGTAAGAGCATATTTCCTAAAATGACTAAGTTACTGTCATCAAGATTTATGTATTCTCGCGTTCTTAAGTAGGTACTAAATTTTTTTCCAGCTTTATATCGATTCGTCGAAAATGCCCCTATAGATGGCTCTCCTAGCTCTTGATATTGTTCTGGATATAACTTTTTCATCTTTTCAGTAAAAAAGACGAATAGAACAAAGTGGAGACAGACAATTCCAAAAACGATGTAGAAAATTATTGATTCCATCTATATATGTGACTTGTACTATAACGACCCGGCGTTTAAGCGGCGAGTCTGGTTGTAATTATTAAAGTTCCGAACCCTAATCGAGTCCGTTTGAAACGCTTGTTATACGTTTTTTTCGTTGTTTTAAAAGAATATACACAATGAAATAAATTACCCAACAAGCAATAATAAATGGCCAAGCATTATCTCTCGGACCTGCATCAGCTTCGTCAGACCAAGGAAACCCTAAATTTATAATAGAGTTTATGCTTGTTATTAACCCAATGAAAGGTCTGCCGAGTAAATTACCCCAAATACCCTCACAATCGATACACCAAAATATTCCGGCAAAAAAACCACCGGTGAAATAAGCTGCTAAACCAGATATGGTGAATGGAAGTATTTGGTCTTTAGCTTTCATGTTTTAAAACGTATAACGACCCGGCGTTTAAGCGGCGAGTCTGGGTTAATTTATTAAAGTTTCGAACCCTAAACGAGTCCGACTTAAAACGCTTGTTAGGCGTACCACGAACTTATTGATTATTTGTAGTTTTAGTAACATGTATAAATTCCAAATCCTCCATATTTGGAGAGACAATTTTTCCATGATATACAAAAGTAGAATCAGATCTTAAGTCAAGTTCTAGTACTTCGAGACTTTTTAAATTTACATTAAAACCAGTTGATTCTTCCTGAAAATAGAGCAAAGAATCATTTATGCTATAAACTTTGATTGATCCATAAGCAGACATTTGAACTGGGAACTCAATTACTGTCTTATCGTCGATAATAAGCCTGCGTTTTTGTTCACTTCCAACATAACCAGAGCTAAGGTCTGTTCTTGAATACGTGATTTCTGGAAAACCTTGAGGCAGAGCCAATTTTAATTCTTGCCAATCATTTTTGTTTGATGACGAACAACTGGTTATAAGGAAAGCCGATATGAGAAGTAATTTAATTTTCAATAGAATTGTGTAGTACGCCTAACGATCCTGCGTTTAAGCGGCGAGTCTGGTTTTAATTATTAAAGTTTCGAACCCTAAACGAGTCCGCTTGAAACGCTTGTTAGCTAACTTTCACTGAGTTCATTGAACTTTATCCTTACTGCTTCATTTATGGAGCCAACTTTAGTTTCAATTTCAAAATCCTTGGCAATGCACTCAAAAGTTGTATCATGGAAAGAGAAAATGAAGTGCCTTTTGTCAAGTAAAAATTTTTCTGTGTTATGATATGGATGTACTGAATTTCGCCTCTCAAATTCTTTAATCCAAGATGAGTTATCTATTTCATAAACGCTGTATGGCCCTAAACCTTTTGAGGCAAGAGGATGGCCAGAGAATGACTCATCATTAGGTGGACCAAAAAAATGAGCATAACATCTTTTGAAGGTTATGATTGCTAACGGTTCTCCTCTAGTATTACTACCAACAACTTTAACATACTGACCATCCCAATCAGGTGGTGTGTTTTGTAAATAGTAAAATAGAACAACATAACTTTCGCTAGCTATAACAAAAGGAATTGGAGCTCCTACTGAAGATTGAGGAAGTGTATCGATTTCATTTACTATGTCTTCCATTTAATTTTTTATTACTCTATAGTTTAATATCGATTTAGATAAAGGTAGCTAACGACCCCGCGTTTAAGCGGCGAGGGTTTTTGGTTTTTGTGAAAGTAACAGAATTAATCAGTTACCTGAAAATT
>JAEPNB010000023.1 GCA_017643645.1 Balneola sp.
TCAGTTACCTTTGGAAAAGAAGGGTTGTTATCAGCACAAGAGGAAGGCAAAGCAAAAATGAACTCCGATCCAACACTGTTATTCTTGGATTCGGCACCAATGCTGGATCAGCCCTGTGATGATCCCTCTTTAATAATAACCTGTGACGAAAATGGAGGATCCGGATCACCAGGAAGCGGTGGAAGAAATAATGACTGGACTCGGGGGTCAAGTACAGGAACCTATGGAGGTAATGATACCTATTTTGTTATCAAATCTATGCGACTAGCAGCGACGGGAGATGGGGCAGGATCTTCTGAGTTACAAATGTTTGTCAAGAAAGATGATAACTATCAGAACAATATGCCGGTTAGCTATAAATACCGATTTGATAAAGTAATAAGGTATGATCCCGTGACTACTTTAATTACTCATAATTCGATTATAGATGGAGGTGATCAAGGATGGCCTTACTATATCAAATATAAAGTTCCCGATATAAATAATAAGGAACAAGACTACGATTTTAATATCACCAGATATGATTTGAAATTTGGTAATTATGTTTCTTCAAATGTAGACTACTTTCCATTGTTTAATCTTTCCCGTACAAGTGGACCATGGCGATTTGTACTGACTGATGACGACAAAGATTACCCAGATTTTTCACAAAGACGCTCTGATAGCTATGCAGGAAATATCCAAACCTACCATATGGATACGGGTACTTGGGCTTCGGTGTATACCGGTTTTACTACACGAAGTCATACATATGGGAGTAGTGATGATCCTATTCAGGAATCCGGAGTGAGAAGGATAAACTTGAATAATCTAAATTCGAGATTATTTATTGGTAATTCATTTACAACCACTAAATGGTACGGTTCTGACTCTTTCAAATATACATTTGCAAAAAAAACTTACTAAAACTTATTTACGCCATTCCAGATAAATGGAATGGCATAAATTTATCTAAAACAGTTATGAAATTATATTTTGTAAGCTTTTTTCTAATCTGGTATCAGCTTGGTGCTTGTGATAAAATACCAACTAATAATTCTGAGGACGGGGTCTACAAAATTATTCCGGATGATACTCCTTTTATAGTTGGACTACTTGAAGCAACCAATGATACGGTACATCATTATCCTGAAATTGTAGTTGGATATGTAAACGATGGCAATTTTGTACCTGAATACAAAGAAGTAAAAGATATAAAAGAATTATACAACCCCACCTTATGGACTCAAGTGGTTCGAACTTTGCAACGCTTTGAACTTACTTTTGAGGCAGAATCTGAAGCAAAAGTAATGGTTACAGGACCATTAAATAAAGTGCAGCAAAAAACAGTAGTATACATTCATGAAGGGAACGGAGTGTATGGAGATGTAAATTCAGAGTTAGAATTACTGGCAGGTGAAAAATATTTATTAGAAGTTAAATTGCCAGGAGAGAGAGGATATAAGAAGGAGACAATCATACCGTCTGAAACTAGTCTACAAACGCCAGATACAGTAAGGCTATCAGTAAAGTACACCCCATATCATAACGGAGACCCGGCAGAAAGTAGTGACCCTCATTATTTTATGTACTTTAATTACCCGGAGCATACCTATTTAACAGAAATTCAGAGTAACAACAGTAATGACAGATATCAATTATTTCTTGAACCGGATGAAAAGTTCCTATTTGAAGAAAAAGGGAATTTTTTAAGATTAGGTTCAGCATATGGTGTTAATGTAAATGGTAGTTCTAAAGATTCAATACAGAAAGGATGGTGGAGAGATTTAGGTTATCCCTGGATTCAGGATCATCCAATAGACATCGATTATACACGTATTTCTTATTTCAGCAATGGAATTTGGGATAACTTTCAAAATTTAGACAACTGGTTTGTGCTAATTGGAGAGGAAAGAGAGGCGCAATACGAACGTTTCGAAGAAGCTTTATCAACTCGGGATTCAACTTATTTATTTGATGTCTCTACCATTGAAAAAATAGATGAAAA
>JAEPNB010000024.1 GCA_017643645.1 Balneola sp.
AGATTCCCTATACACCGGGTCACTGATTTACAAAAGATGAAATGGGCCTATAAAAGTACCTCTTGAAGCTTATCTTTAAGGATAAAAAAATTTCATAAAAGAATATTTTATTATTGTTTTACAATAATTTATTATATGTTTGCAGAAATATTCATCATCTAAACAATGAAAAAAACAAGAGTACTATCTAAACTGGTGTACGCGGTTACAAAGAGCCTTGCTTGGATCTATTTGGTAATTGCACTGTACGGAGTCTTCTCGTGGTTTACAAAAACCAATATTCAAATCGAGGATACCAAGGCTGTAATCAATTATCCCTTTACCGATGTTTCTTTTTTAATATTGGACAACAACTGGTCGTATTTTCTTTTTGCCTTTTTATTGCCCGTTTTGTCTTATACCTTGTTTTTTTGGTTGCTTTCCGATGTGTTCAAAGTGTTTTATCAGGAAAAGCTTTTTACCCAGCCCAATATTGCACATTTAAAGCGGTTTTATTCAGCAAATTTGATTTTACCCATAGTGCTTGTTGCCTTTTCATCATTATTCATTGAGATTGATACAGGAATATTCATCATTGTAGCATTACACCTTGTTTTAGGGGTCTTTATTTTTATTGTTTCAGAAATTTTCAATCAAGGACTGTCATTACAAAACGAACAAGATCTATATATCTAAGTTATGCCGATTGTTATAAATATTGATGTGATGCTCGCCAAACGAAAGATAAAGAGCAAGGACCTCGCCGAAGAGATTGGCATAACCCCTGCCAATTTATCCATACTTAAAAATGGAAAAGCAAAAGGCGTACGCTTTGAAACCCTAGAGGCCATTTGCAAGGCCTTGGACTGTAAACCAGGAGATATTATTGACTATGTAGCATAGTTCTTCCAACATATTTTAATCATGAATACATTAAAAATTGATAATGTATCCCTTGTGTACAGCAATGGGTACAAGGCCCTTACTGCCTTAAATCTAGAAATACAAAACGGAATATTTGGACTCTTGGGCCCTAATGGTGCAGGTAAATCTTCCTTGATGAAAACCATTGTCGGACTGCAAAAACCATCGGAAGGAAACATCAGCTTCAATGGTGCCGATGTGGTTCAAAACCCGCTGGATATCCAAAAGCATTTGGGTTTTTTACCGCAATATTTTGGTGTCTACCCCAAAGTATCCGCTTATGATCTTTTGGAACACTTGGCCAAGCTGAAAGGGGTGGTGAACAAGAAGGAACGTCATGATCAAATCATGAGTTTATTGGAAAAAGTGAATCTGACCGATGTCAAAAACAAAGAGGTCCATACGTTTTCCGGCGGTATGAAGCAGCGTTTTGGAGTGGCCCAGGCATTATTGGGCGAACCAAAGATTGTTATTGTAGATGAACCTACGGCCGGATTGGACCCAGAAGAACGAAATCGTTTCAATACACTGCTCAGTGATATCAGCGAGGACATCATCATTATATTATCAACGCACTTGGTAGAAGACGTAAGAAACCTTTGTTCGCAAATGGCCATCATAAAAAAGGGACATGTTATTTCCCAAGGGGCGCCAAAAGAATACCTCGAACAGTTAAATGGAAAATTATGGAGCAAAGCGATTTCCAAAGAAGAGCTGCCCACTTTGGAGACCCATCATAAAATCATAAGTAAGCAATTGGTAGAAAGGGTCATGCATATAACGATTCATGCCGATGATTGCCCTGCCGGCTTTACTGAAACACCCCCTACTTTGGAACACGCCTACTTTACGCATTTAAACACCTCTGCATTGTGAAAACC
>JAEPNB010000025.1 GCA_017643645.1 Balneola sp.
TAAGGATTTTCGTGGACAAAGTTTCGTTCTTTTCCGAAAATACCATTGTAAAGATAATAGGCAGCTCCTCTAGCTGTGCCATTATCTCCAGCAGCAGGCATAACATAAACATCTTTGAACTTACTTTCACGCACAATACGTCCGTTCATCACACTATTGAGAGAGACACCTCCTGAAATTACTAAGTAATCCGCTTTGGTTTTTTGATGAAGAATTTCACATATCTCCAATACCCTATCCTCCAAAACACGTTGGAATGCTGCCGCTACATCCATATGACGCTTTTCAAACGGCTCATTGTGTTTTCGGCTAGGTCCAAATATTTTATGGAATTTTGGAGACAGTCTTCTCCAGTGCATGTTCTGAAAATTAAAATAACTCAAATCGAAATGGAGTTGACCATTTCTGTCAACAGTGACCATTTTGCCAACTTCTTCCTTATATACTTCAGGGTCTCCCATTGGGGCCAACCCCATAGTTTTTCCTTCATCATAACTAGTCCTAAAACCACAAAATTGGGTTACAGACTCATAAAACGAACCTAAGGAATGTGGAAAAAAGCTTTCACCTAAACATTTTACATTATTCCCTTTTCCGTGGCCCATCCATGTGGTGGCCCATTCTCCAGAACCATCTATTCCCAAGAGAGCCGCCTCTTTGTAAGGAGAAACAAAAAAAGAACCGGGCGCATGACTGAAATGGTGGGGTATAAAGTGTACTTTAGGGCCATTCTTCTTACTTTCCCAATGATATTTGAACCAATTCCAGAATCCCTTTTGCTTATTATATGCATGAACAAATTCATGATTAACAAATGGTTTGAAACGACTTAGGTTACCGACTAAATGTCCAAGCTTTTTGCCAAGGTTATGGGTTGGCTTTATGGAAACAGCTATATGATCGATATCACTATATGTCAGACCAGCTATTTTTAGGCAACGATCAACAGCCATTTGGGGGAACACACGTGTGTGCTTATCTCTATTCAGTCTCTCCTCCTCAATTGCAGCAATCAACGTACCATCTACAACAATGCAAGCAGTAGAATCGTGAAAATAATAGTTTAACCCTAATATGACCATAAATAGTAAAGTATAAAACCTGTAAAACCTTATCCTTTTTACGAATGAAGATAGTCCGTTAGTCAATGGACTAAATTAGTTACTCGTTAAAATTATCTGTTAATCGACAAGAGGTTAATTTCAAAACCCCACAATCTCAAAATCCGATCTCCTATTCTTCGCATGCTGTTCTTCCGTACACCGAACACCATCGGAACACTCGTTTACCAATCGGGTCTCACCAAAAGCATCGTGGCTTATTCTATCGGCTGCAATACCTTTGGAAAGAACGTATTCAACAGTGCGTTCCGCACGGCGCTCCGAAAGCCATTGGTTATACTTTTCGGTACCCCTCGAATCGGTATGGGCCGTAATCTTGATTGCCAATCCTGGTTCGTCGTTCATAATGGCCACCAATTGATCTAGCAACTCCTTATCATTCGAGGTCAGATACGAAGAGTTGAGTTTGAAATACACATTCCCCAATTCGTTGATTTTGTTTTGAAGCGCTGCCCTTCTCGCGTCTTCGGCATCTTTTTTGGCCTTTTCGGCCGCGGCAAGTTCAGCGGCTTCCTTTTCCCTTTGCAAACGTTCAGCCAACAAACGGGCTTCTTTTTCCGCCTTAGCAATCGAATCCTGCACCCTTTTTT
>JAEPNB010000026.1 GCA_017643645.1 Balneola sp.
GGAAGGGACAGGGATGGGTTCGTCTTAGTACTTGTTTTAGTTCATCCTTTTGCTATCTTAAGTTGATTTTATACGAACGGTTAGTGCGAACGGTGGTTCGTATAAAATCCCAAATTCAAACAATTATGATGTTTGTAGTGTTTATTGGGTGAGTTTTGTAATTCGCCCTAATAAACCTTCATTCGTCTAATAATATGTTAGGCGCACTTTTAAGACATTTCATTTAAATGAGTAAGCTATTAGAACCATTTAGTGATTTTCTAAGATCTCTCGGGGTTGATCCTTTAGATTTTGCAATCCTAGGAATGGTTTTACTTATTTACTTTAGTAGAAAGAACTATAAGAACTGGAGCAAAAATGAAAAGAATCAAAATACCATTCTTAAATTATATATAGCTGGTTTGGTCTTAATGATTTTCATGAAAGTCGTTTTCTATTTTGAATAGGCATCAACCAATAAAAAAGTCGCCTAACAAGCGTTTCAAGCGGACTCGGACGGAGTGCGAGTCTTTAATTTTAATAACTCGGCTCGCCGCTTAAACGCGGGGTCGTTATACAACACTTAAAACATGAATCGGCTTTTTATTCTTACGGTTTTTCTTTTTTCAAGTGGCTGTGTGGGGTCAAAAAGTTCTACTTGTAGAAATTTCTTTGAATCATGTAACAAAAAGACTCCGCTTCCGCCTTGTGAATCTTTGGTTTTATATGACTCCACTGCTAACCACATGGTACCGCCAATAGATGATCTTGTCAGTGAAATTGATTCTTTAGAGTTCAAAAATTTTATTGGTGAAGAATACTCCGAATTATACTTTAGTAAAGAATCAAAAGGCGCAGACTCATTTTGGTACTATAACAATAGCGGAAAAATGGAAAATGGAATGATGATTGGAACCGAAGGTGTAATTTCCCTAAAAGGTTGTGGAGTTATGTCCGAGTTTACTATTGTCATATATAATTAAACCACCGTGTTGTATAACAAGCGTTTCAATGGGACGCAGACGGAGTGCGATCAATAACTTGTGTGCAATAAAATAAATCAGTTACTTCAACAAAAACTTAATCCCTGCGCCCATTAAACGCTGGGTCGTTATGTTACTTTAGAAATTACAGCTGTGATCATAGACTGGTATAAATCGCATGATGAAAAAGAGAAGAGCAATTTTGTTGCTGTTTCATGGGTCTTGATTGCAGTTTTAGGCTTGATGCTTATTGTTCTCTCAATTGGTCAAGAGCATGATGATTACTTCAAAGCCAACAACGGTCTTTTCTTAATGTGTATAATGACCTTAGTATTGATCCTAATTCGTAGAAAGACGTTTGATCAAATTTTTAAAAACAGTTTTAAACTGCTGAGTAAAAAAAGACCTATTGAATTGCTCTTTCTCAGTGATTTTATATTTCTACTCTCGGTTCTGGCTGTACTAATTTCATTCTTGTTCGTTTTGGATCTTACATTTATTTCCGAAAATGGTTTGCAAATTGGTGGCGTTGTTGCAGTTTCTATGGCTAGTTTGTTAAACTCACTCAGAAAAACAGTAACATAACAAGCGTTTCAAGCGGACTCGTTTAGGGTTCGGAACTTTAATAACTAAAACTCGACTCGCCGCTTAAACGCCGGGTCGTTATGTGCCCGGTCAGGCGCGTTCGTTTCGTGGTGGTTTTTGCGTGGCTTTT
>JAEPNB010000027.1 GCA_017643645.1 Balneola sp.
ATCCGTGGTGAACTCTGGGTCCACTTTTAATTTGGTGTTGAATGAATCCAGCAACTGCAAAAATTCTTTGCGAAGTTTTTCGTTATCAGCCTCGCTCAAGGGCATAGTGCCTACGTAAAGCCCCAAAATGCCGATTGATCTTTGGGTACCTATAAAACTGACGACATATTCCAGGGCGTTTACGGACGCCTCTGAAAAATCAAATGGAATCAATACTTTTTTTAAACTGCTCATACCTAAAATTGTTAATTGGTTGTATTTGTTTTCAAAAGTAGAATCGGACTACGATCTATAACATGACAGAAGTCAGTGTTTTCAACTTTTCCATGATATTAGCAAAAAAACGGCCGTCATAAAAATCGAGAGGGTTATTTTATTGCCACCTTTTTGGTTATATTTAGAAACCGCAAAACAACACCGCTTTAGTTATGGATTTAGTCATTGGGATAGACATTGGTGGCACTAAAACCAAGATCGGCCTTGTTGATGAACAGGGTGTTTGCCACGAACAAACCTTTTTTAGAACGAAGGATTTCCCCAATTTGGAAGAGTACCTGAACAAAATAAAGTCTACCTCCGATGAGCTATTGGACCAATTGGGACAAGATGCCAATGTGATCGGTTGCGGTATTGGGGCACCCAATGCATCCAGTAAAAATGGCACCATTGAAAATGCCAGTAATTTGTTGTGGAAGGGTACCGTTCCCTTGATTGAAAAATTAAAGAAGCGCATGCCCATGCCCATGCGCATTATGAACGATGCCAGTGCAGCTGCACTGGGGGAAATGCTCTTCGGCGGTGCCAAAAACATGACCGATTTTATCGTGATTACCCTCGGTACCGGTTTTGGTGCCGGAATCGTTGCCAATGGCCAATTGATCGATGGCTATGACGGCTTTGCCGGCGAATTGGGCCACGTGGACATGACGATGGGAGACGGCAGATTGACGGGGCTTGGCGTAAAAGGCGGATTGGAAGCCTATGTTTCCGCCACGGGCCTTAAGCGAACAGTAATGTACATGCAGAGCAAATATTTGGTGGATAGCCGTTTTAGGGATATCGCCTACAATGATTTGCATGGGGAAGATATTACCCAAGCAGCGGAGGAAGGAGACGAAATTGCCCTAAAGGCCTTTGAGTATCCCGCTCGCATCATGGCACAAGCACTGGCCAATTTTACCGCTTTTACCCAACCGGAAGCCTTTATTTTAATGGGTGGACTCACCAACAGTGGCAAATGGATCATGACCCCTTTGGAGAAGTACTTCAACGGGTTTCTGCTTGATGTTTACAAGGGCAAGGTGAAGCTCCTACATTCCAGCATGGAAGGAAAAACCGCTGCCATCTGCGGTGCTGCGGCCCTTATTTGGGAAAACGAAAAGAAAAAACAAGCCTAACCCATCTTTTTTTGCCGAAAAAGGCAGTCTATGACAAACGTCATACTTTGTCGTGGTATTTAATGAAAACCTTTGTACTCCAACAATCAAAAGCGATTGACCATGGGGTTTGCAAAGTACCATTGTGGATGGATCTATTCCTTTATATGTTCCATTCTGCTATCCCAATCCCTTCTTGCACAGCATCCGGAAGAAAACGAGTATGGCTCATGGCTC
>JAEPNB010000028.1 GCA_017643645.1 Balneola sp.
GATTGGTATTTATTTCGCCCAGCACTTCTTTGGCGGCGACTTTAACCCCTTTTTTTACATAGAGATTGGAAAGGTTATAATAGGTGCTGATGTAATTTCCATGTTTGATCTGAACGCCTTTGTTCCCTCCGGGAACGGATAGAATGGCAATGACCTCGCCCTCAAAAATGGCCCTCGCCTTGCTCCCTTTGTCCGTGGTGATGGTTACGCCATTGTTCCGGTGCTTGATGCCGGGGTATAACTTGTCCGCATAAACTCCATAGCCCTGACTTTTAATACCTTTTTCCACGGGCCATATTAATCTTCCCTTGTTGGATGAAAAATTATCCGCCAACAACTTGGCCTCTGGAGTAAGGGCAAACGTGGCGCTACTGGTGGATTTGCCCGAACTTTTATTGGAACTGGCAATGGCGCTTTTGATCATCCGTTCAATTTCATTGTCGATTCTACGGGCCTCTTTCTGCTTTTCCGCAATGGCGGCCGTGTATTTGGCCTCGTTCTGTTTTATGCTTGTCAAAAGACTTCGCTGCGCTTCAATTTCTTTGCTAAGTTCTTCTTTCGCTTTCTGATTTTCCGCGACCAATTGGTCCTTTTCCTTTCGTTGACGTACCAAGTCTTGGTTCAAGGCCTTGAGTTCCTCAGTTTTTTGCACAATGCCTTCCCCCTGCTTTTTACGGTGTTTGGCATATTGTTGCATATACTGAAGTCTTTTAAAGGCTTGAAAAAAGTTTTCTGCGGACAGCAGGAACATCAATCGATTGTTCTGCGACTTGTTCTGATAGGTTTTTTGAATCAGTTCTGCATAATCTTCCTTAAGAACTTCCAAATCTTCCCGAAGCTTGCTGATGCTTCTAATATTGACATTGATTTGCCTACTCAGCAAATTCGATTGTTGATTGGTAACCCGAATCAGTTCTTGTCGAACATTTATTTTATTGTCCAAGGCTTCCATTTGGTCCAAAACGGTACCCTTTTCTTTGCGCTCGGCGAACAGCAGACGGTTAATTTCCTTGATTTCCTCTTGCAAGCGTTCCCGTTTGGCCTCCAGCACCTTCTGTTCCCCGGTTTGAGCAAATGAAGTTACCGAAGTAAGCACTGTAAGTATCGTATAATAAATAAGATATGAAATTTTACCTTTCATATTACTTTAATGTAATTTTATCATACCCTTTGGGGACTTTATACGGAAAGCTCATGGGTTTGTTGAGCTCCAAGTTACGAAAACTCAAGTCAATCGTAGTCAGTTCACCTTTTTCTTCGGCCACGATTTGTATATCCTCCGGAAGCACATTTCCAGAAACATCTTGATAGGTATATTTTGCCAATAAATGTCTTGCGCTTACGGGCTGTGATATTTCCTGACTGGCTATTTTAAAGTTTTTGGGTTCCAATTGAAAGAGAATCTTAAAAAGTTCTTGGGCTTTCTTAGGTTTTAATTGGTAGTTCCCGTTGTATACTTCCGAATTGAGCTTTTCCTTACGCAAGTCGAGTACCGCATTGCCCAAAAGTAGGTTCTGTACTTTTTCAAAATCCAGTTCTGTACCCAACAACTCGCTTAAATAGCTAAAGTCTCCATCGAAATACTCATTTTGGAGCTTGTT
>JAEPNB010000029.1 GCA_017643645.1 Balneola sp.
GATTTTGGCAAAGATTACTTTTTGGAGTTAGACCTGTACCAAATGGCGGGGCTATCAAACACCGAAATACTTAAAACCGCAACCGGAAACGCCGCGAAAGCGTTCAATTTGCCCATAGGCGAATTGTCTGTGGGTAGCAAAGCTACTTTTGTTGTATTGAACGACAGCCCTTTGGAAGACATCGCAAATCTTCAAAACATTGGCGAAGTGTGGAAAAATGGCAAAAGGGAATAAGACTTACTACGACATAAAAACTGTATTTGCCTCATAAAAAGGCAATGTAAAAGCATGGTTTTATCCTAGTGAACCGTTTAGCACCTATCAATCTAACTTCGATAAAAATCAGAAGCCCGATTTACAAATGTAAACCGGGCTTCATTTGGGTAAATCAATAGCCAAAACAGTAGGTAAAACTATCGATTTGGGACTTCTAATTCCAGCCGCCGCCCAAGGCGCGGTACATATTTACCTGGGCCAACAACTGGTCTCTTTTGGTCTCAACCAATTCCATTCGGGATTCCAAAGCCTCACGCTGTGCCAAAAGCACTTCAATGTATTCCACCCTTGCGGATTGGAACAATCGTGTAGAGAGGTCTATGGATTCCGTTAGGGCTTGTACTTGACCATCCTTTAATTCAAAGCTCTTTTTTAAATTATCGATATTGGACAACTGGTTGGCCACCTCGATATAGGCATTCAAAATGGCCTTTTCATATTCAAAAACAGCTTGCAACTGTCGGTCGGTCGCACTTTTGTACTGAGCCTTTATTGCATTTCTGTTGATCAAAGGCGCTACCATATCACCAATGGCCGAATATAGAACGGATTCCGGAGTAGTGGTCAGGTATTTCGTATCAAAGGCTTCCAGCCCTAGACCTGCCTTTATCGTAAACTGCGGATAAAAATTGGCCTTGGCCGCCTTGGTGTCCAATTTAGCGGCTGCCAGTTCATATTCGGCTTTACGGATATCGGGACGATTTTGCAACAATTGCGATGGTATTCCGGCATACATGGTATCGATAGGTGCATCAATAAAACTATCGGAGGCCCTATTGATATGTTGAGGGGTACGTCCGATCAAAAAGTTCAATCGGTTCTCCACTTCCACGATCTGCTGTTGGATTTCATACTTATGACTTTGGTTTTTCATTACCTCAGCTTGGAAGCGCTTCACTGCCAACTCGGTAGCACGGGCGGCTTGCTTTTGCAATTTCACCATACGAAGGGCATTCTGCTGTATCTCCAGGTTTTGGTCTATCATGGCCATTTGGTTGTCCAATGCCATTAATTCATAATATGAATCGGCAATTTCCGCGACCAAGTTGGTCACCATAAAGTTTTTGCCCTCTACGCTGGAAAGGTATTCGTATACGGCGGCCTTCTTCTCATTACGCAACTTCTTCCATACATCGAGCTCCCATGTAGCGAACGCCCCGACCCCATAATTGGTCAGGGGTTCGGGGAACTCTTCGCCT
>JAEPNB010000002.1 GCA_017643645.1 Balneola sp.
CTTCGATGCAGAAGGAACAGTAGCTTACGTTGGGGTTTTCAGTGGAGGAGATACTCCTTATGACCTTCAGAAATTCACTACATCTCAAGTGTTTACATCAAACGAAGATGAAGTAAATGAAATACCTGAAGGGTTTAAGTTAGGTCAAAACTATCCAAATCCGTTTAACCCAACTACTAATATCAACTACTCAATTGATCAGGCTGGTCTGGTTACTTTGAAAGTTTATGATATTACCGGTAGAGAAGTAGCCACATTAGTAAACAACAGAGAAAATGCAGGTGATCACACCGTAACTTTCGATGCTACTAATTTAGCTTCCGGTGTATACATTTATACACTACAAGCGAATGGTATACGTTTAACTAACCGAATGACTTTAATTAAATAAGCATTTGTTTAATACAAAAGGCAGCCTCGTGCTGCCTTTTTTTTATCCATAATAGAGAGTACAAGCACAACAACTTTTATGAAAAAGCTATTTATCCTGTTATTTATTTTAGCTCCGGCTATGGCATTGTCACAAGAAGAAGTACCTAAATATGAGTTCAGAGGTACGTGGATGGCTACAGTTATAAATCTGGATTGGCCGCAAGCAGGTGGAATTCCGGTTCGATTTCAAAAAGAAGATCTTATCAACAAATTAAATAAGCTGGACGAGATAGGAATTAATATAGTTTTTTTCCAGATCAGGACAGAAGGAGATGCACTTTATGATTCTCCAATTGAACCATGGTCAAAATATCTTACAGGAGAAGAAGGAAAAGCCCCAAATCCTTATTGGGACCCGTTAGAATTTGCTATTGAAGAAGCTCACAAAAGAGGAATGGAATTACACGCATGGTTAAATCCATACCGAGCAATGAGAACTATACCAAGTGACTTCACACAAAAAGCACTACCCGGAAATACAACAGAAGAAGATGTAGATGAAAGTTTGAAACCATTTCTTCAAAAAGAATATGAAAAGGGTAAAATGAAACAATTTGATACCAGCCAAAGAGATGAGAAGCATGTTGCAAATACACATCCTGAATGGCTGTTTGTGATGAATGATAATATTGCAATCATGAATCCCGGTTTACCGGAAGTAATTGACTATAATATTCAGGTTGTAATGGATGTGGTGAACAGGTATGATGTAGATGGAATTCATTTTGATGATTATTTCTATCCATATCCTCCAAATCATATGGCGTCAAATGATAACGAATCTTTAGATGACAGTACCTTTATAAAATATCCCAGAGGCTTTACTGATAAAGATGACTGGAGACGTAACAATATTGATATTTTTGTAGAAGGGCTTTATGACAGTATGCAAGTTGTTAAGCCTTGGGTCAAGTTTGGTATTAGCCCGTTTGGAATTTGGAAAAGTGGAACTCCTAGCGGTATAAGTGGAATGAACGCGTATGAAGTTATTTACGGTGATGGAATTGCATGGCTTCATGACAGAACTATAGATTATATCACACCTCAATTGTATTGGGGTATAAATAGATTTGGTCCGTATGGACAGGATTACAAAGCGCTTGCAAATTGGTGGGCGGACAGTGCTGCAGCTAATGAAAGACATATTTATCCGGGACATGCGCTGTACAGAAGTGATTCTAATACCGGAGATGGCTCTTACTCAGCAAACGAAGTCCCTAAACAAGTCAGGATAAATCGTGAGAATCCTAAAATTCAGGGTAGCGTATTCTTCAGAGAAAAAAATCTGACCGGGTTTTCATCTAAAGGATTTGCAGATACTTTAAGAAATAATTTTTATAAGTATGATGCACTTCAGCCTATAATGGATTGGAAAAGTATGGCGAAGCCGGAAACTCCCGAAAACCTGGTTGTAACCAGAGATCCGGAGACTGAGTATATTTTTAATATTTCCTGGAGCCCTTCGTCTATAGATCAGGTAACAAAATCAAATTTAAGCAGTCATTCTGATACTTTAGTTAAATATGCTGTTTACAGAGTAGATTCAGGAACGGCTCCAAATGAAGCAGAGGAAATGACCAAGTATTATAACCTAATTGAAGTTACCGGTGATACCAGTATTACAGATATTACACCACCTTCAGAAAGCGGGTACTGGTATTTTGTAACCGCTGCCAGCAGAAATAATGTAGAAAGTGATCCTACTCCAGCTGAAGAGGGAGGAATAGTAGTATCAACTGAGGAAGAACCTGAATTGGTTAAAGAATTTCAGCTGTCCCAAAACTATCCTAACCCATTCAACCCAAGTACTGTGATTAGTTTCAGATTGGCGGAAAGTGGATTTACTACATTGAAAGTATATGATATGCTGGGTAGGGAAGTTTCAACACTTTTAAATGAAAATATGACCTCCGGGACACATAATGTTTCCTTTAATGGTTCTAACCTGTCATCCGGTATTTATATTTATCAATTGAATTCAAAAGGGAATACAATCACGCGTAGAATGACTTTGATAAAATAGTTTCTCTGCCGATTTCTTTTACAAATGAAACCTCATTAATTCCTATTTCTTAAGTATGAATAAGTTTCTCTGTTTATCAATTTTTCTAATGATTCCTGTATCAGTTTTTTCGCAGGTTAAATTCGACACTGTAAATGTTAAACAAATAGGAGAAGGAGCGTTTCATTATTCTATTATTGCTCAATCCGTGCCATGGACACTCGAAGTAGTTGAGTTCGATCTGACTAATGGTATTTATAGTTTGGAGACTGTAAAAGCCCAGGACAGGTTGGCAGCATATGAGAAGACAAGCTCTATGTCTGCCCGAAAGTCTGTGCCCGGCCATGAAGTAATTGCAGCCGTAAACGGAGATTTCTATAGTGGAGGTACTCCAACAAATTTACAGGTTCTGAATGGTGAAATTCTGACAAAGCCTATTAACAGAGAAGTATTCGGGTATTCCGATAATTCGGAAATGTTTATAAATACCACCAGTTATGATGGTGTTTTGAAAATTGGTGAAACTACTACTTCTATCAGCAACGTAAACAGAGTCAGAAATAGCAATGAAATAATTTTCTATAATCATTTTTTTGGATCCGGTACTTCTACAAATAATTTTGGAACTGAACTAACTTTAAAAGCCATTGATCCCTGGATAGTAAACGGAGAAGTAAGAGCTGTTGTAGTTTCTAAGATTGTAAATGAAGGAAATTCAAGCCTCTCAGATTCTACTTTCGTACTTTCGGGACATGGAGCCGGTGCAACTACTTTAAATTCGGTGTCTTCAGGGGATACATTAACAATCAATCATAAAGTTGCTCCCGCTACCGAGGCCTTAAAACAGGCTGTAGGTGGCAGCGCTAAGTTTCTTAATGACGGGCAAAATCAAGGAAATTGGCCGGAAAGACATCCCAGGTCAGCGCTGGGCTTTAATGCGGATACAACCAAGTTCTATTTTGTTACTGTTGATGGACGGCAGTCGACAAGTGCTGGTATGACTCTTACAGAATTGGGAGATTTTATGTTGGGGATTGGAGCTCATAACGCTCTGAATCTTGATGGGGGAGGATCAACCACTCTAGTTGTTCATAATGAAGTTGCTAATTCTCCGTCTGACGGTTCAGGGGAGAGGTCCGTTGCAAATGCGTTAATGTTGGTTTCCAATAAGGAAAAGACAGGGAATGTTCAGCGGTTAAATATCGATCCCTCCATTAAAAAAATATACAGAGATCAAAGATTCACTTATAAAGTTGAAGGCACGGATGAAAACTACTTTCCGGTGAACTTAAACACTCAGGATCTTACATTTTCCTTAAGTGAGGGATTTGATGCTGAAATTACTAATACAGGGCTATTTACAGCCGGTAACAATCCTGATACAGGTTATGTGTTTGTGGAATACAATGGCTATAAAGATTCATCTTTGGTTGAGATCAAAGGGATAATGAGTTTTAATTTATTTCCGGAAGAAGCTGTAACTGATGATAATCTGGATCTTGTGTTTTTTAATAAATCATATGACAGTGATGGGATATCCCAATCAGTTTCTAATGCTAATGTAAATTGGGAAGTTGAGGATGAAAATATAGGAACCATAGAAAATGGAGTTTTTAAAGGGGTAACCGAGGGGGTTACCAATGTTATCGGAACTTTTGACGGAGTTTCAGATACTTCTCAAGTGAAGGTTCAAATAGGGAGCGGTATAACACAGATTGAGGACTTTGAAAGCATTGAAGGATTTACATTAGATGGAGAAAATATTGACCTCGCTAATTCGTCAGTCAGTACTTCAGAAAGTATATTTACTGAGGGAGAAAAAGCATTAAAGATAGACTATCAGTTTACATATGCAGGTACGCCCAGTACATGGGCTTATGTAAAAACTAATATCCCTGTTTTTGGAGTTCCTGATACTATTTTAATTGACGGTCGTACTGATGGGAAAGAACATTTAATCGACGCTATACTAACTGATGATAATGGAGAGGAGTTCACGATCAGACTTAAGAGATATGCTGACAATACAGATTTTGAAGAGTATTACCTTTCTATGGAAAATGTTCAGGCAGAAGACCCATCCAGCAGTTACTATTACCCAATTACAATTACAGGTATTGGAATTAAATTAAAATCTGAGCAAGTAACAGGAGAGACATATTCCGGCTCGATTTTTTTTGATAATATGAGATTAAGCTATCCGAAAAAGTTAGGAGTATCGGTTGAAGAAAATCCAGAAATTCCATCAGAAAGCAAATTAGATCAAAATTATCCTAACCCATTCAATCCAACAACTGTAATTAGTTTCAGATTAGCGAAAAGTGGGCTTACTACGCTTAAAGTATATGATATGTTGGGAAGAGAAGTTTCAACATTGCTGAATGAGAACATGACTTCAGGAACACATAATATTCCTTTTGATGGTTCTAATCTTGCATCAGGTATCTATATATATCAGCTGAGTTCTAAAGGGGTAACAATAACCCGAAGAATGACTTTGATCAAGTAAATTTATTTGTAACAATATTAAAGGTTAATACTCTTGTTAATGTTAATTTTAACAAAACAGGAAAAAATGAAGAATACAATTCTTTCAACATTAACATTAGCTTTGATATCTGTCTTATTTCTTGGATTTGCTTTTATGTATCCAAGTAATTTATCTCAGAGTGTAAATCCTGATGGAAGTTTTTATGTTACACCCTCTCAGTCAAGCTATTTCTTTTCATTTAGTTCTTCTGTGCAATCAGAGGTGATCCACTTAAGAGTAACACCAACAAATGGTGATCCTGAGTTAAAGCAATACTGCTTTGATGCTAAAAACTGCAGTTTAGATCTTTCTAATTACAGTTTTGATACCAGTTCAGATTATATAATATATGCCGGGGCTGAAAATGGCGGGTATTTTATATTTGAAGAAAATTAGGGAAAAGACCCATGTGGGTCTTTTTTTATACCTTAATAATAATATTCTTTTTCTTCATCCAGTGAGCCAATCCCCAAAAAAGAAGTATCCACATTATAGCATATAAGATAGATGCATTTATTGGTGAAGCAATTGACTTAAGCACCACTTCATAAATCCATCCTTTCACAGAATAAGTGGCTTCATTATAGGTAAAGGTGATCATACCTAAAACACGGGCTATTACGCCACTCAAAAAGAACACCGTGATCGCGTTCAATCCAAAAGCGACTCCCCAATCAGTGAATTTCTGCTTTTCCTTCACATCCAAATACCAATAGCATAAACCGAAGATACACATAGCTTGTCCGCCGGTGAAAAGAGCATAAGAACTCGTCCAGATGTTTTTATTGATTGGAAAGACCCAGCTCCAGATATATCCAATTATAATTAGAACAAATCCCCAAATAAAAAACTGAAGCGTTCTTGAACTTTCGGATTCGTGATCGTTCATCAATATTCTACCAGTCCAAATTCCTATAAGTGTAGTTCCAATTGCGGGAAGAGTGCTTAGTAATCCTTCAGGGTCCCAGCTTTCTTTCCAGGTATGTCCGGATAAAGTAAGTTGATCAATATAAGCTGCAAGATTGCCTTCGGGATTGTCAATAGCTCCGGCTCCGAATCCCGGGACAGGTATTCCGATCATTAGTATCCAATAGCCTATCAGTAATCCTGCAAGGGTATACATTTGGGTTTTTGGTTTGGTATAAAGAAATAAGATGCTTCCGATAGCATAACAAACGGCAATTCTTTGTAAAACACCGGGAATTCTGATGTCAATCAGGTTTGAATGAAGTCCGAAATCCGGAGAAAAAGTCAAATATGGGAATGCCGTTAAAGCCAGACCTAGTCCAAATATTTTGGCAGCTCTTATTAAAGTCTTTTTTAAAAGATCAGTATCATGTGCTCCTTTATTTCTTGCTTTGGTAAATGCCAGTACAATTGAAACACCTACTATGAATAAGAAAAAAGGAAAGATGAGATCTGTTGGAGTCCAGCCATGCCATGGTGCATGCTTTAAAGGTCCATAGATATGAGACCATGATCCGGGATTGTTTACAAGTATCATGGCAGCTACAGTAGCCCCTCTGAAAAAATCCAAAGAAACTAAGCGTTTACCCGAAGAAATACCGCTGATTGAGGTCATATAAAATAAATTATTTTCGGAATGTACTTAAAAATTATTCTTAATGTGGTAATGAAATAATGTGTTAAGTATCTTCAATAAAATTTAACAAAAAATATAAATGAGCATTTTAATAGCTGACAGCGGTTCCACAAAAACAGAATGGGTATTAGTAAATAAAGAGAGTAAAGAATTCTTTAAAAGTGATGGCTTAAATCCTTATTTCAGGACACACGGACAACTTTCTGAAGCTATTAAAAACGGAGTTAAAAACAGTTTAAAAAATACTCAGGTAGATGAGATTTTTTTCTATGGTTCAGGGAGTGGGAATGAATCCAGGAAGGCGATACTTCAAAATGCGATAAGAGAGAATTTTCCTGAATCTGAAATTCATATTGAAAGCGATATGTTAGGCGCAGCTATTGCTTGTTTTGGTAAAAAGGAAGGAGTTGCCTGCATTATGGGAACGGGTTCCAACTCATGTGTGTATGATGGTGAAAAGATCGTGAAGTCAATTCCCTCACTAGGATTTGTTTTCGGAGATGAAGGAAGCGGTGGATATTTCGGCAAGCGAATTCTGAATGCATATTACTATAAAACTATGCCGGAAGATCTGAGAAAGGCTCTGGAAGAAACAAGCGATATGTCTCTGGAAAGTGTTCTTCATAAAATCTATGAAGAGCCACAGGCTAACAGATTTGTGGCTTCTTTCTCAAAAATATTGGGTGATTACAGAGATCATCCGTTCATAAAGAAGATGGTAAGAAAGGGATTTGAAGCTTTTGCAGATAAGCAACTAGGCTATTTCGAAGAATCAAAAGAAAAGGAGATAGGATTTGTTGGTTCAATAGCTTCGGTATATCAGGAAATACTTGAAGAGGTGCTATCAGAGCGAGGTATGGACCTTGCGATTGTAGTACGCAAACCCCTTGACAGATTGGTTGATTTCCATACTTCCTGAATTTGCCAAAGTCAGGTTGGTCTATATCTTAACTTGTTTCAAATGAACACAATAGTTTTTGACGACAGGTTCTGTTAAAGCAATGATATTTTTAGTATCAGCAGCTTTGGAAAATTCCACTGCGTTTTCATTTTCCAAAATCCAGATGCTTTCGTTCTGATATTTATAAGCTTCGGAATAGCTTTGATCAAAACTGTAAAAATAAGAAGCAGACTCATCATCATGTGGTAAACCCAGCTTTTTTAAACTCAGTTTAGTCTGTTTTTTTATTTCCTCATGGTCTTTTTCAGAGGGCGTGTTATCAAAGAAAGTGGTTCTGAATAAGCTTCGGTTCAAAAAGCGATTGCAGAGTTCGGCGAGGATCTTATCATTGCTTTGGGTCCAGAACTTTATATTCAGGTAGATGTCGTAATCATCGAGAGAGGTATAAGCTTTGATCATCTTTCCGGTGATCTGTTTTTTAGCAGAAGGCTGATCTTGCATAAAGTATCGCAGACTATCAGAAGCAAAATTCAGTTCGAAGCCTGAATCTAATAAATCTCTGATCCTTTTAAATACAGCCCTGATTAAAGCATCAGCACTTAGCACTGTTTTATGCAAATAGACCTGCATATACATCAATCTTCGGGCAATGATGTAGTTCTCAATCGCATAAATTCCCTTTTTCTCTATTACAATGTTTCCTTTGTGGACACGCATCGTTTTCAGAATTCTGTTTATACCAATACGTCCTTCCGAAACACCGGTAAAGAAACTGTCTCTGCTCAGATAATCCAACCTGTCCAGATCAAGTTGTGAAGAAATGAGTTGATGCAGAAATTTCTTTTTATACTGATTGGTGAATATGGCTATTGCGGTATCCAGTTCTCCATCAAATTCCTTATTGAGTTCTTTCATGATAGCCAAACTCATCTGCTCATGATTGAAATCCTTGATCAAAGTATGTTCTAATGTATGGGATAAAGGTCCGTGACCAACATCATGAAGCAATATTGCAATTAAAGTGCCTTCATATTCCTTTTTGGTGATGGTAGTGTCTTTTTCCAGTAAATTATTCAACACTCTTTTGGCTAATTCAAGTGCTCCCAGTGCATGTGAAAAGCGAGAATGTTCTGCGGCGGGGAATACCAAATATCCTAGCCCAAGCTGACGAACTCTGCGCAATCTCTGAATATATGGATGATCGATCAGTCTTAGAATAATCCCTTTCGGTACGGTGATGAATCCATGTACTGGATCATTGAAAATTTTGTACCTGGTACTTTTATCCATCTTGATCAGTTTTTATGAGCATGGCTTCCAGATTTTGAATTTCAGGGAGTTTCACCGGTCTTTGTTTGTTTATATCGAACCAAACTCCGGTAGTTTGAGCAACACTCATTAGCTTTTTGGATTCTTTGTTATATATAGCCTGATAGGTATCCAAGCTGGAATTACCAACTTTCAGTATGCCTGTTCCAATCAAAATGGTGTCGGGAAATTTGATCTGACCAAGATATTCAATTTCAGAACGAACCATCACAAAAGAACGTCCTTCGTAGAATTCTTTACTCATTTCGAAATATTTTCCCAGAAAACGTAATCGGGACTCTTCGTAATAAGTACTAAATGTTGCATTATTGACATGCTGAAGTGAATCTACATCGCTGAATCGGACAGTAAGCTCATGCCAATGGTAAAAGAAATCGGAATCGTAGTCAGGTTTGATCATGTCTCAAATTAGGAATCAATGAATATCGAATATTGAATACAGAATATCGAAGTATCATTCATTCTTTTAAAATTTAATTATCAAAATATACGCAGTTCAATATTCATTATTCCTTGGTGAATATTCAATATTGTATACTTCTTTCGTTATATTCGATGCCACATTAATTTAAGATAATTTCAACGATACAGGCATGGCTAACAGTTCCAGTAAACAATTTTTAGAAGATCTACTCATCACTCCGAGTCCAACAGGATTTGAAAAAGCAGGAGTTAAAGTATGGAAAGATTACGTAGATCAGTTTTCGGATGAAGTGGTAACGGATGCTTATGGTTCAGCTGCCGGTAAGATCAACACCAGTGGAGATGTAGCTACTGTTTTACTGGAAGCTCATTGTGATGAGATCGGAATGGTGGTTCAGCATATTTCTGATCAGGGATTTGTGTATATAAACAAGCTTGGGGGCAGCGATTCTACCATAGCTCGTGCAAAAAAAGTATTCATCCACAACAAAAGAGGAAGAGTTGTAGGAGTTACCGGAAATACTGCCATTCATTTGCAAGACACTAAGAATGGTGGAGGCAAACAGCCGGCCTGGAAAGACATCTACGTTGATATCGGCGTTAGTTCAAAAGAAGAAGCTCTTGAGTTGATACAAGTAGGTGATCCGATCACGTATTCCTCGGATCTGGAATACCTGAATGACGATATTTTAACAGGACGTGCACTTGACAATAGAATCGGTGGATATATTATTGCAGAAGCTCTCCGAAAGATTAGTGAGAGAAGGAAAGACCTTAAAGTAAATGTAATTGCATTGAACTCAGTGCAGGAAGAAGTGGGCGGATTTGGTGCCCGAATGATGAGTTACCGATTTATGCCGGATGTTGCACTTGTAACGGATGTAACGCATGCTACTGATACTCCCGGAATCGATCAGAAACAACACGGAACAGTAGAAATGGGTAAGGGTCCTGCTATTCAACACGGAGGAGCTAACCACCCAAAGGTCGTCGATTTTCTGGAAAAAGTTTGTTCAGAAGCTAAGATCGATATCCAACATGAAGCCACCAGTGTAAGAACAGGGACGGATACCGATAGTATTTTTTATCAGCAGACGGGAATACCAAGTGCATTGATCTCACTTCCACTCAGATACATGCATTCACCGGTAGAAACTTGCAATGTGAATGATGTAGAAGACCTGATCAATTTGATGGTTGAAACTGTTTTAGCAATGCGACCTGATCAGACGTTTGGAGTTTTTGAGGATTGATCAAATACTGGTAAGGATCCAAATTACAAATGCAGAAATAGTTATTGGATAAATAAGAAGAAAGAATATCAGATTTCTTGTGTTCTTCCTTTTTTGAACAAGATCTAACCCGAAGTTCATTTTTTCGGGATTAATTTCGGATTGAAGGATATTATATCTGGTATTCTCACTCAATGTTTTGAAGAGGGTTCTTCCTCTAAGCATTGAATTATTGAACATAAGTGTTTTTGCAGATTCAGCCCAAATACCCATTTTTCCTCCTTTTTGGTGTCGCACACACACGGCTAAATCGACATAAAGGTTTCGTTTTATTTTGGTTATTGAACTAAAAAAGCAGAGCTTTAGTTTACTTTCTTAACTCTGCCCACAATTCCGGATTCCAGCATTACTTTAATACCATGTGGATGAGAAGGAGACTTGGTAAGCAACCGTTTTACCACTCCTGAAGTTAGTTCTCCACTTCGTTGATGGTGTTTCTGAACTACTTCAACA
This sequence comes from Balneola sp., assembly GCA_017643645.1. Classification (GTDB taxonomy): domain Bacteria; phylum Bacteroidota; class Rhodothermia; order Balneolales; family Balneolaceae; genus Balneola. The sequence continues at coordinate 10,966 of JAEPNB010000002.1, forward strand.
GAGCTTCCGGGTTTAATATCTTTTCTTTGAGTCCCGTCCATAGCTAATCTATTTTTATTTAATGTATTAACAAAAGACCCATATAAATAGTAACAAAGAAAATTAATGGAGTTAATATTAGTGCAAGTACAAGTCTATTCCTTTTCTTTCTCTTAATTTCAAAAATCGCTGAGCTTCTTTCTAATAATTCGGTACTAATCTCTGACCGGTTTCTTTTGATCTTTGGAGATGAGAGGGTTTCAAATATACTTTTTTTACTTAGCAGACTTCGATTGTACTCAAGAATCTTTTGTGCTTCGTCAATAAATCCCATAATAACTGAATATTTGAATGTTCCTCTAAAAAACAGAACCCCTTGCTGATCAAAACATGACCAGAATAATCATCTTTTGTTTCGGGATCTAGATTTTGAAGAAGATCGACGGTTGTTGTTTCTACTGTCTCGGTTTTTGTTATTAGTTTTAGATCTGCTTCTGTTAGATCCTTTTGATACAGGTTTAGCCGGTTCCTCTGAGTCATCAGGATAAGGATGTTCCGAAATTACTTCAATTCGTTGATTAATTAATTTCTCAATATCACGTAAAAACGGTCTTTCATCAACAGCACAGAAGGAGAGAGCTATTCCACTGGCATTGGCTCTGCCTGTTCTTCCTATACGATGTACATAGGTTTCCGGAATATTTGGAAGATGATAATTGATAACATGAGAGACATCATCTACATCAATTCCACGTGCAGCAATATCCGTGGCTACTAAGATTCTTGTAGTTCCATCTTTAAAATTTTCCAATGCCCTTTGACGTGCCGGTTGAGACTTATTTCCATGAATAGCTTCTGCACTAATTTCAGCATTTAATAGCTGTTTCACGATCTTATTAGCTCCATGCTTGGTTCTGGAGAAGACAATAGAAGAAGTTATTAGGTCTGTTTGAAGAAGATTGATCAGCAATTTGATCTTATTTCCATTACTTACATAAAAAAGATGTTGTTCTACTTTTTCTGCTGTTGCTTTTTCAGGAGTTATAGTCACTCGTTCGGGGTTTCCAAGAATGGATTTAGAAAGATTCACAATAGCTGGTGGCATGGTTGCCGAGAAGAAAAGTGATTGTCGCTTTTTGGGTAATCGTGCAATTACTTTCTTGATATCGTGAATAAATCCCATATCCAGCATTTGATCGGCTTCATCAAGTACAAAATACTCTACATCCTTTAGCGACACGAATCCCTGATTCATCAGATCCAACAATCTTCCGGGAGTGGCTACAAGTATATCAACGCCTGCTTTAAGCCGTTTAACTTGCTTTTGCTGCTTAACTCCACCGTAAATAACGGTATTTTTGATGTCAGTATATTGTCCGTATGTAGTAAAGCTGTCAGCAATCTGAATTGCTAGTTCTCTGGTTGGAGTAATTACTAAAGATTTTATTGTACGTCTTTGATTATCCGGTTCATGAGAATCAGATAAATGTTGAAGGATCGGAATTGCAAAAGCTGCTGTTTTTCCGGTTCCGGTTTGCGCACAACCCAGAAGGTCTTTTCCGTCCAGTAAAATTGGAATAGATTGTTCCTGAATTGGTGTAGGCTGATCATAGCCCTGGTCTTTAAGAGCCTTTTGGATAGGTTCAATAATTTGAAGATCGCGGAATTTCATATGTATATGTAAGAAAGAAGGGGAGAAAGTTGAAGATAGAGCTCAGAAAAAATTCTCAATTTAAATTGTAGATAGCATACATGTGCCTTAGCAACCCTATTCCCATACACTACTTTAGTTCGAGTAATATACGGTTAAATAAATCGGTAAATGCTATTCATTAAAAGGAAGTTGCCTTTTCAATTCTATTTAGTAATGCGGGAATAACAGAAGAATCATATCGATCATCAAAAGGTTCTATGATCACTTTTTTATATCCATCTATATCAGCCTGACGAAATCTATCGTATAATTCACGAGCTAGTTTTTCGAAGTCCTGATTATAATTTAGGACGTTTTGCAGTTCGATCTCTGCATTCAAAAGCAAAAACAGGGAAGAAGTATCTTCAAATTCATCTTCCGAATCCAGCCATTTTACATCCGCTTTGGGCTTGTAATGCGAATATTTTTGTCCCGGACTTTTAGGTTTTTCTGAACTCTTGTCATCAGTATGAACTGTTTGGTTTAAGACTTGTTCTATTTGATCTTTTCCGATGACACCCGGTCGCAGGATCATTGGCTGATCTCCGGAAATATCCAGTACAGTAGATTCCAGTCCAACCTGAGTAGAACCTCCGTCAATAACTAAAACAGAAGAACCAAAATCAGCCTTTACATGACTCGCCTTTGTAGGACTGGGAGCTCCGGACCTGTTAGCGCTTGGGGCAACAAGAGGGTTAGTTTCGGAAATAAGTGATATTGCTATTTCATTGGCGGGCATTCGGATAGCGACAGTATCTAAGCCCGCTGTTACAGCATCCAGTACTTCAGGTTTCTTTTTGAAAACCAGCGTTAACGGTCCCGGCCAGAATTCTTCAATAAGTAGCTGGGCAGCTTCGGGTATTTCGGTAGCAAAATCATTGACCTGATCAAAGTCTGAAACATGAACGATCAATGGATTATCAGAAGGACGTCCTTTGGTTTCAAATACTTTAGCAATCGCTTCAGAGTTCCATGCATCTGCACCAAGCCCATATACCGTTTCGGTAGGGAATGCTACAACATCACCATTTTTTATGGCTTGAATGTATTTTTGGTCAATTGGCATTTTTAAAGTTAATGAATGCTTAGAAAGGGTACTATTTAAATTTGTATTTAGGTCATCCTTGTAGGTGCTCTGGTGTAAAATTAACCCATTTTAGAGGATTCAGCTCGTTGGTTCTATGTACTTTTGTGCCGACAAAAAGTACCATGCCCAAGGCATTCCTTCGGAAAAAGCTCCCGACAAGAATTATTAGCGCGAACTCTGAGGTCTTGTTCCTATCTCAGCAACCAAAATCCGTCAGCCGTGCAAAGCCCGACAGACGGAGAAATAGCTATCCATCATTTCGCTGAAAGTGGGGTGATGGAGTTAGTGGAAATAATTCTTTCCAAAGGAATGCCTATGGCAAAAGGTCGGAGAAGTTGGAAGCTTTTACTGAAATCTTCAGAATTATAAACAGATCAATGTTTGTAAGTGAATTACCTAACATCTACAAGAATGACTCTATTCATTAATTTTCTTAGACAATACCTTCAAGAACTCCGTAGCTCCAAAAATATCCGGGATATCCTGAATAGCTAATCTAACCGCTTCATTTTTTTGGATAAGCTGGAATTTATTAGGGCGTAAAGTCTCTAATTGCTTCAGAATTGCTTGAAATTTGCCTTGTTCATAAAATGTTTCAGCTAATTTAGATTCTGCTTTGGGACAAACCGCCCACATACGCTGAGACCGAATAGTCACTTTTTTGAATAAGCATCTGGAAGCAAACAGTTTGATCTTGCTGGCCTCAATCAGGTACAAAGCTGCTTTGGGAGCAGGACCAAAGCGATCTTCGATTTCCTCTTTCCAATCTTCGATCTCTTTCTCGGTTTTAGCCTGAGATAGTTTTCTGTACAGATTTAATCGTTCTACATTATCACTTACATAATTATTAGGAAGCAGTGCCGATTCATCAAACTCAACTACTGTTTCAGGAAGCTCTATTTCTGCTTCTATACCTTTAAACATATCGCTGAACTCAGATTCTTTAAGCTCACGCACAGCGTCATTAAGGATCTTGGAATACAATTCAAAGCCAATATCATTGATAAAACCGCTTTGTTCACCGCCCAGGATGTTTCCTGCTCCCCGAATGTCCAAATCTCTCATGGCAATGTTGAAGCCGGAGCCTAAATCTGAAAATTCCTCAAGAGCTAGTAATCGTTTTCTGGCCTCGGGTGTAAGTGTTTGGATAGGGCGGGTGATCAGATAACAAAAAGCTTTACGATTAGAACGCCCAACACGACCTCTGAGCTGATGCAGTTCTGCCAAACCAAAGTTATCAGCCTGATTAATGATGATGGTATTAGCATTAGCAATATCAATCCCATTTTCAACGATGTTAGTAGATACTAACACATCAAATTTATGTGCATAAAAGTCTTCAATGATTTTTTCGAGCTGGGAAGCAGACATTTGCCCATGACCAAAACGAACCCGAACGTCCGGAACAAGTCTTCTGATCATTTCCGCTACTTCTTCGATATTTTTTACTCTGTTATTAATAAAAAATACTTGTCCGCCCCGACTCATTTCCTGAAGGATGGCATCTCGGATTAATTCTTCGTCAAAACTGTGTATTTCGGTGTATACCGGTTGTCTGTTAGGCGGGGGAGTGTTAATAATGCTGAGATCTCTAGCTCCCATAAGTGAAAACTGCAGCGTTCTTGGGATGGGAGTAGCTGTTAGCGTGAGGACATCAACCGCGGCTCTGAATTCTTTAAGCTTTTCTTTTGCGCTTACACCGAATCTTTGCTCTTCATCGACCACGATGAGTCCCAGGTCTTTAAATTTTATATCTTTTGATAGAATTCGATGCGTTCCGATCAGTATATCTACATCGCCGGCATCCAGCTTCTTTAATACTTTTGTTTGTTCTGCCTTAGATCTGAATCTGGAAAGAGCTTCGATATTCACCGGAAACTTTCCCATTCTTTTTTTAAAGGTCTTTGCATGTTGCTCAGCCAGGATAGTTGTAGGAACCAATACTCCAACCTGTTTATGATCCATCACCGCTTTAAACGCAGCTCTTACTGCAACTTCGGTCTTACCAAAGCCTACATCTCCGCATACCAATCGATCCATGGGTTGTTCGCTTTCCATGTCCTGCTTTACTGCCTGAATTGCAATATCCTGATCGGGAGTTTCTTCAAATTGGAAGTTGGCTTCCATCTCTGTTTGCCAGCTGGTGTCTTCACCAAAGGAGTAAGCTTTTTGAGCTTTCCTCTTGGCGTACAATAATATAAGCTCTCTAGCTATATCTTTAACTTTCTTCTTAGTCTGAGCTTTTTTGCGAGCCCATTCACCGGAACCAAGCTTTGTAATTCTGGGAGCAGTTCCTTCTTTCCCTGAATATTTTTGAAGTTTGTGGAGGCTACTAACATTTACATACAGTACAGAATCATCTTTATAACGAAGAACAACCACTTCCTGCTCAGCCTCTTTTACTCTGATCTGCTTAAAGCCGGCGAATTTTCCGATTCCGTAATCAACATGAACCACAAAATCCCCGATGTTCAGATCCTTCAGTTCTTTAAAAGATATTCCACCCTGATGCTTTCTTCGTTTTACTTTAGGTCGATAGTATCGGTTAAAGATCTGATGATCAGTATATACGCAAAGTTTGGATGGAGGATAAACAAACCCTTCGTGAAGGGATTCAATGATCAAGGAATAACTAAATTCATCACTTGGTTCTCCGAGTAGTTCTTCAAATCTTTTTTGCTGACCGTCATTGTCGCAACAGATCAAAACATGATTTCCGGATTCACTTTGCTGGGCAATTTCCTTTCGCAGTAGCTCGAAGTTTCCATGGAAATCAGGTTGTGGTTTTGAACCGAAGCGGAAGGCTTTATTCGGAGGATTTGAAGAACCGAATATTACATTATTATTAAATTCGGTGATACTTGTAAGATATTCTTCACCAGATAAATAAAGGTTTTCAGGAGTTGATATTTCTTGATCATCCAGTTCTTTAAATGCACTTTCTGTTTGCGCATAAAACTCTTCAATATTTGATTGAATTAACTCGGGATTTATAAGAACCAGTACAGTGCTTTCATCAAAGTATGTGAGGAAACCTGCTTTCTCTGAATCCGGAAGGTTAGTCAAGTCAGGAATAAATCTGGCCTGGTTGAGAAAAGAAACAGACCGCTGGGAGTCCGCATCAAACTCTCTTATTGATTCGAGTTCATCACCGAAAAATTCCAGGCGGACTGGATATTCTCCAGCAAAGGGGTAAACGTCAAAGATTCCGCCACGGACTGCAAAATCGCCGGGTTCATCTACAAATCTTGTTGGATTATATCCCTGATCTACAAGCTTTTCTTTTAACTGCTCTATTTCTATGCTGTCGCCTTTTGCGATTTTCAGGCTTACCTTTTCAAGAACCTGAGGAGGAGCTACCTTTTCAGATATAGCTTGAGCCGATGAGATAACGATCTTTTTTGCTCTGCTTTTTATTCCTTCCAGTGCTTCAGAACGAAGAACTAATGTGCTAGAATCAACAATTTGGTCATTATCATAAGGTTTATGATTGGTTGAAGGGAAGCTGATGAGTTTAGACTTTGAAATTACTTCCAGATCAGCCTTTAAAAAACGCAGATTTTCATCAGAATCGGTAATACAAACTATATTCTGATAAGACTTACTTAATTCATTGATTGCGAAAGAGGTTAGTGATCCAACACTTTCTTTAACATACAGTTTTTTCTCTTTTTCTAAGGTTGATAAGAATTCCGAAAACAGATCAGTTTCAGAGATCTTATTTAGTAAATGGTTTTTCTTCATGAATAGATTAGGAAGTTCGGATCGCTAATTTCAGGAAAGGTACGAAAGAAGAGCGAAGAATAAACGTAAGAACAGTTGAATATTGAATATCCAAGATTGAACAGAGGAACATTCAACTTTCAAATAAAGAATTTGGAAGTTAAATGTTGGAAATTGATTTTTGCATTTTGCTTATGCTTCAACTACACTTCTCAGCACAAAACGATCGGTTGTGAAAGCTAATGTGAATAACAAGAATGAAAGCCCTAAATACAGAGGATACTCGTCCTTGTAGTCGGTATAAATCAGTTCTTCAACTTCGGATTTTTCCAATGTATCAATTTCATTATATACATTTATCAATTCTTCCGTATCCGTTGCGCGATAATATTTTCCGCCTGTTAGTTGAGCTACAGACGTAAGCATTTCTTCATCAATATTAACTTCAATATTTTGATAACGACGGCCAAAGATCGGGTCCTGAATAGGGTAAGGTGCAGTGCCCCTTGTTCCGGCTCCGATAGTATAAATTTTTATTCCGTAAGTAACGGCAAGATCAGCTGCAGTAACAGGATCGATCTCTCCTGCATTGTTTTGTCCATCCGTTAACAGAATGATCACTTTACTTTTAGTTTCGCTGTCTTTGAGACGGTTGATCGCAGTGGCAATTCCCATTCCGATAGCCGTTCCGTCTTCGATTATTCCCATCTCCAAATCTTCGAGAAGTTGAGTAAGTAATTTATAATCCAGAGTGGGAGGGACTACTGTAAAACTCTTCATGGCAAAAGTAACAAGCCCGATTCGATCTGAGACCCGTTTATCCACAAATTGCTTTGCAACTTCCCGGGCAGCTTCAAACCGATTGGGTTGCAGATCTTCAGCTCTCATTGATGAAGAAATATCAATAACCATTACGATATCTATACCTTCAGCGTTACGCTCAATGGTGGTAAGTTTTTCCTGGGGCCGGGCCAGAGCGACAATTAAAAGAGCAAAACCCGTCCATGTAAAAAGCGCAGTAACCCAATGCAGGTTAGCTTTCCAGTTTCCGGGAAGATTTTTTGCACCATCAAGAGAAGAGAATGAAAGAGCGGGTCTTTTTTTTCCCAGTATTCGATACAGATACACACCAATAATAACGGGAAGTAATAAAAGTGCCCAAAACCATTCAGGATTAGCCCACTGCATATTTTTCCTCCTCGTTTTGAATAAACTGGCTTTCAAATTCGGTCTTCATACGATGAATTCTTGTACCGTCAACAATTTTTGCTCTTTCCAGAAAAGCCAATCCTTCTTTATAAGCAGCCCAGGATTCATCGAGTGTTGGTTTAAATTTTGCAAACTTGGTCATGTCAGCTTCGTTCAAAACAATACGAGTATGCTTTACTAACTGTACATCTACTCCAAAAGCATCCATATAACGAAGCACTTCCCGTGTAGTAGATTCCAATGCAGGAATTTTGTACAGTTCTTCAATATACCATCTCAACGCATCTCCAAGCTCACTATAAAACCATTTGAAATCCTTTTCTGGTTTTGCAGTGTGTTCGTCTTTAATATTAAGTAAAACGGATTCCAGTTCCTTAACAGGGTTTTTAAACTCCGGAACAGGTTTTGGGTCAACAGATTCTGACTTTTGATTTCTGAAGTATTTCCACCAAATAAAAAATGCTATTCCTAAAACTATCAGTGCGCCAACTAAGTATGGCCATAGTACAACCGGAAATGAGTAATTTGGCTTTAAAGGTTTTAGCTCGTCTTCTTCAGACGCTATTATTTGTTTATAGTTTAGAGGATAGGGCGAGCTAAAAACCAGATTTGTATCGGCATTCGAAACAATCTTAACAGGTAAAGGGGGAATAACGGCGTCTTCAATCCCAAAGAATTGCAACTCAAATTGAGCACTGTCTTTTGAAGCGCTTACTTTAAAATGCTTTACTGAGATAAATTCAATGTTGCCGCCAAATGAATTAGAATCTGGAAAAATTATTTTTTCAGAAGCTCCTGAATTGTGTACAGTAATAGAAAAGTTAAAAATTTCACCAACAGTCAGGGAATCAACCGGACCGATTGTCGATAAATTCTGAGCATTGGATGTTCCCGAAATCAAACAAAAACAACCAATAAATGTAATTAAATTTCTATAAAGCGAATGTCGATCAATGTTGATCATTAATGAATTTTATCTGCTTAATTTTTTTGATGAATATAAAATATTGAGCTTAATATAATGGCTTTTGAGAGTATTGTTTAATCAAATTTACATCTTAAAGATTTTATGAAATAAGAATAAATAATAGTAGTTTTTCTAAATCATCTGCAAAGTAAAATTAATACATGATTTGGGTTAAAAATTTTCTTCTAGGTATGGTAGCGGTATGTCTGTTTCAGGCATGTTTTGTATTTAAGGAAAAAGCTCCTTTAACAAAGAATTCAGTTAATATTGAGGAATTCGAAGAAATTGAAGAGCTTCCCGGCCTGGATGATTACGGATACGTTAAAAATGAATCTGTAGTAAAAGAAGCAAAAGTAAAGAGAAATGAAAGTCTGTATATAATTCTGAGGTCGCTGGATGTGACTCCTGAAGATATCTATACGATTCAGCAAAAAGCGATAGGGAAGTTTAATCCGAGAAGGATCAATCAAAATCAAAAATACTACACCTATCATGATGCAGAGACCGGAACTCCGACCCGGATGATTTTCCATCAAACAGCTACGGATTATGTAATATTTGACTGGAGCAATGGTATTGAAGTTGAAACAGGCTCTAAAGAAATTGAAACGGAGATTGCAACAGCTTACGGAACTATAGAATCTTCGCTGTATGAAACTCTGGTTGGACAGGGAGTAAATATGTTAGTGGCAAATGGTTTAAGTGAGATATTTGGTTGGGAAATCGACTTTTTCAGATTGTATAAAGGAGATAAATTCAAAGTGATCTATGAAAAGCGCTTTGTAGATGGAAAACCTTATGGCATCGGGCAGATAATTGCTGCAGAATTTGAACATCGGGGACAAATTTATGATGCTTACTTTTACGAAAGCGAAGAAGCATACGGCTACTATGATAATCTGGGAAATAGTGTTCAAAAAGCATTGTTAAAAGCTCCTTTTAAGTATTCTCAGCGAATAAGCTCAAATTTTTCTTATAACCGTTTTCATCCTGTACTGAAGAGAAGAATGCCACATTATGGAGTAGACTACGCTGCGCCTATGGGAACCCCGGTTATTTCGGTAGGAGATGGAGAAATTATAACATCGAGGTATAACGGAGCCGCCGGGAATATGGTTAAGATCAGGCATAATTCAACATATTCTACAGCTTATCTTCATTTAAATGGATACGCATCAGGAATAAAAGAAGGGAGGAGAGTTAAACAAGGCCAGGTTATAGGGTATGTAGGAAAAACCGGAAGGGTTACAGGGGTTCATTTGCATTACAACGTTTATAAAAATGATCGTCCAGTGAATCCTGTAAAATTAGTTTTACCGCCTTCTAAAGGTATCTCTGAAGCTGAACTTGAAACTTACAAAGTATCCATTGAATCCAAAAAATCAGAGCTGGAAAAGTTAGGGAAAGAGGAAAGTTTAGCTGAGGTGTTGAATTAGTTAATAGCGGTTCAATCTCCTTAAAAAGAAGTTCATAAGAGGCTGAACATAAGATTGATTTGTACTCACTTCCACCGCGTCTATCTTCATTTTTAACAGTTTATCGTTCAGTTCCTGTTTCTGAGAAAGTCTTTTTTTCCGGTAAGATTCTCTGACTTTTCTGCTTGAAGTATCAATCAATATTTCTCTATTAGATTCTGAATCTCTCAGAGGTATAATTCCGAGATCAGGGAGAGTTTCTTCATGTTCATCATTTACTATTATACTTACCAGATCATGTTTCTGATTGGTAATTCTAAGCTGTTTATCAAAGTTACTGTCCTGAAAATCAGAAGCCAGAACAACAATTGCTTTTCTGTCTAGTAAACGATTGATATATGATAAGGCATTAGCAATGCTTGTACCTTTTCCGGTAGGCTTAGTTGTATATAACTCCCGGATCAATCTTAATACATGTGTTTTGCCTTTTTTAGGAGGAACAACTTTTTCGATATGATCGCTGAATAAAACTAACCCCACTTTATCACTGTTTTTTATTGCACTGAATGCCAAAACAGCACAGATCTCAATAGCCAGATCCATCTTTGTTTGGTTAAGCGTCCCAAAAGTTCCGCTGGGAGAAATATCGACACAAAGCATTAAGGTTTGTTCGCGTTCTTCTTCAAAAATTTTGATATAAGGATCACCGGTTCTGGCAGTAACATTCCAGTCAATCTGCCGGATATCATCACCATAGTTATAAGCTCTGACTTCGGAGAACTCCATTCCTCGTCCCTTAAAAGCAGATTGATATTCACCTCCGAACAAGGTATTAACAATGCCTTTTGTTTGAACTTCCAGCTTCCTGATTTTCTTAAGAACCTCTTTTGATACCATAAACAGTGATCCGGGTTAAAAATTCAATTTCTAATCTAAGCATATTAAATACATTAAAAGATATATTTTAACGAATAATAAAACGATTATTAATTAAAGTTAATTGTAGGGTGACTTAACATCTGATATTTTTCTAAAATCAACTCATAAAGATATGCAAGAGCAATTTTAAACATTAAGATACTCTAATGCTAAAATATAAAATTAGACGATCTTCATTAAAGCTATCTAACGGGCTTTAATTGAGGGTATGGGTATCTTTTCTCAGCGCAAAAAGCGCGAAATAACTAAAAATAAACACACTTATGAATTATAAGTATCTATTTTTATTCGTTTTATTTCTGGGTTTATCTGTAAATACTTTTGCACAAAATGGGGAATTGTCTTCAGTTCTGAAGGCATATAAAATCTCATTGGATGCAGATAGTAACGAGGTTGCAACTGAAGTGACCGAAGTTAAGCCGGGAGATATTATTGAATATCGACTAACTTATCAGAATGAAACAGGTGGAGACATTACTCAACTTATGCCTGTTTTGCCAATACCACCCGAGATGTTCTATCTCGAAAGCTCTGCATCGCCAGCGCTGAGTGGGGCAAGCGTTAGCACCATTGCTAATGACTTCAGACAACCTCCATTGACTCGTCAGGTTACACAACCGGATGGATCACAGGTAAACCGCGTCATTCCTGCTCAGGAATACCGACGCTTACAATGGCTAGTTCCTGCTCTTGCGGCTGGAGAAAGCATAACTCTTACCGCAAGAGTTGAGGTCCGATCATGATCAGGACTAAAACGGAATTTCAAAATTCAAATCTAAACAGTGTTCAAATAATCAAACAATTGAACCATAATAATAGGATTCAAACAATGAAAACAACACATAAACTACGACAAAGGGTACAAGCTTTGTTTGGTATGTTGATGGTTTTTGCTGTTGTACTTGGCACATCTTCGGATGTTTTTGCTCAGGTACCACCGGCATCTTCATCCATCGGTAACCAGGCAACTGCAACGTACATTGATAATGGTAGTAACAATCAGTCTGTTACTTCTAATACCGTTGTTACAACTGTACAACAGGTAGCAGGTGTTACAATAACAGCCGGAGCAACCAAGCAGGTTAGTATCGGTGGTCAGGTAACATTCAGCCACATTATTACCAACACCGGTAACGGAACTGATCAGTTCACAATTACCGCAGTTGATGCAAATAATGGAGCTTATAACTTCAACAACATCAGGATTTATCCGGATGCCAACAAAGATGGAGTTGCGGATAACTTTACTGAAATATCTATAACACCAAATGTTGACCGTGCAGGTCTTGCAAACAATTCTTACGGAATTGTAATTGTAGCTGATGTACCGGCTGGTGCACAGGATGGTCAGTTTGAAGATATCACAGTAACTGCAACAAGTAAGTTCAGTACAGATAACGGCGGTAATGAAAATGCAGTTGCTACTGACAAAGCTGTTGTTGATGAAGATGCTGTAATCACAGTAAGCAAAGGTGTGAGTCAAACTACAGCAGATGTAGGAAATACACTTACCTATACTATCAGCTATTCAGAGAATGGTACTGCAGCAGCTACAAACCTTGTTTTGAAGGATCCGATTCCTGCTGGATTAACTTACGTTCCGGGAACTGCGGTTTGGAGTGGTAAAACAGGATTCCTGACAGATGCAGACGATGGAAACGAAAGTGGAATTACTTTCGAGCATATAACGGGTGGTACTCAGGATACTTTGAGTGCAGTTATAGCAAGTGTAACCAACGGTTCTTCAGGAACTCTATCGTTTCAGGTAACAATTGATGCCGGACAGGAAGGGGAAATCATTACCAATACTGTAATTACAACTCATGATGATATTGCGGGTGAAAATACTGTTAACGGTACTCCTGTAACTGTAAATGAGAACTATGACATTGCATTAGTTGATGCACAGGTTGTATTGATAGACTCAACAGAGCAGGGTGCTACTATTAATTTCATAAACCGTTATGTAAACACAGGTAGTACTGCTGATACATATAACATTACACTTGGTTCTGATAATTACCCAAGTGGAAGACAGTTCTTCCTCTACAAGGCTGATGGGAATAACCAACCTACCAGTACTTATCAGGATACCGGTTCAGATGGAATCGAAGATACAGGGCAGATTCAACCCGGTGACACTGTAGTTGTAATTTTACAAGTTCAGTTGCCTTCAGGGATAAGTGGAGTTGGTCCGTTTTCTGTTGATAAGACGCTTACTTCTTTAGGAGATCCGACTGCAAGCGCTACTCATACTGATAGGTTAAACACTATTGTAGCACCTACAGTTGATTTGACAAACAATGCTGCTGCCGGATTAGCCGGTGCTTTAGGTGAAGAGCAAGGACCTGAAACTGCTGCAGTTGTAAGCCAAACAACAAATCCTGGAGCTACAGTATCTTTTACCCTTTTCGTAAAAAATACAAGTGCCGGACAAGATGCTTATGATTTGGATTTTGCAGCTGATACAAATGCTTCCGGAGCCCTTTTAAATGCGGGAACAATGCCAACTGGTTGGACGGTTACTTTCCGTGACCCTAATGCCGGAAACAGTATTATAAACGAGACAGGAAACTTAGCAGCTGGTGCAAGTAAACAAATAACTGCAGAAGTATTTATTCCAGCTGGCTACCAACCGGGAATACAAGCGGTTTATTTCCAGGCTTTCTCAGCTACAACAAATGCTATTGATATTATTCATGACCAGGTAGTTGTGAATACATTGCAAAATATGCAGTTAACAGCGAACGGATCAGGTCAAATTGCACCTGGTGGATCCCGTAATTATCTCCATACGCTTACTATTCTGAGTAACGTAACTGAGAATGATAGTTCAAATTCTAATCTTGAAATTGAATTAACAAACTCTAAGCCGGTAGGTTGGACTTCAAACGTTTATTGGGATATAAACAATAACGGTATCATTGATGCTACTGATTCTCTGTTGACTTCAGGATCAACTGCAGGTACGTATAACTTACCTGAAGAAGTAGGTAATCTGGGCTTTAATGACCAAGTAAAATTCATTGTAAAAGTTACCGGTTTGGCCGGACTTGATGATGGAGAGACCAATACTACTACAATCACTATTAGTGATAACCTGAGCAATCTGGCTTCAAGAAGTAATACTGACATTACTGAAGTACAGGCTGGACTTGTTGTTGTAGAAAAATTCCAGGCACCTGATGCCGGTGGAAGTGCAGGAGCCTTTACGAAGAACCCGTTCAATGTATTACCGGGTGATACAGTGTATTACAAAATCACTGTTCGTAATGACGGTTCGCAGCCTGTTACAACCATTTCTATAACTGATGACACACCTTCGTTCACTAAAATGTTGGTAGCAGCAGCTACAACTGTTAATTCAGGAACGATCGGAAGCATAGTTATCACATCTCAACCAGCAGTAGGTGGCACCGGTACTATTCAGGTTGACATAGATCAACTTGATCCTACAGAAGAAGTGCAGCTTACATTTGCTGTAAAAGTAGACAGTTGAGCTAAATAAATATTCATAACCCAGAATTATGAGGATGAGGTTGACCCCTCATTCTCCTTTTAAAAAGTTTAAAAAATAAAAAGTGTACAAAATTAACTCTCTCATATCATTTCTGGTTCTGCTTCTGTTAGCAGGGATGGGAGAGGTTCGTGCACAAAACGCGCCAATCGGCGGAACATCTATTAAAAATCAGGTAACGACTAATTATTCTGAAACAGGAGAACCAGCTCCGATTGAAATACTTTCAAATGAGGTTAATGTTGTTGTTGATGCTACATTTGATTTTGCTCTCGAAGTTAATAATTCGTTCAGAAGATTCAGAGGTGAAAAGGTACAGTTTGATCATTTCCTGATTAACCGAGGAAATATAGCTTCTACATTTGATATCAAGATTTATAACTGGGAGCAAGGAGAGTATGATCTTGAAGATCTGGAATGGTTGAATGGAACTAAATCTAAAATTCAGAATACTGACACTTTATTTCAGACCGTAACATTAAATCCGGGAGAGCGATTTGACTTCAGATATTCAGGTGCAATTAATGAAGCTGAAGACGACTCTATTACTTCTATCGTCAATGTAGAAGCAATTTCAAGAGAATTTGATGTCAAGTTGTTAAAACGTGATTCTGTATATGTTTTATCAGGGGCTAGAATTGAGTTAAATAAAAATCAGTCAGGTAGTGAAGAAAAGTTACCGAATGAAAACTATACTTATACAATAGCAGGAATAAACAAGGGAGATGTTTCAGCATTACCTAGAAGTGGAATTTCGATTGACGGAATAGCTTCGAATAAAATTATTTTGCTTGACTCTATTCCTTCAAATGTGAGCTTTGTTCAATTTACTGAAACTACAAAGGGACAAGAACTTTATGGGTATGAAGGAAATAACAAGTATGAGTTTACTACATTATTGCCTTCGGATCCGTCATTAGTTGCTTTTATAGGTATAGCTTTTGATGAACTTGGCTCGGGCGAAGAATTTAGTACAACATTCGAAGTACAGATCAATCCCGGAGCTAGTGAAAAGGTCCAAAACAGAGCAGAAATAAGCTATAGTGATCCAGAAGAAAACATAATTGTTGATGGAGTGTCGGATAATGTTGTCGCATTCCTGCCTTCAAACGGTGCTACCATCGACTATTTTACTGATGATACCTTTGGAAAGAAAACAGGTACATCAAGTATAGGCCGTAAACTAAATCTTCAGGCAACTGCGGCAGCATGTAATGAGTTCAGGTCCAGAGTAGATACAACAGAAATAACATTAAAATCTTTTGAAACCAATGATTCTGAAAAATTCATTGGAATTGAAACAGGCGCCAATACAAGTTTATTCAGAATACCCGGCGGTGTAGCAACACGAAATGCAGCTGATTTTGATGTTGTGATAGGTAATAGAATTCTGGAAACTGTTGAAGATGATGTTATTCTTGCTGTATTGAATTGCAACGGAATCAACAATACCGGAGGTGGTGGAGAAGGCGCAAGAATCGAAACATCCGTAGTAGTAGATCCTTATGGAATTGTATTTGACAGTGAAACTAATCAACCGATTAGAAATGCAAAAGTTACAGTAATTGATGTTACAGGTGCTAATAACGGTGGAGACGCAGGTGGAAGAGCAAAGGTTTTTGAAACAGACGGAACTACTCCTGCTCCAAGTGAATATATTACTGGTCCTGATGGAAGATTTGCTTTCAGGTACCTTGAAACAGGAACTTATAAAGTTGAGGTAGAAACACCGGAAGGTTATACTTTCTCATCTGAAGTACCATTGGGTCTTCTGCCAACAGGCCGTAAAGTAGATACATTAGCATCTTATGGTAAGGATTGGGCTTTCAGCGATGTACCTCAAGGTACTAATTTTGATATTCCTTTAGATCCACAAGCAAGGGGAGTTTTATTCACTAACAAAACGGTAGACCGACCAACTGCTGAAATTGGTGATTATATCAATTACACAATTACCATTAAGAGTGAAGCAATTAATACGGTTAGAAATCTATTTATTGATGACTTGCTTCCTTTTGGTTTTGAATATCAGTTAGGATCCACAAAACTGGATGGCGTAAAGCTTCAGGACCCCGAAGGTGATAAAGGTCCGAGTTTAAAATTTGATGTGGGCGATATTGAATCCGGAACAACCAAAGAATTAACATACAGGGTATTTGTAGGTCCCGGATCAGAAAAAGGGAAAGGAATTAATGTTGCTGTAGCCAAAAGTGATGAAGTAGTAGTAAAAAGCAGTAATGAAGCGAAAGTAAAAGTAGAAGTTCGTGGCGGTCTGTTTAATGACAATGCGTATGTAATTGGTAAAGTTTTTCAAGACTGTAACGAAAACGATATGCAGGATCAGGGCGAAGTTGGAGTACCTGGAGTTCGACTATACATGGAGAATGGTACTTACGTAGTTACTGATAGTGAGGGTAAATATACATTCTATGCAGTAACTCCAAATAAGCACGTTCTTAAAGTTGATAATTATTCATTGCCTGAAGGAAGTAAGCTATCTGTTCTGGATAACCGTCACGCTAACGATCCTTCAAGTAGATTTGTGGATGTTAAAAAGGGACAACTTCACAGAGCTGATTTCGCAATTTGTGAATGTACTCCGGGGGTAAATGAAGAAATTAATGCCAGAAGAGATTTACTTTCTAAAACATCAAAAGATGCACTGAGTGGCTCTTTAAAAAGAAGCTTTACATTAAATGAGAGTAGCGCTCAATCAGGAAGAGGTCAGTTTGAAAATGCAAGTGGTACTGTAGATGGAAAAGCATCAGTATCAAGAAAAGCGGCTACAAGTCCTGATGGAAAATTAACTAAAGAAGCTAATGAAGAGGAATTAGTACAATCTCAGGGCAAATTACTTGAAGAAGCGTTAATGGAAGCAGAAGACGGGTTAGGGTTTTTGAATCTTTCAAATAATGATACGCTTGCAGTTAACAATTATACGATTTGGGCTAAGGGAAAATCAGGAGCAAAGTTCTTACTTACGCTAAATGGAAATTTAATTGATGATGAGAAAGTTGGACAATCTTCCATTTCACCAACTAATAATTTACAAGGTTGGGAGTATGTAAGTATTGACTTTAAAGCAGGTAAGAATGTACTGGTATTAGAAGAGATTGACCCGTTTGGTAACATAAGAGGAAGAGAAGAAATACAGGTTTTTGCTCCGGGTAAAGCGAGCCTACTTAAAGTAACTGCACCTAGAAATTATGTTTCAGCAGACGGAGTATCCTCTGCTTTAATCAGGGTAGAAATACTTGATGAAAATGATATTAAAGTAGGAGATCGTGTATTAGTAACTTTGGATACCGAATTCGGAAACTGGAAAGTTCAAGACAACAACAAAAATGAACCAGGAACTCAAACCTTTATAGAAAATGGTGTTTCTGAATTTGAACTTACTTCTACTTCACAGCCAAAGACTACTTTAGTTCGTGCTAATCTTGGTATTATAAAAGGGGAAGTAAAAGTTGAATTTCTACCTGACCTAAGGCCTTTAATTGCTGCAGGTATAATTGAAGGTACACTTAGATTCAATCAGCAGGTAAACATAAGCTCTGAAAAAGAAGCTGATGGTTTTGAAAGAGAACTGAAGCAACTTTCATACGATTTCCAAAACTTTACAGGGGATGCAAGACTTGCTTTCTTTATTAAAGGTAAAATTAGTGGAAGAGCATTACTTACAGCCGGATTTGATTCTGAAAAATCAAAAGAAGACCGATTATTCAGAGATATCAGACCTGATGAGTTTTACCCGGTATATGGAGAATCATCTATTAAAGGTTTTGACGCACAGTCATCCAGCCGACTTTACGTACGCGTTGACAGAGGCAAAACTTATGCATTATATGGTGACTTCATTACTCAGCAAAGAGATCAAAATGTGCAATTAGGCTCATACAGCAGAGCACAAACCGGTTTGAAAGCAAACTTTGAAGAAGGTAAAATCAAAGCTCAGGCATTTGGTGTAAATGCATTCTCAAGCAGAAAAGTAAGGGAATTCCAGGGACAAGGAATCTCAAGATATGATCTTCCGGACAGAGACATTGTAGATAACAGCGAGATCATAGAGATAGTTACTTATGACAGAGAACAACCGGAAGTTATTTTAAGTGTAGAATCATTGACGCGATTCCGTGACTACGTTATCGATCCGTTTTCAGGAGTTATTACATTCAAAAATCCTGTATCAAGTGTGGATGTTGATTTCAATCCGGTATTCATCAGAGCTACTTATGAAGTTACAAATAACCAGGACAGATATTTGATTGGTGGTGTAAAAGCTGAAACGGAGCTTAGAGAAGGTATCAAGATAGGTGCAAATGCAGTTCAGGATAACAATCCTGAAAATAATTTCAGGTTACTTTCAGGTAACATTTCTGCTGAATTGGGTAAAGGAACAAAAGTAGTTGGTGAATTTGCTAATACCAATAGTGATAATAACGGAAATGGTAGTGCAGCTAGAGTTCAGGTAAATCATAAAGGTTCAAAACTGGATGTATTTGCTCAACTAGGTAAATCAAATGAAGACTTCAGCAATGAAGGTTCCAGCCTGGGACAGGGTAGAACTGAAGCGAGAGCAAGAACACGTTATAAGCTAAACAGCTCAACTTCATTAAAGAATGAGCTTTTATTTACTAGAAATGATACAACAAGCGATCGTACTTTTGGTGGATTGATCTCAGCCGAAAAAACATTTGGTAACAATATCAACGCTGAGCTAGGCTTGAGATATTCTGAGAATTATAAATCAGCTCTGGATTCTACTACTTATAACACAAATATCAGAGGTAAGGTTAAAGCTGATATTCCATTTATTTCAGGTGCTTCTGCATTCGGTGAAGTTGAACAAGATTTGGACGAAGCAGACAAGCGTTTAATTGCGGTAGGTGCTGATTACCGTCTTAGAAAGCTTGCAAAACTTTATGCCCGTCATGAGTTTATTTCAAGCGCTGCAGGTATAAATACACTAAGCGGTTCGCAACAGAAAAATAATACAGTAGTTGGTATTGATGCTAATTACATGAAGAACGGTAAAGTGTACAGTGAATACAGAGTTAACGATTCTTTTGACGGAAGAAGCGGTCAAGCTGCCATTGGTTTAAGAAATCAATTCCAATTAGCACAAGGGCTTGGTTTAAATTTCGGTTTTGAAAGAGTATTTACTCTTGAAGGACAGGCTGTTAATGACGGAACTGCGATTACATCCGCTGTGGATTATACAGGCAGTACAAACTGGAAAGCTACCGCAAGAGCTGAAGCGAGATTTACATCTACTGATAATTTGTATTTGAACAGCCTGGGTTATGGATTGAAGTTAAATACAGACTGGACGCTTTTAACAAAGAATATCATTTCATTGAATACCAGAGATGGAGTATCAGGTTTAAGTAAATTACAGGAGCGTTTACAAATTGGAGCGGCATACCGAAGTACCTCAACAAACAAATTTGACGCTCTATTCCGTTATGAATTCAAACATGAGATTGACAAGAATGTTGATGAGGATTTTTTCAGAACTGCACATGTTCTTTCTTCTCATGGGAATTTCCATCCTACCACAGATCTGACATTTTCCGGTAGACTAGCGGCTAAATACTCTTTAGAATCTGACAGCCAGTTAAGAACCTCAACCTTCCTGGAGTTAGTTTCAGGTAGAGTAATTTATGATATTGATGAAAAGTGGGACGCAGGAATCAATGCCAGTATACTTGCAAATAGTGACTTTACAACCAAGGATTACGGGTTAGGTGTTGAGGCTGGCTTTTTAGTGGCAACAAATCTTCGTTTAGCTGCCGGGTTCAATTTCTTTGGATATGATGATCAGGACCTTCTTGCCAACAACTACACGCAAAGAGGTGCTTATTTAGGATTCAGTTACAAGTTCGATGAACGTTTATTTGATAACCTGATTCCTGACAGAGCTAAAAAGACTCCGATTATTGATCCGAATAATTACCTGACTTGTGAAGAAGAATGCATAGCTGTTGATACAACTCCTGTTGAGATTATTCCATTTACTCCAGAAGCTATTCCTCATGACTTGACAGTAAATCCAATTGCTGCCAGAAGTATTGCCTTCGGAGAGCTTGAAACTCTGACAGTGCTTCCAAAGCATATCCATTTCAACAACAATAGTACTTATATCAATCAGCCGGCTGCTCATATGCTGGATAAGGTTGCTAAGTTCTTAATTGAACGCGATGATGATTACTTCATCAAAGTAACAGGTCACACGGATAGTAAGAGTTCTCAATCTTACAACCTGGCGTTATCAGAAAGAAGAGCTAAAGCTGTGCGTGCTTACATGGTTGCTGCAGGAGTGGATGCTGATAAATTACAGTTCGAAGGATTAAGCTTCAGCAAAAACGCAGCTCCTGAGAAAGATCGTGTTGATATGGCCAGAAACAGACGTGTAGAACTTGAGCTTAGCGTGGAAAACAGAAACATCAGATTTATTTCACAGGTTGAAGATCTTCAGGTTAACCCAAGAATCAGAGGTATAAGAAGTTGGGATTATGTATTCATTGCTGAGCACAATGCGGTTCCGAGTGGCTTAAATATGGGAAGTTCTGCATCTCTGAATGTTGTTCATGACTATCTTGTAAAACGTATTGCATTACCAATGAAAGAGTATGAAAGTTTAACTTTACAAGTAAACGCTCCTTCACTGGAAATCGGAAACAGAGTTAAGGCTATTCTGTATGGAGAAGGAGTGGCTCAGGATCGTATAATTGTATCTCAAGTTTCCGGATCTGAAGTTGAATTTGATTACTCTGATGATTCATTCTTAAGAATTTATGATCAAAAAGACGATATCAACCTCGTAAGCAACAGTCTTGCTCTTAGAATGATGGAGAATCTGATGAATATTTTAAGACAAAGAGAAGACTTGTTATTAATCAGAGACTACTCTCAAAGCTATACAGTTCCAAATATGGTAACATTTGCTGGTAACAGTACTCAATTGAGTAATGAAGTTCAGGCTATACTTTCAAGAATAGGTTCTTACCTGAAAAGTTCAGTCTCAGTCAGAATTGCTCTTTCAGGTCAAGGAAGTCAAACTTCTAATGCGAGATTGAAATCAATGAAAGACTACTTAGTGGATTGGGGTATTGACGCAAACAGAATTGAAATCAGTAATGAATCAACAGCTACAGATAATCAGGTGAATATCAAATATCTGAATGCAGATTCAATCAACCTTTTAGAATTAGACCTTATCAATGACGGTAAAGGTGGAGGTAAATAATTGAGTATTAAGAAAATTACATATCAATTAAGAATAGCCGGGCTTTTGCTGGCTGGGTTTTTCTTCTTTCTTCCAACTGAGAATGCTACAGCTCAGGTAGTTGTAAATGAAACCACTCTGGTGTCTGATTCCTACACAGTAATAGCAGATGGACAGGTTACCATCACAATTAAAGGTGGTGATGGAGGAAATGGTTCCAACACTATTGGTGGAGAAGGAGCCACTGCCGTTGCTACTTTTGCAGTAAATGCAGGAGATGTAATTCGTTATGTAGTTGGAGAAGCCGGAGTTACTCATGGAGGTTCCAGTGCAGGTGGTGGTGGTAGTACAGGTGTTTATATAAATGATGTATTGGTAATGGTTGCCGGTGCCGGCGGTGGTGGAGATAATTCTAACGGTGCTTTAGGTTTAGGCGGAAATAGTATTACTGCAGGTGATGCAGGAACAGGAACCGGACCGGGTGCAGCGGGTACCAATGGAAATGGAGGAGGCACAACTACAAATACTGCGGCTGCAGGTGGTGGTGGTGGTGTGTTTTCTGCTGGTGGTTCGTCTGATGCAGGAGGTGGTGCCCGGGCAGATGCTACTACAACAGATACAGCACAGCTTCTGGATATTGCAAATGGAGGAACTGGTAACGGTACAGGTTCAGCAGGTGGTCGTGGATTTACAGGTGGAGGTGGCGCAGATTCTAATTATAGCGGTGGTGGAGCCGGTTATTCCGGTGGTGGTGGTGCAGGAGCTAATGGTGGAGCAGGAGGTGGAGGCTCATTCATAGCTGCTTCGGCTACATCAAGTAGTTTTACAGCAGGAGGCGACGGAACTGGAAATGAGAATAACGGTTCTATAGTTATCAATTATGCCAATAACCCTCCTGGGCTAGAATCTAGTTCTATAAGTGGTACTACTTTAACGCTTGACTATGATGAAACCCTGGATGCTTCGTCCACTCCTGCAATAGGTGATTTTGATGTAAGGGTTAATGGTTCATCTATCACGGTAACAAATGTTTCTATTAATAATGATATAGTTACTTTAACTGTTTCGCCGGGTGTAGATTTGAGTGATAATGTAACAATGGATTATACAGCCGGTATAAATCCAATTCAGGATCAGCAGGGAACACAATCAGCAAATCTTTCTAATCGAACGGTTACAAATAACACTCCGGATAATACACCACCGGGAATTCCACAGAATGTATCTGCTAATGGAATAGCAGGTGGTGCGATTAGAATTAACTTTGATGATGTAGATGAATCCACCGGAAGTGGTGTCGCTACATATTCCATTAAAAGAGCTACAAGTTCTGGTGGACCTTATTCTCAGGTTGGTACAGTAAGTGATAATGAAAGTATAAGCTATACATTTACTGATAATACACCTGTAAATGGAACCACTTACTATTATGTAGTTAGTGCAATTGATGGTTCATCTAATGAAAGTGCAAATTCTGCGGTAGTATTTGCAACTGCTGATGGGGTTTCGCCTCAACTGGATTCTGTTATAGTAAATGGAGAAACACTGACTCTTTATTATGATGAACCTATTGATATTTCTTCTGCTCCTGCAAACTCAGATTACTCAGTTACAGTAAATACCTTTAATAATAATCCTGTAAGTAGTTTAACAATTTCAGGAAATCAGGTTATACTTACATTAACGAATGTGGTTCAACCTACTGACAATGTTGAACTGGATTACACTCCGGGTATTAATAAGATTCGGGATAATGTTGGGAACTTAGCATCCTCATTAAATAATGAATCAGTTACGAACCAAACTACCGGCTATACTCCAACACCGCCACTGGGTGTAAGTGCTTTAGCTGTTGCCAATGGTGCTATTGAAGTTTCCTTCCTGGATGTAGGAACCGGAGGGCAAATAGGGAGTTACTCCATCAGAAGATCCACTACTCCGGGCGGTCCATATTCACAAGTTGGAGTTGTTGTGGATAATGAAAGTTCTGGTTACACCTTCACAGACAACACTTCTCTTAATGGCAATACATACTACTATGTTGTAGCATCACAGGATGGGAGTTTAAATGCAAGTAATAACTCTGTTGAAGTTTCCGCTATTTCAGATAATGTTGCACCCGTTTATGAAACAAGTCTGGTAGGTGGAAGTTCTCTCTTGCTTGATTATGATGAGATTCTGGATGCGGGTTCAGTGCCGGCAACAACTGACTTTGAAGTTAGAGTGAATGGTTCACCGGTAAGCATTTCAAGTATCTCAATAACAAATGTGAGAGTTAATATTGAATTAACCAATGCTATTCAACAAGGCGATAATGTAACTTTCGATTACACTCCGGGAACGAATAGAATTCGAGATATTGCCACAAATGAAGCGGCAGCTTTCACCGGAACAAATGCAATTAATTACACTTCAACCAATATTCCTTTTGGTCCCGATCCTTGTCCGATCATTAATGGAAACGATGCTAGTTGGGCATGTTTTGACGGAACGAACAATTCTACTACGATTTCAGCCAAAGTAGGAAATGTTGAAATTGCCACAGTTAACGCTCAAGGGGGAACTCAAACCACATTTTCGCCAAACGCACTTCAGGAATGGTCTAGTGGTGCATTTTCAGGAGATCAGTTCAACGGCCCTCAGGTTAATGCAAGTGGTAACACCGGTAATGCAACCTCTTTTGATATTAACATAGCAGATGGAATTCCTTCTGACGCATTTATACTGAGCTTAAATAAATTAAGACCCAACTCAGGCAATACTTCTTATATACTTGAAGCTTTTGACGGAACCAACACTAAAGTTGCACTTAATGGTTGGGTAACCGGCCAGGGTGTGGATGGTGGGGTTTGTACAAACTCAGTTAATCTGAATTATACCAATGCCAACACAACCATTGAATTTCAACCTGTAGTTTCGGGGAATCCATCCTGTACTTCATCTTCAAATGCTATTTGGTTCAGAGTAAATACTCCGGGTGTGGAAAGAATTGAGATCAGAAAAATTGTAGCTCAAACCGATAACATTCACGTGGGTTTAGCTTTAGTAGCTGATTATGGGGATGCCCCAAATTCCTACAGAACTTCTTACAATTCCAGAGGTAATGATCCTGCTTTTCATATACTGAGTAACACCGGTTCAAATCCTGTTTACTTTGGTGGTACCGTTGATGCAGACGGAAACGGAGCTGCGGGTTCTCAGGCCAACGGAGATGATTCTGAATCTTCAGGAATTGGTTCAGGAGATGATGAAGATGCCATTACAATACTTCCGGTTCTTAGAACAAATTACACAGAATATGATGTAAATCTGGTTTGTACTTCAGGGGCAAAAGTAGGAGGGTGGCTGGATCTAAATCAGAATGGTACTTTTGATAACTCAGAATATGCCTTTGCAGAATGTGTTAGCGGAGCAGCTAATTTAAGCTGGAATGGAATTTCAGGTTTAATTACAGGGGATACCTTTGCAAGATTCAGAATAGCTGCCTTAACAAGTAGTGTAGCTTCCCCATATGGAATCGCAATTGGTGGAGAAGTTGAAGATTATCCGGTTAGTATCCAAGAACCGGCTACACCTGATCTCGAAATTGATAAAGTGGTAGATAATTCTACTCCGGTACAGGGAGAAACAATTACTTACACAGTTTCTGTTACCAACCCTGGCAACTTTGAAGCAACTAATGTACAAGTTACAGATGACCTGCCAAATGGAATTACGTACCAGTCGCATTCAGCCAGTCAGGGAACTTATAGTACCTCAACGAATCTTTGGAACATTGGTAGTTTAGCTGAAGGTGATACTACTACAGTTACATTAACTATTGTAGCTACCGTTAATAGTGGTACAGAAGGAAATACGATTACTAATAATGCTGAAATTACTCAGTTAAACGAGAATGATCCAGAGTTAAATAATAACTCTGCTTCTGCTGGAATTACAGTGGTTGCTGAGGCAGCAGATATTCAGGTACTCAAAATTGTAGATAATTCGGTTCCTATTGAGGGAGATTTTATAAACTACACAATTTCAGTATCAAATCAGGGACCAAGAGATGCTACAAACCTGAAGATCCTTGATCAGCTTCCCTCGGGACTTACTTTTCAAAGTGCAAACCCGAGTGTAGGTACGTACAATAATTCAACCGGAATTTGGGATATAGGGACTTTTGTAAACGGAGCAAGTGCTTCACTTGTAATCAACGTTCAGGTTGATCAAAATACAGAAGGAAGCACTATAGCTAACACGGCTACTGTACAGTCTCTTGATCAGAATGACGCAAATATTTCAAACAACTCATCTACTGTTAATATAACTGTTGAAGAAGCCAGCGCTCCTACATCTTGTAATGACAGACCATTGCTTAGATTTACAAATTATACCCTTGAAAGCGGTACTGCTTTGGAGCTGGGTGCGGTGTATAAATTTGATTCTGTTCTTCCGGGAGTATATGCCCGTATCGAAATTATGACCGATAATAATGCTACGCTGACAGATATTGATCAAACCAGCGGAACTACGGCTTTTAATGAAGCATTTTCACCAAGAGTACAAAGTGCTGATGGCAATGACGCTTTCATGGACTTTGAAATTGCCTTTTACGATTCTGCTACTAATGTTCAAAAGTATTTGTCATTTGCTGCTACATCCAGTGATGTGGATGGTAACGGAGCTAGTTTAAAGGAATATGTAGGATTTCAAAATCTTAGTTCTTATACCATTGAAAGCACCACAGATCTTGTCATTGGATCCGCAGGAATATATACAACTTATACACCTGATAATTTTAATGGAGTATCTTCCGCAGATCCTGATTTTTCGGATCATACAGTATATAGTGCTTACACCAATGAACCAAAATTCAGATTCAGAGCAGGTATACAGGGTGGGGGATCAACCTCAAATCGTTTATACAGATTAAGCTTTGATCCTTGTGAGATTAACAATTTTAGTAGTCCGGTTTCAGAAAACATAATTGATGTTTCCGTTACAAAAGCTGTTGATAATGTAACACCTTCAGTTGGTGACACAGTATCATATACCATAACTGCTAAAAATGAAAAAGGAAATGCAGTAGGAAATGTGGAGGTTACAGACCAACTTCCTGCAGGTTTAACTTATGTTTCAGGTACTACAACGTTAGGTACTTATACAAGTGGAACAGGAATTTGGAATATAGGAACGCTTTCAGGATTACAATCCGCGACACTTACCTTAAAGGCTACAGTTAATACCGGTCAGGAAGGAAATACGATCAAAAATACAGCCAGCTTCTCAAATTTTACTGGTGGTGATGGTAATCAAAGTAACAATAGCGCAGACGTTGATATTATTGTGTTTGATCCTTCTTCAGGATTAACATGTAGTGAGCCACCATTATTTAGTTTCAATAGCAATACGTTAGAGCAAGGTATTGCCGGACAAGTAAACGCAGTATATAGATTCAATAATATCGCGTCGGGACTTGATGCCTTGGTAAGAATAAAAGCAATCAGTAATGCCTCCCTGAGCAGTATTGATGAAAATACATCAGGTAATAGTGCGGCAAATTTCAGTCCGTTATTCCAGTCTACTCAAAGTGGTGGGTATATTGACTGGGAGGTTAAATTTGTGGCTACAGGGACAACAAATCCTGTAAAAAAGAATTTTGCAATGACCGCTCTGGACATTGATGGTTATATAAACCCTAATAATACTTCCCAATCTATTCGTGATTTCTTAGGGTTTACACAGAATCAGTCTAACTCGGTCCAGGGAGGAAATAATCTGACTGAAACTACTTCAGGAGATTTCCAGTTCTTTACTTCTACTCCGGCAACAGATGGAAACGGGTCATTGGATTTCGATCATATGGCGTATATAAAGTATAATTATACTTCTGTATTTGAATTCAGAACCGGATCAAACTATACAAATGGTTATAGTAATGACCGTTTAGTGGATATTGATTTTGTACAATGTAGAAATCAGGATTTTGACCCTGAAGTTGTAACCACCCGAGACACTGATATTTCCGTAATCAAGACTGTGGATAATGCAAATCCGTTAGAAAACGAATCCGTTAATTTCACTATTACAGTTACGAACAATGGTCCTGAAAGAGCTACCGAAGTCGATGTTAATGAAACATTACCTTCCGGTCTGGCTTTAGTGCAAGCAACTCCAAGTCAGGGAACGTACAACCAAATCAATAAGATCTGGTCGATCGGTACTCTTAACAACGGCAGTTCAGTTACAATGACTGTGGAAGCAAGCGTAAACTCAGGTGTGACAGCTGATTCTTTGGTAAATACAGCATACCTGTTGGGGCTAAATCAGTTTGACCCAAATCAGGCGAACGATACTTCTAAAGTAGCTATATATATCAGTAATACTGTACAAGGGATTGTTTTCAGAGACAAAACCGGGAACGGAATAACCGACGGAGATACAAATTTTGGCGATGCTTCAGGAGATCAACAAGCAGTAAAAGATGTGATCGTTCATTTGTTTAAAGATGGAGGTGATGGTCTGGCTGACGGTAGTGATGATGTATTCTTAAGATCCGATACAACTACTATTTCGGGTGCATTTACATTTCAAGTGGGTGAAGACGCAGACTATTGGGTAGTTGTAAATTCTAAAACAGGAAATCTGACAAACGGTTCAAGTTGGGCAGAACAAGTATATGCCCCGGCAGGTGCACTTTGTTCGAATGGAAATGGTGGAACAGCTACAAAGGGTTCAGCAGGTAATTGCTTCGGAGGTAGAAGAGGAAATCAATCAGATAACTTGCCTGCTGGAGCAGATCCTTTGAATGCAGATCTTGCAAATGCTGAACATGTTGCAAAGTTCACTATGGCAAGTAACAACGTTTCAGGGCTTAATTTTGGATTCAGTTTTAATGTGGTTACTGATACCAGAGACGGTGATGATGACCTTTCTTCAAACAGAAGTGTTCAGGGATCTTTGAGACAGTTCATTACGAATGCGAATGAGATCTCAGGAGCCAATACGATGAGATTTGTACCTGCAGTAGCAACTAATGAAACCGGAAGTGGCGGGAATTGGTGGAAAATTACTTTGGGCTCAGAACTTCCTGCAATTACTGATCCTCTAACCACACTTGACGGTCGTTCTTTTGATCTGAATTCACCTCTTTCTATACTGAATCCGAACTCGGGTACCGTTGGAACCGGGGGCTCAGTTGGTCTTGACGCAATTTCATTAAACACTTTTGAAAGAAAGGAACTGGAAGTAGATTTGAATGATGTTGGGAATAACGCACTTTCTATAAACAGTTCAGGCGCAGTTGTATTAAGACATTTCGCTCTTTTCAATAATACCAGATCTGTTTCACTAGCTAATACTGCAGGTGGAACTATTGAAAATAATATGATTGGTACCAGAGCAGACGGAACTGATCCAACAGGACTTAATCAGTCTGATCTGGGAATTCTTATCACAGGTTCAGGTTCTCAAACACCGTTGATTCAAAGAAACTATATCGCTTATACAAAAGACAGCGGGGTGCGATCAGAGAACGGAAACGCCACTATTCAGTTCACCAAGAATGAGGTTTACAGAGCCGGTTCATCTGTGAATAATGCGGACGGACTAGAAGGAATCGGTACGTGGTCAATTACTCAGAACTTATTCCACGAAAATGGAAAAACGAGCGGAAGTGATGTTTACGGAGGAGCAGGTATTGAACTCGGTAATATCGCCGGAACGCTGACCACCGGAAACACAATCAGAAATAATACCATCAGAGATCAAAGGACCACTGGTATTAATATTCTGAACAGAGTTTCAAGTACGCTGGTTGAGAAAAACATTATCACCGGAAATGGAACAGATTACTCTTCAAGTCCCTATAAAGGAGCCGGGGTTCGTTTAAGTTTCCCGGACGCTCAACCACAACAAGGTGTATTTATTACTAAAAACAGCTTCTCAAATAACAAAGGACTTGCAATCGATATCGTTACTTCCGGTAACGGGCAAGCCGATGGTGTATCTCCTAATGATGGCGTATTAGAAAATGCTACTACAGAACCAAACAGAGGGCTTGACTATCCTGTATTCACTTTAGCTACTATAGATGGAAATCAGTTAACAGTTGAGGGTTATATCGGTAAAAACTCAACGAGGTTAACGGGTGTATATACCATTGAAATTTATAAAGCTGCAGACGACGGTAATCAAGAGGGATTAATAGAAGAAGGAGGTTCGTTAATTCGTCCTCACGGAGAGGGACAAACTCTTATCGGAACTATTAATACGAATGCAAATGGTACATTCAGTGAAACATTTACTGTTTCTTCAACAAGCATAGTAGTTAATGACAGAATAACCGCACTTACTTTTGACTCCGGAAATAACACTTCTGAATTTTCAACTAATCAACGTGTGGTTGCTACCGGAGTTACGGTAAACGGATATGTATATAAAGATGATAACCATAATGCGCTAAGAGAAGGTGGAGAAAGCGGTATTGAAAATGTCACTATTGTTCTGTTTAACAAAAATCTGAATAACTGTAAGAGTGTTCTTACTGATGCGAATGGATTCTATCAATTCAGCAACGTTCTTAATGGTGAGTATGACTTAATTGAATCGTTTGGACAAAGTGTTCCTACCCCGGATGTGTGTACTCCGGCAGAAACAGACCCAACCGATCATATTTCAACTACGCCTAATTTAAGAACGGTTATTGTTAACAACCTTCCTGCACAACAAAACTTTGGTGATTATGAAGGTTCAAAAGTCACAGGTACTGTTTTCACTGATAATGGAATTGGTGGTGGAACGGCTAATGACGGAATTAAAAATGGAAGTGAAATTGGTATCAACGGAACAATTGTTAAAGCGTTAACAGGTTCTGATGTATTGATTGAACAAACATCAGCAAATGCTAATGGTACTTATGAACTTTATATACCTAAATCGACAGTACCAAGCGGTGGAACTGTTAAAATTAAGGAAGAAAATAAAGCTGCATATCTGACTATAGACGGATCATCAGGTACAACATCCGGTTCCTATGACAAGAATACTGACATAACTACTTTTACGAATACCGTTGGGTCTTCTTATATGGGTGTTGACTTTGCTGATGTACAAGTGAGTACATTCAATACAAATGGTAGTCAGAATGTGCTTCCGGGAGCAACTGCTTTCTTCCAGCACACATTTGAAGCTAAAACAGCCGGAAGTATAATATTTACAACAAATTCTGTAAACAATCCGAGTAATGTTACATGGCCCGTTGTACTGTACAATGATTTAAACTGTAACGGTTCTGTAGATAGTGGTGAAACAATTCTTGATGGGAGTACTCCTGTAGTTGTTACAGCTGAACAAACATTGTGTTTGTTACTGAAAGTAAGTGTCCCCCAGGGGCTTAATAACGGGTCAACAAGTAATACTACAATTTCTGCAGTAATGAGTTATTCGAATACTTCACCGGTGATTGAACAAAATTTATCCAGAAGTGATCTTGTTACGGTAAATAATAGCGAAGCCGGTTTGGTTCTGATAAAAACTGTAGATCAAAATCAGGCATTACCGGGAGCAACTTTAACTTATACGGTTAGTTATCAAAATAATGGAGATGAACCAATAAGCTCTCTTGAAATCATTGATAACACACCGAATTACACAACTTTTAATACGGCAGCTTGTGGGACTTTGCCAAACAATCTAACCGGTTGTACGATTACAAGCCCATCTGTAGGTGCTGCAGGTGGCATAAAATGGACATTTACAGGAACATTGCAACCCGGGGGTACCGGAGTAGTAACATTTACTGTTAAAATTGATAATTAAGACTAAAAAATGCGTAGAGAAATAACAAAACCAATAGTATTTATTGTTGAAGACAATGATGCTTACAGAGTACTTACAGGGAGAATGTTGGAACAGAGAGGATTTTTAGTTCTTTTATTTTCTGACGGATTTAAAGCATTGGAAATGCTGGAATATATTATTCCGAATATAATTCTGTCAGATATAGAAATGCCCGGCATGGACGGATTTACCCTTCATGAGAAAATTGAAGATCTGTATCCGAATATAAAGGTTCCGTTTCAATACCTTTCTTCCACTACGGAGAAAAGTGTTATTGACAGAGCAAATTCTTTGAGTATTGAACAACTGGTACAAAAACCGGCTCAACCCGAAGAACTTTCAAAAACCTTAAAAAGAGCTATAAGTAAATTTGCTGCTGCGTAAATATTCCTGAATAAAAGTTTCATTTTATAGCTTGTTGGGATAGATTCTACGCATGATCACAACCTCAAAAGCTATTATACTTCGCTCTATCGATTATCAGGGTTCCAGTAAGATAATTACGGTACTTAGCCGGACTCATGGAAAGATCGCTTTAATAGCAAAAGGAGCTAAAAAGCCCAAAAACAAGCTTGCCGGATCTATTGAAGTAGGTAATATACTCGAAGTTACTTATTACTATAAGGCCTCAAGAAATATTCAAACTCTTGCCGAGGCTTCCATTGAATATCAGTCTTTGAACTTCAGAAAAGATTTTGAAAAAGCTTCCATTCTTTATTCAACTTTAGAGCTTATTTCTCAACTTATACATGAGAACGAAGAAAATGATCAGCTGTTTTTATTTGCAAGTACTTTTATTCAATGGCTTGGCGATACAGAGCCCGTAACACCATCTGTTTTCGCTTATGTACAACTAAGACTTGCCCAAATTGCCGGTGTTGGGTTAGTGGTACAGAATATTAATGAAAATGAAACAGTTTATCTGAATATTAGTAGTGGAACATTAACGGAAAATCCTGATTCAGAATTATCATACAAGCTAACCAAAAACCAGGCACTGTTTTTAAAAGTTGGAGTTAATTCCAGGAATACTGAAATTTTTAATATTGATTTTGAAAATGTGGAATTAAAGCAACTTATTCATCATTTAGATGTTTACTTTAAATACCATATTGAAGGCTTTAAAGATCGCAGATCAGATACAATTTTTGAACAGATGCTAAAGGAGACTTGATCATGAGAAAGAGAGACCGATTTTTAACAGGGATACTTTTGATACTCATCGGTGTTTCGATTGGAACATTGTTTGCTTTATATACCATTAATGATGATCTGGCCCCACTTTCAGAAGTACGATATACGGAAATAAAGAAAAGTGAATCACCCTTTTTTGAAGATGAAGAATTAGCAGACATTGATCCACGGTTCGTATTCAAAACCATAGCAAATAATGTAACTCCATCTGTTGTGTATATTGAAACTATAATCCCTGTTTCAGAAAACGGAGAAAGCAGTTCCGATAGTTTTTGGAATCGTGTAATTCCCCGCAGAGCCAGAACAGTTGGCTCCGGAGTCTTAATAACTAGCGATGGTTATATCCTTACCAATAATCATGTAATTGAAGATGCGGTAGATAAAGGCATTAAAGTAGTGCTGAACGATAAAAGAGAATTTCCGGCAAAAGTTGTTGGATTAGACCCCAGTACAGATCTGGCTGTAATCAAAATTGAAGGTGAAAACCATTCGGCTATCACTGTAGGAAACTCAGAATCTGTGGACGTCGGGGAATGGGTTTTGGCGATCGGAAATCCTTTCAGACTCCGGTCTACGGTAACAGCAGGCATTGTAAGCGCGCTCAGTAGAGATGTTCAGATCATAGAAGACAATTTCAGAATAGAAAGTTTTATTCAGACCGATGCTGCAATTAACAAAGGGAACAGTGGCGGAGCTTTAGTAAACACCAGCGGACAATTAGTAGGAATAAACACCGCAATTGCTTCTCAAAGTGGAAGTTATCAGGGTTATGGGTTTGCAGTACCTGTGAACTTAGCCATGAAAGTGGCAACCGATCTCATAGAATTTGGTGAAGTTCGCAGAGCTTTGCTGGGAGTAAGTATCGTTTCTGTGGATTACAACAGAGCTGTGGATATTGGACTGGAAGAAGTAAAAGGTGTAGAGATCATCGTTATTACAGAAGACGGTGCAGCTTATGAAGCAGGTCTAGAGTTGGGCGATGTAATACTGGAAGTGAATGGAGTGGAAGTAAATGAATCCAATCAACTTCAGGAAAAAATAGCCATCGTAAGACCCGGTGAAAAAGTTGACCTTACGATTTGGCGCGATGGGCAGGAATTCAGTCAATCCGTGGAACTAAAAATGCTGGAGCAGCAACAGATCAATGATCTGGTTGGGATTCCGGAATCTCCGCAAGAAGAAGAAAATGAACCTGAAGTCTTTGAGCTGGATGTGGATTTTCATGAATTTGATCTTGGATTCAGAGTTATTGAAGTACCCGTTCAAAACGGACAGCTAAATCAGTTGATCATTTCAAGAGTATATAAGTATTCGGAAGCCTGGAACCGAGGCCTTAAAAAGAATCAAAAGATAATATCTGTAGATGAAATTGAAGTTGAAGATCTCGAAAGTTTAAAAGAACTTGTCAGTGAAAATTTAAATAAGAATAAGGCTGTAACTATTGAAGTGCTTGATGAAGACAACGCCCGTGGTTACATAGAATTGAAAGATAATTGATGAAAAATATTTACAGAAATGCTCTGATGTGCGCAGTACTTTTAACGATTGCATGCTCAGGAGCGAGTGAATTAACTAACAAAAATACGCCGGCAACCAATGCTCTTTATCCATCCTGGTATGGTGCTTATGAGTTTTCATCGGATACTTCAGGCTTTTATGCCAGAGCAACAGCAGTTTCATCTGATTCAGAAACAGCAAAGTTAAGAGCTGAAAAAGAGGCGAGAGCTTTACTGGAAAGCTACATCGCTAAAGAATTAGAAGATGTAAGATCTGAACTGGAAAGAGATGGCTCAAACATAGTTAAAGAACCGAATTTTATCTTGATGCTTCGGAATGCTCATTATAAAATAGAAGAACAAGCTACAATCAAACAATCAGAATCTGTTATGAAAGAAGGTACCTACAGAGGCTTTGCAAGGGTTGAAATCGGTAAGCAGGAAGTTAAAAAGCTGATTGAAAGCGGTCTTAGTTCTAATAACAGATACCAAAGAGAGTTTACAGAGTCGGCAGGTTTCGCAGATTTTATAAAGCAATAAAACTACATAGTTATGCAGTGAATTGTTTTTTGGATATAATTTTATTATTAGTTATTAACTATTAATAAAATTCGGGTTACTATGAAAAAATTACTCTCTCTCTTTACATTTCTTTTAGCCATCTCATTTACTGATTCTTTGCTAGGACAATATTCTAAAAGTATTACAACTGTTAAGTATAAAGACTATAATAATTTAGATGCGTATAGTTTTTATAACGATTTAAATTACTCTGAAGTGTATTCAGTCAATTTAAAAGATGATTTAAAAAGTGATCTTATACTGCTACATCCTGAAAAAGAGGATATAATATTAAACAAACTAGATATACCGGGGCATGTTTATGCCAAAAACTCAAATGATATTTATAGACCTGCAAATAATCGGAATGGTAGTATCCAGTCAGCTTTTGGCATGAGAGACACTTTACATCTTTCAAATATTCGTGAATCTTCTTTGGTGACCTTAAGAATTGAATATGACTCGGTAGAGGTAGCGAGTAACTATACTCAACGGCCGAAATTTATGCCAGGAACAGATGGTTTATATCCCCAAAAAGAATCCTATTTTTATGATCGTCCCCATCCGGAAAGTAAGACTCTTTATGTCATAGAATTAGTTTTTATGAATAGACAGGAAATGAAATTTGAAATGGAAGATGATGTTCATATACATGGTCATATTTGTGATCCCAGTAAACCAGGTTGTAATAGTTAAAATAGTTTTTAAAAAATGGGTGGTATAAAAACAAAAATTCTTTGTTTAAAAATATGGTGTTTTTTATCCCTTCCATTGTTCGGATAGGGATTTTCTTTTTACGAATATTATTCCCCTGATCAATTGGGTAATTCTCACACTCAAAATTGGACAGCTGAATCAGTTAATCATTTCAAGAGTATATAAGTATTCAGAAGCCTGGAACCGAGGCCTTAAAAAGAATCAAAAGATAATATCTGTAGATGAAATTGAAGTTAAAGATCTCGAAAGTTTAAAAGAACTTGTCAGTGAAAATTTAAATGAGAATAAGGCTGTAACTATTGAAGTGCTTGATGAAGACAACGCCCGTGGTTACATAGAATTGAAAGATAATTGATGAAATATTTTCCCGGAATAGCTTTAATGAGTATTATACTTTTAACTATTGCATGCTCAGGAGCAAGTGAAGTAACTAACAAAAACACATCAGCAAATAATGCGCTTTATCCGGCATGGTATGGTGCTATGAGTTTTCTACAGATTCTACAAATTTTTATGCACGGGCAACAGCTATAGCCTCTGACTCAGAAACAGCAAAGTTAAGAGCAGAAAAAGAAACTCGAGCTTTGTTGGAAAGTTATATCGCATAAGAGCTTGAAGATGTACGAAAAGAACTCTCAAGAGATGGTACAAGTATTGTAAATGAATCTAATTTTATTCTGATGCTTCGTAACGCTCATTACAAAATTGAAGAACAAGCTACCCTCAATGATTTAGAATCAGCTATGAAAGAGGGAGTGTACAGAGGCTTTGCTAAAGTTGGGATTAGTAAACAGCAAGTTCGACAATTGGTTGAAAGTGGTCTTAGTTCTAACAGTAGATACCAAAGAGAGTTTACAGAGTCGGCAGGCTTCGCTGATTTTATTACCCAATAAAAACTACATAGTTATGTAGTGAATTGTTTTTTGGATATAATTTTATTATTAGTTACTAACTATTAATAAAATTCGGGTTACTATGAAAAAAGGGGATAAATCGATTGTGATTCTTGCAGCTATTTCTATAATAGTGATAGGAGCAAGTTTAACTCTAATTTTTAATTCAGCTTTAAAGAGAGGGGTTCAATATACTGAAAAAACTGACTTTGAACTTTATCATGAATTCAGTGACACTCTTGAGGTTTTTGTAAAATCAGAAAATAAACCACTGAGAGGTGCTTTCTGCAAAAAGATATTTTGTGGTGAAGATGATTTTATCTCAGAATTACCTAGCTCATCTGAAAAAGATAAAACAGAAGTAAGTAATTTCAAATCAGGTGACCGTTTGGTTATCAGAAGAATGAAATTAGGTAGAGATACTTTAGGGTTAGCACTAAGTTTGTCATCAAAAAAGTATACCATAGTTGCTCCTTTAACATATACAGAATATTATCCTGATTATCTCGAACTGGTAATTCAAGTAGACGGATTAATCACTAAGCCTGAAATTTCACCATTACATGTTACTGGACACATTTGTGATCCCAGTAAACCAGGTTGTGACAGCTAAAGGAGCTTCTTAAAAATGGGTGATATAAAAACAAAATATCTTTGTTTACTAATATCGTTCCTTTTATCCCTTCCGTTGTTCGGACAGGGATTTTCTTTTTACGAATATTTCTCTCCTGAAGATTTATCTAATTCACACCCACAGAATTGGGCGGCAATACAGGATACAAATGGATATGTATTTATTGCAAATGGCTCAGGTTATCTAGTTAACGATGGAAATAATTGGTTAGCAGGTCACATAGGGGAGACTGGTAGAGGAACTTCATTTTTTGTTTCTTCAACCGGTATGTTTTATGCGAATGGGCATTCGGATTTCGGAAAACTAGTACCTGATAGTTCGAACAGAATAATTTATAAATCAATTTCATCTACTCACTATTCAGAGGCGCAATACATCCCCATTATTTGGGATGCCTATGAGATTAATGGAAAGATTTATAACCGACACAACTACGGAATTGTAAAGTATGACCCTTTTAGTGGTACAGTGAAAGATTATACCTTTAAAGCTAACCAAGATATTTTATGGGGCTCGTTTCAATCTAATAAAGATATTTTTGTTGATTCAAATGATGGATTATGGATGTTTAGAGATTCTGTCTATACATTGATGAAAAGTCTCAAAGAATTAAAGAATGAGCGCCTAGCCTTTTCTGAGAGATTGAATTCACAAGAGACACTTCTCGGTATTTGGAGAGGTTCTAAAAGATCTAAGGAAAAAAGTATATATATTTTTAGAAATGGAGTGGCCAAAGTATTTGAAACAGAAGCTGATGAGTATCTTAGTTTAAACATTTCTTATAAAGCTACAACTCTGAAAGATGGAACCATTGTGATAGCAACACTAACAGGTGGTATTGTCTTTTTAGAACAGAATGGATCATTAAAAAAGATTTTTACGGAAAATAATGGATTAGAAATCAACGAGGTCTATAACCTTTATGTAGATCATGAAAACCAACTCTGGATTACACTTTCTAGTGGTGTTCAAAAGCTGGACTTAAACGAATCACTTCGAAATTATAATGAAGTGCATGGCTTGGTAGGCACTATCGAAGATATTATTTTAATTGAGAATACTGTATGGGCAATATCAGGATCAGGTATTTTTAAAAGTTATACTTTATCGCCTGAAAATACATTAGGCTTTACTCATTTTGATAATCCTAATGGATTACCAATGAATGGTTTGTTCTCAATTAATAAAATTCCTTATACATACGGCGATTCTGGAATATTTGAATTATCGAATGAAGGGATAAAAAAGCAAATATTTAATGAACCTGTTAATAGTACTGTATTTGACAAATCTTCAAATACAGTACTATTAATAGGCAAAAGTAAAACTTTCGAATTCGACGGCTCATCGATTATCGAAAAATCAGCCAATATAGAAGTTACAGGCTATTACTCAGCTTTGTATGAAAATAGTCTTTTTATAATGTCTTCATCTTCAAATCAGGTTTTTAGGCTAGAAAAAGATTCTTTAATAGAAATTCCTATCCAAAAAAATCCTGATGGAAGAATCAATCTGAATCATATTGGGGTCATTGATAATAAATTGTACATAGGGGTTGATGGAACAGAAACAAATAATGGATTATTTGTATTTAATAAGTCCAAAAACCTGTTCGAGAGAGATTATAATTTTGGCAAGAATACACCTTTATATTCTAAACAAGTGTTTACCTTTCAACAATGTGAAAATGGAGACATCTGGTTTAGCTCAGATAATAAAGTTATAAAAGCCACCAAAAATAAATCTGATTGGAATTTAGTTGGTAAATTTTACAGAAAAGTTTCTGAATTGAAAGCCTATTCTTTTGAATGTACGAAAAGTGGTGTTTGGATAGGGGGGAATAAGAGCATTACATTCATTAATAATGATTTCTCGTTAGATTCAGTAAATTTCAAAACCAATATTACCGGAATGTATGTAGAGCGTGACTCCCTTGTATTCGGAGGTTATGGAGAACCTGTGAATCCAATTGTCCTTCCATTCAGGGATAATGAACTCCGTTTTAACTATGCAGCAGCTAGTTATATAGATCCTGAACTAAATACATATCAATATAAATTGGATGGTTTTGATGATGACTGGAGTGAATGGAGTCTTGAAACTCAAAAAGATTATACAAACCTAAGTGAAGGAGAGTATGTCTTTAAGGTCAAAAGCCGAAACGTATATGAGGCAGATGGTGAAATGGATACTATTACCTTTACCATTTTACCGCCCTGGTACAGAACCTGGTGGGCGTATTTGTTATATGTGGTTGTGATAGCGGGAATTTTATATGGCCTTTATAAGATCAGAATAAATCAAATCTTAAAAATTCAG
Organism: Balneola sp.; assembly: GCA_017643645.1. GTDB lineage: Bacteria > Bacteroidota > Rhodothermia > Balneolales > Balneolaceae > Balneola. The sequence goes on from JAEPNB010000002.1 coordinate 50,362, forward strand.
GGAGTTCGGAACAGAATTGCCGATGATCTGCATGATGATCTGTCCGGGACATTAATTGGTATCAGTAACTTTGCTAAAGCGATCACAAAAAATCCTGATAAAGATACCCGGGAACGATTTATCGGGTTAATTGAAAAAAGTGCCGATGAAGCCAAAGAAAAGATCAGTGATATTGTATGGACTATCAACCCAACCCATGATGAGTGGACTAATTTCTTAACCAAATGTCGCCGTCACGCCTCAGATATTTTTGAAGCTCAGAACATAGAATACGCTCTGGAAATGGATGAAAATATTCCGGGTCAGCTAGAAATGGAACTCAGAAAAAATCTTTGGCTTATATTTAAGGAAATTGTTACAAATATCATTAAACATGCAGAAGCAGAATATGTACTTATTCGTTTTGCAACAGAATCAGGAAAACTGAATATTACCATCAGAGACAAAGGAAAAGGATTTGATATAAATGCTCTTAAAAGCGGAAACGGAATAAATAATATCAAAAAAAGGGTAGAAACCATTAAAGGAAAGGTGAAGCTTGAGTCAACACCTTCTGAAGGTACTATATGGAATATTGAAGTTCCGGTGTAAGTACCACATCATCATGTAGCTCAATACTGATCACGTTTAGATATATTGAATTAAAAACTAATCAGATATGGAAAAAATTATCAAGGTAGGGATAGTAGAAGACAATCCTTATATGAGAGAAGGTTGGGAGACGTTCATTGATCTGGAGAAGGATATGTGCGTAATCGGAAGCTTTGAATCATTTGAAGACGCGTGGGAATCAGAAGACCTGCATAAATGTGATCTTATCATAATGGATATAGAATTACCGGGCGCATCAGGTATTGAGGCTGTAGAAAAAATTAAGAGTGAAGGTTTGAACTCTGAAATAATAATGGCTACGGTTTTTGATGATGATGAAAATATATTTAACGCAGTGAAAGCAGGAGCTGTGGGCTATTTATTAAAAAAGACTTCACCCGAAGATATGGTTAAAGCTATAAGGCAGGCATTTAAAGGAGGCTCACCAATGACTCCGAATATTGCCAGAAAAGTGATCAGAACCTTCCACATAAAATCTCTTCCGCCCGATAAACAATTATCAGAAAGGGAACTGGAAATACTTCGTGAACTGGCTACAGGAAGGTCTTACGCTGAAATCGGAAAAAAAATCTTTTTATCAGTGGATGGAGTCCGCCATCATATCAGAGGCATTTACAAAAAGCTGGAAGTGAACTCCAGAACCGAAGCTGTTACCAAAGGCATCAACCGAAACCTTATTGCAGTTTGAAGTTTCAGGGTTAATCACATAAAAGCTGAAAATATCATTTCCTTTTAGTATTCTATTTCTAGTTAAAAATCTAGGACAATTTTTAGGATATTTGGTATGATAAGATTGATTGTGGGCATCATTCTTAGTTCAATTACTATTGGGCTAAATGCGCAACAGAGAATGACAAGGCCTCCATCTCCTCAGGAGTTATATTTACAACTTCAGGAAAGTTTAAACTCTACGGATTCCCCTGATTCTATAATTGAAATATACACAACTTATGCATTACAGAATTTAAGACGCAATCCGGATACCACAGAAGCTGTTTTAAAGAGAATGAATGAAATGAATGGGTTACCTGAATTAAAGTTAGGTGCTCATTCAGACCTGATCAGAGCTGAACTACTTTCCCGACCATATCCTGATTCTGCATTGAAATATGTACACTCTTCCATTCGAAAGTTTCAACAGCTGGACAACTTAAAACCGACCGTAGGTATTCTGAATCTTGAATCCAGAATCCATTCTCAACTAAATAATTACCTGGAAGCTGAAGAAACTTTGATTCAGGCCATTGAAATTGCACGAAGTGAAGAGGTTAATTCCAGTAACGAAGAAATTAACAACCTTTTAAACCGGCTGGCAGACATGTACATGCGGGTTGGAGCAACTGAAATCGCAGTTCAAAGATATCAGCAGATGTTGGAAATAGAGACATCTAAAGAAAGAGAATGCAGGATTCGGATAAATATCAGTAATGCATTTAAATCTGATAATAGAATGGAAGAGGCCAAACTATACCTTGAACCTTGCTTAGATGAAACAAGTATCGCTCTCCCTGTTCAAATCGCTGTCATAAAAAGTTACTCTGATCTGGAAAAGAACCTGGGTAATTATGATGAAAGACTTTTTTATATCAAAAAAGCGGTATCTCTTCAGGAACAGACCTCATATAGGGATCTAACTGCTTATTTATTTCTGGCTGAAGCTTATTTTGATAAACAAGAATATTTCAAATCAGATTCTGTTTTACAGCTAGTGGGTGACAGAGAGTTACAACGGGTTCAGCCATTTACTCAATTCCATATCCATTTTTTAAAAGCTAAATTGCTTCACCAAGCAAATAAATTTGATGAAGCTCTTGCAGTATTAGACCAAGCACTGAGAATACTTGAACGGCTCCCTGAAACTCCTCTTGAAATCGACGTTTACACACTTCAAGCTCAAATATATAGCGAGTTGGGTGATTATAAAAAGGCGTATGATATTACTAAAACCAGCGAAACAGTCAGTGATATACTTAAAGAAAGAATGGATGCGAGAGAAGAAGCCAATTCTAAAGTGCGTTTTCAAATGAGGGCAAAGAATCAGGAATTAGCTGATGTTACAAGCGAGTTGGGTACAGTGAAGACCAGAAATGCTGTTATCATTATTCTGCTAGTGTTACTGTCATCATATATATTATATCGCTTCAGGGTTCATTTTTTACTTAAGGAAGAACGTACAAGAAACAAGATTGCAAGAGATTTGCATGATGATTTAAGTGCAACATTAAGTAGTATCAGCTTTTTTAGTGAAGCAGCTAAAAGAGAAGATTCCAATGGCCCCAACAGATTTCTTCAGAGAATTGATGAAAGTGCTGTTGAAGCCAAAGAAAAGATCAATGATATAATATGGGCTATAGATCCGGGTAATGACGATTGGGAATCATTCCTCACAAAATGTAAGCGGTTCTCAGCAGAAATGTTCGAAAGCAAAAATATAGCTTACAAAATAGACATCGATGCAAAAGCCGAAATACCCATCAATATCAAAGCCAGAAAAGACCTGTGGCTGATATTTAAGGAAATAATAACAAATTTGGTTCGTCATTCTGAATCTTCGAATGCAAAAGTGGTCCTAAAGTCAACTAAAGAGAGTTTTATACTTACAGTTGAAGAAGATGGCATTGGATTTGATACACAAAAAAATTATAAAGGAAACGGGTTGACCAATATTAAAAAAAGAGTATCATCCATAAGTGAAAGTGGTAATTTAATTCTGGAATCTGAACCGAAAGAAGGAACCAGATGGGAATTGACTTTATACTCAAAGTGAAAGCGATTCAAAGTTTTTTCCTGCAGTTTTTTTTAATTAAGATCAATAATTAATAGGCCTTATATGCGGCTGTTTATATTGAGCATCTTAGTATTAATTTTAGTTGATACTAAAGCTCAGAATGTATCTTTTAAGTTCAAAAATTATTCACTGGAAGAAGGATTATCTCAATCTACAGTTTACGCTATATTAGAAGATGACCTTGGGTATATTTGGATAGGAACCAGAGATGGATTGAATCGTTTCGATAATAATAAGTTTGTCAACTATTATCCTGCTTATGATGATTCAAACTCTCTCAGCAATCGGTCGGTAAGATCACTTGTAAAAGACAGTGAAGGCTTTATCTGGGTCGGAACTGATGGAGGAGGAGTTGACCGGCTGAACCCCATAACCAATACTTTTATAAATTTATGTGAGCTCGTTACTTCCGATACTTGCGGGCTCAGGGGCAATATTACAAGTCTCAATATTTCCGGAAATACACTTTGGATAGGAACACGTTCAGATGGACTCTATAAATTTGACCAAAAAGATAATAACCTTACTAAGGTAAAGGGGAGTTCTTCCACAATATGGGACATAGGGTCTAATGGTCCCGAGGTATTTTCCGCAACTTCAAATGGTGTTATCAGGCATACCGGATCTGCCCGGAAAGTATATTTAGAGGATCAGGAAATCAGAGCTCTGGAATATCTTAGCCAAGAAATACTTCTAATTGGTTCAAGAAATAATGGAGTCTATTTATTAGATGTCAACACCGATGAAATTTCAGAATTAAATAGCAATTTCAATGGTCTTGAGGTCTCTGATATTAAATTTGATAAAGCGTCCAATATTTGGATTGCGACAGATTCTGAAGGAGTGTTTTTGACAACGTCAGAAGGAGAAATAATCCATCATTTTACTCCATCCGGAAGACGTGAATTTCAATTACAAAGCTCGAGCATCAGAACTCTTTATGAAGATTCAAACGGCATAATATGGATAGGAACCAACAATGCAGGATTGAGTAATTTTCATGAAGACCGATTTCAATTTCAGGGCTATTCCAGCCAAACTACTGATCAGGAGCTTATTTCTGATGTAATTCTTTCCTTTAATGAATCAGCGGATGGAACAATATTGATTGGAACGGAGCAAAACGGGCTTTTTACATTTAATTTTGAAGAGGAGAGCTTTACGCCCGTAAAAGGTTTTGAAAGTGAAAGTATTATTGCCATCGAGAAAGGAAGGGATGGTTCAATTTGGGTAGCAACAGATGGATTTGGATTAAAGAAAATTGAAGATCAGTCTGACTTAAACCAAATAATTAGCATTCAGAATCTGGAAGACAAAAGTATACTTAGCCTCGAAACTGATTCATTAAACGAAATTATTGCAGGAGCTTACCAAGGCTTCTATCTGATAAAAAATAATGAAGTTCAGTCCCTAAAAACTATTCCTGAGTACTTAAGAACAGATAGAGTGCTGGCAATCGAATTACTAAATAATTCCAATGTGTTATTAGGGACTTTTGCAAACGGGTTAGTAGTGTTTAACAGACAGGAACTAAGTTTTAAGAAAATAGAACCAAATACTGAGACAAGAAATCCTGAGCGTATACAGGTCATATATACAGATACAAAAGGAAGAATCTGGTTAGGCTCGTATTCCGGTTTATATCAATTCGATCCATCGGGTTATTCTTATGAAGCGTATACAACCACCGAAGGACTGCCAAGTGATGTAGTTTATGGAATTCTTGAAGATGCTGAACAAAATCTTTGGTTAAGTACCAATGCCGGCATCTCAAAATTTGATCCGGAAAGTAAGTACTTCGTTAATTACACTAAGTCGGATGGATTACTGAGTAAGGAGTTTAACGGTGGAGCATATTTTAAGGACTCGAACGATAAAATGTATTTTGGAGGGGTGAAAGGGTTTACAGTTTTTGATCCTTCAAAGATTGAAGATGATCACTTACCCGGCAAAATTGTGGTTTACGAAATGAATGTAGATGGTGAGATCTATAATACAATCACTCAAAAATACTTTGAGTTGAAAGAAGGACAAGATTTTATTCAATTTGATTTTTCATATCTCAATTTTTTGAATCCGGATAAGAATAAATTAGAATACCAACTTACGGGCTTGAGCGATAACTGGGTGTCCGTTAATAAAAGGAGAAGTATAAATTTCTCAGGGTTGCCATCGGGTGATTATAACTTTAGGCTTAGAACGCTGAGTTCCCGAAATGAAGTGATCGAATATTCAAATTCTATTTCCTTTTATGTGGCTCCTCCGCTCTGGAAAACATGGTATTTCACTGTAGGGTTGATCATTGCCTTGTTCTTAATTGTTTATGCTTTATTCAGATACAGAATGTTTTATTTGCTTAAAGAGGAGGAAACCAGAAATCGAATTTCTAAAGATTTACACGATGATTTAAGCGGAACCTTGAGCAGCATAAGTTTTTTCAGTGAAGCAGCAAAAAGGAATGATCCGGTGAAGTCAAAAGAATTTCTTCAAAAAATTGATAAAAGTGCTATAGAAGCCAAAGAAAAAATTAATGATATAATATGGGCAATTGATCCGGCAAATGATGACTGGTCATCTTTTCTGGCAAAGTGTAAGCGTTATGCTTCAGAAATGTATGAAAGTAAAGGAATCAGCTACGAAATCGAACTCGACAATTCAATTGAGGGGTTGAAAAATTACAGGATCAGACAAGATCTGTGGTTGATTTTTAAAGAAATGGTAACCAATGTAGTAAGGCATTCGAAGGCTTCCCGATCTGCAATAAAGCTTTTAAAAAAGGATAAAACACTTATTTTGGAAGTCGAAGACGACGGAGTTGGACTGTCTCAAAGTGATCAGATGAAAGGGAGTGGGATTTCGAATTTGAAATACCGGGCCAATAAAATGGGGGCTTATTTATCCATTCAACAAGTAAAACCTAGGGGCACTAAATGGATATTGGAGATCAAATTATAACTGCCCGTTTAGGTAGTTACTTTTTTATGCTAATGTATTTAATTCAATTATGATTAAGATTTCGATAATTGAGGATAACAAATATATGCGGGAGGGATGGGAAACCATTCTGGACTTTGAGGCAGATCTTTGTGTAATAGGGACTTATGGAAGTTGTGAAGAAGCTTTAGAAGAAAACCAACTTGGCAAAAGTGATCTGCTTTTGCTGGATATAGAACTTCCGGGTATTCACGGAACGGAAGGGGTTAAAATTTTTAAAGAAAAATATCCAAATCTGATCACTTTGATGGTAACTATGCATGATGAGAATGAAAAGATCTTTACCGCTTTAAGAAATGGAGCTGTTGGTTATCTTTTAAAGAAAACATCCCCATCAGAGCTTATTGAAGCTATAAAAATTGCAATGGATGGCGGCTCGCCGATGAGCCCTAACATAGCCAGAAAAGTAATTTCTTCATTTCAAAAGAAGCAGGATCTGGATGTAGATTTATCTGAAATGGAGCAGGAAATTCTTACAGAACTTGCCTCAGGCCTTTCTTATAAAGCAATTTCTGAAAAGATATTTTTGTCTGTGGATGGGGTGCGATATCATATTCGTAATATCTATCAAAAGCTGGAAGCGAAGAACAGGGCAGAAGCTGTTGCTAAAGGTATTAGCTACAACTTAATTAAATCCTGAAATACCACATAGTACGGTAGTGAGATTCCCAGATCTCATTATTAGAATGGATTGAAGCCTGTAACAGGCATTTAAAACATAATTCAATTCATTCGCGATGAAACTCTTAAAAGCTACCATTCTTATCATTTTTCTGGGGACTGTTGGAGCCAATATTAGTGCGCAGACAAGTATTTCCGGAAACATTACCACTAACACAACCTGGACCACAGCCGGTAGTCCTTATGTTATAGTAGGAAGTACTACCATTACCAGTGGAGATACATTATCCATTGAAGATGGTGTGGAAGTAAAATTCGATAATGGAACTCAACTTACTGTTTCAGGAGCGTTGGTTGGTAATGGAGTTACATTCACAGCAAACTCAGGAACTTCAAGAGGCGCCTGGAATCGAATATTCACCAATTTTACAACAAGTTGGATTCATTTAAGAAATTCAACTCTTCAATTTGCAACAGATGCCATTTATGTAGGAGCAGGAAAGGTTCGGCTTGATACTGTTACAATCAGTGATTCCAATCGTGGTATAACCATAACTCAATCCACAAATACAACAATTAACGGTTCTGCTATTACTAATACTGAATATCCCGTCAATATCGCATCTGAGGGATATATCGCTTATGAAGGAACCAATGATTTCACAGGCAACGATAATGATGTAGTATACCTGAGTCATGCTTCTAATATCGACGTTAATTTTACACTTGAAAATCCAGGTATTCCCTATCTGCCAAGTGGGACAAAGTATGTTACTCCCGGAGATACTTTAACGATAAAAAAAGGAAATATTTTAAAGTTTAATCAAAACCAACAACTGTACACCCAGAATGGTGGAGTAATTATAGCTGAAGGTACTGAAGCAGAACCTATATACTTTACTTCGAATCGTAATGATAACATTGGCGGAGATACTAATAATGATGGTACTGCTTCTGTTCCCGGTAACAGAGATTGGTATGGTATAACAATAAACGGTAAATCATCAAAAAGTTCTTTTAAACATGTGAATGTTAGCTTTGCGGGATATTTACCTCATTCAAGTCGTTCAGATTTTCAGGGTGGAATTACGTTAGTAGATAATAATTCTCCGGTTGACAGCAGCACATTTAATAATAACTATTACGGAATTGTACTCAGAGATAGTTCAGATGCGGCGATTACAAATAATACGATTGGAAGCAGTGGTGTGGTACCTGTAGCGTTAACTTTTGATAGTGAACCTACCTTTACAAATAATTCTTTTTCATCAGCAAATAATGAATACGATGCTATTGGATTAATCGGGACTACTATTACGGGAAGTAATTACCTTCCAAAAAGGAATTTTACCTCTATTCCTAACGTGACCTATTTGCTTCTAAGAGAACTGTATGTGGACACCGGTGCTACTCTGGAAATTGAACCCGGAGTTGTCATTAAATCGACAGGATCAGGAATCAGAGTAAAGGGAACACTGACCAGCGATGGTACTTCTGCCGATCATATCATTTTTACTTCTGTAAAAGATGATAATGTTGGAAACCCGAATGACACAAATAAAGACGGAAATAACACAGTTCCGGGAAATAGGGATTGGAGAGGAATTGCTTTGGGAGAGGATTCGGATGCGTCAGTGATCGATTACAACGAAATCAGATATGCTTCTTATAATACTAACTTTCAATATGGTCCATCCGGTTCTGTTATCTATCCAAGAGGTGCTCTAAATTTATATAATGCTGACATTTCAATTACTAACTCTGATATTGGAAACACATATGAGTTTGCAATTGACTCAAGAGGAACGTCTGCTCCAACGGTCACAAATAATTCATTTACGAATACCGGTTCCGTTCCGGTAGCGCTTGACCTTTCTTCAGATCCAACTTTTAGCGGAAATACCTTAGCAAATGCAGGTTTGGTAGCTATTGGCTATCATGGGGGAACTTTCAATAATGACGGGATAATCAGAGCCAGAACTTTTGCGGGCTATGAAAATATTACTTCCGTTTTGCTGGACCATATTACAATAGCAAGCGGAACAAAGCTGAGTATTGAACCCGGAACAGTAATAAAAGCACAAAACGTTCACAGAGGGCTTACTTTAAGAGTTGAAGGAGCCCTTGAAGCAGCCGGTACAGCAGACAGTGTAATCTATTTTACATCCATTTTTGATGATCAGGTAGGAAATCCTTTGGATACTAATAACGATGGGGGAGGATCGTCTCCCGGTCCTGATAACTGGGGCACGATTCGTTTTATGGGTACATCTGATGATGCCAATTCTGAATTATCCCATTCGGAACTCAGATACGGAAAGCATGGAGTGATATTCACAGATGCAGCTCCTGTAATAGATAACCTGACTATTCTTTCCTGTCAGTACTACGGTTTTGGAATAGAGAGTGGATCAACCGTTTCTATTCAAAATTCTTTGATACAAAATTGTGGTTTCGAGCCTGTTTCAATCAGTTCTAATTCTAACCCATCATTTTCTGGAATTACTTTCAATGGGAATGGCTCTAATGGGATAAATTTACTGGAATCGAATGATTTGCATACGAGCAGAGGTGTTAACTCTTCGAACAGATATTTTGATACTAGAAATACAATTACAAGCAACGTAACTATTTCTCCATATTCTTTTGCAGGGTATACAAACATACCTTATATATTTCGATCTAATTGGTTTGTTGGTACAAATGCTACAGTTAGCGTAGACCCTTCTGTTGTTTTTAAAGGAAATAATGTAGTGTATGTGGATGGCGCTTTTAGAGTACTTGGTACCAAAACTGAACCGGTTATTTTTACTTCCTATAATGATGACAGCGCAGGAGGAGATTCAAACAACGATGGTAACAATACGGTACCAAGCCCGGGGCAGTCTGCTCAAATTCAATTCAGAGCATCTTCTTTAGATTCAGCAAATTTAGTCAAGAATACCGAATTCAGATATCCTGCAAACCCGATTCGGTTTATCAATGCAGGTGGTATAATAGACAGTTCCTTGGTTCAATTAAGTTCAGGAGATGCAATAGATATCTCAGGAAACGCAGACCCGGTAATAACCAATAACAGATTTGAAAACATTGGATCACCAAGTGGCTTTTCAAGAAGACATTCCATCCTAATGGATATGTTTTCAAATCCTACTTTCTCCGGGAATGTAGAATCAAATGTATCATACAAAGGTTTGGGAATTAAAGGAGGAACCTGGGGCAGTGATGCTACAATACCTTTTCGTTCATTCGCCGGAATTGACAGTATTACTTACCATATGACAGCAGGAATTACGATTCCTTCAGGTTCTAAAATTACTATACCCGATGGGATGGTCTTTAAAAGAGAAACACAATACGGTTATTGGAGGAGGAAAAGTTTTAACATGTTTACGGTAAATGGTGCGCTGGAAGTTGCCGGCAGTTCTTTGAATCCTGTAGTGTTTACAAATGATACGGATGATAATTTTGGACAGCCCGCTGATTTATACGGAAATGGAAGTGTAGATGAAGATGATGATTACAAATCAGGAAATTGGATTATTTATAACGCTACAAGCAATGATACAAGTAACATCATTAACAATGCTATTTTTAAATTTGGAACAGAGGCCCTTGTTGCAAACAGTGCCAATCCTACAATTAATAATTCCAAATTTGAACACAATCAATATGGAATATCATTAACAGGGGTATCTGCTCCTTTTGTTGAGAATAATATCTTTCATGATCTGGAATTTACTCCACTATTGACTTCCTTGGTTTCATATCCACAAACTGTATCCGGGAATGAAATGAGTGGAAGTACATACAAGGCCATTGGGGTACGCACCGAGACATTGGTACAGGATATTACTCTTGAGAAAAGAGATTTCGGAGGCAAAGTTGGTATTCCATACTTCTTTACAGGAACCTATACAGTCGGAACCGGAGCGGTACTTACAATTGAACCGGGTGTGGTTAATAAATTCAATAACAGCAGGCAGTTAAATGTTCAAAAAGGATTGATTGCAGAAGGGGGAAGCACACCGGACAGCATGATCGTGTTTACATCCATATTCGATGATTTTTATGGAGGAGATACTAATGCTGACAGTAATGCAACAAAACCACAGCCCGGTAACTGGCTTGGAATTAAATACCAAGGAACTTCTCTTCCTGAAGTATCAAGTCTGGATCATACCATAGTGAAATATGCACGCGGTGGAAGTAGCTATGCGGGAGTTCTGGCAGATAATTCAAGTCCGACAATTACTAATTCCATTATAGCAGAAAACGACAGAGGAATTATGGTGTACGGTTCAGGAAACCCATCTGTCACAAACAGTGATATTTCCGGTAATACAGAATTTGGGATCTTTAATCGAGATAAAACCTTTACCATCGATGCTACCAATAACTGGTGGGGTAATAATTCAGGCCCAACTCATTCTACCAATCCAACCGGAACAGGTGATGAAGTCAGCGATGGAGTTGATTTCGGGGCATTCACAGGAAGTGGAGCTTCAAACCCTATCCTTGGTGACGTTTCTCTGAACGGAAAAGTACAATCTTTTGATGCTTCGAAAATTCTGAGAGTCGCTGCTTCTTTGGATACTTTGAACAGTAAACAACAGAAAGTGGGTGATGTTTCAGGAAATGGAACTGTGAGTGCAATGGATGCTTCTTATATTCTTCAATATGTTGTAGGATTAATTGAAGCTTTCCCGGCAGAGTTGAATTCAAAATCCAGATCAGATATGAATTCTGTTGAGGGAACGGAAGATATGATCCTGAGCTTAGGTGCATCTGTACCGATAAATGAAACTGAATTCAGAGTTCCTGTATATATTGATAATGTAAGCTCTCTGTTTTCATCAGAGATCGAGATCGATTTTGATCATAGCAATCTGGAGCTGATAAAATCTGAATTGTCTGATATAGTTAATGATGCATCAGTATCAGAAAATCACAATGCAAATGGTCGGTATTCTCTGGCAATTGCATCAACAAAAGCTATTTCTGAAAGTGGCGAAGTTGTTTCTTTAACATTCAGACTAAAAGATGAGAATTCTTCACCATCTCTTTCAATTTTACGTTTTCAGGCAAACGAAGTTGATCTGACCGCTACGGCAGTAAGTAATGAAGATGTAGCACTTAATGTGCCGGATGAATTTAATTTATATCAAAATTATCCGAATCCATTCAATCCTTCTACAACTATTGGCTTTGATGTTCCCAATGGAAAGACACAAATCAGACTCGAGATCTATAATATTTTGGGCCAAAGAGTAAAGACACTCGTAAATGATGTGTATTCAGCAGGCAGGTATAAAGTAACCTGGGATGGAACAAATAATATAGGAGGCAGAGTAAGTACCGGGGTGTATATCTACAGAATACAAGCCGGCGATATTGTACAGTCAAAAAAACTAACCTTCATTAAATAATTGATGATAAAGGGAATCAAATTCCACTTTAAATCATCGAGGTATAAGTTATGAGACTAAGTAAACTAAAGGTTATAGCAGTAATTGCGATATCGGCTATCGTGTCGGTATCGGCAAGTGCTCAGGTTGGGTTAACATTTGAAAGAATAACTTCCGATGCAGGTTATACAGAAGGAGATACGGTTAACATTTCGGTGTTTGCTGATTCAAGCTTAACAGGTAAAGGAGCTTTAGCACTCACGATGAGGCTAACATATGATGATTACTATTTGAGGCCGCTTGCCGTTAAAACTGACAGTACAATTTTAAAGGATGCGGGTTGGTCCGTTACTCCAAATTTATCAGAATCAGAAGTGGTTTCGGTTGCTGCAGCCGGAACAAGTGAATTAACAGGTTCAGGCCGTTTATTCTCTATAGATTTTGAACTTGTTCGAAGGGGAACAGGCAATATCTTTTTTGATAAACCGAATACATTCTTTAATGAAAGTGTAGACGATATTCCAATCATCTATAACAATGATTATGGGCAGGTATATATAGCGCAGAAACCTACGATAAATGTAAGTTTGGCAAGTTCAGGCGAAATTGTACTTGGAGATTCAGTACAGGCTTATGTATCGGGACAAGAAGATCCCACAACCTGGTCTGTAACCGATACTTCTTTAGCGTTCGTAAAACCAAATGGTATCGTTCAATCGAAAGCGTTTGGAACAGTTGGTATTATTGCAGAAGACAACAGGGGAATAAGGGATACTTCTGATCTTAAAATTCTGGGCTTCAGATTAACAGGAGAGGATACCACAAATTTTCAGGGACAGGAAGTTACCGTACATATAAACGCTTCTGATCTGACGACGTTGAATGCTCAGTCGGGTTCGTTTTTTCTGAACACAAACGTAAGCGACAATTTTGAAGTCCTTGGAATAGATGCAGGGGAATTATTAGATGGATCAGCTAATGTATCATACAATGTTGAATCAAACGGGATATCTGTAGCATTTGCTCAGACAACGGATATAATTGGTTCCGGAAGACTATTGAGTATACGTTTGAAGTATTCTGATTCTAAGACGTTCAGTAATTACTCATATTTTAATGATGTACTGATAAACGAGGACCTGAAAGGAGGAATGGAACCATTTACAATCCGGTCAAATGCGTTACCTTCATTATCGATAACAAATACAGGCTCAGAAGGTGATTTAGTCGGAGATACTCTTCAGTTTTCAGTGTCTAACAATACAGGTCCTGTAAGCTGGAGTGTCTCAAATAGTAGTCTGGCAGAGATAGACAGTAGCGGAAAAGTGACTACCAAAAAAGGAGGTGCATTTTTTATCTCTGCGGAAGATTCGATTGGTGCTACTGCAAGTACTAATAACTTCACTTTTTATGATGTCTTGGTTGAACTTCCGGATACATCAATGCTTGTTACAGATACTTTATACTATCCGGTTAGAATTTCTAATGTCGAAAGATCAGCTTCATCCATTCTTTCAACCGATATAACCTTTAGCTATACAAATACACAGTTAAATTATCTTGGTTTTGCACAGGATGCATCACTTACTAATGGATGGAGTTTTGCTGAAAACCGGATTACTTCTTCGCAAGTTAAATTAGTTGGAGGAGGAGCTAATCCTATAGAAACAAATGGTGATATTGGCTACCTGATGTTTAAGGCAGATACCACTGTTGACTCGGACTTATATTCATATCTAAGCTTAAATGAAGCTTTCCTGAATGAAGGATCACCAAACCTGAAAAAAGAAAACGGAAGAGTTTTTATCTCCACCAAGCCTTTAACCCCGGAATTAGTGTCTCCGGTAAATGGTGAGCAAAATACTTCATTAAATCCGACTTTAGATTGGAAGAATGCAGTAGGAGCAGATTCCTATGACGTTCAGATCTCTGATAATGGGAGTTTCTCTTCGTCGCTCTTAGATACAGCCGGAGTTCTGTCTGATAATTTGAGTGTAATGGGGCTGTCAGGGAGTACCACGCATTACTGGAGAGTTCGGTCTGTAAATTCAAGCGGAACCAGCAACTGGACTTCTGCATGGTCGTTCAGAACACAAGATCCAATTCCTGAATCACCGGTACTGACCAGCCCATCTCATAATGCTACAGATCAGCCGCTGACAACAATTGTACGATGGAATAGTGTAACTTATGCCACCAATTATCGAGTTGAATTATCAAGCGATTCACTTTTTTCAACCACATTGTTAGATAGTACCACAAGTAATTCTCAAACATCCATGTTGTTGCCTGATCTGGATTACGATATCAAATACTTTTGGCGCGTTTATGCATCTAATGCAACAGGGGAGAGCGCAGCCAGTTCTTCCAGGGGTTTTACTACTGAAGATGGATTACCGGATGTACCACAGTTAACATCTCCGTTAAACAATGCAACAGATCTTGATACGCTGGTGAGTTTCCAATGGAATGCTTCTAATGATGCTGAAGCTTATGAAATTCAGGTGGCAACAGATTCGGAATTCAACATCATCTTTTTTGAAGATAGTCTTAGCGCTACCACGGTCGAAAATATTAAATTTGAATTTTCAAGCACGTACTACTGGAGAGTCAGAGCTGTAAATTCAGTTGGAGAAAGTGCCTGGACTTCGGGAAGAACCTTTACTGTAAGAGAACAGGAACCGGAAATCCCCCAACTTCTATTACCTGCTGATGATAAGGTTGATGTTGATACCTTAACAACATTTGTCTGGAACAACGCTGACAGAGCGAGCTCATATACACTTGAAATATCAACAGACAGTCTGTTTGGTAGTTTTTTCTTGGAAGAGATTACAACAGATACTTTAAAAAATGTAGGTGGGATGGAATTTCAGGAAGAATATTTCTGGAGGGTGAAATCTTCAAATTCTGCAAGTGAAAGTGAATACTCAACAGTAAGCTCATTTACTGTAAAAGCAGAAGATGCGTCTGTACCTGAGTTACTTAGTCCGGCTAATAATGGAGAAGACATTGCTCTTTCTCCTGAATTTGTATGGAGCACAGCACAAGGTGCGATTAAATATGAGTTCCAACTTTCAATCGTACTGGATTTCTCTTCATTAACAGAGAATCAGACTCTTACCGACACTACACTCAGTCTTAGCTTCGATCTTGATTATGAAACGCAATATTACTGGCGAATTCGTGGAATTGGAGTAAGTGATACCTCTGATTGGTCGCCGGTATTTAATTTTAAAACCATAGTTGATAAGCCACAAGCTCCGGTTTTGGTTTCACCTGAAGATGGATCTGTGGATTTAGATATCACTTCTATATTCAAATGGACTTCAGTCAAAAACGCTGAATCTTATACACTTCAATTATCAGAAACAAGTGATTTTACAACTATGTTTTTTGAATCAACGCTTACTGACACCATGGAAACAGCAGGTGAGTTTGATTATCAATCTGTTTATTACTGGAGAGTAAAAGCGTCAAATTCCACCGGTGACAGCGAGTATTCAACTACATTTTCATTTACTGTAAAAGCGGAAGATGCGTCTGTACCTGAACCTCTGTCTCCTGAAAATAACAGTGAAAATGTGAGCGTGTCTCCGGAATTTATCTGGAGCAATGCACAGGGAGCCGTTAAATACGAGTTTCAGCTTTCGGATGATGTACAATTCAATACAACTTTGGTATCTGATGTTAATACAGACACGACAACCGGAATCAGCTTTGACTTAAATTTTGAGTCTACCTACTTCTGGCGAGTTCGTGGAATTGGAGCTGCTTCGGATTCTTCTGATTGGTCTCCTGTTATCACTTTCACAACTATTCCTGATATTCCGAATGCTCCGGTTCTGATTAGTCCGATTGATGGTGCAAATGACTTGGAATTGCAGGAAGAATTTACCTGGAGTATTGTTGAATCAGCAGAAGAGTATAACATACAAATCTCAGAGAATAATACATTCAGTACGGTGCTTATTGACTCTGCTTTATCCGACACAGCAATAATTATAGAAAGTTTCGAATACGAAAATACCTACTACTGGAGAGTAAGTGCGAGTAATACAGCCGGAGAAAGTGAATACTCCGCAATCCACTCTTTTACAATAAAAGAAGCTCCTGAAAGTGCTCCGTTCGTTTTAAGTGCTTTAGGGCAAATCTCATTGGAAGAGGATTTTGAGAAATATTTTGTCAAAAGTCTGGATTCAGTATTTACGGATAATGAGTCTTCTGACTTAGCTTATGAGATCGTTTTTAACTCAGAGAATATAAATACGAGTTTAAATGCAGATTCACTTTTCGTTTCTTCGGTACAAGATTCTAACGGGGTTAACCAGGTAGTTGTAAAAGCAACCGATCCGGGTGGATTGTTTGTATACGACACACTTACTTTGGATGTAATCTCAGTAAATGATATTCCTTATTATGAAAATCTTGTAGATACCGTTTCATTTACAGATAAATCTCCGGGAGAATTTAACTTCGCCGGCAAAGTTCAAGACGTTGAAACTCCTTTTGAAGAACTTACCTTTTCCGCATCTGTTGCGCCTGATCAAATTACGTTTACTTTAGATGCAGAAAACGGAGTAATAGAACTTACATCGGATAGTTTTATCGGAGAAGGCTTATTAACCTTTACTACCCGGGATGCTGATGGGGATTCTGTATCTGTTGATATCATTCTTGTTGTAAGCATGTCAACTTCAAATGAGGGTGATGAACAAATACCATCTCAGTTTTCGCTTTCCCAGAATTATCCGAATCCATTTAATCCATCCTCAACCATCAGGTTTGGAATTCCGGAAGCGGCTGTTGTAAAGCTGGAAGTGTATAACCTGTTGGGGCAAAGAGTTAAATCCCTGGTTAATACCCGGAAATCGGCAGGGTTCCATATGGTTACTTTTGATGCATCTAATCTGTCTTCGGGAATGTACATTTACAGAATTCAGGCAGGAGATTTTGTGCAAATTAAAAGAATGACTTTGATCAAATAATTAATAACAATCGGAATCAAAAAATTAATCCCTAGTTAAAATAAATACTAAAACTACCCATTCGGGCAGTTGCTATGAACGTACTATTTCATACTGTCTTGGAACCCAACCTCAAAGTACAATATGAAAACTCTACGAGCACTACCTCTTATATTAGCAGGTTGCCTTAGTCCACTCTTTATTTTTGCGCAATTTCCTAATCCATACGAAAGCTATCCACCGGAAATAATGGAAGTGAGGTATCTGGAAAGAATAAATGATGAGGGACTGATACTTGTAACCTCAGAAAAGCACCGACGAGATGAGAATCTAGTATCTTACTATGATAATCGTCTGTTTTTATTACGAGAAGAAGCTACAATAGATAATAAGTTAAAGTATACGGTCGTCGATTCTGTTTTTTTAAACACTAATACTTACCATGTAGAACTTAAGTTTAGTTACTTACCTCCGTATGTATTTTTTGGTGATACAGCGATAGTTGTAAATGAGGATGGTTTTTCAGCGACTCAACCTGATAGAGCAGGAGAGTATCCTTGTTTTATTTACTGTGCCGGATATGATTATAGATTCAATGATGACAGTTATATTGACATGCAGAAAACATCAGATTCTACACTTATTGCGTTAAATATATTCAGTTTTGATTTTGATAAATATCTACGAGTTCTAGAATTTACTTTAAGGGGTGATAGTTTAATAAAAAGTGATTCAACATTGGCAATTCAAGAAACAGGCCCATATTCAGGGAACTCTCTTGGTTCTGCTGTCGATAACGGAAATTGGTATGTAACTATCCCAAATAGTCAAAATGGGACATCATTTCTTTTACGAATAAATATTGAAACACTTCAAACTAAGGTGTTTGATTCTTTGCCGTTAATGTCAGCTAATTCTGGATATAGAACATTTAATATATATAATGACACACTCTATATTGCCACTAATTCCAAGAAAGATCTTACACTTTTTGATTTAACAGGAGATTTTGCTAAAAATACAGGAAATATTTTTCAATATGATATAAGAGGTACTCATCCAACGTATGGAACTATTTTAAACAGGGACAATGATAGTTTTTACCCCAATTTTTTCTCAGATTCATTAAGAATTATCGGTGGTCTTGAAATTATTAAAGATCCATTAACGAAACAATGGATATGGACGGGAGCAGAGTATCATACCGTTAATTTTATTGGCTTAAAAGATAATTATATATATAGCGGTACAGGGATTTCTGATAGAAATGACTATCGCCATAAATCATTCTCTGTACAACCAATTACATCATTTGTAAATGCTCCTTCATATGTAAATGGGCTTTTTTATATAAGAGATATTTTAGGAAACTCAATTCATGTTCGTGAAAATGAAATTTCATTCAGAGCAAAAGATGATGGGCAATTGATATCTGAAAACGAATCATTTTTCACTTTTGAAACAGTTAAAAATGTTCCATCCGATTTAAAGATGGTAATGATGATTGATAACAGTTTTAGTGTTGGAGCGGAACTTCCAAAGTTAAAAGAAGCGGCGGTTTTACTACTTGAAGAATTGCCCGGAGAAATAGCGGTTTCCTTGCATTCTTTTTCTGATCAGACACAGATGCTTTCAGATTACACTTTTGATCGTGGTAGCCTGATATCTGCCGTAAATAATATTTCATTAGGTAATATAACTACTGATTTACATGGTTCTATAATTACGGGACTTCAGACTTGGACAGATTCTTACAATGATGACAAGTTGTCGATTGGAGCAATGCTGCTCATAACAGATGGAGAAGATACAAAAGGGTCGTATACAATAGAGCAGGTATTGAAGGAACGTGGCAACAAGCAAATATTTTCAATCAAGGTTGGAGAAAGTTCTTCAAGCGTAAGCGAATTTGGAAACAGCGCTTCTTACACTTTTGGTAGCTTTGACTCATTTTTAAATGGTGTTGAGGTAATAATTGACAGGCTAAGTGAAGATGCAAACAATATGATTTGGTTTAGTTATGCTTCTCCAAAAAGAGGTAACCAAATTCGTACGTTTGAACTTGAGTTTATAGGTCAATGGCAGAATAGTCCGAATACAAGAGATTATGGATTCTATGAAAACATTCTTCAACTGGATTATAATAGTGCTGACTTTTCTGATGTTATACCGGGTCTGTACATTAACAGGTCTGTTTATAATACAGAAGGGGTAAATGTTATAAATGCAATTCAAAAGGATACCGTAAGGATTAAAGCGAACACGATTTTTCCTATCTACGAACCGAAGTATACATTCGAATTAAAATTATCAGCTCAACAGGAAGTTAATCTGTTTGTTCTTGATGGAGATAGTAGTGTAGCATATATCTATTTGCCGGAAGGGGTTAGTGTAAGCTCTTCTGATACACTAATCATAAAGGATATTGGAAATAATTATGAAAGAAGACTTTCTTTCCAGGGAAATATTCCAAATTCAATTGATTCTGATTTGATTGATAAATTGAATGAGTTCCAGCTTTTTCAAAACTACCCAAATCCATTTAACCCCACTTCTACTATTAAGTTTGCTCTTCCTGAAGCTGCAGTGGTAAAACTGGAGGTTTTTAATATACTAGGGCAAAGAGTCAAATCTCTTGTTAACGCTCAAAAATCAGCAGGGTTCCATACGGTTACTTTTGATGCTTCTGATCTGTCTTCAGGAATGTACATTTATAGAATTCAGGCTGGAGATTTTGTAAGCATTAAGAGGATGACCTTAATCAAATAACAGATTATTTTTACCAGTCAGACACACGTTAAGTTGATTCAAAGACCCTGCTTTGAAAAACAGGGTCTTTTATTTTTCCACAAATACAGCAAGGCTTATCTATCTAAGAAAAACGACATAGTCATGTAGTGAAAAGAGAGTATCTAAGAGTTTTATTAATAGCAATAATCATTAATAAAATCGGGATACAATGAGAAAAGTAAATACATACTTAATTCTAATGCTTTGCTTTAGCTTTGCTGTAGTAGATCAAAGTAAAGCCCAAACAATAACAGAAGAGAAAGCAAGGATTTTTCAAAACGAAGTAGAACAAATAAAAAAGAAAATCCCAAACTTTGATCTTTCTGACTTACAAAAAAGTAATTATAAAGGGTTTTTTGACTTGATAGATCCGGCACAGGAATGGAGAAGTGTTGAAAATCCAACACCTGAATTAAACTATCCGATTTTCGATCAGCCTCTTCCCGCGGGTGACATCAATGGAGATGGCAACCAGGACTATATGATCGTAGCTCAGCGAGTTAGAGATGAAAGGACATCAGATCTGAGTGACTATACAGATAAAACGGCGATTTTTTTCGGACCTAATTTTGGTACTGAACCGGATTTACTGGCGTATGATCAATTATTTGCCGTAGGTGATTTAAATGGGGATGGAAATGATGATTTAGTAAGACCTACAGAATCTTATGGACAGCTTGAAATTCTGGAAGGAAATGACACCGGATACAGTCCTACAGGAAAAATAATATTTACAGGATATAGTCTGTCTACGGTAGAAGGGTTTATGGATGTGAATGGAGATGGGTTTCAGGACTTTATCATTTACGAAAATTTTTCTGTTAACTCTAATGTTGAAATAGTTTTTGGAGCTGCTTCAGTTTCTGATATTTCAAATCAAAATTATTCTACACAATTTGTATCCAATGTACCGGTAAATTTCTCATCCGGTGATTTAGATGGTGATGGTGACGATGAATTAATTCTTGCCATCGGGCAATCAGGTATAGGTGAAATCAGATCATATGATATTAATGAATTCTCAGAATTGATTGAGATACAAAGGTTCGATTATAATGGCATAGAAAGCAGAGCTAATGGCTTAACATTTCAAGTATTCGATATAAATGGTGATGGTTCATTGGAGCTCTTTTTTGAGTCGGCAAATAACTGGATCTTTGTTCAAGACACAGCAAATGCTAACCAATTTGACCCAACCCCGATTTTATTCCATGATAACGACGGGATTCCGATTGGAGATGTTAATGGTGATGGGCGTCAGGATTTTTGGTTAGGCGATCAGCAGAATGATGATGCACCTTATATAGCATTTGGTCCGGCGAATCTTGCTGATGGTTTGTCTCTGGATTTTGCAGTAATTGATAATGCCGGAAATAATAGCTGGAGATGGGGGTACTTTCCGGTTCCGTATCAAGGTACGTACGGAGATTTGAATGGGGATGGAATTGACGATATAGTAGTAGAGCATTTTGAAGGAACTTCAGGTGAACCTGATTATAAAATCGGGCGGAGATTCATAACCGGTAATACAACCAATAACTTTAGCAGTCAATTCGCTTTATATAATGGAAACGATTTCTTCAATACCGGGAATATCCTGGAGCACACAAATATAGGTGATGTTAATGGAGATGGGATTGACGACCTGAGTTTTACAGATTTTGGACAAACTGAAGTTGAAATCAGATTTGGCGGAAACAGCATTTCAAATAATCCTGATTTAATAATCAAACCAGACAGCATATTTAGTCTTTTAACAACCATTGGTGGTGACTTTAACGGAGATGGATTCTCAGATGTACTGGTATCCTCAAATTCAGGTCAGTTTATGGAAGTTTATTATGGAAGTACAACTTTTGATACTGAAGTAGATCTGATTATAGATCCGGATGCATATGTTGATACTTCATATGCCTCAAACGGTAATTACCTTCCCAGAAATATTGGTGATATCAATAATGATGGAGTGGATGACTTTGTAGCACATGCTCTTTTTGCAAATAAAGACTTTGATTATTTAAATCGATCTTATGTATTTCTTGGTGGAACTGATTTGGATGGCATTCCGGAATACGAAATAGATTTTGCTGATTTATTAGGTACTACTCAGCCATTAAGTCTCGGATGGGCATCCGGAGCAGCAGGTGATCTCAATGGAGATGGATTTAATGACTTTTATATATCTCAGACAAGGACATTTGAGGGTGTGTCAGGAAGAGTATTTATTTTTTATGGAGGTGAAGAACTTTCTTTTGATCAGATAGACCATACACTATCAGGCAGTTCAAATGGAGACTTGTTCAGTTTTGGGATTAATGTTACTTCTGATGGTGATTTCAATGGAGATGGGTTTTCTGATATTGCCGTAATGTCTTCTTTTTCGATAGGGCGTGCGCCAATAACAGTCTATTTCGGAGCCGAAGATTTTGACGGAAACTTTAATAATCCGCTGTACATAAATGAGAATTTATACCGAGCAGGTTTCTCATCAAGTGATGTAGTGTCGGGGCTGGGTGAAATCAGATTTGTACCTGATTTAAACGGAGATAAAGCAGATGAAATACTTATAAGTACACAATTTGGTAATCTCACGAATGCTATGATCCAATACGGAGGGAGCGAGGTCCCTTCAGAAAATTTCCGACAGTATTTTGGAGCGCCGAATACATCTCTGGGATTAGGCGGTCCTCAATATGCAGATCATACTGCTATTGGTGATTTTAACAATGATGGTAGAACTGATTTTGTGATAGGGCAAAGAAATGATAATAACGATGCATACAGGTCATCTAGGTCGTACAGATATGAGCTCGAAGACGCACTTAAAATTGTATCGGTAAATGATGTGCCTGATGATCAGGGAGGAAGAGCCAGAATAACTGTTGAAGGCCGCTTCTTTGGATATGAATTGGTTGATGAAATAGGGTCACTTAGCTGGAATGTCTGGAGAAAAGATGGAGAAAGCTGGGTAAACTTGGCAAATGTCCCATTCAGACCGGAGGAAGCTAACTATGTTGATGTTACTCTTCCCACAACAAAGAAAACGGGAGATGATTCATCTGATGATGAATATGAATTACAGGCGACGATCACTGATATATTTGGTATTCAAATAGCTGCTTCAGGTTCAGAAGTCGGTTTTGCTTTAGATAATCTTGTACCTGAAGAAGTTCAAAACCTTGAAGCTGATGTAAATGAAGGGAATATAAGTCTTCAATGGAAAAGTGTGAGTTCAGGCGATCTCAAAGAGTACTTGATTGTGGAAGAAGTTGATGGTGAAATTCAAATTGATTCTCCGATATTATCAACAACGGGAACAGAAGCTAACTTCGATTTTCCCGAAAATACAGATAGGTTAAAACTCACTGTTTTGTCTAAAGATGTGAACAATAATCTGAGCAAAGTAAACACTAAGTTGTTACTCAGTTCCGGTGAGTCAGGAGCCCAAATCAGTATTGGTAAATCAGAATTGATCTCTTCAAGTGATGGAGGAAGCCTTGCGGATAATGAAATAGGAGCAAGCGTACATATTCCTGCCGGAGCTTTATCCAGTGATACTGAAATAGAGTTAGGCAGCTACTCCTCAGTCCCGGATGGAGCTAACATTTCCGGTGTGGTTGTTCATCTGGGGCCGGAAGGAACAACTTTTGAACAGCCTGTAGAAGTAACGGTTAGCTATGATCCAAATAATCTTCCTGAAGGACTGGATGAAGAAGATTTAAAACTCTTAAGATACGATTTAGTGCTGGGTGAATGGGAAGAGTTACCCTCAACTGTTGACACAGAGGCTAATACAATATCAGGAACAACTACTAAATTTTCCGGATTTGGTGCGGGTGAAAAACAACCATCCGTAGGAATTGCAGATGATTTAGAAATAATTCCTGAAACCTATTCTCTGAACCAGAATTACCCGAATCCGTTTAATCCATCTTCAACGATCAGATTTGGAATACCGGAAGCGGCAGTAGTAAAACTTGAAGTGTATAACCTGCTTGGTCAACGAGTTAAATCTCTGATCAATACACGAAAATCGGCAGGGTTCCATACGGTTACTTTTGATGCTTCTGATCTGTCTTCAGGAATGTACATTTATAGAATTCAGGCTGGAGATTTTGTAAGCATTAAGAAGATGACCTTAATTAAATAACATTACCACATATTCGGGTGGTTAAATAGTCCTGAATTTATAATATGATTAATGTGAGTTTACTAACCAGAACACGTTAAGTTCATCGAGAGGCCCTGTTGTGAAAGGCAGGGTTTTCTTTTCAAAAAGTATCAAACAAAAAATAAAATATAGAAAACTGATATTATTGACAGCTGAATTCCAGCCTCAATAATTTGTATTAAACTCCTGCTTATAAATAGACTTAAACTCATTGTTTTTTATATACCAATACAGGATAAAGTAGGAAATGACAAAAAAAAAATATTATATATCAATAGATGGATACTATTGGGTATAAGTACATATAAAAGCAATATTTAAGTTGTGAAGCTGGGAAACGAAAAAATAAAAATTTCGGAGAAAATAATATCAGATAAGAAAATTTCTGTAGACATATCTGTTGAAATGAATCCCACCTTCAAGCAAGGAATCGAGCAAGACATAGATGTTACCATTCAAGACCTGTTAAATAATAAAGCTAAAAAAATAGCACGCGAGTTTGAATTTATACTGTCCGAAAAAGAAGTTTTGGCAACATTAACAAAGAGAGAGATTCAAATTTTAAAGCTTTTGGCTTCCGGAAAAAATAACCCGGAAATTGCGGAAATACTTTTTATAAGCCGCAGAACAGTTGAACAACACAGAAAAAATCTCAATAAAAAATTAAATATAAAAAAGCCTTTTCAGATTTTGAGATTTGCAACGGCTTTCGAGTTGTTTTCCTGATTCTTGTGACTAAGAAAATACCAAAGCTTTGGTATTTCAGGTGATAACTAATAATTACACATTTTAAATACTCTTCTTCTTAATAAGAAAAAGAATCAGATAAATAAATAATCCATCTTAAGGGGGATAATATGAAGAAACAAATATTAAAACTATTCTTGTTTTTTGGGGTTTTATTTGGATTTACTTTCAGTACCGTTGCACAAAGTGTAACCAAGTATAAAGATCGAGATGTAAGACCAAATAGTATTGTCGTTAAATATGACAACAAAGAGATAAAAGCCAAGGGATTGACTACCACCCCTCAGCTAATGGCGGCGTCAGTAATGAATGATTTTGAAGCTATTGTTACAGAATCTTTGAATAAATTTAATGTTGAAGAGTGGGAAGTTACAGGAGATATCTCCGATGTTCTCAATAGACTGAATAGAATTCCGGGAGTAAAAGCATTTCCGAACTATGTTTATAGTAGGGAAGATTTAAAACCGACTTTACTGAGTGATGACGAAATAAATAGACACCTGAAAAAGGAGTTGCACGGAACTAATAGAACAAAGCCTTCAACCGAAATTAAATATACTTTGGGTTTAGGTAGTCTGAATTCTTTCTCGCCTATTAACAGAATTTATGATGAAAATTTTGATGATACAGCGTCTGTTAATTCTGAATGGACCGTAATTGACTATTCTGAGTCGGGTACTAAATGGGAGCTTGTACCAAGTGAAGACAGTGGTTTTCATTTTGAAGTAAAAAATAATACAGATACTGTTGTTTCAGTATCGACGGATCTATACGCTCCTTCTTTCGATCTATCTAGTCTTGATTCATCAAAAAGTTATCAGTTGAGATTTAATCTTGAAAACTCTTTCTCTCTAAATACATTTATTGGTTTTGGATATGAGAGTAATCAAAATGGCAGTTTCCTATACGATATTTCAAATTTTGGAGGATATTTATTTTGGGATATAAGCAGATTTGTTGGAGATACTCTAACCTTAGATATTTATGTTGAAAATTCAGAAGTACAACCGGGGCAATTCATTTTTTCAATTGATGATTTTTATATAGAAGAGTTTCCAACAAATGATTCTTTTATAGAATTACAATATGGGTTATATAATGATGGGTTTTTTCGTTCAGATGCAGTAGCCGGGGCAGATGTATCTGCATTTGATGCGTGGCAAACATCTACCGGCAGCGACGACGTAGTTGTAGTTGTATATGATGATGGTGTTGATTTTAATCACGATGATTTACGCGATAATGCCTGGGTAAACTTAGGCGAAGATATAAATGATGATGGCGTTATAACTGAAGATGATATCAACGGAATCGATGATGATGGAAATGGTTATCCTGATGATTTCTGGGGATGGAGTGCGGTTTATAATGATAATTCATTCTTAAATCCGGGAAGTTTCCACGGAACGCATGTAGCAGGGATATTAGGTGCTCAGGGAAATAACGGAATCGGTGTTTCCGGTGTAGCGCAGGATGTTTCAATCATTTCAGTTATGATCTTTGATGAATTTGGTTTTACAGATGCCATTTCTATAATGAGAGGTTACGATTATATAAGTAGTCTCTTAGAAATTAATGAAGTCGAAATTACTGCTGTTAACCAATCCTGGGGTGGAGGCGGTTCATTATTTTATGAAAGTGATGAACAATTTGTATCTGTAATGACAGATTACGCTCTTCATCATGCTTCTTTTGAAGCACTGTGGGTAGTTTCTGCAGGAAACTCTGCCAGTGATAGAGATGAATTGAATTTTTATTCATATCCGAATAATATTCAGTCACCAAATATAATTACTGTAGCAAGTACTGATTGGGCTGATCGAATTTCAGGATTCTCTGATTTTGGTATTAGAACAGTAGATGTTGGAGCTCCTGGCTCTACTATTGTATCAACATTCCCGAATAATGGATATGCTTATCTTTCAGGTACATCTATGGCGGCACCTCATGTTTCCGGAGCATTGGCGCTAGCCAAGGCAGCAAACCCTGATGAAGGTGGTTTTGCATTAGCAGCTAGAGTTCTAGCCGGATCTGACATTCAGAGTCAGTTCGTTGGTGTATTTGGTGAGGGAGGTAGACTAAACTCTAATGGTAGCGTAGATCCTTCATCCGAAGGTGTTGCTTCAGGTTTGGTTGCAAGTCATGGAACTGCATTTTTCCACAGAACTTTTATTGATGATGCTGCTCAAAAATCAATTGGTTTCATCAATAATACTGAAAGTGATGTTACGGTAACCGGAATTAATTTCAGCGGAGAAGGTGCTTTTGCATTTGATGCTCAGGTTTCTGAAACAGTTGTACCTGCAGGTGGAGCTTTTGGTGTTCCTGTTTCTTTTGATAACGTTGGAACTATAGGTGAAATTTTAGCCACTGCAAGTATTCAAACCAGCGTTGGTAATGTTTCTGTAGATCTTAATGGTAGAGAACAAACCTTTGGCTACATTGAGCTTTCTCCTGATATAGTTGATCTTGGAGGTACACCTTATGGAACAGAACTTTCTACAAGCTTTGATATAATCAACAGTGGAGACAAAGAACTCGAATTTGGGATTTTTCAAAGGTTATTCTTCTTTGACCTTGAGTTTTCAAATTTGTTGAACTCAGTAAACAAAGTTTCAGTTACTGAAAGACTAGCGTCTCCTAAAAACAGAGTTGATCTTAACGAAACGATGGATATGATTACTGCTCAGGTTATGCTTGAAAGAGGTGATCAAGAAAGAACGAAAATCAAATATAGTCCTTCCGGTCAACTTCAAAATCATGATGAAGAAGTAATCTTCTTTGATGATTTAAATGATGCAGATTCTACATTAGCTCAATGGGATTTAGTGTCATTTGGTGATGGCGATGCTGAGGGCCTGAATTGGGAATTATTTGATATAGGTGAAGAGGAAGTTGATAACATATTCCTTGCCGGTGATTTTGTTGACGGATATGAAAATAATTTCCTTCCTGTTGCCATACCACCATCATTCGATTTCAGTGAGTTGTTAGATCAGGAAAACAAACAAATGCCCGCATATCTTAAATTTGATTATGCTGCACAGCTAGAAGCAGGGTATGACTTCTTCTACATAAATGTAATTTCAAATGGTTCCCGTTTAACCACTCTTGATATTACTGATTTGGGTTCATTGATAAATGATGGAAATGTATACACTGCATTTTTAGATATCTCTCAATTTGCCGGATATGATGACATTGAATTCTGGTTTATTGTAAATACGGACCATATAATTACAGATGGTTTTGGTGCTTTCTTCGATAACGTTGAGGTAGTAGTAAGAGATTTGCCATTCTTTACTTCTGAGTTTGAAGGAAGTGTTAGCGCAGGTGGTAGCCAGACCATTGATGTAACGATTAGAACCGAGTTATTACCTCCGGGAGACTTTGTACTTGCAACACAAGTATTCAGTGATGCTATCAATGCTTTTTATTTCGGTAGCCCAATTCATGAGACATACTTTGAAAGCAGGTTTGCAAATGTTTCAATTGATCCTGAATATCAAGATCTGGGAGAGGTAAATAAAGAAGAGCCTACAAGCTTTGACTTTACTGCAACTAATACCGGTGCTCTTGATGTAGAGTATTTTGCTGATGTATTCCTGAATTATATAGGATTCAATTCTGATAATTTCTCACAAGTACTTTCTTCTGCGAAAGAAGATGCTGAGCAAAGATTTGAAGGGGTCAGTAAAGAACCTACGGCATTTAAACCTGCTGAGCATAAGAAGTTTGTAGAAAGTGCGATGAAGAGTAAAAGTTTAAGTCCGTTCAATGGAAAGGACGAAATGCCGAACATTCGTTCTAAATTCTCAGCACCAAGTCTTGAAGCAGATGGTGATATTTTCGCAGAAGACTTCGAAGGCGGTGAATTACCTGAAGGATGGTTGGTAAGAGACTTTAGCTTTGGATTGGGAAATGTATGGGATGTAGAAAACGTTGGTACTGAAGACGATCCATTTAATGCCTTATTTGCAGGAAATGTCGAAAACTTTGTTGTCTTTGATAATACAATCACTGCAGCATATACGCCTCTTTTTGATTTAAGTGAACTTTCACCTGGTCAAAACGCAGTACTTGAATTCGATTACAGCTTCTTTCTTGAACCTGGTTTCGATGTCGCAAGTGTTTGGGTAGCTTCATTAGAAGATGAAGGTATCTTTGCGAATTATCTAGGAAGTACAGAGGATGTATTATTCAATGATGGAGGGCTGTACAGAACCAGAGCCGATCTTTCTTATTTGAATGGATCTGAAAATGTATATTTAATATTCATTTTAGAAACCGATGAATCAGTTCAATCAGCATATGCTTTGGTTGATAATGTAACTATTAAAGCAGAGACAGCAATTGCGTACATTGATCCTTCAATAGGAAGTATTGATTCTTCTGAAACTCAGGATTTCGAAGTTACCGTGAACACACCTCAATTGTTTCCCGGTATCTATCGTGCTATATCAGTAGTCGATTACTTCAGTGAAGAATCGTTTACAGGTAGAGCAGGATTTCAGGTTACAGATTTCAGTATTCCAAACCAACCACCGGTTGCTGTAAACGATACAATTGCGGTTCTCGCGGGAGATGTGATTCCGTTGAATGCATTGCTGGGTTTTATTCTAAGTAATGATACCGATGAATTCGGTCAAATATTCCTTGAAGACTTCACTGACCCATTATACGGAGACCTTAAATATGCAGGCCGTGATGTAGGTTTTGTGTATGTAGCTCCGCTTAACTATGATGGATTAGATGTAATGGGATATTCAATTACTGATGGAATGAGTAGTGACTCAGCCGCGGTATTGATCTCAGTTCGTGCAAATCCTGAATTTGTAAAAGGAAGCGATCAACAATATGTATTCCTCGAAGACAATGCACTCACGCTGAGTACAGTTGGTATGGCTGCCGGGGTTGGTGGGCAAGATTCTGAACTTCGTGTTTGGGCAAGTTCTCACAGCAGTGATGTAACTATTACCAGTGATGCAATTGGTCACACAATGAACCTTAGTGCAACCGAAGACTACTTTGGTCAAACTTCTGCAACTTTCTATGTTGGGCATGAAGGAGATCCAGTAGATTCAATGGAAGTTTCAATTGTAGTTGTACCTGTTAATGATCCACCGGTAGCAGCTTTTACTTCCGAAGGAACAAGCTCAGAATTCCAGTTCATGGATTCTTCATCCGATCCTAAAGATGTAAATGACGGCGGAATTGTCTCATGGAGTTGGGAATTTGGAGATGGGTCATCCAGCGATGATCAAAATCCATCTCACAACTATACTGAGATAGGAACTTATACAGTAACTTTGAAAGTAACGGATAACGGCGGACTAACTGCTGAAAGCCAGGAAGTTATTGAGGTAAAAACTATCGTTTCAACAGAAGATGATATAGAGCTCCCTTCTGCTGTGGAACTGGATCAAAATTATCCTAATCCATTTAACCCTTCAACTTCGATTCGCTTCGGATTACCGGAAGCAGGAGTCGTTCAGTTAGAAGTATTCAATGCACTTGGGCAAAAAGTAGCAGAATTGGTGAATGGTAGAAAAACTGCAGGCTGGCATACAATTAGTTTTGATGCTTCACAATTAGCCTCAGGGATATACATATACAGAATTACATCAGGTAATTTTGTAAAAACTAATAGGATGCTTTTAATCAAATAATCGATTCAGGTTAGTTTAACACAAAAGCCCCGTATAGTTGTCTATACGGGGCTTTTTTTATGCTATAACCACATAAACATGTGTTTTAAATGAATAAAAGGCTCCTATTTTATTATATATAATCTTGACTTTGAAAATTAGAATTCATTTTAAAAAGAGGGATTATAAAATGGGTTATAAAACAGAAAAAGAAATAATGCTTACACAAATACAGAATTTGTATTTGCTGGATAAACTCTTCAGAAAAAATGGTTGCTCTTTTGAAGAAATCGTAGATGATATTCCCGGTATATTCCATACAAATCATGCAGCTGATATGTCGATCGATAATATAAATAGAGAGGGGGAGGAATATTCTCAACTAACAAAAGAAGAAATTAATGATATGGGATTTGAATATTTTTTAAAATATGCCCATCCATACACCATTGAAGTTGTCGGCCCGCGATTCCAAAAATTCTATGAAGAAGCAGATGATGAAAAAGTTAAGGCTGATTTTCAATTGATTAAAAATCCTAAGACCAATAAATACGATACTTTTTTCACTGTATGTAAGCCTTTTAAGGATAAAGAATTTTTACTTACCACCTCAAATCCGATTAATAATTTAGAGTGGGTAAGTACAAAGATAGAAAGGATTGCAGGCGAAGAAATATTCATAAGAAAGAATTTTCAGCAATTTCAGTCCTTAACGTCCCGCGAGTTAGAGATTCTGGCATTAATTGCTCAAGGGAAAACAAATCAACGAATTTCGGATCAGTTATTTATAAGTATTGATACTGTAAAACAACACAGAAAATTTATAAAAAAGAAGACCGAATGCAAAAACACAGTTGAGTTAGTGAGGTTTGCTCAGGCTTTTGATTTAATCTGATATAATGACTTATCGCACGGATTTTGAAATTTTACTAGGACAAAAGATTGATCTTTTAAGAATTGAAAAAGGAATAAAAGAACATGGAGATGACTGGCAGGACTTTTTGGATGATATTCCGGGCTTTGTTCATCTTAATAAGAAATCCGGAATTCTTGTTCACTACATAAACGAAACAGGAATTAAAGAGACAGGTTTTACAAATGTTGAATTAAATGAGATGGGCTACAAGTATCAGGAAAATCATCTTGATCCTTACACAATGCATGTAACAATTAAAAGCTTGGTTCCTTTCATAGAAAGAGATAACGACAATGAAATTTTTACATTTTCACAGGGGCACCGGAAAAGGGATGAAAAGGATTTCGATCATATTTACACTGCCACTAAACCTTTGAGGGGTACAGATAATCTAATTTCATATTCGCTACAAATTGACAAACTAGATGAATTATCAAGAAAAGTGGGTAGAGTACTTGGGGAGTATAAGTTCATTCATCGTTATTTTTTGCACTATCAGTCGTTAACATCAAGAGAAATTGAAATACTCACGCTAATTGCCTCCGGAGATACTAATAGAAGGATCTCAGAAAAACTGTATATCAGTAAAGCTACAGTGAAACAGCACCGCAAGCATATCAAAAAGAAGACAGAATGCCGAAATATTGTGGAGCTGATAAATTTTGCTCAGGCTTTTGATTTGATTTAGAAGCCTACAATTTGTTGGAGGTAAATTTCAAGTAACTTTTCTAATGATATGCAGGCTCGGTTCTTATATATCAGGTTCAATCATCTTAGGAAGAGTTGGTGTATCTGACTTTTCTACTTGTCGTGATAGTAACCGTTAGACGGCTTTGTACATCTGATGGATATGAAATAACTACCCATTCACATATAAGCTTTGAAATACATCTTGCTTATACAACAAATCAAAAATTCCTGGTCGGATTGGGAGCACCAAAAAACTCTTTTCCAACAACTACATTGTAATTCTAATGGAAAATGCCCACTTGTGGGTATTTACAAAACAAAACTACTCGATTATGTTTTTCGCATACATATGTGGTGAATAAATAGCTATGTGCTATTTAATTGCTTTATAACTACAACTAATTCGGGGTGCTATGAAAATCATATTTATTACAATTGGAATAAGCTTTTTTACCATTTTGAATATTTCAGCTCAAGGTTCAAACTGGGAATTCAAGGATAATTTTCCTGCAAATGGGTTCATATCTCAATTTGATTCCTCCGGTGTACACAGCTTAGCCGTAGATGGAGAAGGGAAGGTTTGGTTTCAGTTGTGGGAATTAACAAGTGTAACTGAAATAAATGGCCAAAATACAGCCATATCACCCATATTTGTCTTTAATGAAGATGGTAGCGAGTCTGAAATATCTCCTATAAATCTTGTTGTAGTAGGAACGGATACTACTTTCTTTACTGAAACAAATGCACGTGGAATGTCTACTGATAATAATGGAGATATAATAGCGTCTTATGGCAGTAAATTATTTAGAATTGATCATTCAACAGGAGAAGGTTTAGATGCATTTGAATCTCCTGAAAGTAGTTCATTAACTAAGACTTCAGTCTCAAGTGATGGAAAGATAGTTGTAGGGCACGTATTTCCTGATCTGCCAATTTATTATTTGGACGAAAACTTAAGCATAATAACAAATGTGGTTGACTCTCGAACTGGTTTTGCGAGAACTGTAGAAATTTCTGAAGACGGAAAAGAAGTTTTCGTATTTAAGCATACAGAAAATAGAATTGAAGTTCACTCATTAGACACTCTAAATAACACATTTTCATATTCGAGAGATATCTTGTCGGGAATCTCGGCTGAATCTTCTGTAATTAATGGGGATAAGCTATGGGCAGGAGGTGGACACAATAGTGATCCCCATGGTAGCTCTGAGTTCCAAAATTACACGTGGTATGAGTTTGATCTTAATACTGAAACAATTACAAATCAAATAAAATGGAATTTTAGTGGACCTGAAATCGATTTAAGACCAAGAGGAATTACATTTAGTTTGGATAATAAAACAATATATCTAGGTCAGTTTTTTGGAGATGGTGAAAGCATTATTCAAAAATTTCAGCAAGAAACTGTAGACGAAAATATTGTTAAAATAAGGGAGCTAAACACCTATGAGGGATTAGATTCATATAGTTCTTCAAATATTCAAAATCATCCTTTGACTGGTGTTGAAGTAACTTACACCGGGGTTGTCATCTCAAATCCTACGAGCTCAGGTCTTGCATCTGGAATTGATTCTAATAGCGATGGAATTATAGATGACATTGGTCGTATTCATATCTTTATAACGGATACTTCGGCAGTTACAGAAGGTAGAGAGGGAATGTCTATTCAAATTACGGAGTCTGATTGGGAACTTCTTGATACACTTAAAAGAGGTGATGTAGTTACATTTAAAGGAGAACTAACATTTTTTAATGCTACTTCTCAAATGACTGTAAATGAAGAACCCAATATTTTAGGGAGTGTTTTTGATGAATATGATAGATTTCAACCTCTGCTGGAACCATGGGAAATTTCTATAGATGAAGTCAATATCATAAACCCTGATGGAACAACAGAAATTAATTTTTCAAATTACTCTAAGTACAATGGATCTTATGTAAAATTCAGTGGGGTGTCTGTTAATGATGTGACAAATTCTGACAGACTTGTTTGGTCATTAAATAATGGGACTTCAAAGGTATTTATTTATGATCATTCGCTAAGAATAAGAAATGACAGAACACAATATCTGGAGGGTTGGAATTACAGACGAGATTCAGAAATCGATTTTGCGGCTCCAGAAATTGGCTCCATTGCAAATATTAGTGGGTTTTTAGCTATAACCAATTATGAAGTTCCTGAAGTTAACCTTGCCCCGGATAAAGATGTATTCACTTTAAGCCCTTTTGAAGACGGTGTTTTATGGATCGGTGATAGTCGATTTGAAGATGGAGATGATATAGGAGATGGAAAAACTCTTAGTTGGCCAAACGATATAGAAATAGTTGAAGGCCCGGTAGATCCAAATTCATATGATTTGGAGATTGATTTTAAAGTTAATATGGCTGTTCAACAAGAGATTGGAAATTTTGATCCGGAGGTTCATGAAGTTCGAATTGCCGGGAATTTTAATTCCTGGTCCACTACTCAGGACGTACTAACAATTGATTTTGACACTACCTATTCAACCAAATTGATGATTCCGAACAACATGGTAGGCGATTCGATTAGTTATAAATTTATGTTAGTTGATGAAGGTGGAGGAATAACATGGGAATTACTAAATGACAGAATTTACCATTTGAGGGGTTTAGAGCCTGATTTGAACTTAGATGGTACACGTGGAATAGTATTGAATCATCTGTTTAATAATGAAGGTTATGGAAGTATAGATAATAAAGAACTTGAAATAAAATTTTCGGTAGATATGTCTGTTCAGGTTGATAAAGGTAAATTCAATCCCGATTCAATGACAGCACAATTGGCAGGAAGTTTTACCGGATGGAGCTCACCGGTAGATATGCAAAATATCGGTGATCATAAATACGACATAACTCAAAGTTTTATAGATCCAATCCCCGGTGATACCATATTCTATAAATTCGTTTATACAAAAGCTGATTCTATTGTTTATGAAGATCCCAATCCCGACATCTCACCGGTTGCAACAGAATTTAACAATAGATTCTATGTGTTTACAGGTACTGAAGTGGATACTGATGGAGATGACATTAAAGATGTAGTGTTGGACCGGGTGCTTTTTAGTGATGATGATGGTAGTGTACCTAAAGATTCAGTGATAAGCCTTTCAATAGAAACTGTTAATGCGTTTATAACAGATACCATTGAAATTCCGATTCAGATTACCGGATTAGGAGACTTATCAATGAGTTCTTTTGAACTGGCAATTAATTTTGATCCTGCTTTAATAGATTTAGAATTATCTGATAATCCTGAGTCGTTAACATCTGATTTTTTGGTTGAATCAAATAAAACAATTCCGGGAAAGATAGTTGTATCAGGAGCATCTACTTCAAGTATAAGTTCAGATGGTGATTTGCTTTTCCTTAATGTCTATCCTCAAGCTTCAGGAACAGGATCTATTGAAATTGATAGACTAACACTTAATGAGGATGTAGAACTGGTAAATCCGGCACAAAGTTTAGTCACTATAATTGAACGAGTGTGTGGTGATGTAACCGATGACAGGACAGTTAGTACCTTGGATGCTACTTTTGTTCTGAGACATACTGTATTTCTCTCTCCGCAATATCCTTTAACCGGCTTAGACTCTGTAGCAGCAGATGTTACCGGAAATGGGGATATCAGTGCTTTTGATGCTTCCAGAATTCTTCAGTTTGAGGTTGGGTTTATAGATGACTTGGGCTGTAAAACAGTTGCATCAAAAAAAGAGCCACTTTTTACAAAGGCTCTATGGCATAAAGTTGAGAAAGAAGACGAAGTATTTGTTACAATAGATGTTTCAAACAATGACTTTGATATTTATTCAGCTCAATTAGATATGAAAATTGAGGAAGGTTTGTCATTCAGTCGCATAAATAATAAACCCAAAAACTGGCAAACTCTTGTCAATTCAAAAGAAGGGTCAACTCTGGTATCTATGTTTGGAGTGCAACCACTTGAATCTAAATCACTGGAACTCGTGTTAACCAAAGATCAGCGCTCATTGAAAGCAAGCGTTAATGCAAACGTTACCCTAAACGAGAGTGAGTTGTATAAGCTAAATGAATTGATAGTAAATACATTACCGGATGAATTTAGTTTAAAACAAAATTATCCAAACCCATTCAATCCAAGTACAAATATTGAATACTCCTTACCAGAGCAGGCAAATGTAACACTCACTATCTACAATATGCTTGGGCAAAAAGTAGCAACCTTAGTTAATGAAACATTAGCAGCAGGTACGTACAGCCAAACTTGGGATGCGAGTTCAGTTTCAAGTGGTGTTTATTTCTACCGCTTAAAAGCCGGAAATAAAATATTTACTAAACGAATGCTACTCGTTAAATAAGGGTAGACATGAATTCTATTAAATTTGTTCTTGGAATTATAATTGTAAGCCTGATCCCGGATTTAAGTTTCGGGCAGGTTTCAATTTCATACTCAGATACAACAATTGAGGCTAATCAAATACATGAAATTCCTATTCAATTAAATGCACAAAACGAAGATTCAGTATTTGGCTTAAGAATAGAATTTGAGTTTGATTCAGAGCACTTAGAATTTATTGGAATGGAGTCCGAAGATACTATTTCAGACTCTGTATTGACTGCTATAAATAATAAGAACAAGACCATTATATTTTCTCTGTCATCGGTACACCCAATTAGCAAAAGTGGCACACTTTTTAAACTGTCAATTCGGCCAAAGCTTGAATCGGTTTCCAGGCTGAATAATTCAAAGCTAAGGGTAAATGAAGAAGATGAAATAGAAAGTTCATTTTCTTCAGAAATTAATTCTGTTACAAGCCCTGTAACACTATCAGTTTCGGGAGATACTTCAGAAGTTAGAACCAATATGACATTAGATATCGGTTTATCAGGGCTACTGGGTAGAGACCTTAATAGCTTTAGTTTTATATTAGATTATAGAAAGAATTCATTTGATTTAATTTCATTTGAGGCCAACGAAACACTTATAAGTGCAGGTTATGTTATCAATTCGTCTATAATAGCAGATTCATTAATTGAAATTTCCGGCACAAGCGAAACCCCTGTTTCAGATGATGTATCAATAGGAAGTGTTTTGCTTTATTCGAATGAAGAAGGACTTTTTGAGTTCGATGTTATTGAATCTTCAATTAATAACGGTTCCATCGATATTGAAATAGAATTTGAAGGGATTTTGATCACAGAAGATAAAACTGCTCCGGAAATCCCACAAAACTTTGAAGCCACATTTAGTGAGTCAACAGACTCAGCTTTAGTAGAATTAACCTGGAGTGCTGTTACAGATGCAGATCTTGATAAGTTTATTATTTCCCGTGATGATGGTACATCTGTTACTGAAATAGAAGTCGACAGTACTAATTATACAGATACACTAAAAAAATCAGGAAATTTTACTTACTTCGTACAATCAATTGATTTTTCAGGCAATTTGAGTGAACCCTCTGAGGTAGCTCAAATAACAATTATTAGAGTTTCAAATGAGATTGAATCCGGATCTGTTCCACAAGAGTTTTTACTCTTTCAAAACTATCCAAATCCATTTAATCCAAGTACAAGAATCAGATTTGGTATTCCCGAGGCATCTATAGTAAAGATTGAAGTTTACAATTTGCTTGGACAAAAGGTGAAAACGCTTGTCAATTCTCAAAAACCAGCGGGTATTCATATAGTAACTTTTGATGCAGCTGATTTATCATCAGGAATGTACATTTATAGAATTCAGGCAGGAGATTTTGTGCAAATTAAACGAATGACGTTGATCAAATAATATCCAGAACCACCTTAATATGTGGTTTTAAGCCTTCTGATTTGTATTAGGTTAGAATGTCCTTACTAACATGAACACGTCAAGTTCATCGAGAAACCCTGTTTTGAAAGACAGGGTTTTTTTATTTCACAACCACTCTATTTTTCACGATATTCAATCCAATTAAAAGACTTAATCAAGACGCAGCTTTTCGTGAAAGAATTTATTCGTATAGCATCAGGACAAGGTTTTTGGGGAGATCTCCCAATTGCTCCGGTAAATCAGGCTAAAAAAGGCCCGATAGATTATTTAGTAATGGATTATCTGGCAGAAGTGACCATGTCCATTATGCAAAAACAAAGAATGAGGAACCCGGACTGGGGCTACGCAAGGGATTTTGTTGGAGTAGTTGAACAAGTTCTCCCTGAGATAGAAAAAGACGGAATAAAAGTGATCAGTAATGCCGGAGGAGTAAACCCTCAGGCATGTAAAGATGAAATTCTGAAAATTGCCAAAGAGAAAGGCTATAAAAATCTAAAAGTGGCTGTTGTTGACGGAGATGATATTCTTCCGAACATTGACGAATTGATTGCCGATGGACATGCGTTGAAAAACATGGAAACCGGTGAGCCGATCACAACGGTTAAAGATCAGTTGCTAAGTGCTAATATCTATTTCGGATGTCAGCCAATTGTGGAAGCATTGAAGTTAGGTGCCGATGTAATAATAACAGGACGTGTTACTGATACCGGACTAACTTTAGCTCCAATGATCCATGAGTTTGGCTGGGAGTACGATGATTTTGATAAAATGTCGGTTGGAACTATTGCCGGGCATATTTTAGAATGTGGTGCTCAGGCATCCGGTGGTAATTTTACGGATTGGGAAAAAGTTGAAGATTTTACGGATATAGGATTTCCAATCGTAGAGGCTTATCCAAGCGGTGAATTTTTTGTTACTAAACATGAAGGGACAGGTGGACTGGTTAGTTCACAAACAGTAAAAGAGCAATTGCTTTATGAAATCGGTGATCCTAAAGATTATATAACTCCGGATGTAGTAGCTGATTTTACTTCCATCCATGTAGAAGATGTTGGTAAGAACAGAGTTAAGGTGTATGGCATTAAAGGAGAGCCATTTACAGATTCCTATAAAGTTTCCGCGAGCTACAACGATGGGTATAAACTCTCAGCAACCTTGGTATACTCATGGCCGGATGCACTCAAAAAAGCTCAGAAAGGAGCTGAAATACTGGAAGGAAGAGCAAAGGCTCTTGACTTGAATTTAACTGAGTTCAATAAAGAATATATTGGATACAACGGTGTGGATGAACGTCCCACCAATGATGACCCCAAGAATGATGACATAGACGAAATTCAAATGAGAATTTCAGTTACAGGACCAAAAAAAGAAGATTTGAACCGCTTTGGAATGGAAATAGCACCGTTAATATTAACCGGACCAAGCGGTGTTACCGGTTTTGCAGGAGGAAGACCAAAGGCAAGCGACGTAGTGGCTTACTGGCCGGCGTTGTTGGCAAAGGAAGCGGTTCAACCTAGGGTAACTATTTACGAAATTAACTAACTAAATCAATCAGAACAGATAATGAAGATTGCAGTAATTGGAGCAGGGGTAGCAGGATTAACAGCCGGAAGAATATTAGCCGGGTCAGGACATGAAGTTGTGGTTTTTGAAAAGAGCCGCGGCTACGGTGGCAGGTTAGCTACCCGATATGCAGGAGCAGATAATTCCACTAAAGTTGATCATGGTTTACCATACATGGAAGTTTCTTCTCCTGATATTGAACCGTTAATTGATGAAATGGTTGAAGCCGGAATATTAACTCCATGGCAAGGACCTTTCGTGCATATGAATGAGAAAGGTGAACTCTCTGATGTAAAACCATCCAAGAAAAGATACATTGCTCCCAAGGGAATGAATCAGGTTGGTAAAAAACTAGCCAGAATGGTGGATGTTAGAACTGAAACCAAAGTCAGTGGTGTAACGCATATTGGTGAGGACAGAACCAAGAAACGCTCCTGGATGCTAAACTTCCCGACCGGTTTAACAGAGAATTTTGATGCTGTTATTATTGCTACACCGTCAAAACAAGCATATGCAATACTGAATACTACGATCGATGAAGTTCAAACTCTTAAACTTCTCCGGGAAGTGGATGATGTAGAATATGCTCCTTCATTTTCACTTATGGTTGGCTACGGGGCAACAGATAACCCTGATTGGGCAATGATGACATGTGATAATGACGTTATCGAATCCATAACGAATGAAACTTCAAAAAGATCAGAAGATTCAGAATGTGCATTTGTAGTGCATACCACCTCAGAATTTGCAAAAAAATTCAAGGATTCTGAACATGATGAAGTGCAGGAAATTATTCTGGATGAACTTGCGGAGATCTTAGGTGGTTGGAGTGCTCTTCCTGATTGGAAACAATTGCATTTCTGGAGATACACAAAAGCTGTTAATCCATTACCATCTCCGTTTATGGAAGTAGTAGGGAACGATGCACCTATAGCTTTGGTAGGAAGTTATATGAATGGGGATTCTGTAGAATCTGCATATTTATCCGGCCTTGCGATTGGAAAATTCTGGTCAGATAAATTCTCTGACTAAATATATAAACTTTTAAAACCCGACCTTTTGGGTGCTTTAAAGCGATTAAATAGCTATCTCAGTAAATATAAGTGGGCAGTGGTGCTGGGTACCCTGTTCCTTACAGGTGCTAACTTCTTTCTGGTGTGGATTCCTGGTCTTATCCGTAAAACTATGGATGAAGTAGAAGCTCTGAAAAATGCTGATTATGATGGAGCAGACACTCTTTTCTCGACGCTTTTTTCGACAGAAGCGGGAATAATACTTGCTGAAAATGCAGGATATCTTATTGGAGCGGTAGCTTTGTATGGAATTCTGCTATTCGCAACACGACAGACTTTGATCGTTTCTTCCAGAAAAGTTGAGTTTGATATGAGAAACGAGATTCTGGAAAAACTCATGAAGCTTCCTCAACGTTTTTATGCTAAGTATTCTTCCGGAGAAATTTATGTAAGGGCGACAGAAGATGTAAACAAAGTCCGTGAATACTATGGACCGGTTATCATGTATAGTATTAACACGATTACAAGAGCCGGCTTTGTGATAACCATGATGTATGTAGTCAGTAAAGATCTCATGATTTGGGCCTTAATTCCTCTTCCGTTCATTTCTGTATTTGCTTACTGGATAACAGGTTACATACACAAGCATTCAATTATAATTCAGGAACAATACTCTGAACTAGCCGGACAAGCCAAAGAAACTTTTTCCAGTATCCGCTTAATAAAAGCGTACAACAGACTTGATAACGAACAAGAGAAGTTCGAAAAGATGAGCGAACAGTATCGAAAGAAAAAGCTTCGTTTAGATATGATCGAATCTCTGTTTCATCCTGCATTGAATTTTCTGATTGGGATCTCTCTGTTAATTGTGATCTGGAAAGGTGGGGAGATGATTATTCAGGGTTCGCTAACTGTTGGTAACATTGCTGAGTTTCTGATCTACGTAGCGTACTTAACCTGGCCGGTTGCAGCTTTAGGATATACTACAAACAGATTCCAAAAATCTCTTGCTTCATGGAACAGAATTGAAGAAGTCTTGGATCAACCCATCGAAATTGAAAGCTTAAAGAATGTTCAGGATCAGGAAAGCAAAAAACCTTCTTTTGGTTCAATCGAGTTTAAAAATGTAAGCTTCAAATATCCTGATACCACCGAAAATGTGATCAAAAATGTAAGCTTCAAGATCGAGAAAGGACAAAACATAGCCATTGTTGGTAGAACCGGGTCAGGAAAAACAAGTCTTGTACAACTCATTCCGCGTTTGTTCGATCCTAATGAAGGAGAAGTGCTGATAGACGGACAGAATATCAAATCTCTGGATCTGGAACAGCTCAGATCAGCTATTGGCTTTGTTCCTCAGGATACATTCCTCTTCTCTGATACCATCGGTGATAACATTTCATTCGGTATTGAGGGGGCTACTACTGAGATGATTGAAGAGGCTGCAGAAAAAGCTCAGGTAAAAGAGAATATTTTGGATTTTGAGAAAAAATTTGAGACTATGTTGGGAGAAAGGGGAATAACTCTTTCGGGTGGACAAAAACAACGTAC
Source organism: Balneola sp. (assembly GCA_017643645.1). Taxonomy (GTDB): domain Bacteria; phylum Bacteroidota; class Rhodothermia; order Balneolales; family Balneolaceae; genus Balneola. The sequence goes on from JAEPNB010000002.1 coordinate 92,644, forward strand.
GGCTATTGCTAGGGCATTAATTAAAGACCCGAATATTCTGATTTTTGATGATTCACTAAGCGCAGTGGACACAAAAACAGAAGAAGCCATACTAAAACATTTGAGACAAGAATTAAGTGGCAGGACAACAATAATGATAAGTCACCGTATTTCAACTATAAAAGATGCGGATGTGATTTATTATTTAAAAGATGGTGAAATTGTAGAATCTGGGAACCACCAAGAACTTTTAGCACTTGAAGGACATTATACTAACATGTATAACAAGCAAATACTTGAACAAGAACTGGCTGAAATATAAAACTGGACATATGAGGATAGCCTGAACGCAATTCCTCATTTAAAATAACATTACGGGAGACACACAATGATAGTAGTTCCACTAGGCGTAGCCTCAGCAACCCCAACAGCAGTACGACATTTACCCGCAGTAGCACTTTGGCGCGAAGGAAGCGTTTTCCTTTTTGACTGTGGCGAGAATGCACAAATGAGAATGCTTCAGGCCGGAATAAAACGCTCTAAAATAGAATGTATTTTTATTTCTCACTTTGACGTGGATCATTATTCAGGATTAATAGGATTGTTATCTACACTGCAACTTCAACGTCGCGATAAGCCATTGAGAATTGTTGCCCCGGCAGGAATTCAGGAATATGTGGAATGGAATCTTAAGTTTTCGGGAGTTGAACTCGGCTTTGAGATCATCTTTATAGAAGTGGAAGAAGGAACGGATGAAGCTCGGGTTATTGATGCAGAAGATTATTATGTAGAAGCGAGAGCACTCAAACACAGAAGATATTGCCTTGGCTACCGATTTCAGGAAAAGGATAAACCCGGTAAAGTAAATGCTGAGAAAGCTACTGAAATGGGGATTACGGAAGATCAGCAGTTCAAAGATTTGAAAGATGGACAAGATGTGACCTTAAGCGACGGAATAGTCGTAGAATCATCTGATATCGTCGGACATCCGCGACCCGGAGACAGTTTTGCTTATGTGACTGACACAGAATACTGCCCGAATGCGGTCAAGTTGGGAATGAATACCAACATCCTTTATCACGAAGCAACATTTAGCGATTCATTATCCGACAAAGCCTCAGAAACAGGACATTCTTCAGCGAAAGACGCTGCAAGAGTTGCTACTGAAGCTCAGACAAAACTGTTGGTTATCGGACATTTCTCTGCCCGATACACAAACGCACATCTGCTTTTAAAAGAAGCCAGAGAAGGTTTTTATCCGGCATGGTTAGCTAATGAGTTACGACCGATTTTTACAGATCCTACCCATGAGCGTGGAATTGTTAAAGCAAAAGTTGAGTTAAAGGATTTGACGAAAGATTCCGGAAGCAGTGGAAGTTACAGCAAAGGAAGCAGCGATCGCAGAGGTGGCGGCAGAAAGAACTTCCGTCCAAGACGGAAAAGTGGCGGAAGCAGCTACAAAAGCAATAGCAGAGATCGAAACAGTGGATATAAAAGCAGAAGGTCTTCAGATAGTGAAAGACCCAAAAGCAACGATGAAAACCGCTGGAACAAAGATTCAAGTAATCGCTCCAGATCTTCATACAGAGATCAGGACAGATTTTAAACTGAAGAGCATTGGGTAAGAAAGAAACCAAAAAAGCCGTCGATAGAAAACTAATTCGGCGGCTTTATTTTTATATACGTCCATACAGATGGTTTGTAGTACTTGCCATAGTTTTAACACTGACAGCGGCATTTCTGGGAACTGTACGCCCAAAACTTACTCAGATCGCCGTTGATGATTACATTGCATTCAAAGATCTGGATGGACTACTCAAGATCATTGGGCTATTATTTCTTGCTCAGATAGGTGAGTTCATACTTCAGGTTATCAATACTTATATCACGCGCTGGTTTGGCCAGGGATCCCTCTTTTCATTGCGAAATGCAGTGTTTAAGAAAATTAAGAATTTAAATATTCAGTTCTTTGATAAGAATCCGATCGGTAAACTTATCACACGGACTACCAGTGATATTGAAGCACTGAGTGAGCTTCTTTCGGACGGAGTAGTAGCTATCATCGGAGATTGTTTCCGGATCATTTTCATACTCTACTTTATGTTCAGTATGAGCTGGGAACTAACTCTGGTTACCATAGCGATACTTCCGGCTCTGTTCTATGCTACATTCTGGTTCAAAGGTAAAGTGCGTATTTCTTTTCTGGAAGTAAGAGATCAGATCGCTCGCCTGAATTCTTTTGTACAGGAGCATATCAACGGAATGGACATCGTTCAGCTCTTCAATAGAGAGAAAAAGCAGCAGGATAAATTTAAAAATATAAATGCTGCTCACCGAAAAGCACATATTGAAACCATTTTCTATTTTTCTATTTTCTGGCCTTTAGTAGAAGTTATGGCAAGTTTCGCCATGGCGTTGGTTGTTTGGTACGGTGGTGGTCGAGCGCTGATGGGCGGAGTGACATTTGGTGTTCTTCTGGCTTTTATACAATATGCGCGACAGTTTTTTATGCCTATCCGTGGACTTTCTGAAAAATTCAATACGCTCCAATCCGCACTGGCTTCATCAGAACGAATTTTCAATGTGATGGATATTGAAACCGAAGTTCAGGAACCGGATGAACCCAAATCCAGTGCAGATCCCAAAGGGGAGATCACTTTCGAAGATGTTTGGTTTAAATACAATGAAGACGGAGAACAAATTCTGAAAGATGTTTCTTTTACTGCCAAAGCCGGAGAAACCATCGCTATTGTTGGAGCAACCGGGGCAGGAAAGACTACCATCATTAATTTATTACTGCGATTCTACGATATCCAGAAAGGAAGTATAAAACTGGATGGGATCGATATTCGTGAGCTGAGTTTGAACGAACTTCGATCTAATTTTGGATTGGTATTGCAAGATAATGCTTTGTTCTCAGGTACAATTTTAGAAAACATCACTTTGGGAAATCCTGATATCAGCAGGGAAGAAGTGATTGAAGCGGCTCATAAAGTGGAAGCCCATCGCTTTATTGAAAAACTGAAAGGAACCTACGATTACAAACTTCGTGAGCGTGGTGCGTCACTTTCTATGGGACAAAAACAGCTGATCTGTTTCGTTCGCGCTTTGGTATATAACCCTCAGATATTAATTCTGGATGAAGCCACTTCCAGTGTGGATTCTGAAACCGAAGCCTTGGTCACCGCAGCCAGTGATAAAATGATGAAGGGGAGAACCTCCGTTGTAGTAGCTCATAGACTGTCAACCATTCAAGGAGCTGATAAAATTCTGGTGATGCACAAAGGCGTGATCAGAGAATCCGGATCTCATCAGGATTTGATCCTCCAGGAAAACGGCTTGTACAAAAAACTCTACGAATTACAATACAAAGATCAACTTGTAGAAGGCTAGAGATTTGAAAAGTGAATATTGAATATTGAACAAGGAATATTCAATGATTATAATTGGTTTTGAGAGACATTAATATTCTTGCTTAAATCTCAAGTGACTTTATATCCACTTTAAATAGATATTATCTTCGAGGCAGTCCAGAAGCAACAATTCTTGCAACAATTGGTAAAGCCTGAACTTCGTTTTCTCTACTACGATTGGAAGCTTTATAATTTCCAGTATAACTAGAAATCCACATAACCTCTGCTAATTCAGCACTTATTAACCTCGCACTTACTGATACAGTTGTTGAATAGTATCTTGCTCCTTGAACGGATATTGATGGATAATATCTTTCAGTAGATGCATTATTAATATTTACGATCAAAATAGCAGGAACATTAAGTATTAGCCCTGCTTCTGCTATTTCTTTCTCAGTCAGATTTGATCTTTGTAAATTTAGTTCATCTAAAACTTCATCTATATCAGATCTAGCTGCAACTGTATATCCTCGATTAAGTGCAGATCTCATAAATTCGTCTTCAATTTGCCTTAAAGCACCTTGATAGCTACGGAAACGTCTTGTGTTATCAATTACTAAAATTGCTAATCTTGGATAAACAGCAGGTTTAAATAAAGGAGAAGTAGTTACATAAGGTTTTGGTGGTTCTCTTTCTGTTATATAAGGTGCACAACTTGTCAATAGAAGCGTTACAGTAAGAATCTTAAAGTAGGTCAGTATCATCTTATTTCGGTTTAATTTATCCATAAAGAAATTGTTGAACCGGCTTCTTCATTTCTACGCAACTTTATTAGTTCTATATCTGAAATTATATTTTGGATTGCTTGAGCAATTTTTAGTTGCCCATAGCGATAATACAGATTACTGTCATGTAATTTAGCTTGATTTGATGATACCACTTCATAATGTACATTTGAATTTGATTTTCGTAATCGGGAGATTATTTTTAACGCATCCTGATTTCTTTGTTCCGTAAAAAAAACGTTAATTTTTTGTGAAGAAATTAGACTAATCCAATATTGATCTGAGTCCCACTCTGACTCTATTTGTGTACTGTTCAACGCTTTTTCAAATGAATCCATAAAGTCATCTTCCTGGCTTCTTTTGGTTACTGCTAATTTCTGAGTTTCATTTTGAGTCAAATTAAAGTTTTTGGATTCAACACCATTATTTTGTGCTATGCTCGAAGCTGAATGATTTTGACCGATTGAATTAGAATAGGGGGAAGAATTTTTATTACTCGAGTTAGAAATCGGCTTGTCATTGTTTTCTTTTTGCTCTTTAGTTTGTTCTTCGTATCGCCTTACAATATCTTTTGTAATTAAGTTTAAAGGTTCACCATATGTTGGATGGTAATTCCATTCTAATGGTAAAAGCTCAATCGTACCATTTGGGTTTGAATAATATTTTTTTAATGGTTCACCAGTAGTTGGGCTAAAGTTGGGATGTTTCGAAAAACCAAGAATAACACAAATAACCACAATTGAAACTAAAACTGGAACTCTTTTGGATCTTTCGATAAATATCTTTGGATAAGTAAAAGGATAATTAAATATTCCAACTACAGAAGATGAAATTATAGCATATATTGTTATAGCAAAAGCCCTAGAATGCCAAACTTCCAAGTTTGTAGTTTCCATCACCTGACTGGAAAGTAGCTGAATTAAATTTAATGGAAGCCAAAAAATTGTTTCCAAAAAAGACACTGGAGCTATGTAAAGAATAATTGGATATGTTAAAAAAAGGAATAATCCCAAATAAGCTATAAATAGGATTATTTTTTTAAGCTTATCTAAACCCGCAGCGATCTTTTTAACTGTTTCCATAAAAAAATTCCGTTTACCGCAACTAATACCATATAATAAAATTATAATAAAATGTCCATGAAGTATCCTTTTACTTTCGACACTTAACATATTATTAGGTAAAAAGCTAATTATGATACTATTCGTGTAATATTTAAGACTATAATCAGCAGTAATATGCTCGCTGCACGCATTATAGTACTTAAAATAAATGAGTAATTTTTAATAATATTAGGTGCTAATCTCTCTCCCAATCAACTCCACCGCATTAATTGCACTTTGGACGACCAATGGAATGCCACCGCCGGGATGAGTGGAGCCGCCAACAAAGTATAAGCCTTCAATTTCGCGCGACTTGTTTCTGGGTCGCAGGAAGGCTGAGAATTTATCATTGGAAGAAGTGCCGTAAATACTGCCTTTGTTAGAGAGGTATTTTTCATAGAAATCTTTGGGATTAATTTCTTTGTGGTAGGTGATAAGCTCTGAAAGATCGCTTAAACCTCGATTTTCTAACTCACTTATCACCTTATCACCATAATCACTCTTATCCCAACTAAAGGAATCACTCAAATAAGGAGCATTCACCAACACAAATAAATTGGAACCATCTTCAGGAGCGTGATCTTTATCAGTGTAGGAAGTATTAGCGATGTAGATGGTCGGGTCGTCGGGCATGATCTTATTATCAAAGATCTGTTTGAATTCCAGTTCATAATCAGCAGAAAAGAAAATATTGTGATGAATGAGCTGCTCGTATTGTTTGTCGATACCCAACAACATCACAAAACCGGAACAGGAGGGTTCTAACTCTTTTTGTTTTTCTTTTCGTTTGACTGAAATACTGAAATCGTCAATCAAATTCAGAATGGTTTCCGAAGCATCGCTATTGGCAACCACAAGATCGCATTCCATCAACTCTCCGGATTCGGTTTCCACTCCTTTAATTTTGCCTTCCAGAATATGAATACGGTCTACTTTTGCATTGTATTCAATAGTAGCACCCAAAGAAATCGCCAGATCACGCAAACATTCCGCAATTCTGTATAATCCGCCTTTGATGTAGTATCCACCTTCATTCAGCTCGATATGAGGGATCACATTCAGCGTAGCCGGAGCCTGATAGGGTGAAGAGCCGTTGTAGGTAGTAAAACGTTTAAAGAACTGTTGCAGGTATGGAGATTCGAAATAGGAGTTTACGCGTTTGCTGACTGTTGTAAAGGCATCGATCCCTAAAAAAGAAAACAGATTCAGGTTTTTCAGATCTGAAAAATTGTATAACGGGTTCAGAACAAATGCATTTCGGGTCTTTTTATCCAGAGACTCTGCATATTCCAAAAATTTGATGTAGGATTTCTCATCATCAGGAGCAATTCTGCGGATCTCTCTCAACATCTGCGCACGATCGCTGTAATTATCGAACTGCATTCGATCCTGAAAGAAATACCGGCAGTTTATATCCAAAGGAACAATTTCAAGCTCTTTGGAAAGGGAAGTTCCGCATTCCAGCAGCAATCCGTCCAGAATATAAGGCATGGTAAACAGTGAAGGACCGGTATCAAATCGAAATCCATTAGCAGTGATCTCGTTCATTTTGCCGCCCACTGTGTTGTTCTTTTCGAGAATGGTTACAGAATGACCTTGTTTGGAAAGCAAGCATCCCGCGGATAATCCTCCGATTCCTGCCCCGATTATGATTATATTCATGCGATTAAAATTTTATTAGGCGTATTTCAATTTGCCCATACAAATGATGTTGTGGATATTTCCGCCGTACAAAACAGTCGACTGTAGCGGCGGATAGCCATCCGCCTATACAAATAAAACGGCAATCCGCCCAAACATATATGCTGTTTATGTATTTAATAAGATAGCGATGAAAAATAAATTCTCTGAAGAAAGTATTGATTTCATAAAAGATCATATCAATGATGATCCCGCTGAGATTATGCTTCAGTCGCGGAAGTTTCCGGAGCTGCCGATGAGAGATATTGTGGTTCAGATCGCATCCAGACAAAAAGCGAAAGATAAATTACCGGAATGGTTTGGTAATTATGAACTGATATTACCTCCCAAACAAAATCTGGAACAGGCTTCTTCAGAGATTACGGCAAAGTTTAAAGCACGTTTTGTAGAAGGGGATTCACTTGTTGATCTGACCGGTGGAACCGGAGTCGATACTTTTTATTTGTCCCGAAAAATGAGATCGACGGTTTATTTGGAACCGAATGAAGAGCTTTGCACGGTATCAAAACATAATTTTGAGGTTCTTGGAGCTAATATTGAAGTTCAAAACTCTACAGCGGAAAATGTACTAAAGCAAAGTTCTGATCACTTTAATTGGATATTTATAGATCCATCCAGACGTGATGATTCACAAAACAGAGTGTACGCTCTGGAAGATTGTGTGCCAAATGTGATTGAGTTGGAAGAACAGTTGTTGAATTCAGCTGAGAATGTGCTGATCAAAGCGTCGCCAATGCTGGACATCAAGAAAACCTTAGAACAGTTTAGTTCTTGTTATAAAGTACAGGTAGTGGCGGTAGACAATGAAGTAAAAGAGTTGTTAATCTATCTGAATAAAGAATTTTTAGGTGAAGCTGATATTGAAGCCTGGAATATTTCAGTAAAAAGGGAAGAGGAACTATTCTCATTCAAATACTCAGATGAAGAGTCTTGTGATTTCGATATAGGAGAACCTCAGAAGTATCTTTATGAACCGAATGCACCCTTAATGAAAGCAGGTGCTTATAAATTGATCGGTTTAGAATTTGGTGTACAGAAATTACATCCGAATACACATTTATATACCTCCGAAGAGCTTATCGAAAACTTTCCGGGAAAGAAATTACTGATCAAAGAAGAGTTTAGTCCGGCTAAGAAGCAAATCAAAAAAAGAGTTAAGAACGACAAAGTAAATGTAATTGTCAGAAATTATCCGATGGGGGCAAATGAGATCAAAAAGAAGTTCGGCTTAAAAGACGGAGGAGAGGGCTTTCTTATTTTTTGTAAGATCGAAGGCAACGGTTTAAAGGCGATCTGGTGTGAGAGGGTTTAGTTCGTCGAAGTGTGGTACTTGAACCAGAAAGGAGTAACTGTCGTCCAAGCGAGACGCTTAAACCAGGAACTAGAAAGGTTAATTTAAAATATTATAACGCATCGATGGCTTCATCCATCCAGCTTAATCGGTCAGATATCCAGTCTTTAAGGTAGTTGATCTCATCGTCGTAAGCATCACCAACAAAATTATTCGGATGAACATCAGTCCCCAGTATATCCCATGTCACAAAATTTCTTTCTGCGGCACCGGATTCCTGCAGCAAAGCCGAATAATTATCTATCATCAGGTTCAGATTGCTCAAAGCAAATTCATCATTACGAAGCTTATTCCATCGATCTTTAAGTTGTGCTACAAATGCAGGATCTTCCAGAAATCTACTCCACCAGAATGGCACTTGCTGATCATGATCTCCGCACCTTTTGTTAAAAGTATAAGCCCAAATATTAGTTTCTCCGGCACTGCAATAATCAACATTACCGAGTGAGTAGTTGAAATCCCAAACGGGTCCCATATTCAGTTTACCGTTTTTATCTTTAGTTATATAAGTGCTTAAACGGAATGCATCTACATTGTTTGCCAGTTCATTGATAAGGAAGAAGTCAATAAAACTGGAAACATTGATATATGAGAGATAGCCTGTTACAGGGTCTGTAAAATTCTGAGAAGCTAAAGCATCTTCAAATCCATAAATGTAATTGCGGATATAGTTTTTTTGTTGATCAGTGATGTCATCAGCACCGGGTTCTTCATAAACAAAAGTAATTTGTTGTCCTCTTTGTGCAAATGGCGGTTGATAGTTCGATGTGAAAGAATCATTGATTTTTTCTTCGTCATCCCTGTCAATTTGAAGAATATAACCTCCGGTCAGATCTTCTCCTGAATTTTCATCAGGGTTTAGCTTACTGATATCAATTCTGTTATTGTCTCTTTTGAGCTTTTCCGAAAGAACATAAACTCCTTTATGTACATCATTTAGATTGAGTTCCACGAGTACACTTCTGCTTGAATAATTTCCCATTTCCCGAAACAGATCATAGATAAAAATATTTCGAATCAAGGTTTTGTCGCTGTAAGGACCGGTTAACCCCCAGTCTTCTTCTTCAGGTAATCCAAGCAACGCAACATCAAGATCCTCATTATTACCGTCCCTTGTTTCAAAACTGTAAGATTTTTTGGGAAAGCTTTGTGAACTTGAGCCTCTGGATTCTATCGCAATATTACCTTCAAAGCTGATTTCACTACCGATCGCTATTGTTAACTCAGCATTAATTTTAGGGTTGTTTGGGATAGGATTTCCTGAAGTATTTACATTAAATACAGGGATAACATCAGCGGGAATAGCATCACCTTTATCATTATTGGTATTACAGCTGAAAGTGATTAAAGAAACAAGTATTAAAGCACATTTTAAAAGATTTTTGCTAACCATCAACTTTACATTTTTACTTTTTCTTTGAACTATGAATAATCAGGATTGAGAATCTTTACTACTCATAAAACCTGATTATTTCACCGTTTCCTCTGCCTTTTACACTACGTTCATACGCTTTTATAACTTTAGCGGTTGGAACAGGGTTGTGACCCGGAAAATAGCTCTTATATTTTTCATAGGCATCTTCAACCATTCCAAGAGATACAGCGTTTATCCTTGGAGTTCCATTAAGTTCTAAAGCCACGGCTTGTACAAAGCTGTGAATTCCGCCATTCACCATTGCTGCACTTGTAGTTTTGATGACAGGATCATCTGCCAATATACCTGTTGATAATGTTAAAGAACCACCTTCATTCAGATAATGTCTTCCGATACGTACTAGATTAACCTGACCCATTAACTTACTTCTAATGCCGATATAGTAATCATGTTCTGATAAATTATCGAAATCATCCCATTTAGCTTCACCTGCAATACAAACGATTGCATCAACCTTACCGGTTCTATTTAAGCCTTCTTTAATAGAATCAGGATCGGCAATATCAATGCTAATATCACCACTGTTTCTGCCTGCAACAATCACTTCATCAGTTTTAGAAAAGTATTCAGATACCGGCTTGCCAATTGTTCCTTTTCCACCGATAATTAAGATCTTCATCCTGTAATTTATTTGAATGTCTAAATTTGTTTTAAACGAAGTTTTGCTACTGCTTCTACATGATATGTTTGAGGAAACATATCAACAGGTTGTACTTCCAAAACATCATACACCTCAGCGAGTTCTTTCAGATCTCTAGCCATTGTAGAACTGTCACAGCTTACATAAACGAGTTTAGGTACTCTCAGTTCTTTTAATCTTTTTACCACATCAGGATGCATACCTGCACGGGGAGGGTCTGTGATCAGTACATCGGGAGCTCCGAACTCATCTACCATTTCTTGTGTAAACACATCTTTCATATCACCTTTGATAAAAGATACATTGCCTACATTATTTTCTTTGGCATTATATCTGGCATTTTCAACGGCCACATCTACAAGTTCGATTCCCAATACCTTTTCTGCCTTTTGGCTCATAAACAAGCTCAAAGTTCCTACGCCGCAATATAAATCATAAACGACTTCTCCGTCTTTTAAATCAGCGAATTCTCTTGCCGTTTCATATAATCGTTCTGCCTGAGCTGTATTGGTTTGAAAAAACGCATTGGGATGTATTTTAAAAGTGTGATCACCAATTTTATCTACTATATAACCCGGGCCATGAATAATTTTTTCGATTCTGCCAATGGACGTAGGGCTTTTAGTGTCGTTTATATTGTTCACAATGGTTGTTATGACCGGAAACTCCTGAAGTAGCTCATCAGATAGTTTTTTTATCAATTTCTGATCATCCTGATAAGTAACAAAGTTTACCATAAAGTCATCGGTATGGAATGAGTTACGAATCATCAAGTGTCGCATAAAGCCTTCATGTTTCATGGCATCAAAAGGCGGGATATCATGTTGAATGCAGTAGTTTCTTACAAAATCTAAAATCTCAAACGATTCTTTTCGTTGAAGATGACATTCATTTAAATTCAGGATTTTGTCAAACCTTCCGGGAGCATGCATTCCGGCTGCAAAACCAGAGTCGTCCACAAATTCTTCTTTATTGATTTCCTCTTGTGTAAGCCATCTTCGATTACTGAAACTATATTCCATTTTGTTACGGTAATAGAAATCAGATTCACTTCCCATAGCAGGATGAACGATGGTGTCTGATAACCCGCCAAGTCTTGTGATGTGATCGGCTACTTGTTGCCCTTTATACTCAAGTTGTTTGGCATAAGGAACGTGTTGCCAGCTACACCCGCCACAAACATTAGCATGCTGACACTTTGGAGTTATACGGTCTTTACTGGGTTCTAAAACTTCCAGAAGCTTAGCTTCTCTGTAATTCTTCTTCTTTTTTATGATTCGGGCTTTTACAAGATCGCCGGGAGCAGTTCCATAAACAAAAACGGCTAGTCCGTCTACTTTGGCCACACCTTTTCCTCTAAAAGCCGCACTTTCAATTTCTAATGTGACTTCTTCGCCTTTTTTAAGTGCCATTATTAATCTTCAGAATTTTCGTAGTAAGTATCAAATTGTATTTGAAGAGCTTTTTCCTGTCCGGCTACCTCTTCAATGATATAAGTAGCTTTTTCTAACTGCCGTAGTGCAATATTTGTAAGTGATTGAAGAAATTTAACAGCTATTTGGGGATGTCGGTCTCTTAAAACTTCAAAATCAGGTTGAAAAAAACCCAGAAGCTGACAATCCGTTACACATTGGGCTGTGGCTTTCCTTCTTAGGTTATAACCGATCGAGAGGGCACCAAAGCTGTCGGGAGCGTCTAATATAAACTTACTTGAATCGTCAGGTTGTATAGTTTCTTCATTATTGGCATTCAGCATTAGTTCAATTTTTCCATCCTGAATAAAATACATTCCCGTCCCGGGATCATTCCTGTAGAATACATATTCTCCTTCCTTATAATTTCTTTTATGGCAGAGCTGTAAAAACTCATATCGCTCCGCGCTGGATAAATTTTTAAGAAATTTAGAGCCGAATACGATGTTCAGCTGTTGTTTAATATTTGTTAGTTTTCCCATGCCTAAATAACGTTAAAAAGAATGACCGATACCAAAACTAAAGTACAATTTTTTATTATTGAACCAACCTGCTTCCAAATCATGAGCTCTGAATGTAAAATCAAAACGAGCAACTATATATTCCCAATCAAGACGCAAGCCTAAACCTGTACCAACTGCAATTTGATTATAGAAATCGTTGAACTTAAAACGCCCGTCTTCAAGTTCTTCGTCATCGGCTGCATCATTTTTCGGACCATACCAGATATTTCCGGCGTCAACATACCATGCTGCGTGCCAGTTTGCTCCAATTACGTCCCTGATAAATATCTGTCTTGCTTCAGTAAATGCAGCAAGTTTAATTTCACCACCATTAATACGAACATCTTCAGATTTGATAGAACCCGGACCCAGCTGGAAAGGTCCCCAACCTCTGATATCGTTACTTCCACCCGCAAAAAACCGCCTGTTCAGTGGTATGGTTGTACTGCTTCCATATGGTTGAGCAATACCTCCATATAATCGCCAAGCAAATACGGCTGAATTTGAAATCGGTATATACTTCCTGTAATCTGCAGTTGCTTTAATATACCGGCTGTAGCTTAATTCATTTTCACTCACTTTAAAAAGAGAAGGGAGGTTTTGCTCTAAGGTATCAGGAGTAACCACATATTTATCGACAATATAGGGAATGTTACCACCTGTAGATATAGAGTATTCACTGAAATAACCCCTGTTTCGTTTAATAAGATCAGTATTCTGATTTCTGAATGTATATCTTATAACCGAAGAAATCTGAGGCCTGAAATCTTCTAAGATCCTTGTTAACTCTATCGGATCGGCTGTGGTACTATCGCCCGAAGTACCTGAGCCAAAGTCATTCCTGAGGTTGTTAATAAATTCATCCGTTGGCGATGGATCTACAATGTCCAGTTCAATAAGATCCAAAAAACTTGAAAATCTCGGGTTGTGCTGAACTTCATATCTTAAATTAAATTGTACATCACTATTGATATCAAAGAATAACTGATCGGATCTGCTGTACGACAGTGAATATCTTGTTAAACCGCTTGTAAAGAACCGGGTGTTATCCAGAAATGCGAATGGGAAATTAAGTCTTGGTACAGTGTAATCTCCTCTTAGCTCATAACTTCTGAAAATTGAAGATTGAGTAGAGGTATCTGCAATTTCTTCAAGCACACTTTTACTCACGAATTCAAAACTAACATTTGCTGAAAGAGAGAAGTTTTCAGCTTTACCAAATGCATTGTTATTCGTGTAATCAACCCCAAGACCGGTACCGAATCCATATCTCTTCATGCCGAATATCTCGGCTCCAATGCTATGCTTTGTAAGGGATTGCAGGTCCAGATATGTTGGGATAGAAGATTGAGAAAAGTCGGGTTGACTTCCTTCTTGGTTCTGACCGAATCTTCTGATAAATAACATTCCAAGGTTTTGATATTCACGGATAGTATTCAGATATAATTCGTGATTGTATACATCTCCGGGTTTAAACAGTATCTGATCAGTCAGTAATGAAAATTTCGTTTGTGCTGCGGGTTCTTTTTTTAGAAATATCCTTGTGGTATCAATTACTTCTTGATCAGATGAAACAGTATCTATTTGTGTATAGTTATCAGGGGGCGTCCCATCAGCAAGACTTATATGCACATCTCCAAACCGAAATACTTTTCCGGGGTTAATTCTGAATTGTACATCAAGAAAAGTGGAATCTTGTTGTTGAGTCTGAACCAGAGCAATTACTGAATCTTTTTGGATTGAGGCATAACCGTTATTTTTTAAAAAATTGATTATTCTTTGCTGTTCAGAGCCCAATTCCTGAGTGTTATACTGTCGGTTTACTGTATAAGTTGAATCATTGATTCGGTCTCTGGTTAAGGGGCTGTCTCTCATGAAATCAATTCTCTTTTCCAATGTGGCAAAAAAGGGGAGCCCTTTATATGAAATTGTTTCAATTTTTGAGGGCGTGCCTTCTGTAACAATAAATGACACTTCAACTTTATCAGTTTTGTACTCAACTATTGTTGTGTCAACATTAACTCTGAGATAGCCTAAGGATTCATAATATAGCCTTATCCTTTCCATATCGTTAGCTACAACAGAACGATCCAGATAAATAGGATCTTCTCCAAAACGCCCGTTGCTGAGTTCCCAGAAATAATACCAGGGAGTAAACCTGGGAATTCCCAAAAATTCCCGATTTGTTTTAGTTCGAATTAATGTTTCAAGAGTTCGGTCTTTTACATTCTTGTTACCCGAAAATCTGATTCTGCGGACTACATCATTAGAAGTGCTGTCTGAAACTACAGAAGCATTTTGGGCTAATACTTTAACCTGTGCGGTACTAGTTAAAAGTACCGTAAAGAGGAAAGATAGAATAATAAATGATATTGTAGGCAGGGGGTTTCTCAATGGTGGAGGTTATGTTCAATTACATAACCAGACTTATTTGGTGCTAAACGTCGTCATAATCGAAACCTTCATCCTCTTCATTATGGAAGAAGTCTTCTTTTTGAATATAATCCGGCCAAATATCCTCTATATTTTCATAGATCGTATTCTCACCTTCATCTAATTCCTCTAATTCCTCAAGATTAGTAATCACCTGAGAAGGGAGTCCATTCCTTTCTGCCCATTCTATCAGCTCTTCTCTGTTCGCTGGGAATGGTGCTTCATCTAAAGCGGCGGCTAATTCTACAGTCCAAATCATAAATAATTTTTTTTATTAATTAAGTGAGTGAATGATACAATTCTACTTGAATTTTCCAAGTATCGTTCCAAATAATTTTTGATCTTAAATCGTGCCGAAAATATTGTTATCTTAGCACAATTACATCAACTAAATCCAAAGAGGATTATTTTTTATGGGAAGTTTTGGAACAACCGAAATTATTATCATAGCTATTCTTGTTTTAGTGCTTTTTGGTGCTAAAAGAATTCCCGAGTTAGCAAAAGGATTAGGCCAGGGAATTAAAGAGTTCAGAAAAGCTTCAAGTGATATCAAAAAAGAAATTGAAGACAGTTCTCGGGATATTGACGACGCTGTAAATTCAGAAGAAACAAAATCTAACTCAAAATAACAGAAGATTGTCTACAAACAGCATCGCTGAGATAAAAGAACAAATTCTCAACGAAAACCTCTCCCTGAAAGATATTGTTACTGACTATATTGCAAGGATTGAAGAACAAAATTCGGAAATCAATGCATTTGTCTCAACTTATTTCGAAGAGGCTCTTTCTGAAGCAGAAAAAATTGAAAAAAAGATAAAAAACGGAACCGCGGGCTCTCTCGCGGGTGCAGTTCTGGGTATAAAAGATCTGATTTGTGAGCGAGGACGCCAAGCTACTTGTGCGTCTGAGATTCTGGGTGACTTTGAGAGTGTATATGATGCCACTGTCATAGAGCGTTTAAAAGCAGAAGATGCAATTCTGATCGGAAGAACCAACATGGATGAATTTGCCATGGGTTCAGCAAACCAGTTCAGTAGATACGGAGCGGTAAAAAATCCGGTTGATACATCTAAAGTATCCGGAGGTTCATCAGGAGGGAGTGCTGCAGCAGTGGCATCAAAAATGGTGAGCGCATCTCTGGGGTCCGATACCGGTGGTTCAATTCGGCAACCGGCAGCATTTTGCGGGGTTGTTGGGGTAAAACCTACCTACGGTCGTGTTTCCCGTTGGGGATTAATAGCTTTTGCTTCTTCATTTGATTGTATTGGACCTTTTGCTAATAATGTTGAAGATGCTGCAAGAGTGCTTCAAGCTATTTCCGGGTTTGATGAAAAAGATAATACCTCAGCAAATATTCCTGTTCAGAATTTTACTGAAGAGCTTAAGCAACCAAATAAAAATATCAGAATTGGTGTACCGGAAGAATATTTTGGCGAAGGACTGGATTCAGAGATTTCTTCTAATATTAATGAAACTCTTAAAAAGCTTGAATCAGAAGGTGCTGAGCTGGTACCGATCAGTTTACCACATACTAAATATGGAATTGCTACTTATTATGTACTTGCTACGGCAGAAGCTTCCAGTAATTTAGCTCGATTTGATGGTATTAGATACGGACACAGAGCTGAGAAAGCATCCGTTGTTGAGGAGTTAAAAGAAGAAGAAAGTCGCTTAAGGGAGGAATTTAAAGATGATCAGGCTCAATTAGATCTGGAATTATCTAAAATGGACAGTGCATTAATAAAGCTGTACAAGAAATCCCGAACCGAAGGTTTTGGCACCGAAGTAAAGCGAAGAATTATGTTGGGTACTTATGTGCTCAGTTCAGGTTATTACGACGCTTATTATGCAAAAGCGCAAAAAGTTAGACGCCTTATTCAGGAAGATTTCAAAAAAGCCTTCGAAAAAGTTGATGTAATTGCCGGTCCTACAACTCCAACTACAGCTTTTGAGCAAGGAGCGAAGCTGGATGATCCTGTCCAAATGTATCTTAATGATATTTATACTACCTCAGCGAATTTAGCAGGCATTTGCGGAATAAGTGTTCCATCGGGTTCTCACTCGAACGGTTTGCCAATAGGGATTCAATTTTTGGCGGATTCATTTCAGGAATCTAAAATTCTTAACGCCGGAAGATTAGTTGAACTTCTGGATAAATAGAAAAGTTAAGTTCTGAAAACCGGATAAATGAACCGACTAAGTGGAAAAAATATCATTATAACAGGAGCTACGTCAGGGATTGGCAGAGCTGCGGCTTATCAGTTTGGTGAACTTGGGGCTAATTTGTTTCTTGCCGGCAGAAGGGCTGAACGGTTAAAGGAAATAAAAAGCGATCTATTAAAAACATATCCTGATTCAAAGATCAATACATACACGTTTGACTTAGCAGATCGTAGTGCCTGTAACCATTTTGTCGAATCAATTAATTATAATATTGATGTCTTAATCAATAATGCGGGTTTGGCTTTAGGTAAAGATGCGGTTTATGAATTAGATCAATCTGATATTGATCAGGTTTTTGCTGTAAATGTTCAGGGTCTTTTGGAACTAACCAGACTTATTTCGCCTCAAATGAAAGCCAGAAATACCGGGCATATCATAAACGTTGGTTCTGCGGCAGGACATGAATCGTATGCAGGTGGATCAGTGTATTGTGCTACAAAGCATGCAGTTAAAGCGATCACCGAATCAACGAAGAAAGATCTTCATGGAACGGAAGTACGTGTAAGTATGGTATCTCCCGGAATGGTGCAAACAGAGTTTAGTAACGTTCGGTTCAAAGGCGATAATGAAAAGGCAGAATCGGTTTACAAAGGATTCAAACCTTTAACAGCAGACGATATTGCCGAAATAATAGTATTTATTGCAAACAGGCCGGACCACGTAAATATTATGGACACTATTATCTATCCGGTTTCACAATCTTCCCCAACAATGGTTTACAGAGATGAATAAAATTCTACTATTACTATTCGCTTTTATTACTGTCTTAGCTTGCAATAAAGGAGCAGGACTTCAATTTTCTGAGAAAGGAAGGGAAGTCCCTGAGTTCTCTTCGGATTCAGCTTACAAGTATATAGAAACTCAGGTTAACTTTGGTCCGAGGGTTCCAAATACCTACGGTCATGTTAAAACCAGAGAGTTTTTAGAAGGAAAGCTTAAGGATTACGCAGGAGCAAACGCAGTGTTCACTCAGGAATTTACTGAAGAAGGATATGGGGAAACTCTTGAAATGGCGAATATTATTGCGGCATTTAACACATCTTCCAGCGACAGAATAATGTTATGCGCACACTGGGATACGCGACCCAGAGCAGATCAGGACACCCGCAGAACCAGTGAATACTTAGCCGGAGCTGATGATGGTGGGAGTGGAGTAGGAGTGCTGATTGAACTGGCAAGGATATTTTCTGAAACCCCCCCACCAATTGGTGTCGATATCGTTTTATTTGATGGTGAAGATTATGGTACATCAGGGGATCTTGTAAAGTACTTTTTAGGATCACGTTACTGGTCAAACAATCCTCCGGTTCCCGGCTACAATCCCAGATTTGGAATTTTATTGGACATGGTTGGCGCTGAACGAGCTGTTTTCCCAAAAGAAACCTACTCTTTAAGCTATGCTCCCAATCTTGTGGATGAAATATGGGGAATAGCTGAGAATAAAGGTTATTCAGATATTTTTCTTAATCAGAGAGGAGCGGGTGTATTGGATGATCATTATATCATTTATGAAAACACAGAAATCCCGGTTGTGGATATAATTAATCATACTGTAGGTGCGGATGGCAATATTAAATTTGCTCCACACTGGCATACACATCAGGATGATCTGCCAATTATTGACAAGAATACTCTTCAGGCAGTTGGAAATGTGCTTCTTGAATTAATCTACAATCGTATTTAATGGATTATATCCGACTACATATTGAGCTGGCTGATGATCTGCATGAGTTAGTGATCGCTGAGCTTTTTGAGATGGATTTTGAAGGGTTTGAACAAGAAAGTAATCTCTTAATTGCTTCCGTTCCGTCATCAAGATTCGATGATGTTAAAAGAGAAGAGATCACTAATATTTTATATTCCTTTGAAAATGCAGAGTTAATAAAAGAAGAGTTGGTATCTCCCCAGAATTGGAATGAAAAATGGGAAAACTCTATTGAACCTCAGACTATTGGCAACTTTTACGTAAGGCCAACATGGGCAAAAGAGCTGCCTTCAGATTCGGGTTTGACCGAACTGCTTATCGACCCTAAAATGGCATTCGGTACCGGTTACCATGCAACAACGCGTTTAATATTGGGTTGGCTTTCGGAAATCATCAGCAAAGAGGACAAAGTTCTTGACGCCGGAACGGGAACCGGAATTCTAGGTATCGCATCTTTAAAA
This sequence comes from Balneola sp., assembly GCA_017643645.1. Taxonomy (GTDB): domain Bacteria; phylum Bacteroidota; class Rhodothermia; order Balneolales; family Balneolaceae; genus Balneola. The sequence goes on from JAEPNB010000002.1 coordinate 111,788, forward strand.
CTTGGCGCTGAATCGGTTTTTGGCTTTGATATTGATGAATGGAGCAAAGACAATTCAAAAGAGAATATAGCCTTAAATGATGTTGAAGGATTTGAGGTTAAACTCGGATCTATTGAAGTTATTCCCGATGACAGAATTTTTGATGTGATTCTTGCAAATATAAACAGAAACGCATTAATAGAATTGATTCCTGAATTGCTTTCTTTTTTAAAGAATGACGGCACTTTATTACTTTCCGGCTTACTGGAAGGTGATGAACAAACTATCATGAATTTAGAATCAGTTAAGAAATTAACGCACCTTGAAACCAGACAAAACGGAGAGTGGATCGCAATTCTACTAAGAAAATGAAAGCAGCTATAGATATAGGAACAAACACAGTTTTATTGCTTATTGCCGAAGAAAATGAAGACGGATTAAGGATGCTTCATGAAGAACAAAGGATGCCTCGACTCGGAAAAGGAGTGGACGTTAATAAAACTCTTTCAGAGGAAAGCATTGGAAGAGTAATTTCTTCCATAAAAGAGTATAAAAACATTCTAAGTACTCAGTTTACTAAAGTATCAAATGTAATTGTTACTGCAACAAGTGCAGTTCGGGACGCTTCTAACAGAAATGAACTAATCAATCTGGTAAAAAAAGAAACAGGTTTTGACGTTCAGTTACTTTCGGGTGAAGAGGAAGCTGAATATACTTACAAAGGCGCATTAACTGTATTTGATGAACAGGTTAACGGGGATGTGTTTGTACTGGATATCGGAGGAGGAAGTACAGAAATAGCTCTGGGCAGAGATGGGAAGCTTATAGACTCTCATTCTTTTGATATGGGGTGTGTTCGGTTTACCGAAAGATTTTTGGTTCAAGACCCGCCTTTTCAGGAACAAATAAGAGAGTGCAGACAAGCTGTAAAAAGTATGTTGGAGACTAAGAAATTCAAACCCAAAAAGAACGCAAAAGCAGTTGGTGTTGCAGGTACTCTTACTTCTATGGCTGCTATAGATCTGCAAATTGATGAGTATGACCCGGAACGTATGAATGGGCATTTAATAGTTCGTGATAAACTTAAAAAAGGAATCGAAATATTTAGTTTACATACTCATCAGCAACTACTTGAGTTGAGCCCGAAAGTTTTGAAAGGGAGAGAGGATATATTTCTGGCGGGTTTGCTTATTCTGGAAGGTTTCCTAAATTATTTTGATTTGGAAGAAATCAGAGTTTCTACCGGAGGAATTCGCCATGGAGCTTTAATGAATGAACTAAATAAAACTTAGATCATTTTTTCAAAAAAACCGATTTTCATTTACGCTAAGCTTTGTATTTTAGCTTTGCATAAAATCAGATAATGTCAGATACCAGCACAGAAAACAATTCATCACCCAGAGAAAATGCCTCAGCAAGTAGTATTGAGGATGACGGCTTTGTTGTAAGAGCTTTAAAAGGGGATGAAAGTGCCTATAAAGATCTGATGAACAAATACGATCGCCCGATATATTTTCATATTCGGAAAATGATCAAAGAAAAAGAGCTTGTTGAAGATCTTGTTCAGGAAGTGTTTATGAAGGCTTTTAAGAACCTTTCTACTTACAGCAATGAATACGCTTTTTCTACCTGGTTGTACCGTATTGCAACTAATCATACCATAGATTATCTGAGAAAGAAAAAGCTACAAACGCTGTCTATTAATGATCCGTACAAAACCAAAGACGGAGAACTGGAGATTCAGCTTCCTGATGAAACTTACGCTACTGATAAAGCTGTTATTCGAAAAGAGAGAAAGCAAATTGTTCAGGATGCGATCGAGAATCTACCTGAAAAATACAGAGCGGTTATACAGTTGCGTCACATGGACGAACTTTCATACGATGAAATAGCAGACGAACTGGATCTTCCATTGGGGACGGTAAAAGCACATATCTTCAGAGCCAGGGAGCTTTTGTATAAAGCATTGATTGATAAACGCGGTAGTTTTTAGAGCAGTTCTCAGTTTTTTGAGAGATTACCAGATACTATCTGAGTATTCATTTTAAATTTCTCGAATTTTGCTCTGCGAATGGCGCTTCCTTCAAAAAGTGCATCATATTGAGGATTATCTATCTCATTCCAGAAATCAATATTCTTATTCAATAATTTTGTTCTGGGCTTCAGATCTGCCATTTGAGTTATGGAAGGTTTTTTATTCCAGGGACAAACATCCTGACAGATATCACAGCCATACATCCATTCTCCCAGAGAGGATTGGAGTTCTTGCGGAATCTGCTCTTTAAGCTCGATCGTCAGGTAGGAGATGCATTTGTTCGAGTCAACACGGTAAGGCTCATAAATGGCATTTGTAGGGCATGCATCGATACATCTGGTGCAGGTGCCACAATGATCGGTTGTTTCCGATGAATAATTAAATTCCACATCCAATATCATTTCTCCTATAAAGAAAAAAGATCCGATATCCTTGTTCAAAATATTGGAATTCTTACCCATCCAACCTAGACCCGAACGTACTGCCCATGCTTTGTCCAAAACGGGAGCCGAATCAACAAAAAATCTACCTTCAATATTTCCAACTAAAGACTCCGTATAGTTGAAGAGTTCTTTCAGTTTTTTCTTAAAAACTTTATGGTAATCTCTGCCTAATGCATACTTGGCAATTTTTGGGTTGCCTGATGATTGATGATTATGTTCCGGGGAGTAATAACTTCCAATAACTGAAACCACAGATTTTGCACCCGGAACGAGTTTTGTGGGATCAACTCTTTTGTCAAAGTTGTTCTCCATCCAACTCATTGTTCCATTACGTTGCTGAACTAGCCATTCTTCCAAACGACGTGCATCTGTTTCAAGGAACTCAGCTTTTGCAAATCCACAGGCATCGAATCCTAACTGTAAGGCGTAATTTTTAACAGCTTCAGTCAGATTCTTAGAATCCATAATAAATTTATTTTGCAGGAACCAATTTATCGCCTTTCCATTGCAGTTCTTGTAAAGAGCCTTCGATCATACGAACGGTCCGGAAAGGATATTTTTTTACGAGTGCATAATCGTGAGTAACCATAAGTACGGCCATTCCACGATTGTTGATTTGCTTTAGTAGATCCATGATGCTTTTGCTTGCACCCGGATCAAGATTACCGGTGGGCTCATCGGCAAGCAGTATTCTGGGTTCGTTTGCTAAAGCACGGGCAATAACCACTCTTTGTTGCTCTCCACCTGAAAGATCTTTCGGCATATGCTTTCTTCTGTGACTCAAACCAACCATAGTCAGAACTTCTAAAACTCTTTGTTTAACAAATTTGGGTTTTTCGCCGGTAACCTGAAGTGCGAAGGCAACATTGTCAAATACATTCCGGTCCTGAAGAAGTTGGAAATCCTGAAATACGATCCCTAATCGGCGTCGAAGCATAGGAACTTCTTTCATACTGATCTTATTTACGGGATAATCTGTAACGCGAACAGTTCCGGTGTCAGGTACAATATCTCTGTACAAAAGCTTTAAGAAAGAACTTTTACCAATTCCTGTAGCTCCGATAAGGTAGGTGAACTCACCATTGTGAAGCTTGAAATCGATGTTGTTGAGAACTTTTCGGTTTTCGAAGCTTAAACTTACATTTCTTAATTCAATTACAGATGTTTCTGACATTTAAGTACTAAGGTTATACGTGCGCTGTTTTCGTCGGCATCAATAAGATCAAAATCGCCATATTTTGCAACTAAATGATAGGGCGTTTGTTTCAAAATTGATAACATTTCTTCTAAAGTATAAATACGTTGTTTGTGAACTTCTTTGAACGTGGATAATACTTCTTTTTTGTTTTCGGATAGTTGTTCAATTTCAAAAGTATTGGTGTGTATTTTGTTGATGGCATCATACTCACTGGTTCTGAAAAACCTTAAATCCTTTACTTCAGCTTCTTCATTATTCAGATAATCTACCGCTTGCAGGGAATTCAATGGGGTTGAGAAATCATAAATAAATAGCCCATTCGGTTTTAGAACCTTTTCGCATTCTTCGAGCATTGCAATAATTTCTGAACCAGTCTGTAAGTAATTTACACTATCGAAAACAGAGAAGATCACATCAAATTTTTCTTCAATGTTAATATTCAAAAAATTCAGAGTTTGGAACCGAACATCAGCATTTTGTTCCGTTGCCTTTTGTTTAGCCACTTCAATCATTTGAGGGGAGAGGTCACTGGCAAGTATATCATAATATCCCAATTCGTCAAGAGAAATAGCAACTGATCCGGTTCCACAAGCTAACTCCAGCACTTTTTCACATTCAGGATGATGAACCTGAATAATTTCATCGATATAGTCAGCCCAGGATTCGTAATCAACATTTTCCATCAACTTATCATACAAAGGAGCGAGATTTGAATAATTATCCGTTTCTTTCATTCAATTAATTCTTTTGTGCAAGTTCAACTGCAAGATTGTATGCCTGAATAAATGATGAAGGATCTGCAATCCCTTTTCCTGCTATATCAAAGGCTGTACCATGGTCAGGTGAAGTTCTGATGATCGGAAGCCCAGCCGTAAAATTAACTCCTTTTCCAAATGATAAGAGTTTGAAAGGAGTGAGTCCCTGATCGTGATACATAGCCAGAATTGCATCGTACTGCTGATGTTTTTTCTGTCCGAAAAATCCATCTGCAGGGAAAGGACCTTCAACATTAATACCGGATTCTTTTAATTTTCTGATAGCCGGAGCGATGATCTCTTTTTCTTCAGATCCTAAAACCCCACCATCACCGGCATGAGGATTCAATCCGAAAATAGCAATTTTTGGGTTTGAAATACCGAAATCCTGCTTCAGGCTTTTACTCAGAATTGTAGCTTTACTTATAATCAGATCCTGATTTATAGAAGATGCAACTTTACTGATTGAAATATGTGCCGTAGTAAGTGCTACTCGCAGATCTTCATTTACAAGCATCATCAGAACCTGATCTGTATTCGTTTTCTCAGCTAAAAATTCAGTATGTCCCGGAATATCATATCCTGCAAGCTGTACTGACTCTTTTGAAATTGGAAGAGTCACCATAGCGTTGAGCTCTTTATTTATACAAAGATTGATCGCCGACTCAATTGATCTCATCGAAGCAAGCCCTGATTCTTTCGTAATTACTCCTGTTTCAATCTCCGGAGAGGAGTTTTTTATATCAAGAACATTTAAAATTCCGAAGTCTGCTTCAGAAAAAGAAGTGATTTTATTTAAAGATTTATTCAATCTTAGTTCAGAATTGTAGAAATCAATAACGTTGGCCGGAGATATAAGAATGGCAATAGAAGCGGAAAGATCAATTTCTGAAATTGCTTTTAAAGCGATCTCAGGACCAATTCCGTTTATATCTCCAATCGTTATTCCAATTTTGGGCAGCATAAGCGAAAGTTAACACTTAGGCTATTGAAACGCAGAGGATTAATTACCTACCAGCATAAATTCTGAGAATCCAGCTCCTTTCTCAAATACGAAGGTTCGACCATCATAAGACCAGGTTTCTATAACTTGTCCCTTTTTGGGAAATGAACGGTCACGGGAATTTGGTGGACCATACTTTATATAGACTTCTCCACGGTCTGTATCTTGTCCGTTAGGAGTTTCCGGTGAACGATACTCTACGAATGCATGATGCACACGACGATAATATTCTGTCATAAGTTCGTTGAATTCTGTATTAGGAGTAGGGTCTCTTTTTTTCCAGAATTCTCTGAACTTTTTCTCTTTTTCTATTGAATTACCTTTTTTCAAATTCTTCAGTTGCTCTTCAGGAACTATGTATTTCATCATATTGAGAGCAATGTCCAGATTCAAAAGAGAAGGAGGTATATCAGGCCAGAAAGATCGAACCACTTTTCGGGCTTTTACTTTTTGATTGGAATCAGTTTTCAGTTCTAATGAATAAACAGAATTTTCCAGTTCGGAATTAGGAACATCAATCAAAGCATATGTGAACGAACCATTATTCTGTGTGATAGAAAGCGTGGTTTCTTTTTTATTTAATAACGATAATGACGAACGTTCATAGATCTGGTTGTCTGATATTGAGATAGTTCTTACTGATTCCACATTTGTAGTATCATTTTTTTCAATTCTGGATTTATTTACAACCAAACTATATTCTTCAGATGATTCATATTGTGGTATCCTTATCAGAGCTTTATAATCCTCACCATAGACCACATTATTACCCATATTGATTAATTCCATTTCAGATGGACTGCTGCTCGATTTGATCAGATATATCTCTCCCTCATCTTGTACAGAAAAGTTTTTAATATTGATATTTCTTCTTTGCGAATTGCGGTCGTCTGTTTCTTCCATTAAGCTAAGTTGAAGAACGTAATTATACATTCCCGGATCTAGATTTGTAACCAATCTTCCTGAGGCGAATTTCATTTTTGATTTAGTATCTTCATAGCTTTCAGCGAAAAGAGTGTCTTGCCAAAGATCACGGGAAACAGATGTAATATTTTTTAATTCTTTTTTTGATGCTTTTCCTTTAAATATTTCTGTATTTAATCTTGCCATGCTATAGAATTCAGCTCTTTCAGGAGCTTGAATTTCATCATCAATTGAGATTTTTTTAAATGGCAAAAAGCTATTGTCCATCCGAAAAATGAAAACCAGTCTGGCTTGTTCACTGTTTTCATTTGGTATAACAATAGTATCGAAAAAGAAATTTGGACTAGCTGCTCTGTTTGCTAACGTTGCATAAGTGATATCTCCGCGGCGTTGTCCCATTAAAACAGAAGTTGATATCAGCAAAATGGAGAATACGGAAAGAGTAAATTTTTTCATCGCAAAGGTTTTTAAATTCAATTACATCAAAAATCACGTTATGAATCATTAAAATTCCTATAATCAACGCAATAGTAATCACTAGTATTATAATAAAAGATTTCTGACAAACATGGCGAATTCAAACGCATCTAATAAAGAAAATTGGTTAAATGAATTGCTCGATAATTTAAGAGCCCAAGAACATGAGATAATGTTAGGGGGAGGGCAAAAAAGAATTGATAAGGAACATGCAAAAGGAAAATTGACTGCGAGAGAGCGCATAGATTTGTTATTGGATGAAGATTCAGACTTTTTCGAACTAGGTTTGTGGGCGGGCTATGAAATGTATGAAGATGTAGGTGGTTGCCCCGGTGGTGGAGTAGTTACAGGAGTAGGAAAGGTAGAAGGCAGAGATTGTATGATCGTTGCAAATGACGCCACAGTTAAAGCCGGTGCTTGGTTTCCTATAACAGCTAAAAAGAATTTAAGAGCACAGGAAATTGCTATCGAAAATCATATTCCTTTGATCTATTTGGTTGATTCTGCAGGTGTATTTTTACCTATGCAGGACGAGATTTTTCCGGATAAAGACCATTTTGGTCGAATGTTCAGGAATAATGCAGTTATTTCCGCAAAAGGTATTCCACAAATAGCCGCTATTATGGGAAGTTGCGTTGCCGGTGGAGCTTATTTACCTATAATGAGTGATGAAGCCTTGATCGTAGATGGAACCGGAAGCGTTTTCTTAGCAGGAAGTTATCTGGTTAAAGCTGCAATTGGGGAATCTGTTGATAATGAGACTTTGGGAGGAGCTACTACACACACTGAGATCAGTGGTGTAACGGATTATAAAATGAAGGATGATGAAGAGTGCTTAGAAACCATCCGTGATCTTGTAGGAAAATTAGGGCCTCATAAAACTGCAGGATTTAACAGAAAAGATGCAAAACTTCCTTCGAGGTCTTCAGCTGAAATATTTGATATCCTGCCGGAATCACGTACGTCTCCTTATGATATGAATGAGCTCTTGGAGTGTATAATAGATGAAGATAGTTTTACAGAGTTCAAAAAAGGCTACGGTCAATCTCTGATTACCGGATACGCAAGAATTGATGGCTGGAGTGTTGGAATTGTGGCGAATCAAAGAGCAGTTTCCAGAACCAAAAAAGGAGAGATGCAGATTGGAGGCGTAATTTATTCCGATTCGGCGGACAAAGCCGCTCGTTTTATCATGAATTGTAATCAAAAGAAAATTCCGTTGATCTTTTTTCAGGATGTGACCGGGTTTATGATCGGAAAAAGAAGTGAACACGGAGGTATAATAAAGGACGGAGCGAAAATGGTGAATGCTATGAGTAATTCCACCGTCCCAAAGATTACCGTAGTGGTAGGTAATAGCTACGGAGCAGGAAATTACGCTATGTGTGGTCGGGCGTATGATCCAAGGTTTATGTTTGCATGGCCAACTGCAAATATTGCTGTAATGAGTGGTGCATCAGCAGCTAAAACTCTTACTCAGATCAAAATTGCTACAATGAAGAAGAAGGGTGAAGAGGTAAGCGAAGAAAAACAAAATGAGCTTATGGAAGAAATCACGAACCGCTATAACAAGCAGACGGATGTTCGGTATGCTGCTTCTCGGCTTTGGGTTGATGCTATTATCCATCCGGCAGAAACAAGAGACAGAATTTCTAATGCTCTTGAATGTGCTAATCTGAATCCTGATATAGAAGAGTTTAAAACAGGAGTTATTCAAACGTAGTTTTATTAAAATTTTCTATATAGTTATAGGGAACATTGTGGTGAGATCTTGGTTTACATGGTTTGTAATCAAATAAAAAACTCATCAAGACCATGAAAAACTATTTAAATAAATTGTCATTAGCAGTAATGCTATTAACAAGTTCTCTTCTGTTGAGCGCTTGTTCAGATACTACACAATCAAGTGTAAAACTTAATGCGAAAGCTTCTAACGGCCAGAACCATCAAAAACTAAACAATGCGGCCGATACAGTAATTATCACTGAAGCAAAATTCAGATTCAGCGAAATTGAATTTGAAAGTGCCACAGATGATGACAGCACTGATATAGAGCAAGGACCTATTATTCTAAGTTTGAATTTAAACGGAGGTTTAACCGAAGTTGGTATAGCCGATGTTCCCGCAGGATTTTATGAAGAACTGGAATTTGAGATCGAAGCCAGAGACGAAGGTGAAGTTGTGGTAAACGATCCGGATTTTGAAGGAGAAAACGGCCAAAATTATTCTATGGTCATCTCAGGTACTATAAATGGAGAGCCATTTACGTTCCGTTCAGAAAAAGATTTTGAAGTGGAATTGGAATTTGAACCTGCTTTTGAAGTTAATGACGAAGAACAAGTTAGTATTACTCTGAATTTTGATGCTTCACTGTGGTTCTTAGATCAGGATGGTAACGCTCTTAACCCAGCTGATTCTAATAATATTCTCCTTATCGAAAGTAATATTGAAAATTCAATAGAAGCTTTTGAAGATGAGGATGAAGACGGAGAGGACGACGAAGATTAATCCTATAATCAGTTTTCTTAAATTTAAAAGCCTTGTTTACAATAGTAAGCAAGGCTTTTTTGTTGGCATTGTTTTAATATCTTCATAGATGAATTATAAAATAGACTCAAATAGCTCAGTTATTCAGTTGAATGTAGAAGCTACGTTCACACTTATTGATTTTACAGCGTTAATCGTTTGTTTTATCCTGGGATTTATATTTGCTGTATTCTTTTGGATATTTTTTATAGCTGTTTTTATTAAGGTATTCGCAAGTCATGAGTTTATTTTTAACACTGATAGTTACTCGGTAACTCAAAACATTCGCTGGTTCAGCTATTTAAAAATAAAAAGGAGAGAGTTCTCTTTTGGCGAAGTGAAGTGTATCCGGTTTTCGAATGAAGAATCAGGTAATGCACTTCAGGAGACCATGAAAATAAAAGAGTGGTTTACTATTGATATCATTCTAAAAAGTAACTTTTCCAGAATAGTTAAGGTGCCTGAAGACGAACTTCCTGACGCTGATGAACTCTATTTAGTCCTTAAAGAGAGAATGGGAGAGTTCTTTAAATTTGAAACGGATATCGTTTATATAGATAAACCTGAGCCGGAAAGTTTTAGCGACTAAGATTTTTTATTTATTCCTGAGTACACCGTAGCTGTATTTTTTGTCTGATAAACATCATCAAGGTTTAAAAGTTGCGCGGAGTTTTACCTGTGTTTCTCATAAACATTTGGCACCAAAACTTCAGAAAGGTGGTTCAGCTTTTCTTCAGAAACAGATGTAGTTTTTGATGTAATTATTTCATCCAACTGTTTCGAAGTCCTGATTCCTATAACAGCTGTTTTTACTGCCGGGTGTCTATGTACGTATTGAATAGATGCTGATACGGGATTTTCAGTAGCGGAAACAGCTTCTTTCATCTTTTGTACTTGTTCTTTAGAATAACCGAGATATTTTTTTGACGGTTTATCAATAAGCATACCTTTAGCTAATGTCCCTCTTGTGATTACAGAAACACCTGCCTTGTTAATCAAGTTAAGACATTTTTCTTCCGGTCTTCTGTCCAGTAAGCTATATTGCATCATTACTGTACTCAAATTTGATCGTTCTAGCCATTCCCTTATTACATTTGGCCTGATGGAAGAAATTCCATATCTAAGAATCTTTCCCTGATCTATGAGCTTTTCAAAAGCTTCAATAGTTTCATCTATTGGATCATTGAGGGTACCACCGTGCAACATATATAAATCTATATAGTCCGTTTGAAGTCTCTTCAGGCTTTTATCAACTGCTTTTAGAATGTAATTTTTTGTTGGATTCCATTTCCATCCGGTGCCTGATTCATTCCATTCATTACCTACTTTTGTAGAAATCTGAATTTTATGACGAAAAGGAGCTAGTGCTTTACCCACAAGTTCTTCATTATTCCCAAAATCGTACAAATCTGCAGTATCAAAAAAAATAATATCATTATTGTATGCGTATCTTAAAAGTTTTCGATTTGCTATCGTATTACCTTGCAGAGACATACAGCCAAAGCCTATTTTGCTCATCATCATATAATTATTAATGTAGAATTTTCTGTTTAATCTATGTTTGTGTTTTTAAACAAATAATACTAATCTCACAATCATTTTTTAAAAACTAAAATTATACTTTCATGATAAATTCTAAAAAAATTCGGGTTATAACAGCATTAGTTTTATTAAGTACACTTACAATTTCGTGTGCTTCTATATTTAAAGGGTCTAGTGCAGACGTCAGGGTAAATTCTAATCCTGCAGGGGCAAATATTTTTATTAACGGAATCGACAGAGGGGTTACTCCGCAAACACTGTCTTTAAAAAGGAACAGTGATTATGTTTTAACTTTCAAAAAGGATGGATACGAAGATTTGAACTTTGAAGTGTTCAAAAAATTCGATATCGGTACTGCAGTTGTAGGTAACATTTTTTCATGGGGACTAATTGGGATAATAGTTGATGTTGCAACAGGTGCAGCTTATTCATTAACTCCGGCAGATGTTGAGGCAAATATGGCTAGTTTACAAGCTGCAGGATATATCGATGATAACTTTAAAACCGATGGCAGTGACATTTATGTGTTCATGCTCACTACAGACCAATGGGAAATGCTTAAAAAAGCAGAGAAATAAAATGTACCTTCTATAAGTTTCTTTAAAGCCGTTACATGAATGTAACGGCTTTTTTTATGGTCAATTGTCTGCCTTGGCAATGATCCAAACAGCATGAATAATTCCCGGTATATATCCCAGAATAGTTAACAAAATATTGATCCAGAAAGCAGAACCAATTCCCACAGTTAAAAAGACTCCAACTGGTGGTAAAAATACAGCAAGTATGATTCGTAGAAGGCTCATTTATTCAAATTTGTTTAAGCTTGATAAGCTTCAATATAAACAAAAAAGGCCTTGCAGATAAGAAATCTACAAGGCCCTTGTACCAAAGAGGGGAATCGAACCCCTACTCCGTGAGGAACACGAGTTTGAGTCGTGCGCGTCTACCAGTTCCGCCACTTTGGCTTAACAGATTCCAAAGATAAGTGTGTTTGAAATTCTTAACAACCGTTTTCTTAATTATATCCATTAGGATTTTCAGATTGCCATTTCCAGGCATCTTCACACATTTCTTTAATGCCTCGTTCTGCTTTCCATCCAAGTTCTTTTTCCGCTTTAACAGGATCAGCATAACATGTCGCAATATCACCGGAGCGTCTCGGGCCTATTTTATAATCTACCGTCTTACCTGAAGCATTTTCAAATGCCTTGATCATATCAAGTACACTGGTTCCTTTTCCTGTTCCCAGGTTATAGATGACCAGTCCGGGAGCAGATCTGAGTTTGTCAATAGCTTTCAGATGTCCAAGCGCAAGATCTACCACATGAATATAATCCCGAACTCCGGTTCCGTCCGGGGTAGGGTAGTCATCTCCAAAAACAGACAATTGTTTTAACTTACCAACAGCTACCTGAGATACATATGGCATTAGATTATTTGGAATGTCGTTGGGATCTTCTCCTATCAAACCGCTTTTATGTGCACCAACCGGATTAAAATATCGAAGAAGTGCGATATTCCAGCTATCATCTGACGTATACAAATCTTTTAGAATATATTCGATAAAGAGTTTTGTTCGTCCGTAAGGATTAGTTGCTGATAATGAAGATTCTTCTGTGATTGGCACAGATTCAGGGTCACCATAAACAGTAGCCGAAGAACTGAAAACCAGATTTTTTACATCAAATTTTTTCATTACTTCACAGAGAATAAGGGTACTGTCCAGATTGTTCTGATAATACATCATTGGCTTTTGAACAGATTCACCGACAGCTTTATATCCTGCAAAATGAATCACAGAATCAATTTTATGACTTGAAAAAACATTCTCAAGTGCAGTTTTGTCTAAAAGATCCTGCTCATAGAAGATCGGAGATTTTCCTGTTATAGATTCAACTCTGATCAACGATTCTTTGCTGCTGTTCGAAAGGTTATCAACTACAATTACTTCATTTCCTAATTCAAGAAGTTCAAGTACGGTATGACTTCCAATATAACCTGCACCTCCGGTAACTAATATTGCCATGATTTTCTTTTATTTAAATTCTATTCAGTTTATGATTTTGAAATTTTAAAACAAAACCGAATAGTAATTTAATAGCTCATTTGAGGAGATAGTACAAATGAAAAAGTAGTTCCTTTTCCGGAGCCACTTTCAACTGACAACTTGGAGCCGTGGAGCTCAAGAATTTTTTGAGCGATTGATAAACCAAGACCAGCACCCGAGCCAACCGTTCTGCTTGGGTCTTCCTGATAGAAGCGATCAAATATTCTCTGAATGTTTTCCTCAGCAATTCCTTTTCCGGTATCAGAAATAGTAAAGCTTACATTGTTATCGTCATTTTTTGAGACGATAGAGACTGTTCCACCTTTTGGAGTATGCTTAAGAGCATTATCAATAAGATTTGAAATAGCTCTTTCCATAAGTGCGATATCTGCATAGACAAGATTAGAAGGCTCATCAGAAAGTACCGCCTTGAGTGTTATACCTTTTTGTTCTGCAAGCGGTTTAAATTGCTGTACAAGATCCTGAGCAAGTTCAGCCATGGAAACCTGTTCCATATCAGGTTGAACATCCTGAGCATCAAATTTAGAGAGTTCAAAAAGTTCTTCGATTAATGTGCCTAATTTTTTAGTATTTCGGAGAACGATTTCGTAATACTTTGATCTTTCTTCAGGTTTGATCGAAGGCTCTTTCTGAAGAATGGTTTCTAAATACCCCTGAATGGAGGCTAGAGGGCTTCTGAGATCATGAGAAACATTTGCCACGAGCTCCCTTCTTAATTTATCAATTTGTTTTATCTCTTCCATGTTTGAAACAAGAGTGTCTGCCATTTGATTGAAAGAAGATCCCAATAATCCAACCTCATCTTTAGAGTTAACTTTAACTCTTCGGTCTAACTGTCCTTGTTCAAATGATTTAACAGTTTCGCTAACGTGTCTTAAGCGACCGGTTAATAATCTGAAAACGATCAATCCCAGAATTAAAGTGACCAATAAGATCAGTCCTAAACCTATAAAAGTATTCCTCAGGATATAACTATTCTGAACCATTCCTGCAGCTTCATCAAATTGCTGACCGGATAGAATCACATATAAATAGCATCCCTGACTACCCATAATTGAAATAGGAGCAACGGAGAAAGGTTTTTTAACTCCTTCATTTAAAGGATCATCTCCATAGATGGGCAGTGTTTTGCCGGATAAGAATTCATCTAGAGGGTTTGTATCTACTCTTGCAATTTGTACTTCAGCATCTGGATCCTGACTTGGATAAAACCATTTTATCATACCATTACTCGACAAGAGGTAAATATCGATCTCAGGATTTATTCCATTTAAATACTTAATAACTGATATAATACTGTCACCTTCTATGGAATCCATTAAATAAGGCTGGAAGTGAGATGCCATATCGGCGGCAAGCATTTTGTTTACCTTTTGCCCGGTTTCATCCACAAACATAAGTGAGGATGAAACTCCCAAATAAGCAAAAGAAATTCCCAATGCTAAAACAAGTACTAAAAATGCGGTAGAGATCTTAGTATAAAAGCTTTGTTTAATTTTCATTGGATTCCTAACTCTTCCAGTTCAGCAAATTTGTAACCCATTCCCCAAACAGTAGTAATATATTTAGGCTCAGAAGGATTCTTTTCAATTTTACTTCTCAATCTGTTGATATGAGAATTTACTGTGTGACTATATCCGCTGTACTGATAACCCCAAACCACATCTAGTAACTCTTGCCTGCTGTATGCTCTGCCCGGATTTTTTGCAAACAAAAGCAGAAGTTCAAATTCTTTGGAAGTTAATTCTATAAGTTCATCTCCCAGTTGTACGGATCTTTTGTTCGGATAAATAACTAAGTCTCCAAAATCCATTTGATCAAGCTTTGAGCTGTCCTCAGTTTCAGAAGCAGATGCTCTTCTTAAAAGGGCTTTAACTCTTGCAATCAGTTCTTTTATTGAAAAAGGTTTGGTTAAATAATCATCAGCTCCGAATTCCAGGCCCATTATTTTATCCACTTCTTCTGCTTTAGCGGTAAGCATCAAAATTGGCACCTGATGATTTTCTTTTCTGATAGATTTACATATTTCAAACCCATCTACTTCAGGCAACATGATATCAAGAATGATCAGGGAATACTTATTTTCGAGAGCCTTATTCAGTGCAACTCTTCCATTTAGTGCTTGCTCTGCTTCGTAATCATTATCTGTAAGTTGAATTTTGATTAATTCTGATAGATCGGAATCATCTTCAACAATAAGAATGGGATAAGTTGATGAGCTCATGTGTGTACTTTTAATGATAAACTAAGTCATCAATAAAATAAAAGTATCACACAGAAATAACATTATTCGTCATCAAATAGATTTTCGAGCTCGTTAAGAACAGAGCTACAGATCTTATCCATTTTACTAATGGAGATATGGATATCGGTATCATCTTTTTCTTCCCAGAGTAATGTTTTTGCATACTCATATTCTTCAAGAATTCCATTAAGACCCAGCATCTGAGCTACAGGCTTGATCTTATGACCGGCTTTACGAAAAGCTTCCTCGTTTCTTAGCTCGAGATATTTTGAGTAATTGGTTTTGAACTCCGAAAAAGAAATAACGGCTGCTTCCGCGAACTCTTTTATATATCGCTCATCGCCATATAGCATCTCATTCAGAGCAGTAAAGTCTATTAGTTTTGTCATATTTATTCGTTTACTGCTTCTTTAATAAAGTGAGGGGAAGGTTTGCCAAACTCATCCAAATGAACAAATATTATTTCGTCTATGGTGATAATGGTTTTCTTTTCAAATTTAGTTCTTACTTCGCATTTAACAGTAATTGAAGTTGTTCCAAACCTAACTGTTTCCATGCCAATTTCAATAACTTCACCCAGTGGTGCTGAGTTCACAAAGTTGATTTCAGACATATATTTAGTAACAATATTTCCCTTGCCCAACTGGCACAATACAAATATAGCCGCTTCCTCATCAATCCAACTCAATACAGTTCCACCAAATAACGTTCCGTGAGCGTTTAAATCTTGAGGCTTGATGAGCTTTCTACTAAAAAATCGCATTAAAATATTTTTTATTAAATGTACGATGTTTATTCACATTGAACCAAATAGGTTTGATCAATATGAAGATTCTAATACTTAAGATATTTTTAATCTAACCTTTAAAACTGAAATGTAACAATGGGTGTGTCATAATCTCTATATGTATAGAAGAAATACTAAGAGGAAGGACAAAATTTTCTATACAGAATGAAAACTATTGCATTGACAAATCAAAAGGGTGGAGTTGGTAAAACAACCTCAACAATTAATATTGGTGCCGGGTTGGCTAAATTGGGAAAAAAGGTATTATTAATAGACCTGGATCCTCAGGCTAATCTCACATATTCTTTAAAAATGCATTCAAATCGTGTAGAAAAGAATATTTATCATACGCTCAAAGGTAAGGCTACAGCACATGAAGCAATAATAAAACACAATGGATTTGATTTTATTCCATCTTCCCTGGAACTATCAGGAGCTGAATTAGAACTTGCAAACGAGCCTGCAAGAGAAGGACTTTTAAAGAATGTGCTGGAACAAATTAAAGATGATGAATACGATTTTGTTCTGATCGATTGCCCGCCAAACTTAGGTCTTTTAACTCTGAATGCTTTCACTGCTGTTGAAGATATATATATAGTTCTGCAATCAGAGTATCTAGCTTTACATGGACTATCAAAATTGCTTGATCTGATTAAAATTGTCCAGCAAAGATTAAATAACAGGCTGGCGGTAGGAGGTATCATCTGTACTTTATACGATAGCCGAAAGAACCTAAACAAAGAGGTTGTGGGGCACATTCAGGATTACTTTGGTGAAAAAGTATTTAGTACTATAATTAGGGATAATGTTGCATTGGCAGAAGCTCCAAGCCATCACAAAACTATATTTGAATATGATGGAAACAGCAACGGGGCTAAAGATTACTTTGCGCTTGCAAAAGAAATAAAGAATGGCCACTAAAAAATGTCTAAGAAAACAAGTTTGGGGCACAATCCATTAGCATACAGCTTAAATAATCATGCCTCATTCGATTTTATCAAAAGCACAGAAGAAAAGCCGGTTAGCTATAAAGAAGAGCAGGTTATCCAAAAGAAAGTAGCAAGCTATTATTTGGAGGAGTCTGTAATTAATCATGTAAAGGAAATAGCTGATAAAGAAAAAAAGTCATACAGTTGTATAGTCAATGAATTCCTGAAGGAGGGAGCTGAAAACCGAAATGATTCAGATTAATTCTGATTTGACCCATCCAATTTTGTATACTTTTGCCAGATAAAATGGCATATGATTTTAGATTACAAATCAAACTCACTTACACAGCTTTCCAATAAATTTTTAGAACAGCTCGCATCTGAATCTTCAAAAAATCCTTTCGAAAAGAACTGGATTATTGTTCAAAATAAAGAAATGCAGCAATGGATTAAGTTGCAGGAAGCTTCTAAACGATCAATTTCTGCTAATAACGAATTCATTTTACCTTCTGAGTTTTTATGGAAACTATATAGATTACACAGACCTGAACTACCAAAGAATCTACCATCCGATCGATTACCTATGCAAGTATCTATATTTGAGATACTTAATAGTGACAATTATTTGGTTCAGGAGATTACAGGAAAAGAATTCTTAGACCCAAAGCTATTACTTCAGCTCAGTGCCTCTATCTCGGACGTTTTTGACTTGTATCAGGTGTTTCGACCTAAATTGATTCAGAAATGGGAAGAGAATAAGCTCCAATATCATAGCAAGCATGAAGTTTGGCAAGCAAAGTTATGGAGAAAGTTGTCTGATTTTTGGTCAACAAAAGAGGAAGTTGTAACCAGAGTCGATGCATTAAATTCGCTTGGAGAATGGATCAGTGATGGCTCTTTTCCGTTTGACAAATTACCGGATAAAATATGGGTTTTCAGCCTGCCTCATTACTCAAAACCCTTTGCAGATATTATATCGCTGTTAGCGAACAAAATTGACGTTCATGATTTTGGATATGCTTACGAAAAGGTGATAAATACTTCTGAAGACAATACTTTCTCAAAATCTCTTTTAAAAACACATTTTGATAATAAATTGGTTGTTGATGATAGCTTGAACAGGGCAAAGGTTGATGTTCAGGAAGCGCCAATTCCGGAAGAGAAGTTTGAATTTACAACGTTAAAAAAAGTTCAGGGAATTCTTCAGAATAGGATTACAACAGATACAGTTCGAGTAGATGGCACCTTACAAATACATTCCTGCTATAATATCAGACGAGAAGCGCAATTAGTAAAAGACAAGTTGCTTAACGCTTTTAATGAAGATCCCGAACTAAAACCGGAAGAATGTATGATTCTGGTTCCAAAAATAGATGACTATAAAAATATATTGAGTGATGTTATATTAGAAGCTGTAAATGAACCAAATATTCCTCTGGGAAAAGCATTTGAAGATCGCACTCAGCTACCAAAAAATACTTTTTTAGAACTTTTATCTGTATTGAATTCAGATTTTAAAGTTAATTCTGTTCTCGAGCTCATTAACAATCCGATTATATCAGATAAATGGAAATTCTCAGAGGATGAACTAAAAAAAATACAGGAATGGGTGGTTGATCTTCATGTACATCGTGGAGTAGATGATTCTGTCTTCTCATGGATAACAGGGTTAGACAGACTGTTCTTTGGTTATGCAATAGAATCACATCCGTTCAAGCTGGTTGAAGGAAAATCCGTTTACTCAAAATTTTTGAATGCAGAATCTCTTGCTTTGCTTGCTAAATTATCCTCTTTTGTATCAAGCCTTAAAGATCATGTTACTTCATTGCACGGTTCAAATACATTTTCAGAATGGTTAAGAAAAATGATTGTGCTCTCTGAGAATTTCTTATTAAAAGAATATGATGAAGAGCTTCAGGTAAAAGGTTTAATAAGCAGGCTTCAGGAACTCCAGGAAAAAATAGATACAGTTGAAATAAGTCAAACTATTAGTTTTGAGCTGTTTGCTGTATGGCTAAAAAAGCAATTTAAAGAATCTAATTCAGCTACTGTCTCATTTGGACATGGTGTAAACTTAAGTGAATACGTGCCTAATCGTAATATTCCTTATAAATTTGTAGCAATACTTGGCCTTAATGATAAAGTGCTTCCATCACCTGTTCTGCGGTCTGATTATGACTTAATACATCAGCATCCGGTTCCCGGTGACAGAATCGAAAAGCAAGAGCAAAGGTATTTATTCTTTGACATGATTAATTCTGCAAAGGAGAAATTACATATTAGTTATTTAGGGCAGAATAGTCAGTCAACTGTTGAATCAATGCCATCTGTATTTCTCCAGGAATTAATAGAGACCTGCAAGTCTAATGGGGTATCATTAAGTATTCAAAAGCACAGGTTGCACGGCTTCGAAAGAGAATATTTCAACAAAAATGATACAGAACTTATAAGCTTTTCTGATAGAAGAAAGATGCTTACAAAATTTATTTATGAAAACGAGCCTGAGAAAAACAAGTTATTCGAGCAAGATCTGACCTTTCCGGAAGAGACAAATAAATTTGAAATTTCTCTTAGTGAACTTGTTTCATTTTTTTCAGATCCACCAAAAACATTGTGCAGAGAAAAACTTGGTATCTCTAATTATGATGATTTCAATGATCCAAGCGACCGCGAACTGTTCGAAACACAAATGCTCGATAAGTATTTTCTAAAGGATTTTCTACAGGAGGCACTATTTGAAAATGTAGACTTTGACCAAATCAGGTCAGCTTCTAAAAGTAAAGGACTTGTCCCTGAGGGTTATCCCGGTGATATTGATTTTAATACTAACCTGATGCTTATAAATAAGCTCAACTTGGTTCGGGAAAAATATGATTTACAAACCAAAACCAGAATAGAGATAGATAGTGGTTCAGCTTTAAAACCATATACCCTTAATGGAATTGTCAGTAATGTTTTTGAAGATTCGCATGTAGAGATCAGATTAGGATCATTAAAAGGGAAGAACGTACTAAAACTATGGTTAAATCATATTTCCTTAAACCTTGGAGCCGATTTTACCACTGAGTTGTTTTATTTTGAAAAAGAGGAGCTTAAAAGTTTAAAAATAAACTCAGAGACCATAAACCCTAATACTGAGTTAATCCGTTTGATTAAATTCTATCATAAAGCCCTTGAACATCCTGCATCTCATGTTTACCCAGTTGAAAGCAGCTTTGAATTTGCAAAAACTCATTTCAAAACCGGATCGGATAAAGAGGCAATCAAAAGTGCACACGCAACCTGGGATGGCTGGGGAGAATTTTCAGAAAGCGATAGCTACTATAATAGTCTGATTTATTCTGACATTGATTTCATAGAAAGTGAGTCCTTTCAAAGGTCTGCTAAAGAATTATGGGGCCCAATTTTAAAAGCAATAGGAGATCTGTCTTGAAGTCTCTAGATGTTTTTAATATTCAGTTTAACGGCCTTAACCTTGTAGAGGCCAGTGCAGGGACCGGCAAAACTTACAATATCACTTCTCTGTATATCAGAGCATTAATTGATCTGGGATTATCACCTTCAGATATTCTGGTCCTTACATTTACTGAAGATGCTACGGCAGAGCTTAAACAACGCATCCGGTCAAGAATTTCAGAATGTATAGATGCATTTAAGAGTGGAAACGCACAGAACGATCCTTTTCTTCAAGAGTTATTGAAAAGAGATCCTAAACAATCATTAAAACAATTAAAATCTGCACTTTTTACTTTCGACGAGTCTGTTATTTCTACTATTCATGGATTTTGTCAAAAGTTATTGAAAGAATTCAGCACCGAACTTAATGTTCAATCTGATTTTGAAATTTTGACCGATCCTTCTGATCTGATACAAGAAAATATAGATGAGTTCTGGAGAAAATTCATTCGTGATAATTCTGAATCTGGAGTGGGTAGAAAACTAATTGATCATTTTGTCTCCGATAAGATAAATCCTGATAATCTAGCAGGTCTTTTAAAACAAGTAATTAATAAACCTTATGCTATTTTAAAACCAGCCTTGCTTACGGAAACTGAAAGAGATGTCATTTTTAATGACATAAAGGAAGCTTATTTAAGAATTCAGAAAATGTGGCAAACCGATAAAGCAGAACTTGAAGAAATTATATTTTCAGGTAGCATGCATGGAGGGTGGTACAGACCGGGGTCTTTTAAGATCTATTTTCAAAATTTTGAAGATTGGATAAGCCAATCAGAAACTCCGTTAAGTGGTTTTGAAAAATTAGAATCATTCGGACTTACAAAAATGGATAAGGGAACAAATAAAGGTTATAACCCTGAATTCCCTGAGATTTGTGAGCTGATAGATGTCTTTTTGAGTAAATCTGCAGAAATGGATAAGATTGTATCTTACTTTAAAATAGAATGTATTCAGGAAGTCCAGAAAAAGATCTCTGCTCAAAAGGAAAAAGACAATGTTCTCACATTCGATGACATTCTTCAAAAGGTAGATGAAAACCTGAACAAAGATCTGCAAAATAAACTTTCAGCTCTTTATCCGGTTGCTTTGGTAGATGAGTTTCAGGATACTGATCCGATACAGTATTCGATCTTCAAAAGTGTTTTTAAAGGGTCTTCTTCATCTCTGTTTATGATTGGCGATCCCAAACAGGCGATTTATAGTTTCAGGGGTGCAGATCTGTTTACCTATTTTCAAGCTACGGAAGATGTACCTGATGAAAGAAAATACTCTCTAGATCATAATTACCGTTCAAATAGAGAGATGATCTCATCCGTAAATGAGATATTTGAGAGCAAAGCGACTCCTTTTGTAGGTGAAAATCCTAAGTTCAGAACAGCGAAATATCCTGAGAATAAAAAAACGCCTCAGTTAAAATTAAATGGAAACCCTTGTGTCCCGTTTTCTATAGTTGATTGTGAATTTGACGGTAAAAAAGAAGAATGTTCAGATGTTATTTGTGAATACGTTTCTGAGCAAATTTCAGAGTTGCTAAATAAAGATTTCAGAATTGATGACCGTCTTGTACAACCAAAGGATATTGCGGTATTAGTTAGAAAGGGAGCAGAAGCTCAAGCTATTCAGTCGGCTTTAATTGCAAAGAATATTAAAAGCTCAGTAAAAGCCAGAGAATCCGTTTTTAATAGTAGGGAAAGCAAAGATCTTTCGATCCTTTTAAAAGCTGTTTACGATAGTTCAAACCCGGGATTGGTTAGGGCGGCACTTGTAACTTCTTTAGCCGGTTTTAATGCCAAAGATATAATAGATCTTGAAAGTAATGAAGAAAGATGGATAGAGATCGTTCGAATTTTTTTACAAGCTGAAGAAAATTTTACTGAAAAAGGGTTGATCTCAGGATTTAAAGTTTTGGATTCTTTTTTCAATATAAGAGAGAACCTGGCCAAAAAAGAACAACCTGAACGTCGGTTAACAAATTTAGAACATATACTGGAACTTCTGTCGAAAGAAGAGCAAAAGACCAATGCTTCTATTTATGCCATGATCAGATACTTGAATAAGAAGACAAAAAAGAATTCAAACGTAACTGATGACGAATTAATAAGACTGGAAAGTGATTCTGATCTTGTTACGATTTCAACTCTTCATTCCAGTAAAGGACTTGAATATCCTATTGTTTTGGTTCCTTTTTTGTGGGATGATTTTGAGAGCTCGGGTTCAAAAGGTTTAAAATTTACCGAATATCATGATAATGAGAATCGTCTTTGTATTGATCTTTTTAAAAACCCGGACGAAGAAATTGTTTTACAAAGTAGGAGGGAGTCATTAGCAGATGCTATCCGATTAAATTATGTTGCCTTTACACGAGCTAAATATGCTTGTATAGTTCCTTTTGCAAATTATAAAGGCATTTATAATTCACCATTGCTTGGTACCATATGTGAGCCCGGGATAATTTTTGATAAGTCACTCAAATCTAAAGACAAAAAACAGCTTTTAGAAAAAAGTTTATCTGTATTGAACGAAAGTGAGAATGTTGAATATCTGACTTCAAGGGATAAGTTAAACGCTTCTATCGAAGGGGAAGAGATAAAGAGAGAACTTAACAATGACTTTTCACATGGTTTGACAGTACATGAGAATAAGAGGGGAGATCTCTTTGATTTCAAAAGAGTTTTTAGTTTTTCTTCTATTTCTTCAAATCATGAAACTGATAACCATAAAGATTACGATGAATTTGAAATGGCGGTTGAAGAAACCATTTCAGATGAAATTGAAGAATCGGTTAAATCGAAACTTTCCTTCCCTAAGGGAGCGGCTACAGGAAATTTACTCCATTTTATTTTTGAAGATATTTCTTTTAGTGACCCTTCTAATGTAGATAATGTAGTATCAGAAAAGCTAAAACAGCTTGGATTTGATTCTGATTGGAAAGAAGTATTAATCCAATGGATCTTAGAGGTTTTAGAACACCCACTATTCGATAATATGAGACTTAGTGATCTTGAAGAGTCTTCTTTGTTAAAGGAAATGGAGTTTTATTTCCCGGCTACTAACCTATCGGCTGATCGGATTATTTCTGTAATTAGAAACGATATAAATCTTGCTCAAATTAAAAAAGAGTCCATCTCCGGATTTATGAAAGGTTTCATTGATCTGATTTTCAGATATGAAGGAAAGTTTTACATTCTTGATTACAAAAGTAATTTTTTAGGTTCTGAACCGGAAGATTACAAAGCTGAAAAGCTCCAAGAGGCTATTTTCTCATCAACCTATGATCTTCAGTATCATATCTATACGGTTGCTCTTTATAAGTTTCTAAAACAGAGAATACCCGAATTCGAGTACAATGAACATTTCGGAGGAGTTATATATTTGTTTTTGAGAGGAATAGATTCTGAACAGTCAGGTTCAGGAGTTTTCTTCGATAAACCAAAAGAGGGGATGATCAAAACGATAGCAAAACTAATGGAGGATGCTCTTGATTGAGAAAAAGGCTCCATATCTAAGATTGCTTCGAAAAGAGAATGAAATTGATCAATTCGAATATGAGTTTATAAAATTTTTGATAAGAAATTATCCAAGTATTAAAGATGAGGTCATTAAGTGTGCTTTAATCACAGTAAAGGATCAGTTGAATGGAAATATTTGCACTAATTTAGAGTCGTTAAATGAATCAATTCTTGCACAAAAGATGGGAATTGATACGATAGACTTATCAAAGTTAAAGCTTGAGTTAGTTTCATCCGAAATAATTGGCTCTCCTGAAGAATACAAACCATTCATTTTAGAAAGGAATAATCTATATCTGCATAAATACTGGAGCTACGAAAATGAGCTGGTACACTGGTTAAAAAAGAAAAAAAATGAAGCCTCGACTCAATTAGATTCAAATATAGTTGATAAAGTAAATAGTCTTTTTTCGGATACCGGTGGGGAGTTCAATTATCAAAAACTGGCTGTATTTCTATCATTAACAAAATCCTTTCTGATTATTTCGGGGGGTCCCGGAACCGGAAAAACATATACGGCTAAAAAGATAATAGAAGCGCTTAGGATCTATGATCCTCTAATCAATATTGCGCTTGCAGCACCAACAGGAAAAGCAGCGGATCGTTTAAATGAATCGATATCAGATCTTAACGGAGATTTTAAAGCAGTAACTCTGCATCGGCTACTTGGGGCCAGATCAGATGGTGAATTCAGATTTAATGAAAATGAGAAGTTACTTCAAGATGTAATTATAATTGATGAAGCATCAATGCTTGATATCAGAATGTGGGTAAGTATGCTGAGAGCTCTGAAAAGCTCAGCAAGACTTATTTTTCTTGGCGACAAAGATCAACTTTCATCTGTTGAAGCTGGTTCAGTATTAGGAGATATATGTTTTGACGCTGATAATTACTTTACAAGTGAAACAATAGAAACGCTTTCTAAGCATGGTTTAGAATGTCAACAATCGAATTCGGTTAATATTCTAAATGATAATATAGTCTTACTGAACAAGAGCTATCGTTCGGAATTGAGTTCCGGAATTCCTCAACTTGCAAAAGCGATTAATAAAAAAGATTTAAAATCATTCGAGGAAGTAATTCGTGATTTTGATCAAGTTCAGATAATTGAGCCTGACACCGAAAATGTTAACAGCCTCTTAAACGCTTATTCAGAAGAAATTGTAGATCAAAAATTCGATACACAGTTTTTATGTTCTAATAAAAAAGGAGTTTTTGGAGCAGAAAATTTAAACAGGCTTGTGGAAAGCAAAATAAAAAGCCTGCTTAATATTCCTGTAATCAATGAATGGTATGCCGGGCGAAGAATTATGATTACAAAAAATGATCCAATCCTTGGTCTTAGCAATGGTGAAATTGGAAGATGTATTCTTCTTGAGGATAATTCGTTAGTAGTTAAGTTCAGTGACGATAAAGAAGTAAAAATCTCAGAGCTTCAAAATTTTAGCCTGGCATATGCTATTACCATACATAAAAGTCAGGGATCAGAATTTAAAAATGTATCTGTTTTCCTTTCAGACAAGTTTAATCCTGTCCTTTCTAAAGAATTATTATATACAGGTGTAACAAGAGCCAAAGAAAATGCTCTTGTAATAGGAAAAGGGGAAATAATTAAGCAAATGATCTTTAAGGAGATAAAAAGATCAAGTGCAATTCCTGAAAAAATTCAAAATAGCTTTTAAAGAAAAAGCCACAACACAAAAGTGTTGCAGCTTTATGATTGTACCCCGAAAAAGCCAACGTATTCATAGGAGACCGGATGACATCCGTTCTCCTATTTTAATATGCGACATTATTATCATTATTACCCTTAAAAATTTCTAATTAGAGATAAAATCTAAATTATTAGCAATTAAGATTGATAAGAAATGAAAGTAACTCTGGTTACTTAAAAAAACTTAATGTGATTGTCGGAACAATGTTAGTTGAAGTCTGTTGAAGGTAGTAGTTAATCAAAACAAACCAACTAAATATGTTGACTAACAAATTTTATAAGTACCCAATAATGATTCTGATGCTTGCAGTAATTGGCTTTGCATGCTCAGACAGTAATAATAATTCTGATTCAGCTGCCGTAAACGGGAATGTTGAACAGTCTCAATCTAAAGCCAAATCACTACCTGAGGGAACAGTTGTTACAATGGCAACAGTTACCTCAAACGGTTCTATCAATACAATTGATGGAGCAGAAACTACTACTGATGCAAACGGAGATTTTTCTCTGTCATTTAATGCAGATGCAGCACAAAATTTTGTTGTAGTTGCAGAAAATAATGGATCAGAAGCAATGGGTTTTCTATCAGCTAATGTAGAAAACGGACAAACCATACTTCTTAAGCCTATCGATACTGAATCTACTGCAGAGAGTAATGTATTTGCAAGATTAGTAGCACAGGGCGATGCTGACATTGTAACTAAGTCTGATATAGAGACAATGGTTACAGCAACAAATGAAAGTGAAGTAAGAAGTAATGCATCATTAGCTTCTCAATTTGCAGCTTCTTTAGCGAGTTCTGCCGAAGCAAGAGCAGACTTTTTTGCAAATGAAGTAGAAGAGAATGGTGAGGAAAAGTTTGAAACAACTCTTACTATACTAGCTGATGCACAAGCTCAACTAGAAGCAGATTTAACAGCTGCCAGTTCTACTCAAGCTGAAACCGAAGCATATGATTTATTCATAGAAACAACAGCAAGCGCTTTCGTAAGTGCCGGTGTTGAAGCGAATAAAGCTGCTCAGGCTATTGAGGTTTGGGGAAGAGTAATGGTTAATAACATAAGCTCTGCATCTGAAGAAGTTGAAAACTCAGTTAGAACGCAGACTTCAATTATGGCTGGTATCGCAATAGATGCTGCTGTAAGAGCTGAAGCTGAAGCTTCTGAAATGTCTGATGATTCTAAACAAGCTATTGCAGACGCAGGTGTAACGCTAAAAGCAGCTCTAAGAGCCGCTGTAGGTGTAAAAGCTGACGTTGAAACTGCTTTTGAAGAGTATCAGGAAGAAGTTCAAACCGCAATGGAAAGTGACTCTTCAATAGAAGCGAACTTTGTCATCACTGTTAATACTGAAATTAATTCTCAAACAGGTGCTAAAACCATATTTGAAAATGCAATTTCTAGTACAACATCAGCTGATGTAGCATTGAATATATTCACTACTTTTTTCAGTGGAGTTCAGTCAACTTCAGATGATAATGCGAGCTCAACTTCTATGAGTCAGGCTAATCTTGAAGCAGTAACGAATATAATTATTCTTACAAATTTAGCTTCATAAGTAGTACAAAAGAATAGTATAAAAAAGCCCGTGATTTAAAATCACGGGCTTTTTTTTGTATTAAATCTATTTAACTGAAATCAATTCTACTTTAAAGATCAGTGTGCTATTTGGCTTGATCGGTCCACCCGGTCTTGGATTTTCACCGTAAGCTAAGTTTGAAGGGATATAGAACATATAAGTTGCACCTTCTTTCATTAGTTGCAGTCCTTCAGTCCAACCTCTGATTACCCCATTTAGTGGGAATTCGATGGTTTCACCTCTGTCATATGAGCTATCAAATTTAGTACCATCAATTAAGGTTCCTTCATAGTGAACTTCAACAGTGCTTTCAGCTGTAGGAGACGCTCCGGTTCCTGCTTCAATCACCTTGTACTGTAATCCAGATTCAGTTTCCATTACACCTTCTTTAGTTTTATTCTCTGCTAAGAAAGCATCACCTTCAGCTTTATTTTTTTCTTTAAGAGCTGTTGTTAGCTGAATTCTGAAATCATTAATTAGTGAATTTCTTGTTGCTTGGTCTAGCGCTTCACTTTGTTCTATTCCATTAATAAAGCCGGAAATATAAGCATCATAACTAAAGTCAGTGGCGCCTTCACGAGCAAAGAAATCACCATTTTGATATCCCAACGCAAAACTAATGCTGTCTTGAGCTGAAGAAAGAGAAACTTCTTTGTTAATGGATGAATTGTTAGAATTGTCACATGCAAAACCTGTCAATAATAGCAAAAAAGCTGCCAATGTTGATGAATTTTTAAAAGTCATAGTGTTTTTTTGGTTGATAATTAATTTCAACCCCAAAAGTAAAGGAAATTAGCACCAAAGTGGAATATATATTCCGTACTTTCTGTGTATATTTATATGATTTAGAACTTTTAAGAAATTTAGCACTTTGACATTTAAAGATTTTGAGCTTCATGAGTCTCTTCAGATGGGATTATCTGATATTGGCTATTCAGAACCAACTCCTATTCAGGAACAAAGCATTCCACAAGCCTTGAATGGCAAAGACATTTTAGGAGCTGCACAAACAGGAACAGGTAAAACGGGAGCATTTGTAATCCCGATTATAGAACTAATTTTACGCAAGCCATCTAATGGTACCAGAGCATTAATTTTATCGCCTACAAGAGAATTAGCTCAACAAATTGATGAGCAAATTTTTGCACTTGGTTATCATTCCGGAATTAGTTCAGCTACCATCATTGGAGGGGAAGATTTTTCCAGACAGGCAAATGCATTAAGAGCAGGTGTAGATATTATAGTTGCTACTCCGGGTAGACTGATTGATCAAATGAAAGTTTTAGATGTGGATTTCAGTAATATTGATTTTCTGGTACTTGATGAAGCGGACAGAATGTTGGATATGGGATTTCTGCCGGATGTAAATCATATTATAGATAAGCTTCCGAAAGAAAGGCATACGATGCTTTTTTCAGCAACAATGCCGAAAGAGCTTCAAAAGCTTATGAAAAGCGTAATGAAGGAACCTGTTAAAATTGAGATTGAAGTTTCTACAACTTCAAAACAAGTAGATCAAAGAGCGTACCACGCACCTCCAAGAAAAAAATTAGGAGCTGTTCAAGATCTCCTAGATGAGCTTGATTGGACCTCTTGTATTGTGTTCTCTGCAACCAAAAAGGGAACAAATGAATTAGAAAGAGCGCTGAAAAAGAAGGGAATCAATGCGGGGAGTATTCATGGAGATAGATCACAAGAAGAAAGAACTGCATCATTAAGAGCTTTTAAAAACGGCACCGTTCCTGTAATTGTAGCTACTGATGTTTTAGCCAGAGGAATTGATATTGATAACGTTTCGGTGATCATCAATTATGATGTACCAAGAGCTGTTGAGGATTATATCCACAGATGTGGAAGAACCGGCCGATATGATAAGGAAGGAATTGCAATTACCTTAGTTAGTAAAGCAGATGAGAAATATTTTGACCCTATAAAGAAAAAAGTAGGAGATGACCTTAAAATTCTTGATTTGCCGGAAGAAAAGAAATCTTCAACAAAAGAATCTTCTAATCCAAATCCCAAAACTCAGGCTTCAAAAAAGCCACCGACTAAGTCAAACAATAAGATCTCTGACGGTACAAAACCTATTAACGTTGAAAAAGATACGGTTGTAATTTCAACAGATAAGGATGGTAAGATTAAAGTAGAACTTAAGAACAAAGTACAGAAATCCGAAAAACCTGCTAAAAAAGCTTCTGAACCAAAGAAAGTTGAGAAGAAAAAAGTGGAGGTTAAACTTAAAAGTAAGAAAGATTCCAAGAAAAAAGCTGACAAGAAAGAGAAGAAGAAGCCTGAATTATGGAGTAAACAAGACCGACCCGATCGAATTGAAAAAGCTAAAGACAGAAAGCAAAAGGTGCGAAAACCTTCAAAAGGAATTTGGGGACTTATTAAATCTTTTATTCCTAAACTTCCTAAGTAGTTTATATTCTGTTAATCTTAACACACTAATTTCACTTAAAAATACCAAAAAATGAAATTGAAAAGCATACTAGTAATTTTACTTTTTAGCTTTGCTTGTACTAAAAGCCAGGAAGTTGAAGTAGTTAAAACCAGTACCTCAAATACTGAACGTTTACCATTGGTAAATGAAACTAAGATCAAAAATGTGATCTTGTTAATTGGAGATGGAACCGGATTAGCACAAATTTCTTCAGGGCAATTAAATATAGTAGGAGCAGATGGCTACTTAAATTTACAACGGATGCCTGTTACAGGAATTGTAAAAACCCAATCTTCAAGTTCTTTAATTACTGATTCTGCCGCCGGAGCCACCGCTTATTCTTGTGGTATGAAAACAGATAATGGGATGATCGCTTATCTACCCGATGGCTCTCATTGTAAAACATTATTGGAGCTAGCTAAGGAAAAAGGAATGAGCACAGGATTAGTTGCAACTTCTACAATCACACATGCTACTCCTGCCAGTTTTGCTGCTCATGTGCGTTCCAGAGGAAATCAAGTTGAAATTGCTGAACAATATGTGGAATCCGGTAATGATGTGTTCCTAGGAGGGGGAAGGGAATTCTTTATCCCTCAGGATCAGGAGGGTAGTTCACGTAAAGATGACAGAAATATAATTGAGGAATTTAAGTCCAGAGGATATGAATATGTGTCAACAGCAGAGGAGATGCAAAACTCTGTTACTGGTAAAATTTTAGGACTTTTTGCGAATTCCGGAATGGAAAGTGAGAACAGAACTCCTACACTGCAAGAGATGACGAATACAGCAATTTCAAAATTAGAATCAAATGAAAAGGGTTTCTTTCTGATGGTTGAAGGCAGTCAAATTGATTGGGGTGGTCATGGAAACGATGCTGAATATGTAATTAGAGAAATGAAAGACTTTGACGATGCTGTGAAAGCGGCTTTAGAATTTGCTGAGAAAGATGGCGAAACACTAGTTGTACTTACAGCAGATCACGAAACAGGTGGAATGACAATGATGACAGCCTCCGATGATCCACATAAGTTGAGAGTGGAATGGGTTACTGATTACCACACAGGTGTACCTGTGGCGCTTATGGCTTATGGTCCCAATGCAATTCAATTCACCGGCTGGAACGACAATACAGATATTGGTATTAAAATTGCTGAATTAATGAACTTTGGTGAGTTTCCTCTTATTCTAGAATAGCCACTTTAACTTTAGAAGAATTTGGATCGCTTACATCAGCCCAGGCAGCTATAATTGAATTTTTATAGCTGCTTATTTGTGGGAACCCACTTTTTCTGCTCGATTCCATTAAAGAAAATTGAAATTCTTTCTGAATTTCTCCGTCTGTCGTGATCTTCTTTGCTACAAAAGATGCTTTTGACCGATCTTCCATGTTTCTTTCCATCCAACTAA
Organism: Balneola sp.; assembly: GCA_017643645.1. GTDB lineage: Bacteria > Bacteroidota > Rhodothermia > Balneolales > Balneolaceae > Balneola. Next base: position 142,809 of record JAEPNB010000002.1, read on the forward strand.
CCATTACTTCGTTGTTCGAAATAAATTCAACATCGACTCTTCCAAGTGGATTACCGTAGTCCAAAATTACAGGCGCTTCAAAAGATTCTCCTTCGTTAGAGGAAAAAGCCATTTTTACCTTAGATATATCATTAGCACCTGTATACCATGCAACTACAACAGTTTGTCCGTTAGCGGCTATTGCAGGTCCGTTAACCGGACATGCTGCTATTTCCCAGCCATCTTCATGTACAGATTTTGGATCTTCCCATTTGCCATTCATAAAGCGGGAAATGTATGTATCCCGAATTTCACCTTCAGTTCTGTCTCTGTAAGCAACAATAAATCCGTTTTGAGTTTTTACTGCAGCTGTTCCACAACAATCACAAACGCTTGCATCAATTAAGAAACTCTCTTCAATCTTTAAATCATTATTAACGAATGCTGACCTCAAAGTCATAGCTGAAGACAGGCCTGAGGTATGGCTATCATGTCCACCGGAACCGGCTGTATTCCTGCCGTCTAACCAGATACTCAAAAATGTAGAATCAGAAGCTGGGGTCATGCTTACAAAGCCATGCTCGGTTGGTGTATTATCTTTATGAGGTGTAATTACGTTTTCCCAGTCGTTAGCAGAACCGGCAATATTGACATTATAAGCGTAAGTACCTCCCGGAACTTTTTGGAGCCAATGCGCAGCAATTGCTTTTCCATCTTGGCCAATTACTGAAGGAAAATCGGCCCAGTTTACAAACCAGCTATCAGATTTGCTGATGAGTTTTGGCTTTGACCATTGATCATCATCAAGAGAAGAATAAAACAGGGAAGAGGTATCTCCTTTAGATTCAACCCAACTTAGAAATACGGTCCCGGTGTTATCAGTAAAAAGACGGGGTAATGAAGCATTTTCACCACTTGGAGATGGAAATTCTGAAACTGAATACTCTTTGTTAGATGTACAGTTTAAAATTATAGATAAAAAGATGCTAAGAAACAGAAGTCGCATTGTGAACCTTATTTAATTTGTAAGTGAATTTTGCTGTAAATAAACCGAGAAGAGTTGTAATTGGAAACGTCATTAAATACCATAAAGGAACTACTTTAAGTGAAGCCAAAGTTTCAAAAACTAACCAAAAAATAATCAAAGAAGTAATAACATAAAATGCTTTTTTAGAGTGCGGATCAGCCATGCTAAGTGCTAACATAACTCCAAGCCATGTAGCCATAAATGAAACGAGATAAATAATAAGTATCCATGAAAAACCCGGTAAAGACTCTGCTCCAAAAAAGTAGAATTCCTGTTTGTGAAAGAATGATATAATAATCCGGGAAAAGCCTTCAACAAATAAACTAAATCCGAAACCAAAAACCGCAGAAAAAAAAGCTTTCAATACAAAATATTTAAAAATTGACGTATCACTTAATATAGAATAATTAATAATCAAGGTTAACAATTGATCGCTTAATTAGTATTTTCATTTCAAGAATTAATAAAGAATTTTTATGAAAATATTATACACTCTTGTATTAGCGATTCTTTTGGGATCGAGTGCCTTCGCTCAAGACACAAAAAAGGTAATCAAATTATCAGAACCTGTTCAGATTACGGATACTTTTGAAGTTTATGGTGAAAAAGTGGGAGACTATGAAAAATCTAAAACACTTACTGAAGTTTTAATGGCTGATTATAATAACTCTTCTTCAGTTGTTGTTAGCACATCCATAGCCGAAGTATGTGAAAAGAAAGGCTGCTTTTTTATAGCTCAGGAAGGAGATTATTCTGCTCGAATCACGTTTAAGGATTACGGGTTCTTTGTCCCTACTGATTCAAAGGGAAAAGAGGTCACTATTATAGGGGAGCTAAGTAAGAAAGTGTTATCAGAAGAGAAGGCAAAGCATTACGCTGATGACGCCGGAAAAAGCACTGACAATATACAAGGAAAGCAAATCGAGTACTCAATAGTAGCATCAACAGTAATTATTCAAAAAGAAAGAAAAAATCAGGAATGAACGATAACGATTTATTGAAGCCGGTAGAAGTAACATCAAGTGATAAACAATTAATGGAATCTCCCGAAGTGGAGAAGATTGCTAAAGATGTAATTGCAAAAAACAATATGGAGTTTGGTCCCGCAGAGATCGGTTACTTTTTGGTTTACCCCAACATCTCAAAACAGAGAGCCGCAAAGTGCATGAAAGCAACCAGGGAAGTTAAGTACTACTCCGGTAACGATTATCTGATAGAGCTTTCAGGGGAATTATGGGATATGCTTGATACCAAAACTAAAGAGATGGTGCTTTACCATGAACTCATGCATATTGATCCGTCTTTTAAGTCAAAGACTCAGGAATGGAAGATGAACCTAAGAAAACCTGATTTTGCTGATTTCTATACTATTAACGATAAGTATGGAAATGAATGGTATAAAACGGTTCAAGCTACTGCGTCTTCGTTATACGATCTGGATCCAAGACAAGAAAGCAAAGTTTCGCTTTAGAAAGTAAACCCTTCTTTTTCAAGGAGGGGTTTTACACGCTCAACGTGGTTTCCTTGTATCTCAATCGTTTTACCTTTTACGGTTCCACCTGTTCCTAATTGCCCTTTTAATTTTTTGGCAATTTTTTCGATGTGTTGAGGATTATGTTGAATATTTTTGATGAGGGTTACTTCTTTACCTCTGCGACCTGACCGGTCTAGTGTGATTGTAACTTTCATTTAAACTTTTGTTGTTTTCCATTTACCACGTTTGAATAATATAAAGCCGATTATTCCCAATAAAGTTTCAGAAACTACTATTGAATAAAAAACGCCTTCTTCTGCCAGCCCTAAATGCATTGCTAAAAAATAAGCCAAAGGAATTTCAACAATCCAAAAACAAACTAGATTGATCAGGGTAGGAGTGAAGGTGTCACCTGCTACATTAAAGGCCTGAATGATAACCATCCCAAAAGCATAGGCTAAATAACCATAGCTCATTATTCGTAAACATCTGGCTCCTACGTCTATAATGGCTTCGTCAGAAGTAAAAATGCCCATCAATAATTCAGCATTAGTAAAGAATATTAATCCAACAATTCCAAGGAAAACCATGTTTGCAAAAGCAGAAATCCAGGTTGATCTTTCAGCTCTTTCAGGCTGATTCGCACCAAGATTCTGACCTACTAAGGTTGCAGCAGCATTACTCATTCCCCATGAAGGTAAAATCGAAAAAATTAAAATTCGTACTGCGATGGTATAACCCGCTAAAGACACACTGCCAAACTCAGCAATTATCCTCACCAAACCGATCCAGCTACTTGTTGCAATTATAAATTGACCAATTCCTCCTAGGGAAACTCTTATTAAGTTAGACATTATATCCCATCTCAGCACAAGGTGCTTTTTTAGGACATTAATTCTGGTCTTTCCATCAAAAAGTTTATAGCACTGATATCCAACTCCAATTCCACGTCCTATGGATGTGGCAACAGCTGCTCCGGCTATACCCATTTCCGGAAATATCCATAATCCGAAAATTAAAACAGGGTCTAAAATGATATTTATTCCATTTGCAATGATCAGGGTGCGCATAGCAATATTAGCGTCTCCTGCTCCTCTGTATACTGAGTTAATCACAAAGATCAGCATGATCACAAAATTCGTGCTGAACATTATAGTGGTGTAGACAGAAAAATCGGAAATAATTTGTCCTGTAGCACCCATCAAGGCTAGTAACTCAGGAGCAAAATACCCTCCGAAAATAGCGATAGGTGTGGATACTAAAATTCCCGCAATTATTGCCTGAACTGCGGTTATTGATGCTTTGTCGTAGTTTTTTTCTCCGAACCTTCGGGATACCACAGCTGTAGTAGCCATAGCAAATCCAATGGCAATTGCGTAAATCAGTGTCATCAGGGATTCTGTTATCCCAACTGTAGCAATTGCTTCTGCACCTAATTTGGAAACAAAGAAAATATCTACAACTGCAAATACGGACTCCATCAACATTTCCAAAACCATAGGAATAGAAAGAACCAGAATTGCTTTTCCGATACTTCCTTTGGTGAAGTCTTTATCTGTTCCGGAAAGCGAGGCTTTTACTTCACTCCAAATTGAAGCTTCTTTAGATTGATTCTCCTCGCTTGGTACCATTTAGTTAAACCGGGCGACGGGAGGGAAGGTTTGAACCGTTTACTCTAACCTGACTCAGCCAGAAAAAAACCTTTTCAATTATTGATGAAGGAACTCTAAATCTTACAATTGCATCAGCAACTCTTTCAATAGCTTTATCCAAATGATTTTCGTTCTCAAATTCGATAATACAAGAGCAATTCAACTCCTTTAATTTATTGATAAAGTATTTTTCCTGTGGAGTAGCATATTTCACAACAGAATATGTATGCCCAACATATACACCACATAGTTGTTCTGCGTTCTTGAAAATAATAAGTGAACTTATTGATGATAGACGCTCAAAGAGTTGATCTAATTTTTTATAAGTTTCAGTTTCTGAACCAGAAATATGATCTTCTAATGAAACATGAATGGAATCGCCCATAACTTCAGTTTCAAACTGGCTCAAAGCATACTTTCTATTTTCGGCGAAATTGCCGGCAAATACTATCACTCTTTTTTTCTCTGTATCGTTTCTGAAGTTTTTAAGAAACTCTTTATAAGAGGTACTGTTAAAGTCGAACATTTATATAAAAATTAGTATATCTCGTTTTGAATTAGTTTGCGCGTTTTGCCCTAAAACCTGAAATAGGAAAAGACGCGACTTTCCCTTGAGGAGTAGTAACTCTTATGGTAATCGTCGTTCCTCCTCTGTCATTGGCTACTTCATCGGTATCGCTCACAGAAAATGAAAATTGTGTTGCTCCAACACCAGTAGTAATATAATCACCTAGTGTAAAATTCGCATCACCATTAGCATCTAAACCTTGCCCCACTTCTACAGTAAACCGTGTTCCGGCAGCTAAAGGGTTTCCATTCTGATCGGTTGCCGTAAATGTAAAGTTTTCACCCCCGTTTGGTGGAATATCAAAAGTTGTTGGATTTACATTAGTAATTTGAGGTATTCCGGAAAATAAGCCAACTGCATCTTTCGAAATAACAGCGTCATTTTCGTCAACTGTACTTGCTGTAATTGTTACCAGACCATTAGCGGGTCTAGGATCAGCAGATATTAATTCAACTGATGCAATACCATCATTGTTGGTTACACCTGAACCTTGGATAATTCCCCCTGTAGTATTGAAGTATACTACAGTGCCCGGCTTTACCGGATTACTGAATTTATCACCTAAAACAACAGTTATAGTACTTCGAATATTATTGATATTAAAACCTTCTATGTTTGAAGGGGTAGAGGTAATACTGAAGTGATCACTGTCAGGAAACCCGCCATGTATAGCTACAATGACCGGGGTAGAACGAACGGGGGTACCATCATCTCTGGTAATGCTTGCTTGGATTTTGACCGGCCCTGCTCGGTTACCGCTAAATAAAGCAGCTGTAACTTTGCCTTCTGAATTAGTTTCTAAACTGGAAGGAGTTATATCTTCTCCACCACCGGGACCGGAAAGTATTTGAAAGTCAACTGTTGCCCGATTATCATTTGTAAGAGAACGACCCGCTGAATCCTGAACCTCAAATGTAAATGGAGTACTAATTGCATCTCCTGTTTCTGCAATATTTATTGCTTGTCTTGAGATACTGGTTAAAATAATTTGTGCAGGTCCAGCAGAAGGTCCTGCAACGCCTTCTCCATCATCATCTCCATCTTCGTCATCACTGCCTTCTTCGGAGAGTTCAATCGGATTTTCCAGATTAATAGTTTGGCCGGGAGTTGCAGGTACATTTACAATAGTATTATCGAAGCCTGTTTTCCCTACTTGTAAAGTAATTTCTGTAGCTTCATTTACATTTAGTCCTGTAATTGTAAAAGCACCAAGTTCGTCCGTAACTCTTGATTCATTCAAAAATTCCTGAGGAGCCGTAATTCTAACTACAGCATCCGGTATTGGAGCATTAGAGCTAGCATTCACTACACTACCTGAGATTACGACTTCATTATCGCTCTGAGATTCACACGCTGAAACTATCGCAATGAGAATTATTATAAAGCTGACTAGATGATATTTTTTCATGGCTTTTTCCTAAAGAGATAATTAAAAGTGAGTAAAGTTACATATTATTTTATCGTCTTGGAAAGTTAATTTCTTAAAAAAACAGACTTGCTGATCTAAACTGTACAAGTTATACTATTCCACAATTGAAGGTTCAGGAATAGGAGTGGATTTCAGCTTTGGTTCAGGTACGAATTTCCAAACTACCAATGCAGTTAAAAATATAGCAAATGCTCCAAAATAGGTATTGCTGGCATATCCTTTAATAGAATAAAGAGGGCCTGCTACGGTTCCTCCAAGTCCATATCCAACTTGTCCAATTGCAACCAATAAACTCATCATCGTTCCTCTGTTGTTAGATTTCACTAACTCGGAAGACAAAGCCTGAAAGGGGCTGATTCTCATTGCAATCAAAATCATAGCAACCGGAAATAAAATAAATGCAAAAGACAGCTCAGTAATAAAGAAGGTTGTGCCGGTCATTAAAACAGAAAGTCCCAGACATGAGGTGATGATCATGTTTTTTCTACCAATTTTGTCAGATATCCATCCTGAACTTGGTCCAGCAATAACATTAGCAATACCGCCAACAGCAAATATATAACCTATAGTAGTTAAAGAAGAATCGAATGAATCTTCCAACCAAGTGGGGAAGTAAATTATAAAAACAGATAGACTAAGAAACATTAATAAGTAACAAAGGGCCACAAAACTCACATCTTTTCTTTTGAGCAGGTTTATATATTTAGTAAACGTAGAAAGTATTGTAAGTTTGTCAGTATGAAGCTCAACATCAGGTTGAGGAACCTTAATATATATAAGTATAAAAGTAAGCGACATTACAATCCCAAAAACGAGGAAGGGAGATTTAAAACCGAATTGCTCAGCGAGAAATGTACCTAAAGGTATTCCAAGTATTTGTCCAACAGCTATTCCACTCATTACCCAACCATTTGCCCATCCTCTTTTTTCATACGGGAAATAATCACCAACATAAGCTACTGCCGCTCCACTTAATACACCACCTGCCATTCCAGCCATCGCTCTAACCAATAAAAAACTTTTAAAATCAACCACAAGCGTATGGCAGAATAAAAAAACTGCCATACCACCCGTCCCTATCAGTAGAATTTTGCGACGACCGATCTTATCTGAAAATGGCCCCATAATAATGGCAAATACACCAACCATTACAGCATAAACCGTAATTAAATTACCAAGTAGTTCAATAGGGGTGTTTAGACTTTGCCCAATTTCAGGTAAGATAGGAGCTATAATCATAATTTGACTACTGGCTGAAAAAACCAGTAACCATAATGAAAACAATATAAAATATGGAGTTGTAGAATTGTATTTCATAAATATATTTGAAAAAGTAACATAACAACTTAAACTTCTTCAAAAAAATGTCGATACTATTTATATCAGCTGTTAACCAATTATTACATTGGACAGATAAGTTGTAGTGTTGATTTTTTTTTGTAATTTTTTGAGGAATCAACACTCTTGATATTAAATAAGCTTAACGCGGATAAGCAATTTCTAATTTATTTTTAGAAAATGTTTTAAGAAATTGAATTATAAATTATATTAACAACAAACAAACAACAATAAATAGGTATACCCAATGGGACAACAACAATTACTTCTAGTTATACTAGTAACAATAATCGTAGGTATTGCAACTGTAGTTGCAATTAACACTTTCTCAAGCGCAGCTGATTCAGCTAACTTGGATGCAGTTCGTCAAGACGTTGCAAATATTGCAGCTTCAGCGCAGAGCTACTATATGAAGCCTACACAGTTAGGTGGTGGTGGTCAGGATTTCACTGGTATCACATTTAATAACTTATCTTTTGCGTCAGATACTATTGACCAAGGAGACTTGTTATCAGCACTTAATGCTAACGGTAAGTATGTTCTTAGTGCAGCTGGAGCAACTCAGTTCACTATTACAGCACATCCAAACAGTGATCCTGATTTTGACGGAACAATTGGTGATGTCGCTACTAACACAATGGCAGCTGATGTTACTAGAGATGATTTGAGCTGGACTGATAATAACTAATATTTATCCAAGTCTTATATTTAAGGACTTCATTTTAAATGAAGTCCTTTTTTTTTAGATTAAAGAAAGCATACATAGTAGCAGTTTTTAAAAAACGCTGTTAGAAGTAGAAGGAATAATGACATTAGATTCTATGAATATATTTCCGGAAGCTCAAAAGGATGTAGATAATCAAATTGTGCTGAATACAGTATTTTATTCAAACTCTTTCTATATCAAACCTGATATTATAGAGTGTAGCACTTATCGGTTTAAAAGTTTTTTAGATGAATCAATTTTGAATAAGGTAATTTATAATGAATACTGTTTACTTAATTATAAATCCGGTTCAAGTTCTATTCAAGAATTCTCATCGACTTTGGGTTGGGCGGGCATTTCTAACCTATATATAACAAATTTGGCATAACCTGGAGTTACTCTTAACATGGCACAATTTCGTTTAAAAGCAGTTTCTAATGGTGGTAAGGTCGTCCTAAAAGAGTTCGAAGCAGAGAATAAAAAGGACGCTCAAATCAAGGTAGATAGACTAACCAAGACTAATAGTTTAAATGTAAAGTCTTTAGAACAGAAGTCTACCTTCATGTTCAAAGTGAAGCGACCCGGTAAGCCAAAGTTAACAGGAGAGCAGGAGGCTTATAATAAAGAGGAAGTAGAAAAAGCACTCGTCAAACTTGGTTATGAGATCATAAGTATAAATAAGAAATTCTTTGAGTTTAAGGGAGGGGTGCCACATACTGAAGTGGTGACTTTCATTAGTTTGTCTGCCGATCTTTTAAAACAACAATTAACTTACGATGAAATTTTAAACCTCTTATATGAAGATACTGCAAACAAGAGGATGAAAGAGGTAATAAAAACCATTCAAAAAGACTTAAAGGATGGTAAAGAAGGTTCCGAAGTTTATGGAAAACATGAAGATGTATTCGGAAAATTTGCTGCTTATATGCTTAGTGTTGCTTCTACCTCAGGTAACATGGCTTTGGTATTTGAAAGCACTGCTAAATTTCTTGAAAGGGATGCTGAATTTAAAAAGAATTTAAAGCGCTCCTTGATGATGCCTGCTGTTACAGTTTTTGCTGTAATCGGAGTTGTATTATTTTATGTGGGATATATATTTCCCGCGACAGCTGAATTATTTGTAGATATGGGGATTACCTTGCCGCCCATGACTGCTGCTACGCTTCAACTAAGCTATTGGTTAGAAGCTAATTGGATAACCCTAACATTAAGTATAATCGGACCTATTGGTGGTTTGGTTTACTATTTTAAGACCCCTAAAGGGAAACTTTTCTTAGATAAGTATATCATTAAAATTCCTGTAATTGGTGATTTATTACACAAAACAAGTATTGAAATTTTTTCAAGAGTCTTCTATACACTTTATAGTGGTTCTGGGCAAAATATTGAGGTAATTAAGGTAGCTAGTGAGGCATGCAGAAATACATATATGGAAAAGCGAATCAAAGAAGTTGCTATAAAAAAGATGCTCAAAGATGGTGCGGGTTTAATTGAATCAATTGAAGAAACAGGTGTATTCACAAGAACCGCAATAAGTAGATTCAGATTAGGAGCCGAATCAGGATCTTTACGAGAAAATGCGCGACAACTCGCAGAATATTATGAAGTTCAAACTACTTATAGGATGCAATCTGTAATAGATACCATTAGTTTATTTGTGAACTTATTTATTATGATTGCATTAATTGGAATAACTGTTGTTTCTTCTGAATCAGCTGTTATTAAGCCGAATGCTTAATGGGTAAAATAAATATCAGAAGACATATCGGCGATATTCTTGTAAAGAAATCTATCATTTCCAGTGAGCAACTTAAGGAGGCTTTAGAAATATTAGAGCAAGAACCGCAATCGAGTAGTCGTAGATTAGGTCAGATCTTATTTCAGGATTTAGACCTTAACAGACATACTATAATGAAAGAAATTGCCGAAATTTATGCTTTCAGAGAGGTTCTTGAGAATGTTGAATCTGTACCTGAAGAGGTAATTGAACATATTAAAACAAATGTCGAAGAGATTAATAATGATGTTGTAGATGAGCTCGTGGTTCTGAAAGCTGTTCCTTTTCACCGTTCTCAAAATTCTATAACAGTTGCAGCCGCTGATCCTTCTGATCCTGATATTCAGGGAGTAATACAAAAACTCAATTTCAAAAAAACTGAATTGGTTTATTGTAAGTATGAGTTTATAGAGGAGATTTTGTCAAATGTCTATGAACAAAAAAATGAGTTCCTGGACCTTTTAGAGGAAATTGATTACGACGAATCTCAGTTAGAGGCTGAAGAGGAAGAATCAATCAACGAAGAAGAGATTGATGCCGAAATCAATCAGAGCATGCTTAACTCCTTGGTAGAGGGAATGTTAGTTGAATCAGTTAGGCAGGGAGTTAGTGATTTGCACATTGTTCCAAGCGGGCCTTCTACTACAGATATTCGCTTTAGAACGGATGGAAAATTGCAATTATGGTATCAACAGAAAAACGTGAAGCCAGAGGCAATTTCCGCAGTTGTAAAAGACAAAACCCGAAATGTAGATAGATTTGAAAGAGACGCTTCTCAGGATGGATTTATTCAACGTCAAATAGATGGGGTTGGTATTCGGTACAGAGTCTCTATTATGCCCATTGTTGGTAATCAATACGATAGAAAATTTGAGTCTATTGTAATCAGGGTTCTTGATGACAGAAAAGTTATTCGTGATCTGGATTTACTAGGACTTCAAAAAGTTGCAAAAGCCAATTTTGTAAAAGCTATAAGTCAGCCTTCCGGAATTGTTATAATTACAGGCCCTACTGGGAGTGGTAAATCAACAACACTTGTAGCTGCACTATACTCGGTTATTGACCCAACTAAGAATGTTCTTACTATTGAAGAACCTGTAGAATATATAATAGAAGGAGCAAGGCAGCTAAAGATCAGTAATCATATGACCTTTGATCAATCAATACGTGGAATACTTCGTCATGATCCGGATATTGTATTGGTAGGTGAGATGAGGGATCTTAAAACAGCAGAAATTGCAATAAAACTAGCCAACACTGGTCACCTTACTTTTTCTACATTACACACAAACGACGCACCCAGTGCTGTTTCTCGTTTATTTAAAATGGGAGTTGAGCCGTTCTTGATCGCAAATGCCGTTAATTTAGTTATGGCTCAGCGTTTGGTTAGACGATTATGTAAAGAATGTAAAGAAGAATTTAAACCACATATAGAAGTTGCAAAAGGTATAGGTTTTACTGAAGAAGAGTACAAAGAAACAACTTTTTATAAAGCAGTAGGTTGCGAAGTGTGTGGTGAATCAGGTTTTAAAGGACGTTCAGCCATTCATGAGGCTTTGTATTTCTCAAAAGAGATAAAGGAACTTGTTTTGGAATCAGGAGGCGATATAGATGAACAGGCTATAAAAGATTTAGCTATGTCTCAAGGTATGTTAACTCTTAGAGGGTCTGGTCGTGAACGTATTAAAGAAGGGATCACAACGATTGAAGAAATAATTGCAGGAACTTTAGAAGATTAATTTGAAATATTAGATAACTTATTAAATATTAGTTAATCATTTTAGCGATATTTAGTGTACGGGGAAGAAAACAAATGGATATGCAAGAAAAAAACCATGATAAAATGCCTGACTACTTAAAGAAGTTTCTTAAAGAACCTCCTTTATTGTTACGGAATTTTCACTATGAAGACGTATTGGAGTTCTTACAAACTGGCGTTGAAGAACGCTATATGGCTGGTGATAATATTATTAATGAATCCGAAAATGTTAACTCTGCGTACTTAGTTGCATCAGGTAAAGTGGCTATTTGGAAAGATGGAATTCAACTAGCAACATTATCAGAAAGCAATTTTCTAGGAGAAGCTTTTTTATTCAGTAAAAACAGCAGAATGGCTAAAGTAACTTCAGAAACGGACACTATCTTACTAAGATATGAGCGATATGATGCACTTAACTTCTTTCGGAAAAAACCGGAAAAATTGTTCAATATCTTTACAAAGAATATCATCGAAATACAGCAAAGAAAAATTAGTAACATGAATGTGCAGTTACTAAACCTCAAAAAAAGATTACTTAATGACAATACCTGGTAAGATTAACTCTCCAGTTTAAGTATATTTATGTAACATTCTTGATAGGAAATCATCTATAACAATGATTTCTTTATATGAATTTTATGCAAACGGCTAGCAAAGAACATATCCTTAATAAGCTCACAGCGCCTTTAATTGAGCAAATTCCTTTCACCGCCAGAGGAGATGAGCTCTTTATAAAAATGAGTCAAATTCTGGATGACCAACCTGAAAAGCTTCGTATTGATTTAAAAGCTGTCCTAGATAGTTTTTTACTTAAAATGTTGAAGAATGAGGCTTCAGATATAGATTTAGGAGGGGCGGGATGTAGAGGAAAAGTTTGGTACAGAATTTTTGGCGATAAATCACCTGATAACAGTACGCAAAATTTCTCAGTAGAAGCTACTGATTTTTTACTCTTGAACATACTGGTAAACAGCCAAAGACAGTTACTTTTAAAAAATCGAAATCTTGATTTTTCATATGGAATAGAGATAGGCAATGGTAAAAATCAACGTTTTCGAGTTGATATTTACTTTGATTTAGAGCATTTAGCTATGAACATGAGACGCATTGATAATACAATCCGTCCTTTTAAGAGTTTAGGAGTTAACGCGGAAGTAGCAAAAGCACTTAGTCTGAAATACTATAAATATGGATTAAGTTTGATAACTGGAATTACCGGATCTGGTAAATCTTCTACATTAGATACAATTATTGATGCTAACAATAGAACAGTAGACTCTCATATAGTAGTAATCTCGTCTCCTGTGGAGCTTATCCATAAACCAATTAAGTCTGTAGTTAGGCACAGAGAGGTAGGAAGAGATGTAGAATCTTTTAAAGCGGGAGCTATTCAAGCATTACGTCAGGATCCGGATATAATCGTAATTGGTGAGCTTAGAGACCCGGAGACCATAATGACAGCTCTGGAAATTACTGATTCAGGACATAAAACGTTCAGTACATTGCATACATCATCAGCAATGGATAGTATAGAACGGATATTAGGTGAAGTACCAACAGAAGAGCAGAATAGAGTTCGAGCTCGTTTAGCAGATGTTTTAACTTGTGTTATAAGTCAAAAACTTGTGCCCAGTTTAGACGGTAAGCGAGTGTTAGCGAAAGAGGTTCTTATCGCTAACTCATCGGTTAAAGCAGCGATAAGAAACAATAACATCAGTGAAATTTATCAGATGCTGATGGAAGGAAGCGAAAAAGGAATGAATACTTTAGAGCAAGACCTGAAACGATTATTCATTGAAGGTAAAATTTCTAAAGAAAATGCTATTAATTATTCCAACAATAAGACGAAAATAGTACAACTATTAAGTGAGACAAGTTATTAATTAGATGTCTGGAATTAAATTATATACAGGATTTTCTCTTGAAGACGATTCCATCAAAATCGCTAGAATAAGTGTGTCTGGAAAAACGGCAACACTTGAGAGAATAGATAAGATCAAGCTCGTAAATGCACCACATAAAATTGGAGAACCTAAAGATAAGGAAGAAGAAGTTTTTGACGCCTTTGATGATCTTGAAGATGAAAGTATTTTTGGGATTGATGAAGATTTAGAAAATGAGAAAGAACAGGAAAATGACCATCTGGATGATCTTGACTTAGAATTAGATCTTGATCTTGAAGATTTCGAAGATCTCGAAAGTGATGAAGATATTCTTGATGTCGATGATATGGCCGTTGAAGCCGATTCAGACACAGCAACTAGTAATGAAGTCTTGATTTATAATGTGCTTACGGATTTAGACTCTTCTAAAATAAGAATGAGTGTTAATATTCCTTCAGGGGCTACTATTTTTCAGATATTAAGAGATATTGATTTTTCTTCTATAAAAAAGAAAGATTTACAAATCATAGTTGATGATCGGCTTGAATCTCTTTACGGTTCTCCTAAAGGAAAAGATTATTATTCATCGAGTATAAGAGAGGATGGATCATTACTATTAGTTTCTGTGGAGGATGATCCGCTGGTACTTCAATTAATTCATAAAGCTGAAAGTATTTATAGTGGGAAAGTCACCATAAATGAAGTATTACCTGATGAAGCTCTAATTGTTGGTTTATTCAGAGCTAATTATGATGTTGATCCGGAAAGTATAACTGCGTTGGTTCAATACAGCGAAGAAAGTTGTAGAATTATTTTTCTAAAAGGAGCAGCTCTTCTTAATATTTCTCCAATTATTACTGAGGGTTCCTCCTCTAGAAAGTTTCTCAATACTGTATTTAGCAAAATCCTTTTTCAACTTGATACAGGAGAAGTTCCCAGCCTTGACCGAATTATACTATGTAACAATAGCTTAAATGGTGACGCTATTGAATTTTTCGAAGACCGCTTTCCTGATATAGAGGTTTCTGAGTTTGTATATAAAGATGAGATTTTTGACACTAAAGATTTTGATCCCGGAGTTGTCGCTTCATTTACTTCTGCCATCTCATTAGCGTGGGCCGATGCAGGTTTTCAAAAGCAGTCTTATCCGGATATAAGTTTTTTACCTTCCTATGTGAAAGATCGCCAAAAGATTTTCAAGCTACAATGGCACGGATTTTTACTTTTGGCTTTAATTATTTCAGTATTTCCGATCTCTAACTACTTTTTTCTTGGCAACTCTACCGAAATCGAAAGCCTTAGAGAGAGTGTTTCAAGTCGTAAAGCAGAAATCAGGGTTCTGGAAAACACGGTTCAGGAGTATAACAGAATTAACTCTGAGTTAACGGGTATACAAACCAAACTTGTCTTATTAGATGAGCTGAGTGAAGGTACATTGACTTGGACTGTTAATCTGGACTTAATTAATAAAGGAATTGATAATATTGATTCTATTTGGTTAACCAATTTTACTGACACCGGAGAATCAGGAATAGATTTAAATGGGGTGGCACTTTATAGAAATAGAATACCCATGGTAGCTGATATGTTCAGTGGTGCTGTTTTAAAAGATGTTGAAAGAATTTTAATTAGGGAACAAGAAGCTTTTTCTTTTACATATACAATTCGCCAAGTAGTGGCTAATCCCGAAAGGTACACACCTGAAAGCGCTAAAGGCTTAAAAGAAGTATTGGGGGGTAATCAATAATATGTCGTACGCTCTTCGTAATTCTTTAATTTTGCTTGTAACATTATTATTAATAGCTGGTGGAGCATTTTCTTATATTAAATTTGTTCAACAAGCGGAAATAAATCAATTAGCATCAGAACTCGAATCTTTAAATACAGATTATACAACTAAAACAAATATTAGAGATCAATATCCGCCTCTATTAGAACGATACAACAAGGCAAAAGAAATTGTTCAAAATTATGACAAAAAGTTATATGCATCTAACAATCCTGATGATGTGTATGACTACCTGAGTGGAATCAATGATGAAAATTTGGAACTGTTTTATGACTTTACATACCAGGACTCGTTAATTCAAAATCAATATGGGATTTTACGAAGTAGAATTGTTGGAACAGGAGTCTATGCGGATTTTGTTACTTTTATAAATAAAATTGAAAATAGCGTATATCTGAATAAAGTAGAAAATGTTAGTATAAGGCCAGCTACTGGAGAAACAACTGGAGATTATGTAAACTTTAGCTTGGTTTTGAACAGTTATTATCAAAAAATTGATTTTGAAACTGCAGCAGATTTAAAACAAAAATATAGAGTGGATCCAACTGTTTCAGTTTTTAATCCTCTTAAACCACTAATTACGAGTACAATACCTGCAAATACTGAAAATCTTATCAATATTGAGCAGTCCAGGTTAATTGGTTTAACTAGTACCCGGATATTTATTATAGACCAAAGTGGTAATACTAAAATCCTGAAACCGGGAGATAAAGTATATTTAGGTTATCTTAAAGAAATAGATATTGAGAATAGAGAGGTTATCTTTAACCTGGACAAAGGCGGGATTCAAGAAATATTCACTTTAAAGGTGGAAAGATGAAATCATTTACAATGCAGCTTACAAAAAAATTATTCGGCGTTTCATTACTGTTAATCATTTTTACTCAGGTTTTCATTCCAAACGCAAACGCACAAACAAAAAATCCTTTCAGAGAGTACACTAACCCGGATGAGATAGTCACTTTTGACAGAAGCACGAGTTATACTGAAGCAGTAGAGATATTTAACCAGTTTGCTCAGGAGTATGAAAATAAATTCATAGTTGATTTATCAGGCTATACCGGATCTATTGGGGTTAGTTTACCCCCAATGTATTGGAAAGAAGCTTTAGACTATATTCTGAAAATCCAAAACCTTCAATTGGTAGCAAAACCTGATTATTACGAAATTATAGTACCTCAGGTAACATCAGAAGGTGCTTCCGGAAATGCACAGGATGGAACAGCAAGTGGAGGAGAGTCAGCAGAGATTTTAGCTGACATAGATACCAGAGAAGTACGAATTAATGCTACTTTCTTTGAAGGAAATAAAAGAGCACTGGCTGAAATCGGTATAGATTGGTCTACTCTTACAAATAATGTCCCTGCAAATATTCAGGATTTCGTTGGTTCAGGAGCTACTGCATCGGTACCTCAAACAGCTTTTGCTGACCAATTTGTTTCCGTGAATTCTGCTAATGCTAATCAGGTTTCTCAAAATGTATTTAATGCTTTAGTAAATCTGGGAGAAATTGGCCCCGGAATTAGTGTTCAAGCACTATTCAGCACTTTCGAATCTAATAATTTGGGTAGTATAATAGCCACACCGTCGATAAAAGTAGTAGATGGTGAAGAGGGAAAAATTCAGGATGGTCAGGATTTTTCTGTGAAACAAAGAGATTTTGCCGGTAATGTAACGGATGAATTTTTCAGCACAGGTACAATACTTACAGTTACCCCTACAATTATTGATTACAATGACAGCACATTTATACATCTTGATATCGCGGCTGAGCGATCAAACGCTCAACCGGATGCCGTTAGTACGGTTATACGTAAACAGGAAGTAACTACTAAAACTTTATTACTTGATGGTGAAGCGACTGCAGTAGCCGGATTGTATACGACTTCTGAAACAAAGATAAGAAGAGGTGTTCCAATTCTTAAAGATCTTCCGGGATGGTTCTTTGGTTTAAAATATCTGTTTGGATATAATTCTACTGACAAGATTGAAAATGAGTTAGTAATTATTATACAAGCAGAACTGGAAAAGACTTTATCTGAAAGGATGAGTGATAAACTGCAATCAAAGGGTACTATTCTATCTAATGAAAGAAACCGTTTCCGAAATGAGATGGATTACGTAATGGACAAACCTGATCCTGTTATTCCTCCTGTCAGAGATGATGAACCTGATACATCTAATGTTACCAATGAAGAAATAAAAGGAATGGATATTCCTGAAGAAAAAGTCGAAGAAAAGAAGCCTGAAGAACAAAAAGAAGAAGAGTTAACTGAGAAACAGAAAGAAGAACTTAAAAATCTTTCAATGCCAATTAAAGATCCGGAGTTAATGGTTGTTGTACCTAAGGCTTTTGATCTTAATGAGTATTTGGCAAAAAGAGAAAGCGGAGAGGTTAAGCAAGATAATTCTGACTTGAAATACTTTGTAATTGGAGGTTCTTTTATTGTACCAAAGAATGCAACCAATTTTTCAAATACTTTAGATTCACAAGGGTTTGAATCCAGGATTCTTTTTCACTCGGGAACTCGATTTAATTACGTTGCTTATTATGCTTTTTCAGATTATGAAGAAGCTGTTAAAACTACAAAGCGAATGAGAATAGAAGGAGATCCGGGAACTTGGTTATTTACCCTACAACCGGAAGTCGAGTTTAAAGAAGAAAACTAAGCTCCGGAATATTTTTTAAGAAAGTTTATAGAAACTTCATTAAAAATGTCGGGTTTTTCGACATTACAAACATGTCCACAGTCTTCTATTACTTCAAGGTATGCCAGTTTGTGGTTTTTCACGATGTTTTTTACAGGTGGTAAAAACATATAATCTTCTTCTCCCATAACATAAAGTATAGGCGAAGGGGTTTCTTTTTCTTTAAAATATCTTAGAAGGGGATTCACTTCATTGGTCAATTTGAACCATTTTATAAATTCTTTTTGAGCTAGTTTTTTTGCCTCCCCAATAAATAAGTTTCTGGACTTTTCATGTCTCTTTCTGGGCATTATTATCCAAGCAAAGAATTTATAAAGCCACATATATGGTACAATTCTTTTAAAAAGATGACCAATAAAAACTAAAATTCTTGAGCGAATATTCATTCTTGTAATTGCACCACATAGAATTGCAGAACTTACCCGATCAGGAGCTATTTCACTCAGTGAACGAATAATAATTGATCCCAAGGAAACACCAACGAAATGAGCTTTTTTAATTTTTAAATGATCAATTACCTCTAAAATATCCCTGCTAATATTTTCAAAAGAATAATTTTCCTCATAGTATTTTTGCAAAAGATCTTTTGATTTCCCGTGCCCACGAAGGTCCAGAAGCAAAACGTTAAATTCTTTTCTGAATGATTTTATTTGACTGAACCATATGCTTGAGCTGCCACCTGCACCATGTACAAATACGACCCAATCGGCTTCCTTAGATTTTATATATTCTTTATAGTAGAGCATTATTATTCAAGTTATCAAACCATTTTGATTTAAACAGCTATAATTTGTTAACATAAATGTGAAGCTTTCTTCATACTGTATTATTAGTTTTAAGAATATCATTAAGGAAAAAGCTGGTTATGGAATTCAAAAACAAAAAGATAGACAGACAAAGTGAGTGGGACATTTCAAGTGGTAAATACTCAGTACGATTAGCCAAGAACAGAGAAGAAATAGAATCAGCACTTCGCTTAAGGTTTTATGTGTTTAATGTTGAATTAGGTGAAGGACTTCAGAAGTCATATGATACCAAAATGGATGAAGATAAATACGACCAATATTGTGATCATCTGATAGTAATTGAGAACAAATCAAATCAGGTAATAGGCACTTACAGAGTACAAGATAATGAAAGTGCAGAAAATGGAGAGGGATTTTACACAGCAAACGAATTTAAGATACACACACTTCCGGATAAAATACTTTCAGATGCCTTTGAGTTAGGAAGAGCTTGTATTGATAAGGAACATAGAAATGGGCGTGTCCTTTTTTTATTATGGAGAGGACTAGCTAAATATATGATGCTTTTAAATAAGAGGTATCTTTTCGGATGTTGTTCAATCACAAGTCAAAACCCGGCCGAAGGCCTGGCTTACCATGTTTATCTTCAGGAAGAAGGTTACTTTCATAAGGATTATTTAATTGATGTAGAAGAAGAGTTTGTTTGCAAAGCAACTTCTGAAAGTAGTTTTTCCGGAGAGATAAAAATTCCCCAACTTTTCAGGTTATATCTTGATGTGGGATGTAAAGTATGTAGTCCTCCGGCTTTAGATAAACAATTTAAAACCATCGATTTTCTTATTCTGTTGGATTTGGAAACGATATCTGAACAAACCAGAACATTATTCTTAAAATAGTTTCTTACATTTCTGTATGAGATTAATTATTGCTTTGTTTAAGCTGTTTATGATAATTTTAGCGACAGCTTTTTTTTATTTACTTATTATCACAGGTATCCCGATCTCAATATTCGGGATAAACAGTAAACGTTGGAGAGCCTTTTTTTTACAAAAATGGGGGGTAGCAATGTGTTGGATAATAGGATTAAAAGTGGAAGTTAACGGAACACCTCCCGTACCTCCTTACTTTATGGTATCGAATCATTTAAGCTACGTTGATATTTTTTTGCTTATATCGAAAACCAAAAGTGTTTTTATCGCAAAAAGCGAGGTTTTAAGTTGGCCAATGTTTGGTTTCATGTCAAAAACTGTTGGTATGTTATTTGTAGACAGGTCTAAACGAACGGATGTAAAAAGAGTCAACGAACTTATATCTGAAAGAATAAATGAATTTCAGGGTATTTTACTTTTCCCTGAAGGTACAACAACTTCAGGAGCTAAAATTCTTCCTTACAAGGCTTCATTACTGGCGTATCCTGCTGAACTGGGTATGCCGGTTCATTACGCTACAATAAGTTACACCACACCTGTAGATGAAATTAATGCCTCAGAATCTGTTTGTTGGTGGAGAGATATAACATTTACATCACATTTCTTAGATTTATTGACGCTTAGCAAAATTTACGCTACAATAACCTTTGGAGCTGAACCTATTACCAATAATGAGCGTAAGGAGTTGGCAAATGATCTTTACAAGAAGTCAAAAGAACAATTTATTCCGGTAATTGAGAATTTTGAGTATGCAAAGTAAACTAGCTGTAGTTAAATCTAATATTTATTTCCTTGAGCAAGGGGTTTCACTTTTATCATCCATTACAGACGACGATTATTCTTTCAATAATGGAAAATATTTTAAAAGTGGTATAGGTAGACATTTTCGACATATTATTGAGCATTATATTAGCCTGATAAATGGATATACTGATAAAGTTAACTACGATCTCAGAGATAGAGATCTTAAGTTGGAAACAAACAGAAAAGTTGCAATTAGTACTTTGAGAAGTATTATTGACTCTGTAGAATTTTTTGAATCAAATTCTGAACTGATCGACAAAAAAATTCAAGTTAAAAGTAATGAAGGAACCGGAGAAGAAGATACACCCTGGAGTGTTTCAACTATTAGAAGAGAACTTCAATTTTTGATCAGTCACACTGTTCATCACTATGCTCTAATAGGTTTAATTCTTAAAACCATGAATGTTTCAGTTCCTGAAGACTTTGGTATAGCTCCGTCTACGTTGAGGTATGAATCTGTAAAAAAATCTGCAAAAGCTTCATAGATCACATGAGAAGCCTCCAAAATTCGTTTCTGAGAGGGTGGAGGCTTTGGGTTCTGCTTTACCTTACCCTTCTTTTTTCTTCAGTCTTATTTGAGCGTTATTCTAAAACTCAAGATTTTAACGTTGTAGTAGAAAAAAGTAGAATACAAGATTCTGAAACTGCTATAGTATTTCCGGATTTAGAGCAAGAAAGTAAAGAATTTAGCTCAATTGTTTCTGAATTAGCCAAAGCAAATACAATTCTGAAAATTGATTATTTGTCACTTGCTAAACAAATAAATAATCCATCGGCTCAGTTATATGCTGAACAAATTCAAGCATTAATTGGCACCTACGAGTCAGATTCACTTCATATTATTGCCAGCGGTTTTGGTACCGTTGTCGCTTCACATTTCCTGAATTCTTCCGAGTCAAAAGTAAGGTCACTTACACTATTTGAACCTGAAGGAGTTTTAGAATTCGACCTTTTAGGGGGGTATCATCTAAATCGTGGTGTTTATCAAATTAATAATGCACTATCATGGACGGTACAAAATTTACTTCCTGACTTTGGTTTTTTTGAAAATACTTGGTTGAATAATCTTTATTCAAGAACTCGGCTTAATACAGATCTTAGAAACTTAAGTTCAGTATATAACCAGATTCAGACTCCAACGATCATAATCAATCCTAAACAAAATGTTGAGTCATTGAATAGTATATCATCTGAGCTCAACAGGTTAATCGTTACAAGTAATTTGTTAAGTCCTGTTTCAGGAAGAAATTCATCTTCTGAATTGATTCAAAGTTTTATCAATAATCCAAGAATAGATGATCGAGACATTTCTGTTTCAAGAAAGATCAAAGCTTTACTTCCTTTTTCTTATTCAAAAATTATTAGTGCTGAAGGTTGGGTTCTAACCGGTTTAATGCTGTTGATAATTTTCAGTACCTTCATTTCAGAGGACTTGGCTTGTATAGGAGCCGGCTTAATGGTATCAAGAGGGTTGATGAGTTTTTTTCCGGCTGTAGCAGCCTGCTACATTGGGATTTTTGTTGGAGATATTCTGGTCTACCTTTCTGGAAGATGGTTGGGTAAAAATGCTATTCGTAGGTTTCCGTTAAAATGGTTCATAAATGAAAAAGATATCCAAAGATCGAACCAATGGTTTCAGGCAAAAGGCCCAGTCATAATTTTGATCAGTAGATTTATTCCTGGAACCCGATTCCCTACTTACTTTTCTGCAGGAGTTATAGGTGCAAGTTTTTGGATGTTTATTTTCTATTTCGGAATTGCTTCTCTGTTATGGACGCCGGCAATTGTAAGTCTTGCAATGGTTTTAGGGAATGAACTGATTTATTATTTTTCTGTTTATCAGGAATATGCCCTATGGGTTTTGATGGGAACAATTCTGTTCGTCTTGTTTGTATTAAAGATCATAATTCCTCTATTCACTTTTAAAGGAAGGAGATTACTTTATGGTAAAATTAATCGTCTGATACGATGGGAGTTTTGGTCAATATATGTTTTATATACACCCATCGTGTTATACTCTTTAGTTCTTTGGATAAGATTTAAAAAAATGACCGTTGTAACAGCAGCCAATCCCGGAATTGAGGAAGGGGGATTTAAAGGTGAATCTAAAAGAGATATTCTTCAGAAAATTGGATCTACAGAATCAGTAGCACGGTTTCTTTTTTTGGATTCTCAATGTAATTCAATAAAACTAATCGGTGATGCTTTACAATTTATGGAAACCTACTCATTAAGTTTTCCAATCGTATTAAAGCCGGACAAAGGAGAGAGAGGAAAAGGTGTGCAAATACTTAAAGACTTCGATGGGATGAAATACAGTCTCTCCAATCTTTCTGAAGATCATATTCTTCAGGAGTTTATAGAAGGGAAAGAGTTCGGCGTTTTTTACTTTCGGTACCCAAGTGATAAAAACGGAAATGTGTTTTCAATAACTACAAAACATAAATTATCAGTGTCAGGAGATGGTAAACACACTCTAGAGCAACTCATATTAAAAGATGACAGGGCGGTTTGTATGGCAGAGACACATTTTGATAAACATATTGATGATCTTTATTCCATTCCTGATGAGGGGGAGAAAATACTTCTTACTGAATTGGGCACACATTCCCGCGGCTCTCTGTTTCTTGATGGTTCTGAATTGATTACAGAAGATTTGGTTCAAAAGATCGATGAAATTAGTAAAAGCTTTAAAGGAGGTTTTTATTTTGGCAGATACGACTTGATCACAGATTCCGAAGAAAAGTTAACGAACGGGAAGGGTATCAAGGTAATTGAGCTGAATGGTGTAACTTCTGAATCCACAAATATTTATGATCCCAAACATAGTTTTATTTTTGCTGTGAGAACACTGATGAAACAGTGGAGAATTGCTTTTGAGATTGGAGCACAGAATAACAAAAAGGGAGTTACAATTCCTTCGTTCAAACACATGCTTTCACTGATATTTACTTCGTGATCAGCGTTTAGCTCCAAAAAAAGATTTTAACAAATACTGGGAATCTATTTCCAGAATACCCTGAATTACTTCAATCTGATGATTAAGGTTTTTATTTGCTGTTATATTAAAGAGAGATCCTGACCCCCCGGAACCTGAATCCGAAGCACCATATACAATAGTATCAATTTTAGACCAAACCAAAGCCCCTGCACACATCGGGCAAGGCTCCAGCGTCACATATAAAGTGCATCCTTTTAAATATTTATTTCCCAAAGTTTCACAAGCAGCAGAGATTGCTATCATTTCAGCATGCGCAGTAGGATCGCTCAGCTTTTCCACCTGATTATATCCCTTCCCAATGATCATGTTATCTTTAACAACAATAGCTCCAACAGGAATTTCTCCTTCTTCAAAAGCTTGTTCTGCAAGCAGTAACGCTTTAGCCATGTGTTGTTGATGGGTATTCCAGAGAGCAGGATTTTTTTCTTTCTTCAAATGCAGAAAAAGTCTTAGTTTCTATTTCTAATTAAATCAAAATAATGCTCTCAGAAGAAGAAAACATTAAAAATTATCTTGGATCAGTAATCAGAACTATACCTGATTTTCCTAAGCCAGGAATTCAGTTTAAAGATATAACCACTCTTTTAAGTGATAAGAAAGCTTTACAGCTTACAACACAGGCTTTATGTAAACCTTATTATGAGTCTGACTGTGATATAATAGTAGGTCTCGAATCTAGGGGATTCCTGTTTGGGACCAATATGGCGGAAGTGCTTAATGCTTCTTTTGTTCCGGTAAGAAAGCCCGGTAAATTGCCTTCTGAGACCCTAAGTGAAACTTACGAATTAGAGTATGGTACAGACTCAGTAGAAATACATAGTGACGCTATTAAAAAAGGAGACAGGGTTATCATTCACGATGACCTGATAGCCACAGGTGGAACAGCTTTAGCTGCTTCAAATCTGGTTGAAAGGCTAGGAGGCGTAATAATCGGATATTCTTTTATTATTGAATTGGGTTTTTTGAAGGGAAGAGAGAAATTAAATCACAAAACTATAGAGAGCGTTTTAATTATGTAATCGGGAACTTAATTGCACAACTCTTATACAAATGATTGAATAACCATCAATTATAATACAAGGAGTTGGCAATGAAGTATCCAAGAGTTTCCCTTTTTGTTTTTATTGCAGTTTTAGTGTTTACATCTGCCTGTAAAACATTTGAAGTAAAAAATGTAAACTACTCCCAGCAAGTTGAAAGTGTACTGCTTCCCACAGAAAATGGAGATGTATCAGATTCCAGATACGGCATCGCTTTTAACATTTTACCTTTCCAATACGAAGAAATGAAAGACAGTTCATCAGTTTTAGTTGATGAAGTCAGACTAATTCGTAATCAAAATGGATTTTACTTTATCACTGCCGATGGCTTTAATAATGTGTATGTGATGGAGCCTATAAATAGTGGCCTAAAGCTTAAAGAAAAGATCAATATTACAGAACAAGGGCTTAAATCACCAGCATTTAATTTACGTTCTCCATTTGTTCAGCTTATTGATACAGCAACATCAGAAGTATTTACACTAAACGAAAAAGGAATTAAAAAAGAGGAGATTAAATCATGAAACGTTCATTTAATGTATTGGCCCTGTTATTGATCTTTGCAGTAAATAGTACCTTTTTGTTTGCTCAGCAATCTGATTATCAAATCAAGAAAGATTTTGAAAATCGCCATGAAGAGTTATTAACTGACATTGAAATGGCACAGAAAGTCAATGAAATTGATAGTCTGATAATGGTTATAGATGATTTCAAAACAAACTTTACTGAGTATAGCGACATGCTTGATTATGCACTTTACCCTGAATCTTTTGATTCTAAAATTGCTAGTCTTAAAAGTGAAGCAAGATCATCAGAGCACAAATTACTTATCATTGAAAATCAGGCTGAGAGATTATCTGAGCTTACCGAAGAAGTAACGAGATTTAGATCAGAGCTTTCAAACCTAAATTCGAGAAGTGATTCATTGAGAAATGCTATTACAGAATCTCAGGAAAGCGAAAAAAAGCTCTCTCAGCTTGTTACAAGATACCGTAAGAGTGTAGAAGAGAGAGATGAATTTATCTTCGATATGGTAGACTCACTATTTGTTACTTACAATCAATTAGCACCAGGTACTATAGAAGAACTCTCAAAGAAAGATGGTTCAGGAACTATAAAATCAGGTGATAACCCTTTGGTAATTATTGATTCTATTCTTGGAGAGAATATCGAAACTCTGAAAGCAGGTTCAAATTCCTTTTCTACGGAAGATTATTTGAGAATCTATGCATTACAGACTAAAGTAAATGATGTATGGAATAGTATAGGTGATAACCTGGTAGAGATTTACGGAGGAAATGATAAAGCGAAATGGAAAAAAAATATAGAGAGTGATCTTAAAGATTGGAAATCCAGCGCTTCTTTATCAATGTGGAATTCTCTTGATGGATATCTGGAGCAAAAGAATGTTGAATTAGGAGCTTTTGATAACAACTCTAGTTTCTTTATGGCGCTTGATAGCTTTGTTTCTAAAGCTTCTAAGAAAAGTGATGATGAAATAATCAGTAGCAGCACTTACGAAGATTTTAAGACATTCAGTGAGTTCTGGACTACCAAGGTTATGGATGAATGGAACAACTATTTAGTAGAAGCTGATGTATTAACTGCTTCACAAATAGCTACTATTGATGGTAAAGTTGACAACTGGGGAGATAGCTCAGAACCTTTTCCAACAAGCTTACTTATTATATTCGGAATAGGACTACTTGCAATTATAGGTTTAATAGTTGCCCTAGTTGTTAAGTAAAAAGTTATCATAAATTTCAGAAAAGGCTAGTCAATAGACTAGCCTTTTTTTATACTGATTGAAAAAGGTCTCTACTATGAAAAAATTACTGTTCTTTTTCTTGATTACTGTACTATCGCTTTCCGGGTTAAATGCTCAAAATATATTAGGTACCTCAGATTCAGCTACCCTTATCTTCGTCAGACACGCTGAAAAAGCTGATGATGGAACAAGAAATCCACCACTTACTAAAGAAGGTGAAGCAAGAGCGGAACGTATAAAAGCAATGTTGAAAAAAGCTTATTCAAAAGTAGATGCAGTTTATTCGACGGAATATAAAAGAACAGAATCCACAGCTCTTCCAACCTCAAAGGAATTTAATCTGGAAATTCAAAGTTATGACCCAAGGGCTCCAAAAGTATTTGTTAAAAAGATAATTAAGGATCATCAGGGAGAAGTAGTGCTTATTGTGGGGCATTCCAATACAACTCCATTTTTGGTTAATATGATAATAGGCGAAGAAAAGTTTGCACAATTAGATGAATCAGCTTACGATGACGTATTTATTGTTAAGTCTAAAGAGGTAGGAAAAGGAAAGGTTGAATTAAAATCCTCAGCACTAAAGAAATAATTATGGCAGAGCGAATCTTTTTCTGACAATCCACTCTAACCCCAATAGAAATAAGACTACAACAAACCAAAACATCTTTCTGACCGGAAAAATATAATTTTCCTGAACTTCTTTTCTGGAAGTTAAAGAGTTATTTATTTCATCCATATCCCAAATGCCTTCAATGGAAGAATGTTCAATAAATATTCCACTTGAATTGAGCGCAATATTTCTTAATAGATCATCATTTCTTATTGTATTTGCAAGCTCAACACTAGATTCTGATATCAAGAATTCGCCATTTTGAGTATCAATTTTTCTGGATCCCTTTCTGGCTGTAGCAGTAAATTCATATTTCCCATTTGCAAGATTGGGAATCTGTAGTTTGTAATTTCCGTCTCCAACGCTATTCATTGTATAGTTGGCAGCAAAATCCGAACCTTGTATTGTAACTTCAATTATACCAGAACTTTCTACTTCACCATTTTCATTTATGAGGCTGGCATTAATTATTGGTAATTCACTCGTATTGAACGAATTTTTTGATGGGCTGATTTTAAGTAATCGGTTATCGGGATTTGATGAGGTCCAGTCAACAAGGTTTAATACTAATTGCTTTATAAAGTTTCTTTCATTGTTATTAGGGCTCAAGTACATCTTGAACCAACCGGCAGCATTAAAATCACTCTTACGAATATTTCCTTGTTCTAAAACAGACACTACCGGAGAATTTGTAGGAATATTTTGATAATGAGCTGTAAATAAAGTGATTGCATCCGGATAGTTCTTAAAAGCATTAATTGAAGACTCAATTGGAGCAAAAGTAAGCAAATTCACATCTTCTAATTCTAATACAGGATGATCTGTATTTTGTGATGATCTCTGTAACTGGACCTCAAAAAGTTCAGGTGAGTCCGTATCAATTAAATTATAATTTTCTGACGAAAGGATGGATACACGATCAGGAAGTAAAATAAAAAGGGTAGAGATATCCTTATTTGAAAGATCAAATTCTGATACTGCTTTTGGTGTTGGCTTACCATGAAGAATTATCAGGTCATAATCGTCACTATCGAATAGATTTTTTACAGCAGGCATTGAGCCTAAAGAAGTATAAGTACTGAGTTCAATATTCTCATCCGAAGCAAGTATTGACCGGAGTGCTTTTATATCAGGATGAATCGAAGAAGCTATATGCAAAATTCTTTTTTTACTATCTAAAACTTCTATTGAAAAAGAAGAAGTGTTATTCTCAACCGTCCATTCGTTTGTTGTCGGGCTTACTTCCACCTGAAACTGTTTTAATCCGGGAGTCGAATTCTCAATTTCAAATTCAACATCATATACTTCTATATCATTGGTAAGGTTGATTTTTTTAGTATCAAGAATCAGTTCTCCTGATTTTAAGTCAATTGTAACAGTCTTGTTATCAAACCCGAATTGTGATAGGTTAACACCAATCAAATGTTTTGTGTTTGTAAATCCGGTACCGTTAGTGGAAATATTTCTAATTGAAACATCTTTAACCCTTGTTGTGTCTCCAATGCCCATCACATGTATTGGAAAAGCTGAATTTTGAGCCAGTAAAACAGGGTTCTTGCCTGATGTTATTATCCCGTCACTAACCAATATAGCAGAGGCATATTCTACTTCAGAGGTTGATATATTTTCGATGGCATTGAAAATATTTGTTTTGGGGTAGAGAGGTGAAAATTGGTCAGGATCTGTTCTCTGGATTTGATCTCCAAAATCGAAAAATTCGAGATCATAGGAAGAGGGGGCACTTCTTAAATTTGCGATAACTTCCTGATAAGTAACATTACCTTTGTATTCCCCTTTATTTATTGAGACGCTTTCTGAAGCATCTAAAATTACAGCAATTTTTGGTTTAACAATTACTTCTCTTGTAGTTTTAAAAAAAGGATTGAGAAAAAGGAATAACAGAATTAGCAGAGCGGATGCTCTTAAAGAACTAAGTAGAAGTTTCCATGATAAAGATATTGATGAGTATCTTTTATAAGAATACCATGAAAGCAGGAGAACTAATAAGACAAGGATTACAGTAAAAATATCCGGTAAGCTGTTCTGTAATCCCTGAAATTCCACTTTACTTTAATTTATCAATAATCATTTCAATAAGTTTGACAGTTGTAAAACCTTCTGCTTCAGCTGCATAGTTATTTACAATTCTGTGTCTTAAAACAGGTATTGCCAATGCATCAATATCATCTATGGTTACATTAAACCTGCCCTCTGAAAGTGCTCTTGTTTTTCCACCCAAGATCAAATATTGTGATGCTCTGGGACCGGCACCCCAACTAAGATATTTTTTAATAAAATCAGGAGATTGTTGCGAGTCCGGTCTGGTAGATCCTACTAACTTCACAGCGTAATCAAGTACTGTTTCCGGAACAGGGACTTTTCTTACCAGATCCTGTAGTTCTTCAATCTTTTGTTTATCAAGAATTGGTGAAAGCTTTATGTCTTTTGAAGAAGTTGTTTGACTAACAATTCTTTTTTCTTCATCAAAAGAAGGATAATCAACCCATATATTAAACATAAACCGATCTAATTGAGCTTCGGGAAGAGGGTAGGTCCCTTCCTGTTCAATCGGATTTTGAGTGGCTAATACAAAAAACGGAGTGTCAAGATGGTAGGTTTGTCCGGCTGTAGTAACATTGTATTCCTGCATCCCTTCAAGAAGAGCAGCCTGGGTTTTAGGTGGAGTTCTGTTTATTTCATCAGCTAAAACTATATTTGCAAAAATCGGACCCTTAACAAATTTAAAAGCCTTTTTACCGGATTCCTTTTCTTCTTCAATTATTTCAGTGCCAGTGATATCGCCGGGCATTAAATCCGGTGTAAATTGAATTCTGTTAAACGTTAATCCAAGAGTATCTGCTAATGTTTTGATTAATAGAGTTTTAGCAAGTCCAGGAACTCCTATCAGCACGCAATGCCCTCTTGAAAATAAAGATATAAGCAGAAGGTTTATAATCTCATCCTGACCAATTATTACTTTATGAATCTCGTTCTTGATAGCTTCAAACGTTTCCGTAAATTCATTTGCAGCTTTAACTGAATCTTTATTATCTGCCATTACTGAGCAACTCCAACTTCCATCTTAGGAATTCTGTATTCTATATAGATTTCATCTCTGAGTTCTTGTAACCATTCCTGAAAAACTCTGGACTGTTTTTGCTGTAAAGCAATATTCTTTAAACGCTGATAATCAATGTCAAAGTCGGCTATATGCTCAGGTATTTGTTTATCTAAACGAACAATTCGATATGCTTTTCCAGAATTGGCATTATTAGGGTTAAATGGTTTAGGCTCAGAAATTTGTCCTATTTCATCCATCAATAATACAACCCTGTATAATGCAGGGTCTAATCTGTTTAGCGGTATTAATCGTTCTCCGGTTTGGGAGTCTACAATCTTTCCGCCTGATTTAGAAGTAGAGGGATCTTCACTGTTTCTGATTGCCATTCCTGAAAAAGTCAGATCAGTATTATTAAGCAGACTGTCTCTGATAGCATTTAACTCTGCAATAGCGGCGTCATCATCAAGTTGGGCTGCATCAATTCTTATAAGTATGTGACTTGTTTTAATTTTATTACCAACTCTTTCATCAAGTCTGATAACATGAAATCCGAATTCAGTTTCTACAACTTCTGAAATTTGTCCTGGTTGTAACGCAGCTGCAGCAGCAGAATATTCTGATACTAATTCATTCAGTCCCATCATGGGTAATTGACCACCTCTGGCTGCAGATCCATCCATTCCATGCCTCTTAGCCAGATCTTCTAAAGGGACTCCTTCTTCTAATATGGAGTCTCTAAGAGATTGAGCAAACTGATAGGAAGCTTGCTTTGCATCAGTTTTAGGTTTAGGAAGTTTAACAATATGAGATACTGCGACTTGCTCAGGTATAGTGGGGAGTGAGTCTTTGGGAATAGATTCAAAAAATTCCTTTACCTCAGGTCTTGTGATATTTATTTCATTAAACTTTAACTGTCGCACCTGATTTGCAGTCATTTGTTCTCTGAAGGTATCTCTGAAATCTGCTTTTAATTGTATAATTGATTTGCCAAAAGCTTCCTCAAGGGCTTGTTCACTTCCCGCTTGCTGAATCAGTTGGTTTACTCTGGCATCCATTTGCTGGTTTACCTGATCATCTGATATTGTTACGGAGTCAATCTTTGCTTTTTCAAGAAGTACTTTATTATCAATTTCAGATTCTAAAAAGGAGTACCACAGCTCTTTTGAAAATTCAACGTTTTGTTGGTTAAAACCGGCTTGCCTGATGTAATCTGAAACTCCCTGATCAATATCAGACTTAAGTATTATTTGATCATTAACAAGAGCAACAATTCTATCCGCAGAAGTAGGAGAGGAGGTTTGTTGTGAAAATACAGTAAGAGTTGATAAAATCGAAAAGAGTAAAACTAAATTTAAATATCTCATTATTTGTTTGAGTTCAATGTATCGGAAGTTGTTTCCTTATTAGTGTTATTAGGGAGAACGTTATAAGTACGTATTTCATTATTCGCTTCAGCTGCAAGATAAAGATTCTTTACATAGGTATTGTAAGCAATACGTTTTTTTTCGAGTATTAACCATTCTTTTATTTGTTCTAACAACCATTCCAGATCGGGGTGTTCTCCAACAGCTTTTTCTTCCAGAAGTTGTACAAAATGATACTCATCGTCAATATTTTCAATAATTGAAATTTCAGATACCCCGATGAGTCTCAAATATCTGTTTAACGTGTCGAATTCTTTTAAAGCAGTACTTTCAGGCCAAAAACGGGATGCATTCTTTATTACCATGTCTGATTGGAGCGAATATTCAGAAGCGACACTTTCCCAAGTTAAACCTCTCATAAGGTCTCTTTTAGCGTTTTCAGCGTCTTTTAAATTTGAAGCGATAAGATGTCGGAATCTTATATAGCGTTCATCTAAAAGAAATTTATCCTTATTTATCTGATAGTAATTACGAGCTTCTTCATCAGTAACCTGAATTTCATTCTCCAGAGTATTAAGAACAGCTTCCTGAAAAGAAATTAAAAGCATTTCTTGCTTAGCTCTTTCTACTTTTTTATAGACATCAGGTGATTCTAAAAGTTTAAGCCTTTCCGTCTCCTGCAGGATGAGCTGTTTTTGTATCCAGTTATCTTTATAGGCATTATAGGCCGAAACACTGTCAGATAAGAACTCGGACTCCGGAATATTTGCTTTTGCATCTTTTGTAGTTAAAACGATCCCATTTACTTCCGCTAATACTCTGCCTTCAGATCTTTTAGAACTGGTGCATGCGGTGAAAAGTAGTATTAGTAAAGTTAAATGAGAAACTATTTTCATTTACAATGATTCGTCTTTGTTGAATGCTGATCTTAATTTTTTCAAATTCATTTTAATGCGATATTCCTTCTTTAACTGATTAAGCCATTTTTCTTCCCTTTTAGGTTGATAATCGGCAAGAAGTCGATTAAACGCTTCATCAAATGTCATTTTGCGTGCAGGTAATATCTCATTAAGATAAAACACAGCTGATCTTCGTTTATATTCAAACCTTTCAGAAAAAGTGCCGGGTTTCATACTCTTGAGTTTATCGTATGGCTCATCAGTAAATACACCGGTTGAATCTTTAATTACCGCTATTTTGGGATTGTAGCTTCTGATACTATCCGGATGATTCCCGGAGTCAACGAACTCAATACCCCTATCTAAAGTGGTGTCAGTTAAAGCGCTTATCAAATGGTAATAGTGACGTTGTGGATATGAGTATACAGAACTGTTTTTTTCATATAGATCTACAAGCTTGGATGTATCCACAGTAGCTGCACTCCATAAGTAAGTATCATTTACCTGATAAACTGCTAATCCCTTTTTATAATTATCTAAAGTGCTCTGAAATTCCGGAAATTCACTTATGGTGAGTTTAACAACGATGCTGTCAATAGCATAAGTCTTAAAGTCATCGAACCATTTATCTGAATATGATCTTGCAGATGCATCAGGATGAGTTTGATCTAAATAGCGGTGATAATCAGTATCAGTAAATGTATAATTTTCAAAACTGAAAATCGGGGTATCATCTTCAGAGAGTTGGATATTTTTGATCTTAAGTGTATCAGATTGATCAATTTTTGATTTAAAATCTTCCAAAATCTGTTGATTTACACTGTTATTAAAATTGTTTTTTAACCAATTAATAACAAAGGAATTACTTTTTCTGTAGTTTGGTGAATCCAGAAATTCCTTCATGTAAGAATTTTTCTTTTCTTCCTCACTCTCAAAAGTTTGAACAGAGTCAATTCGAAAAATGTGATAACCATATGATGTCTGTATTGGAGTTGAGTAGTCAGTTTCAGGGCTTAATGACATAACGGAGTCCACAAATCCTGTTCTGTATCTTCCATAATTAATCCATCCTATTCTTCCTCCGTTAGCAGCAGAGAGGTTATCGTCGCTGAACTCAACAACAACTTCATTCCATGAATAGCCTTCTTCGAGTTTTGAATAAGCATTATCAATTTTTTCTTTAGATGTTTGAACACCTGCTCTCGTAAATATATGAGACACTTCGCGCGATAAAGTTCTGGATCTTTTATCCTGTAGATGCACAATATGATAACCGAATTGAGTTCGAAACGGCATAGAAACTTCGCCAACATCCAAACTAAAGATGATATCTTCAAATTCTTTAACGGTAGTTCCAATACTGAACCAGGGAAGATCGCCACCCATTGATCGACCGGCTTGTTTACTAGAGTATTCACGATCAAGTTCAGAAAAGCTTGTGCCATTCAAAAATTTATTACGAGCCTCAATCAACTGCTGGTAAGCTGCCAATGTATCAGAAGGAGAGGCATCATTCCCAACCGCAATTAAAATATGTTCGCTTTTCAACTCTGTTGATGCACGATCATAATATCTTTCAAACTCCGTCTCTTTAATTCTGTTTTCTAACCAGTATGAGTAAGAAGCTTGTTTAGAATATTGATCAAGTTCGTTCAATAGCACCTTATCATTTAAAACGCCTTCTTTTTCGGCAAACTGAATTTTCGCTTTATACTCAAGGTATATGGGTAAGAATTCTTCCAACTCTTGAAGAGAAGGAGAGCTGTCTGGTAATGTACTTACATTAGCTTTTAGCTCTCCGTATGTAATCTTTTCTTTTCCAACAGTTCCAACAACGGTTTTGTCGTTTTTGGACTGGGAAAGAGTAATAGTAGAACAAATTGAAATTATTAAGAGGCATAAGCCCAACTTTTTTTCTAGTCCGTTCATTTAAGAAAGTATATTTTTGATGTTAGTCTTTATTATTTTTTAAAAAAGCATTCCTGCAATAGTTGCTGTCATCATTGTTGCCATCGTACCGGCAAAAACAGCTTTAATTCCAAATTTAGCCAAATCAGATTTTCTCTCAGGGGCTAATCCTCCAATACCACCAATCTGAATCGCGATTGAAGAAAAATTAGCAAATCCACATAATGCAAATGTAGCCATTGCAATAGTTTTAGGTGAAATATTTGCTGCTGATACTTCATCTGCCAATTTCAGATACGCAACAAACTCATTCAAAACAATTTTAGTACCTATTAAACTTCCCATGGTAGTTGCGTCTGCCCATTCAACACCAATGACCCAGGCAATTGGAGCAAGAACCCAGCCTAAAACCATTTCGATACTTAACTGTGAACCTATCACTCCTGTTAAACCTGTTATATCTGAAACCCAACCAAAAAACCCATTAAACATTGCTAGTAATGCTATGAACGCCAATAACATAGCGCCTACATTTAAAGCTAGTTTCAAGCCCACGCTAGCTCCGGTAGCAGCCGCATCGATTCCGTTTGCATCTGTTTTTTCTACTGTAATTGACACATCACCGGCAGTGGCTGCTTCTTCTGTTTCGGGGTAAAGTATTTTAGCAATTACCAATGCAGCAGGGGCAGCCATCAAACTTGCACCTAATAATCGTTCAGCAAACAACTGTTGAGCAACTTGTATCTCAAGTCCATTTGCTGTAGCAAACGAGGTTCCAAGCATAGCCACATACGCGGCCATAACTCCTCCGGCAATTGTTGCCATACCACCGGTCATAACAGTGAGTAGTTCAGATTTGGTCATTTTACTGATAAAAGGCTTAATTACTAAAGGGGCTTCAGTTTGTCCAACAAAAATATTTGAAATTACAGAAAGTGTTTCTGCTCCTGAAGTTCCCAGTAACTTTTGCATTCCTTTAGAAAGAACTCTTACTATAAATTGAAGAACGCCGTAATGATAGAGTAAAGCGGTTAAAGAGGCGAAAAAGATAATTGTGGGTAAAACTTGAAAAGCGAAAATAACTCCCACGCTTTCCTGATACTCAGGTCCTTTACCTAAAAAGTTAAATAAAAATGAAGCTCCTTCTGTTGTATACTTTAATACTATAACAAAGAAGCTGGCTATCAGTTTAAAAAGAAGTTTAGGCCAACCTAATGGAGAAAATAACGCTTCGAGTTGATCAGATTTAAGAATAAAAATGGCTAAAATAAATTGGATGCCGAGCCCGGTACCTACTAAACGCCAGTTAATTCTTTTTTTGTTATTTGAGAATAGAAAAGCAATTCCGATAATTGCCACCATTCCAAGTATCCCGCGTAATATATTTTCCATTAAGAGTTTTCTAAGTTTAAATTATCTTCTTCCTGAGGTACTACTTTTGGTTGTAAAAACGGTCTGATGGGTCTTCCACGTCTTCTGTCTACGGACGGCCGGAAACAATGTCTGGCTCGAGGCTCATAGGCATCATATTCACCAACTAATACTTTGCTGGTATCTTCGATTACTCGTTGAGAGAAGTTAGCCATTGTGCCACTTTCTGCACAAACAGCATGGAGCTTTGTAACATATTCTGCAACGGCTAAAAGGTAGGGCATAGGTCCGAAAGGTTTGCCTTCGAAATCCATATCAAGACCGGCTACTATAACTCTTTTTCCATCGTTAGCGAGAACATTTACGATATCAACTATTCGTTCATCAAAGAACTGGGCTTCGTCTATGCAAACGACTTTAGCATTAGATGTAAGTAATACAATTTGATCAGCGGTATCTACCAGAATGCTGGGCAATGCAGTTTCATTATGAGATACAACTTCGGTATCACTATATCTTTTATCGATAGCAGGTTTCACTACAATTACTTCCTGTCCGGCAATATGAGCTCGTTTGGCTCTTCTGATAAGTTCTTCTGTTTTTCCACTAAACATTCCTCCACAAACAACTTCAATCCATCCATATTCTCTGGGAGCAAACGAGGGTTCATTAATCATCAATATTATCTTCTTTTAGAGAGATTGCTAATCATTGTAATATATTAGGGCGAGTAACAAAAGGAAAGGAAATCTGATATTTAGATTTTAAAAATTCACTACCACTTATTATTCTTAAAAAATTAAAATGGCAGACATGCAAACACGAGAACAATCACTTCAGTTATTAGAAAAATATATATCGGGTGAAAGCCTTATTCATCATTCGAAAATGGTAGCCAAAGCGATGGAAGCTTATGCAACAAAGCTTGGAAAAAATGAAGCTGAAATTGAAGAATGGTGGACAGCCGGTTTACTTCATGATCTTGATTGGGAAAAATTTCCTGATGAACATCCCAATAAAGCTGTAAATGAAATTTTACCAGAATATGGTTACTCCAAAAATATATTAGAAGCAATTCAAGCACATGCTCCCGAAAGGACAGGAAGAAAGCCTGATTCTGAAATAGAAAGGTATCTGTTTGCCTGCGATGAACTTTCAGGATTTATATACGCAGTCTCTTTAATGCGTCCGACAGGGTTTCAGGGGATGAAAGTAAAATCTGTTAATAAAAAATTGAAAACACTTAAGTTTGCTGAAAGCGTACCCAGAGAAGATATAAGAGAAGGTGCTAAGTTGATTAATGAAGAGTTAAGTGATCATATATTATTTCTTATATCTGTATTCGAATAAGTTAAACACACCAGTTAAGTATTTATTAATTATTAGAATTTCATTTCAGAGTTTGAAATATCATTGATTTTATTTTAATTGAAACATCCTCTAACTTAAGTATAATTAGTTATGAAACAGATATCAATTCTCTCCTGTCTGGTTGCATTAGTTGCAAGCAGTTCTATCTTCGCTCAAAATTACAGCACAAGTTATCACTTCAGCAATCATAAGGTTTTCTATCAAACCAATGGTCTTCATTATGATTTATTTAATGAATATGAGTATGATAATCAATTTGGTGCTTATCGATATTTGCCGACGCTTCAGTCAATTCGATATAATAGAGTGGATGCTCTTTTTGTTGGGGTAGGTTCAGATTTTGCTGATCCAAACTCGGAAATTTTAAATATTGGCGGAGTTGATTTTGATGGGTTCATAGGATACTCAACCGGTCAAAAGGACTGGCAATACAGAGCTTCCGCGAATAAAGCTTTTGGAAACTGGCTTATAGTTGGGGGTGAGTTAACAAACAGCTCAGCAACCAATGACCTCTGGCGAACAGGACTTTCTGAAAATTCTATCACTACATTAGTAGCCGGATATGATTATCACGACTATTATAAAGCCGAGGGATATGGAGTATTCTCAGAAATTACTCTGGGCAGATTTGTAAACATTGGCGCCAGTTATAATTACACTACATACAGTACTCTGGAAAATAGTACGGAATATTCCCTTTTTGGAGATGGAAATATTGGTCGTTTAAATCCTGCTCTTGATCCTTCTGCAGATGTGGTAGCTCAGGAAAGTATTGGGATGCGACTTACCTTAAACAAGAAAGGTTATACGAAAGGGATTATAACCAGTAAGTTTTTAGCAGAAGCTGAACTATCTGATGCAGGTTTTAATAATGATTTCAATTATAATAAATTTGAGATTACATCTCTCAACTATCTAAAACTAGATGATCATACTCTTTTTAAGTTCAGAGTTAAAGCCGGTTCAATAACCGGTGATGTTCCGGAGTTCAAGAATTTCGCTTTAGGTGGAATCGGCTCACTGCGTGCAACAGGGTATAAATTCTATCGAGGTAATAGAATGTTTATGAGTAACGCAGAGATTGTTTTTGGAGATTTATGGAACTATGACGACGGAGAACTTGAAATAAATGGCCTTTATTTAACTTTATTTTTGGATTCAGGATGGACTGACTTTGTGAATTCAAGTTCGAATGATCCTTTTTCAGGATTCGAATCACTGGAATTTCAAACTCTAACTCATAATGTTGGTGCTGGAATTGGAACTGGTTTTGTAAGAATAGAAGTAGCCACACCCGTAGCGGGTTCAGAAGGTTTTACTTCACTTTGGGTTAGATTAAATCCTACCTTCTGATTTCAGAATAAATCTCTTTAAAGCTGGCCATTCGAGTCAGCTTTTTTATTTACTCCATTACATAATTTTTACATATAGTTTAAGTTTGCTATTTTGAACTATGAAGAAGTTTATTTTAAAGAAAGAAGAGCCTAAGCTACGTCCGGAAGACTATTCTATTCCTTATTCTGATTTGCTTAATAACGAGCAGTTAAAGGCTGTTTTCTTTGATAAAGGTGCAGCTCTTGTTATTGCAGGAGCAGGTACAGGTAAAACTAGGACTTTAATTTATCGTGTGGCCAGATTGGTTGAAAGTGGGGTGGATCCATCCGAGATCCTATTACTTACATTTACCAGAAGAGCAGCTACGGAAATGCTTAATCGAGCAAGTACTGTACTTGATGACAGGTGCCAAAAAGTAAAAGGAGGGACTTTTCATTATTATTGTAGTCAGATTCTTCATCGTTTTGCTCAGAAAATCGGATTTCCTGATAACTTTACAATTATAGATACTTCTGATTCTTTAGAAGTAATCCAGTTTGTACGAACTTCACTAAATCTGCATAAAAAGAACAAGCGTTTTCCAAACAAAAGCACATTGCTTAACATGATCAGCACATCTGTTAATAAGCATTTGGATATACGCGTAGTTGTGCTGGAAGAGTATCCTCAGTTTTATGAACAAATTGAAAAGATAGAAGAAGTAGCAAAGGGGTATACAGAATACAAAGAGAAAAACTTTGTAATGGACTTCGATGATTTACTTATAAAAACAAAACAACTACTTGAACAGCATAGTGATATAAGAATTAAAGTAGCTTCTTCACACAAGTTTGTAATGGTTGATGAGTACCAGGATACTAACCAACTTCAGGCTGATTTAACGCGCCTGTTCTCAAGTGTTCATAATAATATTATGGCGGTAGGTGACGACGCTCAAAGTATATATTCATTTAGAGGTGCTGACCATCAAAATATAATGGAGTTTCCCGGATTGTTTGATCAAACCAAAGTTATTAAGCTGGAAGAAAATTATCGTTCTACACCACAGGTTTTAGAAGCGGCAAATAACTTGCTTAAACAAGCCACATTTAAATTTGATAAGAAATTATTTTCTACCAACGAAGAAGGAGAATTACCTGCTTTAGTTCAGGCGCCAAGTGAACACGATCAAAGCAGGTTTATATCACAAGTCGTTCTCCAGTTACGTGAACAAAATATGGAGCTTAATGAAATAGCTGTTTTATTTAGAAATGGAAGAGATTCCTATGACCTTGAAGTAGAATTAAACAGAAAAAACATTCCATTTGTTAAGTATGGGGGTCAAAAATTTACTGAAGCAGCACATATCAAGGATGTGCTTGCCCATGTCCGGGTTCTGGTGAATCCGATGGATACGATAGCCTGGAACAGAGTTTTGATGTTAATTGATGGCATTGGACCTAAAACTGCTCAGGATCTTTTTGAATGGATCAGGTTAGCTAAAAATCCATATGACCTTGGCATGGCTGATGTGGTTAGTAAGTCTTATGTCAAACAAATGACGAGCCTGAGTAAACTACTTCAGTCTTTGAAGAAAAATAATCTATCAGTATCCGAAATTATAAATCAAATGGTAGATTACTACAGAGTTTTCTGTGAAAAAAGATATGATGACTATCCCAAAAGATTAA
Source organism: Balneola sp. (assembly GCA_017643645.1). GTDB lineage: Bacteria > Bacteroidota > Rhodothermia > Balneolales > Balneolaceae > Balneola. Next base: position 182,776 of record JAEPNB010000002.1, read on the forward strand.
AAGACTTAGAAGCTTTTATTAATATATCAACCGGGTTTAGTTCTTTGTCGAAAATGTTGGAGGAACTGGCTCTCGATCCTATCTCAGCGACTGCAGTTGAAACAGAGGAGAAAGATCATGAAGAAGCACCTCTTATATTAAGTACAATTCATTCAGCTAAAGGATTAGAGTGGAAGCACGTTTTTATCATTCAATGCCTTGATGGGATAATACCATCAGCTTATTCAGTCGATGACCCCGAACAACTGGATGAAGAATTGAGATTGCTTTATGTGGCCACTACAAGAGCCAGAGATATGCTTTATTACACATATCCTATGCTCGCACAATCTGTTTATGGAGACTATTTTACTAATCCGTCAAGATTTTTAAAACAACTTGATAATAATATAGCAGAGGAATGGCAATTGGAGGAGGAGCGTGTAGAATCTATAAGTGGCTCAACAACAAATGAAAACTTATTAAACAGTTAAATCATTATTGTCTTTTTTAATGAACTTTCGTTGATGATACATTTCATAAAAAAGCCAAAAAACCGGGTAAACAGGTACAAATACAGCAAAAAAGATTTCCAATTTAGAGCCTCTGGGTTTGCCACCATCCACAGGAAGAGTAATACCTGCTATTCCGGCAACCCACAAAATAAACAAAACAAATAAACCCAAAGCCAGCAGCAAAGCTCCCAGAAATCCGATTTCAGTATAGAATGTTTTTAGCATATAAGTTGGGCTATAATAGTTGTATATTCACTGTTCTAATTTATAAAGACAAATTCATAAATGCTCCCAGTAGTTTCCATTGTTGGTAGACCTAATGTAGGAAAATCAACTATATTTAACAGATTAATCGGTAAAAGAAAAGCAATTGTTCACGATGAGTACGGTGTAACCAGAGACAGACATTATGGTCAGTCTTTTTGGAACGGTATTGATTTCAACGTCATAGATACCGGAGGTTACTTACCAGATGACATGAATGTAATGGTGGTAGGAATCCGTGAACAGGTTCATATTGCTTTGGAAGAATCAGATGTTATTCTACTGGTTGTTGATGCTGAACACGGAATTAACACTCTCGACAAATCGGTTTCACAGTTGCTGCGACAGCAGAAAAAACCTGTACTTTTAGTAGCTAACAAAGCTGATAATGAAGCCAGAAGGATGAATGCTTCTGAATTCTATGAACTCGGCTTCGAAGAGGTCTTTCCGATTTCTGCAATTAGTGGAATTGGAACCGGTGACCTTTTAGATAAAGTGACAGAATTACTCCCTGAAGCCATACAGGAAGAAGAAGATTCATCTCCTAAAATTGCTTTCATCGGTAGGCCAAATGTAGGGAAAAGCAGCTTAGTCAATGCTTTATTAGATGATGAACGTTGTATAGTTACTGACATTGCAGGTACCACTCGAGACACCATCAACAGTAAGCTGAATTTCAACGGCAAAGAATATGTTCTTGTTGATACAGCCGGGCTACGTAAACGAACTAAAGTTAAGGAGAATATCGAGTTTTACAGTACTGTAAGAACTGCTAGGGCAATACAGGAATGTGATGTAGCAGTTTTAATTTTGGATGCTATGCGTGGTTTTGAAGATCAGGACAAACGGGTTTTAAGAGAAGCTGAAAAATTTAATAAGGCTCTCATTATTTTATTGAATAAATGGGATCTTGTTACTGAAAAAGACACACATACAGTTAAAGAATTTGAAGAGTATATATATGAGTCAACTCCACAATTAAATTACGTTCCAATTCTAACCATTTCTGCTCTAAATAAGAAAAGAGTGCACAAAGTGATGGACCTGGCTGAAGAAGTTATTCAGGAACGAAAGAAGCAAATAAGTACGTCGGACTTTAATAATTTTATTGAAGATATACTATCAATGAAGCCTTTGCCGATGAAAAGAGGGCGTCAGCTAAAAATACAGTATGGTACTCAGGTAAAATCAAACCCCCCTGTATTTAAATTTTTTATGAACAGTCCGCAGGACTTGCCGCCGAATTACCGAAGGTTTATAGAAAATCAACTAAGGGAACGCTACGGATTTAAAGGGGTACCTGTGACAATGGTGTTTCGACAAAAATAATTATAAAAAAGCAGGAATAAACTTTGAAGCTGACGTAACAAAGGTTTATTTTTGGATACTAATTCGAACAATATTTCTGACCAATTTAGATGGCTAAGAATCTCGAGAAACCAGTTTTAAATGCTTTAAGCAGCAATCAAAAAAATGAGCGTAAGCTTAATTTTTTAGAAAAAATTTATCTCCCTGAGATATTCAAAGGGCTTTGGTACACATTTAAGCAAATGTTTCAGCCAAAATTTACTATGAATTATCCGGAAGAAAAATGGACACCCCCAGCAATTTTCCGAGGAAGACCTGTACTGGTTGAAGATCACGGTAAAGAACGCTGTGTTGCGTGTGGATTGTGCGCACGTGCATGCCCGCCTTTAGCTATTAGCATGCAAGCTTCTGAAACGGAGGATGAAAAAGAAAGATATCCTGATTTTTTCGAAATAAATATGCTAAGATGTATCTACTGTGGATATTGCGAAGAAGTTTGTCCCGAGGAAGCTATAGTCATGAGTAAAGATTATGATATTGTTTTTGAGTCCAGAGAAGATGCAGTTTACGATAAGGAAAGACTTCTTGTTCCTAAAGAAGATCTAGAAGACAGACTTGAGTATCTGAAAACCTACAAAAATACTCAGTTTGGTAATTTTTGGGATTTCCAGGAAGAGAACAATATTCATTCTGTGAGAGACAGGGATACAGAATGGAATACCGGGCTTTCTTTAGTTGATATGATACAAACTCAGGACAAGAACGACGCAGCGCCGGCATCTAAAGTCTGGAAATAACTAATTACAAATCCTCTTTAGTTTGAATGAACAGCAACAACTCAATGATCTGATTAGTGATATTGAGTATCTTCAGTACGAAGCACAATCTTTAAGCAACGTTATTGAATCTGTTCCTTATTCGGAAAAACCCTTAGGTGGAGAGTCCATAATAGAAAATCTGATGTCTGTTCATTCTGCCCAGTCCAGTATCTTGGAGATTTTCAATGATCTGGATGAAAAGGGAATGGATATAGACATTAATAATTATTCTGTTTTTGACAGAGTTGAATTAACGGAGCAGGAGATAGGTGATCAGAATGTTAAAGACCTTATCCAAGAAATTGAAAAAACACGATCCTCGCTCACAAAAATAATTTCTGATAAACCTCAAGCTTTTTTCTCTCTAGAATTTGAAGAGGAGAATTCTCCTGTAACTGTATTAGATCTTTTATTAGAAATGGTACAACGTGAACGGAACTCACTAAAAGAGATTGCTAACCTTGTACTTACTTATCAAAAAGACAGGCAGTTTCAAAGAGAGATTTCCGGAAAAAAATAATCTAAGTTATGGATATACTCAGCTGGGTAAGTATTCTGAATATAATTGTTCTGCTGTTTTCGATCTATCAGGTTGGTACAATATTTTCAGAAAAAAGATTGGCTTATTTATCCCTGATTTGTCTGGCATTAGTCTCTTATCTGATATCTAATATTATTTTTTTGGTCGACCAAGATTTGATTTTAATCATTCGTTTCGTCAATCTAAGTAGCTTAGTGTGTGTTTTAAGTGCTCTTTTTAGCTTAATAAGAGAATCTAAACCCGTGTTTGCAAGATTCCCATCTATACTGAGCTATATTCCTTTTCTGATTCTGTTGTTTCTGCCATTGATTCTTGGTCAAACCGTTATTTACAATTTATTGACTGCTACATTTCAAGCAGGAAGTATCCTTGTAGCTTTGATGATATTTGTATTAAATAAACTAAATAAAAAAGATTCCGGATGGCATATTTCTGGCTTAATTCTATTACTCTTTGCTTTTGTCTTTTATTGGTTTAATACACTACTAACTCCAATACAAGAAGTCGTGATCACAGAGTTAGTGTTATTATCAGGAATTGTACTTTTAACAACAGGAATAAGGAAATCCCACTTCAAATTATAACAATGTCAGAATTACTTCATAAAAAAGCACCGAACTTTGTATTACAAAATACTGAAGGTAAAAATGTTGAATTGGTTAATTATAAAGGGGAGAGGAATGTTGTTTTACTTTTTTTCCCACTGGCTTTTACAAGTACGTGTACAAAAGAACTTTGCCAAACAAGAGATAATTTAAAGATGTATAACTCACTCGATGCCGAAGTTTTTGGTATCAGCGTAGATACTTTTTTTACACTCAGAGAATTTAAATCTGCTCAAAATATAAATTTCCAACTCTTAAGCGATTTCAATAAGGAAGCGTCTAAAGCTTATGATGTGTTGTATGAAGATTTTTTTGGAATGAAAGGTGTATCAAAAAGATCAGTTTTTATAGTTGATAAAGAGGGAGTAGTAGTACATTCAGAAATACTTGAGAGTGCAGATGTGCTACCAAACTTTAAAAGATTAGAAGAAGTATTAATAAGTTTGAATTAATATAACTTTACATAATATATATTATACGACATTTATATATATTAAGATTAATCTAATCTATATAAATAAGGCTTAACAACAATTATAATGAATTCATATTATCTTACTGATATTAAAATTAATAAGGTTAAATGAACGTACTAATCATAGAAGACGATAAAGTATTGGCGCTTTTGCTTAGGAAAATGGTCGAGAGATTAGAATATCAAGTAATTGGAACTTACACTAAAGGATCAGAAGCCATTAAAAAAACTCGAGAGCTTATACCCGATCTGGTTTTAATGGATATAATGCTTGAAGATGATATTGACGGCATTGAAGCGACTAAAGAGTTTCAAAAAACAAATAAAACTTCAAAAGTAATCTATATTACCGGTAATTCTGACTCTTACAACCGTGAACGAGCAAATTCTACAGATCATATTGATTATTTGGTTAAGCCCATCAGCATTGACGATTTAAAAAATTCAATTTTAAAATCAATTGATATCTAGTCGTAGTGTTTTACTGATACCGTATAATCTCCTTTCTTGGACGGTTTCAAGTCAATTTTGTCAATTATAGCATCAAGCGTTAGTTCTCCAAAGATTTTTATAATTGTAAAACCGTCCTGCTTTTCAGTTTTTATTGAATCTTTAATGCGCAACGGATCAATAACTACCAAAATCAGATCTTTACCTTCATGTATATCAAGGTTTATATATTTTTGAAGATCTTTTTCATCAATACATTTTATGTAGCCCAAATCATCCAAACTTGCGGGATGAAAAGTTCCTTCAGCAGCAATCTCTTTCCATTTTTGGTCATTAATTAATGTAAACAACAGATCGTATTCCATAAATCAGTTATATGAATAATGTATAATTGCATCACCCTTATTAACTACAGGGCAATAGTTTAAGCCAATAACCCGACCATCTTTAGGAGCTAGTATTCTTGAATGTAGTTCCCCATAAGCACCGTTTATATGACCAAGTAATTGTTTCTTTTTAATTCTGTCTCCTAGTTTTATTGAAGGAGAAAAAAGTCCGGCGTAGCCGGATCTTATCCAGGTAGATCTACTATATATTGCAGTCTCCTGAGATTGTAATTTAGTTTTTTTGATACCCAAAAAATTCATCAATCTTAATGTCCCGTTGATAGCTTCTTGTATCCCAAATTCATCAAATCTTGACGATTCACCAGTTTCGTAGACTAAAATATTCTTTCCTTTTTTAAAAGATGCACTTCTGAATGATTTCGGAATAGGCTTTGAATTTACGATAATCGGCGGCTGAAAAGCTTTTGCTATTTCAAGTGCCTTTTCATTAGAAAGGTCTACTCTGATTTGAGGAAAATTAGATCTGCTTGCTCCTCCGGTATGAAAATCTACTCCGCAATCAATATGAGGTATAATATTTCTCATTAAAGTATAGGCCAATAATTTTGCAAGAGACCCACCCTTTTTTATACCGGGAAAACTCCTGTTTATATCTTTCCCATCGGGTAAACCTCGTGAATTTTGTATAAATCCATAAATATTTACAATAGGGATGGCTATAACACTACCAAAATCAGGAATTACGTCTCCGGAGTCTATCATTCTCCTTATTATTTCTACTCCGTTGAGCTCATCACCATGTAATCCTCCGGTAAGTAGTAAAACAGGCCCTTTATGTAGCGATCTGTAAACATGGACCGGTAGACTGATCGAAGTTCTTGTAGGAAGGCTTGCAATATCAAAGTTAATAACTTTATTCTCACCAAGAGCAATCTTTTCTTTATTGATTGTAAGAAAATTATCAGGCATTGCTCTTTATTTTTCGTCTTTTAGTTGGGTTATTTCTTTGAGTTTCAACCGCAGAAGTAACATATCTGATAATACTTGCTGCAATATCTTTACCGGTTGACTTTTCAATACCCTCTAAGCCTGGTGAGGAGTTAACTTCAAGAATTAGAGGACCCCGCTCTGATTGTAGCATATCAACACCAGCTATCGGTAAACCCATTGCTTGAGCCGCAGTAAGGGCAGCTTCTCTCTCCTTCTTAGAAAGCTTTATAAGAGAACCTGAACCACCTTGATGAAGGTTTGAACGGAATTCACCTTCTTTACCCTGCCGTTTCATTGCACCTGCAACTTTACCATTTACAACAAAAACTCTAATATCAGCACCTTTACTTTCCTGTATAAATTCCTGTACAATTACGCGAGCCTTCATACTATGAAATGCTTCAATCATAGATTGAGCCGCTTTTTTTGTAGGAGCCAAAACAACACCATATCCTTGTGTTCCTTCAAGCAATTTTACAATTAAGGGAGCACCACCTACTGAATCTATTAATTTATTAACCTCTTTGGAATAATTAGTAAAAACTGTTTTTGGGAGCCCTACTCCTGCTTTTGCCAAAATTTGCAAGCTTCTCAATTTATCTCTTGAGCGAACAAGTGCTTGAGATTCAACAGCGCTAAAAATATTCATCATCTCAAATTGTCGTACAACTGCAGTTCCATAGAAAGTTACAGAAGCGCCAATTCTTGGGATAACAGCATCTAAACCTGATAAGTTTTCTCCTTTGTAGAAAATTGTGGGCTTATCTTGTTCAATTACAATATCACATTTTAAATGATCGATTACTTGAGCTGTATGCCCTTTGGCTTCTATTGCCTCAACCAATCGCCTAGTTGAATAAAGGTTCGCGTTTCTTGACAGTATTCCAATTTTCATAATTACTTTTATTTTTCTTTGTGATTAGACAGGTGTTTTTTGGACACATCAACAAGAAATTTTTTTCTTAAAAACTTGCGACCTATCAGTAGTGGGTATTTCATTTCAGAACGGTTTGTCAGAGAAAGCTCTATAGGATATTCTTCATCAAAAAAACTAATCTTTGTTTTAATAAAAACCCGTAACTCTGTATGGCCGTTTGAACTTTTAACCTCTCTGATATCTAATATTGGCATAGAGAATAAACGGTCATTGTATGAAGGATGTTCGGGGTCTAACAGGTTAAATTTCACCCAGCTTTCATCGCCTTTTTTGAATTCATTAATATTGTGACAATGCAGACTTGAGGAGTAAGCTCCTGTGTCAATTTTTGCTTCTATATTTTGAATATCCCAGGATGGCAGGTCAACATTTTCTAATCTTCCGATTATTTTTTTCTTCATTAATTTAATTTACGATTTATTTATTTATTCTTCATTATATAATAATTAAAACAAATCTCCGTAGAAGCGACATATTCTGTTGATATTTATTTATTTACTATGTACAAAGTCTTACTCTTAATACATTTTATAATCCTTTTTTGTTCGACACATATTCAATCACAATCTTTTCTAAAACCACAGGAAAGTTATACAAACAAATATGTAAATTCTTTATATGCAGAATTAGGAGGAGCCGGAGTTTATCTTTCAATAAATTATGATTTGACCATTAATGAGACATCTGTTATCAGATTAGGAGCTTCGCCTTCAATATTAAGGGATCCGAATCCACGAAATTCTACTCAAAGATACAAAAACGACAATTTCCCTATTGTTGGAATTATATCTTATTCCAGATTATTTGGTGGGGGCAGTAATAAAATTGAGACGGGAACAGGAATAGTTTTCGGAGATAAATTAAGCAACAGTAATAAACCAGGACCACCGGCTGTATTTTTTAACCTCGGCTATAGATTTTTTTCCAAAAAAGATAAAGGAATTGTTTTGAAAGCAAGTTTCACTCCCTTTATCAAACAACAAGAAATAATACCATGGGCAGGAATTTCATTTGGTTATTCCTTCTTTAACCAGGAGTAAATTTGATAAACAGCTATCCTTTTTTACAATTAGACGAAGTAAAAGTCCGAAATAATATTAAAAAAATGGCTGCTAAAGCTTCGGGTTCAGGAATAAAATTTCGTCCTCACTTTAAAACACATCAGTCATTAGAAATCGGTAATTGGTTCAGGGAATTTCCAATTGATGGGATTACTGTTTCATCACTTAAAATGGCTAAATATTTTGCTTCGGATGGGTGGAAAAGTATTACAGTAGCGTTTCCTTTTAATATTCTTGAAATAGATGAGCTTAATGAGCTTGCTTCCGGAATAGATTTAAGAGTCTTGGTGGTAGACTCCAGATCGGTTAAAGAATTAGATCAGAGCTTAACAGCAGATGTATCTGTTTACATCGAAATAGATCCTGGATATAGAAGAAGTGGAATTCATTTGAATGATACTGAACAAATCGACAAGCTGATATCGGCTGTAAATAATGCTGAAAAACTTACACTCCATGGTTTTTACTCTCATGCAGGCCATTCATATAAATGCAGATCGACTAGCGATTTAATCGAGTTCTCTAAGTCCATTACTGATAGTTTAAGTATGCTAAAGAACAAATACGACCTGCCAATTTGTTTCGGAGACACTCCCTCCTGCTCTGTTCTAAAAAACTTTGGAGGTATAGATGAGTTAAGTCCCGGTAACTTTGTTTTTTATGATTGGATTCAGACACAAATCGGTTCTTGTGATCCTGAAGATATAGCCATAGCTATGAAATGTCCTGTGGTAGCTAAATATCCATCCAGAAATGAATTGTTAATTCATGGAGGTGCTGTTCATTTTTCTAAAGATTATGATCTCTTAAAAAATAGAGAAGCTTACTTTGGTCAAGTTGTGGAAAATAGTGTTGCTAATTGGGGCAAGCCTGTTAGAGAATGTTACTTGAAATCTATTTCTCAGGAACATGGAATCGTGAAATGTTCAGATGATTTTTTCAACGATACAGAAACCGGAGATATCATTACAATACTTCCCATTCACTCTTGTTTAACTGCTGATTTGATGGGCAGTTACTTAACTACAGATAATGTGAAAATTACACACCTTTCCGAAAAAAGAATATAAAAAAGGCTCCATAAGGAGCCTTTTAAGTAATTATTTATTTGTTCCCGGTAAACCTAAACTTTGAGGTTTTGGCTCGTTCCAGCTAAATGGTTTTGCTTTTACTTTTCTGGGATAAACCTCATTCAGATTATTAGCATCGTATAAACGTCCATTTTTCATAACATGGGTTACTGTATTAGTATTTCTGAGATCATCAAGGGGGTTATCTGACAAGATCACTAAATCAGCCAATTTTCCTTCTTCAATCGATCCAAGATCTCCATCTAGCCCAATAGCTTCAGCACCAAGAATAGTAGCAACTCTTATAGCATCAATATTACTCATTCCTCCCGCAGCAACAGACCACAGTTCCCAGTGATAACCAAGTCCTTCAAGTTGGCCATGACTACCTACACCGGCTAAACCACCTGCTTCAACTATTTTAGTCATTGTTTCTGCGTGTTTTTGGAAAACATGTTCATCATCTTTGAACCAACCCGGTCTCCTTCTTGATTTACTTGCCAGTACTGAGTAAGGAGTATATTTATTCAATTTAGCATCGTCATAAGGATTTTCACGAGAGTAGTAAAAATTCTCTGCCCAAGGTCCTCCATAAGATACAAGCAACGTTGGAGTTACAGCCATTTTGGATTGAGCGATTACATCCACTACATCATTGTAGATCGGGTAAATAGGCAAGGAATGTTCATGCCCGGGATAACCATCAATGAGTTGTGTCATATTCAGCTTCCAATCCAATGCACCTTCAGTAGTTGGCATTATTTTCTGTTCACGGGCAGCCTGAATAATCCATTGTCGTTGCTCGCGATTACCTGCTAAATACATTTTTATGGTCTTGGTATCATAGTATTTGCTATACTGCTTCATTACATTCTGAGCTTCTTCCAAGCTTTTTACATTATATGCCCAAAACCCAAAACCGGGACCGGTTGAGTAAACCCGAGGACCTAACATCCTTCCGGTTTCAACCATGTCAGAATAAGTAAGTACATCTGTGGTTGCTGTTTGTGGATCTCTGGTTGTTGTAACCCCATAGGCAAGATTTGCAGCATAATTAAAGATCTCTTCCTTATGAATTCCCCAATTCGGCCACATATGAGCATGAGTATCGACAAATCCAGGAGTAATTGTTTTTCCGGTCATGTCCATTTCCTGAGCGCCATTAGCAGAAAGGTTCTGCCCCACTTCAACAATTCTGTTATTTTTGATCAGGATATCCCCTCCTTCAATAACTTCATTACCATTTGCAGTGATAATTCTGGCGTTTTTCAAAAGTATTGACGATTCGGGAATATCTCTTTCTATGGTTACATCAATAGAAAGTTCAATAGGTTTAAATGTATCATCTTTCTTTTCTTCTTTTTTGTCTGATGATTTTTCGTTGTCTTCATCGGTTTCCTCGTCTGCTCCATCCTCATCAGAATCTTCTTCTTCAGCCTTTTTCTCAGCTTCTTCTTTCTTTTTTTCTTCTTCCAGCTTTTTTGCGGCTTTCACACTATCATCAAAAGCTTCTGCATCATCCAGGTTATATATAAAATGACCATTTCCTATTGACCAGTGAACTTGTTTAGCATCAGAACTCCAGGTTGGAAATTGCCCGCCAATAGTAGTAAGCTTTTTTGAAGGAAATGGTGCAGAAGCTGCATTGGCAACAGAGATAGACGGAGTGCTACCGCCCGTTACCGGCACAGTAACAACATAAATATCGTTGTTAACCTGAGCCATTGCTTGGTCTCCCTCAGGAGCCATTTGAATTAGAGCTGCTCTGGATGGCGGATTATTTTCTTTGGCATGATCATGATTTCCATCAGGATGAAGAATTTCTGCAGGTGTTTTCCAGACTTCTGCTTCTTTTAAAGCAGTTTCAAGATTGAACGGCGAATACGTTGTGATACCGGTAACCGTTACATGTTCTTTTTCATCCGTACCATCCCACCTTATTGAAACTAATGTTCCAAATCTGTTTAAATAAATACGATCATCTGATTTTACAAAATGTGGGTTCGAACGTCCTTTCGCTCTGTCAATAACAGAAACTTCCCCGCCACTTGAAGGTATCCAAACTATGTCCGTTAAAGCACCTGAAAATCCGGGTCCGTAGGAATCGTCGTAAACTTGTTTGTCATTTCTAAAAGCAACGATCTTGCTTCCATCAGAAGAATATACAGGGTTTGTATAAATTCCTGTTTTGGTTGTTAATTTCGTTGGACGAAATCTTCTAGCGAAAGGATCTACAGAAACGATAGCCCCTCCTTCTGCAGAATTCCACGTTACATAAGCCAATTTTTTGCCGTCAGGTGACCAGGTTGGTTGTGCTTCTGTATCTCCAGAGCTTGTTAGTTGTTTCGGTTCGCCTTCAGGTAATTCCTGTATATAAAGATCATTCAATACAGTGAATGCTAACCATTTTCCATCCGGAGAAGGTACTGCATCTCTGATTTGAGTTGCAATCATTTCGGTTTCATCACTGATTGGGTATTTGAAAAGAACTTCTGGTCCCATTTCAAGTTCGGTAGTAACCTCAAATGGAATTTCTGTAGCATCACTACCATCAACAGGAATCTTATGGATTTTACCACCATAGGAAGCTATTAAATGATTGTTATCAGGAGTAAAAGACATTGCGGGAAGTACACCAAGAGTTGCTTGAGATTCCATATCGTCTCTTTGAACCGGATAAGCCAGCCAGTTTTCAGAACCTGAATTCATGTCACGGAGAACAAGTCCGGTTTTGTCTTCAAATCTACTTCCATAAACCATCCATTTACCATCACTTGAAAGAACCGGTGTAAAAGCTGACCCATATCTTGATGTTACAGAAGTACGCTCTCCTGTTTCACGATCATATCTTCCAATCTGATATTGAGGAAATTGAGCGTTGTAATTCCAGGATCCGTTTCTTTGAGAGAAATAAATATATCGTCCTTCATGTCCAACAGCAGGATCTGTTGTTTTTAAACCAGATGGTGATGAAATAAGAGCTGTTCCGCTTCCTCCATCTTTATGGTAAATCCAGAGTTTTGGTACTCCTTTACCTTTTGCTCCAATTATATAGTTTCCGTCTGTTGTCCACTCTCCTGAAGCATAACCATCATTTTTACCCTTGGTAACTTGAGTAACTTCAGAAGTATCTTCTAAATTAATATAGTATAAATTATCTGCTCCGTGTGCATCAGAAACATAAAGTAAGAACTTCCCATTCGGGCTGTATCTTGGATGAGAATCAAAAGCCATACCATCTGTTAGTTGAACAGCTTCTCCTCCGGCTGCAGGGATTTCATATAAATCTCCCATAAAGTCAAAAGCGATTTTCGATCCATCGGGACTTACATCCAAAGACATCCAGGTTGCTTCATCGGACTTGACTGTAATTAACCTTCCCGGATCTAGGGGTAATTTTTTGGATTTTTTTTCAATTTCGTTTGTGTCTGTAGTATCTGAATAGAAACTTACAAAATCTGAACTGCCTTTTGTTTGGGCTGACACCAGAGTTGAAAGAGTTGCCACAATCAACATCATAAATCCCGTTATTTTATAATAGCTCTTTAGCTTAATCATGTATTCTGAATTTTAATATAGTTAGGAAATCAAATAAGTGAATTTCTGTGTAAAGTCTGAGTAAAAAATTGTCTACTTAACTGCTGAAGACAGAGCTTCAAACTTCATTTCTTCTGCATTCATTCTGGCACGTATACCTACAGGAATTGTTACGTTAAGCTTTTCATGACTTATCATCGCTCCATAATAGGCTGGAATGTTCAGCGGTTTAATTAAATCATCAAAAAGTTGAGGGATTGTTAAGCTGTTTGATCCTGCATCACAGTTAGTGCATTTTCCAAAAATAAAGCCTGAAATTTGATCAAGTATGCCGTTTAGTTTTAATTGAGTTAACATCCTGTCCAGTCTATAGACATCTTCTCCAACATCCTCGAGAAAAAGAATAGCATTATCAAAACTTGGTAAATAATCAGAACCAAGCATTGCAACTAAAACTGACAGATTTCCACCTAATAAAGGGCCTTCAGCTGTGCCTTTGGTAATAGTAAACGCATCAATCTGTAGCTCATCAAGCTCGTAAACACCTCTTTTTTTGTTTATCAGAACTTCTTCAAAACTGTTTTTAGTAAACGAATTCCATTCTGATTTTCCAACCGGACCGTGAAAACTTACCAAACCTGTTTTTGAGAGAAGTGCATTGTGTAAAGAAGTAATATCACTGAATCCGATAAGAGGTTTAGGATTGGCTTTTATTATTTCGTAGTCGAGTAGATCAATAATTCTGTTACAGCCCCAGCCTCCTCTAACACATAGAATTGCATCCACTTCAGGATCTGTGAACATACTCATTAAATCCTGAGCTCTGTCCTCATCAGTTCCGGCCAGATAACCGTATTGATCCTGAACGTGTTGTCCGAGTTTGAGATTAAATCCAAGTTCATTTAATGTGGATATCATCTCATCAAATTGTGAGGAATCATAAATAGGGCTTGCCGGAGCAACTAAACCGATGGTAGAATTCCAGCTAATGGCCTTTGGAAGAATCAACTCATTTGATATTGTTTTCTCATTATTGGAAGAACTTTTTGATAATCCTGCCAAACCTAGAGAAGCCAGACCTGTATTTTTTAGAAACTGTTTACGAGAAATTGACATAAGAGAATTTTTAGTTCGCAGTAATTACTGATATAAATTCTCTTTTTCAATGATTGAATAAACTGAATCAGGAAGATTCAACTTTAAGAATTCTTTGTTGTTAATATTTTCCTTAATAGCTGAGGATGAAACCTCTATTGGAATATGGTCAACAAATGTTGTTTTGCATAGTATAGATTTATCAACTGATTTGTGTCCGGAATTAGGACGTACAGCTACTAACAAGCCAGCCTCCTCCAGAATTTTTTCATAGTGTTTCCAGGTATGGAATTTTGAAAGGCTATCTTCTCCAAGACAAAAGAAGAAAATGTTTTCAGGATAGTCTTTTTTAAGAGCCTGAATAGTTCTGTAGGTATAGGAAGGTTTAGGAAGGTCCCTTTCTATAGATAATATTTTACAGTCAAATTCATCAAAGGCCGACTTTACCATTTTAAGACGGGTATCGTACGAAACATGTTTTTTCTCAAGTTTATGAGGTGGAAACGGAGTCAGCAAAACCCAAAGTTCGTCAATACATCCTGAATTAATAAAAGAATCAGCTATCTCAATATGACCGTTATGAACCGGATCAAATGTACCTCCGAATAGACCAATTTTTTTCAAAACGATTTAGTTATTCTGATTACCAGCCTGTCTTTCTGAAATCTCATCTTTGGCATTTTTGATACCTTCCTCTGCCTGATCTCGCAATGTTTCAGCCTCTCCTCTCCCACTGCCCTGGGGAAATAACTGTATATACTTTTCATAGTTTGAGATTGCCTCTTCGTACCTCTCAACCTGCTTACTTAAGATACTATTGAAAGCATATTCATTATAGGTCTCAATTTGTTTTAGTAGAGAAGTTTCCGCCCATTTTGATTCAGGATATCGATCTATTACCAGATCGTAATATATTGTAGCGGCTTTATACTGATCTGTTCTGGAGTAAAACTGAGCCGATTCATAGTACTTTCGGGCAAGTTTTTCTCTTAATTCATTTATTTTATCTGCAGATTGAGTTACATATTCCGAATTCGGGTACCTGCTGTTAAAAAGCTGAAACTCGTCAATAGCTCTTCTTGTTGCAGATTGGTCTAGTCTGTATCTAGGGCTCTGCTCATAAATACTTATAGCTTTTTTGAAATCAACTTCTTCTCTTTTCGGGTCTCTAGGGTAAAATGTTATGAATCTTAGATATTCAGACTCAGCCAGTATAAATCTTTTTTGATTAAAGTAACTTTCGGCTAGATAATATTGAGCTTGCTGAGCAAACTCACTTCCTCTGCCTATTCTGGTTACGGTTTCAAAAATTTCTGCAGCATCGCCGTAATTTCCGGCTTCAAAATTAGTAATCCCTTTCTGATATGCTTCTTCTACTGAATCACCGGGGTTTACAAGTCTGGTACTTTTACAGGCTGTAAATAAAAAAATACTGATAAATAAATAATATGAAATTTTGTTCATTCGAAAATTATAATTAATGATCTCTGTTTTTGAGAAAGATAAGAAGATTTTTAAGCTGTTGTTTGTATTCTGAGTCTTTAAAAAAATCAAGTGAATTTATAGCGTTTTCATAATGCTGACCAACTTCATTCTGAATATCAGAAATCACGTTTAAATCTTTCATTATGTCCAGCACCTCTTCTACTGATTTCTTTTTGGGATTCGGATCAGCCAAAACTGTTTCAATTGTTTGTCTTTGTTGCTGATTCGAACGTTCTAACGCAAGTATGGTAAGATATGTTTTCTTTCCTTCATAAATATCTCCACATACTGTCTTTCCAAACTTATCCGGATCTGCAGTAACATCCAGTAAATCATCCTGAATTTGGAAAGCAATACCCATTTCCATCCCTAAATTGTAAAGAGAATCCGCTTGTTCTTTAGTAGCGAGAGCTGCAATTGCTCCCATTTTCAGAGAGCATGCAAGTAACGCCGAGGTTTTCCCCTTTATCATTTCAGTATACTCAAAATGATCCACATCTGTTCTGTGTACGAAATCCATATCCAGTGCCTGCCCCTCACAAACTGTTATAGTAGCATCTGTGAATGTTTTGTGAATTTGAAAATACGCTGCTTTGGAAAAATTGTCGTTTCTGCCATAGTACTCCAATTGCTTAAAAGCATCCGCAAACATTACATCCCCTGATAGAATAGCAGTGTTTTGATCCCATTTCTTAAATACACTGGGCTTTCCACGTCTTGTATCTGCACTGTCCATTATATCATCATGAACAAGTGTGAAGTTGTGCAAAATTTCAACAGCTAACGCTGCGGGCATGGCATCGACAATTCTGCCATCACAAATTCCGGAGCTTAGAAGAACTAAATAAGGACGAATTCTCTTCCCCCCAATACTCATTGTATAAGAATAGGGAGCATAAAGTGATTCAGGAATTCCGGGAATTTTTAATTCCGTAATTCCTTTTTCAATATAACCGTAAAGTTTTTTTTGTAAGTCAGTATTTGCCAAGTCGTCTCTGAAAATGATTTTAGAGAATATAAGGATTCTTAGACACCTAAAAAGTCAGGATTTGAGTTTTAAATGTGAACTATTGAGATCTTCAACAGATTTACAACCAAGTAATGTAAGAATGGTTTTCAGGTCTTTTTCCCATTTAAAAAATAGCTCATGGACACCTTCTAATCCGTTTGCTGAAATAGCCTTAATAATCGGTTGAGCACTGGCTGTAAAGTTTGCTCCAAGACAAAATGATTTAGCAATTTCAAATGCAGAACGAATCCCTCCTGATGATATGATCTCAAAATTTCTGTCCCATTGCAGATTTGAAATTTCAATTAAGCAATCTGTGGTTGAAATTCCCCAATCATCGAAATCAAAATTTGGTTCTAAATTAGATTCTCTTTGATTTTCAACTTTCGCCCAACTTGTCCCTCCTGCACCGGCTACATCAATCACAGATATACCTGCATTTAAAAGCCTTTTTGCGACTGATTGAGAAATACCTGCCCCGGTTTCTTTTACAATTACGGGCAGAGAAACAGATTTAACAAGATCTTCTATTCCGTTAAGTATTCCTTTAAAATTTCTGTCTCCTTCGGGCTGCATGAGTTCCTGAAGTGGATTTAAATGGACGATTACAGCATCAGCCTCAATACATTCTACCAACCTTCTGACTTTATCAGTACCCAAGTTTCCAACCAGTTGCGCACCACCAATGTTAGAACATATAAAAGCATTTGGAGCTTTTTTACGAGCTATGGAAAAAGTTTCTGTACGTGAATCGTCTTCAAGCATTGCTCGTTGACTACCTACACCGAAAGGTAAATTTTGGGATTCACAAAATTCAGCTATAATCGCATTTACCTGTCCGGCATCTGTATACCCTCCGGTCATTGAGGATATAAATAAGGGAAAAGAAAAAGTTCGTCCAAGTAAAACTGCTTCTGTTGAGACCTCGTCAAGATTTACTTCCGGGAGAGCATTATGTATAAATTGATATCTTTCAAACCCGGTTTTTTGATCATATTGAGTTTGCTCATTGAGAGTAAACTTTATATGATCTTTTTTACGATCGCCAATTATGCTCATATATTTTGTGAACTGTGAAAAATTTTGAAATTTATAGTACGAATAGCTTTCCTATATTGTAAAAGATTAAATTTAAGGATTTGAACAAAGAAGATATTATTAAGTCTGTTAAAAAAGCTGAAAACCAAAGTATTAAGTTTGCTGTAACTGATATAGATGGCGTTTTAAGAGGAAAACTAATAAGTAAAGAAAAATTCTTTGATTCGCTTGAGAAAGGAATCGGGTTTTGTAATGTTATTTTCGGCTGGGACATAAATGACGCAACATATTCAAATACGAAAGTAAGTGGCTGGGATACCGGTTATCCGGATGCTATTGCAAAAATAGACGAATCTACTTACAGGACTATCCCCTGGGATGATTATAAACCTTTCTTCCTTGCTGATTTTGAACATTCTCAGGAATTAATGGGAGTATGTCCCCGAACATTGCTTAAACGTATTATTAAGCAATGCAACGATTTAGAATATTTACCTAAATTCAGTAATGAATTCGAGTGGTTTAATTTTGTGGAATCTCCGCATACGCTTCAACAAAAAAATTATACAGATCCGGTTCCCCTAACACCCGGAATGTTTGGATATTCAATACT
Organism: Balneola sp.; assembly: GCA_017643645.1. Taxonomy (GTDB): domain Bacteria; phylum Bacteroidota; class Rhodothermia; order Balneolales; family Balneolaceae; genus Balneola. The sequence goes on from JAEPNB010000002.1 coordinate 200,913, forward strand.
CAGGTCATCTCAATACAATTATTTTGCAGATCGGCTTTTTGAATCATTATATGAATTCGGAATTCAGATTGAGGGGCTGCATACTGAAACAGGACCGGGAGTTTATGAGGCTTCGATTAAATATGATAACATTTTGAGCGCAGCAGATAAGGCTGTATTATTTAAATCTTCTGTAAAGGAAATTGCATATCAGGAAGGAATAATGGCTAGTTTTATGGCTAAGTGGAACAAAGAATTACCGGGATGCAGCGGCCATATCCATCAGAGCCTTTGGGATACTAAAAATGAAACAAACTTATTCTTTGATAACTCATCTCAGAATAAAATGAGTTCGTTAATGGAGTCATACATAGCAGGTCAGCTTTACTGCTTGCCTCATATCTTACCAATGTTTGCACCTACCGTAAATAGCTATAAGCGGTTTGTAGAAGGGTCATGGGCTCCTACCGCTGTTAGTTTTGGTATTGATAACAGAACTACGGCCTTGAGAGTCATTAATAGTTCTGAGACAGCTATGAGATTGGAAAACCGGGTGCCCGGTTCAGATGCGAATCCTTATTTAAGCATGTCATCAAGTCTGGCTTCAGGACTATATGGAATTAAGAACAATTTAAAACTTCATATTTCGCCTACAGCCGGAAATGAATATGAAAACATAGGTACGGAACCACTAGCTACTAACCTTCATAAAGCTACAAAAGCGATGAAAGAATCAAATATAGCGAAAGAATTATTTGGAGAAACTTTCACAGATCACTTCATAAGAACCCGGGAATGGGAATGGAAGCAATATGATCCTCAGCAGGCTAACTGGGAATTAAAAAGATATTTCGAGATCGTATAATGGCATTCATCGACTTTGATACAATTATCAGGCAAGCCTGGAACAGCTACGATGCCTCGAGGGAAATAGCGCATATTGTGGATATAAGCGCGAAAGTTTCCACAAATCATGTATACAGGATCTCTCTTAAAGACAAAAACTATATAGTTGCCAAGCTTTCTTACTTCGGTAAATTCGAACATTTTGTTGAAGATCACAGTATTATTAACACTCTTTCCAACAACCTCCCATCTCCTTTTGAGAACTTTCTTGCCAGATCTTTAATGAAGGGAAACAAGTTGTTTGTTCATCGTTATAAAAGTGAAGTTATTGATGCTTGGGTAGTCTTCTACAGGCCAATACATATCAAAAATAAATTACCTAAGCGACTGAACAAGAATGAGATAGTAAAGTTAGCTCAGCAAACCGCTCACTTTCATAAAGCATGCGATACGGTTAAAGCTACGTTGCCAAAATCTTCCAAAACCATGCAAGATGATATCCATGATCTTCTTGATATACTCGACGATAAATCCACGAAATATGAATACCCGATTCATAGATCTCTGATCAGAGAACATTGCCACCTCTTTCTGGATAACTATAAATCCTTGGGAGGAGACAAACTGGAAACTATTCCTGTATTCGTAGACTGGAATATTGGTAACTTCTCAGTCACTCCGAATTTCAAGCTTTTTTCAAGATGGGACTATGATTGGTTCCGCATGAGCACACGAATGCTTGATTTCTACTTTTTTAGCCGTGTAGCTTCTGATATCGGTGATAAAACCGTGTTTAGCTACAATGTGGACGTAATGATGGAAGAACGTTTTATCATCTTTCTAAAAGCATATCATAAAATCTTCCCTCTTTCAGAACTTGAGATTCGTTTTCTGAAGGAATCTTATCGTTTTTTTATTCTTAATTATGTGATTAAATACGGTCGATTCTTTTTTCATGAGATATTTGCCACTAAACTTCAGAAAGAAGCATTAGAAATTCATTTACCTACTCTGGATGAAAAATTTGACGCTGAACCATTACTTAACGCTTTAGATCTATAATAAATGAGCTACCCTTCCTTTTTCGATATTGCAGAACAATTTAAAGTTATCATGCTGGACTCATACGGCGTAGTCAAAAATCACAATGGTTTAATTAAAGGAGCTGATAAAACTCTGGCTTTTATCCGTGAACAGAAGAAACTATTCAGAATTCTTACAAATGATGCATCCCGAAGTCCGCAGCAACAAGTTGATAAATATGTGGAATTAGGTCTGCCGGGTATACAGCTTCATGAAATGATCACATCCGGAATGATGGCAAAGCATTTCCTGGAACAAAAGATCACCAGTGGTAAAATCGCTTACTTGGGAACCGAAAACTCTGCGGATTATATATTACAAGCAGGATTAGAGCATATTGCGGTAGCTGATGTTGATCTCAAAAATATTGAAGAGATTTCAGCTTGCGTGTTTTTGGATGATGAGGGTTTTGACTGGAATGTGGATATCAACAAAGTGGTAAACCTGCTTAGAAAGAAAAATATGCCGGTTATATTGGCAAATTCTGACTATTACTATCCTGTTTCACATAACGACATCGCCATTGCTACCGGTGGTGTAGCAAAACTGGTTGAAAATATGTTAGGAAAAAAATTCATTCATTTCGGAAAGCCGGATTCTCAAATGTTTATGTATGCATATGAGCAGCTTATTAAAGATGAGTATATCAACAAAAATGATATCCTGATGGTTGGAGACACGTTACGAACTGATATCCTGGGTGGTAATAAGTTTGGGGTTAAAACAATGTTAGTTCTTTCGGGAAACACCCGTGAGGATAATTACGAATCACAGATCAGATCTACAGGAATTATACCTGATTTTGTCTGTAGATCAATTATGGAATAGCATATATTTCATATTATTTGCAAACTTAAAATCACCTTAGAAACTGTTTAATTAATTTATGAAATATATATTGATCTATATTTCTGTGATCTTTGTCTTTACAAGCTGTACTTCTGACAAAAACTATGAAATAAAAGTCCCTGATTTCAACAGTAGAGATTCACTGGATTGGGCAGGAGTTTATGCAGGAGTGTTACCTTGTGAAGATTGTGAAGGAATTCAAACAAAACTAACTCTGACACAAGATAACACTTTTGGTCTCGAACAAACATATTCGGGAAAAAACTCAGAGCCTGTTAAACATTACGGTTCTTTTAAATGGAACACAGATGGAACTAAAATACAGTTGCTCCGATTGGAAAAACGTGGAGGCATTATTTATTTCATAGTTGGAGAGGGTCAACTGATTCAACTTACAAGTAATGCTGAAAGATACCCTGAGGATATTGAAAGGAAATATCTTCTCAAAAAACTATAGTCTCTTCTAAATGAAATATAATTTCGATGGTCGTACTTTTGAAATAAAACGATATCCGTCAACAACAAACAGATCTCTGCAGCCCTGGAATGCTGCGGATGAACTGATTCTTGAGTACATAAGCGACTTGAGTGATGAGCATGAATCTATAGCTTTGATAAACGATCGCTTTGGTTTTCTTGCCACTACCCTCTTTAAGCTGCAACCGCTTTCAGTGGTAAACTATAAGAGTCACCAAAAAGCTATTGAAAGGAATTATGTTAGCAACTCTTTAGTGTTAAAATCACGTACCATTAAAACTCCTTTGAAAAGCCTTCCTGATACTGATATAGGAGTGATAAAGGTTCCGAAATCTTTGGAGGCTTTCGAGTTCTATCTGCAGATATTACACCGATCATTAAAAGATAATGGTGTGATCGTATGTGGATTTATGACTAAATACTTCACTCCACAATTACTTGAAATCAGTAGTAAATATTTTGAAGAGATTGAGCAATCAAAAGCGAAGAAAAAAGCCCGATTACTCATTCTTAAAAATAGGAAAGAAATTGAGCACCAAGTAGTTACGATTGACATAAAATTTGGTGATAAAGTGTATAAACAGTACCCGGGAGTATTTTCTTCCGATCATATTGACTATGCCACTCAGTTCCTTTTAGAACATCTTACAGTCAAAGAATCAGAAAAAAATATTCTTGATTTGGCTTCAGGTAATGGAGTGATTGCAGATCATATATTACATCAACAGCCGAACGCTGAGGTTCATTTAGTGGATGACTCTTACCTCGCAGTTGAATCCTCAAAAATGAATGTAAATGAAAGCGCGCATTTCCATTGGAATGATTCGCTGGAAAGTTTTAAAGATGAAACTCTTGATCTGGTAGTATCCAATCCTCCCTTCCATTTTGAATATGAAACCAATATTGAAGTTACAATTGGTCTGTTTACTCAGGTTCAGAGCTGTTTAAAAGAATCAGGAAGATTTGTTTTGGTAGCAAATAAACACCTGAACTATAAAACTCATTTAGATAAATTGTTTAAAACCTGCTCCATTACTGCAGAGAACGATAAGTTTGAAATTTATGAATGCTTGAAATAGATAATTGAGGGATAATGATCAGACCATATATCTTAGCTGAAACTAACTGGAAGCATTTAAAAGATGCGGATATCGAACTAGCTGTATTGCCTTGGGGAGCAACAGAAGCTCATAATTACCATCTTCCCTATTCCACCGATAATATTGAAGGCAAAGCAATCGCTGAAGAATCAGCCAGGATTGCCTGGGAAAATAATGCGAATATAATAGTACTGCCAAATATTCCATTCGGTGTAAATACCGGTCAGTCTGATATCTATCTGGATATTAATTTAAATCCAAGTACTCAGTTTCAAATACTAAAAGACATTATAGAAGTACTGAACAGGCAAGGTATTCATAAATTTATGATCCTTAACAGTCATGGTGGTAATGACTTTAAGTCAATGGTTCGGGAGCTTGGACTTTTGTATCCGGATATGTTTATCTGCGTCACTTTCTGGCCAAAAATGCTGGATCGACATAAATATTTTACTGATCCCGGTGATCATGCTGACGAAATGGAAACCAGTTTAGTGCTTCATCTTGAACCGCACTTAGTACTACCGAAAAAAGAATGGGGCAACGGAGCTGAAAGAAAAAACAAAATAGCTGCTTTTAATGAAGACTGGGCTTGGAGTGAACGTCCTTGGTCAAAAGTAACAAAAGATACAGGAATCGGTGATCCAAAAGCTTCTACAGCGGATAAAGGAGAGCGATTCTTTAAGGATGTATGCCAGAAAATGGCTCAGCTTTTTATAGATCTTTGTAAGGCTGATATTGATGATCTTTACGAATAACGTATCAATGTCCCTGTTATATAATCCAGAGAAATTATTTTTTGTAGCTAAATCTTCCTGATTATGTTAACTCCATCTCTTACCGGAAGCAATACTTGCTCAACCCTTTTATCCTCAGCAACAAGTTTGTTGAATGCAGCAATGGCCTCAGCTTTTCTGTCTTCCGGATCGAGTACGGTTCCATCCCAGAGAACATTATCCGCAATAATGAGTCCGCCCGAATTTAGTAATGGCATTACCTGCTCAAAATAAAACGAGTATCTCAATTTATCTCCATCCAGATAAACCAGATCGAATGTACCGTTGAGCTCTTTAATTGTATTCTGAGCGTTTCCATGGATCATTGTAACCTTATGCCCTGATTTGCTTTTATCAAAATGATTCTGAGCTATTTTCTGATACTTCAGGTTCATTTCCAGAGTGATCACTTCTCCATCTTCAGGTAAAGCTTCTGCCATCATTACTGCTGAATAACCTGTAAAAGTTCCTATCTCAAGTATTCGCTTTGCGCCTGAGATCTTTACAATCATTTTAAGAAGCTGTCCAACCACTCTCCCACTCAGCATGTCTATGTATTGGAGTTCTTCATCGCTGGAGTTGATCAGATTTTGTATGTCCTTACTTTCGGGACTTGTATGAACTTCCGAATATTTATCAATTTCAGGATTCGTAATTTGAACGATAGGTTTGTCTCTGTGCTTCTTCATAATTGAAAGATAAGGCAGAACACCCTATCATCACCAAAAAGAATTGAATTGAATTTTATCCCTGCTAAAGAATCTCGTTTTCTGATCTGGTTTTTTGACCTGTATACCCGTTGGTTAATTAGACGTCGTTTTAAAAATATATTTATTAAGCAAGATTATAAGGCGGATACTGACGCAAAGACTGTTTACTACATCAATCACAATTTGTGGTGGGATGGTTTACTTCCGCTTTACTTGAGCAGAAATGTATTTCATCAAACAGCCCGGGCTTTTATGGAGGATAAGCAGATGCATAAACATCGGTTTTTTTCCAAAATTGGTGCTTTTTCTATAAACCTCTCTGATCCACGATCCACCTTAAGGTCACTCAGGTTTGCCATAGATAGTTTGAAAAAGCCTAATTCAAGTTTATACATTTATCCGGAAGGAGAAATCACTCCTGTTTCAGCTTCAAAACCAGAATTTAAGAATGGATTGGCTTGGTTGTATCAAAATACCGATAGAGAAATCGATTTCGTGCCCATAGCTTTTTATTCTCATGCATTCCGTGAAAGCAAGCCGGAGCTGTATATCAATATTGGTGCAGCATTGACCATTGATCGATCTCTTTCAAAATCAGAATTAACTACTGAATTTGAGAAGAAAGTTCATCAATTGCTTATAGAAACCAGAGATGTAGCGGGTTTTTCAGACGAAGGTTTTAAAAAAATCTAGCTTATAATCACCAAGTCCATTCATAGAACATCTTAAACCTTTGAACCCAATGAGGTTTTTTGTTCGCAAATCTCAGACGCATTTTTACAGCCGGCCAGAACTTTTGGGAGTAAATATTATCGGGATAGATGTATTCTGAAATGCCTTCTGAAACAGACACCTTTCCATCTTTATGCATTATAGCCTGACCCAAAAACCGTTGGTAAAAAGGTCCGTCATCCAGAGGTAACGCAGCTTGTACAGTAACTTCGTTGTCTTTCGACTTCAAAGTTATTTTTCTGGCTGATCGTAAACCAAACATATTTCTGAGAAATCCTTCCGTATCAACAGAAGAAAATTCATCAATCACTTCCCCGTTTTCATTAGAAATCAACCAAGCTTTATACTGTTTTTCATTTACCCGATTCATCACGTAGTAGATCAGGGTGGAATTTTCGAAATGATATCTTCCCCAGTACCAATCTTTAAAATCTTGTTTCATAGGTTCTAAACCAACATTATGATCGTGATAACCGGAACCTATAAATTCGATCTTTTGAAATCCCGATTTCCCTTTTATCTCAATCGTACCCGATACTTTTGCTTTGGGTTGAATCAAATTCCAGAAATGATGCTCGTTCGGATTTTTTGAATCAATTGATGGTTCAGTAATTATAGAACTATTGAATTCGAGCTCTGCATTAATGGAATGACCGGACGGTAAAACATCGTTTAACCCGAGCGAATAAACCAACTTTGAATCATTCTCAGATTTTGAGAAGCTGTGAGGACCTACCGAACACGAGTCGGACTCCTTATTCCAGTTAAAATCACCAGCGGAATATTCCACAAAACTGTAGAACTCTGTTTTATTTCTGTTGTAAATGGAGATACTGACTGCAGGAAATTCATCAGGATCCGTAGAATTTTTTTCGATGTTTCGAATGTATTGCGGAGAAAAAGGATTTCCCTGATAGAAAATGATAACAAAAGACCAATTACCATCTTTGCTTAATGCATCAAAATACCACCATTCGTATCCTCCTGGTGGCTTATTCGGAAAAGGGTTTTCGTCCAAATGATCTGTAGAAATATTCATACGGAATGATCAGAATCTTTTAAGTGAACTACAACTTCAGCTTCATTAACTTCCATCACTAAATGATGATCCTTTTATACATATCAGTAGGCTTTTTGATTTATACGAGTTTTATACTTGTAATGAATTTGATTGATTTTAAAGGTTTAAAGAACACAATCGTTCCCGACTCTTCTGAAAAACCAAAAGTCAGTATTTGTATACCGGCAAGAAATGAAGCTTCGGTAATAGAACGTTGTGTGACTTCAGCTCTAAAACAAAACTATCCCAATTTTGAAGTTCTGGTTTTTGATGATCAATCTACGGATGGCACCGGAGAAATTTTAGCAGAGCTTTCGGGAATCATCAACAATCTGATACACATCAAAGGGAAAGAAAAACCAAATGAATGGCTTGGGAAACCATGGGCTTGTCAACAGTTAAGTGAAGCAGCTTCCGGCGAGATTTTAATTTTCATAGATGCAGATGTTTGGTTAGACGAGGATGCAATTCCTAAAGCAGTTTCAGAGCTTTCTGATGTAGATGCAATAACAGTATGGCCGGAACAAATCGTTGAATCTTTTTGGGAAAAACAGGTTATACCTTTGGTCTACTTTGCATTGTATACACTTCTTCCGTCCCGATATGTGGAACAAGTTCCGAAATGGCTTCCCTCCTTTTTAAGAAATAGATTAGCTCCAAAATTCGCTGCAGCCTGTGGACAGTTTATAGCTTTTAATAAAAACGCCTATTCAAAAATAAATGGTCATGAATCTGTAAAAGATCAAATCATTGAAGATGTGGGACTGGCTAAAAACATCAAGAGCAACGGATTAACTTTGAAGATGCTCCATGGTGTTGATTCGGTCTTTTGCCGAATGTACACTACTGACAAAGATTTATGGAATGGACTCAGAAAAAACTTTTTTGTCGGTTTTGGTAGAAATACTGTTCTCTTTTTGATGATGTCTGTTTTACATCTTATTGTATTTATAGCTCCTCTTTTTACTTTTTTGTATGGTTTTCAAGTCAATTCTGTTGAACTTCTTATTTGGTCTTCAATCTCATTGATGCTGATATTTTCACAACGCGCGATTCTTAATTTTATATTCAAGTGGGATATCTATTCTTCTTTCACACATGCAATTGGAGTACTTTGGTTTCAGACACTTGGAATACAGTGTCTGATCGATCATTTTACCGGAAAATCAGTTAGTTGGAAAGGAAGAGTTTTAGATTAGAATTTTCTTCATTTTATTTTCATAAATGTTTTCTTTTTTGATGTCGGATATACATATTCCATCAATGAAAGTGATCATCGAGAAATACCTCAAATACCTGGCTGTTGAGAAGAATGCTTCACCTCACACCATCACTTCATATGGTAATGACCTGAAATCTTTTTTAGAATTTTGTGCACAACACGAAGATTCAGATCCTGAAAAGATTTCGGTTCACTCTATAACACGGTTAACAATCCGACTTTGGCTTGGTGAACTTTCGGAAAAAGGAATGGCAAAGAGTTCAATTGCCCGTAAAGTAGCTACGCTCAGATCTTTTTTTAAGTATTGTTTTAAGCGAGGTCACATTGACAAAAATCCGGCACAATTATTAGTGGTTCCCAAAAAAGACAGAACGTTACCTAAAACGGTAAACTCGGCAGATATTGAACGCATGATGGATTCAATAAATACCGATACACCTGCCGGAAGACAAGATAAAGCGTTGCTTGAATTATTTTACGGAACCGGAATTCGTTTAAGTGAGTTAATAAATTTAAACCGTGAACAAGTTGATCTGAGAAATAATCAAATTAATGTTACCGGAAAAGGTAATAAACAGCGCATTATTCCATTAGGTAATAAAGCTATTACGGCATTAAAAGAACATCTTGAAACAAAGGAGAAATTATTTGGAAGCCAAACAGACGGAGATGCTGTAAAAGGTCTATTTCATTCTGCACACGGGCAACGAATGTATGCAAGAAACGCTCAACGAATAGTCGAGAAATATTTAACTAAAACTAGCGAGGTAACACAAAAGAGCCCTCACGTATTAAGGCATAGTTTTGCAACACACATGCTTGATAACGGGGCAGACATCAGAATAATTAAAGAGTTTTTGGGTCACGCCAATTTAGCAGCAACCCAGATCTACACTCATACCAGTGTGGAGAGACTCAAAAATGTGTATGAGAATGCACATCCAAGAGCTAAAACGTAAAACTAACAGGAGAACAAATGAATATTTCATTCACCTCAAGACATTTTGATGCAAGCGAAAATCTTAAAGAATTTAGTAAAGGAAGTGTTGAGAAATTAGAACACTTTTACGACCGTATAGTATCTTGCGATATCGTTCTGGAGCCTACATCTGACCCTAAATATCCTCAGAAAGCAGAACTTATTATAAAGGTTCCGAGAAAAGTTATTGCCGTGAATGAAAAAGCTGAGTCTTACGAAAAAGCAGTGGCCGTTGCAGTGGATGTAGCAACGCGTCAGTTAAAACGATATAAACAAAAACTACAAGAAGTACATTAATGCCATTTACTGCCAGCGAGCCTATTCCTCGTAAAGAAAAGATCAGCGTTTCTTATTTGGTTCAAAAATTAAGAGAACGTGTTCAGCTTAATTTAACCGCATGCACTTCCGGTGATTGTGCTGAATATAAATTCGTTTATGAAGTTGATCTTCACAGACCGGGGATGGCTCTTGCCGGCTATACCGACCTTTTTACTTACAAAAGAATCCAGATCATTGGAAATACTGAAACTCAGTTTTTAGATCATCTGCCAAATTCTGAACAAGTAAAAGCATTCGAAAACATTACCGGGTTCGATTTACCGGTGATATTTTTAACGGATGGTAACAAGCTTTCAGATGATTTAGTTAAAATTGCAGAAGAGGCTTCCATTCCTATCTACTCCACTCCCGTAGAAACCACTCGTTTTATGTTTTTACTTCGGGATTTTCTGGAAGACCAGTTTGCTACACAGACTATGGTTCATGGTGCTATGGTTGATGTCTATGGAATTGGAATTCTTATTGCCGGAAAATCCGGTATTGGTAAAAGTGAAGTTGCACTTGATCTTATTGAACGAGGTCACCGTTTAGTTGCAGATGATGTAGTTATGCTTACTAAAAAAAGTAATGTACTTATGTCTTCTGCTACCGAATTGAGTAAGCATTTTATGGAAATACGCGGACTTGGTATTGTGGATGTAATGTCAATGTTTGGCATCCGCTCAATTCGGTATCAAAAAAGACTGGAGGTAGTACTGGAACTCACTCTTTGGGACGAAACACGTGATGTTGAACGAACAGGGCTTAATCATGATTCAGTCTCGATACTGGACCTTGATATTCCTTTAATACATCTCCCTATTACTCCCGGTAAAAATATTACAGTGATTGCCGAAGTGATTGCCATGAATTATTTATTGAAACATTATGGCTATGATCCCGCAAAAGCATTTCAGGACAGGATCCAGTCAAAAATAGCAAGTAAAACCGGTGATTTCGATCCAACTCCAAGAAGAGCGATCGAATATTTTGAAGGAGATGTTGAGTAACATTAGAATGTTTAGTTACTCTTTGACTGGTAAACTACTAGTGCGTAAATTTGTTGGGTTTTTAAAATAGGATATGTCATTACATAATCATTATTACTACGATGAGGAAAGCTGTGAATTTATACCAATGGAGTATAATAAAGCAGAGCAAATCATCTATAACTTATCTATCTGGATATTAACAGGTGTGTTTTTATCCGGACTGGGCATTATTTTTCTTTCCAGTTATGTCGGTACACCGGCTGAATTAGCTCTTAAAGCTGAAAATGAAATTCTTTTTAAACAGCTTGAAACGACCAAAAAATCAATTCTTGATATTGACAGCCAGCTCAAAGAAATTGCAGAAGCTGACAATGAAGTTTATCGTTCTGTATTAGGTTTGGAAGAAATTTCAACTGATGAGCGTGAAGCAGGCTCAGGTGGAGGTGCTCCTAACCCGGAATTCGATGTTTATAATCAATCCACAGCTGATCTTTTGAGATGGACATCTTCGAAAATTGACAATCTGGAACGACGCATCAGCATTCAGAAACTAAGTTTCGAAGAACTCAAGCAATCATACAACACCAATAAGGACAAATTACAACACTTACCTGCTATAAAACCAACAGCTGGTATTTTGCTGAGTAGTTTTGGAATGAGAGAGCATCCTGTTTTAGGTTATACAAGAACGCACGGCGGTGCTGACTTCCGTGCTGATATTGGAAGTTCTGTTTATTCTACCGCAAACGGAAAGATTAAGTATGTCGGACTTAGAGGAACTCTTGGTCGTATAATTGTTATTGATCATGGATACGGTTATGAAACACTTTACGCTCACCTTTCCAGCGTCCCAAAAGACATTAAACGTGGAACTGAAGTAAAAAGAGGTCAACTAATCGGTTATTCAGGTAATTCCGGATTAACGGAAGGTCCCCATCTTCACTATGAGATTCATTTAAACAAACAGAAAGTGAATCCTATAAATTATCTTTTTGCCGATATCTCACCTGAAGAATATCTCCTCTTTCAGGAAATAGCCCGAAAAAACACTAAATCAATGGACTGATTGCACATTATTTTGCAATTCCATTAAGCATAAGTCCTCCCTTTTCTTTTTCTTGAATCAAATTTCAAATCTTAAGTTGTATTCATGAAACTGAACAAATTCTACTTTACCCTGTTTGCTTTATTTTTAGTAATTCCCGGAGTAAGTCAACCTCTGGTTAAGCAAAACATTAAAGAAACATCCGATAAACTCATTAAAGCAGCGCTGGCTAATAACCTGGGCTTTGAAAGATTAGCTCATTTAACAGACTATTACGGTCCCAGGTTAAGTGGTTCTGAAGTACTTGAACAAGGAATTGATTGGGTAGTTCAGGAAATGGAAAAAGATGGCTTTGACAGAGTTTGGACGCAGCCTGTGACTGTTCCTCACTGGGTTCGAGGAAAAGAATCTGCCACACTTGAAGCACCTATCCAAAAAGAATTACCTATGGCGAGTCTGGGTGGAAGCGTTGGAACTCCTGAGGAAGGAATTACTGCCGAAATTATGCTGGTTAAAAGTTTTGAGGATCTGGAAAAAAGAGGATCTGAAGCTAAAGGAAAAATTGTTCTTTTTAATGTTCCTTTTACTACATACGGACAAACTGTTCAGTATAGAGTTAATGGTGCGTCTGCAGCTGCTAAGCACGGGGCTGTTGCAAGTGCACTGGCATCAGTGGCTTCCTATTCCATGCAAACTCCACATACTGGAACAATGAGCTATGAAGATGGAGTAAAAAAAATTCCTCATGCAGCTATTACTGTTGAAGACGCCAACCTGATAGAACGATTTATAAAACGAGGTGAGACCGTTACCCTTACTTTAAAGATGGAAGCTGAAAATTTGCCGGATGCCCAATCCAGAAATGTAATTGCTGAGATTAAAGGAAGTGAGTTTCCGGAAGAGATCATTGTAATGGGCGGACATATTGACGCTTGGGATAATGGACACGGAGCTATGGATGATGGCGGAGGCTGTGTTGCGGCCTGGGAAGCTCTAAGATTAATCAAAGAAACAGGAGTACGACCAAAAAGAACCATTCGTGTTGTCTTATGGACGAATGAAGAAAATGGTTTAAGAGGCGCAAATGAATATTTAAGATGGGTAAAAGAAGATGAGAAATCATTAAATAATCATATTCTGGCTATGGAGTCGGATGCCGGAGTTTTTGATCCAATTGGATTCGGATTTAGCGGAAGTGACGATGCTTATAAAATTCTAAGTTCTATCGGTGAACTACTTAAGTCTGCGGATTCCGGAGAAGTAAGAAAAGGTGGTGGTGGAGCTGATATTGGTCCGTTAATGAGAAATGGTGTTCCCGGAATGGGCTTAAATGTTGATGGTAGTAAATACTTTTGGTTTCATCATACTGCTGTTGATACAATCGACAAGCTGAATATTGATGATTTCAATGAGTGCGTAGCAACAATGGCTGTATTTGCATATGCGGTTGCAGATCTCGATGTGAGATTACCACGTTAGGAGATATTTTCAGATAACCATTTTTCAGCAAGCTGATCTCCTGCTTTGATGGATTTTTTAACCCATTCCAGCAGGAGCTCTTCCCTCCTGTTTTCAGACAAAGTCCATTCAGATTTTGCAACAGATTTACGTAGTCTGGTTGAAGTATCGTACAAACAAATTGCTGCACTTACTGATATATTAAAGCTTTCACTAAAACCGGACATCGGTATTTTTACAAATGCATCTGCTTGCTCCATAACCTGATCTGTAACTCCGTCCAGCTCTGTCCCAAAAACCAGAGCAGTAGGTTTTGAAATATCCAGCTCGTCTAAATTATGATCGTTTTCATGAGGAGTTGTAGCCACAATTTGGTATCCCTTACCTCTTAAAGCTTCGAAACAATCCGCAACATTATCTGAAGAAGGATTTTTATAACGGTGTAATGATAGCCATTGATCTGCTCCAATAGTAACTTCAGATGAAGCATCGAAAATGTTATTATTTTCAATCACATGAACATTCTGAATACCAAATCCGTCGCAGCTTCTTAATACAGCACTGGCATTATGCGGTTGATAAATATCTTCCAAAACGACAGTTATGTGTTCAGTTCTTTCATCTAAAACCTCATTGATTCGTTCCCATCGGGCTTCAGAAATAAACTCCTTCAGATACTCAATTAATTGATTGTTCATGTGTGAAATTTAAATAAAAAAAGCCGTCTCTTATTCAGAAACGGCTTTAGTAAAGTCTATTCTATCAGTTACAGCGAAAAGTAAATCCTTTCTTTCGTATCGTTTCAATGTAATCTGTTTCGGTATATTCACGAATTTTCTTTCTCAGATAGCTGATATACACATTTATATAATTAGTTTGTGTATCGAAGTGAATATCCCACACTTTTTCAGCGAGTTCTTCCTGTGTGATAATTCTGTTTTTATTCTTTATAAAATATACAAGCAAATTAAACTCATTATTGGTGAGCTGAAGTTTGTTATCTTTTACAGTGCATTCTCGTTTCAATAAATGAACATTAATTTCGCCGCAGATAAGGGTCTGATCGCCGGAGGATTCTGTTCTACGTTGAATCGCTTCCATCCTTGCCAGTAACTCTTCAGTGTTAAAGGGTTTGGTCAAATAATCATCTGCTCCAACCTTAAGACACTTTACTTTAACATCTGTTTCCTGTTCACCCGAAAGTATTAGTACAGGAGTAACTACTCCTTCATCCCGGATATATTTACAAACTTCATATCCGTCACCATCAGGTAATCCCAGATCAAGAACAATCATTTCAAATTTTTCACCGGTTGCTAAAGCCTGACCGTCCTTAGCTGTTTCCGCTGTAATTACTGTATTGTCGTTATGTTCCAAAACTGCTTTTACAAGCGTTCTAACTGAAGGATCGTCTTCAACAACAAGAATTTTCATATGCTATTTATATTAGTTGACTGATCAGGTTACTCTTTAATGTTAGTTAGAAAAAATTAACAAACATTAGAAAGAAAACCTAACCACTGTTCAAAAATTATTAGAAATTAGTATCCGTTTTCCTTAAGCCAGAGGACACTTTCCGCTATAAATGGTTGCGAGAGATTGTGTTGCGCTTTTATTAGTTTAAACTGTGCGTTATAATCTTCCTTTTTTAACTTTTCGATTTCTTTCTTTTGTGGCTCCGGAAAAACACTCTCATCCTCCGCACCATGCAGGGCCAACACGTTAATATGTTTCGCTTCATGCAATCTGTCAGAGAAAACCTCGGTTTTTATTCTGGCTCCAATTATGATTGCATCATTCACGTGTTTCCACCTTGAAAGCATAAAATAACCTGCGAGATATCCACCCATAGAATATCCAAATAAGCATAATCTGGTTACTTCTATGTTTGGTAATAATCCATCAATGATCTCCTGAATAAATTCGGATGACAGCTCCATAGATTTAACAAACTGTTGTTGCTCTCCGTCATACAAATACCAACTTCTACCCCAATCTTCTACTTGTTTAGAACGAGTTGTGTCATACAAGGGATAAGGTGCCTGAATGAATAAGTGGTAGGCGTTCAACTCCGTCAATGGATTCACTATTTTCTCAAACCTATCAATATTTTGATTAAACCCATGCAAGTATACGATTAAAGGTTTTGTTCCTTTCTGTCCTGTCTCATACAATTTATATGGTACTTCTATTTTGAACGATGCCTTACCTGAAACCAAAACTTCTTTCATAATATTTTTATCCAACGATAGCACTTTTATTCCATTTAATAAATGAAATTATGGATTGGCATTTGAGCCGATACCTCTTACTTTTGGATGAGTAAATCATCATCAGAAAAAATATACTTATGTCAGTGATTCGCAACGATTGGACCGAAGAAGAAATCTCAGAGATCTACAACACTCCATTGATGGAGTTAATTTACAGAGCTGCTACAGTCCATCGCGAATATCATGAAACTGGCGAAGTTCAGGTCTGTACTCTTCTCTCGATAAAAACAGGTGGTTGTTCGGAAGACTGCGCTTACTGCCCGCAATCAGCTCGTTACGATACCGGTGTTGACTCAGAGAAAATGATGCCTAAGGAGATGATTCTCGCTTCGGCTGAGCGAGCTAAAGAAGCCGGAAGTACTCGTTTTTGTATGGGTGCAGCCTGGAGAAGTGCCAGACGAAACAAAGATTTTGATGAAGTTCTTGACGTGGTTTCTTCAGTGGCTGATATGGGACTTGAAGTGTGCGCTACACTTGGAATGCTGAATAATGAACAAGCTGCTCAGCTTAAAGAAGCCGGATTGTATGCTTACAACCACAATCTGGATTCCAGCGAAGACTTTTATAAAAAAATTATTACCACCCGTTCTTATGATGATCGCTTAGATACCATCAAAAAAGTTCAGGACAACAACATATCTGTTTGTTCGGGTGGAATTATTGGAATGGGCGAAACGCATGAAGACAGAATCGGTTTGCTTTACACACTGTCTAACTTAGATCAGCATCCGGAATCTGTTCCCGTAAACGCTTTGATAGCTGTAAAAGGAACTCCGATGGAAAATCAGCCTAAAGTTCCAAGCTGGGATATGGCTCGAATGATCGCAACGGCCAGAATTTTGATGCCGCAATCTATGGTTCGCCTTTCTGCAGGTCGTGTTAGAATGAATTTCGAAGAACAAGCACTTTGCTTTATGGCAGGAGCTAATTCCATCTTTACCGGAGAGAAATTACTTACCACCGACAACAATGAACTGGACGAAGACATGCATATGTTTGAGTTATTTGGATTGAAGCCACGACCTTCTTACAAAAACGCGAAGCCTGAGCATGTACCGGTTAATGTTTGATTATTTGATCATAATTTGATTTTATATAGATTGAGATAACTAATACTGATGCTATGAAGAGTAAACTTAAAGAAATTAAAACGTCTGCTCTTAATCTTGATGAAAAAGACCGAATTGAACTTTTACAATCCCTTGTAGAGAGTTTGGACAGAAATAAAACACTGTTATATGAAGATGAATGGCTGGATATCGCTCGAGAAAGAGAAGTCAATTATAAAGCTAAGAAATCATCATCAACTTCTTGGATTGAAATTAAAAAAGAGCTGAATAAGAAAATACAGTCTTAAAAAATGTCTTTTTCTTTCGAGTTAGAGGATCAGGCTAAAAAAGACTTTTGGTCTACCTTCGATTACTATGCAAAAATAGACCAGGATCTTGCTTTCAAATTTTCACTGGATTTTGAAAATTCTGTTGAACAAATCCTTCAATTTCCAGATTCAGGATTGCTTATTGGAGAAGGGTTTCATCGAATTTTGCTCTCATCATTCCCTAATTATATTATCTATAAAAAAATTAATGAGGATTTAATTGTTTGTTTTGCAGTTGGACATACAAGGCGAAAACCTGATTATTGGAAAGAATGAGCCAGTTCAGGATTTTAAAAATTTATTTTTAAAAAAGAGAGGTAAACATTTACAAACTCTTTCTTAGCAGTACTTGTAAATCTTGGATAAGAAGGTGACTTTCAATAAACCCAAAAATGACTCAATGAAATCACTTTCTTTTATTTTACTCGCTCTTTTCACAGCTGTATCCTGTACAACAGAAAAAAAGCAGCGAAAAACTGCCGATTTTGAGACTGTTCAGGATTCTACCTCCATCCTCTTTTCTGTAGAAGGACTCAGCGGACCTGAAGCGGTTCGATATGATGAATTTCAAAATGTGTATTTCATTTCGAATTTCAATGGTGGTGGAAATGATCTTGACAGCAATGGATTTATTACCAAAGTAGATGCTGATGGTAATGTCGTTGAAATGAATTTCATGACCGGAACAGATGAATTTCCATTTCACGCTCCACGAGGGATGTATATCGAAAAAGGATCACTTTGGGTAGCTGATGTAACGGGGGTTCATGTCTTTGACACCAAAACCGGAGCTCAGGAAAAGTTCATTGATTTTTCTTCCTTTGAGCCCGGATTCCTTAATGATATCTCAGGAGATGGCTCCGGTAGTATTTATGTTACTGATACCGGAAAACCTATCGTTTATAAAATAGAAAACGATTCTCCTACTATATTTCTGGATTCTCTGGCTATTTACCCAAACGGCGTAACTTATGATTCAGAGAATGAAATATTTGTTCTTGCACCATGGAGACAAGACACTACGTTCTATTCTTTCGATTCAGCCGGAGAAGTTAAAACTCACTACACCTTCCAAGGCGGGAATTTTGATGGTTTAGAATTTGATGAAGGTATGTTATTGGTGGCAAGTCAGGTTGACCAAAGTATTCGTGTAAATGACGGTAGTTCAAACAAGATACTGATCCATACCATTGGCAGACCTGCAGATATTGGCATCGACAGAACCAATAAGATCATTGCTGTTCCTTATATTGCACTCAATCGTGTCGATTTCTGGGGTTACTCCCGGAACTAAATCTGTTCAGAGTAATTAACGTAGTTAACAATAGATAAATTAACCTGTTGATCTAAGTAATGATACACATCGAAGACGAACAAAAAGAACTTGATCGCCTCACAAGACTAGCTGAATTCGATATTGATTATTCAAAAGATTTTGAAGATCTGGATGATCTGTCAAAGCTTGCTGCTCATATTTCGGGAACACCAATTTCATTGATCAACCTGATCGGAGCCAACACTCAGTGGTCGATCTCAGATTATGGAATTGAGCAAGATCAGATGCCCCGAAAAGATTCGATTTGTGATCATACGATTTATGAAGAGGAATATTTAGAGCTTTCTGATCTGCATAAAAGCAAGGAATTCAAGGATAAGCCTTATATAGCCGGTGAGCCTAATTTAAAGTATTATTTCGGGATTCCTTTGCGCACTAAAGACGGCATTAACATAGGCGCCATTTGTGTGATGGACCAAACAAATCACTCCTTCCCTCCTGAAAAGATCGAAATGTTCAAGATCATAGCTGATGAAGTTATGAGACGACTGGAGCATTATAAATTAGTCAAAGATCTACGGGAAAAACTGGAAGAAGCAGATGATGTATCCCGAAAAGTAAGTCATGATATTCGCGGACCTATTGGTGGAATTATAGGTTTATCTCAGATCATAAGAGATAATGCTGAAGAGCAGGATATTTCCAATATCATTGAGTTGATCGAAATGATTAACAAAGGTGGAAAAACCGTTCTTGAGCTGGCTGATGAAATCCTGTCAACACACAGAAAAAGCGATGAGAAGCCGGACTTTAAAAGAGAATCATTTGATCTTTCTACACTGAAAGAAAAGCTTGTGGATCTGTACAAGCCACAGGCACAGCTTAAAGACATTGACTTCAGAGTTCAGATCGAAATAGTAAACAAAGAGCTGTTGTTCCCCAAAAACAAAATGTTACAGATATTCGGAAATATGATCTCCAATGCAATAAAGTTCACTAACCCAAACGGCAATGTTGTAGTAACTCTCGATTTTGAAGAAATCAAAGATTCCAGATCTCTGTTAAACTTCAGTGTTAAAGATGACGGTGTAGGCATGACTGAGCAGCAAATCGAACAAATGATTAATCATCAGGCCAAATCAACTCCAGGAACAAATGATGAGCGTGGTTTTGGCTTTGGGTTTCAACTTTCAAAACACCTTATCAATACTCTTAAAGGAACTATTGAAATTAAATCAGAGCTAAACAAAGGAACTGAGATTATGGTACATCTACCGGTAAAGATCTTCGATCAAAAGAATTAGATGTCTTTGTAATTATCCAATTCCAAGGTCCAGTCGTATTCCAGAAAACTTACTGAAGGATCGGCATCTTTTGGAATGATCTCGTACTTCTTTAACATTTCTACGGCTCCGGATTTACCCCCGAAGTCGGCACGAAACCAACTCATAAGTGCATTTACCTTCACTTTGTCTTTATCAACATCGTATTCCGTAGTCTTTTCCAGATATTGTTTGGAGGAGATATCGAGTTGCTCTTCTACCCTTTCAGGGTCATAAATGGCAATATACGGACACGCTTTAGCTCCGCAATTCAAAGCAAAGTGAACCCGTGGATCAACTTCTTCCCAACGGAACATCACTTCATAATCGCTTGGAAACCATTTATCCCAATACCCCAAAGAAAGCTTGATCTTGGAATGACGAATAATTCCGTGCTCGATGGTATCAAAACTCAATTCTTTTCCGGCTATGGTTACCTGAGGTGATGAAAAGAAGTTATATCCGAAAAATGAGTTTCTATCTTCAAAGAGTTCCGGCTTATCCAGCAACAAGATCTGTACGTATGCATTGTAGATATTCAACCAAAAAGCCTTTTTCTCAGATTCTGTGTCCAGATTAGCATTTAATTCCTCTTGAGAAACCTCAGCAAGTTTACTTTCGATCTGTTTTGTTGGTTTGCCGTCCCGAACGTTTTGCAACAGGATCATAGACAGCTCGGCAAAAGAGGTGTCCGCATTCAGACTATCCATTTCCTGAGCCTGAACATTTTGTACAGAAAGGAGCACAAAAAAGGTTAAAAACAGGATGTAAATTGGTTTCATATTTAGATTGTTCATTAATTGAAATCTGTTGCACTAATAACTTCGTAATTTAATATCATCCAAAGTGCATTTAATATCATCACAAAATTATAAATAAGTTAATGGCGATAAGTATCATTATCCCAACATATAACGAAGAAAAAACGATTCCGGATTTATTGGCTCATCTTTCTGCAGGAATTAACCATATGGAAGACGCCGAAATTTTAGTGATTGATGGCGGAAGTACCGATAAAACGGTTGAACTTGTTTCTGGATCAGGTTACAAATGTATCCGTACCGAGCGTAAAGGTCGTGCTGCACAGATGAATGTTGGTGTAGAGCATTCAAAGAATGAGATCCTTTATTTTGTACACGCTGATTCCATCCCTCCTGCTTCTTTTGCAGATGATATTGCAGAGTCACTTGAAATGGGATTTCAATCAGGATGTTATCGCTACAAATTCGATCACTATTACACCCCACTTCTTCGTATAAACGCCTATTGCACACGATTTGATCGAATTATGGCTCGTGGTGGCGACCAAACTTTATTTATCACCAGAAGTTTGTTTGATGGACTTGGAGGCTTCAGAGAAGATTACAGAATCATGGAAGATTATGACTTGATCGAAAAGATCCGGAAAACATCCAAGTTTCGAATCATTCAAAAAGATGCAATCGTTTCATCCCGAAAATATGAAGATAACGGCTACTTCAGAGTTCAGATCGCTAATCTTACCGTTTTTATGATGTACTTCGCCGGAGCATCTCAGGAAATGATGTGCCATGCGTATTCGAATATGTTGGATTATAGGTAGTTGCTTTGAGTGCCAAGGAAGCACTAAGACACAAAAGTTAAAGTACTTACAATCCTCTTTTTAATAGCTGGAGTTCTTTATCACTTTGACATAATTTATTACCCTTCTTTGCCATCATTTTTTGATATTTGAACCCTGTTTTTGACACCTTAAAATTGAATTTAAACTCCTCAGTAAAAAGAATACATGCTTGATCATATTGAATACGAAAGCAACGAGTTAATTGACAGACTGCCTGAGCACTTAAAGCAGTTCATCAAGCCACAGAATTACGAAGATTACACTCCCGTTGATCAGGCTGTTTGGCGTTATGTGATGAAACGTTTGGTAGGTCATCTGTCTAAAGTAGCTCATGATTCATATTTGGAAGGATTAAAGAAAACAGGTGTTAGTCTTGATGAAATTCCAAGTATGTATGGAATGAATCGGATTCTAAAAGAAATTGGTTGGGCCGCTGTTGCAGTGGATGGATTTATACCTCCCAATGCTTTTATGGAATTTCAGGCGTACAAGATTTTAGTAATTGCATCTGATATCAGACAATTAGAAAATATACAGTACACTCCTGCCCCGGATATTATCCATGAATCCGCGGGACATGCTCCTATTATTGCTAATCCTGATTACGCCGAGTATTTGAGAAGATTAGGAGCTATTGGCGCAAAGGCGATACTCTCGAAGCATGATATGGATGTTTATGAAGCTGTCAGAAAGTTATCGATCTTAAAAGAAGCTAAAGGTACTCCTCAAGAAGAAATTGATGCCGCTGAATCTGAGATCGAAGCACTACAGGAGAAAAAAGTCGAACTTTCCGAAATGGCCAAGATCAGGAATTTGCAGTGGTGGTCAGTTGAATATGGCCTGGTTGGTACTATTGAAGATCCTAAAATCTATGGAGCAGGTCTTTTGTCTTCTATAGGTGAAAGCATTTCCTGCTTAAAAGATGACGTAGAAAAAATTCCATATTCCATCGAAGCAGCTACACAGGAATTTGATGTTACTAAACCACAGCCTCAACTGTTTGTAACGCCGGACTTTTCGTACCTAATGCAGGTTTTGGAGGAATTTGCTAACAATTTAAGTTTGAGAAAAGGCGGCAGCAAAGGTTTACAGAAACTCATTAATTCACAGATGGTGGGCACTATCGAGTTGAGTACCGGACTTCAGATTTCCGGAAATTTTTCCAGAACTATACTCGATGAAGATAACGAAGTGATTTTCTTTGAAACCGAAGGACCTACAGCTTTGGCTTACAGAGAAAAAGAACTTATCGGGCACGGAATAGAAACTCACAAGAATGGATTCAGTTCTCCTCTCGGGAAATTGAAAAACATCAATCTCGCCATTGAAGATATGGGTCCGGTGGATCTGAAAGCATATAATTTTTACGATGGCAAGCATCTGTCATTCGAATTTGAAAGCGGAATAAAAGTCGAAGGATTAAACGTTACCGGTATCAGAAGTTTACAGGGCAAGTTATTGTTGATTCAGCTAAAGGATTGTACCGTTTCCTACAATGATGAAGAATTGTTTGCTCCTGAAGACGGCGTCTATAATATGGTAGTCGGAAAAGATATTGTATCAGCTTTTGCCGGCAGTGCAGACAGCAGCTCATTTCCGAACTTATACAGCAAGTCATCTACTTTGACTATAAAAAAAGAACGAGCTGGGTCTTTGAGCGAATTAGAAAAGCACTATCAATCTATAAGAGAGTACAGAGAAAAGAATTCAGACGACTCTGCTTTTCTTAAAAACCTCTTTCAGGAATTGAAATCAGAATATGCTGAAGAATGGCTGCTAATGTTTGAGATTCTGGAAGTTTCGAAAGATGAAGCCCTTAACCAACTAATAAGAGATCATTTGAATAAGTTGGCGATTGGTTCTCCCAAGCTGAAATCACTTATTGAAGATGGTTTAGAATTAATCGAAGAAGGACTTCCTGTTTAGATTATAGATAGTTCGTTTTGAGCCACGGAAGCACGAAGGCACTAAATTAAGGATATTCTTGTGGATATTATATAATTCATTGACAATTTAGTAGTGCTAGGCCTATAAAAATTTGCCCTTAGTATTTAAGACGGAAAAGAGAGCGTGATCCGGATGCGTCTGCGAAGCAGGAATAATCCTTTCAGGTGAAGAGTGTAGAAATGTATCAGATCGAGCGAAGACCTTTAGGATTATTCAGCGCAGGATCAGTGAACCCGTCTTAAATACTTCGGCTTGATCTTTTGCTACTTTTGTATAAAGACAAAAGTAGGTACCCTTGTTCTAAGTCAAGCCATTTAAAAAGATTCAGTCCCATGGATCTATGTACTTTTGTGCCGACAAAAGTACCAAAAACTCCCGACAAGAATGATTGGCGCGAACTCCATTACATCGTCTAATCATTACAAAAGGTCTTCGGTCATATGATACACATTCACGAATCAGCCTGAGTGTAATGATTGCTCCTGCGGAGCCGTCGATTTCATTGCGTTCTTGGCTCGCCAATAATTCTAAAGGTCGGTGTAGTTGGAAGCTTTTAAAAAAAGTCAGGTTTATAAACGATCAAATTTTTATACAACTATCACTAAATACTTTGTCATTTCCAATGAGCTTGTCGACTGAGAAATCTAAAGATTGACTTCAAAGCAGAATTCTAAACTTCTCACATCCGTTCGAAATGACAGAGAACTAAAATCTCCCTTCGAAGGGAGACCGATCGAACGCTTGTGTGAGATCAGAGGGATGTTGTGCAGTTTCTGAGCTCGTAAACTGCACAACATCCTCCTTCTGCCATAGGCATCCCTCGGGAAAAGGAGGATTTGAATGTGGCTTTTAATAGCATTAGGATTCAATTATTGCGAAATGGAGTCATTCCTGGGGAGGCAGCGCCAAAGGCATGCCTACGGTAGAATCTGGATTGTTATCAAGGGTATACCTTCTATTTAAATCTAGATCTCGGGCATACGCCGCGAGATGACTAACCAATTTTTAAATACAGCGACTACCTTTCATTAAAAATTAATTCCCCACCAGCTTCCCACTTTCCTTCCCGAATAAACGGATGTTTGTATTTCTGATATAATTCCGTTCGCCTCGTTCCGTAGCTCCGCTGCGGAATGCCCTCTTGAAGCTCTGCTTCCAATAAGAAATATTATTTTGTAAGGATTACCTTTCAAACCTGTCTTACTTGTCATGGGAAGAAGCAGATACAAAATTCATGAAACACATTATCCATACTTTATTACAAGTTCATTCTCCCATGGAATTTCGTTGTTTGCGGATCCGGAAATTGCTTCTATTGTATTAGATAGTTTTATTTATATCCAACAAGAGTTTGATGTTAATTTATATGCCTATGTTTTGATGCATAATCATTTTCATTGCATCCTTGAAGGCAAAGATATCTCAGCGGTAGTAAAGAAATTCAAGTCTTTTACGGCTCGTCGTATTATTGATTATCTCCAAAGCCAAAATCGTACTTTACTTTTAAAACGACTTAGGTTTGGTACTTCAGAAAGCGGAGATAAAACATACAAAGTTTGGCAAGAGGGGTTTCATCCTAAACAAATAAATGAGGCCTCTGTAATGATTCAGAAAATAAACTACATTCACTATAATCCAGTTGAAGCTGGTTTTGTTGATGCCGTTATAGATTGGAGATATTCTTCAGCTCGTAATTATGAGCACTTAGAACCTCTTATTCCTATTACTATCTTTAATAGTAAAGAGTTTTAACTATCTGTTTGGAGCAGAGCTCCTAATTGCATTCCGCAGCGGAGCTACGGAACGAGAATAACAAGGACCTAAAATTTAAACAATAGTTCCAAGATATTCGTCTGTACCAACCCAAATTTCTAGCACCAAAGGATCATTATCTTCACTTGATTCAAATTTAATTAAACCTCTTTTCCCTAGTTCATCTCTTATATGATCTAAGTCTCCATGAATCATTGTTGTCATATTATCAGCAACTCCATTAAGAAACCCTCTAACATGATAAACGCCAGGATATTCTGGAGTTCCTTTATCAAAAATTGCATACTTCTTAAGATCTTTTTCATTCATAGTTAAATTCCATTTACAACCTAATCCCTCAGCTATTTCTTCTAATAGTTCAACTCCAGGATCTCTTTTACTAGATAGAATATTAGATAAATCCTTTATTCTGGTTGCTGTATTGCCTTTCATTTTAAAAGCCA
Source organism: Balneola sp. (assembly GCA_017643645.1). Taxonomy (GTDB): domain Bacteria; phylum Bacteroidota; class Rhodothermia; order Balneolales; family Balneolaceae; genus Balneola. The sequence continues at coordinate 226,554 of JAEPNB010000002.1, forward strand.
AAGCCGATTGTGACAGGTTTTGTTTTTGCATTTCGAGTTTAATTTTTTCTATCATTTTCATGTAACTAATTTACCACTTATGGTAATTATTACCAAATTTGGTAATTAAATAATTTTACTTCTTTCTAAACTTTTTATTAAACATCCCCACCTAGTTCAAACGTATGGCTTGGATCGTCAAATTAATCCAAATCTAACCAAAAATTCCCCCTGCATTCCCTCCTCTTTCTGCTTATCTTTGACGCATGAAAAGTGCCGCATTTGAAACATTAGGTTGTAAGTTGAATTTCTCGGAAACGTCTTCCATGAGAAGAGATTTTGAGGACGAAGGATTTGAGCTCAAAGAGTTCGATGACAAAGCCGATGTATATGTTATAAATACCTGTTCCGTGACTCTGGATGCCAATTCTGCCTGCAGAAAAACGGTGAGACAAGCTCTCCGAAGAAACCCCGATGCTTTTGTGGCTGTGGTGGGTTGTTATGCTCAGTTAGAGCCTGAAGAAATTGCTCAGATCGAAGGTGTGGATGTAGTACTTGGCGCCAAGGATAAGTTTCATCTGCTGGATCTTTTTGATGATTTTGTGAAGCAGGAAAAAACCATCATCCACAACACCGATGTGAATGAAGCCGTGGATTTTCACAATGCCTTTTCTTCAGACGACCGAACCCGTGCTTTTCTGAAGGTTCAGGATGGCTGTAATTATAAATGTTCGTTTTGTACCATTCCGTTAGCTCGTGGAGCAAGTAGAAGTCCTAAGATCGCGACGGTAGTTCGCAATGCTGAGCAGTTGGTAACTGAAGGATTCAAAGAAATTATTGTTACCGGTGTGAACTCCGGAGATTTTGGTTACGGAACAGATGAAAACTTCTACATGCTTTTGCAAGCGCTGGACGAAGTTAAAGGATTGGAGCGATTACGTGTTTCTTCCATCGAGCCAAATTTATTAACGGAAGAGATCATTCGTTTTGCTGCTACTTCAAAAAAATTACAGCCTCATTTCCATATTCCTCTTCAAAGCGGCTCTGATGAAATGCTCAAGATCATGCGAAGGCGTTATAAATCTGATCTGTACAGAAGCAGAGTGGAATTGATCAGAGAACTGATTCCGGATGCATGTATTGGCGTGGATGTGATTACGGGTCACCCGGGCGAAACGGGAGCATTGTTTCAGGAATCGTTTGATTTCATCAATTCCCTGGATGTTTCGTATCTGCATGTGTTCACCTATTCCGAGCGACCAAACACCCATGCGCTTTCTCTAAAGCCAGTGATTCCTAAACAAGAGCGTAAAAAACGAACGCATAAACTCAGAAGACTTTCCAAGAAAAAGAGATTTGAATTCGATTCCAGATTTGAAGGCGAAGTGCGCCCTGCCCTGTTTGAAGAATCTGATAAAGATGGATTGATGTTTGGCTGGACCAATAATTACGTGCGTGTGGCAATCCCGTTTAATGAGCGATTGGTAAATACTATTCAGGATGTGGAACTGAACACACAAACCAATGATGAACATTATCTCGGTACGTTATCTGAATCTGTTCAACAAGAAGAACAAGCCATTGCGGAGCTCATTGATGGCTGAATCGGAAAATGATCTTATCAGCAGAACGATTCGATTTCTGAATCAACAAAAAGAAATGTACGGTGATTTTTCAGTTGAATTTGCAACGGAATCACAAAAGCACGAAACTGTTAGTGAAGAAACTGAGGTTGCCACGGAAGCACAGAAACACGAAAATATTGAAGAAAAAATAGAAGCTGATACTTCTGTTTCTGTTGAAGAAGTGAAAACAGAGTATCAAACTGAAGAAGTTAAGCCTGAATTAACTGAGGCAGAACTTATCGCTCAGTGTTCAACTTTAGAAGAGCTGAAAGCTTTGTGTGAAAAGGCAGAGACTTTAAAAACCGATCTTGAAGGCACAAATCTGGTATTCGGAGTTGGAAATCCGAATGCTGACTTGATGATCATCGGTGAAGCTCCCGGATTTAATGAGGATAAACAAGGCGAGCCTTTTGTTGGGGAAGCCGGTCAGTTGTTGGATAAGATCATGGCGGCCATCCATTTTAAGCGGGATGATATTTACATCGCTAATATTTTGAAGCATCGTCCACCGGAAAATCGAGATCCCAAAGTAGAAGAACGCGCAAACAGTCTGCCCTATTTATTAAAACAAATCGAATTGGTTGACCCGAAACTGATCTTGTGTGTGGGCAGAGTTTCCGGAACTACTTTATTAGGCAAAGACGATTCTCTGAAAAATATGCGTTCCAAATTTCATGAGTTTAATGGCAGAGAATTGATGGTGACTTATCACCCGGCGGCATTGCTCAGAAATCAACAATGGAAACGCCCAACCTGGGAAGATGTTCAGAAACTCCGCGAGCGTTATGATGAGCTGGGCGGTAAGCCGTGATTGTGGATAATTATGTTAAGAGAATGTGGTAAAGTTCTCAAATTATGTAGCAGATAATTGTATAAATTAGTAGTCATCCTGAGCATACCTGCGAAGGATCTTCACGACTTTTTTTGTACTAATATTTCCTTCGTGCAGATTCTTCGCTTTCGCTCTGAATGACATAAATTTTATTTAAAAGTTCTAGACGGGTACTAAGCAGTAAATGGCAACAAACGGATCAGCATACAAAAAAAATAATTACGTAGAATCCAATAAGATTTTGGAGCAGCAAGGACGAGTTCCGCCTCAGGCAGTTGAAGTTGAGGAAGCTATTCTGGGTGCTATGCTGATCGAAAACGGAGCTGCTATTATCGCTTTTGGAATGTTGGTTGCTGAAGATTTCTATAAGCCTGCTCATCGCCATATTTTTGAAACCATTAAGAATCTCTCCGAAAGAGATAATCCCTTAGACCTTTTGACGGTAGAAAACGAGCTTAGGGATAATAATTTACTGGATGCCTGTGGCGGTCCCTCCTATTTATCTGACCTGACTCGCTCCGTAAGTTCAGCGGCAAACATCGAATATCATTCTCAAATCATTATTGAGAAAGCAGTTAAGCGAAATCTGATCTTGAACTGTACCGATGTAATAAAAGACTCTTACGACACTGCTTCAGATGCGTATGATGTTTTGGATGATGCCGAGCAACGAATTTTTGATCTTGCCAATAATAAAACCAAGAATGCTTCCAAGCCTGTATCTGAAATTCTGAAAGATACTCTTGAGTATCTGGAAGATATGCGTGGTAAAGAAGGTGGAATAACCGGAGTTCCTACAGGATTATCTATCGATACCATGACGGCCGGTTGGCAGAAAGGTGATCTGATCATTATTGCAGCACGTCCTTCCATGGGTAAAACGGCTTTTGTACTAACGGCTGCCAGAAATGCTGCTATGCATCATGATGAAAAACTCAGAACTTCAGTAGCTCTCTTCAGTTTGGAGATGTCGAATCAGTCGCTAGTTCAGAGATTGTTGACTATGGAAGCTCGTGTAAATGCCTCTGAAGCACGTAAAGGAACGCTTAACGACGACAGTTTTAAGCAATTGATCGAGGCTGCTAGTAATTTGCATGAAGCGGATATCTTTATTGATGATACTCCGGCTATCACTTTGATGGAGCTTCGTACTAAATGTCGACGCCTGAAAAGTGAGCACGATGTCGGATTGATCATTATTGATTACCTACAGTTGATGCAGGGAAATACCAAAGACACCGGGAATCGTGAACAAGAAATTGCTTCTATTTCCCGTGGACTTAAAGCACTGGCTAAAGAACTTGATGTTCCGGTTATTGCACTCTCGCAGTTAAGTCGTGCAGTGGAACAGCGTGGTGGCGATAAACGCCCACAGCTTAGTGATTTACGTGAATCAGGTTCGATCGAGCAGGATGCCGATGTTGTTATGTTTTTATACCGACCGGAGTATTATAAAATTACTACTACCGAAGATGGACAATCTACAGCCGGACTTGCTGAAGTGATCATTGGTAAGCAAAGAAATGGCCCCGTTGGAAGTAAAATGCATTACTTCGTAAAAGACTATGCCCGCTTTGAAAATCTTACTACAGCTGATTCCGGAGGATTCTTTGGTGAACCACAAGGAAAAGCTCAATTACCGGATAGTTTTGATCAGGGGGATTCCGGTCCGCCACCTATGCCGCACAATCCTGCCCCTGATGAGGATGCTCCTTTCTAGTTAAATTGGTTTCTTTTATTTAAATTGCATCAATTAATAAACACTGATGCATAATTAATCATGAGAACTACTTTAGATATACCTAAAAAGCTGATTGAAGAAGCTATGGAAGTTACCGGAGCTACAACCAAAAGTCAGTTGATCAAAGATGCGCTACAAGCCCGTATTGATGAGGTAAAGAGAAAAAGATTGATATCTTTGAAAGGTACTATTGATTTGGATATTGATCTCGATTCTCTAAGAAACAGATAAAAATGTCCCGATATAAAGTTCTTGTAGACAGTTCTGTTTGGATTCAGTATTTCAAAAAAGGTAAACTTCCTATTCTTGACCGCCTTATCGAAGAAAATTTAGTCTGTGTAAATGAGTTAATTTTAACAGAGCTGATTCCTATCCTAAAAAAGCAACAACATTATGTCGCAATAGACAGTTTAAATTCTCTAGAGCTGATACCATTAAAGATCGACTGGGAATTAATTAGAGAGTATCAATTTATGAATCTTAAAAATGGAATTAATAAGGTCGGTATTCCCGATTTGATGATTCTTCAACAGGTAATAGAAGAAAAAATGACTTTATATACGCTAGATAAACACTTTATGCTAATGAACGAGATCTATAATTTTGAATTGGTAGGTAAATTATGAGTTCTCATCTTTTTAAGATCATTTTTGCAATATTCTCCTTTCTGATCCTTCCAGAATCAATTTCAGCTCAAGATCTTAAATATGCCCGAGAAACAGTAAATATCCTTGGTTCAGACAGTCTTAAAGGTCGTGGTTATGCTCATAACGGAGATAAACTGGCTGCGGATTTTATCAGAAGAGAATTCAAAAAGTTTTGTCTTAAAAACTTCAATAGCAGTTATTATCAGGAATTCGAAACATCAGTAAACACTTTTCCCGATCCGCAATCAGTAGTGATCAACGGAAAAGAGCTTGAAGCCGGAAAAGATTATTTATTGGATCCCGGTTCTCCTTCTCTAAAGGGTTCATTCGATGTTATTTCTGTGACTGCAGACGAAATTCTGGATAATGCGAAATTTGTAAACAAACTCAGAGTTTCTTCAGGGCAATTAATAGCTGTTCTCCCTTTTAATAAATCTAATTTCAGTAAAGAACAAAACGAGCAGTTAAATGGAGTGATCAACTTTCTGAAGTATCATCCGCAAAATCCATCCAAAGGAACGATCATACTCACCAACGATAAGTTAACATGGGCAGGCTCGGTCAGACAACATCCTAAACCCACCATCATTATTCATTCCGATTCGCTAGATGGTTCTTTAAAGTCCTTGAAGCTGGATATAAAGAGTTCATTTATTGAAAAATATACCACTCAGAATGTGATCGGATTTGTGGAAGGTAAAAATACGGACTCCACTATTGTATTTATATCTCATTACGATCATTTGGGGATGTTAGGCCCACAGGCAATTTTTAACGGTGCAAACGACAACGCAAGTGGAACAGCCATGCTTTTGAGTCTTGCCAAACATTATTCAGAAAACAAGCCGAATTATAACACAGTATTTATAGCTTTCGGAGCTGAAGAGCTGGGATTGATCGGTTCTAAATATTTAACTGAGAATCCTCTGTTCCCTCTTTCAAATATAAAATTTCTCATAAATTTTGATCTAGCCGGAACCGGAGATGAAGGAATTCAGATTGTAAATGGTTCTGTATACAGAGAACAATTTGATGAGCTGGTTCAGATCAATGAAGAATTGGATCTGCTTCCTAATGTCAAAATACGAGGAGCTGCCTGTAACAGTGATCATTGTATGTTTGATCAAAAGAATGTTCCCGGATTCTATATTTATACATTGGGTGGTATTCAAGCGTATCATGATGTTTATGACAGACCGGAAACCTTACCTCTAACCGAGTTTGAAGATTATCATAAACTGATCATAGAGTTTATTGATCGGTTAAAGTGATTTATAAGTATTATTTCACCAACAGCATTTTCTTAACCGATTGCTTGCCATCAACTTTTAGCGAATAGTAATACGTACCGCTGGATAAAAAACCAGCATCAAACACGTATTCGTGACTACCTGATGTCAACGTTTTATTCTCTAAAACTGCTACTATTTGACCTTTCAAATCAAACACTTCGAGAACTACACTTGACGCGTTCTCTAAAGTAAACCTGATCGTAGTTGTAGGATTAAAAGGATTCGGATAGTTTTGTTTTAGTTCAAAATTAAGATCATGGTATTGCTCTTCATCAAGTGAAACTGAAATATTTGAAGTGACCTCTATCCCATCGCAAGTACCTACAAACGGGACTCCGTTTAACTCAAATGCATATGTTATCAAACCAACGTAAACACTATCACTATAAGTTGGAGCAGTGCCGGGAAGCTGACCGGTATCATTGTATAAAGTCCAGTTGTCTTGTTGCTGATCAGGAAGCTGCCAGTAAACCGTGATCGTATTATCTGTCTCGCCTACTATTCTGATATCAGCTTTGCCATCCGGTACAATATTGGCTCCGGCGTCATTTACACTGGATGATCCGTTCAAAGTATTTTTGCCTTCTATGGTAAAACCCGTTCCGCCCCGGTGACCAACTACTACATGAGAGGAATTGGGTTGTGAAAGATCTAAAGCATGAACTTGAACTCCGGAAAATATGTATTCATTTCCCTGATGTGCAGGAGCAGTTTGAGAGTTCTCCTGAGTTCCGATTCCAATATTTCTGGCAATGAATTCAAATGGAAAAGTTAACAGTTTAGCGTCCAGCCATCCCTGATTCTCATTAAAATGCAAAGTTACATTATTGGCATTGTCCGTTAGATTTGCACGATATCTGCCATCAACTTTTGCAACATCAGGCAAAGCAGATTCATTATTTGTTTTGAATCCGGTTAGTTCTCCATCAATTTCAAAATCATCTGAAAGTTCCGAGTCTACCAAAAAGCTGGTCATTCCTGCAAGAAATCCTGTAAGGAGTACAAAAAAGAAAAGGTGCTTCCTGTTCATATTTCAATCTTTTATTAAAAAGAGTGCTTAGAATTTCTTTCGTTACTTTAATACTTCAGGAATATTCATTAAGAATATGATTAAATCCATTAAAATATTATTGGGCAAAAAAATTTCTGAAATAAAAAAAGCCCCTTCTTTTATAGAAAAGGGGCTTCATGTCTAATACAGATTATATCAGAAGTTATATCTCAATCCGAATTGGATCTGCCATCTTGATCCTAAGTTAAAATCATCCACAAAAGAAGAAGATTGTGAATCATCAAAAGAATAAGTAGGAATTCTGGTTGTAGGATCAACAGTTACACCAATTGGTTGTGTGTTGATAGGAATTTCCCGCACTCCCCAATCTGAATTAATAAGATTACCAATATTCAGAATATCCATACTAAACTGAACAGCCTGTGTTCCTTTCAGATTTAAATTTTGAAGTATTCTTATATCCATTCTTGAACTCCATGGACTTAAAATGGCGTATCTTTCTGCATACTGCCCTCTTCTCTCTTTCAGATAGTCATCTTGTTGAATAAAGTTCTCAAGAGCTTGCCTTTGAGAAATCTGTTCAGTTATTCCACCTGAAAACAGATAAGTAGCCAATTCAAGCTGAGTAGGAATATAGATCAAATCATTTAGTCCGGATCCGTCATTATTAATATCTCCGGAATAGGTGTAGCTATAGCGTCCACCCTGCGATGCTTCCACAAATACAGAAACTGTGGTTGACCATTTGTCTTCCATACCATAGACCCAGGTTTTATTGGCTGTACCTACAAAACGATGTTTGTTTCCGTATACCGCCGGTGAAAGTTCCGGTCTGTTGGCGTTATTCAGAATTGGATTCCCTTCAAAAATATCACTTGATATCTCGCGAGTATTAGAACTTACTGTTTGTGCATCCAGATAGTTGTAAGCCAGAGAAGTGTACAAGCCTTCTGTCCAGATTTTCTTCGCTTCCACGCTCCAATTAAAAGAATAGCCTTGATCAGTATTGGTATACACATATGCATTTTGACCAGGACCGCCAAATGGGTTTAGAGCTTTATCGGATTCATCATCCAAATAATATGGACGGTCGTCAGCGCCTGTTAATTCAGCAGATGGAAATCTCAGGCCATAGTTTCTTACTAGCATTGAATTAACATCTTTGGTATAAGATATATCTGTAGACAGAACCAGACCATTTTCAAATGCTTTATCAATTCCTAAGTTAGTTCTCCATACCTGCGGATATTCAAAATCAGGTGATGTCACATTGTAGAAAAAGAAATCCGGGTTCGCGACCTGATTTCCAATCCATACGAACGGGAATCGACCGGTGAATAATCCCGATCCACCTCTTATCTGTAAGCTCTGATCACTGTTTACATCCCAGTTGAAACCCAAACGCGGAGAAAACAAAGGTTTTTGATCAGGTAGTTCTGTATGGTCGAATTGAACAGCATTGTTATCCTCGTCGTAATAAGTAATAGTAGGATCATAAGTACCGCCATCTGAAAACAACCCACCTTTACGCGCTATATTCTCACGAATTTTATCAGCAGTATCAAAATACAGAGGCATATCCATTCTGATTCCAAGAGTAAGATTAAAATCATCAGTGACACTCCATTTGTCCTGAGCATAAAGTGCAAATTGACCTACATTGGTTTCAGCTAATGCCCAGTTCCCGGCATTAAACGTGTCTCTGGCATGTTGTACAACCGGATCCATGTCACCATCATTTACGAAATCAAGAAAGTCCTGAACATTGTCAAAACCAGGTCCGAAAGTCCCTCCCGGATACGGTACACCAAATGGTTCATAAACTCCCAAATTAAAGGAGTTGTCAAAAGAAAAACGTTCAAAAGAAGTACCTAAAGTTATGGTGTGAGCCCCCATATATATATCAAAGTTATTTGTAATCTGATACACATGCTGATCTAAACTGTTATTGATAGAAAAAGGCTCATGTCCTGCAACAATGTAACGTACACCGTCTTTATTGATATTAACAACAGGAAAGGGATCGCTGAATGGATCTCTTTTATCGTTAAAGAAAGTATATCCCGCCTGGAATTTATTAGAGTACTTATTTCCGATTCGGGATTTCAATTCTACTATATAAGAAGTGATATCGTTATTTATTCTGTAGCCTGAATTTTCGAATTGTAAAGTAATGGCATCAGGCCCTCTTCTACCGATTGCATCGGGATTTGCATTCAGATCTCTGTACGCGTCAAGAAAATTAAAGGTAGCCGTTAGTGTATTAAAATCATTGATATTCCAGTCTAACTTAAATAATCCTTTATTGCTGTCGGTATCACGATTGTATTTCTGATAATCTCCGGTGTTATATCCAAACCTGCTTTGCAGAATATTACTTACAGCATCCAGATCTGATGCCAAAACTCTCGAAACGTTGTCTCCGGAAGCTCCCGGACCAGCTGCGATAAAGTTGGTTCCTAAATCTTCACGTCTTTCTATTTCAAAATTAGCAAAGAAAAATAGCTTATTCTCAATTATGGGACCGCCCACACTAAATCCTGATTGTAACTGTGTTAGATCAGGTACAAAAATATCATTACCTGAAACTCTGCCTCCTGTTAAGTCCTGATTTCGGTAAAAAGTAAATGCCGTTCCCTGATAAGAATTAGTTCCTGATTTTGTAACAGCATTAACTGAAGCTCCTGTAAAACCGGATTGGGTTACATCATATGGAGCTATTGAAACCTGTATCTGATCGATGGCATCCAGTGAAACGGGTTGAGCATTAGACTGACCTCCCGGAGTAGCAGCATCCAGCCCAAAGGGATTGTTAAAAATAGATCCATCCAACGAAAAGTTGTTATACTGATCATTTCTACCGCCAAAGGAATTTCCGTCAGATGATGGCGATAGTTTATAAATATCTCCCGCCGATCTTGAGATGGTAGGCACTTTAGTAAGCTGGGCATTATCAATAGTGGTAGCCGCACCTGTTCGTCCTGCATTTATATCCTGATTAACCGTGACAATTACTTCTTCAAGACCTTCTACATTTTCATCGAGAGTGATTTCTATTGTCTGAGTTTTACCCAGTGTTAAAAAGATCTCTTGAATTTTTTTGGACTCAAAGCCTACAAAAGAAGCTGTTACTTCATAAGGTCCACCAATACGAAGGTTTGGTAAATTATAACGTCCGTCAGATCGCGCTGAAGTTCCGTATTTAGTACCGGATGGAGTATGAACAGCTACTATTGTAGCTCCGGCTAAGGGTTCACCATTAGTATCTTTTACAATACCTTGAATGGTTGATGTGGTAACCTGTGCTTTTAATGATGTGCTTAGAAAAGAAATAAAACATATAAAAAAAACTATAGGTAGTTTTTGAATTTTCATGGGATGAGGGATTAAGTTTATAATTCAATGAATTTAATCTTCTGTAAAATAATGAAAAATTAACCCAAGCTATGAACAAGTTTTCCACATTAATTAGTGGATTTAATAGCCTCAAATAAAAGATCGTAGTCCTTGATTTTTCTACTCCAGTCCAAATGTTTATTAATATTCTGCAGAGAAGATTTTGGAAGCGGTTTGGTCTTTCCGGTCAAAAGATCCTTCATATGCTTGAATAAAGCATCTTCGTCATTATAAAGAACCGGAGCATGTAAAAGTGGGCTGTGAAGAGAGTTTGGAATCAACTCCGGATAATGAAGAGCATTAGGCACAAACGGATGACATCCACAGTAAATAGCTTCTAAAATAGGCGTGCAAAAGAATTCATAACTGGCTGTTGAAACTACTATATCTCCAGAATGAAGTAATTTACTGTAGTTTTCTTTGTCGTCTACATAACCAAAATGAGTAATGTGAGTTCCATAGCGTTGCCAGGCCTTTTCAAATTCTTCCGGCTTTACGTGTTTGGTATCTCCTGCTAATATCAGATCGAATTTCAGATCTATATCATTCAACCTGTTTAACACTCTGAAGAACATTGCAGGATTTCTATCAAATTGCCAACGCTGATTCCAAACAATTACCGGATTTTTATTTTTAGATCGGGTATCAGGATGTTCATTAAAGCTCTTCAAGTCTAAACCAGGCTGTAAAACTATGCTTTTTTCTCTGATCTGCTCTACGGTATTGTAATGTTTGTCATCCGGATAGTTATCCAGAAACTTCGGCAGTGCTTCCATCAGGTCATCAATATGGAACTGTGATGTGAAGACCAATTTATCGGCTACCAGCATACTCAGATAATTAATGTAGCAGAAAGTAAGATCGCGACTCTCTCCTTCCGGAATCGGTCTTGTAAACTGATTATCATGCATATACATGATCTTCGGGGTATGAGAAAATCTTGGATTCGTTAGTGCTATAAAAGCCGGCAGGTTTGTCATACTGCTCACCATCAACAGATCTATATCTTCCTCTACCTGTCTGGTTAGCTCTGCAAGTGTAACTGAATCTCCATGCATTCGCCATTTCCAACCCTTGTAGTTCAACTTGATGGGAATGATAGTATGACTTGAATGCTCGATAAGTCCCTTTAAAAAGGCTTTGTGAGATCCGCTGTAAAAAGGTTCAATTGCAAGAATGTTCATCTTTATTTGTGTAAGGCTTTGCTTTTTTCCCGAATTGACATTTTAAAATGTGACCTAATCAGTAAAAGTTATTGGTTATTAGTTAATGGTAAGAATTCCCTAACAATAACCAATAACCAATAACCAAACTACCTAAACCGCGACTGTATTTCATCCAGCGAAAGATAAACGATTGTGGGCTTTTTCAAAGGATCCAGATAAGGTTGGTCGCATGCAAACAATTGATCTACCAGCGCTTCCATTTCTTTGATATCCAGCTTTTTACCTCTTGGAATGGCCGCTTTGGATGCAAATGAAATAGCTAATTTATCTCTGGCTTCAAGATTCATTTTCTTTCCAAGATCCTGATACTGATGAAGCATAGAGATCAGTACTTCCTGTTCGTTTCCGATTTCAATGTCGGCCGGAACACCATTGATCATAGCCGTATTTCCACTCAACATTTGAACAGAAAAACCCATTCTTTGTAAGATCGGATGTAGTTCTTTCAACAAAGTATAATCGCTGGCTGATAGCTCCATCGTTTGAGCAAATAAAAGCTGCTGTGTACTTGGAAGAGCAGATTCCGTAGCAGTTATCGCTTTTTCAAAGATGATGCGTTTATGAGCCAAATGCTGATCAATAACACAAACTCCTGTACGCGTCTGAGTAATGATATAAGCGTTGTGTAGTTGGAAAAATCCATGATTATCACTTGGCTTGCTGTCCTCTGATCTGAAGTCCCCGGAACTGAAGGTTTGTTCTGATGATGAAGATTGTCCATACAACATCTCGCCAAGTTCATCGCCTCTTCCCTTTGCAGGATTTCGGTTTATTCTGGATGGAATGTGAAATCCGGACTCACTTTGACGAACATCCTTCTTCTGATTAAAACTAAAACCGGAATCAAACCCTTTACTTTCGTTATCACCGAGAAAGGTGCTTTCTTCTCTTTGAATATTCGGAACCATGAAATGTTCATTCAGAGAACGGTTTACCACCGAACGTGCAAGCTGAATTACACTTCTTTCATCCTCAAATTTAACTTCCATTTTAGAAGGATGAACGTTCACATCCACTTTAGAAGGATCTATTTCAAAGAATAAAGCATAAAACGGATATTCATTATTTTTGGTCCATGCGTCATATAAACTAAGTAGCACATGAGTAAGATAGCGGTGCTGAAACGGTCTTCCGTTTACAAAGAGAAATTGCTCTCCCCTGCTTTTTTTAGCCAGTTTCGGATCAGAAGCAAATCCAAAGATCTTTACATAACTGGTTTCTTCCCCAAACTCTATCAAACTTGCTTTATAAGGAGCTCCGAATATTGCTGCTACTCTTTCCTTGAGTGATTGAACCGGAAGATTGTAGATCTCTTCACCATCAGCTACAACCTGAAATGCTACATTCGTATTTGCAAGAGCCGCATATTGAACCGTTCTGAGAATATGACGAAGTTCAGTCACATCGGTTTTCAGAAATTGACGACGGGCTGGTACATTAAAAAACAGATTTCTAATAGAGAAAGAAGTTCCATTGGGAGTGGCTACCGGTTTTATTTCTTTCTCAGTTCCGCCATCAACTTCAAACTCCCAGCCGTTATCATCTTCTGCTCTTTTTGATCTGACAGTAACATGAGAAACGGAAGCGATCGAAGCCATTGCCTCGCCCCGAAATCCCAGAGTTCTGATCTTAAAAAGGTCGTCAACAGTATTTATCTTTGAAGTTGCATGACGTTCAAAACAAAGCGGAAGATCTTCTTCACTCATTCCGCAACCGTTATCGATGACCTGGATGAGCGTTCTGCCGGCTTGTTCAATAATTATTTTAATTTCATCCGATCCGGCATCAACGGCATTATCCAATAACTCCTTAACTACGGAAGCCGGTCTTTGTATAACTTCACCTGCAGCAATCTTGTTGCTGATTTCCGGTGGTAACTGATGTATAACTGAAGTGCTTTCCTTCGTTTCGTTCAACTAAATAAATCCTATAAAAGTGTAATGATGTAAACCACTAATGACAGTAGTAAAGCTAAGGCAAGAACTTTAACATTTTGCTTTGGCTTAACTCTATTGTGTGTTTGAAATTTGATACGACGTTTTCTTCTTTCGTCTTCACGCTGTTCCTTTTCAGGATCGTGGTATCTGAATGGTAAATCGAATTTTTTTGGCTTCGGACGGAAACCGAACATGGGTCTGATCATGGCTCTGGAAGTTAAATTAACCTTTTTGAAACCAACGGAGTACCTCCGCTAATCATTGCCAATATAATAATTAGGAATGAAAGAATTAGGAATAGATGAGATTACTATTATTCCTAATTCTTAATTGAAACATTCCTAATTCTCTTCCTTTTTTCGTAAACTCCGAGCCTATTAATTTTTAACTTCGGGTGACTTTCCGACGGGGAACGATCTAAACTAAATTTAAAGACTTCAGAGAATAATGAGCGACAACAAAGCAAAGATCATTTACACAAAAACTGATGAAGCTCCGGCTTTAGCAACCTACTCTTTTCTACCAATTATTGAATCATTCGCAAAAGTAGCCGGTGTTGCTGTTGAAACCAGAGATATTTCATTAGCGGGTCGAATTATCGCAAATTTCCCTGACTATCTGAAGGAAGATCAACGAATTGGAGATGCTTTAGCGGAACTTGGTGAACTTGCAAAAAAGCCCGAAGCAAATATCATCAAGCTTCCGAATATCAGTGCTTCTGTTCCTCAGTTAAATGCAGCTATCAAGGAATTACAATCGCAAGGTTATGCACTGCCCGATTATCCTGAAGAACCTAAAACCGATGAAGAAAAGAAGATCAAGTCTCAGTACGATAAAGTAAAAGGTAGTGCGGTAAACCCCGTTCTACGTGAAGGTAATTCTGACCGAAGAGCTCCAAAAGCTGTTAAACAATACGCTCGCAATAATCCTCATTCCATGGGTGAATGGAGAGCTGAATCTAAATCTCATGTATCAACTATGGATCATGGCGACTTCAGATCCACAGAACAATCGGTTACTCTTAATAATGCCACCGACGTAACCATCGAACATGAAGACATTTCAGGCAACAAAAAAATTTTAAAAGATGGGATTGCATTATTAGAAGGTGAAGTTATTGACGCAGCAGTAATGAACAAAAAAGCGTTACTACGTTTTCTGGATCTGCAGATCAAAGAAGCTAAAGAAACAGGTGTTTTATTCTCGCTTCATATGAAAGCTACGATGATGAAGGTTTCTGACCCTATAATTTTTGGTCATGCAGTAAAGATTTTCTTCAAGGATGTATTCGAAAAGCACGCTGAGACTATTCAAAACCTTGGAGTTGATACCAACAACGGATTCGGGGATCTGATCTCAAAACTGGATGAGCTTCCTGAAGACAAAAGACAAGAAATTGAAGCGGACATCGAAGCTTGCTACGAAAACCAAGCTGATCTTGCCATGGTAAATTCTGACAAAGGAATTACTAACCTACATGTGCCAAGCGATGTTATTATTGATGCTTCCATGCCTGCAATGATCCGAACTTCGGGCTGTATGTGGAACAAAGATGGAAAAACACAGGATACTAAAGCAGTAATTCCTGACAGCAGTTATGCTGATGTATATCAGGCGGTAATTGAAGACTGTAAAAAGCACGGAGCATATGATCCTACAACCATGGGAAGTGTTCCTAATGTTGGACTAATGGCCAAAAAAGCCGAAGAATACGGCTCTCATGACAAAACTTTTGAGATCGAAAGTAACGGTAAAGTCAGAGTTTTAGATTCAGACGGAAACACACTCATCGAACACGTTGTAGAAAAAGGTGATATTTGGAGAATGTGTCAAACAAAAGACGCTCCGGTTCAGGATTGGGTAAAACTGGCAGTTTCCAGAGCCAGAGATACCGGTTCTCCGGCTGTTTTCTGGTTAGATGAAGACCGTGCACATGATGCCGAACTCATCGAAAAAGTAAATACTTATCTGAAAGACCACGATACTGACGGACTTGAACTTCATATTATGAGTCCTGTTAAAGCAACCTGGTTTTCACTGGAAAGAATCAGACAAGGAAAGGACACCATTTCAGTAACTGGAAACGTATTGCGCGATTATTTAACCGATCTCTTCCCTATTCTGGAAGTTGGAACCAGTGCAAAAATGCTTTCTATTGTGCCATTGATGAATGGAGGCGGATTGTTTGAAACCGGTGCGGGTGGATCAGCTCCAAAACATGTTCAGCAATTTGTAGCTGAAAATTATCTCCGTTGGGATTCACTAGGAGAATTTTTAGCACTAGCTGTTTCTCTTGAACATTTAGGTAAAACTTTTGACAACCAAAGAGCAAAGATCTTAGGTGCAGCTTTAGATAATGCTACTTCTAAATTTCTACAGAATGATAAATCTCCTGCACGTCGACTTGGACAAATAGATAATCGCGGAAGTCACTTTTATTTAGCGATGTATTGGGCAGAAGCTTTAGCCAATCAAACCGAGGATAACGACCTGTCTTCAAAGTTTTCTGATCTTTATAAGTCATTGTCAGAAAATGAAGAGAAGATCAACAAAGAATTAATTGATGTACAAGGAAATTCGGTTGATATTCAGGGTTATTACAATCCAAATGTTGAATTAGCATCAACGGCAATGCAACCTAGTGAAACCTTAAACACTATTTTAGCTGATTTTTAAAAGTTAAGTTTATTTCTTCTTTGTCATTTCGACCGGAGGGAGAAATCTAGAGTTCTGCTTTAAAGGCTTTGATTTAAATATTCAGGTGAAATGGGACTAACAGTCTCCACAAAGATCCTGATCCGCCAGCTGGCGGACAGGATTGTAGATCTTAGCTAATTCGCTTAAAAAAATTATTCTGCTTAAACGTCCTGACTTTTTTAGAAAAAGTTTCCAACTACACCGACCTTTAGAATTATTGGCGAGAAAGAACGTAATGAAATCGACGGCTCCGGAGGAGCAATCATTACACTCAGGCTGATTCTTGAATATGTATGATACGAACGAATACCTTTTGTAATGATTAGTCGATGTAATGGAGTTCGCGCCAATAATTCTTGTCGGGAGCTTTTGGTACTTTTGTCGGTACAAAAGTACATAGAACAAACAAGTAGATACTTATTCTCAGACTTAGCTTAACAGAAGAGTACCTACTTTTGTCTTGATACAAAAGTAGCAAAAGATCAAGCCGAAGTATTTAAGACGGGCTCACTGATCCTACGCTGAATAATCCTAAAGGTCTTCGTTCATTCTGAGGTAATTAGTACACTATTCACCTGAAAGGATTATTCCTGCTTCGCAGACGCATCCGGATCATGTTCACTATTCCGTCTTAAATACTAAGGGCGAATTTTTCTACGATTATTAATATTAAACTGTCAACGAATTATCTAACATCCACAGGGATGACGAGTTCATTTCCGTGCCTTTGTGCTTCCGTGGCTAAACAAACCTCTACACCAAATAACTACCCGAATTAATATGAAAAGTCTGTCCGGTAGCGTGAGTTAGCTTCCCTGAAGCAAGTAATAGCACCATTTCGGCGATTTGCTCAGGTGGAGCGATGGAATCCAGTGCCAGATCTTTGGTAAGATAATCTTCTCCATACACTTCTATTGAACCTTGAGCCATATCTGTATTCACAAAGCCCGGAGCGATGGAGTACGCTGTAATTCCGTATTTGCCCAAACTTCGAGCAATACTCTTGGTGAAAGCGATCATTCCGGCTTTACTGGCAGCATAAGCGGCGTATTCGCCGGTATCTCCACGAACTCCGGCTCTGCTGGCAATGTTGATGAGTCTCCCTTCTATTCCTCGTTCTTTCCACGCATTGATCGCCCATTTTGAGATCAAAGCCATAGATCGAAGATTTACTTGTTGAGTTCGATCCCATTTATCCATCCAGTTTTCATCAGAATCCTCAAACTGTGCTTCCATGAAAATTCCGGCATTGTTGATTAATACCTCCGGGACTTCGTCTTCGGTGAATAGCTGCTTTAGTTTGTTTACTTCTGCTGAGTTAGATAAATCACAAACCGTATGACGGTATTTGTTATTGGTGAATTGGTTATTAGGTGATGTCGATACACCAATAACCTCATAACCATTATCCAATAACAAATCAGCGATCGATTTACCTATTCCGCGGGAAGAGCCTGTTAGGAGTGTTTTCATTTCTTAAATTTTATGATTTTATAGTAGATGACTAATAAATTTAAGAGTAAGTAAACCCCAATATAGATAAGCCTTAAAGAATCTCTAAAAAAGAATTCACCCATCCATGATTGCAAACCCACAGCATATATACCAGTATAATCCCAATAAAGATAGGCTCCAAGTCCTATGATTATTAATCCAAAAAGAGAATTTAGAAAGAAATTTACTTTAAAAAATACTTTTATATCCTTGATAAATAATGAAATAAAAGTGAAGAAAATAAAGATTAGAACTAAGTAAGGAGGATAAAAATATTCTATAAAGCTAAACATAACTACTCATTGATATTATAGAGGTTAGAAATAAAAAAGCAAAAACCCCGAAGAGTGTTTTCATAGTATTAATTTCATTATAATCTATTTATGATTGAAAATACACAACCTAAAATTTTAAAAAGAGCGTTTGCGACCATTGTCGATTATGGGATATTCTATACCCTTATATTTTTCTTAATTAATCAATTCGGTGTTATATCCGATGACGGATCTAAATCTATAAAAGGGATTGAAGCTCTTATAATTCCTGTATACTGGTTTCTATATTTTCCGGTTTGTGAATATAGATTTGGTTCTACGCTTGGAAAGCTACCATTTGGTCTGAAAGTTCTTTCTGAGGAAGGTAAACAAATCACATTTCTACAAGCATTAAAGAGAAGAATTATTGATCCGGTTGATCTGTTTACTTATGGTCTAGTTGCTTTCCTAGCTGTAAAGTTTTCCCAAAACCATCAACGATTGGGAGATATGTTTGCAAGTACAATTGTGATTGGTGGTGAAGCTTTAAGGTGTTTAAACTGTAACACTAAATTATCTATAGAAGCGAATGAAATCATTGATAACTCTTATACTTGTCCTGAATGTGAGTATAATGGAAAAGTTAAAGCATAGAGCTATCAGAATTAACCTCCTTCCTAAGCTCTGCTTGGGAACGCACACCGGAAGTTCCTGCTCCCATCCCTTCTTTGTCATTTCGAACGGAGGGAGAAATCTAAAGTTTACCTTTAACAGCTATCTTAGATTTCTCGGTCATCAGCCTATTGGCTGATTCAACTCGAAAGGACGGAGACTCTGACTAATTTACTGAATAGATTGATACTAAAAGCCCTCACAAAGATCCCGAAACAAGTTCGGGATGACCTGTTATAATTTTTGTGTCTTTGTGTTTCCGTGGCTACCTAAAAATCAACCCCCAACCTAGCGCAAGCGTCGCGCATGTGCGGGATTAATATACTACCCTTAATACAAAAATAGTCCAAGCGAGACGCTTGAACTATTAACTAGTATCAGGCAACTAAAAAATCACCCTTTCCATACAGGTACGAAACTACACGCTTCGCCGTACATGATTTTCTTGGCTGTTCCCATTAACTTGTTGGTAGCCAATAAGTAAATAGAATCAGGTACGTGAATATCTCCGCATCCTTTAAGGAGTACAAATTTGTCTTGGTAGGCGCTCCAATCGAAAGCTTCTACCCTTCTTCGGAAGAGTTCGTGGGTGACTTCTTTTGAGCTAAGGTGAAATACTTCTTCTGCGAATTGATTAGCATAACTGGTGATCAACATCCAAGCCCATGGAGCAATAATGGCATCGGTTGAACAGAACACAGAAAGGTATTTTCCTTCAAACTGTGACCAATCAAAATCTTTCAAATGCTGACGGAAATCTTTTTCCTTCAACAACATTTCCATATGCAGGAATTGCTTTATGTCCAGCTCCGAAATTGGAGTGGAATCATGGAATAACTTAGCCAGGTCTACTGTGACCAGCTTTGTATTCGCTTTTACTTTGTTGATGATGGGTTCTTGCATAGTTTGGTGATGAGTTATTAGTTATTGGTTATCGATTCCACTAATAACCAATAACTATTCACTAAAAAATCTAAATCGAAAAACTCTCTCCACACGAGCAGGTTCTGGAGGCATTGGGATTATGAAAATGGAATCCCTCTCCTTCTAAACCGTCAGTGTAATCAAGCTCGGTTCCGGCCAGATACAGAAAACTTCTCATATCTACCAGAACTTTCATTCCGTTCAGCTCAAATACTTTATCATTTTCCTGAGGTTCAACGTCGCTGTCAAAATCTAGATCATATGTTAAGCCGGAGCAACCTCCGCTAACCACACCAACTTTCAGAAACGCATCTTTCGGTACGTTTTGTTCGGTGCGAATCTCATCGATTCTTTTTATAGCTCTGTCGCTTATGGAAATATCCATGATGTTGCCTTCTATACTGAAATTACCTGAATTTCGGGATCAACACGTCTTACCATACTTTCGATGGCATATAACGTTCCTGTGGTAGCTGTAGGACAAGTTCCGCAGGCTCCCTGATAGTGAACCTTCAAACGGTTTTCTTCCAGTCCGAGAACTTTCAGTCCACCACCATCAGCTAACAGATACGGTCGAACTTGCTCATCCAACATCTTATTGATCTCGATCAAACGAGGATCATCAGATTCCTGAGCTTCCTTACTTACATGAACTTCAGAATCGTCTTCCACACCCATTTGCGGTTCAGCTTCGCGGATCGGAGGAGCCAATTTTCTGAGTAATTCAGACCAAACAGCTTTTCCATCCTGCGTAACCGTTACGTATTTATCAACATAATACACATTGATAACGCTGTCGATAGCAAACAAAGCGG
Organism: Balneola sp.; assembly: GCA_017643645.1. GTDB lineage: Bacteria > Bacteroidota > Rhodothermia > Balneolales > Balneolaceae > Balneola. The sequence continues at coordinate 247,097 of JAEPNB010000002.1, forward strand.
AGGCAAGATCATCGCCTTCTGCTTCAACGCTGCTTTCGAACGAACGCGTGGTTCCATTTGTAAGCGGTTCATCCAATACAAATCGCATTGCATCAGGATTAGGAGTACGTTCTATTTCTTTAATTTTAGCCATAATGTTTACTTATTTATCCAAAAAATTCTTTTACTAATTCAATTCCTTCTACCAATCTGTCAATATCCTCTTCGTTATTATAAAACGAAATTGAAGCTCTTAACGTGCCCGGAATCTCATAATGCTGCATGATCGGTTGAGCACAATGATGTCCTGTTCGAACTGCAATTCCCTGCTGATCCAGAATAGTACCTGCATCAGTTGGATGAATTCCATCTAACAAGAATGAGATCACAGAAGCTTTTTTATCAGCGGTGCCGACTATCTTCAATCCTTCAATCTGATTTAATTTCTCAGTAGCGTATTCAAGCAATTCATGCTCTCTTTCAGCAATAGCTTCCATACCGATCTGATTCAGAAAATCAATTCCTGCGCCCAATCCAACTCCTGCAGATATTGGCGGGGTACCTGCTTCAAATTTATGTGGAAGATCATTCCAAGTCGTTTTCTCAAACGTAACCTTGTCGATCATATCGCCACCACCTCTGTACGGAGGCATTGCGTTTAGCAGATCTTTCTTACCGTATAAAATTCCGAAACCTGTTGGTCCGCACATTTTGTGAGCTGAGAATGCATAAAAATCAGCATCTAAAGCCTGAACATCCACTTTTGAATGAGGAACCGCTTGTGCTCCGTCGATCAATACGGGGACATTTCGCTTATGAGCTGCTGCTATTATTTCTTCTACAGGATTGATAGTACCCAATGCATTAGAAACATGAACAACAGCAACCATTTTGGTTTTATCTGAAAACAATTCATAGAACTTGTCCATGATGAGCTCGCCTTCGTCGTTCATTGGAATGACTTTCAGCTTCGCTCCTGTTTCTTCCGCGATCATTTGCCAAGGCACGATATTAGCGTGATGTTCCATTTCTGAAACAAGGATCTCGTCTCCGGCTTTAAAATTCTTACGTCCATAGCTTTGGGCTACCAGATTGATAGAATCGGTAGTTCCGGTCGTGTAAATTATCTCTTCCAAGCTTACGGCATTGATGAAATCACGAACTTTACTTCTTGTTGCTTCAAAAGCATCCGTAGCTTTCTGGCTCAGAGAATGAATTCCTCTGTGCACATTAGCATGCTCGTTTTTGTGATAAGCGTCGATACGATCACTCACCGACTTCGGCATTTGGCTGGAAGCGCCATTATCCAGATACACCAATTTCTTACCGTTCACTTCCTGCTGAAGTACGGGAAACTGAGCTCTTATTTCTTCCCAGTTTATTTTAGTTGGTATGTCGGTTGTTGTTTCTGGCATTGTGATTGGTTATTAGTTAATGGTTATTAGTCTTGTTAACCAATAACCATTAACTAATTCACTTTTCGTCTCTATTCGTGTATTCAATAACTTCGTTCAGTAAAAGCTTCTCTACTGATTCCACTTCCATGCTTTCAACGCTTTCAAGAGCAAATGCGTACACCAAAAGCTCACGTGATTTCTGCTCTGTTAATCCACGACTTTGGAGATAAAATACCTCTTCGTCCTGAAGCTGACCGATGGTTGCACCGTGTGAACACAATACGTCGTCAGCAAAAATTTCAAGCTGTGGTTTAGTATTTACTTTACCGTTCTCAGAAAGCAATAAATTTCTGTTTTCCTGGAAAGAATCGATCTTCTGAGCATCTTTAGCTACAAATATCTTTCCGTTAAACACTGAGTGTGCACTGTCATTAACTACAACTTTATGCAACTGATGACTTCCTGCATGTGCAAAACGGTGATCCATAATAGAATGTGTATCTGCAATCTGGTCGCCATCGATCAATACCAATCCATCAACAGTGAAATTCACTTCTTCAGCGTTCTGGATCACTCTTGGATCGTTTCGGAATAATTTCGCTCCCAAACAGATCGTGTAAGAGTGGTATTCAGCATTCTTGTCCAGTATTGCAATCGGACGAGAAACATGAGAAGCTTTCTTGCTGTCTCTTTGAATTCTAGCATGGTGCACATTTGATCCTGTAAACATCTTGAATTCAGTAACAGGAACATTCAAATACTGATTATCAGCTAAGCCAATATGCTCTTCAATGATCGTAGACTTAGAAAACATTTCTCCAACGTACAACAAACGAGGAGTCGCGTAAAAAGCTTTTTCAGCATCAGTAAATACATTCAGAATATGAATCGGCGTTCTAACAACGGTCTCTTCAGGAACATAAATGAAAGCTCCGTCTGTAAAAGCTGCATCGTTAAATGGAGCAAATACATCATCATCGTAATTTGTGATGGTTCCCAAATGCTCTTTAACCGAATTGTTATCAGCGTTAGCAGCAAGGTTTCCCACAATAACATTGTTCGGAAGATCTTCAACTGAAGATAATTCTTCGTTATAAACACCATTTACAAAAACCAATCGGCAATTCATTGCCTCCGGCAGATAATGCTCAGAAATATCTCCAACAGCAGCTGCATTCGCTTCTTCCAGCTTGCAAAACTGACTTTTGGTGATGGATTTGAGATCAACAAATCTCCAGTCTTCGTCTTTACGAGTTGGGAACGGAGTTTTTTCGAGATCTTCTCTTCCTCTTTCGTTAATTGCACGAATCGCCACACTTTCAGCACTGCTTTCCACAGAGCCTGTTATGTACGATAACATCGTGTCTCTTTGGATTACTTCACTCATTATTGAGCCTCGCCATTTAGTACTAATTCTTTTTCCAGTGCATCGTAGCCGTTCGCTTCTAATTCTTCAGCTAATTCAAATCCACCTGACTTGATCAACTTTCCGCCCATCATAACATGTACATGATCCGGCTTAATGTAATTCAACAATCTTTGGTAGTGAGTGATCATTACGATTGCATTTTTATCATTAGCGATCTTATTCACTCCTTCTGAAACTACTTTAAGAGCATCGATATCTAATCCTGAATCGGTTTCGTCTAAGAAAGAAAGAACCGGATTCAATACCGCCATCTGGAAGATCTCATTCTTCTTTTTCTCACCACCGGAAAAACCAGTGTTGATAGAGCGGCTTAAAAACTGATCCTTCATTTCAATTACATCCAATTTTTCAGTGATGTAATCTTCAAATTCCAACGGATCTAATTCTTCGCGGTCGTTTGCGCGAGCAATAGTGTTGTAAGCTTCTCTGAGCAACGTCTTGTTAGTAATACCCGGAACTTCAACAGGATATTGAAAAGCCAGAAACAAACCCATGTGAGCTCTTTCATCTGCATCCAATTCAGTAATGCCTTCACCGTTAAAAAGGATTTCTCCTTCGGTTACTTCATACTCCGGATGACCTGAAACAACTTTAGCCAGCGTACTTTTACCGCTTCCGTTAGGTCCCATGATCGCATGGATTTCACCGGCATTAACTTTCAGGTTAACACCCTTTAAAATTTCAATGTCTTCGCCTTCAACTGAGGCGTGTAAGTTTTTAATTTCTAACACTATTTCTGCTTTTACTTTTGTTTGTTTATTTAATTTCTTGTTTACCTGTCATTTCGAACGGATGTGAGAAATCTAAAGAATTGCTTTTACAGCGTATTTTAGATTTCTCCCTTTGGTCGAAATGACAAAGGCAGTCTATCTACAATCTCTATCCTACACTACCTTCCAGTTTCACATCAAGCAACTTGTTTGCTTCTACTGCGAATTCAAGAGGTAGTTCTTTCAATACGTCTTTAACAAATCCATTGATGATCATGGAAATTGCATCCTGCTCACTGATTCCGCGTTGCATCAGATAAAAGATCTGCTCTTCACCTACTCTGGATGTTGTAGCTTCATGCTCAACACTACTGGAAGGATTTTCTGATGAGATATACGGGAAAGTATGAGCTCCACATTCTTGTCCGATCAACATAGAATCACAAACTGAGTAATTCTTTGAACCGGTAGCGTTCTTGGAGATTCTCACTTCTCCACGGTAACTGTTGTTAGACTGTCCCGCCGAAATACCTTTAGAGATGATCGTGCTCTTGGTGTTCTTACCAAGATGGATCATTTTGGTACCGGTATCAGCTTGCTGTTTCTTAGTAGTTACAGCTACAGAGTAAAATTCCCCAACTGAATTATCACCTTTCAATATCACAGATGGATATTTTAGCGTTACTGCTGAACCTGTTTCCAGCTGAGTCCATGAAATATGAGAATTCTTTCCTTTGCAGATACCACGCTTGGTCACAAAGTTATAAATACCACCTTTACCGTTTTCATCACCGGAATACCAGTTCTGAATAGTGGAGTATTTAATATCGGCATCATCCAAAGCCACAAGTTCCACAACCGCAGCGTGTAATTGGTTTTCGTCGTACATAGGAGCAGTACAGCCTTCTAAATAGCTTACGCTAGCTCCTTCTTCTGCTACGATCAATGTTCTTTCAAACTGACCAGATTCCATATTGTTGATACGGAAGTAGGTTGAAAGCTCCATCGGGCATTTTGTATTCTTCGGGATGTAGCAAAACGATCCGTCAGAAAATACAGCTGAGTTCAATGCTGAGTAAAAGTTATCTCTTACAGGAACTACAGAAGCCATGTATTTCTTAACCAATTCCGGATGCTCTTTAATTGCTTCTGACATCGAGCAAAAGATCACACCTGCTTCCGCTAACTTCTCTTTGAAGGAAGTAAAGATAGAAACACTGTCAAATACAGCATCTACAGCAACTCCGGAAAGCATTTTTTGCTCTTCCAATGGAATACCAAGCTTTTCATAAGTCTCGCGGATATTTGGATCTACATCATCCATGCTATCCAGTTGAGGCTTTTTCTTTGGTGCTGAATAATACAGCATGTTTTCAAAGTCCGGTTTTTTGTATGTAGCATTAAACCATGTTGGCTCTTCCATTTCTTTCCAGGCATGATAAGCCTTAACACGGAATTCAGTCATCCATTCCGGCTCTTCCTTTACTCTTGAAAGCTCACGAACGATTTCTTCGCTGATTCCTTTTGGAAAATCTTCATATTCAACATCGGTAGTAAAGCCATACTTATACTCTTCGCCGATCATCGACTCAAGTTCTTTTACACCGTCACTTAATTCTTCACTCATGTGCGTCTATAATTTTGTCTTGATTAACGTTGATTTAACCATCTTTAACAAGCGTTCATTCAACGTTTTATATGCTTATTTAGATTCTGTCCAAAGATACAAAATATCCGATTCAGAACTAAATTAGATGTGATTGAGAAAGTTTATTGATGAGATAGAAAAATATTGAGCATACAATGAGTCATCCCTGAAGATGTTTGATAATTCACTTACAAAAGTTGTCCTGTTAATAATCCTGACGATTTCAGAAAAAGCTTCCAACTACCTCGACCTTTAGAATTATTGGCGGGCCAAGAACGTAATGAAATCGACGGCTCCGAAGGAGCAATCATTACACTTCTGGCTGATTCTTGAATATGTATCAAACATTCGTAGACCTTTTGTAATGATTAGTCGATGTAATGGAGTTCGCGCCAATAATTCTTGTCGGGAGCTTTTGGTACTTTTGTCGGCACAAAAGTACATAGAGCCAAGGACCCGAATCTTATAAAAAGGCTTAACTTAGCACAAGGGCACCTACTTTTGTCTTGATATCCCGTTTGAACGGGGCCCGATTTAAAACACTGCAGCATTTTATTTAAGTTGAAAACAATAAACGTTATCACTTTATATTGAAATTGATAACGTTTAATATTAACTTGACAATGAAGATAATAAACAAAATACTATATGCCTTCATTTTCAACTTTTTCAATTTCAGCAGATGACATTATCATATTAGAAATTTTTTCCGCTCAAGAGTTACAAAGGCCCGAGGGGCTTTCGCTAGTAGAGATTGGAAATTTAATAGAAAACCACTCAGAAATAGAAAAAAAAGAACGTGGAAACCTTCATAGGACACTTTCTAAATTGAAGGGCAATTCTTTATTGGAAAAAACGATTTATAGTAAAAATTCAGAAGTGAAATATACTATTAATAAGAGAGGCAAGGCTTTTTTAAAAGTTCAAAAATTGGTTAAGGATTTTGAATTAGGCACTAAAAAACTCGACGAAAATAAAGACTCAATTATATTAAAGGTCGAGTACTGGGCTGGAAGTACAATAGTCCACACTTTTAATGAAACAGAAGCTTTGCTTGAGCATTTCAAAGAAACAAAGCCAATAGCTTTTCATAAAAACTCCTATCGATTTTACTTCCAAAATGGAACTCATCTAATAAAGACAATTGGAGACATACAAAGTGAAGATGATTTAACTAATTATAAAATTAAACCAAACAGCAAGAAAAATGAAAAATAATAATTACATAACTGGTATTCATTATCAATCTGGAGGATCGCGACCCGAAATCTGTAAAAAATTTAATTCTCTTGACCATCTATTAGATCATTTTCCAGTTGCGAAAGAAATTGCTTATCACAAAAATAGTTATGCAGTATCTAGGGGTGATCGTATTGTTACAGTTGAGCTTGGGAAACTAAATTCAAAAGAAGATGTCATTGAATTCGTTCATAAATCCTCAAGATTTATAGAAAACTGTACCTTACCAGAGGAATACAAATTCTTTGATCTCCAAACTCTTCATCAAAATGAGCGGATAGAATCAATTAAACAATCATGGGGACCATTAGCACCATTAAAGCTGTCATCTGAACTTGGAAGGAAGATAAAAAAAAACAAGTATACAATTGGTGTAGCAACAGCCGGAGTAACCATAGGAGCTTCTACAGGAGGAGTAGGTATAGCTTGCAAGGGTGTAGCAATAGGCGTTTCTGGCAGAGTCTTTTTTGGGACAGTAGGTGCTTCAGTAGGTAGTGTTGTTGATTTTTGTGAAAGCTAAAAGATGAATGAGAGAGCTTTTGGTACAAAAGAACACAGAACCATAGAAGCTGAGAGGCTTTAATGGAAGTCAAAAGACTTCCTGAACTTATTACTTTTAAGTCTCCGCTTACACTAAAGACTTAAAAGATCCGTGGGGAAAGGATTATTCCTGCTTCGCAGACTCATCCGGATCACGGATCGTTATTAAGCTTATATCCTTTTATTCCTATTCAGATCTCGGGCATTCGCCGCGAGATGACCGTTTTTGATTAAATTTCAAATTGCCTATTGCATTGGAGTGTTCAATTCCCCATTTTACAAGCCATGCAAAAATCTCTTGCACATAGAATTGACAGACGATCTGTACGGCGCATTCCGCGGCGGCGGTAACGCATAGTGGTATGTCGTGTTTTCTACGATTACCATCTCATCTGAATTAATAAAAGCAGTTCAATTCTAATTTTTCCTTCGGGATTTCCATCTTTTACTCACATGTCGGTTTCTATCTATTTCGGTTCATCTAAGCACGCAGTTTATGCGGAAGAGATCTGTGCACTTATTGAAAAAGCAGCTCAACAGCGTGGAACAGGTATTGCAAAACGTGATCCCAATTACATCAAAACTAAATTTGATAATGAAAATGCAGTTATAGCCTTAGATGGTAATAAACTGGTCGGGTTTTGCTACATAGAGATCTGGGAAAGCAAAAAATATGTAGCTAATTCGGGACTGATCGTTCATCCTGATTACAGAGGACTCGGACTGGCGAAAAAGATCAAAGCGAAGGCGTTTGAATTGTCTGGGAAGAAGTATCCGGAATCTAAGTTGTTCGGGATCACGACCAGCTTGCCGGTTATGAAGATCAATTCGGATCTTGGTTATAAACCGGTAACATTTTCAGAACTCACTCAGGACGAAACGTTCTGGAAAGGTTGTCAAAGCTGCCCGAATTACGATATTCTTTCCAGAAATGATCGTAAGAATTGTTTATGCACAGGAATGTTGTACGATCCTAAGCATCCGAATAACAAACCAAAAGAAGAACGCGAAGCAAACATCAGAAAATTTTACCGTTGGGTGCAGATGAAGACCGCTTCTGTTCAGAAACTCATTAAACCGTTGAAAGTCTTTTAAATTCATAGCTACTAAGCAGGTAGGAAGATCCTGAAACAAGTTCAGGATGACCTTTCAAGTAAAAGGAAATAATCATGAAGAAAAATAAAAAAGTAGTATTAGCATTCAGTGGTGGTTTAGATACCAGTTATTGCGCCATTCATCTGGCAAAAGAAAAGGGATACGAAGTTTTTACAGCGGCTGTAAACACCGGAGGCTTTGATGAAGCAGAACAACAAGCACTGGTACAGAAAGCTGCTGATCTGGGTATCGAAGATCACATCTGCATTGATGTTGAGCAGGAATTTTATCAGAAAGGAATTAAATATCTGTTATTCGGAAATGTGTTAAAAAATCATACTTATCCGCTTTCAGTAAGTGCGGAACGTGTATTTCAGGCGGTGGCAATAGCAGAATATGCCAAGAAGATCGGCGCTGATGCCATCGCACACGGAAGCACGGGAGCGGGTAATGATCAGGTTCGTTTCGATCTGATCTTTAATGTGCTTGCTCCGGAGATGGAGATCATCACACCAATCAGAGACATGAAACTGAGTCGTGAAGAAGAAGTGGAATTCCTGAAAAGTCATGGAGTGGAAAAAGAATGGGCTAAAGCAAAATATTCCATCAACAAAGGACTGTGGGGAACGAGCGTGGGCGGTGCTGAAACACTCACTTCCTATCAATCACTTCCGGAAGAAGCGTGGCCAACAAAAATAGTTAATAGAGACGGGTTAATGGTAGAGATCGGGTTCGAACATGGAGAACCAACTTCAATTAACGGTGAACGACTAACTCCTGTTCAGGCGATCAAAAAACTTCAGGAAATTGCGCAACCTTATGGAATTGGCAGAGATATTCATGTAGGTGATACCATCATCGGAATAAAAGGTAGAGTTGGATTTGAAGCAGCAGCTCCAATGATCCTGATCAAAGCACATCAATTGCTGGAAAAGCATGTGTTAGGAAAATGGCAGCTGTACTGGAAAGATCAGTTGGGTGAATGGTATGGAATGTTAATGCACGAAGGACAATTTCTGGATCCTGTTATGAGAGATATTGAAGCTTTTCTGGAAAATACCCAGCAAAAAGTAACGGGAAAAGTGTTTGTGAAATTAGAACCCAAGCGTTTCGAATTGATCGGTATTGAATCTGAATTTGATCTGATGCAATCAAAACATGGTCAGTACGGAGAGATGAATCAGGGCTGGAGCGGTGAAGATGTGAAAGGCTTTACGAAGATCCTGGCAAACGCAACGCTCATTCAACAATCGGTACAGAGCAATGATTAAAGTTGGAATAATAGGAGGAGCAGGATATACAGCCGGCGAGTTGATCAGAATTTTGATCAATCATTCCAAAGTGGAACTGACTTCCGTTGTCAGTAAAAGTCACTCGGGACAAAAAATTCACGAAGCACATACGGACCTGATCGGTGAGATCGATCTGGTATTTGATGAGAAATTAGATCAGGATGTGGATGTTGTTTTTCTTTGCTCAGGACATGGGAAGTCAAAAGGGATTATAGAGTCCGGAGTGATTCCTGAAAAGGCAAAGATCATTGACCTGAGTTCAGATTTTCGTTTGAAATCCGAAGGAACTGAATTTATCTATGGCTTGCCGGAGTTGAACAGAGATCTGATCAAAAAAGCTGAAAAAGTAGCTAATCCGGGATGCTTTGCAACATGTATACAGTTGTGCCTGTTACCTCTGGCTTCAGCGAATTTGTTGAACAATGATGTTCATGTGTCAGCGATGACGGGCAGTACCGGAGCTGGGCAAAACCCAACATCAACCACACATTTTAGCTGGAGAAGCAACAATGCTTCAGTGTATAAAGCGTTTACGCATCAGCATCTGGGCGAGATCATACAAAGTGTAACGCAGCTTCAAAATGATTCCGTTGGCGCGATCAATTTTATTCCTTTTCGTGGCGCGTTTACCAGAGGAATATTAGCAGCTTGTTATCTGAAGACAGAGCTGTCCTTGGAAGAAGCCGGTGAATTATTTAAAGACTATTACAGCGGTCATCCTTTTATTCATATATCGGAAAAAACTGTGGATGTAAAACAAGTTGTGAATTCTAACAAAGGAGTTCTTCATTTGCAGAAAGAAGGAGATAAGTTACTGATAACCGGAGTGATCGATAATTTGTTGAAAGGAGCTTCAGGGCAAGCCGTTCAGAATATGAATCTGATGTTTGGGCATAGAGAAACGGAAGGACTAATACTTAAAAATTCTGGATTTTAATTATGAAGACAAAAAAAATAGCCATTTTAGGTGCCGGAAATCTAGGGGAAGCAATTGCGAAAGGAATTGTGAATGGGGGGATTAGTAAACCCGAGCATGTTATTTTAACTCGTAGAAATACCGAGAAGATCAAACATCTTGAAGCGGATGGTTTTCAGATTTCAACGGATAATTCAAAAGCCGCTTTAGCAGATATAGTTTTTCTGTGCGTTCAACCTAAACAGCTGGAAAGTTTGCTAGAAGAAATAAACCCGATCCTTAAGAAAGGAAAGCAGGTACTAGTTTCTGTAATTACAGGAGTGGATCTGCAAACAATTTCATCTCAACTTCCAAAAGGTATTCCGGTTATAAGATCGATGCCCAATACGGCGATTGCAATAGGAGAGTCGATGACTTGCTTGTGTACTAACAATGCATCTTCAGATCAGTTAAATGAAGTTGAAGCCATTTATAAAACCTTAGGGTCTACCTTAATAATTGAAGAACGTTTAATGAAAGCAGCAACAGTCTTGGGAGCTAGTGGCATAGCTTTTTTTCTGAGATATATTAGGGCCGCTACTCAAGGAGGAATTGAATTGGGGTTTGATGCCGATGAAGCACAAAAGATAGCAATGCAAACAGCCCGTGGAGCAGCTTCACTCTTGATAAAAGATGGAGTTCATCCGGAAATGGAAATTGACAAGGTTACCACTCCTCAGGGATGTACCATTGCCGGGCTAAATGAGATGGAACATCAAGGATTGAGTTCCGCTCTGATAAAAGGAATTAAAACTTCTTACGAACGAATAAATTCGATCACAAAATGAACATTTTACCTGTGTACCCTTTATTCGATGTTGAACCCATTAGTGCGAATGGAAATTACGTGGTTACTGAGGACGGTACTAAATATCTGGATCTGTATGGAGGTCATGCTGTCATTTCTATCGGACATTCACATCCGCATTATGTGAAACGCATCACTGAGCAGATCAGCAAGATCGGGTTTTACTCAAACTCTGTTCCTATCGGAATTCAGAAAGAGTTAGCAGAGAAATTAGGGGAACTTTCGGGATATCCGGACTGGAATTTATTTCTGTGTAATTCAGGTGCAGAAGCCAACGAGAATGCACTGAAAATGGCATCTGCATACAATGGAAGAAAGAAAATTCTGGTTTTCGAAAAAGGATTTCATGGCAGAACTTCGCTTGCCGTTGCAGCTACCGACAATCCGAATATCTTGTTTCCTGTGAATGAAGGAGCAGAAATAGTTCGACTAAAATTGGAAGATTTCAAAGGCGTTGAAGAAGCTTTAAAACAAGAAGAGGTATGTGCAGTTTTGATCGAAGGTATTCAAGGGATCAGTGGCATTCATGCACCTACTCCTGAATTCCTGAAGCATGTCAGAACGCTGTGTGATCAAACAAATACGGTTCTCATTCTGGATGAAATACAATCGGGATTTGGAAGAACGGGTAAGTTCTTTGCTCATCAACATTCAGTAGTTGAGCCTGATATTATCAGCATGGCAAAAGGAATGGGCAACGGATTTCCTGTTGGAGGAATTATCTCGCATCCAAAGTTTGAGGTTACATTCGGGATGCTGGGAACAACATTTGGAGGAAATCATTTGGCCTGCGCGGCTTCTTTGGCGGTGTTGGAAGTGATGGAAAAGGAAAACCTGATCAAGCACGCAGAAGAAATGGGTGAATACCTGATGGAAGAATTGAAGAAGCTCCCGAAGGTAAAAGAAGTTCGTGGTGCAGGGTTGATGATAGGAGTGGAATTCGAATTTGAGATCGCTGAAATGAGAAAGGCATTATTATATAAACATCACATTTTTACCGGCTCCTCATCAGATAAAAATACCTTACGATTGTTGCCGGCTCTGGGAATTGGAAAAAGAGAAACAGAGGATTTTTTAAAAGCTATAAAGGAAGAATTATCATGAAACAGTTTTTTTCTATTGATGATGTCGGTGATCTGAAAAGTCTGATCCAAGAAGGATTGGAAGTAAAGAAAAATCCATTTAAGGGGAAGGGAAGCATCCGGAATAAGTCGATCTGTTTGCTGTTTCTGAATCCTAGCTTGCGAACCCGATTGAGTTCTCAAAGAGCGGCTCAAAATCTGGGTGTGGATGTAACAGTATTTGATGTAGGAGCAGGTGGCTGGCAACTGGAATTTGCAGATGGTGTCATCATGAACGGAAACAAAGCGGAGCACGTCAAAGAAGCAGCTGCTGTGATAGGTTCTTATTTTGATCTGGTGGCGATCCGTGCTTTTGCAAAACTGGAAGATCGCGAAGCAGATTATTCAGAACAGGTTTTGAGTCAGTTTATTAAACATTGTCCGGTGCCGGTGGTAAATCTGGAATCTTCAACCAGACATCCTTTGCAGGCTTTTGCAGATCTGATCACGATTGAAACTCATAAGAAGATTGAGAAACCAAAAGTAGTATTGACCTGGGCGCCTCATCCGAGAGCGCTTCCTCAGGCAGTGGCGAATTCGTTTTCTTTGTGGACTCAAAAAGCAGAGTATGATCTCGTGATCACTCATCCCGAAGGCTACGAATTAGCTCCTGAATTTTCAGGGAATGCGCATATCGAATACGATCAGAAAAAAGCATTTGAAGGGGCTGATTTCATCTATGCAAAAAACTGGAGTAGTTATTCGGAGTACGGAAAAATACTTTCTGAAGATAAAAACTGGATGGTTGATGAGGCTAAAATGGAACTTACGAACGACGCTAAATTCATGCACTGTTTGCCTGTTCGAAGAAATGTGGTTGTGAGCGATGCAGTAATTGACAGCGCGAATTCATTGGTGATCGAAGAAGCAACCAACAGAATTGTTTCTGCTCAAACTATATTCAAAAAAATTCTGAAAAATGAGTGAAATAAAAGTCATAAAGATCGGTGGTAAAGTCATTGATGACCAAGCAAAGCTGGATCAGTTTCTACAGGATTTTGCTCAAATTGAAGAAAGGAAAATCCTGGTACATGGCGGAGGGAAAATAGCTTCCGATGTAGCAGAAAAGCTAGGGCAGGAACCCAAAATGATCAATGGCAGAAGAATTACGGATGCCAATATGATCGATGTGGTGACCATGGTTTATGGCGGTTTGGTGAATAAAAAGATCGTGGCAAAACTTCAGGTGTTGGGTTGTAATGCAATTGGACTTTCCGGCGCTGATATGAACCTGATCCAATCGAAAAAAAGAGATCCGGAACCCATCGATTTTGGTTTTGTGGGAGATATCGAACAAGTAGACACTACGGTTTTAAACAGTTTGTTGAACGAAGGAATAACTCCTGTGATCGCACCTCTGACACACGACGGAAATGGACAGCTATTGAACACAAACGCTGATAATATCGCGGGTTTTATTGCTTCAGGATTGGCAGACCACGGAGATGTTGCAATGGATCTGTGTTTTGATCTCGAGGGCGTTATGAATGGCGAGAGATTGATCACCGAAATGAATTTATTGCTATATCGCCACCTGGAAGGAAATGGTATCATAAAAGAAGGAATGATCCCTAAACTGGATCTAGGTTTTAAAGCACTGAATGCAGGAACTAAAAAAGTCAGAATTGTTGGATTTGATGTATTTAAAGAGGAAGAAAAAGGAACGAGGTTGGTTAGGTAAAAGTGAAAAGTGAAAGCCACATTATCTACTTACGAACATAGCATTATGAAAGAATTACAACAAAACGCCATAGAACTACTAAAACAACTTATATCCATTCGGTCCTACAGCGGGGAGGAGGACGAAACTGCGGATGTGATCGAAGAGTATTTGAAGACACAGGGTTTTGATGTTCAGAGAAAGAAGAACAATGTTTGGGCGTGGGCCGGAGAGAAAGATGTATCAAAGCCGACGATTCTTCTTAATTCTCATCACGATACAGTGAAGGCTTCTTCCAAGTGGAGTTACGATCCTTTCAGCCCAACTATTGAAGACGGAAAATTGATCGGATTGGGAAGTAACGACGCCGGAGGCCCATTGGTTAGTTTGTTGCATACTTTTATTCATTTGGCAGGTACTGTTCAGAACTACAATCTGGTTTTTCTGGCCTCTGCTGAAGAGGAAACTTCAGGCAAACAAGGCGTTCCAATTGTGTTGGAAGAATTGGGAAAGATCGATCTTGGTGTTGTGGGCGAACCGACATCAATGAATATGGCAACTGCTGAGCGAGGGTTGATCGTTCTGGATTGTATTGCTCACGGGAAAAGCGGTCATGCGGCAAGAAGTGAAGGAGAAAACGCTCTTTACAAAGCGATGAAGGATATCGAGTGGTTCAGGAATTATGAATTTGAAAAGAGATCGGACGTACTCGGAAAAGTAAATATGACAGTGACGCAGATTGAGGCCGGATCTCAGCACAATGTGGTGCCCGATGAATGTAAGTTCGTTGTTGATGTCCGCCCGAATGAGCATTACACTAACAAAGAAGTGGTAGAACTTATTAAGGAACATGTGAATTGTGAAGTGAATCCAAGATCGTTGAACCTGAATGCATCCGGTATTTCTGAGAATAATCCGGTAGTTCAAAAAGGAAAAAAACTCGGTATTAAAACCTATGGTTCGCAAACAATGTCGGATCAGGCACACATGCCGTTTCCGTGTATCAAAATGGGGCCGGGAGACACGCATCGCTCACATACTGCCGATGAATATATTTATCTGAGCGAGATCGAAGAAGGAATCGAAACGTATATTGAGTTATTAAATAATTTGGAACTTAAAGCATAAAAGTCCCCCTTTGAAGGGGGCTCATCTACTTCGTTTAGAAGTTGATGCGGGGGATGTTGGATAGGATTTAAAAGTTAAATCTAGCCCAACACCCCTCAGAAAGTCCAAAGAACTGTTTGGACTTTCATCTCCCCTAAAGGGGAGAATAAAAGGAGAAAGATTATGGCAAAAAAACTTTGGGAAAAGGGAATTAAAACAGATCAATTCATTGAAGAGTTTACCGTTGGGAAAGACCGTGAATTGGATCTTGAACTGGCAAAACATGATGTGCGTGGAACCATTGCTCATATCACCATGCTGGAATCTGTAGGTTTATTGGAGAAATCTGAGTTGGAGGTTCTGATCAGAGAACTTGAGAATATTCAGGAGCAGATCATTGCAAAAGGCAAGTTTCAGATCGAAGACGGAGTGGAGGATGTGCATTCCCAGATCGAATTGATGCTCACCAAAAAACTGGGTGACGTAGGTAAGAAAATCCATTCCGGTCGATCCAGAAATGATCAGGTTTTAGTAGATATTCGCTTATTCCTGAGAGAACAATTAGAGGAACTACGATCACTCACCAATGACCTATTTTCTGTACTTATCGATCAGGCAGGCATGCACAAAAATGTATTGATGCCGGGATATACACACACTCAGGCTGCAATGCCAAGTAGTTTCGGCTTGTGGTTTTCTGCTTATGCAGAGAGCTTAGTAGATGATATGGAGATCGTGAACGGCGCGTATAAAGTTGTGAATAGGAATCCGCTGGGATCAGCGGCGGGTTATGGCTCTAGCTTTCCGCTTAACCGACAAATGACTTCTGAATTACTTGGATTTGAAAGTATGGTCTACAATTCGGTATATGCTCAAATGGGAAGGGGTAAAACAGAACAAGTTGTTGCCTCAGCGCTGGCAAACCTGGCTTCAACATTAAACAAACTAGCCGCTGATGTGTGCCTGTACAACAGTCAGAATTTTCAATTCTTGAAATTACCTGATGAGCTTACAACGGGTTCCAGTATAATGCCCCACAAGAAAAATCCGGATGTATTTGAATTACTTCGTTCTAAAACCAATGTATTTATGGCGCTTCCGAATCAGATCATGATGACCTTAAGCAATCTCACTTCCGGGTATCACAGAGACTTTCAGCTGTTGAAGGAATTGTTATTCCCGGCCATCAAAGAGATGAAAAGCTGTCTAAAAATTGCTTCTTATTCTGTGTCAAAAATTGAACCGGTTAAAGACATTTTGGATGATCCGAAATATAAACTCATCTTTTCTGTAGAGGCTGTAAATGAATTAGTGGTTAAAGGAATTCCTTTTCGAGAAGCCTATCAGCAAGTGGCAAAGCAGATCGAAGACGGAAGTTTTGTACCTCCAAAAGAACTGAATCATACACACGAAGGCAGTATCGGAAATTTGATGCTGGAAGAAATTCAGGAGAGGATGGAGAAGGTGTTGAATATCGAATAATGAATGTTCAATATTGATTGGTGGTAATGTTTTTTAACGATGTCATCCTGAGGGAACAAGGGTTGGGCAGGTAATTGATGCAAAGATTCTAAATCTCCCTTCGAAGGGAGACCGATCGAACACCTGTGTGAGATCAGAGGGATGTTGTGCAGCTTCCGAGCTATTAAATCGCACAACATCCTCCGTCCGCCATTCGGCGGACACCTCCTTCAAAGGAGGATTTTTTCCTAACGATTACACGCTCCTGTGCCAATCTTCCAGAGTTGAATAAGATAATTACTCATAAATTGGGGTATTTTAACTCTGGAAGAGTTAAAAGATCAGCTATTCCAACATCATCTCAATGCCGGGTTTTTGAAAGAACGGTTTTACTATTTACGAGTAATACATTCCCGAAGGATTTGCAGACTTAATCCGCTTGTTTAACTCTTATAGGGTGATTCACAAACTTCTTACCGTTCAGCTGTTTTATTGCTGTTTTAGCTTCATCTGCGTTCGGCATTTCAACAAAACCAAAGCCCTTTGACTTTCGCGTGCTTTTATCCAGGACCAAGTCACAGCTTTCAACCACACCATATTTTTCGAAAAGTTCTTGTAGTTCTTTTTCTGTAATGCTTCGTGTAAGGTTTCGGACTAGTAATTTCATGAATATATGATATTAGAATTCTGCTCACATCAAATAATAGCGGTAATGGCAAGCTTTCTGTAAAGGTCAGGCTTATTGTCGGGATTCCCTAACTTTAGAGAAGAGTTTCCAAACTATTTTCAGGATGAGAATGCATTCCTACCTATGGGTCAGGAAAGGCAGGGAATTGGATTAACCACAGAGGGTTTTGGAGGGAAGGGAACTTTAATATTAATATCTGATCTGGTTTAAGCGTCTCCCTCCTTAAAGTTAGGAAGAGAATAAGAGTGGGTCAGACTAGCTTGGTAACGAGAAAAAGTGGAATAAAAGGTTATGTCTATACTTGCTTGTTTCCGGATGAGCTTATTTAAAAATTTTAGCATACTTGTCTGTACAGTTTATACAAACCTTGTCTCCTTTCATATAATAAAGAGTGTCGTACTTTTTACATGAAATACATGGCACAGAACTGTAAATATCATAAATTGTAGGTTTTAGAATGACCATCTGCAAAGGGATTATCAATAATGTCAGATAGATAAAATTAGGATGAAGGTCTAAGTCTATAACCAGAAAAAATATAGGAATCGCTAGAATTCTAAAACTTAAATATAGTGGCGTTCGGAGTTCTACTAACCTTTTACAATTGGTACAAGGCTTAGCGCTTGTAAAATAAAGAACGATTCTTTTATAGACTCCAAAAGTTTCTTCCTTACAGTAAGGGCATATTTTTCTGCTTCTTAGTATTTCCATATTGGGATAGTAAGAATTTCTCCGGAAAATTATATGCACCTAATTATTGACGTTTCCGTTGTTCTGAACCCATCCCTGTCCCTTCACTTAAACAAGGGAAGGAGGACTTCCTTCTTAGTTGGTTTAAGAGTCTCTCTCCCTGATGTTAGGGAGCCTGCCTGCAGTAGGCAGGAGAACAAGAGTGGGTCAGCAGATTGATGCGAAAATTCTAAATCTTCCTTCGAAGGGAGACCGATCGAACACTTGTGTGAGATCAGAGGGATGTTGTGCAGCTTCCGAGCTAGTAAACGGCACAACATCCTCCGTCCGCAGGCGGACACCTCCTTCAAAGGAGGATTTTCTTTATTCCGAAATTCTTCCTTAGTATCTCGAAAATAAAACTTTAAACCATGAATTTGGTCATTCCTGCGAAGGAAGGAATTCGGATCGTTATCAAGGTTATATCCTTTTATTCCAATCCAGATCTCGGGCATACGCCGCGAGATGACCGTATCCTTTAATAGTTCCTTATGGGTGAGATATGTTCCGTGTACCAACTCTTCCAGAGTTGAACATGATTATGACTAATAAATTTGGGCACATATAACTCTGGAAAAGTAAAAAGATCGATTTGGGTTTCCTCTCATTACGAACGTCTCGTTAGGAATGCAGAGCTGAAACTCAGCTTTATGGAAGTAGGAGCTTCCCGCACCATATTTCGCAGCAGAGCTATGAAACGAGATTAAATTTATTGTCATAAGAAACTCTGGATTTCCGATAACAACTTATGTCGAGGAATATTCAAATGAGTCGTATTTATCCAATAACCCGCATGACTGTTATCTCTTCCAAATTTTAAAAGCTTCTTAGTAAAATTTGAATCTGAATTTAAATACAATTCTTCATCAAGTAATTCTAGTTCAATCATTTCAAATGATTGGTTTATCCCTAAGATAGTTCGATTATGATCATATATTTTAGCGCTTTTGATATTTGACCATGGAATAAATCCCAGTCCATAGGTTCGGTCATAAATTCCATCTCCGTTCATTGTGATCAAAGATTTGTTGAAGTAGAGTTTAGAAGCTAAAAGAAGCACTTTTCTTCCTCCATAAAAACCGATGAAAAAAAGTCCAAAAGTAAATGTTAAAATTCTTATAGGACCCTCAGATAAAATAAGAGGAACCAATAAGGCAAATATTAGTCCACCTATTCCAATAATTAAATCTTTTTTAAGAGAGTTGAGATCCCCAGAAATTTTGATTTCTTTCATAATTGTATTCTAATCCTACAACTCCAGATCCATCGTCATTCTTTCGCCATCACGTAAAACTGTAATCGTAGTTTTCTGACCTTTTTTGAGTTTGTTCAGCATGCTCATATAAGCGTAAATATCGGCAAGTTCTTCGCCGGCAATTCCCACAATAATATCGCCGCCTTGTACTCCGGCATTTGCGGCTGCGCGACCTTTAGTTACGCCCGTGATCTTCATTCCTTCACCTTCATAGCCGTAATCAGGAAGCACACCTAAGGTTGGTCCTTCTAAGCTCATAGACTGACGTTGTTCACCCGGAGCTTCCACAAAAGCCAGTTCGTCTTTTTGTAGTTCATCCAGTTGCACGATTACCCGAACCAAGTGATGAAGCGCCAAAGCAGTGCCATTCATATTTATATACTCGGTGTCGTCAGAAGGACGGTGGTAATCGGCATGTGTATCCGTGAAATAATGAAGCACGGGAATATCTTTATAATAGAAACTGGTGTGATCGCTGGCTCCGGTTCCGTCTTTTACCAAATTCAGATCCAGATCTCCGGTATTGGCTGAGTCTATGATGGCAGTCCAGTTTTCAGCGGTTCCAATTCCGAAGATCATCAGTTTTTTATCAACCATTCTACCGATCATATCCATGTTGATCATAGCAAGGGCGTTTTCCAGATCTACAGTTGGATTATCTACATAATAAGCAGAGCCAAGTAATCCCATTTCCTCACCCGAAAAAGCCAGAAACAAAATATCTTTCTTTGGTCGGTTTGCGGAGAAATACTCAGCCAGTTCCAGCACTCCGGCAGTTCCCGAAGCATTATCATCAGCGCCATTGTGAATGCGTTCTTGCTCTCCGCGGTATAATGAGCCAAATTGTCCGAATCCTAAATGATCGTAATGCGCTCCGATAATTATCAACTCATCAGAGTTGCCGGTTCCTTGTAGCAAACCAACCACATTTTTGGAAAGTAATTTTTCGCCTTCAGTATCATCTCCTGCATGAGGATTTCTCAATACCGCTGTATTAATGGTGAATTCCTGAAAATAAGTTTCGTTATCTCCTGCGGGTTCCAAGCCAAAATCCCGGAAATGATCAGCAATATAGTTCGCTGCTATAGCTTCGTTAGCGGAACCGGCTTCGCGACCTTGCAAGGAATCGCTAGCCAAAAAGGTGATGTGTTTTTCAATATCAGCGGGGGTAATGTCTCCGGATTCATTATTGCACGCAACAAAAAATGTGAGTGCTGAAAGAATTAAAAATGCAGAGGAGGAATGTATTTTCAGTTTCATAAAAATTCGTTTTGCTATATTAATTAGATATAAAAGGCATTAGCGTAATTCCACGCCTTGTGTGGTAAATGAAAGTCCTTGTTGTCCGTATGTGGAGATCATAACCGCTTCAAAAATAGGGCTGTTTATGCTGGGAGATTTATTCCAGTAGAACAGAAAATTAGCTCCGGTTCCGCCTGTTTTATCCCTTTCGTCAATGATGATCTCGGCTGTTTCCATGGGAGCCAGATAAATAGGTTTATCAAAATACGTTCTGATGGAAGTTCCGCTGTTATCAAAGTATTCTGCTTTATAAATAAACACTGAATCTTCCGGATTGGGATTGCGCATGCTCACGGTAACAGTCAGGTCGTGTGTTTTGTGTTCGTTTTGGCTGTATATCTGAGAGTAAACGGATAAATACGTTCTGCCGGTTTCGAGAGAAGTTAAATCCGCCGAATCAACAGAGCGTTGTTCCCAATCTTGTGAATTCATAGAGCTGATCTCATTTTCCTGAGTACAGGAAACAAAAAGTGACAGCATTACAAAGAGAAACAGCGTATGTGGATTTATCATGGAACTCAAAATTTATTAATGCTAAAGTTAACAGTTTTTTTCGTGTTTTGATGAAATAGTGCGTAGTTTTACAACCGTAGTTTAACTACAAAGGTTAGGGGTGCTTTTGCAAAGTGCGAAGGCTGAGATCACACCCTACTACCTGATCCGGGTAATACCGGCGGAGGAAAACCTGTTCGCTTATCTATTTATAAGATGCGCTTGTTTCGCCTCCTCTTTTTTAAATAAACTTATAATTTTTGCCGGGAAGCCAAATCTAAAATCACAGCGGCCGGGCATTCCTAAAGAAGAGGAACTATGTTTCAACTAATCAAATCATCGCTGATGGTGGCGATCGTAATCACCATGCTGTCAACTTTTGCAGCAGCACAAATTCAAATTTCCGGTAAAGTACTGGAAGCTCAGACCAAAGAACCTTTGATCGGAGCCACTGTTTTACAAACAGGAACCACTAACGGAGTATCCACAAACACAGATGGTTCTTTTGAGATCGATCTATTAGAAGGTGAAGAAAGGTCATTAAGAATCAGTTTCACCGGTTTCAAAAGTAAAACTGTAACTGTTGTTAGAAGTCAGTCTGATCTGCAAATTCTGTTACTTCCGGACACTTATGTAAGTGACGAAGTTCTGGTAGAAGCCACACGAGTGGATGAATCCATTCCGGTTACTTTTTCAAATCTGGATAAGGAAGAAATACAGAAAAGGAATCTTGGTCAGGATGTCCCTTACTTGTTAAACCTGACTCCATCTACCGTTGTGACCTCAGATGCAGGAGCCGGAATCGGATATACAGGAATTCGGATCAGAGGCGTTGATCCCGCACGTATAAATGTGACCATAAACGGAATTCCGGTAAATGATGCAGAATCACACAGTGTTTTTTGGGTGAACCTGCCGGATATTGCTTCTTCCATTGATAACATTCAGGTACAGCGTGGGGTTGGGACATCCACTAATGGTGCTGCAGCTTTTGGAGGGTCGATCAATTTACAAACCAGTAGTAATAGTTTAGAACCGTATGCAGAAATAAATACAGGAGTGGGTTCTTTCAATACTCGTAAAGCCAATATTCAGCTGGGTTCAGGTTTAATGAAAAATGGCTGGAGTTTTGAAGGGAGATTATCTCAAATCACTTCGGATGGTTTTATAGATCGAGCTTCCTCGGACCTGAATTCATTTTATCTTTCCGGTTCAAAAAGAGGGAAAAGAAGCTTACTAAAAGCGGATATTTTTTCCGGTGACGAGGTTACTTATCAAGCATGGTACGGTGTTGAGGAAAGTGTACTTGAAGGTGGAAACCGTACTTTTAATGAAGCCGGAATGGAAAAGTCAGGATCACCTTATCAAAATCAGGTAGATGATTATGGACAGGATTATTACCAGTTACATTACTCTTATAACTTACAAGATAATTGGTCTTTAAGTACCTCTTTGCATTACACAAAAGGCGCCGGATATTACGAGGAATATAAAGCAGGTGAGGATCTTTCTGATTACGGGATTTCGCCGGTAAGCCCGGGCGATACAACCCAATCTGATCTGATAAGAAGAAGATGGTTGGATAATGATTTCTACGGGATGGTGTTCTCAACAAAGTACACCCATTCTGCAAGCTGGAACCTGACTTTTGGTGGAGGATTAAACAAATATGACGGAGACCATTTCGGAGAAGTTATCTGGGCGAGATTTGCAGGAAACAGTGAGTTCGAAGATCGTTATTACGATAACAATGCGATCAAAACAGACGCTAATGTATATGGTAAGGCGCAGTACTTTTTTAATGATAATCTAAGTTCATACATGGATCTTCAGGTTCGCACAATTAGCTATGAATTTGACGGAATCGATATTCAGAATAATACAGTAGTTGATATCAGAGATACAGATAACCTCACTTTCTTCAATCCTAAATTCGGGCTAAGTTACACAGTGAATGATGAAAATCGTCTGTTCGCATCTTTTGGGATAGCAAGTAAGGAACCCACTCGTGATGAGTATGTGGAGTCATCAGCAGCAAGTCGCCCTGATCCTGAAACGCTGTATAATGTTGAAACAGGATATCGTGGAGATTTCGGGCAATTCTTTGTGGGTGCTTATGGATATGCGATGTTGTATGAAGATCAGTTAGTCGTTACCGGACAGATCAATGATGTTGGTGGAGTGGTTCGTCAAAACGTACCGAAAAGTTCCCGATTGGGAATAGAATTGGAAGGTGGTGTTTCCATAACATCAAATTTCAGCTGGGCTGCTAATGCAACATTCAGCAAAAATAAGATCGAAAGCTACACTGAGTTCATAGATGATTATGATAACGGAGGTCAGATCGAAAGAAACTTCTCTGATACTGATATAGCACTTTCGCCAAGTATCATTGCTAATTCAATTCTGGGTTTCTCGGAGAATGGTTTGACAGCTGAACTGACCACGAAATACGTTTCTAAGCAGTATTTGGATAACACTCAAAATGATGCTCGTTCAATTGATCCCTATTTAGTGAATGACCTTAGAATCAGTTATGCATTTACAAACCTGAGTTTTGCAAAGGGAATCACTGCAAATTTGATGATCAATAATTTGCTGGACGAGAAGTATGAAACCAACGGGTATACATTTGGTTATGTATTTGGCGGAGAACAACGATTCAACTACTACTACCCGCAAGCCGGAAGAAATTTCTTACTGCAAGTGAAGTGGGAGTTTTAGAATAGTTTAAAAGTATCGTCCCCACCCGTAGGGGCAATTCATGAATTGCCCCTACGGGTGGGGAATTAACGACGACAGATTCAAACAGAACAAAAAAAGCCCGACTCAATGAGCCGGGCTTTTTTAATTTTATAAATAAAGTAGCAGATCCTGAAACAATACTGAATCAAGTTCAGCACCTGGTTCAGGATGACGATTTAAGCCATTACTTTAGAAACCGCTTCTGCAGCTTCTTTAAGAAGAACTGCAGAAATCACATTCATTCCTGAATTGTCGATGATCTCTTTAGCTTCCTCAGCATTGGTTCCCTGAAGACGAACAATGATCGGTACATTCTGTACTTTTTCAGCGATCTCAGGATCTTTAACAGCTTCAATAACTCCGTTAGCAACTCTGTCGCAACGAACAATTCCGCCAAAGATATTGATCAGAATTGCTTTCACATTTTTATCTTCCAGAATAATTCTGAATCCGTTTTTAACAGTCTCAACATTAGCTCCACCACCAACATCCAGGAAGTTAGCAGGCTCACCACCTGATAGTTTAATGATATCCATCGTTGCCATTGCAAGTCCGGCGCCATTAACCATACAACCTACGTTTCCGTCTAATTTGATGTAGTTCAGGTCATACTTGGAAGCTTCAAGTTCTGCAGGATCTTCTTCAGCTTCGTCTTTCAATTCAGCCAGTTCAGGATGACGGTACAATGCGTTTCCGTCAAAAGTTACTTTAGCATCCAGAGCGAAAATTTCGTCATTTGGAGTTACGATCAACGGATTGATCTCGAACATATCAGAATCAGTTTCTTCATAAGCTTTATACAAAGCCATGATGAACTTAATGCAGGATTTGAGCGCCTTGCCTTCTAAACCAAGTGAAAAAGCAATACGACGAGCTTGATTTACCTGAAGTCCCATGCCCGGCTCGATCCATTCTTTGATGATCTTCTCAGGAGTTTCTTCAGCAACTTTTTCGATCTCAACTCCACCTTCGGTAGAAGCCATGATCACATTTTTACTAACCGCGCGATCAAGTAGAACGCCTACATAAAATTCTTTTTTGATGTCAACGCCATCCGTTACATAAATGGTTTGAACAAGTTGTCCTTCTTCTCCGGTTTGGATAGTAACAAGCACATCGCCTAAAAGAGATTCAGCAGCTTCTTTAACTTCATCAATAGTTTTGCAGAGGATAACGCCTTTTGCATTGTTCTTTTTAGTGCGACCTTTTCCACGTCCGCCGGCATGAATCTGAGCCTTTACAACAAAAAGTGAAGCTCCGTTTTCTTTCATTTTTTCAGCGGCTTCAACGGCACCTTCAACGGTAGTGGCAGCAATTCCATCAGGAACGGCAACTCCGTATTCTTTTAAAATTTCTTTAGCTTGATACTCGTGGATTTTCATGTAACAGTATTCGTTTTAAATGTTAAAAAAGCGATTTTTCAAGACTTCTAAAATAGGGAGAATAGGAGCTAAAGGAAAGAAAATGAAATGTTCGATTATTTCATTTCACAAAAGGTTGTGATTTGATTTGAATGTGGCTTAAATTTGGGTGAATTTAAAAACCTATGGATCCATTGCAGAAAGCACAGATCATGACCGGGGAAGACCTGAATCGCACTTATTTGCGGTTTGCTCATCAATTCCTTGAATCTTATGAAGACCCAACCAGACTTGCCATTGTAGGTATGCAAACCCGGGGCGTTTACATCGGTCGCCGTATTGTAGAAGTAATCAAACAGGAATTCGATATAGATATCGACTTCGGAGTGCTTGACGTGACTTTTTACCGGGATGATTTTCGCTCAAAACTTAAGATGCCGGAAGTGCAGATCACAGAAATTCCTTTTGATCTGTACGACAGAGACATCATGTTGGTGGATGATGTATTGTACACCGGAAGAACAGTTCGTTCAGCTATGGATGCTTTAATGGCATACGGAAGACCGAGAAAAATTCAGTTTTGTTGCATGGTAGATCGAGGTCATAGGGAATTGCCGGTAGCAGCAGATTTTACAGGAATATATGTTCCAACTCATGAGAATGAAGAGATCAGAGTAAAAGTTCAGGAGTTTGATGGTGAGGATGCCGTGTATTTAGTAGATGTGGAGGAAGATATATGAGCATAGATCTGGAAAAATATAACTTCACTCAAAAACATCTTCTAGGATTGGCAGATTACTCAGCTGATGATATCCGATTTGTGCTGGAGCAGGCTAAGTATTTCAGAGAAATACTGGATCGTCCGGTGCCGAAAGTGCCGACGCTTAGAGATAAAACGATCGTTAATCTTTTCTACGAAAACAGTACAAGAACACGCTTGTCTTTTGAGCTTGCTCAGAAAAGAATGGGAGCCGATGTAGTGAATTTTTCGGCAAGCACTTCTTCCACCAAAAAAGGAGAGTCACTCAAAGATACTATACAGAATATCAGTTCCATGAAAATTGATATGGTGGTGGTTCGTCACGAAAGTCCGGGAGTTCCTCACTTTTTAACGCAATGTGTGGATGCTGCAATTCTGAACGCAGGTGATGGAGCTCATGAACATCCTACTCAGGCGTTGCTGGATATGTTTACTATGCAGCAAATTCATCCCGATTTAAAAGGAAAGAAGATCGCTATCATTGGGGATATTGCTTACAGCAGAGTAGTTCGGTCCAATATAATCGGTTTAACAAAACTTGGCGCTGAGGTTGTAATTTGCGGTCCTAAAACACTTATGCCGGTTTTTGCGAAGGATCTTGGGGTTACCGTTTCTCATAATTTGGAAGAGACGTTAGCTTGGTGTGATATCGCCATGGCGTTGAGAATCCAACTTGAAAGGCAGGGAAAAGGGACGGAATTATTTCCGTCGTTGAGAGAATACCACGAACGATTTGGGATAAAACTTTCTCATTTAGAGAAATATCCGGATTTTAAGATCATGCATCCCGGACCGATCAATCGCGGAGTGGAAATGGAAAGTGAAGTCGCGGACAGTAATCGGGCTATTATCCTCAATCAGGTTACCAATGGAGTGGCAGTAAGAATGGCCGTGCTTTATTTGCTGAGTGGCGGGAACAGGGTTTAAGAGAGTCTAAATAAATTTAGTCAGAAAAAGCTTGAAGTCATCCGGGTTGAAATCCAGCTCAGATTGATTTTTAAGAATGTTGGTTTTTGAAACAGATACAGCTTCTGAGTATAAATAATCTTTGAGTTTATCTGTCGACCCGAAACGAAAACCTATCTTATATTTATCTATTAAATTACCAATGGCTTCAAATCCCTGCTCAGGGACAACAGCCGGAAGTCCGAGAGCCAGTGGAAATAAAAATCGATGCGGCAGAGATGTGCTGAATCTTAAAGGGTATTTAATTCGTTCTGAGATCTGAAAAGTGACAAGTGCGGCTTTATGAGTGTTTGTAATTTCGGAAAAATCATACTTTGAATCGTAAATATTGAAAGGCTCAAAAGTGTGAATATTTTTGTGCTTAATTTTAAAGTTTTTAGAACAACTTAAAGTGATTCCGGATTCTGCCATTTCAAGAAGTTGATTTTGAACCGAATTGAGGCTTCTGAACAGGTCTGGTTTCCCTAAAAAAATCAGATCTTTTTTTTCAACGGCATTCGTATGGTTTTGAGCATTATTGAAATGAGATCTGGGGAAATAAAAAGGTTTCTGATAAACAATCTTTTCCTGAACCGGTAAATTATAACTTAGAAGAAGGTCATACATTTCCTTTGTGGGAACGATCATTCCATCAATATTTTTCATGGAGCTTTTAAGTAAGTATCTCTCAAATAATTCTCTTGTTCCGGAATTCCATGTTGTAGGAAAGGTCTCCATATTCAAAATGGTTTTGGTTTCTTTCATGGAGTCCATGGATTTTATCAGATTGATTTCCGGCAGTATTCCTGTTCCCCAATTACCGATAATAATATCCGGCTTATTCGTTTCCAGAACTGAATGCAGTTTTCTGAACAGAGCTTTGGGCAAGATCGGAATCAAAAATGCAAGTGAGAATAGGAACCGGGTATACTTAGGTTTTAAAAGTTTAAAATGCTCATAAAAGCGACCTAAATAAGTTATATCAGATAAAAGGTCGTTCTTTGATTTCTCCGAAGAATTGTTTTGGTTTTCAGTACTCAGAACTGACAGGTGTACTCCTGTTTTTTTTAACGCAATAATCAATTTTGTTGATATTGCCAGATGACCAACGAGTAATAGTTTCATAAAAGAATTAGAAAGAAATGTCTCATATAAATTAGTAAATAGTTATTATACGATACTAATTATAAATACTACCGTATATATTTTTGTGGAAAACACTGCAAGTGACAAACCTACAGTAACAATTGCTATTCCTGTTTTAAATGAAGAAAAGTACATAGAAGATGTTATAAATTCATTTCTAAACTCAACGTATTCAAATATTATTGAAATTCTTATTGCGGATGGTGGCAGTACGGATAAAACAACACATATTGTTAACGAGATATCCCAAAAAGACAACAGAATAAAGTTGTTAAAAAATCCTGAGAAGTATCAGTCATTTGCCCTAAATAAGATGATTAGTGTTGCAGAAGGAGATCTTTTTTTAAGGGCTGATTCTCATTGTGAGTATGCGCATGATTACGTTGAAAAATGTGTTGAGTGTATCTTAAAAACAGATGCTGAGAATGTAGGCGGAGCTCAAAACTACAAAGCCGAGTCATTAATTCAGGCCGGTATTGCCATTGCAGTAAAAAACTTTTTTGGTAACGGCGGAGCTAAATATATGGATGAAAGTTTTGAAGGCTACGCAGATACGGTATTTTTAGGATGCTTTAAAACAAGAGACCTGAAAGAAATAGAGGGCTTTTCGGAAGAAAACCATACAAATGAAGACGCAGAACTTAATTTAAGATTAAAAAAGGCGTTGAAAGGTAAGATCTATGTGAGTCCGTCAATTAAATCCTGGTATTATCCCAGAAAGAGTTTTCCGAAATTATTTATGCAATATTTCAGATACGGAAGAGGGAGATACATTACCAATAAAAAACACGATGGAGATATTCCCTACAGGAGTAAAGCTCCGTTTATCTTTCTTTCATTCATGGTTCTGTTTGGACTTATGGACTTTGTTCTTGAACAGGACTTGGGATTCATTTATGTCTCTACAGCAATATTGATATTAGTGTTTTTTGAAAGTGTACGGTTTAGCTATGAAAAGAAGGAATATCTTAAGCAAGAGGTTTGGACGCCAGAAAACACTCATGCGCCACCTATTCTGATAATAGCCGTATTGTGTTTTTTAAGCTTGCTAATAATGAATATAGCTCATTTCTTCGGATATGGATGGCAGGCACTTAAGTATTTATTTACTAAAGGAAATACCTGGTGAAACTATTTTTATAAAAATGTTTAAATTTACTTTTCTATGAAAGTAGTTCAGTTATCTTCTGTTCATTATGTGTTTGACAACAGGATATTTAACAAGATCTCGAAGTCATTAGTTAATCATGGGTATGATGTAGATTTGCTGATTCAGCACACAAAAGATGAAGTAGTTGAAGGGGTAAATATAATCGCACTGCCCAAAGTAAAAGGGAAACTGTCCAGGCTATTTAAGGTTTTACCGGCATTGTTCAAAAAAGCACTGGAGTATCCTTCGAAAACAATCTTTCATTTTCACGATCCTGAGTTAATACCTGTTGGTCTCCTATTAAAGTTTTTTGGGTATAAAGTTATATATGATATTCATGAGGATGTAATTACTGATA
Source organism: Balneola sp. (assembly GCA_017643645.1). Taxonomy (GTDB): domain Bacteria; phylum Bacteroidota; class Rhodothermia; order Balneolales; family Balneolaceae; genus Balneola. The sequence continues at coordinate 276,469 of JAEPNB010000002.1, forward strand.
TAGAACAGAAGTATTATCTGGGCCCGCTACAAAAAAAAATATCAACTTTAGTTTTAAAAAAAATTGAAAATGAGGCTCATAAAAAGCTCATTACCATTATTGCAGAAACGTATTACGTTGAACGGTTTCCGGATGCAATTGAAGTACTGAATTATCCGACACTAAATTGGGCAAAAGACTTTGATGTTGATAGAGAATCCCCAAATCGGGTATTGTACACCGGGAGTATTACTGAAGACCGGGGGGCATTCATACATGTTAATATTCTGAATTATATGGATGAGAATGAGTTGTCAGGTATCAACTTAATTGGTTCATGTAACCCGGCCTTATATAAAAGATTAATTGAAAGTGTTGGTGAAGAAAAAAGCAGATTGTTTATGAATGGGGATGGGAAATCAGTACCGTTCAAAAGTATAATAAAATCGTACAGTAAAGCCGACTGGCTTGCAGGTTTAGCGATTTTTCCGAAAACTAAGCACTATTCGAGAAAAAGATTGACAAAATTATTTGAATATATGGCGGCAGGACTGCCAATTATATACACTGATTTTTCAGCATGGAAAAACTTTTTGGAACCACTAAATGTAGGAATTGCGGTAAACCCTGAAGATTCAACAGCAATTAAGCAAGCTATATTGAGACTCAAAACAGAAGATGCATTAAGGTTGCAAATGAGCGAAAATGGGAAAAAAGCTGTAAGGAATATATATAATTGGGCGAAAGAAGAGGAAAAACTACTTACCTTATATAACAATCTAACTAAAGCCTGAAAAGAATAAATTATGTTATCACTATGAAAGAAAATTCGAAAAAGGATATCCTTGATCTAGTAACCATACTAGCGAAAAGAAAAAGACTAATACTTACAATAATGCTGGTTGCTACTATTGTGGGGGTTACATTGGCTTTCGTTTGGCAAAAGTCTTACAAATCAGAAGTGTCCTTTATTGTAACTGATGGAAATGCAATAAACTTTTCCAGTGGAGGAATTTTAAGTGGTTTGGCTAATTTATCCGTAAATGGGTCCAATATCACATCTGATCAAGCTCTGGTATTAATTAGAAACAAGGAAATACAGAATAAGGTCATAGAGAAATTTAATTTACAGGAAGTTTATGGGATAGATATACCTGAAGCTCTGAGAAGAAAACTGGATAACAGAATACTGGTTGAAGAAAAAAGAGAAGGGGGGTTGGGCTTTAATACAATTATATCGATGACTATTTCTTATACGGATGAAGATCCTGAAAGAGCATTTGAATTGGTTAAGTATTATTACGAGCAAGTAGAACTTAAAGTAGAAGATATAAACAGAAGAAATGTAGAAGACGGATATCTGTTGTTAAAAAATAGATTAGAACAGAATGAAGAAGAGCTTAAGATTGCAGAAGATAGTCTGGTAAGTTTCCAGACACGTTATGGAATCTTAGAAGTTGAAGAACAGGCAAGAGCACAAATTGAAGGCATTGCAGAAATTAGAACTGAAATAGTTAAGCTGGAAGTCGAAATAGGCTATGTTACAGAGGTTTTAGGAGAAAATAGTTCCAGACTAACTGATCTCAAAATCAGAAAAAAAGAGTTTGAAAGAAAGTATAACCAGCTTGTAAATGGCACAGAGAACGATGTTGATGAGTTTGATCTTTTTCAATCAGTTTCTGAAATGCCTGAATTATTTATTGAATATCTTAGAAGATATAGAGAAGTAGTGGTTCAGGAAGAAATTTATAAAGTTCTTTATCCTCAATTTGAGCAACAGAAATTAAACTTTGAAGAAGTAAATTCAGGTCTTAGAATTATTGATCCTGCTCTTTATCCTACATATAAAGACAGCCCTAAAAGAGCTTATATAATAATTGCTGTGTTTATGTTTGGATTCTTAGTAGCTGTTCTAACAGTATTAATTCAGGAGTGGAAACGATCAATAAAAGAGAATTCTCCTGAAGATTATGACCGGTTGAAAAAATTCTCTGACACACTAACCAGCTGGAAATGATTTCGATTAACAAAACCTTTAATGGTCTTGTTATTGTAATTCCAATAATTATTGGAGCCTATCTTTCAGGTATGGTTTACTTAGCTGAGGGCGCGGCAATTCCGCTTAGCGCCTTTCAGATAGCTTTGGTAATTGGGTTTTGCATATTCTTTTTTAGGAAAATCGCTAACAGAGAGATTTCATTCGAATTTTATGGAGTTGAGACTGAGTATTTAGTTTTTATTGCGATCATTTTCTTTTCATTAATCTATTCTCCGGAGAGGGAAGAAGGCTTATTTGACGTAGTCAGGTATATAGTTTTAATAGGGCTAACCTATTTAATTTATAACTGCGTTAACACATTAAAAGAACTCCGCATAATTTGTTATGCAATGATTGCTATGGCTGTTTTTGTAGCAATTCCAGGAATAGTTGAGTCTGTTTTAAATCCAGAAGTTGCAGCTTTCAATTATATAAGTGAAGGTCAAAAGATTATTAGATCCAGAGGCGCAGAAAGGGACCCTAATATTTTTGGAAGTAATTTTATAATGCCATTAATACTATTGGTAGCTTTTATAGGCGGAGCAAAGACTACAAAGAAGAAAATCATACTTTTTATTATATCAGGGATTCTTATTGCATCCGTATTGCTTACTTATTCCAGAAGTGTATGGGTGTCTGTTTTTATTGCCGCCATGATCGTAATGATTTATCAGAAGAATTATAGCTTCTTGATGTATTCGATATTTGCATTAGTTCTTGTGCTATTCGGAAGTGAAACAGTTAGAAATATTGTATTCAGCGTTGGGGATCGGGTTGTTGATATATTTGCGGGTACTTCCGATGATTCATCCAGATTCAGGCTGATACTTTTAGAAACAGCAATTTTGATTTGGTTGGACAGCTACACTTTTGGTGTAGGTTATCAGGGCTTTTCCACTGCTTTTCAAAAATATCACCCTCCTCAGGAAGTAGGTGGGGTTTATGAACCACATAATGAATACTATAAAATTCTCGCAGAACTTGGTCTGATCGGCTTTGTAGTATTTATATTTTTGCTTTGGAAAATTTTTAAAAAAGGATGGGATACTGTTAAGAAATATGACGCTGAAGGAAAAGACAATTCCATTGTGTTGGCTTTATTTGCATCCTTTTGCGGATATCTGGTCTTCTTTCAGTTTCTGGGAGGCATGCAACTACATAGTATCTTAACTATAAATATAGGTCTTCTGTTTTGTGCCTCTAAATTTGTGGGTAAAAGTGAAGAAACCGAATTAGCTGTTTAATGCTTTCTTGTAGTTAGCGAGAAGTCTTTTCAAAAATGCGGATTTTCCGTAATTAACCTTGATCAATTCATTCAATTCTTCGGGATCATAGTCTGTATATCCGGCAGCCATTTTTACAATATCAGATGAATCGGCATTTTCCAGACCGTAGGTAATTATTCCGGCTCCTTTATCTGTTACTTCAGCATTTCCGCCAACATTGGTACACACTAAAGGTAATCCACAAGCAGCAGCTTCCAGTATAGAAACATTGAAGCCCTCTCTCCGGCTTGGGAGAATATAAAAGTCTGCAGCCTGATAATATTTTATCAGTTCTTTTGGTGATACTGCCGGGATCAGCTCAATATTATTAAAAGGGCTATCTTCAATCGAATTAATTACTGAATCAGAATATTCAGTGTTTTCTCTGTTTCCAACGATATGGAATTGAATGTCGGCGAGTTCTTTATTTTGAGAAATGGTATCAATTAACAAGTCTAATCCTTTTTCGTGGCGGATGTTTGCAACTGTTAATGCATGTTTTTTAGAAAGTTTCCAGTTCAGTTTTTTTCTGACCATCTCTTTATCACCGGAAGAGAGCGGAGAGTAAGATTCCGTATCTACCATATTGTAAATGATATCTGACTTTTCACTTAACTCCGGAAATACGGTTTCAATATCTTTTTTTAATTTAGGGCCTGAGTAAAGAATTCTGTCTGAAGCGCTAAAAGATTCTTCAATAAGGCCGGAAAGAACAGGTGTATCTTTGGTTTGGTACCAGTCACTTCCGTGGATAGTTAGCACGGTTTTAAACTCAGCATCTTGAAGATCAGGTATAACTACGCCGTCAGGGTAAGCCCAGTGGAGATGAACAACGTCGTACTTTTTTCGCAAAAGAAAGGATAATATTTTTTTAGACAGATGCCGTTTTATAATTTCAGGAAATCTTCTTCCCGGAAAAGAAAGATATCTCACCCTGAAATTTTTAGATTCGTCGCTCAGCAAGGCACTGTGATTGGCCTTCCATCTGCCGGTAAAAGGTAGCGCGAAAGGAGTGGGAACAATAAGTTCAACCTCATTATTGCCATTATCAGCTAACAGATTAAACTGATCCTGTATAAACTTTCCCTGATGCGGATAAAGTTTTGTTGGGTAAAGATGACTAATTAAGGCTATTTTCATCGATTGAAGATACTTTAAACCAATCAGATTCTAAACACTCTTTAAATAATATTAGTGATCAATAAAGATTATACATCGAAGGGGATTATTTCTAATACTTTTTTTAGTATCGCTAGTAAAGTGTTTCCTATTCTTCTTTCTTTGATTTGTATACCAATAATTATTAAAGGATTAGGTGAAGAAAAATACGGAGCGTTTACCATTGCATTGGTTTTCATCGGTTATTTTAATCTCTTTGATCTGGGGTTAGGGCGGGCAATTACAAAACTGATATCGGAAAGAATTGGGAAAAAGAAGGATCAGGAAATTGCCGATATCTTTAAAACAGGCGTAACACTTACTTTTTTGTTAGGAATAATAGGTGGATTGATCTTCTTTTTTATTTCCGAGCCTGTAACGGTTAAGTACCTGAAGCCACCGGAAGACTTCCTTGATGAGGTTATAAGAGGTCTTACTTTTTTATCGATTGGTATACCATTTGCCATTATGATCAACAGTTACAGGGGAGTTTTAGAAGCATTGCATGAGTTTAAATCTATTACTCTGGTGCAGATCATTCTGGGAGCAGCAACATATCTTGGAATAATTGCGCTGATGGAATTTACCAAAGACCTGGCTTTTCTAATCGCATACCTGACAGCTGTAAAAGTGATACACTTCATTGTTTACAGAACGATAAGTAATTCGAAACTGAATAGTTCTGAAACAAAAGGTTTATTTCGGAAAAATTATATAAAAGGGCTGTTCAGTTTTGGTGGCTGGATCACGGTCTCAACAATAGTGAGCCCTGTAATGACGGCGTTGGACAGGTTAATCGTAGCTTCCAAAGAAGGAATGGAAAATGTGGCTTATTATTCTACTGCAAGCGAAATTACTCAAAGAGTAGGCATGCTTCCCAGCGCACTGGTGAGCGTTCTGTTTCCCGTATTTTCCAGAAATCAGAATTTCAATGAAAGCCAGAATTCGAAGCTTTATAAAGCAAGTTTCAATCTCTTACTTTTGGCGAGTGGTATTTTTGCAGTTTTGTTTATTTGTTTCGGTAGAGATTTTCTGGCTGTTTGGATCGACGAAAATTTTGCAAGAGAAAGTTATGTAGTTCTTCAGGTGGTAACAGTAGGGGCATTATTTAACTTTTTGGCAAGGATACCTTTTTCATTTATTCAGGGAGTTGGTCGCCCGGATATAACTGCAAAGTTTCATCTAATTGAACTGCCCATATTTTTAACTCTCTTAGTAATGCTCACAGAAAATTTTGGTATAGTTGGGGCAGCTTATGCATCTGCGATAAGAATGGTTTTGGATTTTGTGCTATTACATGTGTATTCGATAAAGCAATTTAAAGTGGATTTTAGTTTGGTTCCATTGCTGATCGGGGCAGTTTTACCTGTAGTATCTGCTCTTGTTATTGCATATTCGGGATTCGGATTTATATTTAAAACCTTAAGTACAGCAGCTTTATTAATCGTGTTGATCGCATCTTTTTGGTTCTATGTATTTGACGAAGAATTAAGGCTCAGAATCATTAGAATAACCGGGAGGAGCAGTTGAAGAAAGGTCTGGTTTCAATAATTACGCCTGTTTATAACGGTGAGGATTTTCTTGACAGGTGTATAAAGAGTGTGCTTGCCCAAACATATCAAAACTGGGAATTACTACTGATTGATGATGGATCGGTCGATGATTCAACAAGAATTATTGAAGCATATCTGGCTGATGATCGCATTAAACTTCTGAAAAATGAATCTAATTCGGGTATTCCGGCAACAAGAAACAAAGGCATAGTAAACTCCAGCGGAGAATACATAGCGTTACTTGATCAGGATGACGAGTGGTTCCCCGATAAGCTCCAAAAACAAGTGCAGGTTTTCAATGAGCAGGGAAACGTTTACGGCTTAATTTATTCAAATCTGGAAGTACGCTATGATAACGGAGATGTGACTGAGCGGAAAAAGGAAATAGAACCTGAACCGACAATTAGTGACAATCTGGAATTAATGCTGCTCCGAAACTTGATCAGCTCCCCGACAGTGCTAATCAAAAAAGAAGTGTTGGATGAAGTGGGGCTGTTTGATAACTCAATTAAATGGGGAGGGGATGACTATGATCTCTGGATCAGAATCGCTCATAAATATAAATTCTTTTATATAGATGAAGTTTTGAGCATCCGATATGAACATCAACAGAACTACAGTGCTGATAAAAAAAGGATGATGTTCAGGACCATTGAGCTTGCTGAAAAATATATCCGGGAGTTTGGAGTAAATCCGGATATAAAAAAAAGACTCAAATCCAATCATTATTACAGATTTGGAATCGAGTCTTTGAAGAAAAGAGAGATGTTAACTGGAGTCAGCTATATACTGAAATCTATTTTCGTTTCTAAACAAGGAATTAAAGAGCTTGTTAAAACAATAAGGAACAGGTTTTAGCCAAAAGAAATTACAATCTTCTTACTGCAACATAAGTGGTAATTATTCCTGTGATCGTTGTAATAGCAGTCATGATCAATTGTGTTCTTTGATTTCTGAGTTGCTGTTTCTGAATGTCATAAGCTCTTTTTGCGTTCAGTTCTTCAACCGGTTGCCGGTCTATGAAGATCTTGTCACCTGAGCTCAAATCAGTCTCTCCAACTTTAAACCAGGTTGCATTCCCCGCTTTTAAAATAAAGATCCTGTCTTTATCTGCAGAAAGAGCAAAACCACCGGCTTGAGTAATATATTCGTTTACAGTTTTGGTATTAGAGTAGCCAAAATATCCGGGATTGTTAACTTGCCCGAAAACAAAAATGGTTTGATCATCTCTGGGAATATAAAGACGATCTCCGTCAAAGATCTTAAGACTCTGAAGCTGAGAATTATCAGAAAGATCAATATATACCTTGTTTTTGGAAAGTCTGGTTTCAGCATCCAGATATTCGAGTCCTTGTAGATATTGATCAGATGTTCTTTTCATCAAATCAGCATTAAACTGATTTGGGATCTCATTTTTCTGGCCACCACTTCTGACCAGATAAGCGGCTGCCGGTAGCGCTTCGGTAGAAAGTCCACCGGCCGTTTGCAATAGTTCCAATGCTGTTGTTGCACCGCTTACAACCGGGAAGTTTCCGGGAATATTTACCTCTCCGTATACCCATGCTGAAGCCGAGGCATCAAATTCATCTCCGAAAGGAGCAACCACTCTGTCGTTCGGCAATAATTTAAAAGAATCCCAGTCTTGTGGCTCTACAACAATCTGCTCAATTCCCTCAACTGCTCTTCGGTATACAAAAAGTTTTGTAGTATCCGCAGTTTCTTCAAATCCTCCACCAAATTCAAGAATAAGAGCAGGTGTATCTCCTTTTTTATATTCGAATTCGTAATCTGCTTTTACAGCTCCTGAAATACTGACTTTGGGAGTTTCACGGTTAGTAGGAATAATGTTGATTAAATCTCCGTGCTTAACAAAAGGATTGCTTTTCAGACTACCTGTTCTGAAGTATTTAACAAGATCTGCTTCCGATTCCGTGCCGTCAGAGTGATAAATTTTAATTGATCTGAATGAGTAATTATCATTTGTAAGAAAATCACTGGAATTAGGGATAGATTTGGAAAGATCTCTGTTCCCGGAAGTTATAGAAGAAAAGATGGCCTGGTCAACCCGCGATTGAGGATACGTTAAATATTTGCCGGGATAAGGAACACCTCCGGTTACATGATAGATCACCGGTCGTGGGCTGTCTATAGTAATAGTTACTGATGCATTTTTTAAATGCGGTGCTGTAGCTTCTTCGATTTTTTTCTCACTTTCTGAAATTGAAAGTCCGTTGATGTTTACCGGTCCAACAACAGGCAGGGTTACATCTCCCTGAGGATTGACTAATATTCCGCGTAGAAAAAGAGACTGAGCTCCGTCTATTTTTATGGAGATAAGGTCATTTACACCTAAAACATAATTTTCCAGATCCAGAGAAGCTTCAATGGGATTAATTCTGGAAGCAAGTTGAACACTAAGGGGATCTGTATAATAGAAACCTCCGAAGACATCGGATAAATCGATATTGAAACCATCTTCTTGCTGATTCCCGTTATTTTGTGCATTCAGGAAAGAGGAACAAATGAAAAGAAATAAAATCCCTAATAAATTTTTGGCGGAATAGTGTTTAAACATAAATGAATTTAATTAATTTTAGCCCTGTATAAAGATACAGGGAGTCTTGCCATTACGATGCCCGCGATAACGGAAAGAGCACCAATATATTGAAATAGGGTGAGTACTTCATCCAAAATAATTACTCCGAAAATCAACCCCAGAACAGGTACAAGGTTTTGGTATGTGGCGGTTCGAACCGCACCGATTTTCACGATCCCATTGTTCCATATTAAGTACGCAATTCCAACAGAAAGCGTGCCTGAATATAAAACACCTCCATATGCTTTTGGAGAAATAGAACTCCAATCTATTTGAACCAGCGATGGGAGTCCGATCAATGAAAGACAAATAAATCCAATAAGTGCCATAAATGCAGAAAACTGAGTGGAGTTATAGAACTTCAGGTACTTCCTGGATAGTATAGTGTAAACAGCCCAGACGATTGCAGACATAATAGTGATGATATCACCCAAAAAAGTCTCAGACTGAAACGAGATCTCATTATTTCCACTTGCAACGATTAAAGCCACTCCTGAAAAAGCGAACAGCACCCCAATAGATTTTACAATTGTAAGTTTTTCGTCTGTAAAGAACTGAGATAGTAAAGCCACCCAGATTGGAATAGTGCCAAGCATTACCGAGGCATTAGCCGCTTTTGTCAGATTTATTCCGACTATAAATAACATTTGATAAAGGAGGTTTCCGATAAGACCGATTCCCACCAAAGCCCAAAAATGTTCTCTCTTTACTTTGAGGGAAAAACCTTTTCTTTTGGCAGCGTAATAAAGCAATGCAAAGGCAAGGAAAAAACGGATTGCATTAAAGCTGTATGGGTCAAATTCATTGAGCGCTATTTTTACAACGCTGAAATTCAGTGCCCAAATTACCGCAACACCAATAAGAGTCAGATCTGTAAGATATTTTTTTATCAATCGGGTAAAATTATGAGGCTGAAAATACGATAATCAGCCTTCTGAAACGATCACAAAAAGATCCTGAAACAATTATGCTTTTGCAGGTGTTGTTTCTTCCCCTGTCCCAAGCGTTTTATTGATATAAAGTTGTTGCGCAATTGATAGCACGTTGAAGATCAGGTAATACAAACTTAAACCCGAAGCAAAACTGTTGAAAATGAATAACAACATGACCGGGAAAATGTACTGCAATACCTTCATTTGCTGAGCCATAGGATTGCTTCCACCACCACCGCTCATGCCACCGGTTAGTTTACTCTGAAATACCATTGCTAAGGACATCAGTAGCACAAAACCACCAATTGCATCACCTAAAAACGGAATAGAAAAAGGCAGATTTATAATATAATCAGGAGCTGAAAGATCACTTGCCCATAAGAATTCTTCCTGACGTAGAAGAATTGAGTTCTGGAAAAATCTCCAAAGTGTGATCAGAATCGGAAACTGAAGAAGGTTAGGTAAACATCCGCCCAGGGGATTCACTTTATTCTTCTTATAAAGCTTCATGGTTTCTTGCTGCTGCTTCTGAGGATTATCTTTGTATTTGTCTTGCAGTTCTTTCAGTTGAGGCTGTAGTTCTCTCATAGCAGCCATGCTCTTGTAACTCTTAAAGGTAAGAGGGGAAAGAACCAGTTTAACTGCTGCTGCAAATATGATTACCAGTACACCGTAGTTACTGATGAATCCACTAAAGAATGTGAAAAAAGGAATTACAATAAAACGAACAAACGGATCAGAGAACCAGCGAAGCCAGTTATAACCAACTTCAACCATGTCATAGGCATGTTCATCTACTTGTTTGATCTCATAGTATTTCAACGGACCAACAAAGAGCTTATAAGAAAGAACTCCATCACTTGGAATAGAAGAGGTGATTGATGCTGTGTATTTATGTTTTGTTAACGGATCATCGTTCTCACCGGTAACTTCACCTGTCAGAAATGCACTTTCTGTTTGGTGCTGTGGTTTAATGAATTGGGTAAAGAACTTTGTTCGGGTAGCTGACCAGTCAATATTACCGTTAAAAGTTTCTTCTTTTCTGCCCGGTTCATCAACTTTAAATTTTTCCAGTTCTTCCCCCAGATAGACATAAGCAGCTGCATCGATGCCTTCCTGCTTTTTATCCTTTTCAGAAACATTCAGCTTTGATGTCCAGCCGAAATCTACTGCTCTTCCAACAATGTAATCGCTGACCCCAATGAACTGAACATCGAAGTCGATCTCATAGGTGTCCGCTAAAAAAGTATATGTATAAACAATCTGGCGACCATCGCTTAACTGAAGAGCATATTTAAGCTCTCTGGTGTCGCCTTCATTAAGTGCAAGGGTAGATCCGGTTGTGATCTGGGTGAACAATAGATTTTGAGTATCAACATTCAGATTTTCTGTAGTTAAAAACCCAAAGTTATATGCAGATTTTGTTGAGTCAGAAATCAGCTGGAAAGGAGCTCCGCTCCAGGAATCATATTCTGAAAACGTAAAAGAAACAGGTCCGGCTCCTTTGTTTGAGAATACCGCTGTGTAAAGTGGAGTAGTCACCACAAATTCTGATCGTTCTGTTGCCTCAGTGCTGGAGAATATCCCCGATTGTGGAGCAGATGCTTCCCGTTCAGTTGCTTGTTCTCTGATGCTTGGCTGAGACGGAGTTTGATCAGTTACAGAAGACGTAAATTCTTCATTTTCCGCAGATTCAATTTGAGCTAAACTGTCTTGTCGGGCTCTTTCTGCAATTTGTGCAGCTTTCTCTTCTTCGCTGGGTATGCTTACAACAAACCAAGCCACCATTATTAAAAAAATCAGTCCAAGTCCGGTTGCGGTGTTTTTATCCAAAAGTCTGCGGTTTTAAATAGTTTTTTTTGTAGAAAGCAGTCGGTTACGTAGCTCATCCAGCATAGTTACCACCTGTGTTTGAACTTCTGCAAATCTGAGGTTTGTAGTACGCGCAATGAGCACACAGTGAAGACCAATACCCAGTTCTTGTACGGTATCAATGATCTCATGCTGATTCAGACGAAATGATTCTCTCATAACTCGTTTAGCATTATTTCTTTGCACAGCATTGCCTGTTTTTTTGGGTGAGATAAATCCGATTTTAAAATCCCACTCAGAAGTATTAAACGTAGTGTAGCGAAGATTCACCGATGGTGATTTAATGAGCTCTGTTCCGGAAAATAAATTCTGGAAGTTTCGCTTTCCACGTAAGATTCGAGATTTAGGTAAGGTAAATCTACGAGGTGGAGCAACAGTTATGTTACTTTGCTCCTTTTCGCTCATCACTAACACTCAGCTTGTGGCGACCTTTAGCTCGGCGACCTGCAATTACTTTGCGTCCGTTTTTTGTAGACATACGCTCTCTAAAGCCATGCTTGTTCTTGCGTTTTCTATTACTTGGTTGAAATGTACGTTTCATTGGATTTGGATGTTTTTTGCGTTCAATTCGTATCCGAAAAAGGCTTTAAATATAAGGATTATATCCGAAAATCTTAACTATATTTTGAATATTATTTTAAACGCTTACTCTTCCTGAACCGGGAAATTTAATTCTACTTTTGTGCCCTCATTTATGGCAGAGGAGATTAAGAAATTGCCACCTTTTTGGTCTAATAAACGAAGGGCTTCCACTAAACCAATTCCAAATCCTTGTATACCGGAGTCAGTTTTCTGGGATTGTACATACTCGAGTTTATGCAGAGCTTCCAGTTTTTCTTTTGGGATTCCAGTTCCATTATCATCAACGATAACTTTAATGAAGTTGTCGTCTTTTACTTTAACCTCACCAAACGATATTTCAATAGAGCCCTCCACAGGAGAAAATTTTATAGCATTAGACACTACATTTCCGATAATGTTAATGATCTGATTAGATGCCATTGTATTTATCGAGCAACTATCTGTGCATTGATTTTCAAAAAGCAGATCTATTTCTTTTAATGTGCTTTGCATGGAATAAAGAGAACTTACTCTGTCAATGATTGTAGATACAGAAGTGGCAACTTCGCTTTCTTTCCTGTCAATTTCGTACTGAAGACTTCCTTCCGCGTATTCCAACAGATTTTTAGCGGATTGTTTAATCATGCCAATGTTCTTGAGGGTTTTCTTATCCTCAATTTCAGTTTCCAAAAGACTGGAAAACCCAATAATTCCGGAGAGAGGACCTCTTATGTCATGCCGGGTTTTAGTGACCAGCTTTTCCTGTTTAGCGAGCTTATCTGATTGAACACTAGCTTTCTTTTTCAGGATCAGATAATCAGCTACCTGTTGATTGACTAATTTTAAACTATGTATTTGTTGATCGGTTAAATCAAGAGTTTCCGTATGCAGCAAGCAAGAAGAGCCGATAAAAACTCCTCTTTCATCTTTAAATGGGAGCCCAAGGTAGTAAACTAAGAAAGGGTTATTAACGACAAATGGATGATCTTCAAATCTCTCTACAGTATTGAAGTCTTTGATCTCATATATATCTTCTTTGCTTATCGTGATATGGCAAATAGATTGCTCTACAGGAATGTGTTCGAATTCCATTCCGCATTCGGCGACTGTCCATTGATTTTCATCATCAATTAAATTGATCTGAGAGTACAGTGCTCCTGAAATATGGCAGATTAATTCTGAAAATCTTGCCAGTACCTGATCCTTTTCATTATAGTCCAGAGAAAGTTCAAGAAGTGAAGAAGCCCGATTCTTACCCGAAGTATTAGATGTATCCATAATAACCTATCTTAATTTACCCATAATAGAGATTTAAATATCACATACACAATTTTTATCTCATGTAAAACCAAGTTACGTATTGTATGCCGTTTGGGATTGGTTCAAATAAAGGCGACCTTAAGGAAGCAAGTTAAAGGTCAGGTATCGGCATTTCTTAGTAGTTAGTACAGTATTTGTTTTCCCTTCTCTAGTTTGTAAACACAATTTTTAATTTTCACAGCCGAAAATGATAACAATTCACAATTTTTTGTGAATACGATCTGTACATGTGAGCAATATTTATATTTTTATAATGGAATACGGTAAAGTAAAATGGTTCGATGCAGAAAAAGGATTTGGATTCATCGCACCTGAAAATGGAAGCAAAGATGTTTTCATGCACAGAAACAACATCGAGAACCTTGGATTTAACGAAGGTATCAAAGATGGTGAATCTGTAGAATTTAAAATTGAAGAAACGGATAAAGGACTCAGCGCAGTTGATGTGTATGTTCTTGAATGATCGTTAATTCAATGATTTTCAAAAGCCCGGTTTCGAAAGAAGTCGGGCTTTTTTTATGATGACAGAATACTCATTATACCATATGTATAACTAAGATAAAATGTACAAACAGATTCAAATAAATGCTTTTTATACTAGGTGTTAAGGTATAAATCCCAAAATCAAAATCCTGATTTTTTGAAAGAGGTAGGGATTTTGTTTGTCAATGATCTATAAAAATTCGAACCGATTCTTTGTATATCGGAATAAACATGTAAAGAAATTCCATTTTTTTTACATATTGTCATTTATATATAAACATATAGCGAAATTCTTTATATGAGTGATGAGCCAAAAGAGTGGAAATGGAAGCCTTTGCCCCCAGAAATTACACTGGAAACAAAGATGTTTTTATGCACAGAAACAACATCGAAAACCTTGGATTTAACGAAGGTATCAAAGATGGTGATCTGTAGAATTTAAAATTGAAGAAACGGATAAAGGACTCAGCGCAGTTGATGTTTACGTTCTTGAATGATCGTTAATTCAATGATTTTTAAAAGCCCGGTTTCGAAAGAAGTCGGGCTTTTTTTATGATTTATAAAAAATCAATCACTCCCAAACTACCGTAGTTCCTTCGTCTTCTCCGTCTACCACGATCTTCTTGAAATTCCCTCTTTCATTCATATTGAATACAATGATCGGAGTATTGTTTTCGCGACAAAGAGTAAACGCAGTAAGATCCATCACAGACAGGCGTTGTTTTAATACATCATCCCCGGTAATACGATCGTATTTTTTGGCATCACCGTTTTTCTCCGGGTCAGAATCATAAATGCCATCCACTCTGGTTCCTTTCAGAATTACATCGGCTTCAATTTCAATGGCGCGTAATGCTCCTGCGGTGTCGGTAGTGAAGTAAGGATTTCCAGTTCCGGCTCCAAAGATTACTACGCGACCTTTTTCTAAGTGACGAACAGCTCTACGGCGAATAAAAGGTTCTGCAATCGCCTCCATTCTGATGGCACTCATCAATCTGGTTTGCACGCCTTGTTGCTCTAAAGCATCCTGCAAAGCCATGCTGTTGATCATAGTGGCAAGCATTCCCATATAATCGCCTTGCACGCGATCCATACCTTCAGTAGCTCCTTTTACCCCGCGGAAAATATTTCCTCCGCCTATAACCACACAAACTTCAACGCCTTCTTTTTGCACACTTTTTATCTCTTCAGCATATTGAGTGAGAATATCTCCATCAATTCCATGTCCCTGGGTTCCTAAAAGTGCTTCGCCACTGAGTTTTAAAAGGATGCGCTTGTATTTGTTTGCCACTGTAGTTGGTTTTTGAAATTATGGGTCAAAAAAAAGGCTGTTTTGAAAATTCAAAACAGCCTTAAGGTAAAGAAAATTTGATTAAGCCTCTTCGCCTAATTGAATTCTGCGAAAGGACTTAATAAGTGGAGTGTTATTTTGCTCCAGATATTGTTTTACGGTAATTCCGTTGTCCTTAACGAATTTTTGTTCGAGCAAAACACGCTCTTCGTAGAATCTGCGAAGTTTTCCCTGAGCAGCTTTTTCAGCGATCTCAGCAGGCTTACCTTCGTTGATCAATTGCTCTTTAGCAATTTCCAGTTCCTTTTCTACAGTTGTAGCGTCAACTTCATCACGTGAAACTGCCAATGGATTCATTGCAGCAACCTGCATTGCAACATCACGTGCTACATCTTCATTTTCTACAACGCCATCAAACTCAGCTAAAACACCAAGTTGGTTTCCGGCGTGTATATAGTCAATGATAGATCCTTCGGTAGTTACCAGAATGCAGTTAGAGATCTCGATCTTCTCACCGATCTTTCCAACCATTTCCTGTAAGTGGTCAGCAATTGCTTTTCCATCAACTTCAGCTTTTAACAGGTCATCGATATTGTCGATGTTACCTTCGTAAGCCGCGTTCAGAAAGCCATCAGCCTGAGCCTGGAAATCTTCGTTACGAGCTACGAAATCTGTTTCGCAGTTCACTTCAATAGCTACAGCTTTTTTAGCATCATCGCTCACTCTGGAAAGAATCAATCCTTCCTTTGCATCACGATCAGCGCGCTTGTCAGCTACTTTCTGACCTTTTTTACGAAGCAATTCAACAGCAGCATCAAAATCGCCATCTGTTTCGGACAATGCTTTTTTGCAGTCCATCATGCCCGCTCCGGTCATGTCTCTTAGTTTTTTTACGTCAGCAGCAGAAATACTCATTTCTCTGAATAGTTTTTTTGAAAGTTAAAATTATTCTTCTTCGTCAGTGTCAGCAGACTCTTTAGCGTCAACCGGCTCTACAGTCGGTTCATTAGCTTTTTTCTTTGAATCGCCTGATTTTTTCTTCTTACGAGAACGAAGTTTTGTTTTTACTTCTGGAGTTTCGTTGTCTTCTTTAGCTTCAGAAGCAGCACTTTCCATTACTTCTTCTTCCTGATGCGCTTCTCTTTCAGCTGCACCTTCAATGATAGCGTCAGCTACTTGTGAAGAAACTAATTGGATCGTTCTTGCGGAATCATCATTACAAGGAATAATGAAATCAGGTACATCAGGATCACTATTGGTATCAACCATAGCGATTACAGGGATATGAAGTTTAATAGCTTCGTTTACTGCAAGATGTTCTTTAAGGATATCAACTACGAAAATTGCACCCGGAAGTCTGCCCATGTTAGCAATACCACCTAATGTGTTTTCCAGTTTTTCTTGCTCTCTTTCAAGCATCAAACCTTCTTTCTTGGTAAGCTCTGCCATTGTTCCGTCAGTCTTCATGCGCTCAATCTCTTCCATACGACTGATGCTTTTACGAACTGTAGAAAAGTTTGTAAGCATACCACCTAACCATCTGTGAGTTACAAAAGGCATTCCTGAACGGATAGCTTCTGTTTTGATGATCTCGGTTGATTGCTTTTTTGTACCTACAAAAAGAATGGTCTTTCCGGCACGGGAAAGTTTCTGGATCTCATCAAGAGCATCCTGCAGATACTGTTGAGTCTTTTTAAGGTCAATGATGTGAATGTTGTTGCGTTGCATAAAGATGAAGTCTTTCATCTTTGGATTCCAACGGCGAGTCAGGTGACCGAAATGTGCACCGGACTTTAATAGTTCTTCAATTGAAGCTGCTTTAGGCATTGTATTAAGATATGTGTTTAGGTTAATCCGCTACGTGGGTCAATCCCAAAAACCAATCCCGGTTCAAGACCGAAACACCAGGCTTTGAGTCGCCACATATGTGTGGTTAATTTGTTGTTTGCGTAAATATATTAACGCTTAGAGAACTGGAACTTCTTACGTGCTTTTGGCTGACCGTACTTTTTACGCTCTACCATTCTGTCATCACGTGTAAGTAGTCCATGACTTTTCAATACGTCATGTACTTCTTCGTTCTCACCATCCAGAGCTCGTGCAAGTGCATGCGAAATTGCTCCGGCTTGTCCTGATTTTCCACCGCCACGTACAGTAACTTTGATGTCGTACTTACCTTCAAACTCGGTTACGTTCATTGGCTGTGTAGCTATGTTCTGCATAGCTTTTACAGGTAAATATTCTTCTATTGGTAATTTGTTGACTATGAATTCACCTTTTCCCGGTTTGATATACAAACGCGCAGTTGAGGTTTTTCTTCGTCCTATGTAATTAGCTTGTGCCATGTTATAAATCGATTAAAGCTCGATGATTTCAGGGTTCTGAGCTGCTTGGTTATGTACAGGTCCGGCATAAACTCTGACGTTCGTCAATAACTGACGGCCAAGTTTAGTTTTCGGAAGCATACCTTTAACAGCTTTCATTACAAGAGAGGTAGGATCTTTTTTCAACATATCTTCAGCTGTAATAAAGCGCTCACCACCAGGATAAAATGTGTGATGGAAATATGTTTTATCGGTCATTTTTTTACCGGTCAACTTCACTTTTTCTGCATTGATAACGATTACATTGTCACCGGTATCCATATGCGGAGTGAAAGTTGGCTTATTCTTGCCTCTCAAAATTGATGCTACAACACTACTCAAGCGGCCCAATGGCTGATCTTCAGCGTCGATCAAAACCCACTTCTTTTCAATGTCGGAAGGTTTTGCTGAGTATGTTTTAAAACTTAAAGTATCCACGATTAAACTCGTTTTTGTGTTTTCTTGGAAAGTCGAAAAAGATAGGGGTAATTCTGCTATGTATCAACATCTAATTGCATATTTAATTTCGAAATTTCCTTTAAACGATTTAAACAGGGTATTGCATTAAAAATAGTTTAACGAATCATGAGCCTTAGTATCAAAATGAGTTGATTTTTACTAAATAAGGATTAATTTGATGTTTAATTCACAAGCCGGAATACTATGAGATATTTAACAATTTTGTTGGTTGCTCTGTTCTTTTCATGTAGTGAAAATATAACTTCTACGAATCCCACTCCTGAGTTTCAAAAAGAATTCGAGATCGTTCATGGAGAAACATTGACTTTCGAAGGAACGGAAATATCTATACGGTTTGTGGATGTCACAGACTTTCGTTGTAATGTAGCAGATATTGTTTGTGTTTGGTCAGGTGATGCAACTATTCTGTTGGATGTTGATAATCAGCAGGAAAAAATTAATTTATACCATCCGGGTGAGGATTATTCGTGGCAGAAAAAGCCGGCGTCATTTATAAGTGATTATCAGATCGAGTTTTTAAGTTTAAGTCCTGAAATACGTAAAACAAATGACGAGCCAAAAAGAAATTACAGAGCAAAACTTATAGTAACTCCTAAATAGTATTCTGCCTCCTGTCTTATCTCGCAGAATTTCACCATTTTGATGGTCAACAAATTAATTGATCATGTTTAAAGGATTACGCACAGTAATTTACCCGGCTCCGGATTTGAAAAAAGCTAAAGAATGGTATTCCGTTGCTTTAGGTGAACAACCATATTTTGACGAAGAGTTTTATGTAGGCTTTGATATCGGAGGCTATGAGTTGGGCTTGCAACCTGAGCGAACTCCCGGAACCGCAGGTTCTATCGTTTACTGGGGAGTTATAGATATACAGGAGACGTGGAATAAACTTATCGAACTGGGAGCTACCGCCGATGAGGAAATCATGCACGTTGGCGGGAATGTATATGTTGCTACGGTAGTAGATCCTTTTGGGAATCTTTTCGGCATCATCCAGAACCCTAATTTTGAAGCAAAAGAATAATATGTACAAAACCATTGGACTTGCGAAAGAGATCGAGTCACCTGAAAATCCCGGAGCATTAGAAAAAAGAGTAGCTCTTATTCCGGACGACGTTAAAAAATTAGTCGACTTCGGTTGTGATGTTTTTGTGGAGCACGGGGCAGGAGAGGGAGTTGGATTTTCAGATGAAGAATATGTTGAAGCGGGGGCTAAGCTTCAGAGCAATAACGATCTCTATCAAAACAAAGAGATGGTCATCAAATTCAAAGGGCCAGCGATGGAAAGTATTCCTCTAATGAAATCAGGAAGCACACTTTTTTGTATGGCACATTTTAGTTCGTTTCCGGAACGGGCAAAACTCCTTGAAGATCATAAGATCAACGTGGTAGCGATGGAGTATGTGGTTCAGTCTCCGGAAAAAATTCCAAATGACTTGATACTGGGATTAATGGCAGCTGAAAATTGTCTGGAAGCTGATATCAGAAGAGCTGGAGTGAGCGGAGTTGAATTCCATGTAATTGGATACAGTGAAAGAATGAGTGGAGCAGTTCGTCGTTTTATGGATCACTCACCGAAAAGTTTAGTGCTCCATCCCGAAGATGTAAGTATTGAAGAATTGGGATCTATGAACAGAAACTCAGTCATTGTATATGATTCTGCCTCTTTTGATGATCCGAACAAAATCATCTCAAAAACAGAAGCGGGAAGAACATTCGACATTCATTCTTTTATAAGCGATCATGGTGATGAGGCTTTAAGATATTATCGACTTGTAAATCCATCCCCGAAATTCGGTAAAAGAAAGATCGAAGCACTTCATGAAACAGGAAGAGCAGGCGCCCGATACGGATTGGAATTATTGCAAGACAAAAGTTCTAAGAAGAAGTCTCCTAAAGATACAGTAGCCGTGGTTCTGGGTTATGGAAATGTTGGAATGGGCGCGATAGATGAATGTCATCGAAACGGAGTACGAACTATTCATGTGCTTGGAAAGGATCAAACTGAAAAAGGAATTATAGAAGAGTATTTAAAGGATGCAGATCTGATCATAAACGGAGCTGAACAACCGGCTCATTTGCGTGGGGTAAATTACCTGGTGACCAAAGAGCATGCTAAGAATTTACTTGAAGACGGGACAGTAGTTATTGATCTGGTGGGCGGAAGTGCCACAAACAGAAGTGCTGTTGAAAATGTAATTGAGTGTACTTATTTAACCGATCCATATTTTGAAGAAGAAGGAGTTCTGTTCTCTGCATTGTGGGGTTGGCCGATGATGGGATTTATGAGAGAAACGGCGATCAAATACAGCGGACAAATTACAGATATTCTGATCGGAGACGACAAATTCATTAATGGATTAGATAAAATGACTCCCGGAGTAGAGCAGGCATTAGTTTGCGGGAGATTTTAAATGAATCCGGAATTGATCAAAAAGCTAAACATCAAAGAAGAGCAGACTGTTTTATTGATCAATTGCCCTGAGGAATTGGAGGCAGATTTTGAGGGGTTAAGTCTTGAAAAAAATTCTGCAACTAAAAAAGCTTACGACTCAGTAATCATTTTTGTTCACAATGAAGATGAGTTGGCAGAACTACTCCCGAAGAATCAGAAATTTTCTAAAAAGGATGGAAAATTATGGGTGGCTTATCCCAAAAAGAGCGGCAGTATTTCTTCTGATCTGAACCGGGATATTATTTGGGGGATAGTAAACGGGTTAAAATTGAATCCCAATAAACTAATCTCAATGAATGAGGATTGGTCTATCATGAGTCTGGCCAAAAAAGGAGCTCAGAAAAAACCTTCCAAATTCGGACAAGACCCACCCGGAGTTGACCGCAAAACTAAAACAGTAATTCCACCCAAAGACCTCCAAAAAGAACTGGATGCGAACCCCGAAGCCCAAATCTTTTTCGATTCCTTAGCTTTCAGTCATCGAAGAGAATATGTGGGTTGGATTCATGACGCCAAAAAAGAAGAAACCAGAGCGCGAAGAATTAAAAAGGCCATAGAGCTTTTATTGGAAGGGAAGAAGGTGAAGTGATTCCAATTTTTCAGGACATCTCTGTAATAACCACATCTCTTTTTGCTACTAATTCAGTATTCGTTATTATCTCGGAGTCTGTTTTCGGCAGATATATTCATCCACACAAGAAAATTTATTTATGGAATTATCTCTATCCAATATTTCAAAGACGTATAAAAATGGTGTTAAAGCACTGGACGATGTAACTATTGATATTTCAGCAGGAATGTTTGGCTTGCTGGGTCCGAACGGTGCAGGGAAGTCTACGTTGATGAGAACCATTGCAACGTTGCAAGCTCCTGATTCAGGGATAGCTTCATTCAATGGTATAAATATTCTTGAGGACAAGATCGCTCTTCGCCAAACACTGGGATATTTACCGCAGTCGTTTGGTGTTTACCCGAAAATGAGTGCAGAGGACCTGCTGCTGTATTTTGCGAGATTAAAAGGAATCAGCAATAAAAAAGAGCGCGAAGAAATAGTTCAAACGGCACTGGAAATTACCAACCTGTGGGAAGTTCGAAAGAAAAATGTAAAGGGATATTCCGGTGGAATGAAACAACGATTCGGAATTGCTCAATTGCTTCTGAACAGCCCGAAACTGATCATCGTGGATGAACCAACGGCAGGATTGGATCCTGCTGAAAGACACCGTTTTTTGAATGTACTTCGTGAGATCGGTACTAATAACATTGTGATCTTTTCTACTCATATTGTAGATGATGTGAAAGAATTATGTACGGATATGGCGATCATGAACGGAGGGAAGATCCTGAGTCATCATACCCCAACTGAAGGTGTGGATAGATTGAAAGGACAAATGTGGACCAAGAATATCCAGAGGGATGACCTGGAAGAACACGAAGCTAAATTCAATGTGATCTCTTCTAATTTCAATCAGGATAATTCACTGAACATAAGAGTACACAGTGAGATGCAGCCGGACGACAGTTTTACTTCAAGCAATCCCGAGTTGGAAGATGTTTACTTCGTAACCCTTCACAAAGACAGCGAAGTAGTAGCTGCTTAAGAATCTAAACTATGTTCTATTCTATTTTCTCATTCGAGATCCGTTATTGGTTCCGCAAGCCTCTTTTCTACATTTACTGTGGAATCATGTTCTTCCTGTCCACTTTTATTATGGCAGCTGCTGCTGGAATTTTTGAAGGTATTACCGCAACTATAAACTCAGTTACCATTGTGAATTCAGCGATCGCAATTAACGGAATGCTGAATGAAATGAATGTAATCATGTTCTTTTTACTTCCTTCCATAATTGGTGGAACTATTTTTAAGGACTTTGACAATGAAATGCATTCGGTCACTTTTTCTTATCCATTTAAAAAGTGGGAGTATTTACTAGCGAAATTTCTGAGTGGGTTAACGATCACTATTATCGTGATGCTTTTTGCTGCGATCGGGATCATGTTGGGAAGTGTAATGCCGGGTACAAACCCCGAATTATTAGGTCCGTTTGTGCTGATGAATTATGTTCAGTCGTTCATCTACTACCTGATTCCAAACCTGATCTTTTACGGAGCTATTGTATTTGCGGTGGTCACATTCACAAGAAATGTAAGTGTTGGTTTTTTGACTGTATTGGGATTGATCATCATCCAGACGTTTGCTGCAGTTCTTACTCAGGATTCTGACAGTAAGATATTATCAGCAATTCTGGATCCCTTCGGAGCTCAGGCTAATAATTATTATACAGAATATTGGACGATCTACGAGCGAAACGAAAACCCGCTGCCGTTCGGGGATATTATATTGTACAATCGTTTGCTGTGGACGGGTATTGGTTTACTGGTCTTCGGATTTGTATACCGGACGTTCAGTTTTGACCAGGAGGCTTTCTCGTTCAGTTTCTTCAAAAGAAAAGAAGGCAAAGCGGTTACCAAAAAGAACTTCGGAAGCATAATGGCAGTGAAGTTACCGAAAGTGAATTTAGACTTTTCGTTCATCGAGAGTTTTAAAACAGCCTGGTTAATTTCCAATCATGATTTCAAATACATTATCAAAAGCTGGGCGTTTATCATTATTACCATTCTCGGGCTTTTACTTTCACTGGTAACTATTACTGTTAGCGCCGAAATTTATGGAACAAATACTTTGCCGGTAACCTGGCAAATGCTGGAATTTCCGGGATTGTTTTTTGGCTTGTTCATAAATCTGCTCACATTTTTATATGCAGGGATGCTCATCCACAGAAGCAGAACGGACAAGATCGACCAGCTTGTTCATTCCACTCCTATGCCGAACTGGGCAATTTTGTTATCTAAATTTTTTGCGTTGGTGAAAATGCAGGCCGTCTTATTATTGGGGATAATGTTTCTGGGAATGGGGATTCAGATCTTCGCCGGGTATTTCAATTTTGAGATAGGACAGTATTTATTCGAATTATATGGAATCAAGCTGGTACATGTAGTTATCTGGGGACTTTTGGCGATCTTCGTTCATACGCTGTTCAAAAATTTCTACATGGGTTTTTTCCTGTTACTGATCGTGTCTATCGGTTTGAATTTTATAGATCAGATCGGTGTGGAACAAATGATCTTCAAGTTCAATCAATCGCCGGGCACTGCGTATTCTGACATGAATGGATACGGATCAACTTTGTCTCCTTATTATATCTATAAGCTGTATTGGTTGTTGCTGGGAACGGCGCTGTATGTTCTTTCAATCATTTTCTTCAGGCGCGGAGTTCCTGATTCCATTTCTGAGCGATTTTCTGATGCCCGAAAAGCATTCACACCCATTCTGAAAGCTGTGTTTTCAATCAGTTTGATAGGATTCCTTTCAATGGGAACGTGGATCTATTATGTGAACAATGTTGAGAATGAAAATCTGTCGTCTAAGGAATTGGAGAAAAGACTGGCCGACTGGGAGAAGAATTACGGGAAATTTGAGAATATAGCCCAGCCAAGAATTGTAGACGTAAATGTGGATCTGGATATTTATCCTGAAAGCCGTGATTTCGAAGCCCGTGGAAAATATATTCTGGTTAATAAAACAGACGTAGCCATTGATTCCATTCATATAGATCATGGAGGATTTATAACTGAGTTTGGTTTTGAGAAACCATCGGAGCTGGTACTGGAAGATGATTCCATGAATTACGATATCTATCAGCTTTCAGAAGCATTACAGCCGGGAGATTCCGTAGTGTTTACATTTAAAATTTCGAATGAACCGAATGGGATTTTTAGAAATAATTCTCCAATCAGAGCAAACGGTACATTCGTAAATAACAGTTTATTTCCCCGTATCGGATACAATCCTGCTAGCGAGTTAAGAGGCGAGGAGTCGCGCGAGAAGTTCGACCTTCCACCTAAAGAGCGTATGGCATCACAAACAGATTCTGCAGCCTTACAGAACACTTACATCGCTTATGATGCAGATTGGGTCGACTTTGAAACCACCATCAGCACTTCGGCGGAACAAATCGCTATTGCACCTGGATATCTTCAGGATGAGTGGACCGAAAATGGTCGTCGATATTTCCATTATAAAATGGACAGCAAGATGCTGAATTTCTATTCATTCATATCCGCAGAATTTGAAGTCGCAAAAGATTCATGGAATGATATTCCTATTGAAGTGTACTATCACAAAGATCATGATTACAATATTGACAGGATGATCAAAGGAGTGAAAAGGTCACTGGATTATTACACAGAAGAATTCAGCCCGTATCAGCATAAACAAGTTCGGATCATTGAGTTTCCGAGAACCGGCGGAGGGTTTGCTCAATCGTTTGCGAACACTATTCCATATTCTGAAGCCATCGGTTTTATTGCAGAAGTGGATGAAGAAAATGAAGATGGAGTTGATTATCCGTTCAGCATTACGGCGCATGAAGTTGCTCACCAGTGGTGGGCGCATCAGGTAATTGGTGCCAATGTTCAGGGAGCTACGGTGATGAGTGAAAGTATGTCGGAGTACAGTTCTTTGAAAGTACTTGAGAAAGAATACGGCGAAGACAAAATGAGGATCTTTCTGAAAGATGCTTTAGATAGATATTTGTTGGGAAGAGCGGTTGAATCATCAAAAGAAAAGCCGTTGATTTATAACGAAAACCAGCAATACATCCATTATAATAAAGGATCGTTGGTTCTGTATGCATTAAGTGATTACATCGGTGAGGAAAATATGAATGCTGCTTTAAGCAGATATATTGATGCCGTTGCTTTTCAAAATCCGCCTTATACAACCGCAACTGAATTCCTTTCTTATCTGGATGAAGCAACTCCGGATTCACTAAAGTATTTACTGGAAGATATGTTCAGAACAATTACGCTCTATGATAACAGTGTAAAAGAAGCTTCTTTTGAAACACTTGAAGACAGTACTTTCAAAGTTGATCTGGAATTTTATGCCACAAAGTACAGAACCAGTGAGGAAGGAAAACGATCATATAAAAACACCGCAGGCGATAGTCTTTCAGTTGAGATAGAAGGACGGAGAAGACCGTTGCAATCGTTACCACTTGAGGACTGGATCGATGTGGGAGTATTTGGGTTGGATGAAGACGGTAAAGAAACTGTGCTGTATCTTAAAAAACACAAGATCACAGAGATCGAGAATATGGTAAGTATAACAGTAGATGAAAAACCTGTTTCAGCAGGAATTGATCCATACAATAAGCTGATCGATACGGATTCGAACGATAATAAAAGAGTGCTGAAAGAGGAGACTGAATAACGAATATTGAATAACGATCAAGAAATATCGAACTGCTTCAAGTTGTGATATATTGTGTTTAAGGTTTGTCTTCTTTTATTCTCTGGCTATCTTCTTTGAGATAAAAACAAATCTGAGGTCATGGGTGCAATTCAGAAGTCTACTCTGGAGTTTTTAAACCAGTTAAAGGTCAACAACAACCGTGAATGGTTTGAGCGTAATAAAGAACGTTACAGAACTGCACATGAAAATATGATCGGTTTCATGGATGCTATGATCGCTGAGATGAATAAGGTGGATAATATCGAAACCATTTCAGGGAAAAAGTCTCTTTTCAGAATTTACAGAGATGTTCGTTTCTCAAAAGATAAATCACCATATAAGCCGTATTTCGGAGCCAGAATGGCACGTGCAACTAAATGGCTGAGAGGTGGCCATTATATTCATATCGAGCCCGGGAATTGTTTTATAGCAGCAGGTTTTTTTAGTCCTAATTCAGCAGATCTTAAATTGATCAGAGAAGATATCGCTCATGATTCCAAACCATTAAAAAAGATATTAGCAGATCCTGATTTCAAAAAAATATGGGGAACCTTTCAAGGCGACGCCGTAAAAACAGCGCCAAGAGGTTTTGAAAAGGATCATCCTGATATTGAGTTAATACGGTTCAAACAATTCCATTTGTCCCATAAATTTTCAGACGAGGAAGTGCTTTCGGAGGATTTTATATTTGAAGTAGTAAAATCCTTTCTGGTTATCCGCCCCTATTTCGATTACATGAGCGAAGTGCTTACCCGTGATATGAAATAGTAAAAGATCAGTGTAAATATATTGGAATCTTCTGGTCACATCCATTCCTCAAGAATAGACTCCGCCAGTGGCAGAATTAAATAAAGGAACTAATTCGATAAGATTTCCTTTAAGCTATTATCTAACATAAACTAACGGAGATTTTTATGAAGAAGACAATCGGACAGATTATGGGAGCCGGAGGTTTAATAGGCGTTATTTATTACGGCTACATGTATTTTCAGGATTCCGAGTCATTTGAAGCATTTGGAGCCGATGTAGCGGTTAGTACAGGTGATTATGTTCCTGTTCTGATATCTGCAGTAGTTATGCTGGCCGGTATTTTGATCGCAAGGTCCAAGTAAACAGAGACTAGATTTTATTAAGAGAAAAAGGAGAGAACCATGTTAAGATGGAGTATTACACTATTTATTATAGCGTTAATTGCAGCTGTATTAGGTTTTGGTGGCATTGCCGGTGCAGCAGCAGGTATTGCTGAAATATGTTTTTATATATTTTTAATTTTATTTGTGCTTTCATTACTATTTGGGAGAAGAAAAAATCCTACTTAAAAAATGATATATGGGGTATCAGCAAGCCCTTGAACAAACTATCGGGGTGCCGTTTACCGAAGGCAATTCTGTAACTGTATTAAAAAATGGGGACGAAATATTTCCGTCCATGAAAGATGCTGTCTCAAAGGCACAAAGATCAATTTCTTTTTTGACTTTCGTGTATTGGCAGGGAAAAATTGCAGTTGAATTTGCTGAGTTATTTTCAAAAAAAGCCAGGGAAGGGGTAAGGGTAAAAGTGCTTCTTGATTCATACGGAGCTTTTCCAATGCGTCAGGAACTTGTTGACCTAATGATCGATTCGGGAGTTGAAGTGGTATGGTTTCGTCCGCTTTCCAGATGGAAAGTTTGGAAAATGGACAACAGAACACATCGTAAAATTCTTATCTGTGACGACAAAACAGCATTTACAGGTGGAGTTGGTATAGCTGAAGAGTGGACCGGTGATGCCGGAAATAAAGACGAATGGAGAGAAACTCATTTTAAAATAGAAGGACCCTCTGTTGAGGGAATTAAAGCAGCTTTTACTGAAAACTGGATCGAAGCGGGAAATGAGTTGGAAATAAATAAAAGCGAAACAAACACATTACACAGTACCGGTTCTGCAAAAATTCAGACTGTTCGTACTTCTGCTTCTGTACGATGGAGTGATATTGTTCTTTTGTATCAATCTTTAATTGAATTGGCTGAAAAAAGGATTCTTATTCAGACAGCATATTTTAATCCTGATGAAAAGCTTGTAGAACTACTGAGTAAACGAGCCAAAGAAGGTATAGAAGTAAAGATCATTTTCCCTGGGAAGTACACAGATCAAAGAGCTACTAAAATAATGGCCGGCCACAGTTTTGAAAGATTACTGGAAGCAGGAGTGGAGTTATTCTATTATCAGAAAACAATGATGCATGCCAAAGTAATTATGGTTGATGATGAGCTGTCTTGTATAGGATCAGCAAATTTCAACCATCGTTCTATGCTAAAAGACGATGAGATCAATCTGGTTATGATCGACAAAAGTATATTTAAAGAACTTTTTGCTCACTTCGAAGAAGACCTGAATCACTGTGAGCGTATTACAAATTTCAGATGGAAAAAAAGAGATTCCGTCAAAAGAGCTTTGGAAGTAATCGTTCGTCCATTTAGACAACAACTGTAATACGTGTTTTTCTTATACCTGATCACAAAAAAGAGAGGGATCTGTTTTTATAATTGTATCTCAGGTTGATTCGTTAGATCACAAAGTTCTTCGCTGATTTCCCATAACTTTTTTGCAGCTTCCATATCTCTGGCTTGTTTTTTAGGGGCAACTGCTTTCTTGTTTTTGAAGTAGGCACCATTTGCATTTTCAACTTCATCAGAGCTGGCCAGATAAACAGGTGTTTCGGCACCTTCTTTGTTCGAAGTCATAAATACACCGAATACTTTGTAAAATAAACTTATATACCATTCCCCACTTTGTCCAAAATTAGAGCCAACCACTCCCGGGTGGAGGCAGTTGGCCGTTACGTCGCTATCCTTTAATCGTTCAGCCAATTCTTTAGTAAAAAGAATATTAAAGAGTTTAGAATTTCCGTAAGCTTTCATTGGGGTAAAATTCTCTTGAAGTTGAATGTTCTCAGGATCAAATTCCCCGGACCGGTGTGCATCAGAAGCTACGTTTACAATACGCGCTTTTTTGGCTGTTTTTATATTATCCAGCAACAGATTAGTAAAGAGGAAATAACCAATGTGATTGACGGCAAAAGTTTCTTCCAGTCCATCCACAGTTTCATTTCTTTCGGAAGCTATAAAACCATGATTATTAATAAGAACGTCTATTTTTTTGTATCGTGATGTGATCTCCTCAGCTGCCTTGTGTATTTCCTTCTGAATAGAAAAATCACATATCACAATTGCTATTCCTGCATCATCTACAGTTTGCAGAATTTCATTTTTTGCCTGGATGGCTTTGTCTTCATTTCTGCAAACCATGACAATGTAAGCGCCTTTTTTTGCGAGAGCTTTT
The DNA here is from genome assembly GCA_017643645.1 of Balneola sp. Classification (GTDB taxonomy): domain Bacteria; phylum Bacteroidota; class Rhodothermia; order Balneolales; family Balneolaceae; genus Balneola. Next base: position 305,432 of record JAEPNB010000002.1, read on the forward strand.
GCAGTTTCGAAGCCTATTCCGGAATTAGCGCCTGTAATTACGCATAGTTTGTTGGTCATATCCATAGTTGAAATCATTTTTATTTTTCTACACGTTAATCTAAACTCAAAGGTTCAGAATTCCTTATTTTTTCATAAACTTTAAGATTATGATTCAGGAATACCTTAATTCAGTTGAAAAATTTATAGTAGTCGGTGATCGGGTACTCATCAAACCACGGGATATGGAAACTCATACTCGGAGTGGACTGGTGTTGCCGGCTTCTGTAAAGGAAAAAGAAGAGATCCAAAGTGGTTATATCGTAAAAACAGGTCCGGGTTATCCTATTCCCAACACAGATGTTGAAGAAAGCTGGAAAGCTAATGAGGATACAAAGTATATCGGTATGCAAGCCAACGCAGGCGACTTAGCTATTTTCCTGAAAAGCAGGGCGCATGAAATTGAATTCGAAAATGAGAAATATCTGATTGTACCGCACAGTGCTGTTCTTTTGTTGATCAGAGATGAAAACTGATTGAATAACAAATATTGAATAAGGAATAACGAAGTGTTTTTGAAACAAATAATAATTCATTATTGGGTAGTCAATATTCGTTATTCCTCTTTGGTTTGTATGGGACAGACTCATCCAAAAAAAGTGCTTCGTTTATGATCTCATTCATTAGTTTTTTGGGGATTTCATCAACCGATGCGTATTCAGCACTCAGTACTTGTTTCCTGCCTTTGCTTTCCAGTAAACCTTGTTCGTTAGACATCTCGTATCCTCTTAAAAAGCAGATCGCGATTTTATCGGGTTTTACAGGATTCAGATAGCAAACCCATGTGTTTTGATAATAAAATGGAATCTTATATCTGATCTTACTTGTAACAGCAGGGAAGGAGGTTAACAGATCATGAAAGTATAAAAGCACCTCCTGTTCATCTCCTTCAAAGCCATAAATGTAATCTTCAACAGTTTGCATACAGGAGATTACTAAAAATTCGGTATCAAAAAAAAGTGGCTCCCAAAATTAATTGAAAGCCACTCTCTTGATGAATAGGTCTCTCTCAACCTAGTTTCTTTTAACTTCTCCGAAATCTATAATGTGTTTGTAAACAAAAGGATTGCCTTTATAATTAATTACACCGCCTCCTCTAATTTTACCATATAGAAATTCTTCAGCCTCTAAACTAATAACACCTCCATCTTCTATAGAAGCGAACATAGAGTCGGCTTTTACAGAGCTGAGATTAATAATGCCACCGTTTTTTACACTGATGTCTACAATTTTTGGTGCTCCGATAACAACTTCAGCTTTGCAATTATCATAGCCTTCTAGTTTTGATAAGTGTAATCTGTTATCTATAACAGTCGCTTTAAAGGTATCAACACATGGACCTTCACCGTTTATTTGTAGAGTATTTTTTTCGCTGTATAGCACAACTATATTTCCCGCCGATTCTATAGATAAATCAGAAAACGGTTCTACTGAAATTTGTTTTGTTACCCAGTCGTTAGGGGTAATATCAGTTGTTGGCGCTAATGGCACCAGCAATGATAAAAGAGAAAGGATTAGGATTTTCATGATTGTACTCTCTGATTTTGGTTCTTGATGATAGTCTTGAACCTTAGACGAGTGCAATCTTAGTTAGTTGCGACAGAAGATGTTAAATAAATGTTAAAAACAGGAAAAGTGAGAAGTTAAAAGAGAAAAAACAGCTCACTTCTAATTTATTTTCTGTGAGTAAGAATTGAAAAGCGATCAGAAAAATTACAGTTAGAATAAATCTGAATTCACATAGAGTTCAAGTCATTAAATGCTCGTATTAAGTTCAGCTCTCCAGGCATTTAGTCTGTCAAAAGCTTCAAGCATTCCGGAACCGTACCAACTAAACCATTCTCCATTAATTAGTTCAATTTTAGCATCAGGACAGACCTCCTGAATTTCTTCAATGTGTTTTTGTTTGAAAGGGAAGGGTTCGCTACTCAAAAGGATCAATTCCGGATTTTGATCTTGGAGTTCGTCTAGAGAAATCTGAGGATAACGTTGCTGATCAGAAAAAACATTTTCCAGATTATAATGCTTCATTACAGAATCAATATAAGTTCCACCGGCGGCAACCATCCACGGATCTTTCCATATGAAGTAAGCTGTTTTTAAAGACGGGTACGTCGGAGATGCAGATAGCAAAACCATAATTTCATCAACAAGCCTTTGAGCATTTGATGCCAATCCTAAGTCTCCGCCGAGCTCACATATTGCATTTATCGCATCATTTATAGTATCAATTTCTGTGACATTTACTTCCGCATGAGCCTGAAGTTCTTGTACATCTTCTTTTCTGTTCTCTTCGTGATTGGCAATAATGTAATCAGGGTTCAGAGAAAGTATCTTTTCAATATTCGGATTTTTTGTTCCGCCGATAATGGGGATCTCCTTTACCAGTTCCTCAGGGTGGATACAAAAACGGGTTCTGCCAACAAGTCTGTTGCCTAGTCCCAGATCCAACACTAATTGTGTGAGGCTCGGAACCAGGCTTATGATTCTCTGATAAGACATTTCCGGAAATTGAATTATTTTTAGAATTAATATGTAAGATAACCAATCAACAACGGAACCAATAACCCCCGATAATGGAATTAGGCATATTCACTTTTGTAGATAATAATCCGGATCCGAATTCCGGGGAGAAATTACATCCTTCCAAGCGGTTGCAGAATTTACTGGAAGAAGCTGAATTGGCAGATCAAGCCGGTTTGGATGTTTTTGGGATTGGAGAACATCACCGTGAAGAGTATGTGGCTTCAGCTCCTGCAGTAATTTTATCAGCTATTGCAGCCAGAACAAAGAATATACGATTAACAAGTACAGTTACGGTTTTAGGTTCTGAAGATCCGGTGCGGGTTTATCAGCAGTTTGCTACGTTGGATTTACTCTCTAAAGGCAGAGCTGAAATCATGGTTGGAAGAGGTTCATTTATTGAATCGTTCCCGTTGTTTGGTTATGACCTGCAGAACTACGAAGAGTTGTTTGAAGAGAAATTAGAGCTTTTGATGCAGCTTCGAGAAAATGAAAAAATTACCTGGTCAGGAAATTTCAGAGCGGCAATTGATGACAAAGGAATATATCCACAGCCGATGCAAACTGAATTACCTATTTGGAGAGCAGTAGGAGGTACGCCAAAATCAGCATATGTAACCGGCGCTCTGGGATTGCCATTAGCATTGGCAATTATCGGAGGATTGCCCGAGCAGTTCAAGCAATTTGCGGATATTCATGAGCGGGGAGCAAAAGACAATGGAAAAGAAAAGCCTGCTCTTAGCATTAATTCTCACGGTTTTATTGCAGATGCTTCTGAGGAAGCAAAAGACATTGCTTTCCCTGCGTTCAAACAGACCATGGATAAGATCGGAAGTGAGAGAGGTTGGGCACCAATGAGCAGAGAACAATTTGAAGCTTCAACAACACTAAAAGGCGCTAATTTCATTGGAAGTCCACAGGAAATCATTGATAAAATCTTATATCAGCACGAAATTTTCGGGCACGATCGTTTTCTTATGCAAATGAGTGTGGGCAGTGTTCCTCATCAAAAAATGATGAAATCGATAGAGCTATTTGCTACAGAAGTGGCGCCTGTAGTTAGGAAAGAGTTGGGAGAATGATTTCATATCTGTAGGGATGATTCATGAATTGTTCGTACAGATTAAATTACATTGATGATTTTAAGAATACTGACGAAGAATCTCTTTTGCTCTGTGTATATACCCACCTCCAAATAAATTAGCATGAACCAGGATCGGATACAGGTTACATAGCTCAATACGATCTTCAAAGCCATCCGCTAAAGGATATTCTGATTTATATCCGTCATAAAAGTCAGAGGAAAATCCACCGAATAAACGAGTCATGGCAATGTCCATTTCTCTGTGACCATAATAGACTGCAGGGTCGTAAATACTCGCTACTCTACTTTTTGTGAACATGTAATTCCCGCTCCACAGATCTCCATGCAGAAGTGCAGGTTGTTCATTAGGGAAAAGGTTTTGAACAGTTTTATGAAATGTATCAACGATCGGAATTAGATTGCTTTCAAATTCTCCGGACTGAATTCCGAGTTTGATTTGTGGTTCAATTCTTTCGGAGACAAAGAAATCGGCCCAATTTTGTTGTGGATTGTTACTCTGAGCTAGCTTCCCTATAAAGTTGTCATGATCCAGTCCAAAAGCATCAGCAGAATGTTGGTGAAGTTTTGCCAACTCTGTCCCAAAATTATAAGCGGAATCTGAGTTACCCGAACCGGGGACAAGTAAACTTAACAGCAGAAAGTTCTTTCCGGTAAGAATCACATCAGGAATTATGAGATTAGTTTTTGCATCAGCGAGCAGTCTTAATCCTTTAGATTCGGCTTCGAACATATGGTCAGGAGCAGAACTGTTCCATTTAAGGAAAAAGGATTCACCACCAGTCAGCTTTATAATTGAAGCATTATTAATATCTCCACCGGATTGAATTTTGGAAGATATAATTTCGTCATTAAGCCTTAACTCAATTACAGATTTTATATGCTCCGGAATCATTTCTCAATATGAGGTCTTAATTCATCCAGTAAAGCTTCTGTACTCCTGTTCAGGATCTGAAAGACGTTCTCAAAACCTTGTAAACCACCGTAATACGGATCAGGAACACTTCCGTCTTCAGGGATAGGGTCAAAGTCTCTCATTAGTTTAATTTTGTGAGCAAATCGATCTCTTCTGTCCAGATCATGAATATTCGAAAAATTTTCTCTATCCATTGCCAGAATAAGATCAAATTCCTCCAAATCGGCATACTCAAATTTTCTTGCTCTTGAAGGGAGGTGTATTCCATGCTTATTTGCGGTAGCCTGACTTTTACTGTTTGCACCTTCTCCAACATGATAAGCGGCAGTTCCGGCTGAATCAATATAAAAGAATGACTCCAATCCCGATTCTTTTACCTTGTGGATAAAAATTCCTTCTGCTGTAGGACTACGACAAATATTTCCTAAACAAACAAAGCACAACTTGTATGGATCTTCCTCTGTAATTGCTCTCAGATATGATTTCATTTGCGAAATAAAATTTTAATGTTTGAAAAAGATTACCGTTAACTGCATAGATACAAAATTTTTAACGGTTTTGGGAAATACATACTAAACTATTAATAAGAACTCAATGCCTGCTTTTTGCTAAGTTTTTGTATATTTGAGGCTTAAAATTATTCTGTGGACAACATATTTATATGTCGAAAAAGTTTGAAGAAATAAAGCAGCTCAATTATCCGAAAGCGGAAGTTGAGACTATGAATTGGTGGAAGGACAACGAGATCTTTAATAAAAGCCTTGAAACCCGTGAAGATGGTATACCTTTCACGTTTTTTGAAGGCCCTCCAACTGCCAATGGTAAGCCGGGAATCCATCATGTGATGGCACGAACAGTAAAAGATATGTTCTGCCGATACAAGACGCTCAAAGGTTTCAGGGTAGAGCGAAAAGCCGGTTGGGATACACATGGCTTGCCTGTAGAAATTGAAGTTGAAAAGGAGTTAGGGTTAGAAGGGCGCTCTCAGGTTGAAGAGTATGGCATTGCTAAGTACAATGCTAAGTGTCGCGAGAGTGTGCTAAAGTATAAAGATCTTTGGGATGACTTGACTACCAGAATGGCATATTGGGTAGATCAGGATGACCCGTATATCACCTTCAAAAATGAATATATAGAATCTGTCTGGTGGGCTTTTGATAAGCTTTTTGAAAAAGGGTTGGTTTATAAAGGATACAAAATTCAGTGGTATTCGCCCGGATCAGGAACTGTTCTTTCTTCTCATGAAGTAAGTTTGGGTTACAAGGAAACTCAGGATCCTTCTGTTTATGTAAAATTTAAAACGGACGGGGAAGAAAATACTTATTACCTGGCATGGACAACGACTCCATGGACGGTAGTTTCAAATATGGCGTTGACCATAAATCCAAAGCTTACTTACGCAAAAGTATCTTTCGAAGGTGAGAATTTTATCGTAGCTAAAGATTGTGCTGAACAGGTTTTCGGAGAAGGTTTTGAAATTCTGGAAGAAATTTCAGGGCATGCCTTATTAGGAAGAACTTATGAGCCTGTTTTTGACTTTGCTTCTAAAGAATTTGATAAGTCGGAAGCATGGAAGATTATCGAAGCAGAATATGTTACTACCGATGAAGGAACGGGTGTAGTTCATACTGCTCCGGCTTATGGTGCGGATGACTTTGATTCTTGTCAAAAGGCAGGTATACCGATGTTCAATCCTATTGATAGGGAAGGTAAATTTACCAGTGAAGCACCTGATTTTGATGGACAATGGTTCAAAGAAGCTGATAAAGATATTGCTCGTGCTATAAAAGAAAAGAACCTGATGTTCAGGCATGAGACCTGTGTTCACAATTATCCGTTTGACTGGAGAAAAGGAACACCGCTTATGAGTTATCCTGTTGATTCATGGTTTATCAAAACTACCAGCGTTAAAGAACGCATGGTTGAGTTAAACAAGAAAATAAACTGGAAACCTGAAAGTACAGGAAGTGGTCGTTTTGGAACCTGGTTGGAAAATAATGTAGACTGGGCTGTTTCAAGACAACGATACTGGGGAACACCGATACCAATTTGGGTTAGTGATAAAGACCCTGATTATGTGGAATGCATCGGAAGTATGAGAGAGCTTCGGGAGAAAGCCGGGCTGAATGAGCTGAATGAAATTGATCTTCACAGACCGTTTATTGATGATATTACATGGGAAGCTCCGGATGGCGGAACCATGAGAAGAATTCCAGATCTTTTGGATGTGTGGTTCGATTCAGGTGCAATGCCGTTTGCTCAATGGCATTATCCGTTTGATAACGATCATGAATTCAGCTACAATTACCCTGCGGATTTTATAGCAGAAGGTGTGGATCAAACAAGAGGTTGGTTCTACACTTTACATGCTTTAGGAACGATGCTTTTTAATGAAGAAGCGTTCCGTAATGTGATCTCCAATGGTTTGGTTCTGGATGAGAACGGCGAAAAAATGAGTAAGTCAAAAGGTAACACTGCTGATCCTTTTGAACTCATAAATAAATACGGAGCCGACACGGTTCGATGGTATATGATGAGCAATTCCTCGCCATGGGAAAACTTAAAATTTTCTGAAGACGGACTGAAAGAAGTTCAGCGAAAATTTTTCAACACTTTGGTGAATACGTATTCCTTCTTTGCTTTGTATGCAAACATTGATGGCTTCAAATACTCGGGTTCACAGATTCCAACAACTGAACGTCCAGAAATCGATCAATGGGTAATTTCAAGGTTGAATACTACCATCAAAACGGTAGAAGGATTCCTGGAAGATTACGAACCAACAAAAGCAGCCAGAGAAATCGAAGAATTTGTAGAGGAACTGAGTAACTGGTATGTCCGCAGAAACAGACGGCGCTTTTGGAAAGAAGGCAACACGCTTGATAAAACAGCTGCATATCAAACGCTGTATGAATGTTTGAAAAGTTTAAGTAAAATGATCAGTCCAATAGCTCCATTTATGGGGGAATGGCTGTACCAGAATTTGAATAAGGTTACAGGTTTGGAAGAAGAATCTGTACATGTTTCGTTTTTCCCTACTGTAGAGGAAACGGCTATTTTCAAGAAGCTTGAGCATAAAATGGATATGGCTCGATTGATTTCATCCATAGTTCTGAGAATACGAAATCAGATCGAGATGAATGTTCGTCAACCTCTGTCTAGAATTATTCTGCCGATTAAGGACGAAGCAGAAAGAGCTGCCATTGAATCCGTTAAAGATATTATCTTAGAAGAAGTGAATGTGAAAGACATTCAGTTTGTGGATGATGATTCAGGAATTGTGCATAAATCAGCTAAAGCTAATTTTCCGGTTTTAGGAAAAAAGCTTGGCCCGAAAATGAAACCTGTTGCAGCTAAAATTGCTCAACTTTCAACGGATGAGATCACACAGTTTGAAAAAAATGGGTTCCTTGAGTTAACCCTTGAGGATGGTGAAATAATTAGATTAGACGAAGACGGTCTTGAGATCGTTAGAACCGGGCTCGAAGGCTGGCAAGTGGAGACAGAACGAGGGTTAAGTGTAGCTGTCGATACGGAATTATCTGCAGAATTAAAACTTGAAGGTTTCGCCAGAGAGTTCGTTAATAGAGTACAAAGTATGCGAAAAGAAGCAGACTTTGACGTTGTTGACAGAATACAAATTGGTTTTACAGGATCAGAAGATCTTAAAGAAGCAGTGGTTTCTATGGATGAGTATATTAAAAGAGAAACACTGGCTGAAGAAATTAAACTTGAAAATTTAGAAGTTTCCGACTTTGTAAAAGAGTGGGAAATTGGCGAAGATGATTGCAAAATATCTATTCGCAGAACAGTTAATACATAAGGATAAAGTTATGGCTGACAAATCAAATACCGAGGAAAGAGTATCTCCTTATACCGACAAAGAGCTGGAGTATTTTCGTGAAATAATCGAAAAGAAGCTAAAGGAATCAGAAGACGAGCTGAATACATTACAGAAGTCTCTTCGTGAAAGCATGGAAAATGCATCTGACGAATCAGCCTATTCGTTTCATATGGCTGATGCCGGAACGGATGCTCAGGAACGTGAAAAAACGTATGTACTGCTAAACCGAACCAGAAAGTTTATCAAGTACCTTGATGATGCTATCAAGCGTATCGACAATAAAACGTATGGTGTTTGTAAGGTTACAGGTAAGAAAATTGCCAAAGGCAGACTGGAAGCAGTGCCGCATACACAGCTTAGTATTGATGCTAAACTCAAGCGTAGATAATTAATCAAAGAGATTTGAATCGAACTAAACTTATTGCGCTTTTATCGCCGGCTGCTGTTGTTCTGATACTGGATCAGATCACAAAATATATTATTCGAACTTCTCCCGAACTTCATAATAAAGTTCTGATAGAAGGATGGCTACGTTTGTATTATACTCAGAACCCAGGAATGGCAATGGGAATAGACTGGTTGCCAACTATTGTGGTGAGTTCAGTTGCTATTCTGGCAGTAACAGGAATTTTGATATATCTGCTCCGATCTATTGAGACAGCTTCCATTGGATATCTGATATTTATGGGATTGATTCTGGGTGGAGCTTTTGGAAATATTTCGGACAGAATTTTTATGGGATATGTAGAAGGTAATGGTGGAGTTCTTGAAGGACATGTAGTCGACTTTATCTATTTCAGCCTTCAGATAAATGACTGGACAGTTTTCCCTTATATCTTTAATGTAGCTGATATTGGCATATCTGTATCTATTATCTCGTTATTGATCTTCAGCAAAAAACTTCTTCCCGCTTCGCAAAACGAAGAGCCTGCAACAGAAGTAGAAGTTGCCGGTGAAGAAACTTCTGTTGAAGAGCTAACTAAGAAGTAAACGGTAGTTACCACTTTTCTTTTCTATTTAGATGTAGCTCTTCGAAGGGATAAATCTAAGTTTTATTTTTATTCCCTTTCCTAAGCATCTATTCTATAGGAGTTTAAAGATGTAACATTTTCATATTTAGTATCTCTTTGTGATATCGGGGATATAAAAAACGTTGAATATGAAATTTTTAAAGATCTTAACCGTAGTTTTTTTGATGGCACTATTACAATCGGTGAATGCTCAGGTTGTTATAAAGGAAAACATAGAGTTAAACACTGAACAGATGGATAGAAAAGCAAAAACCGCTGATGAACTAGGCTTCTCAGAAACAATGATTCTTACTGAGAACCTTTTATTTATATGGAGACGGGATGTTTTTGTATAGTATTTCAAAGTTACCTACAAGTACTACGGAAGACACTTATGTAAACAGTTTATAGGGCAGATTTTGAAAGCATTGAATCAGAGATTAGAGCTAGTACTGTAGAAGTTTTAATAACTTATAATACACATTATCATGTCATTATCGATTAGACAACTTTTGGTTACTGGATTTCTATTGATGCTTACAAGCGATAATATTTTTGCACAACTACGTAACGAAGTGGTTGAAGGGGATACTTTGCTTATTTTCACTCAACCTATGCGAGATCGGTTTACTGAAAAAGTAACTGCAAGAGTTTCCAAAACAGATTCTATTTTTAAATATGAGTTTGAAATAGGAAATGAACCTGAAAGTAGACAGAGTATATGGCTTTGGCTTTTCATTTCTGAAGCGAGTTTTTTTGATCCGTTAGTCCCAAATGGTTGGAGGTTAATAAATCGAGGAAATCCTACTAGAATAAATTGGGGTGCACAAAGTGAAGAAGCACAAATAGGCCCTAGTGAAGTTCTTAAGAGTTTTGGATTTCACACAAGTTCTCTTCCAACAATAAAAAACTATTATATGGAAGGGTGGGCTCAATTCATTTTAGAAGAAGAACCCGATTCAGTTGAAAACTCGTCATTTTTTGATGTGGTTAAAAAAGGAACAACCATATTTCCCCGTGTGATACCAATACAATCACAAACCGAACAAATCTATACTTTAAAAACCTACCTTAAACGTTCCTGCGAGGAATTGGGCTGGATCACGAATAAAGGCACCTGCAACAGTCTGGAGGTTAAGTTGCGGAACGTGCATAAGCATCTGGAGAACGAAAAACCCAAACAAGCGGCGAATGTATTAGGGGCATTTCTCAATGAAGTGGAAGCCCAAAAAGATAAAGCATTGACTTCAGAAGCGTATGCCTTGTTATTTTTTAATGGAGAATATCTGTTGAAGAAACTGGAAGAAGAGGGGGAGAAATGAAAAACGTGTTGTTAACTATTGGACTATTCATGCTGTTTTATTTTAGCGGACAAGCACAGCTGCACTATAATGCTGAATATCCTTAGTACAATTTTTCCTGAAAGGATTCTCAGCTTGATCAAACAGTATTCAGATCATGAGAAGTAATATTAGGGTTTTATACTGCTAGCTTTGTTGAATAATAAAGCAGATGCAAATGTTTTCTCAAAGAAAGTTTAATTTTTTCTTACCGGATCGTCCAGAAAATCTATACTTGTATCGATAGCAACCTGATCTACTATCTCTAGTCCAAAACTTTTGATACCAATTCTTTTCACGGGGTTATTGGACAGAAGACGGATCTTGCAGATGCCTAAAGATTTAAGAATCTGAGCGCCGATTCCATAATCTCTGGAGTCGCCTTTTTTCGGATTGTTATTTTCTTCCTCTGTTTCAGGATTTCCTTCCTGCATCGCTTTTAATGTGCGAAGCTGATTTACAAGCACGGAACCACGTTGATTTCTGTTCATATACAGAACAACGCCTTTTCCTTCACGTTCAACCTGAAGCATCGCCTGATGGAGCAGTTCGCTGGTATCATTCAAGCGACTTCCGAAAATATCACCGATCAGATCAGAAGAATGAACACGTGTGAGAACAGGTTCTTCCTTGTTCCAACTTCCTTTTGTGAGCGCCATGTGGATGTCGCCCGTCAGGTTTTCTTTGAATGCTCGGAGCTTAAAATCACCATACATGGTCGGCATATTGATATCCATCACTTCATGAACCAGTGATTCATTTTCATTACGGTATGCAATAAGATCTTTAATGGTAATGAGCTTCATGTCATGCTGCTTTGCAATAACAGCCAGATCAGGAACACGAGCCATTTCACCATTTTCCTTCATGATCTCGCAGATAATACCAACAGGTTTTAATCCGGCTAGTTTTGCAAGATCAATGGCAGCTTCAGTATGTCCTGCACGGCGCAAAACACCGCCATCTACTGCAAGAAGCGGAAACACATGGCCCGGTCTTCTGAAATCAACAGGTTTTGCATCTTCATTTGCGATTTCGCGAATAGTGTTAGCGCGATCAGCAGCAGAAATACCCGTGGTTGTCAATCTTTTATGATCGATAGAAATGGTGAAGTTAGCTTCATCAGGATCAGCACCATCGGTAACCATGTGAGTTAATTTCAACTTGTCAGCGTGTGATTTAGTAACCGGAGCACAAACCAAACCACGACCATGAGTGACCATAAAATTAATGGCTTCGGTAGAAACCATTTCAGCTGCCATCAGAAAATCGCCTTCATTTTCACGATCTTCATCATCGACGACAATAACCATTTTGCCATTTTTAATGTCCTGAATAGCTTCAGGGATGGTATTAAATTTTATAGAGTCACTCATTTGACTGAATTACTTTTTTTCCTGCTTATTAGGATTTACATCATTGATTGCAGATTTCAAAAATCTGATCTTGGTGTTTCCACCCACTTCAATCAATACAGAATCATCTTCAATAGTATTTAGCACACCAATCATTCCTGAAGAAGTAACAACTTTGTCGCCCTTTTTCATTTCAGAAACTTTGTTCTGAATTTCTTTCTGTTTCTTGCTTTGTGGACGTATAATGAAAAAGTAAAAAACCACAAAGATAGCGCCCATAAAGATTAGGCTTGTATATCCACTTCCTTCACCTTCAGCAGGTGGTGCCATTAGAAAAAACGTAAGTAAACTCATTTATAAATTTTTAATAGTTAATTAGAAGCCCAAAGATACGGCATTATTGACTGAATCTCACTGCTTTTTGGCGATCTGAAATGTTAAAGATACTCAGGATTTGAGTTGATCTTTCATAGCATCTACGAATCTGTCGAGTTCTTCGAGAGTGGTATAAACATTGGGAGTAACGCGTATTCCCTTGAATTGATCATGATTGATCGGGGTGGTTATTATCCTGTAATCATTCCAAAGCGTCGAAGTAAGATCATTGGGTTTTATTCCTTTTAACTCAACCGTAGCGATTGCACAAGCGTATTTGGGACTTCTGCTGGTATGTAACACAATACGGTCTTTATCAATCAACTGATCGATCCAATAATCATTCAAGTATTTTAGACGCGCTTCTTTTCTGTCAGAGCCAATGCCTTCGTGGAAAGTAAGTGCTTCACCAATCGCTAAAAAGTTTGCGGCAGGATGCGTTCCTATTTCTTCAAATTTCCGGATGTTTTCATCCATGGTTTCGGGGGCAGCCATCATTGGCCATAGATCTTTGATCTTATTTTTCCTTACATAAAGCATTCCTGTTCCGTGAGGAGCGAACAGCCATTTATGAAGACTGGTGGTATAATAATCACAATCCAGGTCCTCTTGTTTGAAAGTAAAGTGAGCAAAGGCATGAGCGCCATCCACAATAACAGGAATTCCTTTTTTACGTGCCATTTGTACTACTTTTTTAACGGGAAGGATCTGCCCTGAAATATTAACAATATGGCTCATTAGGATGAGTTTGGTTTTCGGAGTGATATTTTGCTCAAACAGAGAAACGATCTCATCATCATTTTCGGCGGGAACGGGAATACTGAATTGATTGAGTTTTATTCCTTCACGACGTTCTCGCTGTTGAAATGTGGTGATCATTCTCGGGTAGTCCTGATCTGTAGTAAGAACTTCATCACCCTTATTAAGATCTATTCCCAATTGGCAGATCTGCAGGCTTTCGGATGCATTACGCGTCAGAGCAATTTCTTCAGTATCCACGCCAAACATTCTGGCTATTCTTTGGCGCACACCTTCACGTCTTGGTTCCAGGATCCGCCACATATTATAAACAGGTGCCTGATTGGAGAAATCAAGATGTTTCTTCATAGCCGCTTGAACAAATTCAGGAGAAGGACTGACGCCGCCATTATTCAGATTTATGAGACTACGGTCTACAGTAAAAGCCTGCTGTACAGTAGCCCAGAAATCTTCATCCTTTGCTATATCAAAAGCTGATCCAGAAAACGAATTCAGTTCTTCGTAAAAGGAGTCAGAAATTGGTTTGGTAAGAAAAGCGGTGGAAGCCAATGCTAATGCCCCACCGGAAATTTGGTTAATAAATTGCTTACGTGAACTCATACTTCCTCCGGTAGTTGGTTACTGAGATTTAAAGATTGGACGCTAAAAAAGCAAGTACTGGTATTTTAGCCAATATGCTGATTGTTTTTTACGAACCTCAGAATTCAATAAAAGCTTCCAACTACCCCGACCTTTAGAATTATTTTCACTAACTCCATCACCCCGCTTTCAGCGAAATGATGGATAGTTATTTATCCGTCTGTCGGGCTTTGCACGGCTGACGGATTTTGATTGCTGAGATAGGAACAAAACTTCGGCGGTCGCGCCAATAATTCTAATGGTCGGTTATGGAAGTATAGTGTTCAAGCCTAGAAGTCGGAGAGATATGAATGAGAAGTTTAGAGTAGTTAAGACAGAGGAGTGCAACAAAAAAAAGGATGATATCCTTGCGAACATCATCCTTTAAAGTTCAAAATAAGAGAAAAGAATTACCCTTCTTTCACATCATCAATGCTTTCAAGAAGAGTCTCAGCTTCTTTGATGAGATCATCAGCTTTTTGTTTTGCTGATTGAACTACTTTATCGCCTTTATCTTTTGCTTCGGAGATGAGTTGTTGTTTTTCTTCTCTGAGTTGTGAAATCAGATCATTAAGCTCATCTTTGTAGTTGCTTAGTTGATATGAAAGACGATTCCGGGTGTTTTTTCCGGTATCCGGAGCATAAAGTAGTGCTAAAACGGTTCCTGCTAATGCTCCTGTTAAAATGCCTGCAATAAAGTTACCTGACTTGTTCATAATAAAATCCTCAAATTAAAATTCTTTCTTTCTAACTATAACAAGAATAGCTATTCGTAGTTCCAATATCTATTGTATCATGTAAATTATTTGCTACTGAGTGTAACTTCTGTCTTTTGAGATATTTTTTTTCTAGTGAATAAGGATTTGATCCAATTGATAACTTGTTTGAACCCAACCGAAATTGAAGGAGTTATAAACAGTGTAAAGATCACTCCAAAGGCTAAGCCCCCGATTACGGTTTTAGCTAGTGGAGACCAAATTTCAGCTCCGGCACCTAACTCAAGTGAAAGTGGAATCATTGAACAGATAGTAGTTATTGCGGTTAGCAAAATGGGTCGCATTCTTCTTTTACAAGCATAAATTATTCCATCAAGGAACTCTGATCCTTTATTTAAATCGAACGCCATACCTCTTGTTTTCAAGTGCATGTAATCCACAAGTACGATTCCATTATTTACGATAATACCGACTAACATAAACAATCCGATATTTCCGGTAGTGCTTAGCGGATTTCCAACTATGTACAGAGAGAATAAAGCTCCAAAAAGAGCCATCGGTATACACAACCAGATCACAAACGGATCCCGGAAGTTTTCAAATAGGGAAGCCATGATCATGAACATCAACACAAGTGCGGCTAAACCTGCAAACAGGAACTGTTTAGCACCCTCTTGAGCTTCCTGAGTTGCACCGGTAAATTCATAGCGATAACCTTCGGGCATTACTACTTCGGTTGTAATGAAATTAGTAATGAGTTCACGGTATTCGTTGGCATCACCGGTAAATTGAATGCTGACGTCGAGAAGAATTTCTCTGTTTCTTTTTTGATAGGAATCCACCCCTTTGGTTTCAATAAATTCACCAACAGCGACTACAGGCACACGCTGATCTTCATATTGCAGAACCTCCAGATCAAACAGATCCTCTCTGGATTTAAGGGAACTCTTGGCAGTACGAATCTCAATAGGAATTTCCTTGCCATCGGCTCTGAAATATCCCGCTTGATTGCCCAGAGTTTGGGTGCGCAATGCATTAGCAACCTGACTGATACTGGAATTAAGCAAACCTACTCGGTTTCTGTCTAACACAAATTGCATTTCCGGAGTTGGGTCAGTTCGTCCGTTATCTACCTGGATGATATTCGGATCATCAAGCAATCTGTCTTCTATGGATTTGGAAATTTTAAGCAATTCTTCCATTTCAGGACCAATGAGGCTTAGTCTGATGGATCCGCCTCCCGATCTGAAACCTCTTCCTCCAAAGCGTAATCCGCCGCCTTCCACAGAAGCCCGGATGGTTACTCCCGGAGCGGTTAACTCTTGTCGGAGAGCAGCAGCAAGTTCACTACTGGTAATATCTCTTTCTTCAAGGGGAACAAGTTTAAGTGTAAAACTTCCACGGTTGGTTTGCTCGGTAAACCGACTTCTTCCAATTGAAGAAACAACGGTTTCGATCTCAGGTTTTTGCAACAGCTGTGCTTCAAAACCCTTCATTACTTCCACTGTTTTAACCAAACGGGTTCCCTCTGTTAAGGTCACATTTACATCAACTTCTCCTGAATCAGTCTCGGGAAAACCTTCTTTATCAATTCCCTGATAAACAAATACAGTTCCAAATAATATACCGATCAGTGCTAATCCGGGAATCCATTTATGAAGGAGGAGCCAGCTCAATACTTTACCATATCCATTTTCCAGTTTATGGATCGCTTTAAACATGAAATTTCTTTTATTGAACATCTCAGAGTCCAATACCAAAACCGATAAAACGGGTACTAAGACAACAGAACAAATAAAGGAGATCGCAATTGCAAAGCTGATGGTAAGCGCAAACTCTTTAAAGAAGATTCCCTGAATACCGGTGATCAAGGTTATTGGAATAAACACGCCGAGTGTTGTAAGAGTAGAGCCCAGAAGAGGACCTACCACTTCGTTGGTACCCGTAAGTGCAGCGTCAAATTTACTCAGTCCATCTTCTAACTTTCTGGCAACACTTTCGGCTACTACAATTGCATTATCCACCAATAGTCCGATGGCCAGAGCCAGCGCTGAAATGGTAAAAATATTCAGAGTGAGATCAGCTGCATACATAGTTGCAAAACTGGCAGCGATTGAAACAGGAATAGAAGTGGCTACAACTAAAGAGATTCTCCATCCGCCCATAAAGATCAGGATTACAAAAATAACTACTAAAAGCGCTATTACGGAAGATTGAGAAAGATTATTGATAGAATCCTCGATAGACTGACCTTCATCGGAAAGTATTCTGAGTTCCACGCCGGGGGGAAGAATTTCATTGATCTCAGGAACTACTTCTTCTACGGCTTTGACTACATCTAATGTGTTGGCATCTGAGTTTTTTTGGACCTCAATAGAAACACTGTTATTACCATTTACATTAACCAGGCTGGTAACTTCCGTAAAGCCATCAGAAACATCCGCTACATCTTCAACTCTGATCGGAATGCCATTATCTGAAACTTTTATAATGGTTTTTTTGATCTGTTCAACATCCTGATATAAAGACTGAGCGCGTACACTATAACTGATATTCTGAGTTACAACATTTCCGATCGGTAGCTGTACGTTATTTGAACTTATTGCACTTTCCAGATCCTGAGGCACGATGTTGTGCTGAGCCAGGCTCATTGGTGATACATCTACATAAATTCTTCTTTCAAGTCCGCCACGTGTATCAGCTGAAGCCAAACCTATAATTCTCTCTAATCTTGGCTCCACCAGTTCAATGGCTAGCTCTCTTAATTCATCTAAGCCTCGTAATCCTGAATTAATACTTAACTGCATGATCGGCCTGCTTTCCGGATCAAACTGAAAGATGGCAGGTGCCCGAGCCTGAGCAGGTAAATCAGCTCGGATCTGATCGATAGCTTTTTGGACTTTTAATTCTGTTTTTCTGATATCAGTTCCTTCAAAAAGTCGTAAAATTACAAATGCATTTCCACGACTTACCCGTGCTTCCAGTGATTCAATTCCCTCGATTGCAGAAACGGCTCCTTCAATCGGAGTTACAATAAGTCGATCGATGTCTTCCGGAGCTACATTCTGGTAACCTGAAGAGATCGCCAAAACAGGAATATTAAGAGTTGGAAATAGAGTAACTCTTAAATTTGTAAGCGAGAAAATACCAAATCCTACTATGATCAGAGTACACATGATCACAGTGATTGGTCGGTTTAAAATGCCACCGGTAAGATTGAACTTTTTCATGATAGGACCTCATTTTTTTCCAAAAGCGGATCAGTTTTATGAACAGCATCAAATCCGAGGTTGTCGACACCTCTGTTAATCAGATTATAAATGCTGGGTACAACAAAAAGCATCAAAATGGTAGACATGGTTAAACCACCGATCACAGTTCTTGCCATTGGACTCCAGGTTTCAGAACCGGATCCTAATTCCAGGGCAAGCGGAACCATAGATAAAATAGTAGTTAGAGCAGTCATCAATATCGGGCGAAGACGACGTGTTGCACCCTGAACAATAGCTTTATGACGATCAACTCCTCGGGCTTGTAATATTTTGATGTAATCGATCATTACAATTCCATTATTTACAACAATTCCCGAAAGCAAGATGAGCCCCACCATTGAGGTGACACTGATCGCCGTTCCGGTAATTCCAAGAATGATCAAAACACCTGACAGCGCTAAAGGAATAGTAAAAATGATTATAAATGGCTCAATCAGACTTTCAAATTGAGAAGCCATAACCATGTAAGTCAGGATTCCTGCGATGGCAAATGCGATAAGCAGGAAATTAAATGACTCTGCTTGTTCTTCAGCTGAACCTGCAAGTGCATAACGATATCCATCAGGCCATTCAACTTCATCAAGAATTGTACGGGCTTCAGTACTGGCTGTTTTAAGATCTACGCCATCCAACTCAGTTAAGATCTCTACCACTCTTTCCTGATTGATTCGAGTCACATTTGTTGGACCGGTATAACGTTCAATTCTGGCAAGGGTTCTAAGCGGCAGCCAATCTCCTGCAGGAGTTTGAATTTGTATGTTTTCCAGATCTGTAGAAGCAGCCTTTTGTCTTGGATCCAATTCAACCTTTACTTCAAATTCCACACCCTGATCTACAAAACTAGTAGCGATATTTCCCTGAACAGCATCACTTAATGCAGTGGCAACCTGGTTTGTATTCATTCCTACAAGGGCAATACGCTCTCTGTCTAGTACTAAACGAAGTTCAGGGCGGCCTTGATCAGCAGTACTGTAAGCACTTACTACGCCATCAATTTGGGTGATCTTTTCTTTAACACCATCCGATAAATTCTTTTTTACCTCAGGGTCAAATCCAAAGATTTGGACGATAAGTCCGTTTTCGCCATCAGGACTCAATGGGTCCTGAATAGTTTCTTGAATACTGACACCCGGAACGATCTCCAGTTTTTTGAGCAGATCGCTTACTACTTCAAATTGTGTACGACTTCGTTCATCTTTTGGAACTAATTCAACTCGAACGGAGCCTGTGAATCCTCCGGGATTATCGGCCCCTTCGATTCCTTCTTTGTCTCCATAATCTGATACAATGATTCGTGCTTCAGGCACTTCCTTCATAATAATACTTTCTACCTGCCCGATAGAACGTTCCAATTCCAGCAAACTAACACCGGCTTCTCTGGTTACTTCCAGATTAAATGCATTTTCATCAACTCTTGGGAAAAACTCACCGCCAAGCATATTAAAGATGGGCAGGGTAGCAACAAAAAATACGATTGCAACCAGCACCACAAGTCCGCTTTTATGAAGGGCTTTGTCAAGTTTTTCGGAGTACCATTTTTCGAGTTTATTCAAAAGCTCGCTGAAGAAATTAGCGACTTTATTTGTTGCTTCAATAGATAATTCTCCATCCTTATAGAATTGAGAAGTCATCATTGGAATCAGTGTAAGAGCCACTAATGAAGAAACAGATAGTGAGAAGGAAATGGTTAATGCCAGATCTCTGAAAAGAAATCCTGCGATACCGGGCACAAATAAGATTGGCAGAAATACAACCAAGGTGGTCAAGGTTGATATCACCACAGGTACGGCTACTTCTTTAGCACCCATGATAGCAGCGTCTTTACGTCCTTTGCCTTCTTCACGGAATCTAAAAATGTTTTCGAGCACTACTACCGCATCATCCACAACCAAACCAACAGCAAGGGTTAAGCCCGAAAGCGAGATGATATTCAAACTCAGATCAGCAAAGTCCATCACAGCAAATGTTGTAACAATAGATACAGGAATGGAGATCGCGATTATAAGAGCAGACCGTCCGCTTCTGAGAAAAGCCAACAGAATAAGAACTACCAAAATAATAGCCTGTACGCCGGTTAATAAGAGATTCTCAATAGACTGCTTAATGAATTCTGCTTTGTTTGTAAGAACTTCAACTTGTACATCTGCAGGCAGGCTTTTTTTGATCTCTTCAAGATTTTCAATCACTGCTTCTGCGGCAACTACAACATTAGCATCACTCTGTCTGTAAACATTGATGATGACACCATCTTCTCCATCCACACGCACATTTCCTATGGGTTGTGCGATACCATCTTCAACTTCGGCAACATCTCTTAAAAAGAGAGATTGTCCATTTCTGGTTGCAACCACAGTGTTTTTGATCTGCTCAACACTTTTCAATTCTCCCATGGTGCGGAGTGAGTAAACCGTATTACCTTCAGTAAGCTGCCCGGCTGGAACCTGAATGTTTTCAGCACTTAGTCTGGTTGAAATCTGTGCAATTGTAAGATTATACAACCGCATCTTTTCATTATCGATAATAACATTGATCTGTCGTTCAAGTCCACCTGAAGTTTCTGCTGAAGCAATGCCATTTACTCTTTCTATGCGTTGTTCTAAAATCTGAGTAGCATAGGTTCTGAGGTCACGAGAACTCCTTGCTTCAGAAGTCAACGCCAATACAATGATGGGTTCCTGATTGGGGTCGTAACTAAATACCAGCGGAGTTTCTGCGTCTCTTGGGATAGATCTTTCAATTGAACCTAATTGTTTACGAACATCATTTTCAGCTTCATAAAGATCCGTTCCCCAATTGAAGTTCAATTTTACAACAGAGGCACCTTGGCTTGATAAAGAACGAACTCTTTTGATCCCGCTGATACTACCTACATTCTCTTCAATGGGACGGGTAATGAGGGTTTCCATATCCTCAGGTGCAACTCCTTCATAACCGGTAAAAATAGTTATAGTTGGAAAGCTTACATCTGGATAAAGGTTCAAACGGAGTTGGAGAACTCCGAATATTCCGAATCCAATTAAGATCAGACTCGTCATCAAAAAAGTTATTGGCCTGTCTACAGCCAGTTTTGAAAGTCCACCCATTTTTTAATTCCCTGAAGCGTTAGCTGTTCTTAGGCTATCCATGTAAGCGCGTCTATCTTCCTGGCTCATATTTTGTAGTCTCTGTCTCATTTTTGCTTGGTCTTCTTCGCTCATATTTTGGAAGGGATTTCCGCCTTGTCCGGGTCTGCCACCACCTTGGCGAGCTTGTCTGTTTTGACCATTACCAGCTTGGTTTTCACCAGCCACTCGTTGTTGCTGGGGAGATTGAAAGTCAGAACCGGATGCTACTCTTATGGATCCGCGATCCTGAAGACTTTGCTGCCCTGTTACAATGATATTATCACCGGGATTTAATCCGGAAAGTACCTCAATTCTGTCTCCCTGCTCTATTCCAAGTTCAAGTGGTCTGAGTTGAGCAACGGAATCACCCTGAGATACAAAAACAGAGTACGTTCGTTGAAGTTGGATTGTATTTGATTCAGGCTCAACAATGGTTTCAACCTTCTCCACCATCGCGCTTCTTGGAATAACGATAGCCCGATCTTTGGTAACGATACTGATAACATTCTCAGTGAGTACTCCGGGATAGATATTCGGTCCAATTTCTGTAAGAGTAATCACCACTTCGCCGAGACCGGTGGTGGCATCAAGCTGCGGGCTTTTACGGGAAACAACTCCTGTAGCTGATGTCTCTCTTTCGTTCGATACTCTGAGGTTAACTTCCTGGCCAATCTTAACAGCTTTCCAATCCTGAACAGGAAGGTATATTCGTGTTTCATATCCTACAAGATTAGCAACCTCAAAAAGGGTTTGTCCGGCACTTGCGATATCTCCTTCGGCACCGGTTCTGGAAATTACAACTCCGCGTACAGGAGAACGAACTTCCGTATTATTGAAATTTTCCTGGGCCTGAGTAACTGAAGCTACAGCTGATTGATACTGAGAAACACTGTTGCGATAAGTAGCAAAAGCGTTATCAAATTCAGCCTGACTAATTGCATTAGACTCAAGTAATCTTTGTTGACGTGCAAACTGAGTGCTGTCGCGTTCAATGGCTACTTTGCTTTGCTCCAATTGTGATTTTGCCTGCTGAAGCTGATCTTTGAAAGTGGCGTCATATATTTTGGCAAGAATTTGACCCTGCCGAACAGTATCACCCAGGTCAGCATAAAGTTTGACAATTCGGTTACTTACTTGAGGATTGATAGCAACTACATCCTGAGATTTTATCGTGCCGAAAGACTTGACTTGCTCTGAAATAGATTGACGAGTTACCGGTTCTGTTTCTACACTGGTTACCCGGTCACCACCAAATCCACCGCCACCCCAACCGTTAAATTGTGCATTTTGCGCCGGGTTGGAATTTTCGGCATCACTACCGCATCCGATTAATATTAGTGATAAAAGTAAAACTGCAGATAAAGTAAGTTTGGTCACGTCCGTAAAAGTTATTTTAATTTGTGGATTAATAGACAGTAAAGTTCGCTATTTAGTTCATGGTTTACATACCAGCCATGTAAAAAGAAGCACCATAAATATCGTTTTACATAATGATTAGGATGCTTCGATTTCGTATGTTTAGGCGACAAAACTTCAACAAACTCTCACTACCGAATGAAATTTTTTATAGACACAGCAAATCTCGAAGAAATCCAGGAAGCTAACGATCTTGGAGTACTGGATGGGGTAACTACAAATCCAAGTTTATGTGCTAAAATCGGGGTGCGTGATTTCGAAGGCCATATCAAAAAAATCTGTGATATTGTTGAAGGCGATGTTTCTGCAGAAGTGGTTTCAACTACTTACAATGAAATGATCGAAGAAGGAAGAAAGATTGCAAAAATCGCAGATAACGTAGTAGTAAAGATTCCTTTGATCAAAGATGGTATCAAAGCGATCAAGACGTTTTCTGAGGAAGGAATTAAAACGAATTGCACTCTTTGTTTCTCCCCAACACAGGCGTTGATCGCGGCTAAAGCAGGGGCAACTTATATTTCTCCTTTTATGGGAAGACTGGATGATATTTCAAGTGATGGAATGAAGTTGATCGAAGACATTGTGCAGATCTACATGAATTACGGATTTGAAACAGAGGTGCTGGCTGCGAGTATTCGTCACCCAATGCATGTTGTAGAATGCGCTAAAGTTGGAGCTGATGTAGGAACCATGCCATTGAATGTAATTATGGGAATGTTGAAGCATCCGTTAACGGATTCAGGACTTGCAAGATTTCTAAAAGATTGGAAAGATTTACAGGCTAGTTTAAAGAAATAGTGTTAGGGTGCTATGGTGTTATAGCTTCGAGGTAATCTATAACACCCTAACACCATCGCACCACTCTAACACTTTCACACCATAACACCTGAACACTATTTTTTATTGAAATGCTTTATCAGCCCTAACACCAATCTTTGGCAAGAGGTCGCCTGTTCTCTCAAAACGTTAGCCTCTTCTTTAGAAATGTAAGCCAAATCCTCAGCAACATATAGCAAACTTTTAACTTCGGCTGCAGAACTCTGAGAAAAGTCAAAAAAACGGACAGATTCTTTTCTGTGATATCTTGAAAACCCCTCAGAAATATTTGTCATTACAGACACGGATGCTCTTTGAATTTGATCTCTTAAACCAAAATCTTTTGAAAAAGGCGGGTTAGTAGTTACTGAGTAAATACACTTAACCAAGATTCGGGCCTCTTTCCAGCATGTAAGTTCTTCAAAAGCGGTTATTTTAGGCATTAGTTTCTTTATTAATTTCCTTTCTCTATAATCAGACAGTTTCAAACCCAGTTCCTTACAGAATTTCTAAAATTACTTTCGGGCAACTACCATAACGCTGTCGCACCATAAGTTGGACTGGCTCGCTGTCATTTCGAGCAAAGCGAGAAATCTAAAATTTCTCTTTGTTTACGAGTAATAGATTTCTCACATTCGTTCGAGATGACAAATTTATATCATGTTGAATGAAAGTTTTTAGACTAGCTCTCCCTTTGATCCTTTTGATGGGACTGATTTATACATTTAATAGGCAAATTTCTATTCAGATTGGAGGTGAAACTATAATCCTACCCCCAATCGGAAAATTTGTTGATCCTGAGACGGGATTCTGGGCAAATGCAGAAATAGAACTTCCCGAATCCAATGAATTAGCTTTAGAGGGATTTAATGGGAACGCCTCTGTCTATTTTGATGAACGACGAGTACCTCACATCTTCGCTGAAAATGAATATGACCTTTATTTCGCTCAAGGTTATGTTGTTGCAAGAGATCGACTGTTTCAAATGGAGCTTCAAACCTTAGATGCTTCCGGTAGATTGGCTGAAAAAATTGGGGAAAGGGCATTAAGCAGAGATAAAACTACCCGAAGAAGAGGAATGCCGTACGGCGCTGAGAAAGCAATAGAGTTAGTAAAAAAAGATCCAAAAACATGGGAAATTTTAAAGGCTTATGCTGATGGAGTTAACGCTTATATATCAACACTGGAACCCAAGAATTATCCTTTAGAGTATAAAATTCTGGATTTTGAACCGGAAGAATGGACTCCGATCAAGACAGCTCATCTTCTGAAAAACATGACCAGAACGCTTGCCGGAGGAAACAACGATGATCGAACCAGTAACACCATGGAATATTTTGGTGCAGATTTCATTGAGAAATTCTTTGAAGCTAAACCTGAGTTAAACGATCCTATCATTCCGCCAACAAAAGAATGGGAATTTGAACGAATTCCCGTTGAAGCTCCGGATACTTTATTTAAACCGGCATCAGCAGTGGAGCTGGGAGAATATGAGCGACCTGAAGGAGTGGGAAGTAATAACTGGGCAGTTTCAGGTTCAAAAACAAAATCAGGATATCCGATCCTGTCAAATGATCCTCATCTCAGTTTAACACTTCCTTCTATTTGGTATGAAGTTCAATTACATGCACCGGGAATAAATACTTACGGAGTAACACTGCAAGGTACACCCGGAATTGTGATCGGTTTTAATGAAAATGTAGCATGGGGTGTGACGAATGTTGGATCGGATGTGATGGATTGGTATGAGATCAAATTTAAAGATGATACTCAAAAAGAATATTGGCACGATGGAAAGTGGAAACCAACCAGCATGCGCATTGAAGAGATCAAAGTAAAAGGTGGGGAAACAGTTTTAGATACGGTTATTTACACACATCACGGCCCGGTTACAAAAGTAGAATCAAATATTAATGAAGAACGAAAACCCGTTTATCATGCACTGAGATGGATCGCTCATGAAGCGTCCAATGATATTCGTGCTTTTTATGGATTGAACAGATCCGAAAATTATGATGATTATGTGGAAGCATTAAGTCATTACGTTGCTCCGGCTCAGAATTTTGTATTTGCAAGTAACGAAGGTGACATTGCTTTATGGGTTAATGGTAAGCTACCAAACAAGTGGGAATATCAGGGAAGAACAGTAAGTGACGGAACAGATCCGTTATATGACTGGCAAGGTTGGATTCCGTTCGAACATAATCCTCACATCAAAAACCCGGAAAGAGGTTTCGTGAGTTCCGCAAACCAGGAATCAGCAGCTCCCGATTACCCATATTATTTGGATGATGATTTTGCTCCTTTTGAAAGGGGAAGACGTATCAACGACAAACTCGCCTCAATGGAAGATATTACAGCAAAAGACATTCAGGAAATGCAAATGGACAGTTACAGCTATTATGCTGAAACCTTGCTTCCGTCACTTTTAGAATGGATGAATAGAGATAGTTTATCTGAGACAGATTCTGAAATTCTTCAATTAATGAAAGAGTGGAGTTATTTTATGGATGGTGATGAAATAGCACCTTCATTTTTTCGTCACTGGTCAGGAAATTTTTACAGAGCAGTTTTTTATGATGAATATGAAACCACAGAAGCTGTACTCAGGTATCCCTCCAGAGATCGTTTTGTGGAGATCATAAAAGCTGAACCAAATTTTGAATTCATTGATAATATTGATACCGATAAAGTTGAAACAAGATCCGACATCGTAACAGCATCTTTTCATGAAACAGTAGCCGAGCTTGAGAATTATTTAGGTGAGTTTGGTGATAAATGGAAATGGGGATATTTCATTGATAATGACATTGATCATTTAGCTAGTATTCCGGGTTTGGGTAGACAGAATTTATTCAGTTCAGGGTCATCTGAAGCGATAAACGCAACAAGGGGTGGATTTGGTCCCTCCTGGAGAATGGTTGTAGAACTTGGCCCTGAAGTAAAAGCATACGGATTATATCCCGGCGGTGCTTCCGGAAATCCGGGATCTCCAAACTACGATTTCATGGTTGATCCTTGGAGAACCGGAGAACTATTTGAACTCAATTTCATGAAAGAAGAACCAAAGGAATATTTATATAAACTTGAACTCAGATAAAAGACATAAGATGTAAGATTTGAGACTTCTTACATCTTATGTTTTAAATCCTACATCTAAAACAAATGATCTTACTGATACTTTTAATAATCACTGCTTACCTCATAAACCTGGTTCTCCCTTGGTGGGGAATTGCGATCACGGGTTTTGTACTGGGTTTTCAAATGAAACCGTCTTCCGGAAAAGCCTTTGGAATTGGATTTTTTGCTCTTTTTCTGCTTTGGAGTGGACAGGCTCTTTATATCCATTTAACTAATGATGGAATTTTGTCAACTAGAATTGCTGAAATGCTGGGGGTTGGGTCTCCAATTCTTGTGATTTTAATTACAGGAATTGTTGGAGGTTTGGTAAGTGGTTTAGCGGTCTTGAGTGGAGTTTTAGTTAAAGATAGTTTAAACAAAGAGGGTAAAAATTAGAGCCAAGACTTACATATTAATTCTGAGCTCAATGTTTTTTGTTTCCTGTGCCACTCATGCCCCAATGAGTGAAATGGTAATGTACACTCCTAAGAAAGTAATAAGCGAAGACAAAAAGAATGAAGTGATAAAATATTATTCTAAATTTTCATTTGGAGTAAGCGCTCAAACAGATTTCTTGGATTATTCTGCATTAAGAGAATATGCAAACAAAAAAGGACATCAAGGTCCAATCTATGATTATGATGGGAGCACTATAACGGGAGGGCTAGTACCTATTTTCCTGTTTGATAAAAATGATGAATTCGCCTTTTCTCTTACAACAGGGTTTCTTTTTGGGGTAGATGCAACAATTAAACTTTACGAGAACTATTACCTGACAGGAGGGTATACGGCTTTTGGGGGTGGACAGGTGATTTTGCAAAAAAGAGTATTAAACACATATTCCAAAGGAGCGTCTGTAGGTGTTTTTTTTGATTATTTATATCAAGCTACAGATGGAAATTGTTCATACGTATGTTTAGGTCCTGGTTATGATGATATATTTTATGTTCATGTTGTAGGTTTAAGAGGAAATTTCTTAGCAACCGAAGCCGAAAAAAATAGAAGTTTTTTAAGTCTGAACTCAAAAGTGGGTTATTTATTCGAAACCCAAACTCCGTACTTAAGTTTAGGAGTTACATTAGGGGCATATTAGAATGCTAAAAAATTTGAGAATAACTTTAAGACTAAATAAAAATTCGAGTCTGAACACAAAACTACTATTAAGTTTTGTGTTCCTTGTTTTAATTTTTACAGGCTGTGCCACTCATGCCCCAATGAGTGAGATGACGATGTTCAATGTAAAAAGAAGCTCAGCTGAAGACAGCGTTGCTAAATACTCAAATTTTGGAATAGGTTTACAATATTCACAAATAGGGCCAACTGAAGAAGGTTATGATAAAAAAAGTGAACAGGATTATGCCGGGAATGATGAATTTGAGATCGAAGACCTTGCCATTAGTATCTATGCTATAGATGAGGATAAGTTTGGTTTTGGTTACTCCTTAGGGAGAGCATCTGGGCTTGACTTTACAACAAGAATACGCTCAGATTTTTATGGGACAGTGTCTTTATCCATGTCAAGGTCAGCTTCAATAATTCTCCAACAAAGATTTATCGCAAATAAAAAGGGAGGACTCTCTTCGGGTTTTTACTTTTCAAGAGGTGTACGGCAATATTTTTCTGATTGTCGTGATTGTTTTCAAATTGGTCCTGATGAATCTGAAAATTTATTTCATACAGGTATCAGGTCCAGATTTCTTATAAGAGACCAAGATCTGAAAAAAAGTGGATTTACCGGTTCTCTAGAGGTGGGATATGTTTTCGAAATTGATGAACCATATTTAGGTTTTAGTGTAGCTTTTATGACTTTCTAATTGAATCCAATCCTCACCTTTCTTATCTTCATCGAACTCTAAACAAAGCTACAAAAGAAATTAAAGTGTCAGCAATTTACAGCTTTGAAATCCCGGCAAAGCACGCCACAAAATTAAGGACGTGCAATTGATGCCATTCCCATTTTCTCATATCATTTTCCAATCCGGCGCGGTCTTCGTAGTCGGATTTTTTTTGATATTTTATTTAGAGAATAAATTTCAGGGCGCTGAATATCTCTCTAAAACATCGATCCCTATGTCTCCTCCATCGAAGGGAAAGCTTTTGGATCAGTTTAGATTCAAATTAAAAAGTTTTCCTCTCCAAGGAGAGGAAACAAAGGAGAGGGTATTTCAGATTTTTGGTGCGACCCATCTTTTGCTGGCTTCGGGTTCAAAACAAACCACATTAAACTCTTCACCAATAACTACTAACTAAATTTATGTCGCTTCCTAAACGAAAAAAAGCAATTCTCGCACTTAGTGACGGAACCATAGCTCATGGATGGGCGGTTGGTCATGAAGGTATTACAGGCGGAGAGCTCTGCTTCAATACTTCGATGACCGGTTATCAGGAGATATTCACTGATCCAAGTTATCATGGTCAATTGATGATGATGACCTATCCGCATATTGGAAACTATGGTACCATGTCGCGCGATGATGAAGCCAGAAAGGTTATGGTTGCCGGAATCATTACCAGAGCTTTCTCTCATGAATTCAGTAATCCGATGGCGGATGGAAGTCTTCAGGAATATCTGGAAGATCAGGAAATCGTAGGAATTTCAGGTGTGGATACGAGAAAATTGGTTAGACACATCAGAGAAAAAGGAGTGATGAACGCCGTGATCTCTTCCACAGAATTGGATGAAGATAAGTTAGTTCAAATGGCTAAAGACTGGGAAGACATGACCGGACTTGAGCTGGCTTCAAAAGTGTGCAGACAAGAGGCACAAACGGTAAACGGAGAAAGTGATTTCAAAGTAGCTGCATTTGACTACGGAATTAAACAGAATATCATTAATAGCCTGAATGCAAGAGGTTGTACGTTAAGAGTATTTCCTGCTAAAACTTCTTTGGAAGAAATTAAAGATTGGGACGCAGATGGATTCTTTTTCAGCAACGGACCGGGAGATCCGAATGCCACCGCAGAATATGCCTTGGAAACGGTTGAATATGCTAAGTCGACCGGCAAGCCACTGTTTGGAATATGTCTTGGACACCAACTAATGGCTTTAAGCGAAGGAATTGAAGTAGGGAAGATGTTTGTAGGCCACCGTGGAGCAAATCATCCCGTAAAAAATTTAAGAACGGGATTAGTCGAGATTTCAACTCAAAACCACGGATTTGCAGTAACAGAAGGAAGTGTAAGTGATGAAGTTGCGGAAGTAACTCACATCAACTTGAATGATGGTACCGTGGAAGGATTGAGGTTTAAGAATTTCCCCGGATTTTCAGTGCAATACCATCCAGAAGCATCACCCGGGCCACATGATTCGGCTTACTTATTTGATGAATTCATTGATATGATGAAAGAAGGTAAAGGTTAGAAATAAATCCTCCCTTGAGGGAGGTGTCCGCTTTGCGGACGGAGGGTGTTGCCATATTTAGATTAAGCAACACCCCTCAGAATAAATCAAGAACTGTTGATTTATTCGTCTCCCCTCAAGGGGAGAACTTGAAAGGAATTTTAAACTATACAGACTAAAAGAAACAAAATGCCAAGACGCGACGATATCCATAAAATTCTAATTATTGGTTCAGGACCTATAGTAATTGGTCAAGCATGTGAATTTGATTATTCCGGAACTCAGGCTTGCCGATCCTTACAGGAAGAGGGTTATGAGATCGTATTGATCAACTCAAATCCTGCAACGATCATGACTGATCCTATCATGGCAGATTCGATTTATATGTTGCCAATGACTACAGATTCGATCAGAGAAATTGTCGAAAAAGAAAAACCTGATGCAGTTCTGCCTACCATGGGTGGTCAAACAGGATTGAATCTCTGTCGCGACTTAGAAAAAGAGAATTTCTGGAAAGAAAGAGGAATTAAGATCATTGGTGTAGATATTGATGCAGTAGAATTAACCGAAGATCGCCAGCTTTTCCGTAATAAAATGGAAGAGATCGGAATTGAACAATGTAAAAGTCGCCAGGCCGAATCACTATTAGATGCGAAAGAGATCAAAGAAGAGTTGGGTGGTTTACCGATCGTAATTCGCCCATCATTTACCATGGGTGGTGCCGGTGGCGGAATTGTTTGGAAAGAAGAAGATTTTGATAAGATGGTGCTTCGCGGATTGGAAATGAGTCCCGTTCATTCGGTTTTGATTGAAGAATGTATCTTTGGATGGAAAGAATACGAGCTTGAACTACTTCGTGATTCCAACGACAATGTGGTGATCATTTGTTCCATTGAGAACATGGATCCGATGGGAGTGCACACCGGAGATTCTGTAACAGTTGCACCTACTCAGACTTTAACGGACAAGCAACTTCAGATCCTCAGAAATGCAGCTATAAAAATGATGCGCTCTATCGGGACATTTGCCGGAGGTTGTAATGTACAGTTTGCCATGGAACCAGGAAGTGATCGGTTTGTAGCCATTGAGATCAATCCGAGAGTAAGTCGTTCATCGGCGCTGGCATCGAAAGCAACAGGTTATCCGATTGCGAAAGTAGCTACTAAATTAGCGGTGGGTTACAATCTGGATGAACTCAAAAATCAGATCACAGGTAATACATCCGCATGTTTTGAGCCGAGTATCGATTATGTGGTATGCAAAGTTCCTCGTTTCAATTTCGATAAATTTGTGGGTGTGGATGAAGAACTTTCTACACAAATGAAAGCGGTTGGGGAAGTGATGAGCATCGGTAGAAATTTCCCTGAGGCGCTCAATAAAGCGTGGCAATCAATGGAAGTTGGAAGAGACGGGCTTGGTGCTGATGGGTACGAAGAGCTGGATCGTAAGCACGTCAGCGAACGATTGATGAAGCCGTATTGGGATCGCTCGCTTCAGATCAGAAATGCATTTAAACTCGGTGCTTCAGTAGAAGAAATAGCGGACATCACTAAAGTTGATCCATGGTTTTTGCAGCAGATCAGATATATGGTTTCGCTGGAAAACAGAACCGAAGGACAAACTCTGGAAACCATAGACAAAGATGATTTCTTTGAACTGAAACAAGCAGGTTTTTCTGATACACAAATTGCCTGGTTATTGAGTAAGAGCGGTGCTGAAGTTTCCGATGAACAAGTTCGCGACCAAAGAAAGAGTTTAGGTTTAAAACCGGTCTTCAAATTGGTTGATACTTGTGCGGCGGAATTCCCTGCTAAAACGCCGTACTACTATTCTTCTTACGAAGGTGAGAATGAAAGTGAAGTTACCGATCGCAAAAAAGTGGTCATTTTGGGAAGTGGTCCTAACCGAATCGGACAGGGTATAGAATTTGATTACTCTTGTGTGCATGCTGTTTTAGCCACGAAAGAGATGGGCTATGAAGCCATTATGATCAACTGTAATCCGGAGACTGTTTCTACAGATTTTGATATAGCTGACAAGCTTTATTTTGAGCCTGTGTATTGGGAAAGAGTGATGGATATCATCGAGCATGAAAAACCGGAAGGGGTGATCATTCAGGTTGGTGGTCAAACGGCACTAAAACTCGGAAAGCGTTTTGTTGATGCCGGAATAAAGATCTTTGGAACGGCATTTGAGATGATCGATTTTGCAGAAGATCGCGGACAGTTTTCTGATCTGCTTACAAGATTAGATATTCCTTTTCCGGAATATGGAACGGCCTTTGATGAAGAAGAGGCTTTAAAGATCGCAAGAAGAATTGGTTATCCTGTTTTGATTCGTCCTAGTTATGTGCTGGGTGGACAGGGTATGAGAATCGCAGTTAAAGAAGAAGAACTGAAGCGATATGTAACCAGAATTCTGAAAACGCATCCCGAAAATGCATTTCTTATTGATAAGTATCTGGAACATGCCATCGAAGTGGATGTGGATTCTGTATATGACGGAGATCAACTTCATATTTCCGGAATGATGCAGCATATTGAGCCGGCAGGTGTACATTCAGGCGATTCTACGGCTGTATTGCCTCCATATTCATTGAGCGAAGAAGTGATGCAAACTATTCGGGATCATCAGGAAAAAATTGCTGAAGCAATGGAAATTCTTGGATTCTTAAATGTTCAGTACGCAGTGAAGGATGACAAGGTGTATGTGCTGGAAGCGAATCCAAGAACAACCAGAACGGTTCCATTCTTAGCGAAAGCGAATCAGGTTCCTGAAGCAGCTATCGGTACAAAAGTGATGCTGGGAGCAAAACTCAAAGAGTTTGATCTGAAATCTAAGCTGGATTGCTGGGCGATTAAAGAACCGGTATTCCCATTTGATAAATTCCCGGGCGTAAAAAAGGAACTCGGTCCGGAAATGAAATCAACGGGTGAAAGCATCTATTTTGCTAAGGATTTTAAAGATGAACATTTCAAGAAGCCATTTGAGTTTAAGAGCCTCTATCTGTCCAAATAAGGATCGCTGATTTCGTTGATGATGACATGATTTTCACCGATTTCGATCTTTTTTTGTAAGGAATTGCTCTGAATTTGTCTTACTAGACTATATGTAAGATAAATGTAAAGCGATGATTGATGAAAAAGGGTTTGTAATTAAAGAGTATAAGTTCAGCAAAGAAACCGGCCTGGTTTTAAAGTGTGCAATGAAAGTACATTCAGAAATTGGGAATGGATTTCAGGAAGTTATTTATCAGAGAGCTCTTGCTGATGAAATGAATAACGCTTCATTACGGTTTGATAGAGAGAAAGAGTTTCCGGTGCTATATAATGGAAACAAAGTTGGATCGAGACGTGCTGACTTTGTTGTTTTTGACAAGATCCTTATAGAATTAAAAGCTATTGGTGAACTTGATCAAAGACAATATTCTCAGGCGCTAAATTATTTGAAAGCTTTCGGGCTTGAAGTTGGATTATTGATTAACTTTGGTGCTCCGAGTTTACAATGGAAAAGAGTTATAACAAATAAAAAAGCAATTCTTAGTGAGGATTGTCTAAATCAAAAAATCAGCGATCAAAAATCAATGCAATCAGTGATCAACGAGGCAAAAAGTATTCTTAAGGAAACCTTTGGATATGAGGATTTCCGACTTCAGCAAGAACAGGCAATAAATCAGGTTTTACACAAAAAAGATGCATTGGTAATAATGCCGACAGGGGGAGGGAAATCTCTTTGTTATCAGATTCCGGCAATGATGTTTGATGGGTTGACCATCGTAATTTCGCCGTTGATCTCATTAATGAAAGACCAGGTAGATCAACTCAGAGAATATGGAGTTGATGCTGTGTATCTTAATAGTTCGCTGCGCCCCGAAGTCTACGACTTTAACGTACGCAAAATCACTTCAGGTAAAGTGAAAATGCTCTACGTTGCTCCGGAAACATTGATGATGGAGAAGACCAGAGAAATGCTTTCAAATTTGAAAGTAGATTGTTTTACGATCGATGAAGCGCACTGTATTTCGGAATGGGGGCACGACTTCCGTCCCGAGTATCGCCAGATTGCTGCTTTAAGAGATGATTTCCCGGAAGCGGTTTGTATGGCATTAACTGCTACAGCAACACCACGTGTTCAGGAAGACATCAAAAACATTCTGAAGTTTGATGACTCCGAAGAATTTATTTCCAGTTTTGATCGTGATAATCTGTTTCTGAAAATTGTAGACAAAAAAGACCCTGTAAATCAATTACTGGATTTTCTCTTTACCAGGAAAAAGCAGTCCGGAATCATTTACTGTTTCTCAAGACGTCAGGTTGATGAATTATCCGAGACGCTGGAAGACGAAGGCTATTCCGTAAAACCATATCACGCAGGATTGAGTGATGGAATGAGAGCAGGAAACCAACGTGCTTTTATTAAAGATGATGTCCAAATTATTGTAGCTACCATTGCATTTGGAATGGGAATCAACAAATCCAATGTGCGCTTTATTGTGCATTATGATATGCCTCAGAATATTGAGTCTTATTATCAGCAAATCGGTCGTGCAGGGCGAGACGGGCTTCGGGCAGATTGTTTACTTCTTTATGGTTCTTCCGATACTCAAAAGATTCAGTATTTCATCAACAAGAAAAAAGGGCAGGAAAGAGAAGTTGCTGAAAAGCATTTGAAGCAATTGATTAAATATCTGGAGTCTTTGGAATGCCGAAGAAAACCATTGATGGCTTATTTCGGGGAGACATATCCAAAGGATGAGTGCGGAATGTGCGATAATTGTCTTTCTGTAGATGACGATGTAGAAGACCTGACCATACAAGCTCAACAATTTTTATCAACGATCATCCGAAGTGGAGAGAAATTCGGAGCCACTCATATTGCGGATATTCTACGTGGATCAAAAGCTAAAAAAATTCTCGAAAATGAGCATGAGAAACTTTCTACTTATGGAATTGGCTTAGAATTTTCCAAAGATCAATGGATGCAGATCTCAAAAATGTTACTCCGTCAGGATTATATAAGTAAAGGAGAATTTGGTGGATTAAAACTACAAAAGACGGCTCTTGCAGTTCTGGACGGAACAGAAAATGTGTTCGGAACTATGGACAGAAGCAAAACATCGCTTGAAGGAGAAGCTGTAGTTCGAACGTCATCAGAAATTGAAAATGAATACGATGAAGCACTTTTTGATATACTCAGATTAAAGCGAAAAGAACTGGCTGATGATCAGGACATACCTCCATACGCTGTTTTCCCGGATACCACTTTGGTAGAAATGGCTTACTTCTATCCTCAAAGTAAAGAAAGTTTAGAGCCATTATACGGCGTGGGTTCAGTAAAAAAGGAGAAGTATGGCGATACGTTTGTGGGAGTGATAAAAAACTACGCTGCGGAATATGGAAAGGAAGAGAAAAAGAAATCCATAGCTAAGCAATTCAAGAAAAAGACAGGCGGACAAAAATTCGAGATCGTTGGAGAAGCATTCAACACAGGTCGATCTATTGAGCTATTAGCGGAAGAACATGGCGTAAAAGACATGACCATACTCAAGCATTTAAAAGACTTTCTGGACGATGGAAATACTTTGAGACTGGAAGGATTATTGGAGGCTTCTGAACTTTCTTTAAGACAAAGGGATCAGGTGATGAAATCTTTTGATAAGAAAAATCCGCTTATGCTACGTCCTGTTTATGATGATCTGGATAAGAAGATTGGATATGATGAGTTGAGGGTTATGCAACTTTACTATTTAGCGAAAGAGAAACAATAGTTTTTATGTGATATCCGATCTCAACTCTTCCGGAGTTGGGATTGGGATTATTCACAAAAATAAGAAAATATAACTCAGGAAGAATTTATAAAGCGCTCTTAAAAGCGATATCCCAAATTCAATCCAATCAGTAAGATAGCGCCTTCACCGACTTTTCGACCTTCAGTTTTGATGTTTATTTCATAGCCAAAAGAAAGGCTTGGTTTCAGAAACAGGTTTGTGGAAAAAGGAAAGTTGTATTCAATCCCAACCGTTGGTTGAAGTATAATAATCTCTGTTGTTCCGGTTATATCTTGTTCAAAACAGGGAGGTACGGTTCCGCAGATCGTTTGTGTATCCCTCCAATCGATATCCATAAACCAAAGATCGGTTCGTATGTGAGCGGATAGATTTTGAGTTAAGAAATCAGATTTTGCATAACCAATTCCAAATCCGGGACCTCTACCTTTTTCATTATCATTTTTTCCAAAATCTTGTCGATCCGTAAAATTATAGCCGATTCTTGAGGTCAGGTATGAGCTATTCCCAATTCCGAAATCAAACCGAACTCCGGGAATAATTCCGGCGGGATAGGCTTGAGTTTCTAACTGAATTGAGTTTTGTGCAAACAAAGTTGATGTAAACAAGACTGAAATAACAAAGAGAATTTGCTTCATGGGTAGAATCAATTCTTAATTTTTAATTCTTAATTTTGAATTATACCTACCCAATTACAAATTCGATTTGATATACCTTCATCTAATTTTATTTCTGCTTCATAACTTGTAAACTAAATCATGATCTTAGAACCGGACATACTATCGAAATTATCCTCGCTTGAGCTACGCGCAAAAAAAATTGTAGAAGGATTTATTTCCGGATTGCATAAAAGTCCATATCACGGTTTCAGCGTTGAATTTGCAGAACATCGACCATACAATCCGGGTGATGATTTCAAGCATATTGATTGGAAACAGTACGCAAAAAAAGAACGTTTTTATGTGAAGCAGTATGAAGAAGAAACAAATCTTCGCTGCTATGTTTTGCTGGACACAAGCTCATCTATGTTGTTTAAGCATTTCGGGGATTGGAGTAAACTGCGATACGGAATTCATTACGCAGCATCACTTTTGTATTTGATGCATCGTCAAAGAGATGCCTGCGGGCTTATCCCATTTTCCTCAAAAATAGAGAATTTTATTCCGGCAAAAGGAACATATGCTCATTTAAGGCAAATTTACCTGGAACTGGAAAAAGAATTGCTCAGGGAAGGAAAAAAGGATGAGATCAAACGAACAACAGCAACCGCTCAGGTTATTCACGAAGTTTCAGAACGTCTTAACCACAGGAGTTTGGTGGTAATTATAACCGATCTTTTTGAAAATGTAGAAGCTCATGATGAACTGATTTCTGCGCTTAAGCATTTGCGGCATCGCAAGCATGAAGTTTTGTTGTTAAATACTTTGGAGAAAAGAAGCGAACGGGAACTGGATTTTTCAGATAAGAAATTCGTGTTTGAGGATATGGAAACGGGAATGGAGTTGGAAGTGATGCCCGCTCAGGTTCGTGAGGATTACATTACCAAAGTGGAAGAGCATACCCGTAAATTCAAAATGGCATGTAGTGAATTTGAGATCGATTATGAGGAAATGGATACAGAATCAGGTTTCGATAAAGCATTATTAGCTTATCTGAATAAAAGAAAAAGGTTGGGTTAAGTTTTACAGGGAATCCAAACAGGGTCGCCATCAAAGCCGGGATTGAAAGTGACTTGCTCTTTATTATTGCC
This sequence comes from Balneola sp., assembly GCA_017643645.1. Classification (GTDB taxonomy): domain Bacteria; phylum Bacteroidota; class Rhodothermia; order Balneolales; family Balneolaceae; genus Balneola. The sequence continues at coordinate 342,631 of JAEPNB010000002.1, forward strand.
ATCCGAATCCATAACAAAAACTTCCCAATCATCATCGATAATACCGCCATACACAATCTTTTTACCATCTGAGGAAAACCTGCCAATCAATTGATTAGATGAATTAAAAGTGAGTTGAGTTAGATTAGCTGATTCCAATTCCATTATAAATAAGTCAGCATTTCCATTTTGGTAAATGTAAAAAAGCAATGAGCTTTCATCAGGGCTCCAATCAGGATGGCCATTAAGTTTCGAATTATTCGTCAGATTTGTAAACCCTGATCCATCGCTATTTATAATCGCAATATCAGCATTGTAAACAGAGTCTGTTATCACAAAGGCGATTTGAGACCCGTTGGGGCTCCAGACAGGATCAAATGGTTGCTTTGCTCCATCATAAATAATTAAGGCCTCTCCTGTGTCAATATCCTGAATCACTAAAGAATAATTTTGCAATGAAACTTCAGAAGAAAAAACAATTTTCCTGTTTATAGGAGACCAATCAGGAACTTCATCGCCGGCAGGATTTGAAATCAAAAATTCTGTTTTTCCGGAGGTTAAGTTTCTACTGAAAAGATCTCTGGAATTAGAATTTTGTTGAGCAAATATCAGAGAATTAGATAAACGATTGTAAACCGGGGAACCAACAGATGAATCTGCAATTATAAAGGCACTTGTTTCCATAGTTACCGGATCGTAGGTATACAAGTCTCCGTTATTTGATCGTGACGAAAAGAAGACAATTTTTTCAGAGCATTGATTAGTTAAAGTAGATGTTTTCGAAATTCGGTTTTGAGTTGGATTTACTTTACTTGCACATCCGTTAAAAATAAATATCAAAACTAAAGAAAGTAACCCCGGGAATATTTTCATAGGCTAAAATTATACTACTTTACTCTTCTTCAGAATTTTATTTAGAAGCTTTGGTGAAATTCGTTTCACTATTAATGCCATTTTCTCTTTCCAGCCGGAAATAATGATTTCTTCTGTACCGGATTTCAGTTTTCCCCAAATCCTGGTAACCATTTCATCAGCATCCATCGCCGTATCGTGCATATCTCCCATTTTACCAAAAGAGGTTCCATCACCGGTAAGAGCATTTTTTGTGATATTTGTTTTTATTGGTCCGGGACAAATCAAAGTTACGGAGATGTTATGTTCGTACATTTCCTGTCGGAGAGAATCAAAGAAACCCTGAACCGCATGTTTACTTCCCGCATATGCCGTTCGGTATTTGGTGCCTATTTTCCCGGCAATACTACTGGTAACTACTATATGCCCGCTTTTTTGTTTGATCATATGCGGAATCACTTCACCGGTTAAACCCACAGATCCAAAATAATTCACTTCCATGATCTTGCGAACTGTGTCCAGATCCGTTTCTTCAAAAATAGAACGCTGACTTATTCCTCCGTTATTAACCAAAACATCAATCGAGCCAAAAAGGGATAATGCCTCTGCAGTTCTAGCGGCAAAAGTATCCGGTAAGGAAAGATCCAGTGTAAGAATTTTTATTCTGGAATGATCGTCATGGAGTGCTGTTCTTACTTTTTCCAAAGCATCTTGTCTTCGTGAAGAGAGAATGAGATTAGCTCCATCTTTGAAATAAGCTTTAGCAAGTGCTTTGCCAATCCCTGAAGAAGCTCCGGTAATCCAGACAGTTTTATTGGTGTATTTCATTAAGCAGTCTTAGGGAATTGAAATTTTAGGCATTCTGTTAAATTTGAAGTGCTAATATTAGTATTTTTAAGAACAACACAAATTTATAGCCGAAGAGTGACGGAAGCAAAAACCATTTTACTTGTAGAAGATGAGATTGAATCGGGAGAAATGCTATCCGATTTTCTGAAGCTGAAAGACTATTCAGTATTATGGGCAAAGGATGGGAAAAATGCTCTCCGGCTAATTGAAGATAAAGCTCATGAAATTGACCTTGCGATATTGGATATAATGGTTCCTTATTATGATGGTAAAGAGATTTGCAAGCATATTAGGCAGCATCCGGTGCTCTCTGATATCCCGGTTCTTTTTTTAACAGCAAAGGATGAAGAAGTGGATGAAATCGAAGGATTGAATCTTGGAGCCGACGATTATATAAAAAAACCTGCAAGTTTAAATCTGATCAAAGCCAGAATCGAATCTCAGTTAAGGAGAATGAATCCTGAAAAAGCACATTGGCTGAAGTATGACCACGTTTATCTGGATACAGAAACAAAGCAAATGTTTATCAATGAAGAGTTGATAGACCTTACACATACAGAGTATTTGATTGCAGAACTGTTTTTTAAGCATCCCAAAATAGTGTATTCTCGCGCTGAGATCTTACAGCATATCACAGATGAGGAGAAGTATATTTTTGACAGGACTGTAGATGTTCATATCAAAAATCTGCGCATCAAAATGAAAGAAGAGGGGAAGTTGATAAAAACTTACAGAGGTCTTGGATATGGTTTTAACAGAGAGTACATAAAGAGATGAATATCCAATCCAAACTAGCGGTCACTTACATTACGCTACTCAGCATTGGAGTGGTTGCGATAAGTTCATACGCTATTTTAAGTATTCGTTCTTTCTTATTGGAAGAAGCTATTCAAAAATTTGAAAATGATGCTCATACTTTTGCGAGTTCATTTGAAGGGTCAGGACAAGATCAGAATTTATTCAACGAAGCAAAATTTGTATCAGATTTAACAGGCTATAACGTAGCAGTGTTTGATTCGCTGGGGGATCAACTAATAGCCTATCCGGATACAGGTTTTGTGGATGCATCAGAGTTTTTGAATGATGAAATAAGAAAGGAACTTATTAATTCCCGGAATCCTGTAATCATCAACAAAGAAGAACTTGAAAATCTGGTGGGATTCGAGCGAATACAAAACAATGAAACAGCGGCCAGGTATTTGAGAATCAGCCAGCCAAAAGATGAGTTGTATGCTGCGGAAGCCAGTATTCGTCATTTGATTTATGGCGCTATGGTAGGTTCTATTCTGGTTGTATTTATTTTAAGCTTTTACTTTGCACGGTATCTTGCCAGGCCAATAACACAACTGAAGGAGGCTGCACTAGAGATATCGAATGGGAATTTAGACCGTGAAATTCATTTGAAACGTTCTGATGAGTTTGGTACACTGGCTGATTCTCTGAACCAAATGGCGGGAACTCTAAAATCCGATAATGAAAAACTTAAAGAGCTTAATGAAAAGCAAAATCAGTTTTTTGCGGATATTACACATGAGGTAAGAAACCCATTACATACTATTTCCGGTTCATTGGAAATGATAGAACTGGAAAATCTGTCGAAAGAAGAAAAAGCTAAATACCATCAGCAGGCAAAAAGGCAGATCAATCGTATAACGCGTTTGTTTGAAGATATTAAAACTCTGCAGCGCTATGATTACGATCAGAGTTTTGTAGAGAAAAAAGGCTTTGACTTAAATCAGGTAATAGAAAGTTTAGTTGAAATCCACAGACCTATTGCCAAAGAAAAGGGTATAACACTGAGTGTAGATTCAAACCTGAATTCTGAAGTCTTGGCAGATGCAGATAAAATTGAGCAGGTTATTGAGAATCTGATCTCAAATGCAGTAAAGTATACAAACGAAGGTGAAATAAAGATTTCTTTAACAGAACACGAGAAGGCGGTTACGGTGGCAGTTAAAGATAGCGGAATTGGAATAAGCAGAGAGCATTTGGATCGATTATTCGACCGTTTTTACCGAACTGATAAAGCACGATCCAGAGATAAAGGAGGAACGGGCTTGGGATTAGCAGTTGCAAAAGGAATTTTGAAAGCGCACAATTCAGAAATAATTGTAGCCAGCGAAGTTGGAAAAGGAAGCACGTTCAGCTTTACACTTAGTATTCATCATCAAGAATAAATTTATAGAAAAAAGCAGCTAAAGTGGCACCAATTACGGGTGCAATAGTGTAAACAGGAATGTCTTTGTAAGAAGCTCCTCCTAAAAAGTAATCAAGAACGGAAGTTCCCAGCGATATAGCCGGATTAAAAACAGCTCCAGAGATATTCTCAGCCATCATATAAAGGGCAACAAGTGTAAAACCCATTATAAAAGAATAGGTGGCGACACTTTTGTGATTCGGATTTCCGATCCATGCAACATATGCAACTAATGCGAGCACAAAAGTTAAAAGTATCTCAACTCCTAGCTGCTCATAGAATAAAGAATTAATGGGTGTTTCCACATAAAACACATAAGAAGAAATGAGAAGAACACTGGAAGCAGCTAGAAAAGCTCCAAAAAGTTGAGAAACTATATATCCCAAAAGCTCAGTGGCAGTGATGCGTTTAAGGAAAAAAGCACCAACACTTATGGCAGGATTATAGTGCGCACCTGAAGTTAAAGCTCCGATATAAATGAACGCACTTAGTATAAACCCAATAGCAAATGCATCTCCGGATATCCCATATGTAAGAACCAAGAAATAGCTCCCTACAAGCTCTACCAAGTATTTATTATTTCTCAAACCCAAAAATAAACCAATTATGTCCTTCATTTGTTAGCTTCGGAAGCTAATTCGAGTATTCTGTAATTGCAACCTAATTATCGGCATTACTTGTTTAGTTTTTAAGTAACTTTGGAAACTAAATGACTCGTTATTGTCGAGTTAAGCGCTGGAATATGAGAAGTAAAAAAATTTAAATGAGTATAATTGATAAGCTGAAATCACGCTGGGGAATAGAAAGCACCTTCCAGGTGATTGTGATCTTAATAGTATTTGCGTGCACAGGATTTACTGCTTTGTATGCCAGAGAATTTGTATTCGATCTTTTAGGAGTAACGAATGATTTTCCTTTCTGGCAACGTGCTTTGATATGGATCGTAACAATTTTACCTCTATATAATTTATTTCTTTATATATACGGAACCATTTTTGGGCAAAGGGAATTTTTCACACTCTTTTTAAAGAAGACTTTAGGGCGGTTAATACCCGGAAAAAAAACGACTAAGAAAGAAGCCTGAGCTCCTCTTTAGTTTTCTTGGGCAGACTTTCAACGATCAGGTTGTAAGAGTGTCGGATAAGTTCTTTAAACAGCTCGTCTCCAACATCAGCAGAAGTTTTAACAGAGTTCCAGTGGACTTTATTCATATGCCATCCCGGACTTATTCCCTCATATTCTTCTCTAAGTGTAATCGCTCGTTCGGGATCACATTTCAGATTCACAAAATCATAGGTTTCGATGTTAGTGAGTGCAAACATCTTGTTCATCACTTTAAACACCATGGTTTCAGGTCCAAAGGGAAATCCCTCAGTTACACCGGGAAATGCAATGCAAAAGTCTCTGTATTCTTCAATGTTCATTCAGTTTAACCTTTCAAATTCATCTTTAAATTCTTTAGTGGCTTCCACAACAACTCCCGCTATTTCATTGACCCTGTCAAAAGAAACCATTCCCACATAACCGGAGTGCCAGGTAGATGCCATACTTTCCACATCATTTTTTAAGCTCAGCTTTATGGGTTGATAAAATCTCATTTCGATCGAAAAGGGATAAATACCATCTTCTGCCTGCATGATGTTTACATGAACATAGAAAAACGGATTATAAAAGGATTGCTTAAGCTCATCAAAACTTAGCAAAGTTACCGGAAGGGATTCAAAACTCTCATTGATCTTGTTTTGTATCTGAGCCGGATTCAGAGTCGCTTCTTTTAATCCGATTGGTTTTTCGATTTCAACAGAGATGCCAAATTTTTTGATGCCAATTAAAGAATGTCGTTCAGTCTCCACTTCATTTTGAGCATGTACCGCAGAGCTCATCAAAATAAGAGACAAAAGGAAAGGGAGTGATGATCTGTTTTTCATGGTAGTAGAATTGGTGACACTTCAATTAAACATATTGCAGTAATTGATACAAGTAAAATGCAGTTAACTGATTATGTGGTTATCTTTGATGAATGAATATTTTAGCAATCGAATCTTCCTGTGATGACACTTCTGCTGCTGTTTTAACTGAACAAGGCATGCAATCTAATGTAATTGCATCTCAGGCGATTCATATAAAGTTTGGTGGTGTGGTTCCTGAATTAGCTTCACGAGCACATCAGACAACGATATCTCAAACCGTGCAACAAGCACTGGATGAAGCAGAGCTCTCAATAAATGAGATCGACCTGATTGCGGTAACTCAAGGCCCCGGTTTGATGGGATCACTATTGGTAGGATTGTGTTTCGCAAAAGGAATGGCGCTTGCAAATGATATTCCGATTATTGGTGTGAATCACATGGATGCTCATATTTACGCCAATTTCATTGATAACAAACCTGAATTTCCGTTTATATCGCTCACTGTTTCCGGAGGACATACACAGCTCGTTCATGTAAAATCTCCATTCGAGCATGAGATCCTTGGAAAAACCAGAGATGACGCCGCAGGTGAAGCCTTTGATAAGATCGGGAAAGTCTTTGGACTGGATTATCCTGCAGGACCAACTATGGATAAACTGTCTCAAACCGGTAATCCTAAATTCCACAAATTTCCACAAGCACTTTTGAAAGAAGGACTGGATTTTAGCTTCTCAGGATTGAAAACAAGCGCATTATATTTTGTTCAGGACCAGAAAGAAGGATTTATAGAAGAAAACCTGAATGATCTATGTGCCAGTGTATCAGAAGCCATTACAGAAGTATTGGTCAAAAAGCTGAAGCGAGCGGTAGAGCAAACCGGAGTGAAAACGATAGCCTTAGCCGGAGGTGTTTCGGCTAATTCCATGCTTCGGGCTAAAACCGAAAAGTTGGCTGAGAAAATGGGACTTTCACTTCATATTCCAAAAATTACTTACTGCACAGACAACGCCGCCATGATCGCCATCACCGGAAAAATGAAAGCCGAACTGGGTGAGTTTGATGGGATGGAAATAAGACCTTTTGCTTCGGTTTAATTCTTGGTTTTTGTCATTTCGAAGGAGCTTGTCGACTGAGAAATCTAAAGATTGAGCTTTAAAAATAATTGTTAGATTTCTCACATCCGTTCGAAATGACAGATTATTTTTTTATTCACCCAGAACAAAAACAAAGCTGTCATCCTGAACTTGTTTCAGGATCTGTTTCGAGCTTAGAAACCGCACAACATCTTTTTATTACTCAATCTGCATCCTATAGTCTATAACCCATCCCTGTCCCTTCCCTTCTCCGAGGGAAGGGGACGCCTAAACAAGATCAGATTTAGTTAAAGAATTATCCTTTTTCCCAATCTCCTGATTGGGAAAACAAAAAGGAGCTCATGCTCCAACTAAGAAGCTTGTTTCGATTTTTAAATGCTTACTTGTTTGTAATCAGAATGGAGTCGTTGGTGTAAGTTTCCGAAACATCTTCCCTTTCTAGTTCAAGCGTCACGCTTGGACGAATGTTTTGCAAGAAATGCACAAGCGAGACGCTTGCGTTAGTTGGGGCTGATATAAGATTCCGAAACGATACTTAATCAATTTCAGCAAAAGGTTCGGAATGACCTCGAATTAAATTCATCATCCAAAATCCAAAATTAAGAATTGGTAACACCCAATTTTTAATTTTTCATCTTTAATTTGAGCGATTCAGTAACCGCCAATTGATCCACTCGTTCGTTCAACTCCAATCCTGAATGACCTTTAACTTTGATCCAGCTTACTTTGTGTGGCTTCATCGCAGCTAACATTTCTTCCCAAAGTTCTTTGTTTTCGACCGGTTTTTTGTCGGCTTTGCGCCATCCTTTTTTCTGCCAGTTTTCAATCCAACCTTTGGTCATAGCGTTAATGATCAGCGCACTATCGCTGTGAATTTTAACATGACATGGTTTCTTCATGGCTTTTAAAGCTTCGATCACCGCCTTCATCTCCATGCGATTGTTGGTAGTAGCGGGATCGCCTCCCGAAAGTTCTTTCTCTTTTCCATTCCAGATCAGGATCGCTCCCCAACCGCCCGGACCGGGATTTCCACTGCACGCTCCATCGGTGTATACAATTACTTCAGGTAAATCAGACATATCTCTCTGTGATGATATTCAGTTTTTCTTTCATTTCTTGGGCCTTATGCGCCACATGCTCGGTCCAGTTATCGTGATCACTTCCTGCATAAATAATTCCTCGACTTGAATTGATTAATGGAATTCCCTCATGTTCATTTAATGAAGTAGCCAATTCCTCGATTGAGCCACCTTGAGCTCCAATTCCGGGAATCAGTAAAGATGCTTTTTTATGAAGATCAGTTACCGACTTGGACAGCTCAGCTTGCGTAGCTCCAATCACCATTCCCAAATGAGCATTCGAAGAGAACGATCTTTTTTCTAATTCAGAAGCGATGTATTGAGCCATCATATCAAAACCTTCAAACGGCTTTTTCAGGAAATCATCCGCACCGGGATTAGATGTCAAAGCCAATACATAAATTCCTTTGGTATCATCTTCGGTAAAAGCATCCAGTGTTTCAAAACCCATGAGCGGATTTAGAGTAACTGCATCCACATTAAATTGGTTGTAAAATGTCTTTTTGTAGTGCTCAGCTGTAGTGGAAATATCTCCACGTTTTGCATCTGCTATAATAATTTTGTCATCAGGAATATGTCGGACAACTTCTTCAAAGATCTCCAGGCCCGAAGCACCCAAAGCTTCAAAAAAAGCAAGATTTGGTTTATAAGCAGCACAAAAACCCTGAGTATGATCGATCACTGATTTGCAGAAAAAAGAAACCTGAGATTCAGGATCAAGAAAGTCCCTTTTTACAGATTTGGGAAGTAAACTCAAATTAGGATCCAAACCCACACATAGGGTAGAACCCGAAGAAGCTACAGCAGATGTAAGTTTTTGAGTGAATGTCATAGGTATAATTTTTCTCAGCGAGAAGATAACATTTCCTGAGAGGAAAGTGATAAAATTATATAGTCATCTCGCGGCGGATGCCCGAGATCTGGATTGATTTAATAGAATATGCTCGCATTAACGATCCCGATTCCTGCCTTCGCAGGAATGACTTTTTTTATTTATGAGATAGATTCTTAAATCGGCTTCCAAGATAATTCAGAAACCACAAAGCGCACAGAGATTTTTTTTAATGCGCTCTCAATCCTTTGTGGTCTCTGTGGTTTTAGCCCTTTGTTATCTCTTGTAAAACGGTTGGGCTAGGCGGTCAAATTATTTAGATTCACAGGTTAACAACTACTAACTACATTACTATGTCAGCCAAGAAGCCATTTCGATATTTTCAGCTAATCCTATCTGCGTTTTTGATTGCAGGGTTTTTATCAACCAAATCAATTGCTCAGGATGAACCGGCCGAATCAGATTCCACTGAAGAAAAAATTAAAAACGGAGATCTTCCTCTGGAAGCAGGAAGGGAATTAGCTTTTGATTTAGACGAAGGTTCATGGATCGCTCTGGATGTTAGCCCCGATGGAGAAACTATTGTATTCGATTTTCTGGGCGACCTTTACACAATGCCAATTTCAGGTGGTGAAGCAACTCAGATAACGGAAGGCATGCAGTTTGACAGCCAGCCGAGATTCAGTCCTGACGGCAACAAAGTAGTATTTATTTCTGATGCTTCAGGTGGTGAAGCTGTCTGGACGATCGACCTTTCATCAGAGGACTTGGAGAAAAAGCAGATCACCAAAGGAAAAAGCAATGAATACCAATCTCCTGAGTGGGCACCGGATGGAAAGTATATTATCGCATCTAAAAACTCGCCGGGAAATCACAAGATCTGGATGTACCATGTGGATGGTGGATCGGGAACCGCGCTTGTTAAAGAACCTGGTAATCTCAGAATGACAGAAGGAGCTTTTAGTCCTGATGGCAGATATATTTGGTTTTCCAGAAGAAGCGGAACGTGGCAGTACAATGCTTCAATGCCTCAGTATCAGATCGCAACCTATGATCGTGAAACCGGAGACATAACAACACAAGGATCTCGTTATGGTTCTTCATTCCGTGCTACTCCATCCAATAATGGAAAGTGGTTAGTTTATGGCTCACGACACGACGAACATACAGGATTGGTAATTCGTGATCTGAAAACAGGCAGCGAGCGTTGGTTGGCATATCCTGTTCAGCATGATGATCAGGAATCAAGAGCTTCGAGAGATGTGCTTCCCGGAATTTCATTCACTCCGGATGATAAATTTGTAGTGGCTTCCTATGGCGGAAAAGTATGGAAGATTCCTACTGAAGGTGGTGATGCAATTGAAATTCCTTTCCGTGTAAACAGTAAAATTGAACTGGGGCCTGAGCTTGATTTCGAATATCCGATCTCAGACAGTGAAGAATTTACGATTACTCAGATCAGAGATGCAGTTCCATCACCGGATGGAAAAATGGTTGCTTTTACCGCTCTGAATGAAGTATACACAATGGAGTTTCCGAACGGAACACCGAAAAAACTAGTGAATATGGATGAAACTCAGGCACAACCTGTTTGGTCTCCTGATGGTAAATGGATCGCTTTTGTTACTTGGGAGCCCGAAGGCGGAAAAGTATATAAGGTACGTTCAAACGGTAGAAATCTCACTCAATTAAATGAAGATAACGGTGTATATCAGGAGCCTGTTTGGAGCAATGACGGTAAGCGAATTGTTTTAGTAAATGGTGATTCCGAAGGGTTTAGAAATGCCACACGAAGAACGGCATTTCGCGGAACTTCAAATTTAATATGGTTAAGTGCTGATGGTAGCAAAGATAATTTTATAGCCTATTCAAACGGACGATCAAATCCTCATTTCGTAAAAGGAAACGATCGAATTTTCTTATCTAGCTTTAACGGACTTACTTCCATTCGCTGGGATGGAACCGATGAAAAAGAACATTTGAAAGTTCAGGGAAGTCCCGCTACGGGCTCGAGTTTCAGCCCAAGAGCTTCGTGGATAAGAATGGCGCCTGAAGGAGATCAGGCTTTGGCTCAACTTGGATATGATTTATATGTAGTTACAGTGCCACAAGTTGGCGGTGATGCTCCGACTATCCGAGTAGGTGGATCAAGCTCTTTCCCTACAGAAAAACTAACAGACATTGGGGCGCAATTTCCTGCATGGGGATGGGAAGCCAATAACATCCATTGGTCGATAGGAAATGCTCATATTCGCTACAGCCTGGATGATGCCGAAGCTTACGAAGACAGTGTGAAAGCGGCTAAAGAAATGGATAAGAAAAAGAAAGAAGAAGCCAAAGATTCTGACGAAGATGAAGAGGATGAGGCAGAAGATGATGAAGAAAAATCAGATGATAAAAAAGAGAAAAAGAAGGATGAAGGGTATCAGCCACTAGAGAAGAGAATTGAAGTTCAGGCAAAGCGGGATACCCCGGAAGGAGTAATCGTTCTTCGTGGAGCAACTGCAATCACTATGAATGGTGATGAGATCATTCGCAACGCTGATATTCTGGTAGAGAATAATCGCATTAAAGAAGTAGGAGCGAGAGGTTCTTTCACAATCCCAAGCGGCGCTGAAATAATGGACATGAGTGGAAAAACAATTATCCCTGGTTTTGTGGATACACATGCACATTTCCGTCACCCTGTTAATCTGCACCGTGGACAGTTTTGGTCGTACTTAACAAATCTTGCCTTTGGTGTGATTACAACACGTGATCCGCAAACTGCAACTACCGATGTACTAACTTACGGTGATCTGGTTGATGCAGGAGAATTGCTGGGACCAAGAGTATATTCTACCGGACCGGGAGTATTCAGTAGTGAAAACATCAAAAGCTTAGATCATGCTAAAGATGTGTTGAAACGATACAGTTCTTACTATGATACTAAAACCATCAAAATGTACGGAGCAGGAAATCGAGAGCAACGTCAATGGATCATTGAAGCAGCTCGCGAACAAGAACTAATGCCGACAACAGAAGGCGGTCTTGATTTCAAAGAGAATCTGACACAAGTAATTGATGGCTATCCCGGGCATGAACATTCTTTTCCGGTTTTTCCACTATATAAAGATGTAGTTGACCTGGTAGCTTTTTCAAACACAGCATATACACCAACATTGTTAGTTGCTTATGGCGGTCCGTGGACTGAGAACTATTTCTATGCTACTGAACGTCCGCATGATAACATGAAACTGAATCACTTTATGCCTCACGAGAATCTCGATTCCAGATCGAGACGCAGAAATGCAGGTTGGTTTATGGAAGAGGAATATGTACATGAAGAACAATCAAAAGTACTGAAAGATATCGTAGAGAAAGGCGGAATTGCCGGAGTAGGAAGTCACGGTCAATTGCAAGGACTTGGGTTCCATTGGGAGCTTTGGGCCATTCAGAGCGGGGGACTAAGCGAGCACGATGCACTTAAAGTTGCAACCATTCACGGCGCAAAAGCCATCGGTTTAGAGCGTGATCTTGGGACCATCGAAGTTGGTAAGCTGGCCGATTTTGTGATTATGGATAAGGATCCGTTACAAAACATCCGAAACACAAATTCTGTGAGCTACATCATGAAAAACGGAAGATTGTATAATGCCAATACTCTAGATCAGGTATTTCCGGTTAAAGAAGAACTTGGGACTTTCTGGTGGCAAAATACAGGTCCGATGAATGTGCCGGGAGTGAAGGAAAAGTAGTGTTAGGGTGTGAAGGTGTTATGGTATTCTCTTTTTAAGGAAATACCATAACACCAAAACACTGTAACACCTTTTTAAAGAACTGATTCCGGAAAAACCTCTTCAAATCCATGTGGAGGACGAGCGAGTGACCAAGTCTCAAAATAGAAATGCCGCTCCGATCTGAATTTCTTTCCATTAATACTAAAGAATCGGAAAGCATCCGGTAGCATGCTTTGCAGGGGGAAAAAGAACTTAGTGTAGATATTTTTCTTGGAGAATAAATGAAGATCGAATCCATTTTTCGCTTGTTCTTTGTAGATGACTACAAACTCATTTTCCAAGACTTCTCTCAATTCTGTTTTCAAATGACCGACGTTGGAATTTGTATCCACGTGAAGAGTTGAGATATCGAAGTCAGCTTCTTTATTCCCAACAACGATCACTTCTCCATATTCCAGACTATCAACGGCTTCATCCAGAGAGTCATAATTTCCGTTCTGTGTTTGATAGCTATCCGTACCCAATCCTTCTTCCAAGGCGGAAATAAATCCGTCGTACTCATCCAAAACATTCAACCCGAATTCTTCTTTTTCCAGATCAGTAGCTGTGAAATATAATCGGGAATAAGTAGGATCCGGCTTCATAAAATCAGCCAAAGTAGATTCGATCTGCTCCTTGGTACGATTCGCATTTCGATCCGCTAATTGGTCCAATCGTTGATCGTGATGAAAGATAAGTTTTAGAATTTGATGATTATTCATTATTCGTAGAAATAATTAGATATTTATCGTATGGAGCGGATCGCAATCCGCCCGTACATAAAGATATGGAATGTAATTAAGACCAAAAATCAAATCTTTACTCTGAATTCATTTTCCCCTGGGGGGAGATGATTATCCAAACAGTTCTTTGGATAATCCAAGGGGTGTTGCAAGTTGTTAAATCTGGCAACACTCTCGGTCTTCATTCGCTATCGGTTATGAATCCACTACCCTCAAGGAGAGATTTTTCCATCAGGCGGATACCAAAAAAAATCCCACTCACAATTTCTCATGAGTGGGAAGTAGGTGGCGGATAGCCATCCGCCCGTACAAAATATTAAAAGCTTAGATCATTGTTGCGATAACAAGTGCAACAACTGACATCAACTTAAGAAGGATGTTTAGAGATGGTCCTGAAGTATCCTTGAAAGGATCACCAACAGTATCACCAACAACACCGGCTTTATGAGCTTCGGAACCTTTTCCGTACTCAACACCATCAATGGTAACACCTTCTTCGATCATTTTCTTAGCGTTATCCCAAGCACCACCTGCGTTACTTTGGAACAATGCCATAAGAACACCTGCAGAAGTTACACCTGCAAGAAGTCCACCAAGCATCTGAGCTCCTAAAGTAGGGTCGTCGCTTACAAATCCCGGAACAAATCCGAATAGTACAGGAACGATTACAGCTAGTAGTCCCGGAAGAACCATTTCGCGAATAGAAGCAGTTGTTGAGATCTCAACACATTTTTCATATTCAGCTTTTCCATCAGCAGCATCAAATGTTGCTTTGTCTTCGTCATTCCAATCTGTGTACTCAGTTTCACCGTTCTTATTCATCACATCAAGAGCAGCTCTTAATTCAGGAATATCTTTGAACTGACGGCGTACTTCTTCGATCATACTCATTGCAGCACGACCTACAGCTTGCATAGAAAGAGCAGAGAATAAGAATGGAAGCATAGCTCCAACAAAAAGAGAAGCCATTACAGTTGGGCTCAACACATCAATAGCGAGAAGCTTTACGTCATGCGTAGCGTTGTATGCTGTGATAAAAGCCGCGAATAATGCAAGTGCAGTAAGAGCAGCAGAACCGATTGCAAAACCTTTACCGATAGCAGCAGTAGTGTTACCAACAGCATCAAGCTTGTCAGTGCGCTCGCGAACTTCCGGTGGAAGGTCAGCCATTTCAGCGATACCACCTGCGTTATCAGAAACAGGACCGTAAGCATCAACAGCTAACTGGATTCCTGTATTTGCAAGCATACCTACAGCAGCAATTGCGATTCCATAAAGTCCGGCAAAGCTGTAAGCTCCTACAATTGCGATTGCAATTATGATGATAGGAATTGCAGTCGAGATCATTCCAACTCCAAGTCCGGCGATGATGTTAGTTGCAGCACCGGTTACAGATTGCTTAACAATAGATAGTACCGGTTTTGTACCTGTACCTGTGTAATGCTCAGTAACTAAACCGATCAATAATCCTGCAGCTAATCCGAAGATAGTAGCCCAGAAAACACCCATGCTTGTATACTCAATTCCTGAGAATGTCCATGTTTCTGGAAGCATCCATTGGATGATGAAGAAAGAAGCAACCAACATAACAGCAGCTGATAAAAATTCACCGATGTTCAATGCTCTTTGTGGATCGCCACCATCTTTAACTCTTACAAAGAAGGTTCCCAAGATCGAAGTAAAGATTCCTGTTCCTGCAAGAACTAAAGGAAGCATTACTGCAGAAAGTCCGTCGAAGTTATCGCTCCAACCCGGAATAGTCATGAATGCAGCACCAAGAACCATAGTACCGATGATTGAACCAACGTATGATTCGAAAAGGTCAGCACCCATTCCTGCAACATCACCTACGTTATCACCAACATTATCTGCAATAGTTGCAGGATTTAATGGGTGATCTTCAGGAATACCTGCTTCAACTTTACCTACCAGATCAGCTCCAACATCAGCAGCTTTGGTATAAATACCACCACCAACACGAGCGAACAATGCGATTGAAGATGCCCCGAAAGAGAATCCGGTAACGATTGCCAATACTTTGTTTACAGCGCCGGCACCTTCAATACCAAACATCTGAGAGAAAGTGAAGAGTAAAACTGAAAGTCCTAATACCCCAAGTCCTACAACACCAAGTCCCATTACAGAACCTCCTGCGAATGCAACTTCAAGTCCTTTTCCAAGGCTGGTACGTGCAGCTTGAGTAGTTCTTACATTAGCTTTGGTAGCAACTTTCATTCCGATGAAACCTGCAAGTCCGGAACAGATTGCTCCAACTACGAAAGAGATGGCAACCATCCAGCTCGAAGTTTCAGGATTAGCACTAAAAGCTAAGATTAAAGCTACTACAAGTACGAAACCTGAAAGCACTTTATATTCTGCTTTTAAGAAAGCCATTGCACCTTTTGCGATACTTTCTGCGATACGGGCCATTCGGTCAGTACCCACTTCTTGTTTACTTACCCAAGAAGATTTTAATGCGGTAAATAGAAGTGCAATAACACCCGCCGCCGCTGAGAAATAGATTATGTTTAGCATAATACTCTTTTCGTTAGTTTATGATTGTAATTCAATTAAAATAATTCATTGCCCTTTCTATACCCAAATTCACGAAAGCAAGGGCAGCGTCGTGAGCGTGTTGTACAGCCTGATTTTTTTCCTCAAGCTCATCTTCATCAAAAGGAGACAGTACGTAATCGACTTGTCTGCCTCTCGAAAAATTATCACCGATACCAAATCGCAATCGTGGGAAGTCATTGCTTCCAAGCCGCTCAATAATATCAGAAATTCCATTGTGACCGCCCGCACTTCCATTTGGCTTCATTCTGTTTGTGCCAAGTGGAAGGTTCAGATCATCATAAATGATCAGGCAATCTTTTTTATCTGTATTGAACTTAGCTAACGCTTTCTTAACTGCTGTACCACTTCTGTTCATAAAAGTAGTTGGTTTAACAAGAACGATTTTGCGTCCTTTGTGTCTTCCTTCAGCTATTTCAAAAGGTCCGCCACCCGGACCAAATGAAGTTGAAAGCGTTTTTGCCAGTTCATCAAGAACATCAAAACCGATGTTATGACGGGTGCCATCATATTCGCTACCGATATTTCCTAATCCTACGATTATGGACATGGTGTTGAATTGGGCATTCCCGCCTTAACCACTTTGATTATTCTTCAGTTTTTTCTTCTTCAGAACCTTCACCGTCAGCACCTTCCTCACCTTCAGGAGTTTCGCCTTCAGCTGTTTCTTCACCTTCAGCTTCGTCATCGCCTTCAACATCAGCGGTTAAGCTATCCAGGAAGTCAGCGCCTTTTGGAGGTCTGATCGTAACAATGGTTCTTCCTTCAGCATCAATTGGAGTGATTCCATCAAGGTCTAAATCGCCTACGTGGAAGGATTCTCCAATTTTAAGTGAGCTTACATCGATTATAAATTCTGCAGGAATAAATTCAGGCAGTACTCGGATGCGAACTACTTTCATTGGTTGGAACAAACGTCCACCATTTTCTACAACTCCTCGAGCATTACCGGTAACAGTAACAGGAATTCTCAGAGTAACTTTATGGTTATTAGAAAGAACGTAAAAATCTACGTGAACAGGTCTGTCAGTAACAGGATCAAACTCAACTCTTTTAACCAGTGTTTTATACACTTTATCGTCAAAAGTTAATTCAACGAGTTTAGTTTGTTGTGTTCTTAAAATTCTTTCCAGTTCCAATTCGTCTACAGAAAAGTGAAGGTTTTCTTTCACTTCAGGTCCGTAAAGAACTGCAGGAACTCTTTTTTGAGCACGAAGTTCACGGTTAGCTTTTTTACTAAGCTCACGTTTTTCGGCGTCTATTGTCTTAAATTCAGCTTTTGCCATTTTGGATTTACTTACTTATTCATTAATTGTCGAAGAGTGCACTTATAGTATCGTTAGTATGGATACGCTGAATTGCTTCAGCAAAAATATCCGCAACACTCAGCACTTTGATCTTGTCAGAAGGCTGGCGAAGGGTTACTGTATCTGTAACTAAAACTTCATCTATAGGTGAATCTTCTATTCGTTGGTATGCCGGTCCCGAAAGTATCGGGTGAGTACAAATTGCAGTAATATTTAGCGCGCCTCTTTCTTTCATGGCTGCTGCTGCATTTGTAAGTGTTCCGGCGGTGTCAATTAAGTCATCTACTATCAACACATTCTTTCCCTCTACATCACCAATAATGTTCATGATCTCGGATTCATTAGCATTTGGTCGTCTCTTGTCAATAAAGGCGAGACTTGTTCCAAGCTTTTTAGAATACGATCGTGATGTTTTGAGGCTTCCCACATCCGGGGCAACTACCACCAGATTTTCAATTGGGTTGGATTTAAAATGTTCAATGAAAGCCCGGCTTGCATAAAGGTGATCAAGCGGGATATCAAAAAATCCTTGAATTTGTGCTGCATGTAAATCCATGGTCAAAATGCGATCTGCACCTGCTTCAACAAGCAGATTTGCCATGAGTTTAGAACCAATAGATACTCTTGGTTGATCTTTTCGATCCTGGCGGGCATATCCGAAGTAGGGAATTACCGCTGTTACTCGCTTTACCGATGCGCGTTTTGCCGCATCAAGCATTAACAACAACTCCATGATGTTATCACCGGGTGGGGGAGTTGGTTGAATAATGAAAATATCTTCGCCACGGATGCTTTGCTCGAATTTTACATATAATTCACCATCAGAAAATTCCTTGATGGTAACGTCACCGAGTTTTGTACCGTAGGATTCAGCAATTGCTCTTGCGAGAGCGGGGTTGCTTCGTCCGGAAAATATTGCGAGAGGAGTATCCATTTAACTGCTAGCACTGAAAATTTCAGGATTACATAAAACAATAAGACGGCTCCTGTTGTTATCTTATTGAGTGTTTGTTGCCCGGGGAGGACTCGAACCCCCACTGACTGGACCAAAACCAGCTGTCCTGCCATTAGACGACCGGGCAAAAAATGTTGTTTCGACAGACCCCAAAGATAGAGATAGATCGAAAAGCAATCAAGATCAAAATGCTTTTTTTAGCACTAAACATTCTGAGCAGTTCTTTGGCTTACAATATTCCCTTAACTGATGGATAGATCCAAGCTTTTTTTGATATAAAGAAGGTGAAATTTCCAGCTGTGTAAACTCAGAAAGCAAAATTTTTGGTATAGGAGCTTTAAATGAATTCCATTCTTCTTTAACTGAGGATGTTATTTTTTCTGAATGGTACAGCTTTCCAAGAAAGTAGAGTGCAGGAAGAAAAACAGTGGCGTATAAAATTTTTGGGTGCCCGGCGTTCTGTACCCCGATTACGGAGCACCACACGTTCCAGAGTTTATAAGAATGAGCGTTCAAAAAATCCTCAAAAGGAGTGGACTTGATCAGGTGTAAAAATTGAACCGCAGTTTTTATTCTGCGTGCCGGATGGCTGTGTGGTCTTGAGCCTTTAAAATTCCAGTTTATCTCAGAGTTTCCGAAAGCAATTTGATCAGCTTTTGACTGTAGACTATTCAATGTATCATGCTCCGAATTCAGTAAAGCATAAGCAAGTGTACGCATTTGTTCTCGGTTCTGGCTGATCCCAAAGCCATCAAATACAGAAACGATAAGAGCATTTTTCCAAGCTACACTTTGGGGCGCATCAGAGGTGTAGAACGAAAGAAAATCATCAACTTTCTTGTTTAAATATTCCTGATGAGACCGTTCAATCTGTTCATGAAAAACATCCTCAGAAATAAATGTAAGATTGCCTGAGCAAGGCAGTTTTTTAGAATGATCGAGATTGGATAAAAAAGATCCTAAATCGGAATGGATATAGGGAAGAAGGTTAAGTGTGAATGGTGAGCTGCCTGATAATGTAGAAACCGGTTCCGGGTTTTCTTCCGCCACTACATGAAGTATTACATTATCATAATTATGATCAGAATGGTGGTTATGGGCTTTCCACCCGCTCGACTTCAGATGGAGTTCAACAGAACCATTCCATTCGATATTTCCGATCAGTAATTTTGAAGATTTAAAGTCAGGGCCATCTGAATGATTTAAATTTCCTTGATGGATGATTTGAATAGGCTTCCCACATTCTGTGGTCAATGAGGTGTTATCAAACAAAAGCTCGTTCCATACCCATTGCAAAATTCGCTCAGAATATGGAAATGAGACTTCAGACATCCTCTTCTAATTCTTCATCTTCAAAATGGAGTAATTCGGTTGCTTCATAAAGATCCGGTAAATTATCCTTAACGCTCTTCTTTATGTTTTTTGATACTTCACCAATTTTCTTTTCACTGTCTTCCAGAATTTTATGGCTTTTGTCTTCAATCCATTGACGATTTTCTTTTCCGGATTTTGGAGTAAGTAATAAACCTGCTACAACACCACCAGCGAAGGCTGCAATTCCTGTAAGTAAAGTTCCTAATCCTCTGCTCATATTAAGTCTCCCTGCATTTTTCTTAGGTTAACACTGTAAAGTACATAAATTAACGATGGATATGTACATTAAGTTTCGCATTCAACCTTATTATTTTGTTACCTTTTATAAAATAAATATGTGCAGATGAAACGGCAAATTGTATTGATGGATAAAGCCAGAATCGAGCGTTCTTTAAAGAGAATGGCAATCGAGGTTTGGGAGAAAGTAACCCCGGGACAGGAGTTGGTAATCGTGGGATTAAATGAAAGAGGGTTTGCTACGGCCAGAGTATTATTTGACTACCTGAAACCATATCACAGCGAATCAGTGATTGAATTGGTGGAATACGATGTTAAGAATCTGACGCACAATAAGCAGCTCCCCGAATGTTCTGAAAAGTTCGTTCTTATCATTGATGATGTGATTTTCTCAGGTAAAACTATGTTCGATGCTGTATCAGCAATAATAAGTACGGGAGAACCTGAACGGATTGAAGTACTTACTTTGTTAGACAGGGGACACAGAAAGTATCCGATAAAGTCGAACATCACGGGGATGACCATTCCAACAAAGGTGGGCGAGCATGTTGAAGTTATGCTTTCAAAAGAGAAACCGGAGCAAGTTGTGCTCTTCAAAAATAGTTAATTACACATTTTAAGATGAATATTATTACCAAAACTTTACTACTAACCGCAATTACTTTTTTTACTACAAATGCATTGCAAGGACAAACTATTGTTGTACCTGATACACTTGCAGGATGGACACAAACCTGGGTTGCAAATCTGAACGGTTCCCAAGCATCTTACAGCAATTGGAGTGAAGGTGGTGTAAATACCATTAGTGGAACAGCTTCAACTGTTTACACGAAAATGTATCGCAAAGATCAGTACACGTTCGGTTTTCGCACAAACTTAAGGTATGGTCAGTCAAAAGTAGATGGAAGAACAAGAAAATCAGATGACCTGATCTCCGTCAGACTCAGAACTACGTATGACCTTCAGGAAGACAGTAAGTTAGCAGCATACGGAGCTATTCAATTCAGAACACAATTTGCTGATGGGTACGATTATGATGCCAAAGTAGCTGGTGGGGACTCATTAATTTCGGGATTTTTTAGTCCGGCTTATCTTACAGAAGGTGCAGGTTTGGAATATAATGCGAATCCGAATTTACAGGTAGAAGCTGGTTTGGCTCTTAAACAAACGTTTATTTCTGATGGAGATTTGTCTCCGAATTATGGATTACCGCAGGGAGATACTTTCAGATCAGAAGGTGGTTTAACAACCGGTATTTCGTTTCAAACGACAGTGGCCGAAAATATTCAGTATTCCAGTAATCTGGAAACATTTACAAGTTTCACAGATCCGGTTTCAGAGACCGATGTCTTTTGGAGTAACGAATTAGTCGGACAAATCAACTCTTTAATTAGTGCATCCTTTCAATTCGAAATGCGCTACGACGATGATTTTTCAAGTGAAGTTCAGATCAAGCAGGTTCTTTCTGCAGGAATTTCAGTTAATCTGTATTAATGGATAAGCAGGCTAAACAAGCACTCGAAAAAGGGCTTGAAGGCCTGCGCAACTGGAAGAAATCTTTTGGAGCGTGGGATCAGGATTCGACGCTTTCTGTTTCTGATAAAAAAGTTGAAGAAATTTTTTCCAGACTTTCCCAAAAACTAAATTGCAATTATCCATTTCATCATCCGGTTTATGCAGGTCAGATGTTGAAACCTCCACACCCTGTTGCCTGGGCTGCATATGCTATGGCGATGAGTATAAATCCGAATAATCATGCTTTGGATGGAGGACCGCCTTCTTCAGAAATGGAAAAAGAAGTAGTTGCTGAACTAGCGAATTTCTTTGGATATGGAGAAATTTTTCTGGGGCATCTGACGGCAAGCGGCACTATTGCAAATCTGGAAGCTTTGTGGATTGCAAGAGAATCTCATCCAGGTAAAAAGATCGCATTTTCATCCAATTCACATTACACGCATGAAAGAATGTGCGGGGTGTTAGCTGTAGATTCCGTTAAGATCCCAATACTGGAAGATGGAAGTTTTGACCTGGACTCTGTTGATCCAAAAGAAATCGGCACAATTGTAGTAACTCTGGGTACTACCGGTTTGGGAGAAGTTGAACCTCTGGAACAAGTTATCCTCTGGGTAAAAAAACATGGAATTCGAATTCATATAGATGCTGCTTACGGAGGATTTTTCAGAACATTGAAAGATTCGGATTTAATCGACGGAACTCCGTGGAAATTAATGGAGGAAGCGAACAGCATAGTGATTGATCCTCATAAACATGGATTACAACCTTATGGATGTGGTTGTGTTCTTTTTAAAGATCCGGAAGTTGGTCGCTTTTACAAGCACGATTCGCCATATACCTATTTTACTTCAGATGAACTTCATCTTGGGGAAATAAGCCTGGAATGTTCAAGAGCCGGTGCAGCAGCAGTAGCTTTGTGGGCAACACTGCAATGTTTTCCTTTAAAAGAAAATGAGGGCTTTGGCCCTGTTATGGCTCAATGCAGAAAAGCTGCTTTAAAGGGTTATTCGCTAATGGAGAATAGTGGAAATCTGGTTCCATATAAAAAACCGGAACTGGATATATTGGGATATTTTCCTATCCACCAATCAACTAAGAGTACCTCACAAATTTCCGAACTTTCTAAAAAGGTATTTGATGCAGGAATGAAGGACCAATCATTCTATCTTTCTTTTTTTAAAGTTCCAAGTTCAGAATTCATAAGATTACATCCTGAATTTAAAGCTGATTCAGAAATAGTTACTATTCTCAGAAGCGTATTTATGAAACCCGAACAATCTGATTTTGTAAAGGAACTAATTAGCAGAATAGAAAAAGCCATTTGATATAAAATGGAAGAGTCAGCGAAAAAAAATACTTGTTCCAACTGCAATTTTAGTCCCCTGGAGTTAGCATTTTGCCCAAGATGCGGGCAAAAGAAGCTTACTGAAAAGGATCTGAAGTTGAGAGTGCTCGTCGGCGATGTTCTAGAAAGTATTTTTAATATTGATAATGCATTTTTCAGAACATTAAAGTTATTCTTTTTAAATCCCGGGAAATATGTTTCTTCATACAATCTTGGAGAAAGAAAAAAGTATATCTCGCCTATAAAGTGGTTTTTGATCGCGAACGCAATTTATTTTCTTTTTCCTTACATAAATACCTTTACAACCAGTCTCCAAATCCAACTGAACGGATTGATATATAGTAACTTCACCAGAGGTTGGATAGAAGCATTAATAAGTTCATCAGAACTTGACACACAAAGCTTTCATATTCAGTATAATGAACTTACTAAAACGCTTTCAAAAGTTTTTTTACTGATCTTACCTTTGATGTTTTCAGGGTTAACATTTCTTACCAACTATTCGGAGAGAAAGAACAAACCATTGCTATTTCATATTAACAGAAGTCTTATTCTTCATTCTTTTCTACTTCTGATTATTCTTTGCTCGCTACCATTAGCTTACACTTTGATCTCGAACGGCAGCCAAGTTTATATCAATGATAAAACAATAACGATCACTTCTTTTGTTCTGCTGAATATATATGGATTTTTTCTTTACAGAGGATTTTTCAAAGCAGGTTTAGCTAAGAATATATCGAGAGTTATTCTACTCAATTTTTCATTCTATATATTGATATTCACTTATCGCTTTATACTTCTGCTAATTACATTAGGTTGGATGAGGTTTTTCTAGAACAAGAATAATTGCCTCTATAGAAAATCCTGTAACAGGAAGGAGAAAACCCTAATTTAAATGCTTATGCAGTGTGTGAGAAAGCATTTTTATGTTTACCGGTTTGCTTAGTACATCTACCATTCCGGATTCCCTGTATAGAACAAAATCATCTTTCATCACATTTGCAGTGACTGCTATAATTTTAAACGGCAGGTCTCCTCTGTAGAACTCTATTATCCTTCTGGAAGCCTGTGAGCCATCCAGTTTAGGCATTTGAATATCCATTAATATAAAATCGTAATCATTTTCACCATTGGTAGCCGCTTCTAAGGCCTGCTTTCCATCATCTACAATATCAATATTTTCAATACCGAGGTTTTTAAGCATTTTACTCAAAACCATTTGATTGATGGGGACATCTTCCGCAATCAGAATCTTAAGCCCGGAGAGATCATCCTCATTCACAGATGCTTCCAGTTTTTCCGGAGTTTTTGGTTCTAAGGATAAGGGCAGTTCAAACGAAAAGGTAGATCCTTTTTTAAGCTGAGATGTGAATGAGATTTCTCCGCCCATTAATTCTACCAATCTTTTACTGATGGTAAGTCCTAAGCCGGTTCCTTCAATGGTATTAGCCAATCTGGTTCTGAAGAATTTTGTAAATAGTTTGTCCTGATCTTCTTTGGAAATACCAACTCCGGTATCAGATACAGAAAACTGAATAGTAGCGATACCGTCTTCTCTCTTTAACAATTTAGTTTGAATAATTACGGAGCCATCGTTTGTAAATTTGATCCCATTATTAACCAGGTTTACTAAAACCTGCCTGATCCGGGAAATGTCTCCATACAACACTTTCGGAATACTACTGTCGTGTTCGTGGTGGAGATGGAGAAAGGCTTTTCTGGAGTCTATTTTAGGTCTGAATATTTCCAGTATATCTTTTATTTCACTTTCCAGATGGAATTTGTTTTCATTAAGCTCAAGGTTTTCGTCTTCTATAGTAGTGAGATCCAGAACATCACTGATGAGGCTATGCAGCATGTTGCTGCTGTAGCTGAGGTTTTTAACCATTTCAACCTGTTCAGGGTTCAGGTCTGTTTCTCCTAAAAGTTCAGAAATACCAACAATACCATTTAACGGAGTTCGCATCTCGTGGCTTATGGTTGCGAGAAATTGAGACTTTGCTTTGTCGGCTGATTCCGCTTTTACTTTTTCAACCTGAATGTCATTAATGGCTTTTCCCAGAGATTCTCTGTCTCTTACATAGGAACGCTTAAAAGTGAATAAAGAAAAACCAAGTACTAGAATGGAAATAATACTTGCAATGGAAATATCTCTGATTCTATGGATCTCATTCGAATAAGGAACCGCAACTCCGGGGTTAAAATATTCATAGATAGCGAACCCTATTACAATAAATGCAGTTAATAGTATGAATACTAAATAAGCTCTGATTGGAAGAACGAGCAATCCGGATATAAAAATCAGGATAATAAATTGAATAATGGCCCCGGTAATTCCCCCTCCCGGTAACCAAGCAAATGCCATGATCCCAAAACTCAATCCAAAATAAATGGATGACATGATATTGAAGGACACGCTCTTTTTCTGAGCAATATATATGCCCGTATAAGCTACAAAACCGAAAACGAAAATGGCTTTGATCAAAGTTTGGTATCCGGCGTAAAAGCTAAAGCCGGTCCAGAACAAAAATACAAGGATGGTTAAAAAGATCGCGATCTCGAATAACAGGATCTCAATCTTTTCGCTTTTGTCCTTTGTTGGTAATATGTTTTTGAGCCCCATCGCCATCGTTAGATATTATAGAATATAACTAAAGAAATTAAGCTAAACGATTATCGAATCTATTTTTTAGGGATATTATGAAATACCAATAATTATGGGTTTTCAATTTCAATAATTACTTCAATTTCTACCGCTAAGTTTACAGGAAGAGAACTCATTCCAACAGCGGAACGAGCGTGTTTTCCCTTTTCGCCAAAGATCTCGACCATGAAATCTGAATAACCATTTATTACCTGAGAATGTGCTGTAAATTCAGGAGTAGTATTAACCATTCCCAGAACTTTCACAACACGAACTACTTTGCTGAGATCGCCGATCTCATTCTTAATTACAGCAAGATGTTGATAGGCTATACTTTTTGCAGCTTCGTATCCTTCTTCAATAGTAAGATCTACTCCAACTTTTCCCGTAATTCTGGAGCCATCGGGATTTTGAGAACCTTTCCCTGCAAGAAATAAGAGGTTTCCGGTTCTAACTACATTAATATAATTAGCAACCGGTGGAGCTATTTCAGGAAGCTCGATACCGAGTTCTTTTAACTTTTGTTCGGGGGATTGGTTTTGGGCACAA
This sequence comes from Balneola sp., assembly GCA_017643645.1. Classification (GTDB taxonomy): domain Bacteria; phylum Bacteroidota; class Rhodothermia; order Balneolales; family Balneolaceae; genus Balneola. The sequence goes on from JAEPNB010000002.1 coordinate 368,424, forward strand.
AGAACATTAGTTCCAATAATCAGAATGAAGAAAATTGAGATGTATTTCATATTCCCTGAGTTGATTAAGATTTTCAGGAATATAGAAGAGAAAATTTGAAAGTAAATGATATTTCTTGGGTCAAACTCTTCCAGAGTTTATAAGAATCAGCTTTTATTTTTGATGAGATAAAACTCTGGAAGAGTTAAGGACGATGGTTAGAATTTGAAATGAAAAGGAAGCAGGAGCTTTCTGATGGAATTCCGAACGAGACGTGCGGAACTAGTGAAAATCAGTCTGAATGTAATGATTGCTCCTTCGGAGCCGTCGATTTTATTGCGTTCTTTCCTCGCCAATAATTCTAAAGGTCGGTGTAGTTGGAAGCTTTTTCGGAAATCCTCCTTTGAAGGAGGTGGATTCTGACCGGAGAGGTCAGAAGACGGAGGATGTTGTGCAATTTAGTAACTCAGAAATTGTGCAACATCCCCTGATCTCACCCCTGTGTTTGATCGGTTCTCCCTTGAAAAGGAGAATGTATCAGAAATCTACACTTAAGACTAAAAAATGAAGAATTTATGTCTCACTAATTCTTCGTCCTTAATTTTGAATTCAAAAATTCAAAAGGTTATACGTCAAAAGAAATACCTTGCGCCAGCGGTAATTCTTCACTCCAGTTAATGGTATTGGTTTGTCGACGCATATACGCTTTCCACGCATCTGAGCCTGACTCACGCCCACCACCCGTTTCTTTTTCGCCACCGAAAGCACCACCAATCTCAGCACCACTGGTACCGATATTGATATTAGCAATTCCACAATCAGAACCGTGTGTACTTAAGAAATTTTCAGCTTCACGCATATTCAGTGTAAACATTGCAGAACTCAATCCCTGCTTTACACCATTGTGATAGCTCATTGCTTCATCAATAGTTTTGTACTTGATGAGATACAGAATCGGAGCAAAAGTTTCTTCCTGAACGATCTCGAATTCATTTTTGGCTTCAGCGATAGCCGGGCGAACATAAAAACCATCTCTGTCTAAAACTTCGCCTCCGAAGATCACTTTTCCACCTTCTTCTTCTACTTGTTTGAGTGCATTTTGCATTGCATCTACCGCAAGCTGATCGATCATTGGTCCAACCAAAGTATCCGGCTCCAGAGGATTCCCAATATTCACATTCTCATAGATACTCAGCAGTCGCTCTTTAAATTGATCATAAACTGATTCGTGAATGATAAGTCTACGCGTAGAAGTACAACGCTGACCACAAGTTCCGACTGCTCCGAACACAGTTGCACGGATTGCCATTTCAATATCAGCATTTTCAGAAACGATGATTGCATTATTGCCACCCAGTTCCAGGATAGTTTTTCCTAAACGTCCACCAACTACTTTAGCTACTTCTTTACCCATTCTGATAGAACCGGTAGCAGAGATCAATGGAATGCGCTCATCTTCTGTCATCCATTCACCAACTTCACGATCACCGGTAACCAAACAGAATATTCCTTCCGGGAGATCATTTTCTTTCAATACTTTGGCAACGATCTTTTGAATAGCAATTCCACACAGAGGAGTTTTTTCAGAACCTTTCCAGATCATAGTATCACCACAAACCGCAGCGATCATAGCGTTCCAGCTCCAAACGGCTACAGGAAAATTAAAAGCTGAAATAATCCCAACCGTTCCCATCGGATGCCATTGCTCATACATTCTGTGATTTGGGCGCTCACTATGCATGGTAAGTCCGTATAATTGTCGACTTAATCCAACTGCAAAATCACAGATATCTATCATTTCCTGAACTTCACCAAGTCCTTCCTGATAGATCTTACCCATTTCGTAAGTAACCAATTTTCCCAAAGGCTCTTTGAACTCACGAAGCTTATCGCCTATTTGACGTACAATTTCTCCACGTTGCGGAGCCGGCATTTCTCTCCAAACTTTAAAAGCTTCCTGAGACGCCTGAACTACTTCTTCGTATTGTTCTCTGGTAGTTGTAGTCACATTTGCGATCGTTTTTCCATCAACCGGAGTGTGACTGGTAATTTGGTTTTTGCTTTCCAGATAAACTCGCCCGGTACTTGTACCTGCGTTTACTCCCTCAATTCCCAGTTTCTTTAAAAAATCCATGAGTTATTTTAGCTTCGTTTTTTTGATTTGGCTAAAGATAGAAAATCATTCTCCAAATAATTAGTATTAGTTACATGAGAAGTGATAGATTTTGAAGTATCTTTTTATCAGAACTCAGAACTCAGAACTCAGAACTCAGAACTCAGAACTCAGAACTCAGAACTCAGAACTCAGAACTCAGAACTCGTGAAATCAGCGTCGAATAATCAAATCAAGCTTTTAAGAAAACTCGGGCAGAAAAAGTACCGTGAAAAAGAGGGAATGTTTGTAGTTGAAGGAGAGAGGGCTGTGGAGCAGGTTTTGGAGAATGGTATTCTGAATGTTCGGGAAATTTTTGTTGATAAGGAAGCTAACAGTTATCAGCTACTAGCTAACAGCTGTTACCAAATCGACACAAAAACATTTAACGAACTCTCTGATACCGAGAATAGCCAAGGAATACTTGCCGTTTGTGAGATTCCGAAAGAAGTTTCCGTTGAAGAGTTGCTCAAGAAAGAAGAATTGATCGTTGCAACAGACAGAATTCAGGATCCCGGAAATTTAGGAACTATTGTGAGGACAGCCGCTTGGTTCGGAGCTAGTGCAATTTTAATTGGCAAAGGATCTGTAGATCTGCATCATCCGAAAGTGGTGAGAAGCACAGCAGGTGCGACAGGGGTTTTACCGTTCAGAAACTCAGATTTGAAACAAGATCTGGAAGTTATGGAGAAAGAAGGATGGCAAATTCTATTACTAGACGGAAATGAAGGAGCTCTACCGATTTCAGAAATAAGTTCAACCAGCAAAACGATTCTTATAGTTGGAAATGAGGCTAATGGAGTTGATGCAAATCTCGTTATATCAAGCAGAAAACGGGTTATGATTCCACCCGCTAAAGAGAATCGTTCAGTGGAAAGCTTGAACGCTGCGATTGCTCTGAGCATAGCACTTTATCAACTTAATGCGTGAGTTATTAACATCTTTGGGAACCCTGAACTGTTAACTCAATATTAATTTCGACCGAGTTTTCCACATCCATTGCATATTGGTTTTTGTTTGATTTAATTGAGTGAACCGTTCTTTAACATCATCTACATAAAGAGGTTTCGATCTCTGAAAAATCAAAACGATTAGCCCATGCCTAAGAAGAAAGCGAAGAAGATCTTCGTACTCGACACTTCCGTGCTTTTATATGACTATGAAGCCGTTAAGAATTTTGAAAAAAATGACGTTGCAATCCCGATAACAGTTTTGGAGGAACTGGATACTTTTAAAAAAAGGAAATACCGTAATAAACTTACACGCCCGTGAATTCATCCGCTATCTGGATGGAATTTCAGATGAAAATATGCTGCAGGACTGGATCCCATTGAATGGGAAGTCTCATGGTAAGCTTAAAGTTATCAGCAATGGAGGGAAACATGTTGATGCCAACAAAGTTTTTGGAGCTACTCGCAACGATCATCATATTATAAATGCAGCGCTCCGGTTAAAAAACGAAAATGAAAATACGCGGGTCGTACTTGTTTCAAAAGATATAAACCTGAGGCTTAAAGCTCGTGCATTAAATCTGGATGCCGAAGATTACGAAACGGTTCAGGTTAAAGATATCGACCATTTATACAGAGGAAAAACAGATCTGGAGCTTGAAGATCCTTCTCTGATAAGTAAGTTTTATGATAAAGGCAGGATCAAACCCAAAGATGTAATGGAAATGAATCCGCCAAGCAATCATTACTATATCATGAAAAGCCATGGCTCATCGGCGCTTGGTTGGTATAATGCCAAATCAAAATATATCGAACAGGTTGAGAAAACTAACGCGTATGGAATTCAGCCCAAAAATGCGGAGCAAACTTTCGCAATGCATGCGCTTTTAAATCCGAATATTCTTCTTACAACCATAACCGGAGCCGCAGGAACAGGAAAAACATTGCTGGCATTAGCAAGTGCTTTAGAGCAACGAAGTGATTTCAAACAAATATATTTGGCCAGACCAATTGTTCCGCTAAGCAATCGTGACATCGGTTACTTACCCGGCGATGCTGAAGCCAAGATCAATCCATACATGCAGCCACTTTGGGATAATCTGAGTTTTATCAAACATCAATTCAAAGAAACCAGTAAGCAATACAAAAAAATTGATGAAATGATCCAAACGGACAAACTCCGAATTGTACCATTGGCTTATATTCGTGGAAGAAGCCTATCGAATGTGGTTTTCATTATCGATGAAGCTCAAAACTTAACTCCGCATGAAGTGAAGACCATTATTACCAGAGCGGGAGTAAATACAAAAGTCATTTTTACCGGAGACATTTTCCAAATTGATACCCCATACTTAGATACTCAAAGCAACGGACTATCTTATTTAGTTGACCGCATGCAAAAAAGTGACCTGTATGCTCACATCAACTTAGAAAAAGGAGAGCGTTCTGATCTGGCAAACATCGCCAGTGAGTTGCTGTAAATTCGACGAAATTAATCGGTCACTTTCACACCTTTCCAAAAGGCAAAGTGATCCTTTATTTCTTTAGCTGCATCTTTGGGATCAGGATAGTACCATGCGGCGTTTTGATTGGTTTCGCCATCAACCCGGATGGATTTGTAGCTTGCCAATCCCTTCCACGGACAGGTAGTTTTGTGATCACTATCAGTAAAGAATTCTTCATTGATAGAATCAGCAGGGAAGTAATGATTGTTTTCAACCACAACCGTGTCGTCGCTTTCAGCTAATATTTTTCCGTTCCAGATTGCTTTCATTGGTCAAATTTTATGGTTTGTGTGTTACCCGATATTTTACAGTCTGTCCATGAAAACCAAAAGGACTCTGCATCATCATCATATCCTGCAATATCTTCAAAAGCGATAGATATGCTTGTCCCGGATTTGATATTAGGTTTAAAATTGTCACATGACGTATCAATATTTACAGTTGCAGCAAATCCTGATTCAAATAAAAAGTAACGGACATCATTCGGACCCTCATTTACAATTTTAACATCTCTTTGTTCCTGAGTTAACTTTATAATTGTTTTAGTCTCATATGAATCAGAACAATTTATCAGAGCAAATAGAAGTAAAAAAATTGAACATTTCATGATATAAGAGAATGATTTTTAATTATGTGTATTGTGAATAATATCCATCCTAAGATCAAACAAACACCACCTATTGGTGTGATCGCACCTAGCCAACTTGTATCTGTTAAGCAAAGGATGTATAGGCTGCCGGAAAAGATGAGGACTCCGGAAAAGATCAACCATTTGGACCAGTTCAGCTCTAACCCAAAACTATTTGAGACCAGGGCAATAAGCAGCAAACCGATTGCATTCCAGACCTGATAATCAACGGCTGTTTTCCAAGTCTCAAGCCGTTCAGAAGTGAGTGTATTTTCAAGTGCATGCGCACCAAAAGCTCCTGCACCAATTCCTGTAGCAAGTAATAAAGAGCCTGAAATTAAAGCTATATAATTACTCATCAGACTTAAACTCTATATGGCGATGTGTTCCATCACAAAAAGGTTTGTTTTCAGAAGCTCCACATCTGCAGAAACTCATACGCTTACATGTTTTTGTAGATTGGTTTTCTCCTATCACTTCGTAATTCCCCTCTACAACAAATGGTGCATTTTCAATGAGTTTGATCAAAAGCTCACCGCCTTCATTTTCCTGTGGTTCCAATTCTAATCGTTCAGGGTTGTAAGAAGTACCTGCCTCAAATTCAGCCTTTATATGAGAGTTGTCACATAAGGGTTTGTTTGACGATTTACCACACCGGCAAAACGCTAAACGGGTTTCTCTGAGTAGCTCATTACCGTCGTTATCCTGAACAACAATATTGCCATGAACATAAAGAGGTCCGTTTTCATCTATAATAATTTTATTGGATGAAGGGGGAATTTCCGGATTGCTTTTATTCTTGAAATGATATTGAAGCGCTCCGGTTGGACAGCGCTCAATAGTTTCCACGATTTTTTCAGAGTCGGGTTCTTTATCGGGATCGATCCAGGGTTTTCTTTTCGGGTCAAAAACGTCAGGTAATCCATGCACGCATTCTTTGGCGTGGATACAGCGTTTTAGATCCCAGGTTACTTCGATGTCCTGATTTTCGTAAGAGAATTTTTTTGAGCGCATAAAATTTTAAATTTTGATTGCAAAGCTTGCAAAAGGTATGAAAGAACCAATGTCTTGTCCGGCGAAAAAGCCCAAGTCAATAGCAGCTTTTGGGCTTAAAAACCTGATTCCTAAAGAGCCTAAAGGATAAACATCTCCGGAACCATCCGGGAATATTAAATTTTCACTAAGAACAGCAATACGTTCAGAAACTCTTAGTTGTCCTCCAAGAATAAAAACAGGTTCTGAACTTCCTTCACTTCCCAGTCCTATTCCAACACCTCCGGTAAGGTCCAGTTCATTTTTTGAGAATGTAGCAGCTCCGAATAAAGTGGTTGCACTTTCATCAAAGTCCGGGATTTGATAATGGCGAATTGTCCCCGAAAAAGAAAACTGTTCATTCAGGTTAACACCGATTTTAGCTCCAATTGTGAAGAATTGATTGTGAATTCCGAGCCCCGGAAAAGTACTGAACCCCGCATTTATAGAAAGATTTTGAAAAGCTCCGTACGTGAAGCTGGAAAAGAAAATATAGGTATTTTGATAGTAACCACTTCCTTTTTCCAGCATTCGGCCACTTTGAGTTAAAAATAATTTATTGGAAGCCGGGTTTTGATGCCACCGTGATGTTCTGTCGGATGGATTCACTATTTGAACTTCTTTGATACGGTCGTAGCGGAAGTTAAATACTCCGTCTTTGGTACGTACTCCGGCTGATTCTTCATCAATTGAAACCACATATCCGGAGAATGTGTTTCCATCGGAAAGAGTAACAACAACTTCTTTATTTTCTTGTTGGGCTTTTATAAATGTGGCTTTGAACTCTGAAGTTTGAGCTGCTACTGAAAAAGAAAACCCCAGAAAAAAGAACAATAAAAAAAGAGGATATTTTGATGTCATTACAATGAGTGGTTATTTTCTTTTTTACATATTTAAGATGTTGATTTATCAGACCAAAAAAAAGAGACACCATCAAAAGATGAATGTATTTTCTCAATTAATTAACTCAGAGACAGAAATCTAAATTACGTAGATAAATTTTTGTATTTTAGTTCAACTTTTAAAGAAATTTGATCATGAGCAACAACAAGATTTTAATATTTGGGCTTTTATTTACCATAGGTTTTGGATTGGCATTATTCTGGCCAAAAAAAGTAGCAGAGGATGAGTATTCACCAACGGTTTCTTCGGCTTCTGCTGATAAGATTGAAGTGGTAATGTACAAGAACCCGGGATGTCAATGCTGTACTAAATGGGCTGCTTTAATGAATGACGATCAATTTGAAGTAGTAGAAAAGCCTATTCCTAATTTGATGGAAGTAAAAAGGGAGAAAGGTGTACCGGCAAGATTTGAATCATGTCATACAGCAATGGTTGGTGAATATTTTGTGGAAGGACATGTTCCCATCGAAGATGTAAACCGGCTTTTAGAAGAAAAACCGGAAGGCGCTATCGGACTTACAGTTCCGGGAATGCCTATTGGTTCTCCGGGCATGGAAGTTCCGGGAAGAGAAGCGGATAACTACGATGTTTATCTTGTCAAAAAAGATGGTACCACTGAAATATTTTCTTCCTACTAAATATTTCTCTATACAAATTATTTAAAAAGACATGCTCAGGCATGTCTTTTTTTATGCCCTTCAATTAACTGAAGCAGATTGAAATTCCTTTCATTTGTTAGAGTTGAAAGATTTTCGGCTGTAAAGCTACTCTTTACTTATGCCTGACAACAATTAATAATAAAATACAATCTGAGATAACGAGTTTTGCGTATTAAATAATGAGCAATTAACCCGGCTCATTTTCTTAATCAACCCAGAGAGCCCGAATGGTGAAAAGTTCGGGTTTTATTTTTTGTTAGATATTACAGGTAGTGTTAAGTCTACTTTTCCGGCTTGATTGAATATTAAAGAGATTGTAACGGAATCCGGTTCTTGCAGATCAGTTTTAAGATTCATAAGCATAACATGTAATCCACCTTGTTCAAGGGTGATATTCTGATTTGCCTGAACGATTATTTCTGCTTTTTCACGCATTCCTGCAAGATCATCTTCGGTAGTGTATGATTCATGAATTTGAGTCATCATGGCCTGTGGGCTGTAAACAGAAATAAGCGTGTCAGCAATACTAAGTGGATTTCTGTATACAAAGTAAGCTCCACTCATTTGACCCTGAACACCCGGTCGGGCCCAGTTTTCAATTTTAGCAAGTTCAGATTTTTGAGGAGAATTTTTTTTTGGATCATCTCCACATCCTGAAAAAAACAATATTGCAAAAAAGAGTGTGACAGAAGTTTTCATTTAAATTACTTTCTTACAGTATTAAGGTCTTCAACAATGTAGTTTACTGGCGTCATACTGCCGCCGTACTCGAAAATCACTCTACTTTTTTTGTCGAGTACCATAATTTTATCAGAGTGATTCATGAAATATACTTCTTTATCATCTTCCCTTACTTGTGTAAATGAAACCTGAGAACGAACTCTTACGCTATCCATCAGTTCACTAATGGTTGTTGAGTCTGCTGTCAGGAAATCGAAATTATCATCCAGATTAAAAAGTCCCTTGTAGCTCTTTAAAACTTCAGGGGTGTCTCTATTTGGATCAAATGTAATTCCTAAAAACTGAATATCATCAGGATTATTAAACTCTTTTTGAACTTTAATAAGGTTCTGAGTTACTAACGGGCATATATCCGGACAATTAGTATAAATAAATCCGACAACAACGTACTTGCCCTGATAATCGTCAGGAAATGTAACCGGTTCACCATTTTGGTTGACGACGTTAAAGGATTTATCGGAAAGGTCGTCTATTACTTTTGGCCCGGTATTACACGAAGTAAAAAGGATAAAAAGAATGCAAAGAAATGAGGGAAAAAGAGATTTCATTTGAGAAATGTTAATGCTGATGAGTTACGATTTTGAATTTACGAGCATTACAAGGTCGGCATTTAAATTCTAAAGTTGAATGATGTATTTCAAATTTATGATGTAATAAGGTTTTAATTTCTCTCCCCGGAAAGGCCTTAAGAAATAAACCAAATTCCAAAACTACCCAGCATGGCTGTAACCATCAATATATAGGCTTGCTTTACAGGTTTATCCGGCAGGAATTTATGTAGCGGGTTATCCTGAAAAAACCTAATGAGCTCTTGCTGTTTAGTCTTTGAAGGCTCATCTAGTTCATCAGTATCCTTCAATAGAATTTGAAGATCGTCCTTAACTGTATCATTGTTTTCATTGATGAACAATGCAATAGACTGAGGGGTTATTTTAGCAAGACCGCTTAAAATCAGATAAGTCGGAATACCAACCATCCAGATGGCTATAGCCACAATAGATTTATCATAAATGCTCAAATTGATAAATAAACCAAGAAGCATACTGATAAAAGCGGCAAGGCCCATAATGCATAACAGCGCGCTAAGGATGAGTCGCAGTTTCCAGTTGTTCAATCCTTCAGTAAGTATTTTTGAACCGTTCATACTTCAATTTGAATAAAAAGCCTGTTATTGCAAAGTTTTTTATTGAGCATTAGATTTTTCATCAAGCAATAATTCCATAAGACTCCTTGCTGCAGAGCGACCGATTTGCTGAATGGTTTCAACCGGAAGTTCGTCATGCATTTCAAAGGTAACCGCATCCGCACCAAAAGTTTTATAGATCCAGTTTTTTGAAATGGGTGAACTGGTGTCAAACTCTTCTGTTACAAACCTCACAGATTCGTTTTCTTCCTGAATAAAAGGAATCCACCTTTGAGTGACATTATCAGGAGTTGTTTTGACAGATTGTTCTATAGGATAGAATATATTTTCATTGGTAGAATGAAAATCAATTCCGTAGTAAACAGTTTTCATTGGATCCTGAAGTACAGGTAACAGTGCATTTTTAACGGCTTGTGTTTCAGGCTGGTTGAAATTTTCCCAGTCACGGTTTAAATCAATTCCTGCAGCACTATGTCGCCAGTGACCATTCATGACACCATCGATATTAATAAGAGGAAATGATCGCACTATGAATTCTGATCTGAATTTTTTTGATAATTCGGAATCAGAAGCAAGTTCTTCTATAAAATATCTTGCAGCATAATATCCTGAAATTTCGGGTGGGTGTTGGCGGCTCATTATTATTAAAATTCCGACGTCACTACCGGGTTCTGTTTCATCAATAGTTAACTCTTTAATAGGATTCCCAAGTTTGCTTTCTCCTATTTTGCTGATCGAAACAAACGAATGTTGAGACATATTCATCAGCCATTCATCATAAGATTTTGTATTCGAGATGGGTTGAGCACTTACAGTAATTGGCTCTTTTGAAAGTTTAAGCTGAAACTCCAGAGTTTTAGAAACAGAGTCATATATTGCTTGATTCATATCAACAGAATAAACGGAATCTTTAAAAGAGATTTTCGGAACATATCTGTGACGGGCGTTGTTGTAATTGAGACGTATCACTGCAGATCGGGATGTGTCGCTCCAAATTTTGAATGCATACCATGGACTGTTATTTATGGGTGCGTTTTCAGGTTCAATGTATACTTCAAATGTGCTGTCATTTATGGCATAAAAGTCACTTAGCCTTGCATTTTCAAAATTATTAGAGACCCAAACGGTTGGATTTCCTGCACCAATAATCCTTCTGTGTTGAGGGTGGACTTTTTTATCTTGAGTATCTGTTACATTTGGAGGGTCGTATGAAAAACCGGTAAACTCTTCAGATGATTTACAGTTAAATAAAAAGGCGGTACAAACAGAAAGAAATAAATATTTATACATAGTACATTGTTGGTTCAGTAATTAAACTGGTACAAGATATTAAGGGTGGAACACAAAGGTTACAAGAATGCGGAATAAATATTTGGCTATTGATTAAACATTGAAAAAATTACTCACTTTACATATCAGAATTTACATAATCTTTTTGATGTTCGTAATTGTTCCTCTGACTCAGGTTTGGGCCCAGGATGAAGGAAAACCGGATCGTATTTGGAATGTAAAAATTGAGGGAAACAGCACATACAAAGATATTGTTCTGAAAAAATATATAGCTAATGAAGCTCCCTCACTTTGGAAGAAACTGACTTTCTTTAATGAAAAGGGGTTCTATGTTTCGGAAACAGAAATCCGAAGAGATGTAATACGCTTAGAAAGATTTTACCAACGCCGCGGTTTTAATGAAGTTGATGTGAACTACAGGCTGGAGCCCAAAAATAAAGAGTGGAAAAAAGAATTGATATTTATGGTAGTTGAAAATACACCAATAAGAATTGATTCAGTTCAGATAGTGTTGCAAACTTCAATGAGAGACAGTTCAGTTATATATGGAAATGAGAAATTTTCAAAAGAACTTAGGCGATTACCTTACCGAAAAGGCAAAATATTTCAACCGGTATCAAAAGCTCAGGTAGAATCTGATTTCACAAATATATTAAGAAATCTTGGATACCCGTACGCTGAAGCAGAAGTTCAATCCAAAGTAGATACTTTAGAGAAAAAAGCGAGTGTAGCTATGCTCACTTACCCCGGCCCCAGAGCAAGGTTTGACTCAATATTTGTAGAAGGGGAAACTACATTAGATGCTAAATACATTCGAAGAGAAACCGGAATAGGTGAAAATGAATATTTTAGTGACGGTGTAATGCGTGAAGCACAAAGAGAATTATTTGGTCATCACTTGCTTAGGTTTGCACTTATTTCCATTCCCGATCAAGAGCAGGACAGCACTATAAATGTTCTGGCAAGAGTAAAGGAAAGAAGCTTGAGATCATTTGCTGCTACTTTTGGGATTGGAAACTATGACAGATTTGACGGAGAAAAATTAAGACTTGGAAATTCTTATAAACTTTTTCGGGCACAGGCTTCGTGGAGCTATAGAAATGCCAGGTCAAAAGGTGAGCTGTTCTCGGTAAATGCTAAGTTATCGGCATTTGATATGAGATTCGGAGCTAGTTATTTATTTCCATATGTATACAATACTAAAAGCAGCATAACTGTTTCTCCATTTGTTCAAAGAAGAATAGAACAGGCTTATTCTATTGATACAGGCGGTATCAGAAACAGTTTTGGGTATAACTATAGTGAATCAGTTACAGGAACTTTTAACTATGATTTTACACTGAACCAAGAGTTTGATGTAGAAAAAGATGAAAGTGGGAATTCAGTAATTAGTCCCGACAGCATTTTAAATTATAATATTTCTTCCTTCAAATTCAGTGTCTACGCCAGAAAAGGACTTCCGAGAGGAGGAAATGGCTTTACTTTTCAGCCTTTTTTAGAATTGTCGGGTTTGTTTAATGAGGCTACATTTTCGTTTCAAAAAGCATCGGTGGATATTAGAGGGTATAAAAAATTAAATAATAGCCTGGTTGCTGCAAGTCGGGTTAGTGGAGGATCTATTTATTATGCTAAGCAGGATTCTTTACCGGCTGATATACGTTTTTATAATGGAGGATCGAGTGAAGTTCGCGGGTGGGGAAGACAAGAACTGGGACCTAAAGAAGCGGTATTTGATTCTTTAGGAGCTTTTTCGGGATATGTGCCAACCGGTGGAAAAGCAACATTTAGTTTTAATTTTGAGCTGAGACAAGACGTTGACAGATTTATAAAAGGCTTAAGTTTCGCAGGATTCATTGATGGTGGACAGGTTTGGAAAACAATTCGCACCACTGCAAACCGTCCTATTCAGTTCGGAGTTGGAGGAGGAATCAGATATGAATCTCCAATTGGACCTGTTCGCATTGACCTTGGATATAAAGTGAACCCTACCGACCAAGACTTAAACATTTATCAGGGAGATAAAAGCATGAGTTCTGCCTGGGACAGGTGGCGTTTTCATTTTAGTATTGGACAGGCATTTTAATGAGTGAGACGTCAACAAATATCTTTGTAAAAATACTGAAGGGATCACTCTGGGTGATTTTAGTATTGGTTTTACTGCTTGGAGGATTGCGTTTATCACTTAAAACAAAAGCAGTACAAAATTTTGCTAAGAATAAAATCGAGCAAATAGGTAATGAAAACCTTACGGTTGGTTTTTCGATTAAAGAACTAAGGGGAGATTTGTGGAAAGAAATTCGATTAACAGGTATTCAGGTAGGTGAAAGCGACTCTATAGCTTTTATAGATACCCTGTACGCAAAATACGATGTGTTGAGTTTTCTGTCAGGTACATTTCAAATCGAAAAGCTGTCAGTTACAGAAGCAACTGTCAACGCAAGACAAACGGGATATACAGAAGATTCAGCTGCGGTATTCAATGTTCAGGAAATTGTTAAACCTGATACCACTTCCGAAGAATCTTCATTTCAATTCGAGATAGCAGATATAAATATCAAAAGGAGCAATGTTTCTCTGTATTCTCCTGAGTTACTTCCGGATTCAGCTGTTTCTATTCAGGGTATTGAAGCCCAGGCGAGTTTTGCGCTGAAAGAAGAAATTGAAGCTCAACTATCAAAATTAAATTTTGAGATCAAAGAAGGTAGACTTCCCGAATCCATTTCTTTTAAAGCCTCAGGCTCTTATGAAAATCAAGTAGTTTCACTTCAGGATCTGGTACTGAACACGGGAAGAACACTTTTTAAGGCTAACGGTTTCGCCAACCTGAAAGATTCTGTATTCAATTCCGATATAAAACTCGATCCGCTTTCTACTGAAGATGTACGAGCTTATGCTGAAACTGAAATACCAAAAGAGGAAGTGGTAGTTGGAGTAAAGTTAAAAGGAGATCGTGAAAGTATAAGTGTAGAATTGAATGCTGATGCAGGTTTTGCAAGAAACCTTGAAGCTACTGCGACCTTTCAGTTGAAAGATAAAATTACACTAACCCAATTAGGAATCAGAGGTGATAATTTAGATATAGGAGCACTAACAAATGATTCCTTAGATGTTCAAACAGGTTTATTCCAGATGACAATGGACGGGGCAGTTAGTCAGGAATACGAAAAAGCAGATATTACCTGGGGATTTACTATAGAAGGTATCAGATATGAAGAATATAATTTCAGTCGTTTTTTTGGAAGTGGTAGCCTGAAAAAAGGAAAACTACTGGCAAATCTGGATGTTACCACAAGTGGAGAAGAGAATGTGCGTGCCAATACAACCATAGAAAATGTTTTCAATGATACAACGAGCTGGAGATTTGGGTTATGGCTGGATAGTTTTAATGCGCAAAATTGGGCAGAAGATGCTCCACGAACAGATATCAGAATAAATATTACAGGTGATGGAAACGGATTTGAGTTATCTGAAGCTCCTTGGAATTTTACTATAGCCAATACTATCAGAGACCCAAGGAGTGAAGAATTTCAGAGAAATTACGGTAGCGGATTTTCGTCTCGTTCTCCAAACCCACTGGTAATTGGTGAAGAGGAAATTAAATATGTTTATCTGGATGCCAGTATATCAAAAGACTCTGTGAAGGCAGAAGGCTTTACAAGGATACAAACTTCGGATATTAATTTTAAAGTGCATGCAACGGAATTCCTATCCGAACTCCCATCATTTAACTATCAGATTTCTTCAAATAGCTTAGATGTATCTGAACTATCGGCGCTTTCTGAGTTCCCTACTGATATTGATTTTGATGTCTCGGGGAAAGGTCGTGGATCGAATCTGGAAAACTTAACTTTAGAGGGTAGTGCAAAAATTGATACAAGCTTCGTAAATGGAGCTAAAATCAATGTACTCAATGGCAAGTACAATATTGAAAATGGTATTCTTAAAGTACCGGAAGCAACTTTAAAAAGCGATATTGCTAATGCAGATTTCAGAGGACGAAGAAATATACGTAATGAGAAAGATCCCGAAAATGTGCTTTCATTTGATCTTGAACTTAAAAATACTCAACCTTTTGCTGAACTGGCTGATTTAGAAATTTTACAAGTTACCGGCAATCTTTCAGCTGATGTTTATGAAAACGAGGAAGGCATATTGGAGTGTAAAACCGAATTCGATCTTCAAAACATAGTAGTGGATGAGTTGTTTCTTGCAAGCGGAATTTCCGGAAGCGGTGAGTTTGTTTTAAAAGAGAGAGAGGAGGGGAGCTTTGAAATTGATATCAAAGATCCCAAGATTTATGAAACAGTATTGCAGGATATAAAATTCACAACCAAATCGACCAGAACCGCTGATTCGCTTTTTGGGAGTTATTCTATTGAGATTCAGGATAATGTAAACGGCAGAATAAATAATGCAGGAACATACGAATTGCTTACTGATTCTATGCATATAGCCGTGGTTATGGATAAACTGGATTTTATAACTAATGACAACAGCCTAAAACTTCAGAACTCATTTAATATCTCAGTCAAAAATGGAGAGATCAGAACAGATTCATTAGAACTTGTTTCTCCAAACGGCGCTTTTCTGTCACTGGCTGTACCGTATGCTGACAGCCTGAACCAACAGATTTGGTTTGTAGGAGAAAATTTTGATTTTGGAGTTTTGCAAGAGATTATTTTCAGTGAAAGATATATAGACGGGGTTCTTTCAGGGCGTGCCAACATTAATAAAACGGAAACTACTCTTACCGGAAACGGAAATCTGGAACTACAGAATATTGAATATGAAGGTGTTCAGGCAGATGTTTTCAGTATCGATTTTGATGCAAAGGACAAAAGGATACAATCCAATTTATCATTGATATGGGATAGTAAGGAAGTTATTTCAGGGAGCTTGGATGTTCCGTTAGATCTTTCTGATCCGGAACAACTCTCAGATGAATTTTACACTCAATCAGTGAAGGGTAATCTTATCATCCGGCCAACCTCTTTATCAAGATTCAAATCAGCCTTGGAAAAATTTGAGATCACCGGAACGGAAGGGATTGTAAGTTTTAACGGAACGCTTTCCGGAACTGCAGGAACTCCAAATTTTGAAGGGTCGTTTAATGTTCAGGACCCGGTACTTTCAGATGTACGTTTGGATTCTGTATTTGCTGAATTCAATTATAGTCAGGAAAAAGAAAATATCATCATTAATACAGAGGTTCTTGCTGCCCGGCAAAAAGCAGCAGACATTGATATTGACTTCCCGTTCTCTTACAACTTTAAAACATTTGAACTTAATACAGTAGATGAAGATAAACCTGTATCTGTTGAAATAACTACACGAAATTTTAACCTGGCTGTTTTTAATGATTTCGTAAACAAGGAATACACCAAAGACCTGAAAGGTTCATTAAACGGAGAATTATCACTGAAAGGAACAGAAGATGAGATTTCCACAAACGGCTATTTTGACTTAACAAAAACATCTTTCGAATCACCTATAGCAGGCATTAAAGTAGATGGAATTAAATCAAGAATAGAGTTTTCCAAGGATAAAATATTGCTCAAGCAACTATCGGCTAATAGCGGAAAAGGAAGTTTTAATGCAAGCGGAACCATAAATCTTGACGGATTGTATCCAACTACATTGGATATTCAGGCAAAAGCGAATCAATTTAAACTTGCGAACACAGATGAATATAATTTAGTAGTAGATCTTGATTCCAGATTGAGTGGCCCGGTCTCGACTCCGAAAGCAACCGGTAGATTTGCTGTAAAAAATGGATTTATAGTACTTGATGATTTCGGCGATAAAACTGTGGAGGATGTAACTCTTGAAGGAGAAGAGGCGACCAATGTGAGTTATTATGATTCATTATCCATTGAAATGGAGTTTGCGATCGAACGAAATTTCTTTGTCAGAAACCGGAGATATTTGGATCTGGAAATTGAAATCGAAGGTGATTTGGATGCTCAGAAAGAAACAAATGGTGAGCTTTCATTATTCGGAAGTCTCCGAGGTACAAGTGGTTATGTGCGACCGTTAGGAAAACGATTCGAACTGGATGAAGCTGAGTTGGTATTTAGTGGCCCACCTGCAAACCCTGACTTGAATGTAAAAAGTGCTTACGTTCCTGTTTCCAGAAAAGGTGAACAGGAAGTTACATTGTACTATATCATTAAAGGAACAGCAGAAAATCCGGAGTATGTTTTTGAAAGCGACCCGCCTATGGAGCAACAGGATATCTACTGCTATACATTATTTAATAAACCTTGCTATGCTTTTGATTCCTGGCAGAACGCATTGGTTCAAAATGGTGGTTCTTCTCCAACGGACTTGCTTACAGGTGTTTTACTGGATGAAGTGGAAGCTCTTGCAACCAGAGAGCTTGGAGTGGATGTAGTACAGATCGACAATACCAGAGTGGGTAACGAGACCGGTACTTCCATAAAAACCGGTTGGTATCTAAATGACCGAACGTTCTTTGCTATTGTAAATGAGATCACAAGTTCTGATCCAAAAACCCTGTTCATTTTGGAATACGCTCTTTCAAAAACATGGGACCTGATCATTACAGAAGGCGAAGATTCCAACCGACGTGGCATCGATTTCAGATATCAATATGATTATTGATTTTATTATTTAGTTTTGTGTGGAAGCAGAGCTACGAAATGAGGAAAATGCCACGGAAACACAAAAGCACAAAACTTCAATTATTAATTCGTGTGTTTGTGTATTAGTGGCAAATAAAACCTCTTCGCTTATAGAATTTGACTAATTCTTAATTCCAAAAGGTTCACAGCTTTCTCCTCGGCAACATTCTTCGGTGTTTATTCCACAATTTGAACATTGTCCATGACCATGAACCCAAATTAATTCAGCTTCATGACCGCAGTACAAACAGCGGGTTTTGCTTTTTGAAGCACTACTATTATTTGAGTTTTCTTCAGCTATTGTACGGGGAGATTTTTCCATAACAACTATCGGTCATCAGAAGAAGTTAACTCTGTGTAAGCCGCCTCAATGTTTCTGCTTAACGTTAATCCCCAACCCGGTGCTTTAAATACTTCGAAGCCCGGAATCACTTCAGCATTGGCAATTTCTTCTTTACTCTTGCCTTCGTTGATCCCTTTTTGAGTGTATTCCAAAAGAGCTTCGAGGAAATTACTTTTCAGGATTAGGTCATCTTTTTTGCCTGTAATTCCGAATTCAGAATTTCCGTGTCCGTAGATGTAAATGGTATCACTTTCTAACTCCTCAACGGTTTTGCGCAGAACCTGAATCCAGTTGTTAATATTGGCTCCGCCATTGGTGTCGATAAATGGATAGGCTCTGTTAAACATGAGGTCTCCCATGTGAGCAACATTGGCTTTCTCAAAATACACTACTGAATCTCCGCCGGTATGCGCAGGACCAAAATGCATCAAATGAACCGTTTCATCTCCAACTTCTTCGCTCCATTTATCAATGTAGGTTAAGTCAGCGTACACCTGAGCATCTACTGCTTCCTGCCCTCGGCCTTCCGCTGATTTTTTCTGGAGGTCCGGAACATTCCGGTGTGCTACAATATGTTTTGCAAAACCTTTGAAGACCGGATTTCCAGCTGTATGATCTCCATGATGATGAGTATTGATCAAATAATCCATCATATGATCTGTTTTTTCTTTTAGACCATCCAAACAGGTTTGTGCTGAGTTTGGAAATTGAGAATCCACAGCTACCAGTGAATTACCTGTAGCCAGCCAACCGATAGTTCCGCCTCTGCCTACAAATGTGCCTACATTCCGGCGCAGAGTTGTAAATGGTGTTTGAAGTAAAAAAGCCAGTTTCTGAATAGGAAGCATAGTAGCTGCGCCCATCATTGCCGAGCGGAGCAAAAAGTCTTTTCTGTTCATAAGAATATCGTTTGGTTAGTCTAAAGCCAGATATCTTCCACGACGATGATTCACAGCCAGAATCAGGTTGAGAAAGACTGACGCTAGCACAGAATAAACAATAGCCATCACATCTACCAGAAAAATTGCACCTACAATGATGATTACATCCACGCACATTTGAAACCGGCCGGCATTGATATCATGAAATTTCTGCAAGTAAATAGAAACGATATTCAAGCCGCCTAAACTCGCTTTATGTCGGAACAGCATTAGTAAACCGGTACCAATTAAAAAGCCGCCAAGTGCAGCTGCATAAATCGGATTTATTTCTCCAAATTCGAAAACTAAGGGAACATAATCTGAGCAAAGTGAAACCAGAAATACGGTGACAAAAGTTTTTAGGGTAAACTTCCATCCAAGTTTCCATAAAGCAAGTCCGTAAAAAGGGATGTTGATCACAAAGAAAACCTCACCAAAAGAAAAACCGGTTGCATACTGAGTAAGGAAAGCAACTCCGGCTGTTCCTCCGATCAAAAAATTCATTTCTGAAAATAGTGCAATCCCGAATGAAAGGAGTACCGAAGCTACAGAAATAGCCATTAAATCCTCAACCAAAGTGTGCTCGCGGATAGAAGGATCGATGCCTTCTTCAATAAGTTGTTCAGTGATTTTATCTTTAGGAGGAGCCATTACTCTTGGTATTTAATGAGTATCAAAGTTAAGGCTTATTTGATTCTGAATTAACCCCGGCTAACAAGTTTTATGTTATAAGACAGATAGTCTTTGTTGATGATTTGAATACAAGCGTGAAGAATGGAAGCCGCGAAATCACCAAAACACAAAAGATTGGTTTTGGAGCTTGAAATTTGTCTTTTGTGATTTACTTATTCAGTAGGTCCACCTGTATCAGGTTTTCCTTCTTTTGGATTATTAAAAACCCGAATAGTAGGATAAGCAAGATCAATGGAGTCGGATTGAGAAAACTCATCCAAGGCTCGCTCCCAAATCGCCTGAGCACTTCCACGACGTCTTCGGGGATCTGTTAAATAACGTATGGATAACATTACTCCACTGTCTTTTACATTGGTGTATACGATGGGTGTGAGATAGCGGTATTCGATCAAATAAGACTTGGCAGCTCTTTTTATTTGTTCTTTAGCTTGTTCAATAAAATCCTGTGATTCCTCATGCGCGATCGTGCTCAGAATTTCCTTTGCTTTCTTCCAGTCGCTCTCAAAAGTGACCATAATTCCAATCTCATTCCAGATAAACTGGAAGTCGCTGGTGTAATTTGCAAGCTGTTCTGTAAAAACGGTATGGTTGGGGATATGAATAACCCGCCCCGTACTTTGGTCGGCATCTACCCAATTCCCGATTTCCAGAATCGTGAATTTAAAAGGACGAATATCGATCACGTCACCTTTAGATTTGCCAAGTTCAATTCTGTCGCCGACATCAAAGGGCTTTCTCCAAATGATGAATAACCATGCTGCAAGGTCTGTAACGGGGTCTTTCAGAGCAATTGCTAAACCGGCTGAAAGTAATCCAAAATAGGTTGAGAGATTTCCTAAAGCACTAAACCAGATCTGAGCAATAAGAATTATTCCGATAAATGCAGAAATATAGGTAAGGTTTTTTCTCCATTTATAAGTGGTGCGCTTATTTTCTACATTTTTATGGACAACACGGAGTGTTAAAGAACGAATGATCCACAAAATGAATATAACTACAAGCGTTTTAAGGATTTGGCTTGTGATTATTGGTGAGCTTTGAAAAAAATCTGCTATGCTGTTAAAAAAATTTTCCATGAATGGATAATAACCTTATCAAATGACAGTTACACGCTTGGGATAATATAGAAATTTGAATATCTTTAATGCTCTGAAAAATTTAAGATTTTATCATGCTTTATAACATTTTAGTTGCAGTAATTACTGTCATCTGCGCACTTTTAATATTAGTTGTTTTACTTCAAAACGGTCAAGGATCCGGTTTATCCGGAATTAGCGGCGGCGGTGGGGGCGGTGGTGCTCTCGGTGGAAACTCCGGTTTAGGAGCCCGAAGAACCGCAGATTTGCTTTCTAAAGCGACCGGAATTTTCGGAGCTGCTTTTTTGGTACTCTGTATTCTTGCTAATTTTGCCATCGATCGTACTGGAGACGGACCAACTCGTAGTATTCTTCAGGATGGAGGTGCTCCGGTTCAGGATCTGAACGCTCCTTCTCAAACTCAATCAGCGGTTCCTATTCAGAGTAATGATGCCGGAAGTTCTGATGATTCAGGAGAAGAAGGGGATAACTAATAATTAGTTTTCCTTTTTGAAAGAATTTAAAGCCCTGCTCTAATGAGTAAGGGCTTTTTTTATTTCCCGATACAAAACCGCGAAAAAATCGAGTCCAGTATATGTTCATTCGTAATCTCACCGGTAACGGTTCCCAATTCATTTAGAGCTGCTCTGAGATCAATAGAAAGAAAATCGCCCGTTAAGCCATTTTCTAAACCGGTTAGAGCCGCTTGAATATGCTCCTTGGTTTTATGGAGTGCATCCCTATGACGGGAAGACGTGACCAATAAACTGGAAGCATCATAGTGTTTATTCTCAAGAGCGCGGTTTTTCAGCAGAGTTTTTAACGCTTTAATATTTTCTTCTTCTACCGCTGATATTTTCAGATCAAATTCGGTTCGCCATTCCCGATCTGCTTCAATATCCGCTTTAGTACCGATCAGGATAAAAGGAGTTTCGCCTGCTCTTTTCTGAAAAGCTGCAATTTCCTTTCTCTCTTCTTCCGAGAAAGCTTGAGACAGATCTTTCAGATAGATAACCAGATCAGCTTGTTCAAAAGCTTTCTGAGAACGCTTAACACCTTCTGCTTCCACTATATCTTCGGTTTCCCTAAGTCCGGCTGTATCTATAAGCTTGAATAACAAACCATCAAAGTTCCAATCCACGTCAATGGTGTCGCGGGTGGTTCCTGCTATTTCTGTTACAATAGCCCGGTCTGACCCCACTAAAGTATTTAATAGTGTGGATTTCCCGGCATTAGGACGTCCGATCAGCACGGTTTTAACACCGTCTTTTACCAAACGTCCGGTTTCATAGGTATCCAATAAATTCGTGAGTTCTGTATCCACGTCTTCCAGTAATTTCTGAAGTTGTTCCTTATTGGCAAACTCAACGTCTTCTTCAATAAAATCGAGTTCCAGCTCGATCATTGCCGTGGCATCAATGATTTGCTGCCGAAAGGTTCGGACGTAATCTCCCAGTTTACCTTCCAGTTGTTGATGAGCAGCGTCTACGGCTTTTATACTTTTTGCATGAATGATATCAGCAACGGCTTCAGCCTGATCCAGATCCAATTTTCCATTCAGGAACGCGCGTTGGGTGAATTCCCCGGCTTCTGCTGCTTTTACTCCCAGGCTAAGTATGGTTTCCAGAACTTTTTGAGTAACTAAAACTCCGCCATGGCAGGAAATTTCGACGGTTTCTTCACCGGTGTAAGATCTGGGGGAATGAAACAGAGTGACCAACACTTCATCCACCGGTAATTTATTTTTATCGATGATCTTGCCAAAATGGACTGTATGTGAGTCTAAAGAAGTAAGATCTCTTCCCTTAAAGGCTTTATTTACTACTGAAATAGCATCTTTTCCGGAAACACGAATAACCGCAATTCCTCCTTCTCCAACAGGGGTGGCAATGGCAGCTATCGCTGATTTTTGTATGATTGAATTGTTCTTCTTTGTATCATTCATAGGTCAAATATAAGCTTAAATCATCTACTATGAATAATCGACTTGTCACACTTTTAGTTATCGCAGTATTTATTTTTTCAGGATCTGCAATAGCTCAAAATATTTCTGCTGACCGACCCGGAGCAGGTTATGGAACATTCACTGTTCCGGCAAAGACAGTGTATCTCGAATCAGGAGCCTCTATCAGTAGCGACTTTTCTGATATCGGACAAATCTTTTTAAGAACAGGGTTAAGTGAAGATTTAGAAATTCAGTTTAACGCAGGGTCGTTGTTGTTCATTGATGGAGTTGATAAACCAAGGGTATCGGTGCAATCTTTGGCATTTAAGTACAGCCTTGGTTCTTTTCAGGAAGACAAACTCAACCTTTCTTTATTCAGCAGAACCAACCTTCCTTTTTTTAATGATGATTATGAATATTATTTGACCAGATTCATGTTGTTAGCAGATTATTCGATCAACGAAACATGGGGCTTGAACTCTAATTTTGGGTATGGAGATTTTGTGGATGGTTTAGGCAATGGTTCTTTCAATTTTAATATCACACCCGGCTTTTCAGTAAATGAAAATACAGCAGCTTATTTTGGTTATGCAGTAACTTTTGATGAGAACTTTTCAAGTGATTTGATAGAAGCAGGAATGGTTCACTTTTTAGATCCTTCTTTTCAACTTGATGCCGGATTTATTTACTCCGATGGAGATGTTCTTTATCTGACATTAGGTGTTGCAAAGAGGTTTTGATTTTTCGTTTCAAAATTGACCCGTCTTAAATACTACGGCTTGATCTTTTGCTACTTTTGTATCAAGGCAAAAGTAAATACAGTTGGATTACGCCAAGCTTAAAGAAATAGATGAATTACTTTGTTGTGTACTTTTGTACCGACAAAAGTACCAAAAACTCCCGACAAGAATTATTGGCGCGAACTCCATTACATCGACTAATCATTACAAAAGGTCTACGTTCGTATGCTGCATATTCACGAATCAACCTGAGTGTAATGATTGCTCCTGCGGAGCCGTCGATTTCACTACGTTCTTGCCTCGCCAATAATTCTAAAGGTCGATGTAGTTAGAAGCTTTTTTTGAAATTGTTAGGACTGTAAACAGGGTAATTTTTAATATCAAAGGTTACTACAGTTCATAAAACAAAAAAAGGCTTCCCTCATTTAAGAAAGAAGCCTTTTTAATAATTGAAATAGAATTTATTCTACATCGCCCATTAGTTTTCTTACACCCGGACTAGCTAGTAGCGCAATAATACCACCACCACCTACAACAAGTGCTACACTTTGGAATAAACCTGATGGTGCAAGACTTTCTAATTGTCCTGCCATTAATCCTGCCATTAAGTTTCCTAATGCAGCTGCAACAAACCAAATACCCATCATCTGGCTTACACGTGATTTAGGAGCCAACTTGGTCATAGAAGACAATCCAACAGGAGAGAGGCAAAGCTCACCAACTGTATGAAGGAAGTAGGTTACGATCAACCATGCAGGAGAAACCAATTCAGTTGAAGAAGCATTAGCGGAACCCCATGAGAGCACAAAGAAACCTGCAGCTAAACCAAGCAATCCCAATCCAAATTTAACAGGAATGGAAGGGTTGGCATTTTTTGAAGCTAACCAAGTCCAAAGCAAACCAAAAATCGGTGCAAAGATTACAATAAATGTAGGATTTATAAGCTGAAGAGTACTTGCGGGAATTTCCCACCCGTTTCCAACCTGGCTGAATACCCAGTAAAGAAATGCTAAAATACCAACACTGGATAAGATCACCGCAAATTTTGCAACTGACCATACATCTTCTCTTTTATAAGTCTTAAAAGCATACCATCCTATTGGGATAGCAAAAACCAAAGTCATTATCCAGGCTCCCATTCCTCCTAAAAATGAGTTCGGGCCGACAGATCTGTCTGTTAGATCCTGCGCAAATAAGTTTAATGAAGAACCCGCTTGTTCAAATCCACTCCAGAAAAGTGCAGCAAGTATAAACAGCCAAAAGATTACACCTAGCTTTTTCTTTTCGTCAGTTGTATGTCCACCAAAGAAAATGATGTAAGCAAAAAACAAGATAGTTATTACTACCGCCGCAAGTCCTAAGTTTTGAGCAAGAGCTTCTAGCGCTATATCAATTGCTCCGGAACTCATCAGGAATCCAAAGATCACAACTGCGGCTGCTAAGAAAGAAACGATTCCATAAAATATTCGGCTCCTTTTCTTCAGTACTTCAGGGCTGTCATTGATCTTAAGATCTCCTGCCTCACCTAAGTATTTACCACCTATCTTATAGGAAACCAATCCAAGTAACATTCCGAAACCGGCTAATGAGAAACCATAATGCCAGTTATATCCTTCACCTAATAAACCACAAAGTAATGGACCAAGAATTGCTCCAAAATTTATTCCCATATAGAAAATGGAGAAACCAGCGTCTCGGCGAGCTCCGCCTTCAGGATATAGATCCCCAACCATAGAACTTACATTTGGCTTAAGTAATCCTGTACCAACAACGATTAGTGCCAATCCTATAAAAAAGAACGTGGTAGTTGGAACGGCCATACTGAAGTGACCTGCCGCAATAATACAACCTCCTACGAAGACAGCTTTTCTTTGTCCCCAAAGTTGATCTGCTACCCAACCTCCGGGAAGAGAAAGAACATATACAAAGAAGGTATATATTCCATAAATAGCGGCAGCTTCACCAACCCCCAAGCCAAGGCCCGGGTTGTCACCTACGGCTTCTGTTGTCATAAAAAGCACCAAAAGTGCACGCATACCGTAATAACTAAAGCGCTCCCAAAGCTCGGTAAAGAAAAGGGTGGAAAGACCTCTTGGGTGCCCAAAGAAGTCGTTAGCGGTTATAGAAGCTGAACCGCCATTGTTCTCATTTGCCATAAGAAAATTTGATTAATTAATATTAGTCTAGATATTCATAAAGTGAGTGATGATACCTAAACGCTTACACTGGTGCAAGAACCGATTGTTCAGACATCTGCAACAATGAACAATAAATTACGTGTACATTCCAGTTCATAAATCTGATAACTCATGGAAATATTATTTATTGGTCTTGGTGTGGTGTTAATCCTGATGGGTTTAGCAGGAGCTTTTCTTCCTGTGATACCGGGACTTCCTTTCAGTTACGCGGCACTTTTAGTGCTTCACTTTAGTGGCGTCGCTCAGTTCAGCACATTCTTTTTAGTAGCCTGGGGGGTTGTAGTGGTCACTATTTTAATATTGGAAAATGCTCTTCCGGCTTATGCTTCAACAAAATTTGGTGGAACTGTTTATGGTGCAACCGGGAGTACAATTGGTATGATCCTTGGGATGTTGTTTTTTCCTCCACTTGGATTTTTTCTGGGAACTCTTATTGGTGCTTTTGTTGGAGAAATGATCTATAAACAGGATACTAAAGTTGCATTGAAATCAGCGTGGGGCTCTTTTCTTGGTTTCCTTACAGGCACAATGATAAAAGTTACTGTTGCGGCGATGATCGCTTTCTCATTTTTTAAGGCTATTCTCTGAGTGGATTTTTGATGTCTTACTTTATGGCTTAGAAAGCAAGAGCCAGACACAAAAGAGAGCCACTCCCAAACAATACCCGGGCAATCCAAACATTGTGTGCATTACTTAAAGAAGGAGTTCCACCTGAAATCTTCATGAAGTGATTTTTTGAAAAACTGGAAATCTGAGGTTATTTCAATAAGGTCATTTTTTTTGTAATATTTTTATCGCCAATGCTGATTTTATAAAAATAGATTCCACTTGAGAGATTTCCGGCATTAAAGTTTACTGAATAACTGCCCGATTTTTGGTATTTATTTACAAGCGTAGCTAACTGTTTTCCAGTGATATCATATACTTCAAGATTAACATTGGAGTTTTTGACCAGAGTATATTTTATAGTTGTTGATGGATTAAATGGATTAGGATAGTTCTGCTCTAATTCAAAAGATTCAGGAATTGGTTTATTTTCATTTTCTTCATTAGAAACAGCAAGCACTAATGGAATTTCATAGGCACCATTTCCGTGAGAAGCCAGTCGGAGTTTTCTGTTCGATTTAGAAATAACAAGTTCCATTGCAAATACAGCATCTGGAAGGTTGCCCGAAATATTATCCCAGTTTACTCCTCCATCTAAAGACTGAAAAACACCGATTTCATTTCCCACATAAATATGATCAGGGAAGTCCGGATCAACTGTAACTGACCAGGTAGGTATATCAGGAAGTCCTGTACCAATATCTGTCCAGGTACTTCCGGAATCATTAGATTTAAATACATGTGAAGACCCGAAACCTCCAAAAGTGATAAATATATTCTGATCATTATTAGGGTCAACAGCCAGATCAGTAGGAAAACGGTCAGGTAAAATACCGGTTATATTAAACCAGGTATCTCCACCATTTCCTGTTCGGTATACGTTAGCTCTTGTAGCTTTGGGGCTTGAAGTAGCGTAAACCACGTCCACACTTTGATGTGAAGCTGCCATTGCAGACATAGCATTCCCATCCAGTGGGTTGCCGTTATTTGTTATGTCCCAGGAAATCCCATTATTTGTTGATTTTAGAATTTTTTCTCCACCCATGTATAGAGTTTTATTATCTGCGGGACTGATGATAAGAGGTGTGATAAAATTGGTTTCAGTTGAAGGAAAAATATCGAATCCCGGATGAATTGAACGGTCTCCAAATTGTGATTCTGTAAACAGATCATTAGAGAAAACCGCTTGTCCGAACTGTGCAGAAAGGTAAGCTATATTATTGTTGTCTTGATTTAAGGCGGTCCAGGCTCCGTCACCGGCCCAGCCTCTGCGCCAGTTTAAATTTCCTTCATAAATTATACTGTTATTATCCTGAAGCCCGCCCAGCATAAGAGCTCCATTGGTGTCAGAATTTGAAACTCCGTTATAGAATTGAACTGTCTGGTAACCGGAGTTACAATTTTCTATTGTTGAACCGCCGTCCGTAGTTCTGAAAATCCCACCGTCATTTATAAAATAGATAGTATTCGGATCAGTAGGGTGGAAAACAATGTCATGATGATCTGCCCAGTTGAATAAATAAGGATAGACATTGAAAGGCTCATTTCCATCGGGAACATCAGCCGGTTGAGCATTTACAGGAGCAAGGTTTTGCCCTCCGTTTGTTGAACGGTAATAAACCTGAGGCTGACCAACTGCCCACACTATTTGCGGATTTAATGGATTAATGGCAATGGCATGAGAATACCAACCTTGAAAAGTTCCATAAAAGTCGTTACTTGCAAATTCAAGAGACCAGGTATCACCACCATTTGTTGATTTCATTAACCAGGTTCGGATTGCATTTTCTGTTGCACCAATAGTTCCATCTGCGTTGCCAATACTTGCCATTATTATATTCGGATTGGATTCAGAAATATCTAACACCGCTTTTCCAAAGAATTGTGAAGGGCCACCTCCTGATACTAAATCCATTTTTTCGAAAGATTCCCCGGCGTTTTTGGTTCTGTAAATTCCATGTCCCAGACTTCCCATCCCCCCATTTGCTGTAAAAACCACAGAAGTATCTGATGGATTAATTACAACATCCGTAGTCATTTCTATATCGTGGGCAAGATTCCAGCTTTCTCCCCCGTCTCTTGAAACATAAGTTCCTTCCGTTGTAGCGGCCCAAATGCTTTCAGAACGGAGTGGGTTAATTTGTATTTTTTGTACAGCTCTTCTTTGGTCAAGGCTCCAATCCAAGCTCTTTTGCCAAGTCATACCCCCATCAACGCTTTTGAGAATTCCAATACCATAGCTTCCACGGGTTGTTCGAACAGGACCAATTCCCGGCATATTTACTTCAGTACCATACGATTCTCCGGTACCTATATACATTATATCAGGATCCTGAGGATCGATAGCTATTGTTGCAACTCCAAGCACAGGGAAACCGGTTCTGACGTATTCCCAGGCATTAAAGCCTGATCCTCCGGTTGTGCTTTTCCAAAGTCCGCCGCTTGCGGAACCTGCAAAGATGGTGTCAGGATTTTCCGGATGAATAGCTAAAGCCAGAGTACGACCTCCGATATTAATTGGTCCCATAGCTGACCAAATTCTGGCCTGATTTGATTTTTTTGAAACCCTCATCTCTTTTGCCCGGGTAAAAGCTTGGGTAAGCCCTGTTTTAGGAATATCCTTATTGGGATAAGACCTTACATCACCAAGGTATCCTAAAGAAAGTTTGGCTCCGGTGGCAGGACCGTCAAACGGGAAATGCTTTTCGAAGGATGATACTTTAAAACTCAACGATAATAGAACTGAACTAACTGACAGAAGTGCAATTAAAGAAAAAAAATCAGACGTAGGTTTAAGTGAAGTACTCATGATCCTAAAAACTTTATTTGTGTAAAGCTAAACTATTTTTCTCAAATAAAAATACCCCAATACAATAAAGATATGTGTTGATTCAATTCAGATGGTATTATATGTAATCACGAGCTAGTCTAAATGATAAAACATGAGTTTGGCTTTGAAAGCAATTTAACCTTAATTACTACATCAAAAGAATAAACACCAATGTATGTCATTTTTTAAAAAAACTGTCCTTATATCTCTGGTAGCATGTTTAAGTGCGATTTCGTGTTTGCAAAGTCAAAATGAAACAGATGTAACTGTAATTAAAGGAGCAACTGTTTTTGATGGCAATGGTTCTTCAATTGCTGATGGTGTAATTGTAACAAAAGATGGAATTATTGACTGTATTGGAGAGAAAAGTGGCTGCTCAATTCCAAATAACTCAAAGGTAATTGACGCTAAAGGTAAATTTATAACTCCGGGGCTGGTAGATGCTCACATGCATTTTTTCCAAACTGCTTTTTTTGATAGCCGACCGGATGCTATGGATATAAATAGTGTATACCCAATTTCAGAAGTGATTGCCTACCAAAGGCGAAATCCTCAACGATATTACGACTCATACCTATGTTCAGGTGTTACTGCTGTGTATGATGTTGGAGGGATGAGTTGGTCTATTGATCTTCAGAAGCAAGCAGAGAACAACCCAAAAGCTCCGCATGTAGCTGCAGCGGGTCCATTACTGACTCCTGTTCCGGGCGCTCCATTTGATCTACCGTCAGACAAAGTATTAGTTCATTTAAATTCTAAAGAAGCGGGAGTAAAGACCGTTCAGTATTTATCAGATCTGGGAAGTACAGGAATAAAATTTTGGCAGATCAGGGCTAATGATCCTGAATACATGAGCTATATAGAAGCCGCGGCAGAAGAGATCGAAAAGAAGGGTAATATGATGATCGCCCATGCCACGACTCTGGAACAAGCAAAAGCTGCACTTAGAAACGGGACAAAGCTTTTGGTACATAGTGTAGAAAATACAGACGTAGATGAAGAATTTATTGAGTTAGCACTACAGAACGAAACGTATTACAATCCCACCTTAATTGTTGGAAGTGGATATACTTTAGCAAGACGAGCAGCGGCTGATATTGAAGCGTTCGAGATCGTAGATCCAAATGGATGTGTAGACCAAAAAACCAGAACTCTGTTGGAAACAGCTTCTCAGTTTAAAGATCATCCACGAATGACAGAAAATGTGAAGAGCAGACTTATGGAGTTTGATTCTGAAACAGATCGTGTAAGTGAACAGCAGCTAAGGAATCTCAAGAGGCTACATGACAGTGGAGTGAAAGTTGTGGTTGGTACTGATGCAGGTAATCCGGGGACTCTTCACGGAGTTTCCATCTATGACGAAATGGAAGCTATGCAAAGTGCAGGAATCTCACCTGAAGATATGATAGTGATCGCTACGAAAAACGGAGCAGAAAGCATGAGGAGAGGGGACGATTTTGGAACTTTAGAAAAAGGGAAGTTTGCTAATTTGATCATTTTAAATTCAGATCCATCTCAAGATATTTCAAATATGAGATCGATCACTCATACGATGATCAAAGGGACATTGATGAAGGTAGATGAAATTGTGGAAAAGTAATTTTTAGGTTTGGACTAAGAACTTAAGCACAGTATTTGAACCTCTGATTTTTTGAATTAACGGATGGCACGGATTTCCGCTGGCACCTAAAATCCGTGCTAATCAAAACATCCGTTTAATCCGTGTTTCAAATAGTATTTACCGAAAGAACCGAAGCATTAGTCTATTTCCGGGATTTTTTAAACCAAGCCAAAATATGATCTACTTTGGTTATTAGCTGGCTTGGTCGGTTAGCTATGAAGTGACTTGCACCGGGAATTTCAACCAGAGCCGTTTCTATTTCGCGTATTTTAAGTGCTCCATACAATTGTTTTGCTTCAGATAGAGGTGTTCTAAGATCTTCTGTTCCAACCATGACTAATGTTGGAGTTTCAATATTGCCAACTAAGGATACCGGAGAATACTTCCAGTAGGTTTCAAATTCTTCCCACGGCTGGCCCGGGTATCTGTATTCCGCATATCCAAAGTAATTATCTGCAACCAGCGTTTTACTGATCCAATTCATAACCGGTTTAACCACTGCGGCGGATTCAAAACGATTATTTTTTCCAATCATCCACGCAGTCATAATTCCTCCGGCGCTACCTCCGGTTACAAATAAACTGTCTTCTGAAGTAATACGATCTTCAATCAGCTTATCAACTCCATCCATAATATCGTGATAGTCATCGCCCGGATAATCGTGATACAGCAGGTTTCCAAATTCTTCACCATAACTGGTGCTTCCGCGCATATTCGGATAAAAAACTACATATCCTGCAGCTGCAAAAAGCTGTAATTCAGGCGTA
The DNA here is from genome assembly GCA_017643645.1 of Balneola sp. Lineage (GTDB taxonomy): Bacteria > Bacteroidota > Rhodothermia > Balneolales > Balneolaceae > Balneola. Next base: position 399,790 of record JAEPNB010000002.1, read on the forward strand.
AATCTTGGACCGTAATTGGAAATTGGTCCACCATGAATTTCTACAAGCAAAGGGTAACTTCGACTTTCATCATAATTTGGTGGATAGATCAACCAGCCCTGCAAATCAATTCCATCTACAGAAGACTTGTATCTATAGTCCTCCACTTTTCCTAAAGTACGGTTTCCAAGAAGTGCATCGTTTAAAGAAGTAATCAGATTGGCAGCTTTTTTATTACTCATTACAGCAAGTTCAGCAGGGTGTTCCGGCGATGTCAAATTCATAGCGATCTCACCATTATCTGATACCGAGTATGAACCGCCTCCATAAGGTCGACCGATGGAAGTTCCTCCTATATTTTCAGCGAGTACATTTACTTTTCCTCTTAAATCGGTTTCGGCTAATTTAGTAATGCCTTCATCATCGTATAAAAAGTATAATCCATTGCCGTTGGCTTTCCATTCAAGTGAAGATGGGCTTCGGTCTAATCCGGTTTCAAGCATTTTTTTGTTGGAACCATCTGAATTCATCAAGTAAATATGCCTAATCTGATAAGTTTGAATCTTGTCATCATATCCGAGGTAAGCAATAGTTTTTCCATCCGGAGATATTACCGGATTACTGTCCGGACCAAAGCGATCAGTCAATGGAGTAATAGTTTGGTCGCTAACATTAACAGAATAGATTTCTGAATTTCTGTATCCGCTTACTTTGTCATGATCTTCATTGCGATTTGCTGAGAAATAGATATGCTCGCCATAGGGAGACCAAACCGGACTTCCATGATCAAAATCCCCTTGAGTTATTTGACGAACAGCACCTCCGTCTGCCGGAGTTATAAAAATGTGGCGATATCCTGGAGAAATGTATCCTGCGCCATCTTGTTCATAGTTTAAACGAGTTGTAACCCGAGGAGCAGGAGCCCATTCAGCCCCTTTTGGTTTCTTTGGTGATGTCACCAACACCGGATTGCGCCCCTCAATTTTCATGGTGAAAGAAAGGTATTGACCATCAGGCGACCAAGCCAAACCACCGGGGCTACTTTCCAATTGTGTAATACGTGCTGTAACTCCCGATTCCAACCAATAAATAAAAATTTCACTTCCATGCCCTTCTTCTGAGCTTGTATAAGCGATTCTATCTCCATCAGGCGACCATATTGCATTTCCTTCACCGGATGTACGGCTCGTTAGTTTTTGGTGTCCCGAACCGTCGCTGTTTATAATCCAGAGCGAAGAAGTTCTGCGATCCGTCATTTTGTTGAAACCTCTGCGATTATACACTATGTGTTTTCCGTCCGGTGAGATTTGTGGATTATGAACCCATTGCAAGTCAAAAACATCCATTGCACTGAATGATGGAGAACCTTGTGCATTTATATTCGGGCTTGCTAATACAAGAATGAAAAGTAAGGTGAAAAGGGTTCGTTTATATGATTTCATAGTATTATTGGTTTGTTTTACACTATAGTGGCTAAAGAAATGGAATATAGGGTTTGAATCACAGATTTGTTGCTGAACTTAAAATCCGGGCTAATCCAAACAGTTGGTTAATCAGCGGTTCAAAAAGTGTCTGTCGGAAGAAGCGGAGCATGTTTAGTGATGATAAAAACGTTCAATAACTGCATAACCCAATACCAATATGGAGAAGATCAGCAGCCAAAAATTTAGTATCCGATCTTCAAATGATTCTTTATCAGCAGTATGCTTTTTATATATGATCACATAAGCGATATACATTACAAAAGGAAAGGTGATCGCCGTGACGATCAATGAAAAGCGGAGTGCCCAAACCGGAAAAATTTCTGCAACTACCAAAGCTTCAACTGCTTGGTTTAACAGAAAAGTAGCAATAGTAAAGATTACTGCCACTTTAGTGAGATAAAGTCTTCGTAGCCTTTTCAGAGTATACATCATCAGATATTACGTTACTTCAGCTTTTTGTATGAATTTTGGAATGTTCATGGCGCTTCGCGGATTAAAAATTCTTGTATTGTCATGTCGAACCTATGTGAGACATCTAAAGAATCACTAAAACGATATAAAACCGTTAGACTTCTCACATCCGTTCGAAGTGAAAGAATGGAAGAGGAAGTAATTTTTAATTCTACATTCTTCATTTTTAATTCTCTTCCCATTCTTCACGCCAATCTCCGGTACTTTTCAGGTAAGCAATAGCTTCTTCTTTCATAACATTAACATCGGCTAGAATTTTACCTTTAAGCTTTTCGTATTCAGGAATTCCATTTAGCGTACTCATATTTCTGGAGTATTTGAAATAGGGAGGAAAGCCATTAGTAATTTTATATTCGAAATACTGCTTTCGGATCAATTCTAAAAAACGGTCCACGTTTCCTTTATAAAACTCACATTCAGCTACACCCCATTCTCTGTATTTCCTAACAGCTTCTATTTCTGCATCTTCATATTGTTCATAACGATAATCACAATAAATATTCGTTAGCTTTTTAAATCTTTCATCCTGATTTAACCCCATCCCAATTACATAAGATAGATATCCGGCGACATCTAAAGCTTCATCATTGTCGGCGAATACAATTTCATCCTGCAAAACTATCGGGTTTATGTCGATATACATTTGGAGTGCTTTTTCTTTTTCACCTTTCATGTATATAAGTCTGGACTTAAAGGTGTCGATCTCCTTATTGAAGTTGTCAGAGAAAATTCCTCGCTGAGTATCTACAAACTCAAGTACCTCATCTATTTTACCATGCTCTGAATAGTAATTGGCATACATGAAGTAATACTGCTGATTATTGGGATAAAGCTCTCCCATTTTAATGATCATATACTCCTGAAATGTCTCAAAGCCTAAGCTTTCTGCTAAATCATGGAGATAAACGATCAAATCAACATTTTCAGGATCAGATTTATATAATTGATAAGTACTAATAAAAGATTTACCGATCTCGCCAACACCTATGCCTGCATAAGCCTGAGCTTTCCTTAGTTTTACACCTTTGTAATCCGGATATCGCTCCAGTACTTTATCAAACAGTTTCATTCCTCTTTCAGCTTCCCCCAAATTCACATAATGGCCGCCAAGATGAGCTGCGATATCAGGATTTAGAGGATCAATTTGGTAGGCTTTTTCAAGTATTTTATGAGCATCATCATGTCTTGAAAATTCGTGGAGCACATCATGATATCCTACGAGCACCTCTGAATCGCCCGGCAATAATTCGATCGCACGTTCATAAGTTTCCAATGCTTTTTGATTGTCTTCTATATTCAGATAGTAGTAGCCAAGTGCTTCATAAGCTTTACCCTCGTTACCATCGATCAATAAAGCGCGATCAATATTTTCCCGCATCAGATTTTTCATGTCTTCTAAAGAAAGATTTCCTTTCCAGTTCAGATCTCCATATACATAAGCAAGTCTGGCATAGGCTAATGAAAAGGAGGGATCAATACGTATAGCTTCTTTATACTTTTCTACAGCTTTTCTCAGATCATCTAATTCGTCGGTTACCTCCAGTTGGGTAGCAGCTAAATAAGCGTTATAAGCCTCAATATCATCTGTAGGATTTGTTTTCAGATCTTCTTCCAACTGTGGGAGAAGGCGTACTTTAAGCTCCTCCATAACTTTTCTGGAGATCTCTTCCTGAATATCGAAGATGTTTTCAATTGTTAGTTCGCGATCAAAATTTTCTGACCACACATGGAATCCGTCTTCAACTTTAATAAGCTGAGCTGTGATACGAATACGATTTCCGGCCTTTCGAACACTTCCTTCTAAAATATGATCGACTTTTAGTTCTTGCCCAATTAAAGAGAGATTTTCATTTTGACCTTTAAACTTGAATGATGAAGTTCGTCCGGCTACTTTCAATTCTTCCACTTTAGCCAGAGCATTCAATAATTCTTCTGATAAACCATCAGCAAAATATTCCTGATCGCCACCCAAACTAAAATCTTCAAACGGTAATACGGCTATGGATGCGGTTTCAAATTTGGTTTCAAAAGAAGCATTTCCCAAAATAGAGGCTTTGGCAAAAAAGACCCGCTCAACCAATAAAAATACTACCGCCATCGAAAGAGCGGTGATGATTATCCCATTAAGTTTTTTACCGGTACGGCTGGTTACGGATTCAGTGATATCCACTTCCTGAGATTTTTTTAAACCTTCAGGAGTTAGCTCAAATGCCCATGCAAAGATCAGTGAAAGTGGAAAGCCAACTAAAACCAGTACAGTAAAAAAGGGTGCTACCCAGTCAGGAAATTCCAGTTGTGGTGATACGGTAGAAACAACCTGAATAATCAGCCATCCCGCAATAGCATACGCCGTAGCCACTTTAAAGACATTACGACGTTTTAGCTCCTCTATAAATTTTGAAATGTTCATAAAGCTTCGCGAATTAAAAATTCTTGTATTGTCATGTCGAACGGATGTGAGACATCTAAAGAATCACTAAACCCGCATAAAACCGTTAGACTTCTCACATCCGTTCGAAGTGACAGAATGGAAGAGGAAGTAATTTTTAATTTTAAATTCTTCATTTTTAATTCCCTTCTTCCCATTCTTCTTTCCACTCGTCTTTTTCTTTTAAGAATTGAACTACATTTTTACGCATCATTCCAAGATCAGCATAAATCTTCTTTTCAAACTCTTCAAAATTTTGTGACTCTCTTATCCGGAAAAAAGGAATCTCGGATGTAATAATTAATGGATAATTTGCTTTGGAGTTTAATTCGAAATAGAATTTTTCCATTGCAGCTACAGCTTCGTCATATAGCTCTGTAGCGATCTGGCACCACAGTTTAACATCTAATTCGTTGTAGATTTCTATATGACCACTCTCTTCCATTTCAGCCAATCTTTTATCTTTATAGTCACATATCCGATCAGCGATCATTTCAACTTCCTCTGTTTTTCCGGCTTTATCAGCTAAAGTAAGATGAAAAATTGCTGCAGTTCGATGATCATCATTTGTGATCTCTTTTCCTGGTTCATCAAGAAAATCCGGAAACCTTCTTTTTAACAAATCTATACCTTCTAGAAACTCCCCTCTCTCATAATGATAAGCCAACAGATCAATCACAAAGAATTCAACCGTTCGTTCGCCATAAGTCTCGGAAAGTTCGTCAACAATTCTTTTAGTGGTCTCAAAATCCCCCCTGGTTTGACTTGTTCTTAGCAAGTTTCTCGGACCTGAATGATTCTCAGGGTAGGTTTCTGAAATTTTTTGCCCAAAATATTCAGCCATATTCAACATGTTTAGGTCTCTTGCTATATCAGATACCATCCACATAAAATCCATATCATCAGGGTTTTGCAGATGTCCTTCATAAGCAAAGGTAAAAGCATTATCGAGTTCACCGTAGGGCACATCTCTAAGTAACCAGGCTTTGGAATAATAGGAGCCGTTATACTCTGGTGTTCTTTTGATATTTCGATCAATTATCGCCATTGCTTCTTCATACCTGTTCTCTACATTTTCCAGATAACGGGCGTATGAATTGGAAATATCCGGGCTCAACGGATCCAGTTCATAGGCTTTAAATAATTGTGCTCTTGATTCTTCAACCTTATTATTTCTTCCCAGTGCACTTCTGTAATCCATTCGAATAGAAGCATCATTGGGGGCAAGTTCGACAGCTTTTTTGAGCGTTTCTTCTCTTTTTTCGAACTGAAATTCAAAACCGTAGTAATCTGCCAGTGCCTGATGAGCTTTCCCAAGATCTTTGTCTAACGAGATTGCCATTTCTGCATTCTCTCTCATTAGAACTTTGGTCTCGTCCGCACTTATGTTTCCATTTTGATGCAGGTTATTGTACGCAAGAGCCAGTCGGGCGTATGCTTCTGCAAATGTGGGGTCGAGCCGAATCGCCTCTTTATATTTCTGAATGGCGTATTCAATATCTTCAGGTTGGTAAGTGATCTCACGTTGTGTTGCCTCCAGAAAGGCATTGTACGCTTCAATGTCCATAGTTGGACGATTTGCTAATTGAGCTTCCTCTTCCGGAAGTAAGCGCACTTTTAGTTCTTCCATTACATGTAGGGAGATCTCTTCCTGTATATCAAAAATATTGTCGACTGTAAATTCACGATCATAGGTTTCGCTCCATATATGGAAGCCATCCGAAACACGGATCAGCTGAGCGGTAATTCGTAGTCGGTTACCGGATTTTCTAACACTGCCTTCCAGAATATTTGCAACTCCAAGTTCGCTTCCGATCTCAGTAAGATTTTCATTCTGTCCTTTGAATTTGAAAGAAGAAGTTCGCCCCGCTACCTGCATATCTTCAACTTTGGCGAGAGCGTTGAGTAATTCTTCTGAAAGTCCGTCAGAGAAATATTCATTTTCTGTATCACTACTCATGTTTACAAAAGGAAGGACAGCAATGGAAGCCGTTTTAATTTGAGCAATAGCTCCGGCATCTTCTAAAATGGAAGCTTTGGCAAAGAAAACTCTTTCGATAACTACAAAAAATAAAGCAATTGATAACACTGAAATAATAACGCCATTCAGTTTTTTACTGGTTCGGTCAGTAACGGATTCTGTAATTTCTACTTCCTTTGATTTCTTGATTCCTTCCGGAGTTAGCTCAAACGCCCATGCGAAAATGAGCGTGAGTGGAAATCCAATTCCAACTAACACGATTACGACCGTATCAAACCAATCAGGGATGTTCAGAGGCGCTTCAATTACGGTAACAATTTGAATGATCAACCATCCTGCTATAGCATAAGCCACGGCTACCTTAAAAACATTACGGCGTTTTAGTTCTTGTATGAATTTTGAAATGTTCATAATGCTTTGCGGATTAAAAATTCTTGTATTGTCATGTCGAACGGATGTGAGACATCTAAAGAATCACTAAACCCGCATAAAACCGTTAGACTTCTCACATCCGTTCGAAGTGACAGAATGGAAGAGGGGATAATTTTTAATTCTACATTCTTCATTTTTAATTCTCTTCCCATTCTTCTTTCCACTCGCCTTGTTCTATCAAATACTGTCGAACATTTTCAGCTTGTTCATCCAGTTCTTTTTTAACGTTTAATAATAAAGGCCTGATCTCAGGAGAGTTTCTTAAGTTTACGTCTAGAGGACGATCAGATCTCAATACAAAATTGACAAAACCTATTACTCTCCGTTCTGTAAACATTTCTTCAACAAAAGGCTGTGCTGATTTAAAATCATTATTAAGAAAAAGACACCAGTTGCGACTAAAGAAATACCGATCAGAATCTATTCCTTCCTCTTCCAGATCAGGGATAGTTTCTACAAATTCACAATACTTTTGAGTTTGCATTCTCGCAGAGTCTGCTTTCCCTGCTATGTTATAAAGTTCAATTAGATCTATTCTTCTCCAATTATCTTCTTCAAGTTCTTGGGAATAATCAAACAATTCAGGATAGTGAAAGCGAAAAAGTTGAAATGCTTTATCCAGATCATCGGTATTTATAGCATAATCGATCTGATCACTGATATGAAAATCTGGAATATTTTTTGGATCAAGATGAGAAAAATCTCTCTTGTCTTTATTGTAGTAACTGTAGTCTCCAAATTCTTCTCCAAAATCATCTACCAACCCAAGATAGTCATCACTTTCGGGAAAGTTTCTTTGCATGATATCCATGTAGTGAGTTGCCGGTTCTTGCATACCCAATGTTATCAATCGATAGATCATGATTGATAAGGAGCGCGTAAAATTATTATCTAAAGAATAGGCTTTATGTACGGCAATGAAAGATTCATCAAATTTACTTACAGGAGCATTCGATTTCATAAATGCTAGTCCTATATAACTTGGAATGAATTCCGGATTCTTTTTCATATTCATTAAAAAATACTCTTCAGCCATTTCCAGATCTTCTTCATTTAATCCAACTCTACCCTTATTATAGATCGCAAGTGGATTCAATGGGTCAACTTCATACATCTGCTTTACCATTTCTTTCCATTTCTCTTCTTCATCTAATTCATCGATATAAATATTTCCTAGTAAGTTATATACGTCGGTTAGATTTGGATTGAGTTCGAGACTTCTCAAGTAGAATTCTTGTGCTTTTTCGAAATCTCTTGTTATATCATGGTAAACGCCCATTGCAAGATGTGATTCTCCGATCTGGTTATTCAGATCCATAGCGATCTGGGCATGTCGCAGAACACTTTCTACTGCTTTTTCTTCCGGAACATTACCGTAATAATTTTGGAGCTGATAGGTATGTGCCAACTTAGCGTGAGCCTGTGCAAAACTTGGATCCAGCTTTATAGCTGTATTATACAATTCGATAGCTACGTTTATTTCATCAATATCTCTATTGATGATAAGTTGATTTGCTTTCAAGTAAGCATCGTACGCTTCAATATCGCTAGTAGGGATGCTTTCAAGTTCAGCTTCATCTTCAGGAAGCAAAAAAACTTTTAATTGATCCAATACTCTTCTTGAGATCTCTTCTTGAATTGCAAAAATATTATCCAGCTCACGATCATAGGTTTCGCTCCATAAATGATATCCATCATCTACCTTGATCAACTGAGCAGTAATTCGGACTCTATTACCATCTTTCCTTACACTTCCTTCCAGAATATGTGCTACCCCTAATTCTGCACCAATTTCAGAAAGATTTTCATTTTGCCCCTTGAATTTGAAAGAGGAGGTACGTCCGGCAACTCTCATGTCCTCAACTTTAGCTAAAGCATTGAGCAATTCTTCTGATAAACCATCTGAGAAGTATTCGTTCTCGGAATCACTGCTCATATTCACAAAGGGAAGAACCGCAATAGAAGCAGTTTCAACTGTAGCAGAAGTTTGTGCATCCTCAAGAATTGAAGATTTGGCAAAGAAAACTCGTTCTACTATCAAAAAGAAAACAGCAACTGACAATACAGAAATGATGATCCCATTGAGTTTCTTTCCGGTACGATCTGTAACGGATTCGGTGATATCTACTTCTTTAGATTTCTTAAGACCTTCCGGAGTAAGTTCAAAAGCCCAGGCAAAAATAAGAGCAAGCGGAAACCCAATTCCGACGAGAATAATTACGAATTGAGTAGTCCATCCGGGAAACTCAAATGCAGGGAATACGGTAGCTACAATCTGAATGATCAACCATCCTGCTATAGCATAAGCCACGGCTACCTTAAAAACATTACGGCGTTTTAGTTCTTGTATGAATTTTGAAATGTTCATAACGCTTTGCGGATTAAAAATTCTTGTATTGTCATGTCGAACGGATGTGAGACATCTAAAGAATCACTAAACCCGCATAAAACCGTTAGACTTCTCACCTTCGTTCGAAGTGACAGAATGGAAGAGGAAGCAATTCTTAATTCTACATTCTTCATTTTTAATTCTCTTCCCATTCTTCTTTCCATTCTCCCTTTATCTTTAAGAACTCAACAGATTTCCGAAATTCGGACTCCATATGGGTTTTTGCTTTTTCTTTCAATAATTCTATTTCAGGGATGGGTTGTTTTGCAAATTCCCAAACAGGTTCAACTTCAAGTAAATCCAAGTACACTAAAAATAAATTCTTCCGTTCTTTGTACTCTTCAAACACAGCCAAGAAAGCTTCCCTGTCTTCCTTGAAGTCAGCACAAAAGAGAGCAGGGTACAGATAGTCATCGCTTTCAGGATTTGTCTTTAGTTTTTCTCGTTCACTTTCTCCAAAGTCACAGACCGGGTCTATTAACCTTTGGAAAGCTTCTTCTTGCCCGCGCTCTTTTAGCGATTTTGCCCAAACTATTGCTTTAATATGGTTGTCTTTTGTTAGGCGGATAGAATTTTGGGTTAATTCCGGATAAATTTTCGAAATTATTTGATCCAGAAGCTCATACTTGTTTACCTTTTTAAGGCTCGTATAGATAGCAAATATTTCCGGATCAGTTATTGCTTCTTGCAAGAGCCCGGATTCAAATTCTTTTTGTATAAATAGGGAGAAGTCTTCATACTTTCTTTCCTTGTACAGTCCCCAAAGCTCCAGAAATATTCTGGGTTCACTGTCGGGGTATTTTTGAACTACTTCCGAATAAACCTGATCAAAGTACCCCTCCATTCTAATATTGTTTGAAAGAGTAGCTATATAGTATAAAGTGACGCTGGCATCCGGGGCAATTTCTTTAGCGTCAAAATATACCTCAAATGCTTCTCTTATTTTTCCCTGACTATATGCTTTGATCTCACCTACCCGGTAATAATAGACTAATTGCTTCGGTTCTTGTCTTATAAGCTCATTGTACTGTTCAATTGCTTCGTCATTTCGGTCTTGTAGCATTAGAGTATATACGTAATTACTCCTTACTACCTGATTCAAAGGGTCAATTTCGTATGCCCTGGTAAATAAGTCTATAGTTTTTTGTTCATCAGAATACAGGTACTGATTTCCCAGCCACATATAGGCTATCCCATAATTAGGATTCAGCTCCAAAGCCTTATTTAGCGCTTCAACACCTTTTTGAAGTTCTCCGCTTGAATAGTACATCAACCCAAGAGCCGCATAGGCTTCCGGGATATTCTGATCTAAAAATAATGCCTGATCTACGTTTTCCCGTACTAAATTCAACCGATCTTCATTTGATAGCGCTCCGTATCCGGATAGCAATTCATAAGCAATAGCCATTCTTGCATAGGCTTTCGCAAAAGTGGGATCGATCCGAACCGCTTCCTGATATTGTTGAATGGCCAGCTTTAAATCTGATTCCAAACGTGTAGCTTCATATTGAGTTCCCTTCAGATAAAAATTATAAGCTTCAATATCGACTGTAGGCGATTCAGCGATGTCTTTTTCTTCTTCGTCCAGAAGATGGACTTTCAGTTCTTTCAATACTTCTTTTGATATTTCCTCTTGAATATCAAATAAATTGTTGGCTGTGAGTTCCCGGTCAAAGGTTTCACTCCAAAGATGAAATCCATCCTCTGCTTTAATGAGCTGAGCGGTAATTCGAATTCGGTTTCCTGATTTACGCACACTGCCCTCCAGAATGTGCTCTACATTTAATTCATCACCGATCAATTTCAGATTTTCATTCTGCCCTTTGAATTTAAATGAAGAAGTACGCCCTGCTACTTTCATATCTTTTATTTTTGCAAGGGCATTGAGTAGTTCTTCTGAAAGACCATCCGAAAAATATTCATTGTTCTCATCTCCGCTCATATTTACAAAAGGAAGTACAGCAATGGAAGCGGTTTCAATATGAGTGAGTTCGGATCGGTTTTCGATAAAGGCAGCTTCGGCAAAGAACACACGTTCAACCAAAAGAAAGATCACTGCCATCGAAAGCACTGTAATGATGATGCTGTTTAATTTTTTGCCGGTTCTGTGAGTTACAGATTCAGTGATGTCAACTTCCTGTGATTTTTTTAACCCATCAGGCGTTAATTCAAAGGCCCATGCAAAGATCAACGAGAGGGGAAAGCCAACCAAAACAAGTACGGTAAAAAAAGGTGCTACCCAATCAGGAAATCCGAGTTGGGGCGATACGGTAGAAACAACCTGAATGATCAACCATCCCGCAATAGCATACGCCGTTGCCACTTTAAAAACATTACGGCGTTTTAGCTCCTCTATAAATTTTGGAATATTCATAACGCCTCGCGGATTAAAAATTCTTGTACTGTCATAGCGAACGGATGTGAGACATCTAAAGAATCACTAAACCCGCATAAAACCGTTAGACTTCTCACATCCGTTCGAAGTGACAGAATGGAAGAGGAAGCAATTCTTAATTCTACATTCTTCATTTTTAATCCTCTTCCCATTCTTCTTCCCATTCACCTTCAGATTTTAGATAGGAGATAAAATTAGCTCTTTGGAGAGATAATTCTTGTTTCACCTCTTTATGCAAGCTCTTTAAGTTTTCGGAATAAAGCTCGGGCTCATATCTGTTAACATTTCTCAGCCATGTAAACACTGGAACTATTTCTGAGTGTTTTTTATAAAGAATCGTCAGGTTTTCCTCAAATGCTGCCTGATCACGTTGCAGGAACGAGCAAATCATCAAATCTCCCTGGTAACGATAGTCTTCTTCACTTTTCAAATAAGAGTCCTTTGAACGTTCTGTAAATTCACAAAATGCCTCTGTAATTCTTTCAGATTGTTCGATATCACCTGTTTTCTGTAAAAGGTAAGCGAGCGGCCAAGCCTGATCTTCATTTTGAGCAGTGATCACTGAAAGCGTATCAGAAAAAAGTCCTTCATCAAATTTTCTAAAGTATGGAATCACACGAGCATAGTTTCCGGTCTCCAAAGCATAATCAAGAAAGTCGAGATATAGATACAGGTCTTGTGGTACATAACCGCTCTCATCCAGGAAATTCAGCACTATGTTCGGGAAATCTTCATAGGACCTCTTATTGTTTTCATAAAACCCTACAGCGTATCGAAACTCAAAGCTTTCCCGATAATTTTCTTTCAAAAGTTTATAGAAGTGATCTGCAAATTTATGCATTTCCAATAACTGACCGGAATGAACTAACGAATAAATGGTTCTTGGGAAGTCATTATCTGAGTTATATACTTCCATATAGTTTTTACTTGCTTCGGCAATATTTCCAAAAGGAAATCCTAGTTGTATATTTCCTCTTAAAAAATAAGTAGGTATAAAATCAGGATTGATACGGATATTCTTTTCCATAAAGAATTCCATTTCTTCAAAATCTTCCTTATCAGCACTAACCCGTGATCTATTATATATAGCCAAAGGATTCAGAGGATCGATCTTATAGCCTTGTTCGTAGAATTTCATCTGGTTCTCACGATCCCCCAGGTCTTCGTATACATTCCCAAGCCAGTTATACACATCTACGAAATTAGGATTCAATTCAAGGCTCTTGATAAATAATTCTTCTGCGTTTTGGAGGTCGCTTATAGCGTGATAATAGAGAGCAAGGGCGGCGTGAGCCGAATAAGAATTTTCATTAATCGAAAGGGCTTTTTCAGCATTCGATTTTAAATTAGTCAAGTTTTCTTCTCTTGGAATATTACCATAATAAGCTTGGGCATTATAAGCCAGAGCCAGTTGCCCGTAAGCTTCAGAAAAAGTAGGGTCAATTCTAATGGCTTCTTGGTACAAAGCTATTGCGGCTTCAATTTCTGCATAGTTACGGTTAATTAGAAGCTGATTTCCTTTCAGATAAGCCTGATACGCTTCAATATCCTGAGTTGGAATATCATCGAGTTGTAGTTCTTCTTCAGGTAACAATCGAACTTTCAGTTCGCTGAGAACCTTTCGGGAAATCTCTTCCTGAATTTCAAAGATGTTGGTGGCTGTGAGTTCCCGGTCAAAAGTTTCTGACCACATATGGAAACCATCATCCACTTTAATGAGCTGAGCTGTTATCCTGACTCTACCACCTGCTTTTCTGACGCTGCCTTCCAGAATATGGCCTACACCGAGTTGTTCCCCTACAATTTTTAAATCCTCATTCTGTCCTTTGAATTTGAAAGAGGAGGTACGTCCGGCTACTTTCATTTCGTCTACTTTGGCAAGAGCATTGAGTAGTTCTTCCGATAACCCATCCGAAAAATATTCATTGTTCTCATCTCCACTCATATTTACAAAAGGAAGCACAGCAATAGAAGCGGTCTGAAAATCAGCAAGTTCAGAGTGGTTTTCTAAAATCGAAGCTTCGGCAAAGAACACACGCTCAACCAAAAGGAATATCACTGCCATCGAAAGCACCGTGATGATGATGCCGTTTAATTTTTTACCGGTTCTGTGAGTTACAGATTCAGTGATATCCACTTCCTGGGATTTTTTTAATCCATCAGGAGTTAATTCAAATGCCCACGCAAAGATCAATGAGAGGGGAAAGCCAATAGTAACAAAGATAATAACAGCGGTGATCAACCACTCGGGAAGGTTTAAGAAAGGAAAGGTTGTGGCAGATATCTGAATGATCAACCATCCCGCAATGGCGTAAGCAGTTGCCACTTTAAAAACATTCCGACGTTTTAGCTCCTCTATAAATTTTAAAATGTTCATAACACCTCGAGGATTAAAAATCTTGTATTGACATGTCGAACGGATGTGAGACATCTAAAGAATCACTAAACCGGCATAAAACAGTTAGACTTCTCACATCCGTTCGAAGTGACAGATTGAAAGAATGGGAAGTAATTCTAAATTTTAAAATGTTCATTGTTGTTCCTCCCTCAATTCGAAGGTGCTTCTCCAGGAGTCATTCCATTCTCCCTTTATCTTTAAGAACTCAACAGATTTCCGAAATTCGGACTCCATATGGGTTTTTGCTTTTTCTTTCAATAATTCTATTTCAGGGATGGGTTGTTTTGCAAATTCCCAAACAGGTTCAACTTCAAGTAAATCGAAATACACTAAAAATAAATTCTGCCGTTCTTTGTACTCTTCAAACACAGCCAAGAAGGCTTCCCTGTCTTCCTTGAAGTCAGCGCAGAAGAGAGAAGGGTATAGGTAGTCATCGCTTTCAGGATTTGTCTTTAGTTTTTCTCGTTCACTTTCTCCAAAGTCACAGATAGGATCTATTAACTTTTGAAAAGCTTCTTCTTGTCCGCGCTCTTTTAGCGATTTTGCCCAAAATATTGCTTTAAGATGGTTATTCTTTGTTATACGGATAGAATTTTGGGTTAATTCCGGATAAATTTTCGAAATTATTTGATCCAGAAGCTCATACCTGTTTAGGTTTTTAAGGCTCGTATAGATAGCAAATATTTGAAAATCATCTATCACTTCTTGTAAGTGCCCGGATTCAAATTCTTTTTGTATAAACAGAGCGAGGTCTTCATACTTTCTTTCCTTGTACAGTCCCCAAAACTCCAGAAATATTCTGGCACCACTATCGGGGTATTTTTGAACTACTTCCGAATAAACCTGATCAAAGTACCCCTCCATTCCAATATCGATTGAAAGAAGTCCTATATTGGCTAAAGTGAAGCTGGCATCCGGGTCAATTTCTTTAGCGTCAAAATATAGTTCAAATGCTTCTCTTATTTTCCCCTGACTATATGCCTTGATCACACCTACCCGATAATAATAGAGTAATTGCTTCGGTTCTTGTTTTATAAGCTCATTGTACTGTTCAATTGCTTCGTCATTTCGGTCTTGTAGCATTAGAGTATATACGTAATTACTGCTTACTACCTGATTCAAAGGGTCAATTTCGTATGCCCTGGTAAATAACTTTATAGTTTTTTGTTCATCAGAAAACAGGTACAGATTTCCCAGCCATGAGTAGGCTAACGCATAATTAGGATTCAGCTCCAAAGCCTTATTTAGCGCTTCAATTCCTTTTTGAAGCTCTCCGTTTGATTGATACATCAACCCAAGAGCTGCATAGGCTTCCGGTAGGTTCTGGTCTAAAAATAATGCCTGATCTACGTTTTCCCTTACTAAATTCAACCGATCTTCATTTGATAGCGCTCCGTATCCGGATAGCAATTCATAAGCAATAGCCATTCTTGCATAGGCTTTCGCAAAAGTGGGGTCGATCCGAACCGCTTCCTGATATTGTTGAATGGCCAGCTTTAAATCTGATTCCAAACGTATAGCTTCATACTGAGTTCCCTTCAGGTAAAAATTATACGCTTCAATGTCGTCGGTAGGCGATTCAGCAATGTCTTTTTCTTCTTCGTCCAGAAGACGAACTTTCAGTTCTTTCAATACTTCTTTTGATATTTCTTCTTGAATATCAAATAAATTGGTGGCTGTGAGTTCCCGGTCAAAGGTTTCACTCCAAAGATGAAATCCATCCTCTGCTTTAATGAGCTGAGCGGTAATTCGAATTCGGTTTCCTGATTTACGCACACTGCCTTCCAGAATGTGCTCTACATTTAATTCATCACCGATCAATTTCAGATTTTCATTCTGCCCTTTGAATTTGAAAGAAGAAGTACGCCCTGCTACTTTCATATCTTTTACTTTGGCAAGTGCGTTAAGGAGTTCTTCGGAAAGTCCATCCGAAAAATATTCCTGATCCTGACCGGCAGACATATCTACAAAAGGGAGTACGGCAATGGAAGCGGTCTGAAAATCAGCAAACTCCGATTGATTTTCAATAAAGGCAGCTTCGGCAAAGAACACTCGTTCAACTAAAAGAAAGATCACTGCCATCGAAAGCACCGTAATAATGATGCCGTTTAACTTTTTACCGGTTCTGTGAGTTACAGATTCAGTGATATCTACTTCCTGGGATTTTTTTAACCCATCAGGCGTTAATTCAAAGGCCCAGGCAAAGATCAACGAGAGGGGAAAGCCAATAGTAACAAAGATAATAACAGCGGTGATCAACCACTCAGGAAGGCTCAAGAAAGGAAATGTAGTAGCACATATTTGGATAATCAGCCATCCCGCAATGGCGTAAGCAGTGGCGACGCGAAAAACATTCCGTCGTTTCAGCTCAGCAACAAGATTACGAAAATCCATAATTACCCCCACCCAAAATTTAAATCATATAAATAAACTAAAAAAATGGATGACTTGCTTGTTTAAAGCATTAAAAATGAAAACGGTTAGTCGGCCAACGAAACCCGGAAATAAAAAAATGCTCCGACGCAGAGCATCGGAGCGAGGGTTGGGGAGGAAATTAGTAAATAGGTTTGAATCACGGATTAAACAGATTTTTGGATTAACACGGATTTTATATCTGAATAAAATCCGTGCCATCTTTTAATCCAACTAATCCGTGGTTCAAAAACCATTTTAAGGATAGACTCCCATCAATTCTCAATACTAGCCGTTTCAATATCCAACTCGGTATCCGGTCGCTCTTTTTCGCCTTTCAAATACTGATTGAACCAGCGCATCATTCTTAAATTGAAATCGAAACGAGCTGTAGCTTTACGATTTCCATGTCCCTCACCGGGATATAATACCAAGCGAACAGGAGTTGATGTTCGGGTTTTTATATGTCTGTACAATTCATAAGACTGACCCGGATCAACGCGGGTATCTTCTTTTCCATGCATGATCAATAACGGAGTTTTAGCATTATCAACATGAAAGATCGGACTGCGCTCTAAATATCCCTGATAATCATCCCAGATTCTTTTTCGGGCATGAACGTGATACAGTTCTTCAGGTATATCACTGGTTCCCCACTTGGAAATATTATTGCTGATCCCAACCGACATTACTCCCGCTGCAAAACGATCGCTGTATTTGGTGCTCATCCATGCAGTAGCATATCCACCGTAAGAACCTCCGGTTACTCCAACTTTATCGCTGTCAACCAATCCGATTTCAATTAAATGATCAACGCCTTCTACAATATCATCAAATTCAGCACCTGCAAGATCGCCCTGACTACTCATTGCGAACTCCAATCCACGTCCCGTACTTCCTCTGTAATTCGGATAAAAAACTGCAAATCCTTGAGCGGTAGCCACTTGTCCGGCCATTGAATAAGTAGTCAACCAACCGTTGTCGTAATGAGATTCCGGTCCGCCATGAATTACATTGATCAACGGGTAACGAGTTCCTTCTTCATATCCAACCGGATACATCAAAAGACCTTGAATTTCCGTGCCATCTTTGGTGGTGTATGTAACTACTTTTTGTTGTCCAAGTTCAACTTCATCTAACCAAGGGTTGCTGTTGGTTACTCGTGAAGTGCTCGTCATATTTTTGCTCATCAGGTACACTTCATCAGGATGAGAGGAGGTTTCTGCATCCAGCAAAGTAGTTCCATTTCCGGCCATCGAAAATGCGTTGATGATAACATCATCAGAATTATTGACGACATTCATTTTTCCGGTTTCAACATTTACAGTTCCAAACTCAGATTGAACACCTTTACTTGAAAGGAAATACAGTTCATTGTTATCCTTCCACGTAAGTTGATGGAACATTCCCGGGTACTCTTTTTGCAGAAGAGTAGTTGTTCCGGTTTCAGTATCCGCAATTTTTATTCTCCCCGCAATCGGATCGTTGATAGTTGCTGCAGCCACTAAAGCCAACTTTGTTCCGTCCGGGCTCCAGGAATATGACCCCAGTTTTCCGGTGTGATCAACTTCAGCTAATATTTCCTTGGAATGGTGATCAACGACAAGGATTTTTTGTTCCATGAATGAGTCATCCACCAAAGAAGAAGGTGCTACAGCCATTGCAATTTTGGAACGATCGGGACTCCAGAAAGCAGAGTATACATTTCCCTGTACCGGAATTCGATGAGGTGTGTGTCCCTCTTTAGCTACATTCTGAATGTAAGCCCAGGTGTTACTCAGATCTTCTTCGTAGATCTCAGGAGCATAAGGAAGGGGAGATGTTTTTTCCGGTTTTGGCTCTGATGCTCTGAACACAATATGATCTCCATCAGAAGCCCATTCATATCCTGAAATGGATTGTTCAAAATCGAATAGTTCGGTAAAAGACTCTTTCTCAATTGAATATTCGTAAAGATCTCCACTACTTAAATAAGTAAGGGTATTCTTTTTTGGTCTGAATGAAATACCTCCCACATTTTTATCGGTGATTAATGGAGTCGATTTTTTTGTAGCGATATCCAACAGATATAAATGAGTACTCTCGGCTATATTTTCTTTTAAAGGATCTGCCGGAACAGATAAGGTGTATGCGGCAAATTTACCATCTTCAGAAATATAAACGCTACCTACAGATTCGATTTTTGCTAATTGAATAGGAGTTAATCCCGACTGAGCTAATACGAGATCAGTAGAGAAAAGCAGAATTGTTGACGCGATAACCCAAATAGATTTTTTTAAAGTATTCATCTGATCAAATTTTGTGTTATTTAGTTTTAGTATCATCAAGGAATATAATAAATAGATGGATTGTAGATGAACTCCGAAGAGAAATCAAAATTACTCAAGGTTATTGAAGACAATATTAAGTCTGTAAAAGATGATATAGAAGAACTTCAGGAGTTGATCAAGCCTATTCCTTTTGATGCTTCAATTGGTAGAGTTTCCAGAATGGATGCGATAAATAATAAAACCATTAATGAATCCTCTTTAAGAGAGAAGAAGAAGATCCTTCAAAGGTTAGAAAAGGCATTAGAAAGATCCGGTGATAAAGACTTTGGAAATTGCCAAAAGTGCGAGAATGAAATTCCTTTCGGCAGGTTGGAATATATGCCGCATGTAACCAGATGTGTGGATTGTGTTGGGTGAAATAACTTTTCCGAAGTTATTTTTTCCAAAATTTAGTTTATTTAACTCTTAACTCTGACAGGGTTCTAAACCCTGTCAGAGTTAAGAGTTAAATAGTTAAATTAGCTAGCAATGCTAAAACTCGAACCAAATAAATACTATCACATTTATAACAGAGGAAAC
This sequence comes from Balneola sp., assembly GCA_017643645.1. Classification (GTDB taxonomy): domain Bacteria; phylum Bacteroidota; class Rhodothermia; order Balneolales; family Balneolaceae; genus Balneola. The sequence continues at coordinate 419,008 of JAEPNB010000002.1, forward strand.
AATAAAGAACGATTGTTCTATTCTCCGGATAACTATGAATATTTTATAAGCAAATTTAAACATCATTGCTTTCACGTATTTAATACATATAGTTATTGTTTGATGAGCAATCACTTCCATTTTCTAGTAAGCGTGAGGAATGTTGCTGAACAAGCGAGGCTTTTTGCTGATTCAAATCTTAGATCGAAAGTGTTGAGGTCTCCATCCCGACATCTCAGCAACTTTTTCAATTCCTATACACAATCGATCAACAAAGAGCGTAACAGAACCGGGTCTTTGTTTCAAAGGCCTTTCAAACGCAAAGAAGTAGACTCTGATGAATACTTTAGAAAACTGATAGTTTATATTCATCAAAACCCCGTTCATCATAACTTCACAAAATCATTTAAAGATTATTCTTACTCATCGTATTCTCATTTTCTAAATTTAGAAGAGGACTCATTTCTAAACAGAGAAAAGGTCATAGAGCTTTTTGGAGGAGTGGTAAATTTTAAAGCTATTCATACAGAAAATATTTTTGATGTAGAAGTCTTTTAGGAGAAAAATCGTATAATCAGGAAATGAAAAATGCTCTCCTGTTTATAACACCTGTCCTCATTTGGGGATCAACCTGGTATGTGATCAAATTTCAGGTAGGGAATGTGGACGCGATGTTGTCTGTTTCCTATCGCTTTGGTATTGCAGGTGTATTGATGCTGATCGTTTGTTCTCTGTGGAAAATGAAAATGGACTTCACCCGAAAAGAACACCAATTCATTTTACTTCAGGGACTTCTCATTTTTGGGTTTAATTACTGGCTGGTTTATACCTCTGAGCTCTATTTGACCAGCGGATTAGTAGGATTGATCTTTTCCCTATTGGTTTTCCTGAATATCCTGAATGGACGAATTTTTCTGAAAACTCCTTTCGAAAACAAAGTAATAATCGGTGGATTTTTGGGACTAGTTGGAACGGGAATGGTATTCTGGAAAGATCTTTCTCACTTTTCATTTACTGATGGGAAGATCATAGGTTTATGCTTCGCAGTGGGGGGTACTTACTTGGCTTCATTGGGAAATATTACATCCGCCCGAAATCAAAAAGCCGGAATACCGGTCATTCAATCCAACGCTTTTGGAATGGTTTACGGTGCGATCGCAATGTTTGTAATAGCGGTTATTTTAGGAAAAGAGATCAGGTTTGAAGTGTCCCAAAGCTATGTGCTGTCACTGTTATATCTGGCAATATTTGGATCAATAATCGCCTTCGGAGCCTTCATGACTTTGATCGGAAATATCGGAGCCAGTAAAGCTGCATATGTTTCATTGGTGGCTCCGGTTATAGCACTTACAATTTCTACCTTTTTGGAAGATTATACATGGACAACAATCAGCTTAAGCGGAGCTGTTATGATCTTGGTTGGAAATGTGGTTGCTTTACGATCATCAAAAAAGAAAGAAAAAGCTTTTCCAAGGGTTCAAGAATTGGAAGTGCCAGTGGAGGTTTTGGAAGAGAAGCTTCCGGATAAATTGACAAAGTAAAGCTAAAGATCTCAGAAAAGGCTTTCAACTGCACCGACCTTTAGAACTATTTCCACGAACTCCATCACCCCGCTTTCAGCGAAATGATGGATAGCTACTTCTCCGTCTGTCGGGCTTGGCTCGGCTGACGGATTTTAGTTACTGAGATAAGAACAAGACCTCGGAGTTCGCGCCAATAATTCTTATGCTAGTTCCGTAGCTCCGCTGCGGAACTAAGCTTGAAAGCTCTGCTTTCATTGAGGCAGAGCTTCAAGTCCGCATTCCGAACGAGACGTTCGGAACGAGAGCAAAAGTTTATACTAGCAAGCCCTTCAGGACTGCGGGAGCTGGTCGGTTTTAATCTTCGAAACAACTCTTGCAAAGTTGTTAATGCATATCTAAGAATATTTTTGCTCATTAAACTTTGGAAGAGATTATAATAGCGCTAAACAAACTACCCGCTGTTTTAGCCGTTTGTCCGTTCAAATCATATTCCGGGTTTAGTTCACAAATATCGGAAGAGATTATTTTGCCGGACTCTTTCAAAACCTGAATAAGATTTAAAGCATGATTCAACTTTAACCCATTCCAGGCCGGAGCACTGACTCCGGGAGCTATTGAAGCTTCGAACACATCGAGGCAGATGGTCAGGTAGATAAAATCCCGACTTTCTATGAATTCCTGTACTTTTTTCAGGCTGTTCTTTTCATCATTAAAGATCTCAGTATTCAAACTGAATTTTGTACCAAGTTCATCAGCTTTATTGAATAGAGATTTTGTGTTGTTATCCTGATTTATTCCATACACAAAATATTTCAGATCAAGATCGATCTTTTCTGCATGTTCATGAGCCTGAAGGAATGGAGAACCTGAGTGAGGAATTCCGTTATGTGGTCGTAAATCGAAATGAGCATCAATATTTAAAATGCCGAGTTTAGCTTCCTGATTTTTCTGTTTTAGAAATGAAGCGACTCCCAAAAAATGCCCGAATGCTGTTTCGTGTCCGCCCCCAATTACAAGAGGCTTATTATCTGATTCTAAAATGTGATGAACCGCTTTGCCTAATTCCTGATGAGCAGTTTCCAAGTTTTCATTTTCCGGAATGATATTGCCACCATCAATAAATCCGCCTTCATCTCCATGCCAACAAAGTGAGCCGATAGAATTTCTGAAATGACTGGGTCCTTTTGCAGCCCCAACTCTACCGCCGTTTCTTTGAACACCAATATCAGAAGCGAATCCCAAAAGAACGGTTTGGCTTTCTGTCCTTATATCATTCAGGTCTATACAATGTACAGCTTGATGATATCTGAATTGATCAAAATCAGATTTGGAATCAGTACGTCCGGTCCAGATCTCAGGCTTCGTTGAATGATATAATTTTGAGCTAAAATTCAAAGGAATCTCCACCGATTATAGTAGCGCTTGGCTTAAGTTGTCCCTGCTGATAAAAGATATTTCGAAAGTCATCGGTTTCAAAAACGGTGAAAGCAGCTTCATTTCCCTTTCTTAGAATTCCCTCTTCAATTCTTAATGCCCGGGCAGCGCGGAAAGTAATCCCTGCTAATGTCTCTGCAATCGTTAGTTTTTCTGATGCACCCAAAATCGAAGCCTGAGTGATCAGGTCTCCCATTGGTGCCGAACCGGGATTCCAGTCGGTGGCAATAGCTACACATGCGTTAGTATCCAATAATTTTCGGCATGGAGTGAATTGCATTCCTAAACCCAATGAAGCCCCGGGAAGAGCAACGGCAACCGTTTCGGATCGGCCAAATAGTTCACAGGATTCATCATCAGTAAACTCCAAATGATCCGCTGAAACAGATCCTTCTTCAATCGCCAGTTTCGATCCGCCCGGATGAAACTGATCCACATGCATAGTTATATCAAAACCTTTTAGCTTTAAATTCTTTGCGTAGATTCTCGCTACGTCAATATCGAATGCACCTTCTTCCACAAAGATATCTGCACGTGTGGCAAGCTTTTCTTCAACAATAATTGGTACGACCTCTTGCAGTAGAAAATCTAAGTATTCTCCATGACTTCCGTCAAAATCTTTTGGTTTGATATGAGCTCCCAAAAATGTGGGTATCAACCTAACTGCAATTTTCTCATTTGCTTTCTTGATCGCCCGAAGCATTTTCAACTCGTCATCCAGATTTAAACCATAACCGGATTTCACTTCAATGGTTGTAATTCCTCTTTTTAAATGTTGCTCAGCTCTTTGAAGTATCAGATTTACTAATTCATCTTCAGATGCTTTTCGGGTTTCAGAAACGGTATCAGAGATTCCTCCACCGGAAGCTGCAATTTCTAAATACGATTTTCCGGCAACCCTCATGGAATAATCATTTACACGATTTCCACCCCAGCAAATATGAGTGTGGCAATCAATAAAAGAAGGAAGGGCTACTAACTCTGAATTATTATTGAACTTTTTTTCCGAATCAGGATGAATATTTTCGAGATCAGAATAGCTTCCCAAGTCCAGAATTTTTCCATCCTGAACAACAATTCCGGCATTCGATAAAACCTCCAGTTGTTCGTCTTTCAGCGGGCCTTTTAACGGTAATCCGCTCATGGTTAAAAGCTGTTTAAAAGGACCGTATAGAGTTTTTGAGCTCATTTATTTAGAGTGATTTTTGATTTTTAATTTAACTGATTCTACAACTCTATCTATATCATTTTCAATTTCACTGTTTTTAAACCTTAAGACATGTATACCATTTCTTTCAAGAAAAGCATCTCTGTTTAAGTCTTTTCTCTTTACTTCCTCCAGATTATGAATACCACCGTCTATTTCAATACAAAGATTCGCTTTTGGAACATAAAAGTCTAGGATATAAGGGCCTATTCCATATTGCCTTTTGAATCGTGTATCCAGAATCTGCTTATTTCTAACTCTTTCCCAAAACAAAGTCTCTGCATCAGTCATCGATCGCCGAAGAGTTCTTCTTTGTTCTAAGCTATTTCTTGGATTTTTGATACTCATGTTTTTGACCTCCTCTGTCTCCTCCTTCATAAGGAGGAGAACTTTCTAAATATATCTTAATTTAAACAACGAGTCCTTCCCCTTAATAAGGGGAAGACAGAAGGGGTCTATATTATCATTTGATGCTCATTCCCAACTTCCGTTGCTTTTTCGTAACCGGCATCGTGATGACGAAATATTCCCATTGCAGGGTCATTATACAACACACGACGAATACATGCTTCTGCGCGGTCGGTTCCATCTGCAAGAACTACCATTCCGGCATGTTGACTGTATCCCATTCCAACGCCGCCGCCGTGATGGAAACTGATCCAGGTTGCTCCACCCGTTGCATTGCTCATCAGATTTAAAAGTGGCCAATCGCTTACCGCATCGGTACCGTCTTTCATTCCCTCTGTTTCTCTGTTTGGGGATGCAACCGATCCGCAATCCAAATGATCACGACCTATTACGATAGGGGCTTTTACCTTTCCTGCTCTTACCAGATCGTTGAAGATCAAGCCTGCTTTTTCGCGTTCACCCATTCCCAACCAGCAAATTCTGCAAGGCAATCCCTGGAAAGCTACTTTTTCTTTAGCTTCATCCAGCCATTTTATCAGATTGTGATTTTCAGGAAAAGCTTCTTTTAAAGCCTGATCGGTGACATAAATATCTTCCGGGTCTCCGGAAAGAGCGGCCCATCTGAAAGGCCCTTTTCCTTCACAAAAAAGCGGTCGGATATACGCCGGTACAAAACCCGGAAAATCGAAGGCGTTTTCTACTCCGCCTTTTTGAGCATAAGCTCTAAGATTGTTTCCATAATCAAAAGTGATGGCTCCACGATCTTGTAAAGTCAGCATATGACGAACGTGTCGGGCCATACTTTCAATTGATTTCTTTTCGTAGGATTTTGGATCAGATTTTCTGAGATCCTGTGCTTGTTTCAAAGAAATTCCATGAGGCACATATCCATTGATCGGATCATGAGCAGAAGTTTGATCCGTTAAAATATCGGGTGTTATTCCATCTTCTATCAATTGTTCAAGTACATCTCCGATATCACCAACTAATCCGACCGATAGATTTTCTTTGTTAGCTTTTGCTTCCGTAACCCACTTAATGGCTTCTTCATAAGAATGAGTCATTTTATCGATGTAGCGTGTTTTGATGCGTTTTTCGATTCGGGCCGGATCAATATCTACACCTAAAAATGTAGCTCCTGCCATGGTAGCTGCCAGAGGTTGAGCGCCACCCATGCCTCCAAGTCCGCCGGTAACTAAAAGTCTGCCACGAAGATCGCCATCAAAATGTTTTTCTCCGCAAGCTACAAAAGTCTCGTAGGTTCCCTGTAGAATTCCTTGTGTTCCGATGTAGATCCATGAACCTGCAGTCATCTGTCCGTACATCATCAAGCCGCGCTCTTTCAATTCATTGAAGTGATCCCAAGTTGCCCACTCAGGAACCAAATTACTGTTAGCAATTAAAACTCTTGGAGCTTCAGGATGCGTTCGAACTATCCCAACGGGTTTTCCTGATTGAACTAACAAGCTGTGATTTTCATCCAGATCGAGTAAACATTCCACGATCTTTTCCAGAGATTTGCGATCTCTTGCCGCCTGACCGTTACCACCATAAACGATCAGGTTTGCAGGATCTTCGGCAACATCTTCATGCAGGTTATTAAGCAACATTCTGAGCGGAGCTTCTGTCTGCCACGACTTTGCATTAAGCTCAGTTCCTGTTGGAATTTTGTACTTAGGATGTTGGACGTATTTTTTAAGAAACTCGGAATTGTTCATCGTATGATCCGTTTAAGTCTATGTTTAATTTGTTTGCGATCTCATCCGCTTTATGTGAAATGATGTGAGATTGTATAAGATCCAGTGCTTTTCTGATATCATTAGCAAAAACCCGGTCTTCATCGGCGTGATCGATATGATCCCGAACCAACTCATGGCAGGCATCCAGAATAGGTCCCGACTTCATGGGTTTTCTGAAATCAAAAGCTTGAGCTGCACTCACGAGTTCAACAGCCAGAATCTTCTCTACGTTATCAATAACCTGATTTAGTTTTCTGGAACTGATGGAGCCCATACTCACATGATCTTCCTGTCCAAGAGATGTTGGAACGCTATCAGCGGAAGCAGGGAAACAAAGCGCTTTATTTTCACTTACCAAAGCAGCTGAAGTATACTGAGGGATCATGAAGCCAGAATTTAAACCAATATCAGTCATCAGTAATTTTGGTAGTCCGGGATGTTCGCCATTTAATAATAAATAAGATCGGCGATCGGAAATGTTACCAACTTCATGAGCGGCCAGAGTCAAATAATCGCAGGGCATTGCAAGTGGTTGACCATGAAAATTTCCTCCGCTGATAGATTCTTCTGCAGAAAGGATGATCGGATTATCTGTTACCGAGTTGATCTCAATATCTACCATTTGTTTAACATGAAGCCAGGCATTTCTGCTAGAGCCATGAACCTGAGGCATACAGCGAATGGAGTAAGGATCCTGCACTCGTCCGCAATTTTCGTGTGAAGCCACCATTTCAGAATTTTGAAGCAGTGCTCGTAATCGGTGAGCAACTAAACGGGAGCCATCAAAAGGACGTACTTCGTGAAGACGTTCATCAAAAGGACTGTCGCTTCCTAAAACTCCTTCCAAACTCATCGCTCCGATTATATCGGCAGCATTCAGGCAATGATGCAGATTGTACACTCCCCAAACGGCATGAGCTGCAATAAACTGTGTACCGTTGATCAACGCTAATCCTTCTTTGGCTTTTAGGTTGATAGGATCTAGTCCCAGTTCGCTATATACATCCGGTGTTTCTCTCCATTCGCCTTTATAATGAACTTTCCCTAATCCGATCAGCGGCAAAAACAGATGAGCAAGAGGAGCGAGGTCACCGGAAGCGCCAACCGAACCTTGTTCAGGGACTTCAGGAATAATGTCGTTTTGTATGAAGAAAATAATTCGATCTAAAGTAGCTTCCCGAATCCCGGAAAATCCTACGCTTAGATTATGAGCTTTCAAAATCATCATCGCTTTGGCGATTTTCAGGTCTATAGCATTTCCAACTCCCACACTATGACTTCTTAAAATATTATCCTGAAGCTTGGCTGTATTTTCTTTTGATATAATAGTGTTGCAAAGAGGACCAAATCCTGTATTTACACCATAAACAATGTCGCCACTTTCAACAATTTGAGCTACATTTTCAGAGCTTTTTACAACTTTAGCTCGCGCTTCAGTATTTAGCTGGAAGGATAATTTCCCATCGCAAATATCGATTACGTTTTGGATGGAGATAGTGTCAATTCCGAGATTAAACATGTGCTGCTGATTTAAGATTATGAATGAAAATATATTTTTGTAATGATGTTTTAAAATACTTTATATGTATATATTGATGCATATGAGTAATCAAATAGAATTCAGACATCTCAATTATTTTCAAACGGTAGCCAAGGAGCTTCACTTCAGAAAAGCAGCAGAGAAGTTGTTTATCACTCAGCCTGCATTAAGTAGGCAAATTAAGCAATTGGAAGAATATGTTGGTGTTGAGCTTTTTAAAAGGGATAAACGAAATGTGTCGCTGACTAAAGCAGGAGAGTATCTGCTCAAAGAATCTCAGTTTCTGTTTGATCATCTGGGATTTATAAAAGATAATATTCGTCACATTGCAAAGGGAGATGAAGGAGAAATAAGAATCGGATTTGTCGGTTCAGCTATGCAGAGTGTGATTCCTTCGCTACTCAAAAAAATCAACAAAGATTCTCCGGGAATTCATTTTGTACTTACTGAGCTGACCAATCAGGATCAGGTTGATAAGATCAGAAATGACCAGTTGGATCTGGGTTTCATCAGAACCATGAGATTACCGGAAGGATTAAAGAAGCTGGATGTTTTTGAAGAAACCTTTTGTCTGGTGTTGCCTAAGTCACACTCGATATCATCAGGAAATTTTAAAAATATTTCTGATTTGAAAGAAGAGAGTTTCATTTTGTTTTCCAGCCAATACAGTCATGGTTACTATGACAAGATCATGAGTATTTTTGAAGATCAGGGCTTTACTCCGAAAGTGGCACACGAGTCGGTACATGCGAATACTATTTTCCGTTTGGTAGAAAATGAGTTGGGGATTGGAATCGTACCAAGCTCATTAAAACAAGGCTTTGATCTGAACATAAAGTTCATTGATCTGAAGAAAATTCCTCAAAGAACTACGTTATCGGCTATCTGGAAGGAAGAGAGTAGGAATCCGATATTGGGGAAAGTGATCCGGATATTGGGCTGATTATCAGTTTTACTAGTTTCAATAATCAAAAATTTGGATGCTAACCCGTAGGGGGAATTCATGAATTCCCCCTACGGGTTTTATTAATTCTAGTTCCTGCCTCGCTCCGATGCTCTGCGTCGTAGCTAATCCCAAGACAATACATCGCATAGGTAACATCTATAAATATAATGTTGTAACATCAAAGTTTAAACATTAAGTTAGCATGGAATTAGAAATTACTACTAACCAAAGACATAATTATGAAAGCATTAAACGTGCCTACGAAAGATCAAGTAAATGATAATGCAAAAGAGATTTTTGAAAATCTTGAAAAGCAATTAGGAATGGTTCCTAATATATATGCAACCATCGGCTACAACGGTGATGTGTTGAAAAGCTATATGAATTTTGATTCTTCGATTGGGAAAACTTTTTCCATGAAAGAAAAAGAAACGATCAAGCTTGCTGTATCAGAAGTGAACGGATGCAACTATTGCTTAGCGGCGCATACAGCAATTGCAAAGCAAAACGGTTTATCTGAAGAAGATACTCTCAAAATTAGAGATGGAAGTATAGAAGATGAAAAGCTGAGAACATTGAGCAGAATTGCTGCAGAAACAGCTGAAAAGGCAGGTAAGATCACGGAAGAAAGTAGAGATGCATTTTTTGATCTTGGTTACGAAGAAAAAGACCTGATCGATTTCATCGCAGTTGTACTTAGCGTAACGTTTACAAATCTGGTTCATAACGTGACGGAAATTCCTGTTGACTTTCCAGAAGTGAAAGAACTTGAATTAGTAGAAGCGTAGTTTTTTTAAACTATTCGATGTTTAAACATCATTAGTTTAGTATCTTGGTCGGGTTAGTTACTAGCCCGACCTTTTTATTTGGAGGAAAATCATGAGTGAATTTACAGAAACAGAAATACAACAAGCTTCATTTACAAACGAGCAACACCGGTTGAGGGTAAACCTATTACTCACTTCAGGTTGGTTGAAGAATGAAATCAAAGAATTTTTGGATCAATTTGAGATCACTCAACAACAGTTTAATATCCTGAGGATTCTTCGAGGCGCGAAAGGTGATCCTTTATCAACCAATGAGATATGTGAAAAGATGATCGATAAGATGTCGGACACTTCACGAATTGTGGATCGTTTGGTAGCAAAAGGATTGGTAACTAAACAACCTTGCCCACATGACGGCAGAAAAGTTCAGGTATTCATCAGTGGAGATGGGAAATATTTACTATCAACGATAGATACCAAACTCAAAAACCTTGATGCCATATTTGATAACCTGAGCGATAAAGAGATTGTAGTTTTGAACGAGTTGTTAGAAAAAATAACGCAATAATTATTAGATAGAAAAACCCGTAGGGGCAATTCATGAATTGCCCCTACGGGTTAGGTATTATTTAGACGTTTTTGCTAAACCCAACAGTCTTATTTAAAAAAGCCTTTATCCCTTCTTCCTGATCATCCATCTTCAAAATTTCTGAAAAAGCTAACCCGCTACCTTTCAATTTTTCAGATAACCAATTTCCATATTCCAGATCGGGAGCTTTTGAATAATCAACTTTTTCCTCTTTTTTCCATTGGGTCACATAGAAGTAGGGTTCGTCTATTACAGAATCAGCAACGGCGTATCCAACACTGAAAGATTGAATTGCATCACCGTTATCATCAAACTTAAAAGGAACATAGACTCCATGATCAAAATGATGTGGCCAGGTTCTGGCGGGTGACGCATTAGCATGCTTTGAGAAGATCTCATTACAAACCTGATCAGCAATAGTTCGGTGATTCGCTAATTCATCCAGAAACGAAGCATCGATTTCTGAAAAAGGTTTCGCGCTATCGGTTGGATGTTCGGGAATCTCATAATGCATTTTAAGCTCAAGATCAGAGGCATCAATTTGCTTGAGTTGAAGAGCTTGTCGAAGCCACAATAATCCTTCCTGCTTGGTTTTTCCTGACAAAGAAAGCGAAGCCAGTTCAATTCCAGTTGGTCCGGTTACTTTTAAACTTAAAGTTGGGACATGAATTCCAACTCTGGCACGGTTATTAATAGAATCTCCGTAGAAAATCTTATTCCCTGAATCCCAACACATATTGGTATGGCTATCATCTTCCTTTTCTTCCAACAGATACTTCCCTGATGCAGCAATAAATTGAACAGCATGATGAAGTGACCGTTGGGCTTTGTTTAATTCAGAAATATTTATGTCAGAGTTGAACTTCATAATTTAGTCTTCTTCAGAACTTTCCTCAGGAGTTCCAATCACAACTTCTTTTTCGATGTATCCGCCTCTGGTTGATAATATTTTTAACGTTGCTTTAGCACCATCAATTCCATTCAGCTCAATTTCAAATGAAGCCGATTTGCTTTCTCCGGCTTTTGTATATCCGGCTTTAATGGTTTTATTAAAAGTGGAAGGAGTTAAGATCTTAACCTTTGCACCTTCAAAGCCTTTGGTTAAGTCATTATCAAAATTTAGTTGAATTCTGTCTTCCTGAACAATCTTTACAAGCTTGGCCTGTTCAAGTGCAACAGGGAGCTTTCCTGTATTCGTCCATTTTACAGTCACTTCATACTTATTGTCTTTTTTCTTTTTTACGACTACATCATTTAATTCTATTTGAGGCAATTCCATAGCTATTGCCAGATTAAACAAAGCCTGCTTTTTTGCCCAGCCTTCAAGTTGCCATCCAGGTCCGTTTTGGCTGAAGAATTTAGGATGAAAACCACCGATCTCAACTTCTCCTAATGTAGGATGATCAAATGGCTCCCATTCTCTGAAGCCATCGCCATTATTTTCTTTGTCATCCCAGGTAATTCCATCAAAATCATCATAGATACCGTCATTATTATAATCTTCCATGGCTCCGTTATTCCATAACTCATCACCATACCAGATGGAGCCGAAGTAGAAATATCCGAAATCAGGACCGTGCCCGAAAAGAGGAGAGGGAGTGGATGGATCTCCTGTAAATCTGTTAATTGGATACCTCGTCATATAGGTTTCATACACATCACCGGCCCATGGGTAATTTGTGATTTCGAGTCCCATTTTATCGTACTTCTCATATAATTTCAGATCAGATGGGTACATGCGTTCTTCACTTTTGGAAGTAGATGGTGGACGTAAATGCATAGGAACTCTGGTATCCATAGAATTTACAACAGAGATATTAGGATGGGTTAACATCCACATCACAACAGAACGGGATTCAGGCTCGCTAAGTGGAAATTCTCCTGCACCGTATTGAGTAAAGCCTCTTCCGGTTGCATCTTTACCGATATCAGGACGCCAGTTTTCTACATAATTTCTATGAAGATCTAATCCACCAACGCCATCTTCGTTAAAATCGCCATCACCGTCATTGTCAATTCCTTCTGAGTATACAAACCATTCACCTTGTCCTGCTTGAACTCTTTTCATCAATCGACCCTTTGGATCGCGATCGTCAATTACGTAATTAGCTTCATCCATTTCATCTTCATTGGCTTTTCTACGTATTTGGTAGATAATACCATCTCCATCCAGATCTTCTTCAGGATCCTCATCAAGCAAACCATCTCTATCATTGTCATGTGGACGAACAGAACTCCTGTTTCTTTGTGCTGTATGCAGATATAAATTTGACCCGTCGGGATTATTCTGTGGACGAAGATAAATTGCTTTAGTATCAATAAGCTTTGTAATGGCTTCATCATTACCATAGTTCTCCAACAAATGTTGAGTTAACCAAAGAATGGATTCACTACTTGTGATTTCGCCACTGTGTCGACCACCTTCAAAATAAGCAGCCGGCTTATCAGTATCCTTTCCCGTTTCTTTATTTGTGATGGTCATTTGCAAGATTGGCCGACCTTCAAAACTGGTAGCAACCTGATACAGATCTACGATCTCAGGATACATTTCTGCCCATTTCTGATACCATGCATACATTACATCAACGGTATGATAACCATCAAATGTAAGCTCGTCTCCGGCTTCATAAATAACTTCTTCATGCCTGTGCTGTGGAAAAAAACTGATTCCATGTCGCTCACCTTTAACAGTATACATGGCTGTATCTTTATCGGATTCCGGCCAGGTTTCTACATCAAGTGATCGGTAATTTTGAGCGTTTACGGATATTGTGAGGATCAAGCAAAAGCTTGTAATGATGAAACTTCTCATTTTTATGTAGTTAGTTAATTATTTCACTCCGGCGTATTCAACACCTGAAAGATGATGCATTTCTTTTTTCCATGTTACTAAGTCGTAAGGAGAAAAGTCATTAAAACTTGTATGTCCACATGCCCGTGCAAGGATTTTCATGAGCTCTGTAGAACCATGAAAGAAGTTATCCAACATTGCAGCTGATTTTTCGATTTCAAAACGTGCCCGCAAGCCATCTTTTTGAGTTGCAATTCCTACCGGACAGTTATTGGTATGGCAAGCCCTCATTCCTAAGCATCCAATTGCTTGAATCGCCGCATTTGAAACAGCGACTCCATCAGCTCCAAGAGCCAAAGCTTTGGCAAAATCAGGAGCGGTTCGTAATCCGCCGGTTACGATCAATGTGATTTCATCAGGTCCGAGCCCTTTTCCATCTAAATACTTTCTGGCTTTGGCTAGAGCGGGAATGGTTGGAATTGAAATATGATTTCTGAGTATGGTTGGTGCAGCTCCGGTTCCCCCACCACGACCATCCAGTATGATATAATCAGCTCCGGAATCAAGCGCGAATTGTATATTTTCTTCTATATGATTGGCGGAAAGCTTAAAACCAATAGGAATTCCGCCTGAAACTTCCCGTACTTTATCACCCATTTTTCTGAAATCATCAGGCGTAACCAAATCATCAAATTTAGGTGGTGATATCGCAGATGTTCCTTCTTCGAGTTCACGCACTTCAGCGATCTTTCCTTTTACTTTTTCTCCGGGAAGATGTCCTCCTACACCTGTCTTAGCTCCTTGCCCTCCTTTAAAATGAAAAGCCTGTACTTTTTTGAGTTTATCCATTGAAAAACCAAATTTGGCAGAAGCCAGCTCATAAAAATATCTGGAGTTTTCAGCTTGTTCCTCAGGGAGCATTCCTCCTTCGCCTGAACAGATTCCCGTTCCCGCCATTTCAGCTCCTTTTGCCAGTGCAATTTTAGCTTCTTCGGATAAAGCACCAAAACTCATGTCAGAAACAAAGAGTGGTATATCTAATTCGAGTGGTTTTTTAGCTTTTGGTCCAATGACCAGCTTAGTCTCCACTTCAACATCTTCAAACTGTGGAGCAGGAGAGAGTTGTGCGGTTTGGAACTGAATGTCATCCCAAACTGGAAGTTCTTGACGGCTTACACCCATTGCTTCCACACTGCCGTGAGCTCCTTTTTTCATTCGGTTTTTTGCCAGTCCCTGAATTTCTCCATTAAAAGGCTCATCATCCGTTCCGTGAATATCCTGATAGGCTCCTAAGTACTCGTCTCGTTGATAAGGTTGCGGATTGTCTTTTTCCCATGCAGCAATTTCTTCTTCATCTACCCAAACTTGTCCTTCATCTACCCAGGATTTGAAACTATGAAGAGCTTCATCATTATTGTATTCGCTTATCCCTGTTTTATAACGATAATCCCAGCCATGAACTCCGCAAATAAGATTGTCTCCATCTATATGACCATCAGCAAGTAAAGCTCCCCGGTGGTGACATCGCCCAAAAAGAACGGAAACATCATCGCTATATCGAATAATTACCAGATCTACGTTAGAAACAAGTGCGTAGGCGGGAGTAAGTTCTTCAAGATCATCCCACTTCAGTATAGATTTAGGCAACATATAAATAGATTGGTTTATTTAAGTAGAGGAATAAACCAAAATTTGCTCAGTGATAAAAGGAACAAAGGCAAATGTTATAAAATTTAGAAGGGCCTTTATGGTCCATCCATCATTTCGCTGAAAGCGGGGTGATGGAATTGTGTTGAAGTGAAGTTCGGCTAGCTCATAGAACCATCAGCCGTGCAAAGCCCGACAGATGGTGAAGTGGACAATAGATTTAATTGCAGATTAAGCTTTTTTGAGTTTTATTTTTAGATGGAATTTTTGGCAGGTCACAACTATCACATTTACAACCAAGGCAATAATAGAGAACCAATCTTTTTTGAAGAAGACGACTACATTCTATTCCTAAAGAAAATGAAAATTAGTTTATTACCTCACTGCAAAGTATTAGCCTGGTGTTTGATGCCTAATCATTTTCATTGGTTGATTAATATAAACAGCGATTATAAGGTTCTTTATGAGACTAATAGCAGATCAAAAAAATTGAATGCTATAAATAAAGATATAGGTTCCTTATTAAGCTCTTATACACAGGATATAAATAGAAGAATTGGAAGAACAGGATCTTTGTTTCGAAAAAGAACAAAAGCAAAGCTTATGGATGAAGAAAGAGATAAGCATGATGATTACCTGTTAAACTGCTTTCTTTATATTCATCAAAATCCTTTAAGGGCAGGACTTGTAGAGAATCTAGAAGATTGGGCGTATTCTTCGTATAGAGATTATGGGGGCTTAAGAAATGGAAATTTATGTGACATAGGATTCACAAAAGAGCTACTTCATCTACCGAAGTCTCAAAAAGATTTTGAAAAGCTATCTTACAAGACTATACCTCCATACTATTCTCAAAAAATGTTCTAATAAATTGTTATCAATCCATCATTTCGCTGAAAGCGGGGTGATGGAATTTGGTTGAAGTCAAGGAGCTAGCTAGCTCAGGGAACCATCAGCCGTGCACAGCCCGACGGATGGTAGAGTTGGAACTTTTATTTGTTTATCCATCATTTCTCTGAAAGCGGGGTGATGGAATTCGGTTGAAGCCAAGGAGTGGCTGGATCAGGGAACCATCAGCCGTGCAAAGCCCGACAGATGGATAGACAAAACACAAAAAAAGCCCCTCGGAAATCAATCACGAGAGGCTTTAGGGGTACAAAGTGTTAACAGATAATTCTGTTTTAATTAAATAATTTTTTCACCCAACCAAATACGCCACCGGAGCGGTCGCCTTCGCGTCCACCCGAAAGGCCATCATAACTAGGTCTGGGTAATCCATAACTCTTATCGGCAGTTTCTTTTTTCTTTTTAGTTCTTTTGTTGTTTGAAGAACCGCGGCGAGTTTTATTATGGGGTTTATTTTGGTTTTTATCTCTTTTCTTATTGTTGGAGCTCTTTCCTTTTTTCTTCTTCTTAACTTCTTCAGGAAGTTTTATTTCTTCAGGAGCATATCCAACTTCGTTAGTGATCTTCTCAATGTCATCTCTGTCCATTTTTGAAACCAATGAAACCATTTGTCCGGCTTTTTTAGAACCTACCAGTTCTGCCCGGTAACGATATTCTTCTACTTCATTCGGTACATCGTAATTGATAACCTGAGTGACTTTATCAATTTCGATATCGGTTGCAGACATGCCACCAACGATAAGGATCTTCATCTCATTTGAGGTGAACTTCTGGAAGCGTTCGTCAAAGGTTTCTTTGTTGATGCTTTCATCAACACTTACTACACCCCAGCTCTTTTTAAGAATGATTCTGAAAAGTCGGTCTGCAGTTCTTTTTGAAGCCGTGAAAACAACGATACGTTCTACCGTGCTGTTTTCAAGATGTGCCATCAAGGTAGAAATTTTCATTCTTGGCGGCACATTGATGTAAACCTGTTCCAGATTTTTAGGAACGGAAGGTTCGTCTGTTTGGTCTTTTTTTAAGACTACTGAAACAGATGCTTCTTTAAGTTTTTCGACAGGAGCCTTGTCAGAGTCAGAACCTGAACCGGTATTGCTTTCTACTTCTTTCTTCTCAGGATTGAGAACTACTTTCACAGAAGCTTTTTCCAGTTTGGCTTCAACTTCTTTCTGATTAATTTGTGCCGGTTTTACTTCTTTAGCTTCGACATTTTCCTGAGGATTTTTCTCGTTTTCAGAAGAATCTTCATTTGTATTCTTCTCTTCAGGATTCAGAACCACTTTTACAGAAGCTTGCTCTAATTTTTCTTTTACTTTTTCTTCGTTGATTTCAGCAGGTTCAACGGCTTTTTTCTCTTCAATATCAGTAGACTGAAATCCAATTAATTCAGGATTTTTAAGCGCATTTTCGGCTAGCTGCTTGGTAGCATTATTCATAGTTCCGGAAAAAATGAGTACCTGTGGCTGGTTCTCAATAAATTCAAAGATAGACTTCACCCTACCTACCAGGCTAAAGTTTTCCATATTATGCGCTTCATCGATCACAACACATTCGAGATCGGTAAAGGTTTTTTTGGTTTTTTCCAGTATGTCAACTAATCGGCCGGGATTTGCTACAATCACCGGTGCTCCATCTAATACAGCTTGTTCTTGCGCGACTTTGTCACCTTTCATGGATAATGAAGTACTGCTCACTTGTGCATGATACCCCATCGCCCAAATCATTTCATCAATCGCTTTCGCTCGCTCTATAGATGGTGTTAAAATTAATATTCGCGTGCCATTTACCTCTCCGTTTGCTATCAACTTCTGCAATGCAGGGATCAAAAATGCTCCGTTATCCTCACTTTCATTCTTAACAAGCAGATGCTTGCCTTCTAAGGCCTGTGGAATAACTTCTTGCTGGAGAGGGGTTGGCTTTTCAATTCGTGTATCGACCAGTCCGTTCAATAGATCAGGACTCAGGTCATATTGTTCAAAAGACAATGTTCCACCTCTTTCATTTGGCGTTATAGTTCAATTTTCAAAGATCAAATGCTTAGATCGTCCCTAAGCAAACCTAAATATACAAAATGTGAAGGAGAGTTGATAAGATTCGTTTCTAAAAAGCGGTTTTTTAGTTAAAAAGAGTCCATAAAATCAGACTTATCAATTTCTTTATTTGCCCTTGCGGAACTTTTTTGGGAAACTAACATACCTAAAATTAGACCTATCTTTTTAAAACCTAATTTATTACTGCTATGCCTTACCATCGCCGATACTTACTATCCCTGTTTCTGCTAATTTCTTTATTAACGGCTTGTTCAGAACCGGAACTGCAAGAACAGATCTCAGATCCTGAACAATTTGCTGAATTTATTGAGGGATATACTTCCGGTGAAATTAGTTCGCATAGCGAGATTGCTATTTCATTTACTAAACCTGTTTCTGAGAAGATCAATATCCGATCATTGAGACTTTTTGATCTCACCCCTTCAATAAAAGGTTATTCAGAACTGGTGAACGAAAGAACAATTCTATTTAAACCCAATGATCCATTTAAGCAGGGACAGGAATATCAGGTTTCTTTTGAGTTGTCAAAGTTGTTTGAAGTGCCTGATGACAAGAAAAAGTTTTCATTTACAGTAAATACCATGAAACAGCAGATGGAAGTGGTTTTAGGTGAACTGGAAATAGTAAGGGAAACGAGGATGAAACTTTCAGGTACAATATATACAGCAGATAAAGCCTGGAAGAAAAATATAGATCGGGTGTTATCCATATCTCAAAAAGGGAATAACGATCTCGAACTAAGCTGGACTCAAAATAGCTCAGGAACGGTTCATGATTTCGAGATTTCGGGAATACGGAGAGACGACCAAAAAAGTGAGTTGAAATTAAGTTGGGATGGCAGCCCGATAGGAACAGACACAAAAGGAAATCAGATTATAGAAATATCCGACAACTCAGTATTTGAACTTTTATCTACACGGGTTTTTACGGATAACAATCCAAGGGTTGAGCTTACTTTTTCTGATCGCTTAGATGCTACTCAAAATTTACAGGGATTGATTCAGGTTCAGGATATGAATGAGATCAACACGATCATCAATGGGAATACATTAGTGATCACTCCAAGACAACGAAGAACCGGAGTCAAAACATTAACCATTAATTCCGGAATTAAAAACGAAGCCGGAAGACGACTAGAAACCGACATCACAAGAGAAATTCAATTTAATCAGCCCAAACCCCAACTTGAATTGCTTGGAAAAGGCACCATTATCCCAAGTTCTGATAATCTGTTATTCCCTTTTAAAGCGGTGAGCTTAGGAGCTGTAGATGTTCGAATCATCAGAATTTTCGAGAATAATATGGGGCAATACCTGCAGGAATATGGAATATCAGCTAACAATCAATATAGAATTGAGCGGGTTGGACGTCAGGTTTTTGGTGGAGCAATTCCACTTTCAACTTTGGGAACAGTGGAGGCCGGGAACTGGAATAACTATGCACTTGATCTGTCAAAAATTATTGAACCTGAACCAGGAGCGCTCTATCAGGTAGAAGTTGATTTCAGAAAACATCAGGCAGTTTATGAGTGCGGAGA
This sequence comes from Balneola sp., assembly GCA_017643645.1. GTDB lineage: Bacteria > Bacteroidota > Rhodothermia > Balneolales > Balneolaceae > Balneola. The sequence goes on from JAEPNB010000002.1 coordinate 438,072, forward strand.
AAATGATTTAGAAACTACAGCTCAAGTTACGGATAGAAGCTGGACGTATTCATCCACTGAAGAAGAGCAATACTGGGATAATTACAGAAGCAATTCTTATCCGGATGGCTATAATTGGAGAGAACGGGACAATCCATGCCATGTCAGTTACTACTATAATCAAAGTAGCGAAGTTAGGAATATTCTTGCTTCTGATTTAGGAATAATTGCAAAAAGCGGAGATCAGGGAAGTCTTACAGCTTTTGTAACCGACCTCAAGACCACAGATCTGAAAGCCGGAGTAAAAGTTGAATTATTTGATTATCAGCAACAACTGCTGGCGTCAGCAAATACGGATCAAAACGGTAAGATTGAATTATCATCTTCAAGAGACCCGTACTATTTAGTAGCTACTTCAGGAAATCAAAAAGGATATTTGAGATTAGATGACGGGACATCTCTGTCAGTTAGTGATTTCGATGTTTCCGGCGCGCAGGTGCAGAAAGGAGTAAAAGGTTTTTTATACGGAGAGCGAGGCGTATGGCGACCGGGAGACACTCTATTTGTTTCTTTTATTCTGGAAGATGAAAATGATGTGTTGCCTGAAGATCACCCGGTAAGTTTTGAGTTGAGGAATCCATCCGGGCAAGTAGTAAGTCGCAAAACATTCACGACGTCGTTAAATGGGTTTTATGTTTATGAAACATCAACCGAGAAGCAAGCACCAACAGGTAACTGGAGAGTTTCAGCAAAAGTTGGGGGGCTCACTTTCGACAAAACCATCAAAATTGAAACGGTTAAACCAAATCGTTTAAAAGTAGAAGTCGATTTCGAAAATGATGTTATCACCGCTGATGATCCGGAATTGAACGCAACTTTGAATTCACGATGGCTGCACGGTGCAATAGCCAGAAATTTGAAAGCAGATGTTGAAATGAGTATGAGTCGATCTGAAGCTACTTTCTCAAAATATCCGCAATTCTCTTTTTCGGATGAATCCATTTCTTTCTCAGGTTCTCCAACCCAGATATTTGATGGAAATTTAGATCGTTCCGGCGAAGCAGAACTTGATTATACTTTTAAAGAATTGAAAGAAGGACCAAGCCGAATCAGAGTAAATCTGAAAACAAGAGTGTTTGAACCATCCGGTAATTTTAGCGTCGGGAGTTCTACAACTTATTATTATCCGTTTGAAACATTGATCGGATTAAGAGCACCAACAACGATGGAGGACCGGTATTCAAATTGGTTAGAAAGAAATCAGGATCACAGTTTTGAAGTGGTTTCTCTGGATAAAGATGGAAAAACAATTCCAAATCAGCAGCTCGAGTTTGAAGTTTATAATATAAGGTGGAGATGGTGGTGGGAGCGTAGTCGGGAAGAACTGAGCAATTACTTTGAACGAAGAAATGTACGAAAAGTAAGATCCGGTACGGTTGCAACTAACTCAGAAGGAAAAGGAATTTTTGATGTCAACATCTCAAATAATGATGGAGGAGGAAGGTACTTAGTTCGTATAAAGAATAAAGACGGAGGACATTCAGCCAGTCAGATCGTTTACTTCAGTTGGTACGGAGGAAGTGGATCGGGAGTAAGTCCTGCAAGATTGACTTTCAGTTCTGATAAAGAAACATACAATGTCGGAGATGAGGCTGTCCTGAATATCCCAAGTAGCGAAGGAAGTAAGATTCTGGTCAGTTTAGAAACCGGATCAAAGATCCTGAGCACAGAATGGATAGATGGGAAAAAGGGAAGTACCGAGTATCGTTTTGAAACCTCGGGAGATATGAGTCCCACTATTTATGCTCATGTTATGCATGTGCAATCTCACGGTCAAACAGAAAACGATCTTCCAATCAGAATGTATGGTGTAATTCCTATCAAAGTAGAAGATCCGACCACTAAACTATCACCGGTAGTTAAGCTTCCGGAGGAGTTGAAACCTGAAACCAATGCTATAATTGAAGTTTCGGAATCGAACAAAAAAGCGATGACATACACCGTAGCCGTAGTGGATGAAGGATTGCTGGATCTGACAAATTTCAACACTCCTGAACCCCATGATTATTTCTATGCCAGAGAAGCATTAGGAATAAAAACCTGGGATATTTTTGGTTCGGTAAGTGATGTTTATGCAGGATCATTATCCCGAATTTTGGCTGTTGGAGGTGATGGGGAACTCAAAGCTTCTGAAGATCCGCTTAACGAAGCAAATCGTTTTAAGCCCATGGTTCGATTTCTAGGTCCTTTTTATTTGGAGAAAGGGAAAACAAACCGACATCAAATTTCAGTTCCGAATTATGTTGGATCAGTAAGAACTATGGTCATCGCCGGACAAGATGGCGCATACGGAGAAACAGAAACCACAACTCCCGTTCGGAAACCTGTTATGGTTTTAGCCACATTACCACGTGTTTTGGGTCCGGGAGAAACGGTTGACCTTCCGGTAAATGTCTTTGCGATGAAGGAATCTGTTAAAGACGTTCAGGTAAAAGTTGAGACCAATGAGCTTTTTGAAATTATTGAAAGCTCATCAACGGCTTCTGTTCAATTTTCTGAACCGGGCGATGAGTTGGTTACGTTCAAACTGAAAACAAAACCAGCTATTGGCGTTGGCAAAGTTCGGGTTGAAGTTATCAGCGGAAATGAAAGCGCCTATCATGAAATAGAGATCGCAGTAAGAAATCCGAACCAACCTTTCGTGGATATAAAATCCGAAACTGTGGAATCTGATTCTGACTGGGAAGTGATCTTTGATCCGCAGGGAATGGCAGGAACGAATGAAGCCACATTGGAGATCTCGAGAATTCCTCCTGTGGATTTCGGGAAGAGATTGAATTATTTGATCCGTTATCCTCATGGTTGTATTGAGCAAACTACTTCTTCAGCATTTCCTCAGTTATTTGTTGGTGATGTGATGGAACTGGATCAGGAGCGTAAAAAGAATATTCAAACCAATATTAATGGGGCGATAAAACGAATTGAGAAGTTTATAACATCAAGTGGTGGGTTGTCTTACTGGCCGGGACACGAAGATGCCAACTCCTGGGGAACCAATTACGGATATCACTTTCTTCTGGAAGCACAAAAGAAAGGATATTATGTTTCTTCAAATGTGATGGATCGCATTAACCGTTTTCAAAGACAAAGAGCCAGAATCTGGACTGAGAACAATGAGTATTATCGTTCAGATCTGATTCAATCGTATCGATTATACACGCTGGCTCTTGCTAACTCTGCGGACCTTGGGGCTATGAATCGTTTAAGAGAAAGAGAAAACCTATCCATTCAAGCAAAGTGGCGATTGGCAGCAGCTTATGTTTTAGCCGGTCAACCCGAAGCCGGAAATGATATTGTTGAAGGAGCATCCACTGAGGTTGAAGAGTACAGAGAGCTTTCCAGAAGTTATGGTTCTTCTATCCGGGATCGCGCCATGATCCTTGAAGCATTGAGTTTATTGAAGAGGAATCAGGATGCATCTCTGGTGGCGAGAAGTGTTTCTCAGGAATTAAGCTCACAAAGATGGCTCAGCACTCAAACAACAGCTTATGGTTTGATTGCGATTTCTAAATTTCTGGAAGAAAGCGGTTCATCGAGAGATATAAATGCTTCATACACATTAAATGGAAGGAGAGAGGGAAAGATCGGATCTCAGGCTTTTATCACAGAGATCAATTTGAAAATGAATGAGCTTTCAGAAAACAAACTGATGTTTAAAAATGAATCTGAAGGAACTTTGTTTGCCCGATTGATCTTGAAAGGAACGCCGCTTTTGGGTGATGATATCACCAATTCAAATAGTTTGAATCAAAAGATCAGATATACAGATCTGGACGGAAATTCGATAGACCCTGAGAATATTGAACAAGGGAGCGATTTTATAGCTGAGGTTACGATCTCAAATCCGGGTCTTCGTGGAAATTATGAAGAAATGGCGTTGAGTCAGATCTTTCCATCCGGTTGGGAGATCAGAAATACCCGAATGGACGACGCTTCTTTCAGCGAGCCCACTGCAAGTTTCGAATATCAGGATATCAGAGACGATCGAATCTACACTTATTTTGATTTGAGAGCAAAGCAATCCAAAACATTTCGGATTCAATTAAATGCGAGTTATGCCGGGAAGTTTTATTTGCCTTCGCTAACTACTTATGCAATGTATGATGAAACCATCAGCGCCCGTAATGCCGGAAAATGGGTGAATGTAGTTCCTGTTGAGTAAGCCTTTAGAATATCGAATATCCAACAATGAATATTGAATAATGAAGTGGTGGAAGAAAAAGTTCAATGATACACCAAAGTCCCCTCTTGAGAGGGGATTTAGGGGTGTGTTAAAACTATATCTTCGCTTTTTTTCCAGCTCAAATCACAAATCTTTTTCTGAATCAAACCAACGAGTCTTCCTCTCTCGGGAGAGAAAAAGGAGAGGGTTGTTCATGGCTGTAATCCTAATTTTAGGAATCCTCTACTACAACTCCCTCCCAGATCCATTATTCAATCCTTCTTATTCTACGATACTAGAAGACAAAAATGGAATCCTGATTGGGGCAAAAATTGCAGATGATGAGCAATGGCGATTTCCGGTTTCAGAAGAAGTGCCCGAAAAATTTAAAACGGCAATTATTGAATTCGAAGACAAGAGCTTTGAATCTCATTTCGGTGTAGATCCCATAGCTATAGCACGTGCACTTAAACAAAATTATGAAGCCGGAGAAGTCGTAAGCGGGGCCAGTACTTTAAGCATGCAGGTTATCAGATTGGCAAAAGAAAATCCGGATCGCACTGTTTGGGAAAAGTTGAAAGAAATGATTCAGGCTACCCGACTTGAATTCAGTTACTCAAAAGATGAAATACTATCTCTTTATGCGGCCCATGCTCCATTCGGTGGCAATGTAGTTGGATTGGAAGCGGCTTCATGGAGATACTTCGGAAGAAGTCCTGCTGATCTTTCTTGGGCGGAATCAGTTACGCTTGCCGTTCTTCCGAATAGTCCGGCTCTTATTCATCCCGGAAGAAACAGAGAAGCACTTAAAGCCAAAAGAGATCGATTACTGAAAAGATTAATGGAAGAGGAGCAGATCGATTCTCTTACATACCAACTTTCAGTATTAGAGCCATTACCCGAACAGCCACTTGATCTGCCAAATGTTGCTCCACATTTGGTTTCGAAATTTTATACAGGCTCAGAAAAGGGAAGCCGAGTCAGAACATCACTAGAAAATAATCTACAGATCAGGATCAATAAAATTGTAGACAGCCATCATGAAAAACTGAGATCGAATGGCATTCAAAATGCAGCTGTATTGGTGCTGGATGTAAACTTGGGAAAGGTGATCTCTTATGTTGGAAATACAAAAGGTAACTCTGGGCAACACGGACAAAGTGTAGACGTGATCACATCTCCAAGAAGTACGGGAAGTATTTTGAAGCCACTATTATATATGTTGAAATTGAATGAAGGAGAAATGTTACCGAATTCTTTAGTGCAGGATATTCCCTCAAAATTCACAGATTATTCTCCACAGAATTATAATCGGGATTATGATGGGGCTGTCCCTGCATCCGAAGCTCTTTCAAGATCGTTGAATGTGCCGGCAGTTTATATGTTGCAGGAGTTTGGGGTTCCAAAATTTCATCATTATCTGAATGAATTAGGGTTAAGCACTGTCACCCATGATCCTGAACATTATGGCTTGTCCTTAATATTAGGGGGAGCAGAAGCCACACTTTGGGATATCACATTAGTGTACGGATCGCTGGCCCATCAGCTCAATAATTATAGAGCTTCAAAAAATGATTCTAATGGTTATGAACGGGTAAATTTTTCTTCAAAGTTAGAATCAGATAAACACTCTCAAAATCATTCAAAAAGGACTGCAATCAGCTCCGGCGCTTTGTACAGTACTTTTGAAGCAATGCTGGAAGTCACTCGACCTGAAGAAGAATTGCATTGGCGACGTTTTCAGAATGCAAGAAAAGTAGCATGGAAAACCGGCACCAGTTACGGCTACAGAGATGGTTGGGCGGTGGGAATCACTCCTGAGTTTGTAGTTGGGGTTTGGGTTGGTAATGCTGTTGGAGAAGGAAGACCGGAATTAACAGGGCTGAAAACCGCAGGACCTGTTTTGTTTGATGTTTTTGATGCACTACCTGTCACAAATTGGTTTAACGAACCTATATATGAGATGGAAGAAATTTTGGTTTGCAAAAAGAGTGGACACAGAGCTGGTTCAGATTGTCCAGAAACAGTAAAAGAAAGTGTTCCAAAGACAGGATTAAAAACCGAAGTGTGCCCGTATCATCAGATCATTCATATTGACAAAAATTCCGGACAAAGAAAGAATAGTAGCTGTGCTGATATTTCGGATTTAGAAACAGAGTCGTTGTTTGTATTGCCTCCGGTTCAGGAGTGGTACTACAAGAAAAATCACAGTGAGTATAGATCTTTACCGGAACTAGCTCCGGGATGTGGGGAAGAAAACAAGCTGGCTATGCGATTGATCTATCCTTTCAATTCATCAGTAATATATGTACCAAAAGAGTTGGATGGAGAAAAAGGAAAAGCTGTTTTTGAAATAGCCCATCGAAATAACCGGACTAAGATATTCTGGCATCTGAACGATGAATTCTTGGGAGAAACAGAGGATTTTCATCAGTTAGCGATTTCACCGGATCCGGGAAAGCATACACTTACATTAGTTGATGAAAAAGGGGAAAGATTGGAGCACGAATTTGAAGTGGTGGCTAACTGAATTAAGGATTAAGAATGTAGAATTAAGAATTTTATTTCATCAACAATAGCTTGGTATTAAATAAAAAGTGATTAGTTGGCAGTCTTCTCAAGCTAATTATCATTCTTAATTTTTAATTCTACATTCTTAATCCTCTCCCCCGTATTGAAGTTTATGAGAAACCATCAAGCTCAACACTGCAAAGGCAGTGAATAAGAAAAACCCGATTTGCAGACTGGAAGCGTTGGTTGTCATGATGTCCACATTTAAGGCGATATTTTCAAGGCTGGTAAGCTGCTCTGAAATAATTCCGGTAAAACCGATATAAGCCATAAAAATAGCAACGACCATTACATCCGCCATCGACCATTTCGCTGTTTTAAAAACCAGAAACTTTATAACGGGATTATCTTTCAGCTTTTCAGAATAGATATAGGCAATTGAACCCAGTAATTTAGAAACCGGGAATAACACACTGAACGAAAAAACCAGAATTCCCACAGCCATTACATCCACTTTTTTGTTGGTGATCATAACCCACACAACTTCCAGAATACTTTTACTCTTGAAGTATAATACCTGATCAATAAAAATGATGGATTCACCCATCAACTCAAATTCCATTCTTGAGATCCGGGCATCGATATTGATCATGGGAATCAAAACGCCTACCGACAGCAATATTCCACAAATCATAGTAAGTACAGTGAATTCGGCTTTCATAAAATCAGAACTGAAAGGGATCATTAAGGCTAATAAACCTATTATTCCAAATAAAGCTACAGAGTAAGGGGTTCTTCGCTCATTTAAAGAGTCGACCTTGTCATTTATAACATTAATGGCTTCTCTTTTTTCAGTTGATTCGTGTTTAGCCAGAATCCGATCATATACGGAATAATCTATTTCTGAGAAGGTGTTGTCAGAGTATTCTTGCATTTTTTCGGTGAGGAAGTCTTTAGCCAATTCTTTGTTTTCCGGATCTTTTATAAAGATGATAATACTCTCTGTTATTTCAGGAGTTTTTTCTCTCATTAAACCAAAGACATCTGTTACGGAAGCAACTCCTCTTTTTAAAAAACCTCCTACACTTCCTTTATTTTCCTCTTCAAATCCTTCTTCCAACTCTGCGATAGCTATTTCCAGAAACTCTTCTATTTTGATTCGTAGTTCGGACTCCCTAGATTCAGACATATCAAACTCGTTAACTCTTACTATGATAATTCTTGTAAGTTCTTCCGTCCATACATCAACATTAAAAAGCCCGTACTTGACCATGGATAGTTCAATCAGTTCTGTTTCAAGAACTCTTTTGTCAGATTCGATACGATAAATAAAGAAAGAAGTGAATGCTACTCCGGCAAGCAAAACAGCAAGTATAGGCATCCTAAGTTGTTGCAATAATTCCCCGATTTATTTGAATTTTAAGATAGTAGGGAATACAAGGGTATTGAGCAAATTTCTCTGATTTACTTAACCTCACTCCTATCCGATAGCAAGGTTTTATGTAGTAAAAACCGTAGTATTGACGCTTATTTTTACGAGTTAACTAAACAAACTCTCATCTCCTAAAACATCGCTTAGTACTTTTTTACTTTTTGAGGTATTGACCTGAGCTTTCAGTTTGATAAGTATATTGTACAATCCAACATGGACTTTGGTTGTATATATAAAGTGTTTGTTACCCCTGGGTTCGTTCGACATCGGCGCTTCTTTAGTAAAGTGACGAATCATTTTGTCGTATTCCGGATCACCAAAATCGAATACGCTTTCTTTATATGGTTTGGCGAAAAGCATACCATAGTTTCTAGCAAATTCGAAGTACTCCTGATCTTTGTCTCCATGCTTAGAATTGGGTTTCAGGACTTCCAGTTTTTCAAATAATTGCCGGATCTTTTCTTCGTCTTCGCTGAGATGCGTTGGAAGAAGTTGTAAATAGTCAGAGAAAAACTCTGTTGGAAATTTCTTTACGCATCCAAAATCAACTACACCAAGTTTGCCGTCTTTGGTAAACAGAAAATTTCCGGGATGTGTATCAGCATGGATATAATCGTTGCCTTTGATCTGCTCATGGAAGAAGTCCCATAATAATTGTCCGAAATGATTCCTTTGTTCTTGTGATGGGTCTTCTTTTAAAAAACCACCTAAGTGTCTGCCTTCCAGAAAAGTCATGCACAATACTTTATCTGAAGAAAACTCCTGAACCCATTCAGGGATCACGATATTTAAACCTGAAAAACGCTCATTAAAAAGATCTATTTGCTGGCCTTCATGTTTGTAGTCTGTTTCCAGCAGAAGAGTATTCTTGATCTCATCGAAGTATGGATCAATATCAGATCCCTTTTTTATAAATCGTTTGGCAATGGTTTTTCCCATGGCGAGATCGGAACCAATAGTTTCCCTTACATTGGGGTACTGAATCTTGATAGCTACTTTTCTACCGTCTTTTAAAACCGCTTTGTGAACCTGACCAATTGAAGCTGCTGCAAATGCTTCTGATTCAAATTTTGCAAAAAGCTGTTCGGGATAGCTTTCCAGTTCTCTCTTTATAATAGATCGAACCAGAGCCTTATTAATAGGAGGAACGGAATACTGTGCCTGACTCATTACTTCAGCAAATTCTTCCGGTAAAAACCCCTGATCCATGCTCATTCCCTGAGCAATTTTTAAGGCAGTCCCACGAAGTTTGGTAAACTCTTTGAAAACTTCCTTGGCATTATCAGAATGAAATTTTCCGGCATCATCATCTTGCTTCCCCGAAATCTTGTTTTTCAGATAACGCTGAGCATAATTTTTCCCAACTTTGATGCCGGTTTTGGCTATGATAGTTCCGCGCTCTAATTTTGAGGAAGGGAAATCACTCATCTTTATTTTCTTCTTCGTTATTGTTAAACCAACTTGTTATCCATTCACCAAAAAGAGGAATATTTTTAGCCAATCCTGCATGACTGATTAAATACTTAGCAAGATCGAAGCCTTTATCGATCACCTTATTATATACTACTTCTTCCACAAAGCCTGTGAGTTTATCTGTTAACGCAAAGCTTCTTTCTTTGCCGTCACTATCATCATTAAGCCAGAACTTTACAATATCGAGATATTCTCTTGCGATGAATTCATAGAAATAATCTTTCATCACAAAACCCGCGCTTACAGCGATTCTTCCATCTGTTGTAAAAAAGTGCTTGAACAAAGCGGTTACTTCCTGATGGAATTCGGAATTACATCCTTTTTTAAAAACCATTTTTTCAAAAGTATCTTCTACAAACTCTCTTCGGTCTTCCATCATGTCGAAAGACGTATAAATAAAATTGGATAGTTTTTCGCTGATGGTATACGATTCGAAATCTTCAATTTCCTCGATCATGGCGGAATAACGAACAACCAGAGAAGGATAATAGTATTTAAGAATAGCTTTCTTATTTGGGAATATGCTGTAAATCTGAGATGCGGTTTTACCTGTGGCTTCCGAAAGTTGAGCGATGGTGAACGAACCTTTAGTAAGCATTAGGCCTATTGCTGATTCACAAAGTTCGATTTTGTCATTTATCTGTTCTGCAGTCATATTTACAAAAACTATTTAAGTATAGAAACAGTTCGGTTGGTTACGAAATATTTCAGCAAATGTTGGCTGTGTTTCTTTTATTAGTTTCTAAATCAAAAATCTATGAGTCATAGTCATCAACGAGATGTTCTGTTCCTGTCACTCGCAGGAATATTTCTTACAGCGTTAGTACTTGGAAATGTTATCGGCACTACAAAGTTCGTTACAATTTTCACCCTAACTTTGCCTGATTGGTTGCAATCTATCACTCCTTCATTGGTACGTGATGGAAGTCTGTATACAATGAGTGTACCCGCCGGGGTTATTGCTTATCCATTTACCTTTTTAGCTACGGATCTGATCTCTGAACTTTTTGGAAGAAAAAAAGCACAGTTAGTAGTTTGGGTGGGCTTCTTTATGAACTTTTTTATGCTCTTGCTGATGTCGATCAATCACTGGCTTCCTGACACGTATGGGGTAAGTGGTGGATTGGATCTGTTTGAAGGAGTGTACGAGTTCATGATCGGGAATACTATCGCCAGTATGATTGCTTATCTGATCGCTCAATCAGTAGATGTGCGCTTGTTCCATTTCTGGAAAAAGAAAACCAAAGGAAAGCATTTGTGGCTGAGGAACAATGCTTCTACCATGTTCAGTCAGTTAGTAGACTCCACAGCTATTCTTATGATTTTATATTTCGCAGGAAATCTTGGGGAAAATGTGAATAGTTTGGGCGCAGTTTTCATTCTGATTCTCAATTCTTATCTGTTTAAGTTCTTTTTTGCTCTTTTTGATACCCCATTATTTTATTTTGGAGTAAAATTATTCCAAAAATTTGATGAAGATCCAGAGAGAAATAGCCTCTATTGAGCTCTAATCAAGCTTGAGAAAAAGAGTAGAAAAAAAGAGAAAAAATATTGAAATAAAACTTGCCCTGAAGGGTAAAAATCCCGTACCTTTATAATCCTTTCGAGGAAATAAAAATGCTGATCCAACAACACGTTTAGGTCAGCTTTTTTTGTCTTCAAAAGGTAAGTTCTTTGGAAATTATTGAAGCATAAGACAGATTGTTTGTGCGAGCTTTATGAAGTTATTCTTTTGAATGATGGAG
>JAEPNB010000030.1 GCA_017643645.1 Balneola sp.
CTATGTAATCGTTGGCCTTATTGCTTCGGCCATTGGGTTGTTTGCAGGCATGTACATTCAAAAACTGAAGACCAAATCCACTGAAAGTGTGTGGGGGGAACGGGAGCAGCAATTGAACGCAACCATCAAAACCCTAAACGATAAATTACTGCAGCGTGATGAGGAACAGAAGCAGTTACAGCGGGAAAAAGAGCAGCAGAGCAATCAGATTGTCCGCTATCAGGCGGATTTGGAAAATCTACAGCTAAAAAATAAGGAACAAAAAGAGGAAGTAGAAAAGCTCCAAGAAAAATTTACCAAGGAGTTTGAAAATTTGGCCAACAAGATTCTCGACGAGAAGAGCGAAAAGTTCACCAAGAGCAACAAGGAAAATATTGAAAACATCCTCACCCCTCTGAACAAAAAAATTAAGGAGTTTGAGGAAAAAGTCGAAAAGTCGCAAAAGGAGAACATCAGCATCAACTCTTCCCTTAAACAGCAGTTGGAAAGTTTGCAACAACAAAATCTGAAGATTACCCAAGAAGCCGAAAATCTGACCAAAGCCTTGAAAGGCGATAGCAAAATGCAAGGGAACTGGGGCGAATTGGTCTTGGAACGCGTTCTGGAAAAATCTGGATTGGAAAAAGATCGTGAATACAGCGTTCAGCAAAGCTTCCAACGAGAGGATGGCTCTCGGGTAATGCCCGACGTTATTATCCACCTACCTGATGGCAAAAAAATGGTGGTGGATTCCAAGGTTTCGTTAACGGATTACGAGCGATACACCAACGCGGAAGAGGAAGACAGACCCAAATACTTGAAAGACCATATCAACTCTTTGAGAAGGCACGTGGAACAACTCTCTTCCAAAAAGTATGAAGACCTTTACGAAATGGAGAGTCCCGATTTTGTATTGATGTTCGTGCCCATAGAACCTGCTTTTGCCATTGCCATAAACGAGGACAACTCCCTGTACAACAAAGCGTTTGAACAAAATATTGTTATCGTTACCCCGTCGACCTTATTGGCTACGTTGCGAACGATAGATTCGATGTGGAGCAATGAAAAGCAACAACGAAACGCAGTAGAAATTGCACGACAAGCAGGAGGTTTATATGACAAATTTGTTGGTTTTATAAACGATTTAGACTCGGTTGGTAAAAGTATCAAGAAGTCTCAAGAATTTTATGTTGGCGCTATGAAGAAACTTTCTGAAGGCGATGGTAATTTAATTAGAAGAGTGGAAAAGTTAAAAAAAATGGGGGCAAAGGCGAAAAAAGATATGCCGGAGAACTATTTAAAACGTGCGCAAAAAGACAATCTAGAAGAATAAATTAAAAACATGTTTTAAACACTGACCATGAAAAAAATTGTAACCATTCTTATAGCTGCCATTGTAATCGGTGTCGTGGGCTATTTTGCTTTTGTGTATTACGTGCCAT
>JAEPNB010000031.1 GCA_017643645.1 Balneola sp.
CTTCCACTTCGTCCAATTGATAATTGGTAGGCATCAATTCTACCACCACGCTGGCTGTTTCTCCAGAGGCAACCGATACTTCTTGATCTACATTTCCATATCCTATGTAGGTAATCTGAAGTGTATAGGTTCCTTCTGGTACACCCACCAAAGTAAACCGTCCATCAAAATCGGAAATGGTTCCTTTGTTCAGGGTTTCGATAAAGATGTTGGCACCAGAGACGTAAATTCCGTTTTCATCGGAAATGGTACCCTGAATATTTCCTGTTTGGGCTTGTGCTGTGGCAAAGCCAAAGACTAAGAACAGCGTTACAAACAGGTAATTTTTGATATGCATTAGTTTCATTTCAATTTGCGTTTTGGTTTTCTCAAAACTATGTATATCAATTCGTTATGGTTTGAAATAAAGGGAAACAAAAAGGAAACAAAAGGGAAAATGCACAGAAACAAGAGGGCAACAATTACAGTTATTTTACATTGGCATAACCTTTTCCATAAAACAGGGAGGAAATGGTGCTAAAGATCGATCATAAAGTTTACCAATTCTTCCTTTTGATCAATGGGCAGCTTTTTTCGAAGTCGATGACGGGCCACACGGACACTATCTGGGGTTACCCGTAAAATGGATGCAATTTCCTTGGAGGAAAGATTCAACCGCAACAGCATGCCCAAGCGGAGTTCGGCGGGCGAAAGGGAGTTTTGGGACAATGAAGATAATTTCTTGACGAATTCGGGATGGATTTCCTTAAAAAAGCTCATAAACTCATCCCACTCCTGTTCCTGTTTTAGATTGAAGTCGATTTCCTTGACCAACTCCTTGATTTTGCTCGAGGTGTCCATGTGCTTGCGTGAAGCTATGTTTCTTAAGGTGTTGGACATATCCAGTAAGATTTTGTTTTTCTGGGAAAGGTGCAGGCTGTATCGGGACAAGGAGGCTGCCTTAAGCTGTACCTCGTGTTGGAGGTTTTTTTCTTCGATGGCCTTTTTGTCCAGTTCCGCCTTTAGCATGCGTTGTTTGTATTCCTGAATCTTGAGCTTGGCCTTTCGCTTTCTGCCCATGTAGTAGTACATAATAACGAAGATGAACGCAATTGAAAAGAGGGCTACCCAAAGTAAATTCTGATGGGCCTCGCTCACCTTGTTCTGCTCTTTGAGCAGCTCAATCTCTGCTTCCTTTTTGTTGGTTTCGTAAATGGTCTGGAGCACGTTCAGCTGATCGCTGTTCTGGGACGTGAGCATATCGCTGTTGTATTGCTCGGCCAGCAGCAGATGGGCATGTGCCTGTTCAAAATTACCCATGAGCGCATAGGTTTTGGAGAGGTCCTTGTGCGCACTTTCCATTTGATGAAGGGCGTTGATTTGGATGGCAAGTTCCAGTGCCAAGGTGGTTTTTTCCAAGGCGGACGGAT
>JAEPNB010000032.1 GCA_017643645.1 Balneola sp.
TTTTTCAAAATCCCCTACGGAATAGGGCTCAAAAATACTTTTATGCTGAATGAAATGGTGCGGCACCTGTGCCAGCTCTTCTTGTGATGGAACCGCGGTACCGATTTCCATTTCCTTAAAAAACTGTCGAGAGTCGGCTGAAAGGATTTCGGTATCAAAATGTTTGGCCAATTGAATGCCCAAAGCGGTCTTTCCGATGGCCGTAGGGCCTACCACTGCCAGTAGCACCTTTTTTTTCATAACGGATGACCACAATTATAGCAGTGGGTAGCATCGTCTCTATGCCCTTCTGCGGAACAGCTAGGGCAGGCTTGGGTGTTCACATGTACCATAAAACCCTTGTCGCCACTTTCTTTCCCGTTTTTTTGGTTACGGGTGAATTCTGCGGTAACAATGCCAGTGGGTACCGCAATGATGCCATAACCCAAAATCATGATTACGGTCGCCAAAAACTGCCCCAGATTGGATTGGGGCGCAATATCACCGTAACCTACGGTGGTCAGCGTTACAATGGTCCAATAAATACTTTTGGGTATGCTGGTAAAACCAGAATCGTCACCTTCTACAATGTACATTAAAGTCCCCATGATCACCGATAGAATCAAGACCACATAGATAAATACCGCTATCTTGGCTCGGCTCGCTTTTAGGGCGGACTGTAATTGGGAAGCTTCGCCCATAAACTTGACGAGCTTCAATATCCTGAAAATACGGAGCAAACGGAAAGCCCTTACTGCCAATAGCACTTGGGATCCTGCCAAAATATAGGAAAGATAAAGTGGTATGGTCGACAGAAAGTCTATAATACCATAAAAACTAAAGACGTATTTTAAAGGTTTCTTGATGCTGATGAGTCGTGCAATGTATTCAATGGTAAAAAAGATGGTCACCACCCATTCCAAGGTCAATAGTGTACGGTGGTAGCGCGCATCAAAATCGTCTATGCTTTCCAGCATCACCAAAATTACACTGATGATGATCAAGACGAAGAGAAGAATGTCAAACAGCTTGCCCGACGGAGTGTCCGCTTCATAAATAACTTCATGAAGTTTGCTCTTCCATTTGGCCTGTGGTTTGTAATCTTTCAATGATCAGCGGGTTAGGGGAATGGTCTTTAATCGGTTGTTCTTTCTCAAATAGGCCTCAACGATAAAAGTGGTATTCTCATCACTCTTCATTGGGGTCATTATCGATTCTAAGATATGAATATTATTGATTTGATGATTGAGGTCCACAAATCCAAATCCCTGAAGTCGACCATTTTTGATGAGAATAAAACTGCGTTCCCCGGTTTGCCTACCACGGTCGGTCAATGCGATGTCCTTATTTTGGATGCTATATTTCTCAAAGGCGGCACGGACTTTTTCATTACAATTCTCAGCAATGCCCTTGTTTTGTTCGGACATAC
>JAEPNB010000033.1 GCA_017643645.1 Balneola sp.
TTCTGCGAACCAAAATTTGAACTTTTGTTCAGTTCTTCAATTTTCTTATCCAATAGCTTGCGCCACTTCTGTTTGTCATCTAAATACAAAATTTGATTAACAATATGATTTTCGTTAAGCGTAAGCCCTATGCCATCAATAAACCCTTGATGAAACACAAAATCGTCTGAAGTGAATTTCTCATTGGTTTTGCTACTCTGTACACTTTCGCCAAAGCACAGTTCACTATTGATGGCAAGGGCATCAAAATGGTTTTCGCCAATATTGACGTTTGTCTTATCCAGTAAAATATCAGTATCATAGCCTTCATTAAAGCCGTTGAAATAGGAATTAGTCAGTTGTTGTATTTCTTCCGCTTTAAGCGAAACAAAATCCATCTTTCGGCTATTGTTGATAAAGGAAACCGAATCACTTACTGAGTTTGCGAAGCTCTTTATGTTATCATCCAGTTCCTGTACGATACCTTTTGAAACCTTTCTGAAAGGGTTGACATATTTAGGATTGTTGAGCGCCTTATTTTTAGTCAAGATGAAGAACAGATAGCAGCTGTGCTCGATATGTCCACGACCTTTAAAATGCTCGTGGGTAGCTTTTTCCAAAAAGGTGGAATTCGGAAGTTGTTCTGAAGTATAAGATTTCTTCAGGTAGATATCTTGTTTGTGAACAACGGTTCCGACAGGCAATGACTTCAAAGCTTGAAACCAAGCACCGTGCATATCCTCAAAATCCCTTTCAGATAAGGAATAGATTTCTGGTAGATTACCTTTGTAGCACAGAATAACATTGCCGTTGTTGGCAAATACGATATTGTCCTGAATATCTACGATGGGTTGATATGCCGAAAGGTTAATCTTGTTCATAATCGAAGCCTGAATTTCTTTTGTTACTGATAATTTTTGGAAAAGCCTTAGCCATTTGGAATAGTTGCGGATTGTGGGTTATTCTTGTCAAAGCCACATATAGGGAAGCATTGAAGACCAATACACCTATTATTATCCCAAAGCTGAAAGAGAAGATGATGATGAGCAACGAAGCCAAAACGGAAACCATCATTAAGGCAAACAGGGAAATTGGCAGCCCAAATATGACTGCCCTTTTCCTGATGTTTTTATAGACCTCGAACCGTTTCATTTATACTACGATTCCTATTAAGTATGTGAAGATGCCCACAACTGCGCCAGCAATCAAAACAAATACAAGTACTCTGGTAATCCCTTTTTTAAGGTCAGCATTTTCGCCAAAGAAGTGTCCCGCATTAAAAAGGAAGCCTACCAAGAAGATGACACCTAATAAAATTGGAAATATGGTCCTGATGGTATCGCCTACATCGTTAACGGAATCTTCAATGCCACCAATTTGAGCAAAAAGCGAAGTGGATAAGAGCGAAAGAAT
>JAEPNB010000034.1 GCA_017643645.1 Balneola sp.
AGACCAGCCTTGTCAAGTCTTTGCAGAACGGATACACGGAAAGCGGTTAATTGATTCGCAATTTCCATTTGATGTCCGTAGCTCAACTCCGGTATACGATCTAGAATCATAACAAGAAGCCTCCCAATAAACGCTAGCAGCAATATGATCGCCGCTAACGCGATCTCTACGAAATAGTCTAGAAAGATTTCCATTGTGTGGCCTCGACCTGTTTAAAAACTGTTGTTTAGTCAAAGCTATCTGCCCAGATCGTGTGAGCGGCTTCAACTGCACGTTAGGCACGCTCTACGCGTTCCCAGAAGTGTTTTGCTCGATCGTCGAGAATTTTTCGGAAGCCATCAACATCGTATGAGGAATTGTTTATCAATAGGTTTATGTCAAAAACTAACTTTTTCGCGGCCAGCACGACTTCCTGCGCATCCCCCCATTTCAATCCAAAATCCTTAGGGTTGTAGCTCCGGCGTTCGCCGTTATCAGTTCGCATCTCATTATGGGCAATCAGCTTATTCCTCGCATTTTCTACTCGCCTCCCCAAATCACTTTCTTTTATTTCTTTGAAGCACTTTTGACAGCGTGGCACCAATTCATCGAATTCTTGCTTCTTCGATTTAATATGTCCTTCCTGAATCTGCTTCTTAACAAGTGCCTTCAGCGCAGGGTCTTCATCGTGTCCACCAACTTGAATCCCGGGTGGATCACAAAAATCAGCTCTCAGCTGCTCAATGAGATGTGTGTTAACTAGCGGTTTTATGACATTAGCGAGACTAGCGACCCGGTCATCCGTGTCAAACAACAGAGCGCGCATATCCGCGATTATGGACATGTACAGCGTCCATTGAAGCGAGGAAACTGCATCAATGCCAGGGGTGCCTTTCCAAGATTGAAATAGGTTCTCATCCTCCAGCAGCGGGACAAGAAGGGCGACCGATTGATATATTTCAAAGTAGTTAGAAATGGATTTTTTCGCAATAAACTTGAGCTTATCAAGCTGTTTGGAGCTGCTCACGGGCGTCTAGAACCTAGTTAAGGGGCCGCAAAGCGAAAATGTCGAATAAATTCAGCATTTTTCGATTTGCCACTAAGGATTAGCTGCGGTTCTTTCAAAGAAAAGTCGAGTGTCGACATGGCATTAGTCGTTCTGGATATAGCTCAAAAGAACAATACCAGCTTCGAAAGGTGTTCGATACCGACGTACCCGATAAGGTTTGCCAAGGAAGAACAGAGGTCATCGAGCCTAGTTGACGTTCCCCCAAAACTACTTGGCTAGCGAGATGGGAACCTTGATAGGACAGGGTCAGATCTTGAAAAAAGTGGTTGAATCTACCCGAACAAAAATGTGGGTATAAGAAGAATAAACCACATAACT
>JAEPNB010000035.1 GCA_017643645.1 Balneola sp.
CACAACTGAAATGGATTGGGACACCATCGCTTGGACAGGGTAGATCCAGTGGTGGTAATGCTGCAAGTGAAATTTTTGAAGCAGGCGGATCACAGAGAAAAAGATCACTGCTGGAAACTCTTGTCAGAGAAATCTGTCAGAACAGTCTCGATCAGAGAAAGGATAAAAAGGTGAAAATATTTTTTGATCTGATAGTGCTCAAGGGAGAGAAAAAAGAGAAATTTCTTAAATCAATCAACATTCAAACTCTTATCCCTCATCTTTCGTCAGTTAAAGGTTCAAGTGGAACTGCCCTCACCCTGAAGGCCGGACTTGAATCCATGAAATCATCTGATCTGGTGTGTCTGAAAATCAGTGATTACGGAACTGATGGGCTGACAGGTGATGACTGGGACGAGAAAGGAAATTTCCGTAAGCTCTGTGTACAGAATTTTTCAACCGGAAAAGAGTCTGGATTAGGAGGAAGCTTTGGGCTGGGGAAGGCAGTCAGCTGGATGCATTCAAGAATATTCACTGTTCTTTTCTCATCAAGAATTGAAGGCAGAAAGAAATTAAGAATATTTGGAAGAAGCGAAATTCCCGCTCATGAAATGGACGGAAAATCATGGCTTGATGGTGCCTACATGGGATCCGAAAGTGAAAAAGATGGAATTCCTATTGCAGAATCCACCTGGATGAAAGAAAGAGATGCAGAAAAAATTCTTCTCAATCGTGACAATGAAACTGAGTGCGGAACAACTATCCTCATCCCAACTTTTCATGAACCTGATCGAGATGATACCGGTTCATCAGGGATAAGAAATCCCGAGGAGCTCTGCAGAGATTTCACCAAGGCTGCATCAAAATGGTTCTGGCCTGCAATCAGCTGGGAAAGACTTGATTTCAAAGCAAGAGTATTTCGAGAAGAGGGTAAATCAGCTGAATATATATCTGAAGCGCGTGCTGATGAAATATGGTCTCCATTCGTTGAATGCGGGAGAGTCGAACCTTTTGAAGGTGCAAAATCATTATTCCCAGGCGACAGTTCCTCAATTGATGTTGAGTTTCCCATACCTAGAAGAGTGGAACCCTCAGACAATCCTGAACTTCTTCATGATGAGCTCAAAAGTACTGTCAGAATTGGAGTTACAAGAGTCTCTTCCAAAGAGGAATGTCTGCCATGCCGTTCAACAATTGCTCTCATAAGGGGTTCTGGAATGGTTATAGATTATGCCGAAGGTACAAAGTTAAGTGATGGAGGTTCCTATTGTGCAGCTGCATTTGTAGGTACATCATTGAACGAGATTGCCGAATCTGACAAGACAGAGTTGAGCAGGGAAAATAACGCATTCGCTGAAGAATATTTCCGTGCAGGTGAACCAGT
>JAEPNB010000036.1 GCA_017643645.1 Balneola sp.
ATCGTGAAGGCCTGGACCGCCGACGAGCTGTCGCCGTCATTGTCGGTGATCGTGTAGGTGAAGCCTTCCGTCAGCGGCTGACCGTTCGTGTGGGTCTCGTTCGCATCCGACGTGTAGGTGTAGGACCCGTCCGCCGCGATGGTCAGCGACCCGTATTGCGTGTCGACCGTGACCCCGTTGACCGGGTCCACGGACGCCGTCACCTGCTGGCCGCTCTCGTCCGTATAGGTGATCTCCGTCACCGTCACCGGATCGTCCGCACCGCGGATGTCGTTCGCCATGACGTTGCCGGAGACAGACTCGCCCCCTTCCTTCAGCGTCTGCGTCACGTCGTCCACCGCCGTCGGGACGTCGTCCACGACCGAGATGTGGAACGTGCTCGACGCCGTCGAACCGTCACTGTCGGTCACCGTCACCGTGAACGGCAGGTCGACCTCGTTCGCGCCCTGGCCATCCGGATGATCGATCTGGCCGACCAGCTCGAACGCATAGCCCGTGCCGCCGCCCGTCAGCGTCATCGTGAAGATGGTCGTCCCGCCGGCCGTACCGGTGATCGTGCCGCCATCGTTCGTATAGGTGATCGGAACGCCGTTCGACGTCAGCGCAGGCAGGTCGCCCTCGCCCGTGAACGCAACACCGCCGGGGCCGTCATTGCCATAGTCGATGTTCAGCTCGCCCGTGACTGTCGTGCTTTCCTTGTCCGTATCCGACCCATCGGCCAGATCGTTCTCGTTCACGCGGCCCGCATTGATGCCCAGTTCCGGATGATCCGGATCTTCCTCGCCAACCGGCGGCTCGCCCGGGGGCGGCGGTTCCGGCGGATTCGGCGGCGTCGGCGTCGGCGGATCGATCGTCGGACCCGTGTCCTTGATCGTGAAGGCCTGGACCGCCGACGAGCTGTCGCCGTCATTGTCGGTGATCGTGTAGGTGAAGCCTTCCGTCAGCGGCTGACCGTTCGTGTGGGTCTCGTTCGCATCCGACGTGTAGGTGTAGGACCCGTCCGCCGCGATGGTCAGCGACCCGTATTGCGTGTCGACCGTGACCCCGTTGACCGGGTCCACAGACGCCGTCACCTGCTGGCCGCTCTCGTCCGTATAGGTGATCTCCGTCACCGTCACCGGATCGTCCGCACCGCGGATGTCGTTCGCCATGACGTTGCCGGAGACAGACTCGCCCCCTTCCTTCAGCGTCTGCGTCACGTCGTCCACCGCCGTCGGGACATCGTCCACGACCGAGATGTGGAACGTGCTGGACGCCGTCGAACCGTCGCTGTCGGTCACCGTCACCGTGAACGGCAGGTCGACCTCGTTCGCGCCCTGGCCATCCGGATGATCGATCTGGCCGAC
>JAEPNB010000037.1:0-268 GCA_017643645.1 Balneola sp.
GGAACCTCTGTTCCAAAATAATTATCAACGGTGTCAACTTTTTTGGTGGTAGGATAGTTCACAGTGATGGGTTCTCTTTTTTTAGGTTGTTCCTGGCAGGCTGCAAACAAAACCAAAGCAGCCAACAGACTTATGTTTTTCATGTTTTCAAGGATTGATTCCGCTAAAAATACAATGAATATTGTGTTTGCGGAAGAGTGATGCATCGCCTTAACGTTTTTTAACCTTCAAGTAGGTAAAAAATAAGTTTTTAAGGATGTCGAAAAAT
>JAEPNB010000037.1:278-1306 GCA_017643645.1 Balneola sp.
GCCATCCGTCAGATCGGAAGGGGCATTCGTCAATTGGCACCCTTAAGGTTGGATATTTTGAACTAGTATTGATTTTGTAATCATACTCCTTCACAAATAGTTTTTCTCTTAAAAAGTTGTAGGCAAGTATGATCAAGAATAAAATCAGTACAACCACCAAATCTTTTTAAATGAGAAAACTATTTTACAGAAATGCAGGAAAAGTGGTTCCATTAATTATTTTAATTTTAATAGGATGCCAAAAAGATGATTTTTTAGAGAACATTGAGAATCAAAACTCAAATAGTAGGAAAACGGAAAACCTTGAGAAAACAACATTATTAAAAAACCCATATGAGATACATACGTTTAGAAGAGCATATCAGAAGGTGTTGGATAGTTTGGAACAAGGTAATTTTAAGATTGGAAAGGGATTTGGAAAAGATAAATCAAGAAAAAGTAGGGATACAGCCAATATTCAGCCAAATTACGTATACGTGAGATTTAGCCCACAATCGGATAAACAGTAAAATAAACTTCGGGAGCACCGAAGCATAGTGTTCATTGACTACCCATTCGAATATGAAGATTGAGAACGTTATCATCAAGAAAATCCTTTAGGGGAAGGGGAGAGACTATCATACTATACAAGTTTACCAATAGACAGTAAATACCCAAGAAACATACCTCATACAATACTCCAAGAAATGTATCTTCCCGAGGAAGATGAAATCTTAAACGAAATCAAAACATCCAACAAACATACACGCCGGGGTTTTGTTGACAACGAAATCGATTTCATGAACCATGTTATAGAACAGGCTTACGCTGACACGAACAACAAGGGTTTGTTGCCTGAGCCTCCTTTGGATAACAAAGGCTGTGAAACCTGTTTTTTGGGAATCAATTTGAATGCTAAATGGCGTCCTAGCGGGAATGTAAAAATTTTTGATGATAATATGGGGACATCTAGTTACACTGTACAGGAATGTACCACCTCTTATTCCTATGATTATTCACCTTGTTACAATGGGGATTATTCAAATTGT
>JAEPNB010000038.1 GCA_017643645.1 Balneola sp.
GTGCCCAACCTTTGGGAGTCCTGCCTTTTACTGATGGTTTGGAGTGAAACACCTTGTTTTTCGGGGCCTAACGGACATTTGGTTTTCGTAAAAAAATCCTAAATACTGTAACGTTTTGGTTTTTGAATAGTCTTATAGGCATATCATCAATCACAAAATTCAATCAAAAAATGAACAAGTTATTATTAATTTATGGAAGTGTCCTATTAAGTAGTACCGCCATAGCCAACGACCAACAAAATACCAAGGTGGCCGAGCTCCAATCGGAGACACTTGGTAGTTTAGAGAACAGTTTAACGACATTGAACATCAATGCCGATGTAAACGATTCAACTTCGGGAATGGGCGAATATGCCTCCTACGAATTGAATTTGGATGAAGTAGTTTATATAGAGGATGAGCCCGAACTGGATTTGGGATTTGACACCTCCGATTATCTGCCAGAAGGTTTTGACCCTTACAAAAGCTACTTTGATCTGAATTCCATCATATACCTCGAAAACAACGTTGAACCAGAACTAGGTTTTGATACCAAAATGTACTTGCCGGAGCACTTTAATCCTTACAACGAGGTAGTGGATGTACATTCCATCAACTATATGGAAGAGGAGGATATGGAACTTGGATTCGATACCAAGGACTATTTGCCTGAAGACTTTTCTCCCTATGAGGTGTACGTGAATTTGAAGGCAATCCCATATATGGAAAGTGATGTGGAGCTTGAATTGGGCATTAACAGCGAATACTTGTTGCCCGAAGGTTTCAATCCGTATACCGATGTCATTGCCGTTACTTCCATCAACTATATGGAAGATGAAGAAATGGATTTGGGTTTTGATACGTCCAAGTATCTCCCAGAAGGTTTTGATCCCTACTCAGGATCAATACAGTAAAATGTTCATCATTTTACAACTTATTTGAGTTAGCTATGAAAAACCCCTCCGACGAGGGGTTTTTTAGTTTTCCGTAACTGCCCATCTGTTAACGAAATCTATATAAGTGTCTGGTTAACATAAATATAACATGGACATCTTTGTGGAATTATTTTCAATGAAAAAGGATTTTATGTGCGAATTATTTCATTATTTGACCTTTTGGCTGCGATAATTTCACACTTTGCAGCATTACAGGCCTTAACGCAGTCAAACGAAGGTCTTGCCCGCTTCGTTAACAAAAGGCTAATTACAATATTCTTCACAAAAAAGGGTTGTAAGTTTGTACCTAACAAAGAGTTACGTGCCACGTGTGGCAAAAGCAAGTAGCGTAAGTTAAGTTAGTTTCTTACATT
>JAEPNB010000039.1 GCA_017643645.1 Balneola sp.
TTCAACCTAGAAGGAATCGAAGCCAAGGAAACGATGTCCGGGACCTGCTTTTTGTTCGCGACGAGCTTTCGCTGCGATTGCCAGGATAACTTGGCTTGATGAAAAAGTGAAACTGGAATTTCCTTGACCTTCATTCTGGAAGTTTAGAATCACAAAATTAAGGATATGAGATAACATTTAATATTTCTATTTTTGTCCATATGAGCCCAGAGGAAACAGAATCACCAAAAATATCGGTTATTATCAGCACTTATAACGCCGAGGAGTGGCTAAAGAAAGTGTTGTGGGGCTTCAATTGCCAAATCTTTAAGGATTTTGAGGTGGTGGTGGCCGATGATGGCTCGGGTCCCAAGACCAAACAATTGTTGGAGGAGCTATCTGAAAAGGTCTTTTACAAAATTGTGCATGTGTGGCAGGAAGACGATGGTTTTCAAAAATCACGTATACTGAACAAGGCGGTGGAAGCCTGCAGCGCGGACTACATTATCATGACAGATGGCGACTGCATTCCACGGGAAGATTTTGTCGAGGTACATTACATCAACAAAGAACCGGGTTACTTTATTTCTGGGGGGTATTATATGTTGCCCATGAACATTTCCAAAATGATCACTTTGGAAGATATTGAAGAACAGAATTGCTTCGATATTAATTGGCTAAAGGCAAAAGGGATACCCAAAACCTTTAAAAACAATAAGCTCACCGCTAGTGGTATGATTTCCAAACTGCTGAATACGATTACACCGACCAATGCCAGTTGGAACGGCCATAATTCATCGGGCTGGAAAAAGGATATTTTGAACGTGAACGGTTTTGATGAGCGAATGCAGTATGGTGGGCAAGATCGTGAATTGGGCGAGCGTCTGTTCAATTTTGGGATTAAATCCAAGCAACTTCGTTATAGCGCGGTTTGTGTGCACTTAGACCACAAACGGGGTTATAAAACACCGGAATCCATTGCTAAAAATCAGGCTATCAGAAAAGAGACAAGGTCTCAAAAATTGGTGTGGACACACTACGGCATCACCAAATAATAGGCAAGCTCATTCTTCTTTTCCAAGCGTTTCAGCTCCCTGAACCGTTCCAGAACACCAAGGGCGTTCAAGTAACAGATGGTCCATCCTTTTTTGCCATCAAGGATCCCTAATCGGAGAATGTAGTGGTTGAAGAATTTCCAGATGGGTTTCACCGTCATCAAAAGGTAATTGAAGTGCCGTTCCTTATAAAAATCCTCTTTGGCCTTTAAACGACCATATTTAAGC
>JAEPNB010000003.1 GCA_017643645.1 Balneola sp.
TTATTGGCGCGAACTCCATTACATCGACTAATCATTACAAAAGGTCTACGAACGTATGATACATATTCAAGAATCAGCCAGAATGTAATGATTGCTCCTTCGGAGCCATCGATTTCATTGCGTTCTTGGCTCGCCAATAATTCTAAAGGTCGATGTAGTTGGTGGCTTTTTCTGAAATCGTCAAGATTATAAACAAGACAATTTTTTTAAGTGAATTATCTAACATCTACAAGGATGACTCATAAAGCAATCTCATTTATTCCCGCAGATTACTTCGCAGCTATTAAGTTGTTTATATATTCATTATCCTTTTTTGCTCGTAAATGTGAATAGTAAAACCAAATGCAGTAGTACAGGATAAAAACTCATGAATTTCTTTTATGCTCCGCCGGAAAATTGGAAAGACGATCGAAGCGAAGTTGAGATAACAGGTCAGGAAGCCATTCATATTTCGAAAGTGTTGCGGAATAAAGTGGGAGATCAAGCTTTTGTAGTAGATGGGATTGGAAACCGATCAAAATGTGAAATTACGGATATTTCCAAAAAATCTGTTCAGCTGAAAGTTCTGGAAACCAATTCTCAAAATGAGCCAACTACGAAAAAAGTCATGGCATTCGGGGCGATCAAAAAAAGAGATCGACTGGAATTCGCAATTGAAAAAGCAGTTGAACTAGATGTTTGGGAAATTTGTGTGTTCGATGCGGATCATTCGGAAAGATCCAGATTGAATGAAGATAGATTACACACCCAAATCGTAAGTGCATTCAAACAGAGTGGTAGATTTTATCTTCCTAAATTAGTGATCAAAAGATCGTTGGATGAAGTGTTAGAACAGTACAAAGAACACTCTATCCTGATGGCTTATTTAGGAGATGAAGAAGCTGAATCTCCAAATCAGCTAACTGATTCTGAGAATTTACTCCTGGTAGGACCCGAAGGCGGATTTTCAAAAAGAGAGGCAGATTTTGCTAAAAGTAATGGAGCTCAATTTTTCACTTTGGGAAAAAATCGCTTAAGAGCAGAAACAGCTGTAGTGGCTTTTCTTTCTCAATTCCTTTTTTCTAAATGAAAGGCTGAACATCCGGTTCAATAAAAATTTTTCGGGCATTTTCAACAGTGAAAATATCATAGCTGTAATGAGAATTGATCAAAGTTTTAAGATCAGAAAGTAGTTGTGGATTTTTTTCGATGAATTCCTCAAAGCTAGTCTCATCTTTCATAAAATGGTTTACAGCATACACAGAAGCGTTGGTGATCGTCTTATTAAATTTTTGATGATCGCCATGGAAAGAAGCAAATCTTGAAATCTGTTCACAGCAATTTTCTAAAGCTCGATCTAATCCATGCTGTTTGATCTGCAGCCACGCCAATCTCAGGTGCGCTTTGTGATCAAACAGTTCAGGAGGGAGTGTGCAGTTGCCGAATTGAAGTAAAAAGTCTCGATCGTTCATATCATAAAGATAGAGATTTGATTGAAATTTTTTCATAAAAAAAGCCCTGTCTCTTTTGAAACAGGGCTTTAGATAATTTTTATCTACTTACTTGTCTTCAGGATCTTTATCTTTTTGTCCTGTTACTGCTTCACTTACGTTGATGATGTGATCACCAATTTTTTCGCAGGCAAAGAACAGATCTTTGTATACTGAATCGCTGTTAATGTTATACATCTTTGTCTCGATTCTCTTAGTATGTTTTTTCTGAAGAGTTTTCTTTTGCTTATTGATTTTGGTCTCTTGTTCGTAAGCAGGTTCAATAGCAACTTTATCGTAGTCTTCATTGAGGTTCGTTACCATTATCTCAAATGCTTTGTCGATCTCATCCAGAATACTAAGAACACCGGCTTTTTGCTCACTGTTAAAGATAATATCACCTTCAAAGAACTTCTCAAGATCTCTGGACATCTGGAAAAAGATATCACCAATGGTTTCCAGATTGTTTGAAATGTTCAACAGATGCGAAACTTTTCGAGTTGATTCGTCACTTAATGAACCTTCAGAAACCTTCATTAAGTAGGAAGCTAATTCATCATCAATACGATCGGTGATCTCCTCATATTTTTTAATCTTTTTAAGCAATTTCTTTTGGCGCTTAGGTTTGTCAGTTTCAACAAGCTCACGTAAAAATTCTGACATTCTTGCTGTTATCTCACCAAACTTCGCAGTCTCTTTTGTTGCTTCTTCCAAAGAAAGCTCCGCTGTTTGCATCATTCCGGTACCGATATATTCCAAATGGAATTCCTCATCGTCCTCGCCTTTGGAAGGAATCATTCTGATTACCGTTTTAGCAATGAACCCTACAAAACCGATGAGTATCAAGGTATTCATTACGTTGAATACAGTATGAAAAATAGAAAGAGCAATTGGTATAGACTCAGGATCATTGATAGGTGATGCACCATAATTTGAAGTCATGTAGCTGTCAATAAAATCAAGCATGAACGGCATTAACATAATGACCCAAATTACCCCAAAAATATTGAATATAAAGTGAGCTGCTGCGGCTCTTTTAGCATGTATGTTTGCAACTAAAGCGGCAAGATTCGCAGTAATAGTTGTACCAATATTTTCACCAAGTACCATGGCAGCTGCAAGATCAAATGGAATCCAGCCGTTATTGGCCATAACCAATGTTAAAGCCATTGCCGCACTTGAAGATTGTACGGTAACAGTAAGTATGGTTCCTATACCAACAAATAATAAAGTAGATAAAAATCCGAGATCAGTATACTGAGCAAGAAACTCTAGTATCTCAGGATTTGCTTTTAGATCCGGCACGGATTCTTTCAGATAAGAAAGTCCAATGAATAACAGAGCGAAACCAATTAATACTTCTGCCCAGGATTTGGTTTTACTTTTGCTCATAAACAGAAGCGGGAATCCAATTGCAATGATCGGTAATGCGTAGGCAGAAATCTTAACTTTAAAACCAATGATGGAGATCAGCCAAGCGGTAATAGTAGTACCAATGTTAGCTCCCATAATTACACCTATTGATTCAACAAGTGCAAGTAAACCGGCGTTTACAAAACTCACTACCAATACTGTAGTTGCAGAAGAAGATTGAACCAATGCTGTTAATGCAAAACCGGTTAGCACACCTTTAAATCTGTTGGATGTCATTGAACGAAGAATTTGCCGCATCTTAGTGCCGGCAACTTTTTGAATTCCTTCGCTCATTACTTTCATTCCATAAATGAAAAAACCAAGGGAACCCATCAGATTCAGAAACCCGAGAAAACCAAATTCCATAATTATTTTAGTATGGTTAAAAATTGATTGCCAAGTTAATCATTATAACTGAGGTTTTATGTTACCTCAATGTTAACTGTATATTAAATTATGGTAATGTGCTTTTAACTATGCTTGTTTAATGGGTACCTTCGTTCGCATAATTTTAGAATCATCTTAAATACTCAAATGAATACTTTTTTTAAGCTTCTGTTCTTATTACTCGTCGTATTAGCTGTTCCCCAAAATGGTAGTGCACAAAATGTAGAGGTTAAAACCCTTGGAAAGGGAATTGTATTTCAACCGGAAGATAATTCCTATAGTGTGAAACTGGGAATGAGATTTCAAAGTTTGTATGTAGGAGAGTGGAATCTGGATGATGATGTATATTCTGATCAGGCTTTGGTTCGTAGAGCACGTTTAAAATTGGATGGACATATTTACTCTGAAAAATTTACCTATAAAGTACAACTTGGCTTTAGCAACAGGGATACCAGAAACTCAAGTTCAGGTGGAATAATTCAAAACAGTGGTACTTCAAATATTGTATTGGATGGAGTTATCAAATACAATCCGGTTTCTGATTTTGAGATCTGGTTTGGACAAACCGTTCTTCCGGGAAACAGAGAGCGTTTGATTTCTTCACAGAAAGTTCAGTTTGTAGACAGAAGTTTATTGAACTCCAGTTTTAATCTGGACAGAGATGTTGGAGTGCAAATCAGAAACACTTCCATGCTTGGCGAAATGGTGGTTCGACAAATGGGAGCCATTTCAATTGGAGAAGGAAGAGACATCACCACTAAAAATCCCGGTGGATACAGTTATACCGGTCGAGTTGAGTTTTTGCCATTTGGGAATTTTTCAGACAAAGGGGATTACACCGGTCCCGATCTTGCAAAAGAGGAAGAAGTAAAATTATCCATTGGTCTAGCTTATGATTTTAATGACGGAGCAGTAAGAAGCAGAGGGCATACCGGAGGCTTTGTATTTACCAGTGGTGGAGACTTAGTGAAAAATGATCTGCATACATTTCTGGCGGATGCTATGCTGAAATATCAGGGATTATCTGTGCACGGTGAATTTGCTAACAGAGATGCTGAAAATGACAATGGTTTTGGAACCGGAACCGCTTATATGGGTTCGTTAGGATATGTTCTTGGTAAGGATTTTGGTGTCTCAGGTCGATATGCATCCCTTACAAAAACAGGTGATTTTTCATCATTGACAGAACATTCAGAATATACCTTCGCGGTTTCTAAATATTTATCAGGACATAATTTAAAACTTCAGGCAAGTGCCGGTTATCTTGATTATGTTTCCAGAGATGACCTAATGAGATTTCAGGTTCACATGGAGATCGCATTTTAAAATATTGAAGTTTGCAGGACTGATACTCCTTGTTAAATACTTCGGTTTGATGTTTTGGTATGTCGCCTGTCCCATTGCTCTGTATTAGAAACGGACATCCCCAGTTCTGAAACAGATTCTTTGTTTCTGAGTAGTTCGCCCCTCCTTGGATAAGGAGGGGAATTCCCGAGTTGATTCTAATTTTTATCAACGAGTCCTCCTCCTGTTGCAGGAGGAGACAGAAGAGGTCTTTACCCCAAACTAACGCAAGCGTGACGCTTGAACTAGAAAGGGAATTATTGGCGCGAACTCAGAAATCTCGTTTCTATCTCAGTAACCAAAATCCGTCAGCCGTGCAGAGCCCGACAGACGGAGAAGTAGCGATCCATCATTTCACTGAAAGCGAGGTAATGGAGTTGGTGGAAATAATTCTAATGGTCGGTAAAGTTGGAAGCTTTTCTGAAATACTGAGGTTTATTAGAAACGGGACAATTGTTGTAAGTGAATTATCTAACATCTAAAAGGATGATAAATTATCAAACAAGCTTCAACAAATACCCAAGTACAGCACCACCCGCCACGATCCACATAGCATTTAGTTTTTTAGGGCCGAAGGTAAAGAAAGCTCCAAGTAAACCAATCACTATTGCTCGCCAGTCAGTGAGAGTATCTTGTCCCATTACAAACAGAACTGCAACCATTACAGCAACCGCCGCCACATTTACTGAATCGAGAAAGAAACCAAGAGTTTTGGAATTTCTCATTTTTGGGATGAGAGGATTTAAGATCCAGACAAAGAGAAAGGAAGGTAGAAAAATCCCAACAGAAGCTGCTATAGCCCCCTGCCAGCCGGCAAGTTGATATCCGATAAAAGTAGCTGTAGAAAGAACCGGTCCGGGAGTAAACTGTCCAACGGCAATGGCGTCAATTAATTCAGGACGAGTCAACCATCCACTCATAACCAATTCAGCATCTAAATAAGCAAACAGGACATAACCACTTCCATAAAGAATGGATCCGACTTTTAAGAAACTCCAGAACACATTTAAAGCTGTGATCTTTGACACAGTTGCTGAACCTGCCTGAAGAAACAAAAAAGGAAGTATGGTTTTTGGGGATGCATCAAACTTCGATTTAGTAGTGAAATATAAAGTTCCAACTACTCCGGCTGTCAACAAAGCAATAATTTCGTTCACACCTAATAAACTGGCAATTAAAACGATTGCTCCTAAAACTCCCAGTTCCCATCCCTTAAGAGCTTTTTTCCCAAGCTTTACAACAGCAGCTGCGATAATGGCAAGTACAGCAGGTTTAATTCCAAAAATGAACGGCTCAACTTCAGGAAGCTGACCATATTCCACATACAGAAATCCAAGAATTCCGGTAATTACTACTGCAGGGAATATGAAACTGATTCCTGCAACAAATAGACCGGGAACTCCGCCACGTTCATGGCCGCAGTGCATGGTCATTTCAGTAGAATTTGGTCCCGGAATGAGATTGGTGGCGCCGATGAGATCAAGAAAATGTTGTTGTGACATCCACTTTCTCTTTTCGATGACTTCTTTTTCCATCATTGCGATATGTGCAGCGGGGCCACCAAATGCAATGCATCCTAATTTGAAGAAGAGTTTTGCTATTTCAGAGAGAGTACCTTTTTCCTGCGTCATAAGTTAGTTTAATTTTTACTGCTTGTAATCGAAAATAAAACTTATTTCGTTCAATTCAGTTTAAACAAATTGTTACCAATGGCTTTAAAGAAGGGCATATATGGAACACTGCTCATAATTTTCAGATCCTGAACAAAATTAGAATCTTCAGAGAGAAAGCTGAGCACGGCATCAAATCTGTTTTTTTTGAAAAGATCACGGAAAATAACCAAGCTGTCTTCCGTAGAATTGGATAAAATGTGAAGTAAAAGAAGGTCGTAGTACCGGTATCGAAACTTGGATTGAGGGGGAAGCAGAGGATTCCCACTTGTAATAATAGAATCAGCGAGTTGTTTTGTGTATTCCTGAGTTCTCAGAAATGTATAGCCGGTACTTGGTTTAGTTAGGCCTCCCATTGTCCCCATATTGATGATGTTTTTCTCATATGTGGGTTGGTAGTCCAGATCCTGCATGGGGATTTCGCCGTATTCCGTTCTTTTTACATAGTATTCAGAAACATGGAGACCATACTTCTTGTCCATGTAGTTCTGAATTTTCTCTTCATACACTTCTTTGTCTAAAGTGGAATTCGAAAAAACGGTGAATTCCAGAAGAGCCTTATTATGGCTGAATGGTAGCACATACATAAAAGCAACGCCTTCTTTAAAAGAAGGATCGAAATCCATGAGAGTAAAGGTAGCCGGGTCAAAAACTGAATGTTCGGTATCAATTTCAAAGCCCAAAAAATGTTGAATCAGTGGATATTTGGGTTTCTGCCAGTTAGGTTTGAACACGCTTTGAAAAATATAATCAGCAATATAAGTATCGCTGTTTTTTGTAAGGAGTACGGCTTTACTTGAATTTGAAGAAACGCTCAGAATATTTTCTTCGAGTAAAGTAAAATTAGATCGGTTTCTAAGTTCGGTAAGAACGAGTTCTTTAAAATCATTACTTCTTATTGCATGATAAGAGTAATCTTTCAGGTACAGAAAAGCATTCATGTCCAGAGCCGAAAAAAAAGCTTTATTCCAGGTTCTGTATATAATGTTTTTAAAAGGAGGAATATCTTTTGTCCAGAAACACCAGGTTTTTTCATTGATGGGAGCGAATGTGGAATCAACGACCAATACTTTTCCTTTATAGCCACCTTTTGCTAAATACCAGGCAAGACTCAATCCTGACATCCCGCCACCGGCGATTATAAGATCATATTTAGCGTCAACTTTCAAAATTATCCCTGAACTTTACATTTTGTTGATCTTTGGTATTTACCTGAAGCTGAAAAACATCCGGTCTGGAATAATGTCCGTTAGTATCTATAAACAGATTTCCTTCACTTAGTATAGAAAGGTCCAGATCAGCATAAATGATTGTGTTTTCATTTTGAACAGGTTCGACTAAATATTCCGAATTTGGTTTGATAACTGAACTTCCACCTTTCAAAAGTAAAGTATTATCGTCTTCAGGGATTGATCGTATCATCTCCAAAGCTGCATTTTCTTTATCAGAAACTGAAATTATTCCATCAATCATTTGTTGTTTTGTGAGTGTGCATCCTGCGGCGATCACATAACACTGTCCTTCAAATGCATACTGTCTGCTTGCAATTTGGTGAAGGTCTTTCACCATCGGCCACTGAGCAATATGAATATCTTCTCCGTTTTGATGAACGGCAGCTCTGGCCAAAGGCATCCAGTGTTCCCAGCAGATGAGGCCTGTAATCTTTGTTCCGTTATGGTTAATAGTTGGAAGTGTACTGCCATCTCCCATACCCCAAACCAATCGTTCTGTGTATGTGGGCATTAGTTTTCGATGAAGATCATAGGTTCCATCGGGTTTAAAATAAAAAATGGTGTTATACAATGTTCTTCCAACCCGCTCATTTGCTCCCATCACCACCAGACAATTATTTTCTACGGCTGAATCAGATAAGGTTTTAAAATATTCGTCCTCAATTTCGATGGAATTTTCGAACAACAATCGGAACAGAGCTTTGGCTGAAGGATGATCCCAGACTCCTACTTCAGGCGCATAATCTAACCAAACAGGATAACCAGGAAGCCATGTTTCCGGAAATACGATCATATGAACGTCTTTCGAAGCAGCTTCAGAAATATACTGAGTAGCCAGCTCAACACTTTTACTGAGATTTAAATATACAGGAGGGTGTTGAACAACGGCAATTTTATACGGATTATCCACGGTGAATAAATAAACATTATAGAAGGACATCAAAGTATCCCAAGCAAACCAAAAAGTAAAAGAGAAAATGATCGATTTACGAAGTGATACAGTTACCAAGCCAACTCCGGAAATGTTGGATTTTATGACCAAAGCCGAAGTAGGAGATGACGTATTTGCGGAAGACCCAACGGTAACTGCATTTGAACAAAAAGTATCTGCAATGTTTGGGATGGAGGCTGGCTTGTTTGTCCCTAGTGGAACGATGAGTAATCAGCTTGGAATAAAAGTTTTAACTAATCCGGGAGATGAAATTCTGATCGATCAAAACGGACATATTTTCAATTATGAAACGGGAGGAGCCGGATTTTTGTCAGGTGTTCAGATCAGTACTATTCAGGGCAAAAAAGGAAAGCTGAGCCCGGAGGATATTAAAAATTCTGTGCGTGGTGGCTTTGACTGGGAACCCAAAACATCAGTGTTATGTCTGGAGAATACGACCAACAAGGGTGGGGGAGTTTGCTATTCAAAAGATGAATTAAGTTCCTTAAAATCATTTGCAGATCAAAACAATTTGAAGGTTCATTTTGATGGAGCCAGAATCTGGAATGCAATTGTTCACACAGGAATAGAACCAACTTTCTTTGGAGAAATCGCTGATACCATCTCCGTTTGTTTTAGCAAGGGATTGGGTGCACCTGTGGGATCCATGCTGTTATCTAACAAAGAAAATATTGCTAAAGCCCGACGTTTCCGCAAAATGTGGGGTGGAGGCATGAGACAAGTTGGGTTATTGGCCGCCGCCGCTGATTTTGCTTTAGATAATAACTTTTCAAAGTTAAAAAAAGATCATGAACGAGCTAATCAATTAGCCGAAGCTGTTGATGGTTGTTCGAACCTATCTATTGATCTGAATAGTGTTGAAACTAACATCGTAATCTTTGATGTCAGGAATGAATCAGCGGTGGAAGCTTTAACCAGATTAGAGGAAAAAGGAGTTCGGATGGTTCCTTTTGGGCCAAATACGATTAGAGCTACTTTCCATTATCAGATCGGGGATGCTGAGTTACAGAAAGTAGTTGAATCAGTGAAAGAATTATTCGACTAATTGCCTCTTTAAATTATTTAGGAGGCAGGAAACTACTATTACTTTTTTTTCTTTTCTGCTTTTGCAGCTCTTTTCTCTTTTAGGGTTTTTGCAGGAGCGGTTTTACCTGAATTTTTCTTTATCGACTTTCCTTTTGACATATCTGACTCCAATAGTTTAAAAGCGTATTTCTAAAAGAACTTCCTTTAGCAATGATGCTTCAAATCAATGTAGCATATAAAAGTTCATAATCTACTATTTACTTTATGATGGCAAGAACTAAAGTCCCAAACCTGCTTTGTCGTTCGGGTAGAGATAGCCTTTTTCTAATCTGAATAATCCTTTGAAGGGGTCTTTTTCAAAATCGAGATGACTGTCAAGATCGGCAAATTCAACATTAGGGCGGCTAAGCGCAAAATGTAATCCCATTGATATTCCCAGGCTGCATTCATCTAAGCAACCAACCATAACTTCGTTTCCGGCAGCTTTTGCTACCGAGTTGATATGCATTCCTTCCATAATTCCCCCGATCTTCATCAATTTGATATTGATCATATCAGAAGAATTATTTTTTGTTAGTCGATGGATATCATCCAAAGTTTTTAAGCTTTCATCAGCCATTACCGGATGAACTATCTTTGAGATCATAGGTTCCAGCAAATGCTCGTCATCCACACTGAGAGGTTGTTCAAAAATTTGAATTCCGATCTCTTTTGTTGCTTTTGAAAAGTCAATGCTTTGTTCTACAGAATAGCCCTGATTACCATCAAAACGAAGGATCACTTTGGGGTATTTATCCCTGATCAATTTCAATTTTTGGATATCCTCTTCCAGGTCCAGGCCACCTTTTACTTTCAGAATAAAAAAGTCGTCCTCAACAAATTGATCAGCTTTCTTAATAGTTTCGTCAACTGGTAAAATACCAATCGTTACACTGGTGGGAATGGAAGATCTGTATCCACCCAGAAGCTGATACAAAGGTACATCTGCTTTTTTTGCCATCAGATCGAAAAGTGCAGCGTCCACCATAGCTAAAGCAGAAGATCTTACTTTTCCGGTTGCTCTCATATCATCTAAAATTCGAGCATAATGAAATGGATTCACACCTTTTAAAGCAGGAATAATTGTTTCATTTAAACTCTGTTCTAAGTATTCCGGAGATTCTTTAGTTATTGCAGGGTCGGGAGCAGCACAACCAAATCCTGTATATCCGGAATCGGTTTCAAGTCTTAACACATAATTGGTTGCTTCAGAAATTGTTTCGTAGGCAATGGTATAGGGTTCGGTTAATTCCAGATCAAACCGTTCAAATGAAACCTGAGTAATTTTCATTATTTGCGAACTTTCTGTTTTAGCAATTTGATCAAATCATCCGCACCATGAGCAAGTACATCAAAACAAGGAAGACCGGTTTCTGCTGTGATTTTTTTGCAAGCAGGTTCAATCTCCTCAGGCTTTAGTCCTTCATGATTTAGCGTTACGGCAATTACTTCTTTTCCTGAAATTACTTTTATAGCATTTATTTGTTCATGCAGTGGATGAAGTTTATAACCCGGAAATCCGTCATATTCCAAACGAGTAGGGGCATGTTGCAAGATCACAAAATCAGGTCGGCCTGCAGCTAGGATCTCAAATCCACCGGGATAAGCAGGGTTCATTAAACTTCCCTGACCTTCAATAACTACTACATCCGGATCAGACTCCTTCCATGCACTTACAACGGCATGTTCTATCTCACCGGACACAAAATCGTTTATGCAGCTATCCATGATCATAGAATATTTAGCGCCTTGCATCCAGCCTGTTTGTCCTGTTCCGATCATTTCTGCTTTATAACCTTCTTTCTGGAAACCATGCACTACCAACCAGGCTGTTGTGCGCTTTCCTATGGCAGAATCTGAACCTAAAACAGCTAATTTCAGGCAATCTACTTTTTCAATTTCACCGGTAAAGAAATGAAGTTTATCCCGATCGGGAGTTTTACGTACGTCTCTGATTCTGCAATTATGTTTCTCAGCCAGTTTTACTAATTCTTTATCATTGGTTAGGAAATCGTGTAGTCCTGAATCAACATTTAGTCCCGCTTCCAAAGCAGCAGCAATTTCCTGTTTAGCTGATTTTGGAAGTCGGCCACCATCAGGGGCAAGACCAACCACAAAATTTTTAATTTCAACACCATCTTTACTCAATTCGGAGTAAGCAGTACCAAAGCCTTTGAAAATTTTGATCCCATTTGGCTTATTATCCAATACTTCTCCGGCATCCTTTCCAGCATATCTCTCATCAATAATTCCAACAACATTGTACCGCTCGGTAAACCGAACAAGTCCATGAGAAGTTTTTCCTTCAGGAGTATTGAACATGCCCTGACAGTAAACAATTGCGGTTCCGTCTATAGATTCTTTGTGTTGCATTGTAGTTGGATTATGAGGTGAAGATAATTCTTCAGAACTAAAGTTAATTCTTTTTCAGATCATGTAAATGATTATGAAAGAGGGATTTGAAATTAATTTTTTGCTGTGAGTACAGCTACATATCGGTCAGATTCAAGAGGCTCAGTTTCATTCAGATTGAGCAAACCGATTAAACCTGCCGTTGATGCCGGGAGTATATTTTTTCCTTCATGCTGCTTCAGATAAGTGCTCATCTTTTTCATATTCTTATCGCTGATGTTGTATGCATATCCATCAGTTTCAATGATTGCTGAAAGGGCTTCATCTCCGTCAAAACTATGCCAGTTAATAAGAGGTTCATTCACAAATGTTTCTTTGATCTTGTTAGGATCAAGGTCTTCACACTCTGTTAGATTTTTCTTGAAAGAATGAACAATCGGGTTTTTTAAAGTAGAAGAAGCTGCTAAAAACCGGGGGATTCTGGACGTTTTTCCTCTTTTATAAAGAGACACAAATCCACGATGAATTCCTGCCAGTAAGGTTCCATTGGAAACTGGAACGGCACAAATTTTGGGGGCATCCCGAAGCTGATCATATATTTCGAATGCAATTTGTGAATAGGCGATGATCTGAAGACTTTTATTTTGTCCACCGGGATTCGCATCATAGCTGTCTTGTTCAATTGCCAATTCACTGCTCTTTATAACGGTGTCTTCATAACTGCCGGGCAATCTGAATATGTTTGAACCCAACGATTCCATTTCTATGATCCGATCGGTGTGATATCCATCCGGTATGTAGATATTACATTTTAATCCGGCGAGATTGGCAGCCAGGGCCACAGAGGCTCCGTAATTTCCACAAGTGGCTAATGCGATAGTATCGAATCCTCTTCGTAACGCATCAAAAACCTGAGCAAAACCGATCCGGTCTTTTTGGGTGCCGGTGGGATTGTCGCCTTCAAATTTCAGAAATAACTGCCTGAAATCATGATCTCGTTCAATATTTCTGGATCTGCTTAAACTTGTATCACCAACTTCCAGATTTATAATGTCTTCAAAAGCGATCAGACGTTCTGCAAGCGAATTCTGATCATCACAAACTATTTCACTTAAAATTCGAGCTTCTCTGGACACTTTGTTCTCTGAAATATTTGACAGATCGCGAAGATTCATGAATTGAATTAAGTAGTATTTAAATGAGCAGAATTTAATAGTACTTACTTTTACGCTGATAGCAAAGTAATAAGAAAGAGTGCCTAATGACGAAAGGGTGTTGGATGTTCAATTCTCAAAGTTCTATCTTCTTAGCCTATGAGAAAACTTACAAAGTCCGAAAAAACGGTAATGGAGCGTCTGATCTTTCCTGAGTCATTTGATGTGATCATGGAAGAGACAAATATGCAGTTTGGTGAGCTGCGTGATGACCTGATGAATTTAGTTAATCATCGTTTTGTGGAGGTTGTTAATTTTGATAATGATAAAGACAGTAAAATGGCTTTTTATGACAGCGATAATATCAAAGATTTCTCATTCCGAGCTACAAAAACAGGACTTAAAAGTTTAAATAAAGCAACTATATGAAATTTGAAGCGCGCGTTTTCGAAGAACCCATTGAAGTAAATATTTCTGAAAAAGAAAATTCTTTTAAGTCCGGCGATCTGGAAGGGAAGTATGAATTTATTTCCCAAAACGGAAGATATCTCTTGAGAATTGGAACAAAACTCTACAAAATTGATAATGTAAGTTATGATGGTTCTGATATAGAGTTTTCCGTAAACGGAGACTGGTTCAAAGTTTCAGTCAAAGACGAACAGGAATTGTTGCTTGACCGACTTGGATTTAAAACAGGAAATGCGGTTGCTGAAGGTTCTCTGAAATCTCCGATGCCGGGTAAGATCCTTGATATTCTGGTTTCTGAAGGAGATGAAGTTACAAAAGGACAACCCGTAGTAATTCTGGAAGCCATGAAAATGGAAAACGAATTGAAAGCTGCTATCGACGGAACCGTTGCATCAATTTCAGTAGAAGTTGGTCAGTCATTGGAAAAAAATTCACCCATTTTGGAGATCGAAAACATTGGATAAATTTATTATAGAAGGCGGAACCCCCTTAAATGGAACAATCAACATAAGTGGTTCAAAAAATGCAGCACTTCCTATTATAGCAGCTTCACTTTTGGGTGATTCAGAAACAACCATCACCAATATTCCCCGCTTACAGGACATTTATACCTTCAACAATGTACTGCGAGTTGTTGGCGCAAAAGTCGATTTTCAGGATAAAAAGAATACACTGATCATTGATCCGACGAACGTTTCACATTTGGAAGCTCCTTATGATCTTGTAAGAAAAATGCGGGCTTCTTTTTATATGCTTGGAGCTTTGGTTGGTAAACATGGCTACGCAAAAGTTTCTCTTCCCGGCGGATGTGCTTGGGGACCCAGACCGGTTGATCTCCATCTTAAAGGGATGGAAGCCATGGGAATTGATATCGATCTGGACAAAGGATATGTAATAGCAAAAGCAGATAAGAATTTAAAGAAATCCAGTTTTAAGCTGGAACCAAGTAGCGTTGGCGCAACGGTGAACTTGCTTCTTGCAGCTGTTCTAAGAACGGCCGAATTTACTATTGAAAATGCAGCGATGGAGCCGGATGTAGTACAATTGTGTAATGTTTTAGTGAAAATGGGCGCTGATATTTCCGGAATCGGAACAGATAGAATTACCGTTCGTGGAGTAGAGTCTTTAAGTGGAGTTGAAATTGCAAACGATCCGGACAGAATTGAAGTAGGAACGTTTATGATAGCCGGAGTTCTTCATCCTGATTCTGAGCTTACGCTGGAAGGGTGCAATGTGGATCATTTAGGAAATCTTCCGGAATTACTTTCAAAAACCGGTGCCAAGGTTGATGTGGATGGAACAACTATAAAAGTAAAAGCCCCAAAAGAACTGGAAGCTGTCTCTATTGCTACCGAAGTGTATCCGGGTTTCCCAACCGATATGCAGGCGCAATGGGCAACGATGATGACTCAAGCTAACGGAGTTTCAACGGTAACTGATACAGTTTACTACGACAGGTTTAGTTATGTACCCGAGCTTACGCGATTAGGAGCTGACATGAGATTGGAGAAAAACACAGTCACGATCTTCGGAAAAACGGACTTTGAAGGTGCTTCTGTTATGAGTACAGATCTACGCGCCAGTGTAAGCTTAGTATTAGCAGCGATGGTTGCAGAAAATGAAACAGAAGTTTTGCGTGTGTATCACTTAGACAGAGGCTATGAAAACCTGGAGCATAAGCTTAATGCAGTAGGGGCAAAGATCAAAAGAGTGGATGAGTAGTTTTTGTAGTGAAAAGTGAAAAGGGAAAAGGGAAAGGTGAGAAGAGAGAAGAAAGAGCGCTTAAATCACACTTGAGTAGCTAAAATTAAATCCTGAAACATTTTCATTGAGTGCTGGTTCAAGGTGTTGAATCACAAACAATTAAAAGATCAATGAAAAAACTAATACTACTTACAGCATTTATATTTACTGCATTTTTAACAACTGATTCTGTGAAAGCACAGGATGGGTTCTTTTCAAATGCAAAAACACTTGAAAAAGGAGTTGGATCTGTAGCCTTACAGCCGGTTTTCCTAACCAATCAGGATGATTTCATGTTCATCATCAGAGGTGGATATGGACTTACCAATTCTGTTACAGGTCATTTAAAACTGGGACTTTTTGAAGATGAAACCTTTTTTGGTGGTCATTTTGAAACAGCACTGAACAACAGCGCAGAAAGTAATATCGACGTAGCTGCACTGGTTGGTGTACACTCATATGGTGACTTGGGTCTGAAACTTGGTCTGAATCTAAGTACAGATCTGGATGCAGTTAGCATTTATTCAGGAATTAACTACCAACCTCTGTTTATAGAGAACAATACTAATCATGCTATTTTAGTGCCTATTGGATTTGATGTTCACTTAAACGAAGGTTTTGACATCATGTTGGAAGGAAATATTCCTGCCAATGACGATGCCAGATATCTTGAAGCGATCACCTTTGGAACCAGATTTTACTTCTGAAACAAAGAAAAAGTCTGAATTTAAAGCCTGTACATTTAGTTGTGCAGGCTTTTCATTTGCTCTAAAGTTATGTGATGCTCATAAAAAGCTTTACCAACTACCACAGCATCAATATCAGCTTCATCGAGTTGAATCAGATCTTCCTGATCAGAAACTCCACCGGAAGCAATTAACTTAATTTCCGGAAAAGCTTTCTTTAAAGATATATACAATTCTGTATTTGGCCCTGATAAGGTTCCATCTTTAGAAATATCTGTACAAAGTACTTCC
The DNA here is from genome assembly GCA_017643645.1 of Balneola sp. GTDB lineage: Bacteria > Bacteroidota > Rhodothermia > Balneolales > Balneolaceae > Balneola. Next base: position 16,227 of record JAEPNB010000003.1, read on the forward strand.
TGAAGTCCCTCATCAATCATTCTTTCCAAAAAATGAAAAGTATCTTCTTTAGCCGTTTCCAGCCAACCGGAATAAGCAATTTTTCCATCTTTTAGATCCATACCCAGAATCATTTGCTCCGGATATTTTTTAAGTGCTGCAATCCAGTCAGCCTCATTTTTGATCGCCATAGAACTGCAAATTACTTTTGATAGTCCTGCATCTAGGAGGAATTCAACATCGGCTAACTTTCGTATTCCTCCACCTGTTTGAACCGAAATGCCTAGATCAGAAATAATATTTTTTATGTGAGGAAGATTGACAAATTTACCTTCTTTGGCTCCGTTAAGATCCACAATGTGTATATGATCAAACCCGGCTTCTTTAAATTGAGTAGCAACATTTAAAGGGTCTTTGTCATATATAGTAGCTTCATCGTATTTACCTTTGTGAAGACGGACAACTTGTCCATTGAGCAAGTCGATTGCCGGAATTACTTTCATTCAATTCTTTTGTGTAGTTACTTTTCTTGTGAATAAACCAGATCTAAAAAATTCTGTAGAACTTTAGATCCAACGGAGCCTGATTTCTCGGGATGAAATTGTACTCCCATAAAATTGTCCTTTGCCACAACTGCTGAAAACGGGGTGATGTAATTTCCTTCCGCAATGGTGTATTCAGAAACAGGGGCATAAAAACTGTGTACGAAATATAAATGCTTTTTGTCTTCCAGACCGTGTGTAAGATGGTGTTTTTTTAATTTTTTGATAGTATTCCATCCCATATGAGGAACTTTATCAATTTCTGAATCGAACTTTTTAAGATATCCGGGGATAATTCCAAGCCCTTTTGTATCACCTTCAGTAGAGCCTTCATACATTAATTGCATTCCCACACAGATACCTAAAACAGGTTTGCTTGTGGTTTTAAGCCAAACGTCAATTCCCAGTTCTTTCAGAGAATCCATTGCAGTTTTAGCATGGCCCACACCCGGGAAAATGACAGCTTTTGCACTTTCAAGTTCCTGTGCTGACTGAGCAAAATAATAGTGTGCTCCCAGTCTGTCTAAGGCATTAGAAACGGAAGCGATGTTACCTGCTTTGTACTTGATGATAGCGATCATAAATTAAAGAGAACCTTTAGAGCTCGGTATTTGGTTTTTAATTCGCCCGTTTTGTTCAACAGCCGCCTTCAAAGTTCGGGCAAAACCTTTAAAACAAGCCTCAATTTTGTGGTGATCATTATCACCGGTACAACTAACATGAAGAGTTGCTTTCAAGTTCATTGCCAGGCTATAAAAAAAGTGTTCTAGCATTTCGGTTGGGAAATCTCCAACATATTCGCGCTTCACCGGCACATCAAAAACCAAATAAGGTCTGCTTGAAAGATCGATCGCTACCGTAGCTTGAGCTTCGTCCATAGCCAATACAAAACCGTAACGTTCTATTCCTTTTTTGTCTCCCAAAGCCTGAGTAATTGCATCACCAAGAGCAATGGCGACATCTTCTATAGTGTGGTGTTCATCAATTTCCAGATCGCCCTGGCTGTAAATATCCAGATCTACAAGTCCGTGACGTGCGATCTGTTCCAGCATGTGATCGAAAAACTTTAGTCCGGTATCAATCTTTGATTTTCCGGTGCCGTCCAGATTCAGATCTACCTTTATTTTGGTTTCCTTTGTTTCTCTTTTGATAGAAGCAGTTCTATTCGGGGATAAAAGTGCAGATACAATTTGTTGCCAATCTGACGAGCTTGTTACTTTTGTGTTTACTGCATCTTTTAAAACTAATTCGGAGTCTTTAACCCCAATGGAATAATCAGCTTTTTCGATTTCTGAAAAACTAATTCCTTCCTGTTCTAACAAACTTTTTTGATCTTCAGTGATCGCTGCTCCTGAAACAGAGATAGAGAACCCTGCATCAACCAATCTCTTTAATGAAGAAATAGCCTGCTCCCGGAACAGGAATTGTTTATCTACAGGCAAAAGCGTATTACTTTCTATGGATACATTCATATTAAATGTTACTTAAATGTGAAGTTTAAAAGTGGGTGTTTAGCTAAAATCATATAACTACTAACTAAATTGTGGAACAATGAATTCAAAATTAAACATCTTGTTTTGGGTACTCAGAATCGTAGCAGCAGGAATTTTACTGCAAACGTTGTTTTTTAAATTTACCGGCGCTCCCGAAAGCATATACATTTTTGAAACGGTTGGTTTGGAGCCATTTGGCAGATACGCTTCAGGAATTACTGAATTATTCGCTGCAATTTTTTTGCTGATACCAAGATTCAACTGGTTAGGTGCACTGCTTTCACTTGGTGTTATGAGCGGAGCCATCTTGAGCCATTTAACAGTTTTAGGAATCGAAGTTAAAGAAGACGGCGGATTACTTTTTGCTCTGGCAATTGTAGTTTTTATCTGCTCTGCAATTCTATTGTACTTTAATAAAGAAAACATACCTGTCATTGGAGAAAAGTTTAATAAAGAATAGAAGTCCCCTCTCCAGAGGGGATTTAGGGGTGTGTTAAACATTTAACCAAGTATTTTAATAAGAGAACTCAAAAACTGATCATTTTCCTGAGTAGTACCTATAGTAACTCGGAGGCAGTTTTCACAGTGAGGTTCATTGCCTCTGTAGCGTACTATTACTCCGGAGTCAGCTAATTTTTTGTATACATTCAGTGCATCATCAACTCTGAACAACAGAAAATTAGCATCAGATGGAAATACTTTTTCTACTTGAGCCAGATTTTCCAATTCTGCAACGATCCGATTCTTTTCTGAGTTAATGGATTTGATATTTTTTTGAACCGATCCCAAATTTTCAAACCCGTTCAAAGCAGCTTGAGAGGTAAGTTTATTTACATTGTATGGAGCTTTAACCTTCATCATATAATTGATGACCTCCGGGTTCGCGATTGCAATGCCCAAACGAATTCCTGCCAAGCCAAATGCTTTTGAAAGCGTTTGAAGTACCACAAGGTTGGGATAGTTTTTTACTTCTTCAGCAAAACCGGATTGCTCAGAAAAATCGATATAAGCTTCATCTACTACAACCAATCCATCGAAATTTTCGAGAAGATGAATTATATCCTTCCGGTCCATATCGTTGGCAGTAGGATTATTAGGCGAGCAAACAAAGATCAGTTTGGTGAAATCCGTAACTCTGTTCAGAATTCGTTCAGTCTGGAGTTGAAAATCCGGAGTCAACAGCACCTCATCAACTTTAATATTGTTGATATTCGCGGATACTTTATACATCCCGTAGGTTGGAGGATTGGTAATGACTTTATCTTTACCCGGGCTGCAAAAGATTCTGAATAACAGATCAATAGCTTCATCACTTCCGACTCCAACAAACACATTCGCTGTGTCTACTTTTCTGTAGTCAGCTATAACAGATCGCAATTTCTCCTGATATGGCATAGGATAGCGATTCAATTCAAGATCGCTTTCTATAGGAGATCCAAAACTATTTTCATTGGCATCAAGAAGTATTCCTGAGTCAAAATCATCCCTTGCCGAACGATAAGGTTTTAAGTCCCGGATGTTTTCCCGAACTATTTTTTCTAAGTTGAATTTTTGATTCATTTAACTGATTCCAAATAAATTAACGTCATCCTGTCCGCCAGCTGGCGGACGGGATGACCTATGCTTTGATAAAAAAAGAAGTTTTTCAGATGTCTCACATTCGTTCGACATGACAAAGAAAAAGCATTATTCATCACCATCCCCCAAAGTTTTCAATCGAATACTTACCGCATTTTTATGAGCTTGCAGTTCTTCAACTTCAGCAAGGGTTTCAACGGTTTTACCGATGTTTCTCAAGCCTTCTTCTGTTAAAGTTTGCATGGTTATGGACTTTTGATAAGTACTCAAATTTACTCCACTATACATTTTTGCATATCCGTAAGTGGGTAATGTGTGGTTGGTTCCTGAAGCATAATCCCCAACACTTTCGGGAGTCAGGTTTCCTAAGAAAACCGATCCTGCATTGATGATCTCATCTTTGTAGTTCTCAGAATTTTCAACATTCAGGATCAAGTGTTCCGGAGCGTATTCATTGGAAAAGGAAAGTGCTTGTTCAATGGTATCAACTTCTATTACAAAACTCTGATCCAGAGCTTGCTTAGTAATTTCTTTTCTTGGAAGTTCATTCAGCTGAGACTCTAATTCTGAATTGAATGAGTTCCTGTTGAAACCGGGAGTTGAAACCAACACTACCTGACTGTCTTTTCCATGTTCGGCTTGAGAAAGAAGATCCGCAGCTACAAATGCAGGATTTGCTTGTTTATCTGCTATCACTAACACTTCCGAAGGTCCCGCAGGCATATCAATACTAATTTGGGCATCGCTGTTTTGCAGGATCATTTTTGCGGCAGTCACATATTGATTCCCGGGTCCAAGAATCTTATCCACTTTTGGTACAGATTCTGTTCCCAATGCCAAAGCTGCAACCGCCTGAGCTCCACCTGCTTTAAGGATATAATTGACCTTAGCTTTTTGAGCAATGTAAATGATCTCAGGTGCAATATTCCCATCTTTTTGAGGAGGAGTAGCTAATACAATCTGTTTACATCCGGCGATCATAGCGGGAACGGCTAACATCATTGCAGAAGAAGGCAAAACTGCAGTTCCTCCGGGAACATATAACCCAACTCGTTGGATAGCTTTGGTAACTCTCGAACATTTTACTCCCGGCATGGTTTCCACATCCAGTTTCATTGTTCGTTGAGCACGGTGAAATCTGAAAATATTATCAAATGCAGTATCGATAGCTTTTTTTACTTCTTCATCGAGTTTAACTTTGATCTTATTCGGATTAAATATCGGGTTATCGATATCAACTCCGTCAAACTCTTTCGTGTAAGTTTTTAAAGCAGAATCGCCATCAGATTCGATACGATCAATAATCGGCTGAACTACACTAAAGATAGATTTGAAATCGACCTTAGGTCGTTCGGTTAATCTATTGATCTCATCAGGTGTCAGGTTTTTATAAATGTAATTCTTCATTCGATATTCGTTGTTCAATATTCTACAAGATCATGCTTTCAATTGGCAACATAACAATATCAGTAGCACCAACTTCTTTTAATTCTTCCATTACTGTCCAGAATTTTGTGATCGGAATCACTGTGTGTATGGCAACCATATCACTTTCGGCTAAAGGTACAATGGTCGGACTTTTCATGGATGGAATAATTGCTTTCACTTTTTCAATGGAAGCGGTAGGGGCGTTCATCATAATGTAACGACTCTTTTTTGCTTCTTGATAACCATCAATTCTGACTAAAAACTTCTCGATCAGTTCTTTTTTTCCTTCCGAAAGTTCCTGATTCGTCTGTATCAGCTCTGTTTCAGATTCCATGATGGTGATCAGTTCTTCAAGGCCGTTTGCCCGGAGAGTTCCACCTGTTGACACCAAGTCAGCAATAGCATCTGCAACGCCTAATTGAGGAGTGATTTCTACAGCACCTGATATCTCAACCAATTTTACGTTGATATTTTGCTCTTCAAAATATTTTTGAGTGATAAAAGGATAACTGGTTGCGATGGTTTTTCCTTCAAAATCCGTTGCTGATTTAAGAGATCCATTTTTTGGAGCAGCAATAGATAATCTGCAACGTCCGTAATTTAATCCTCTCAGAACGGTTACATCTGAATTTTTCTCGGCACGCTCATTAGCTCCCACAAACCCGAGATCACAAATCCCGTCCTGTACATATTCGGGAATATCATCATCACGAAGGAGCAGGAGCTCAACATCGAAATTGCGGGTTTTAACCATCAGGTTGCGTTTATAGTTATCAAATTCCACGCCGATGCCTTGTAACAAGCTCACGGTTTTGTCAGTTAGCCGGCCACTTTTTTGAATAGCAATGCGTAGAGAAGTCGAAGAGTCTTTCGATCGGGTCATAAGTCAGTAAAATTGTAATTGTAGTAGTAAGAATTAAGAAAAATATGTGAAAAACAGACGCTATTTACGCGTGGTGATGTCCTTGATGAAGATGATGGACACCATGATGGAGGTGGGTAGTATGTAGATTTTTTCTGTTCACGGCTCAAAGATAGTGATTAGTTGGTTATGGACAAATAGCGATTCTTAAAAAATCGCTAAAATCATAAAACCCGTTTTCAAATATTAGAGTTTCCTTAAATTGGAAATGATTTTGAAGCCCTCTAACGATATCTTTAACTTCTCTTAAAAATCACATAATAGATTGCTCAACTAACATACATCCCACTGGAAACACATAACCCGAGAGAGAAAGTACAGGAACTTTTAGAGCATCTTGCTCAATTTGATGTTCAAATCGAAGTAGGGTATTTGGCAACAACTATAATCGGGCATCCCGATGTCGTTTTTGAAGCCATTCAGGAACTGTACAAAATCATGGCTGTAGAGTCTTCTAAGTTTAGATTTCACGTTGAATTGCTAAGTCCGGAAGCGGGTTAAAAAATAATTTAAAAAATTTTGTAAGGAATCGGTTTGAAACTGTCTTACTTGCAAAACGGATAAATTGTATGAGACCAAAATATTATATTTACATAGTTAGTAATCGTTCAAAAATGATCTATATCGGGTTAACCAACGCCCTGAAAAATATTCTGAAAAAACATCGCTCCCTCAGAATGAATTGTACCAAAGGAAATTTTGGATTAAATAAATTGGTGCATGTAGAAGAATATTACGACATCAACCAGGCGATAAAACGTGAAGAAGAATTAAAAAAAGCTCCACGATCATTTAAATCCAAGTTGCTTTCATACTCCAATCCTTCCTGGGAGTGCATTCAAAGCTACTGGATGGAGAACATGGAAAGGGCGATCGCTAAATAATCAGTAAGTTTAATAATACGCTTTAGTACCTCATTCCTTCTTTGTATCTTTACAGGCTTATAAAGAGACGGACTAAAAGCTTATATGAACAACATTCGTAATTTTTGCATAATTGCTCACATCGATCACGGGAAATCTACACTCGCTGATCGCCTTTTGCAATCAACAGGTACAATCAGTGAAAGGGAAATGCAGGAGCAGGTTCTGGACGATATGGATCTGGAACGAGAGCGTGGTATTACGATCAAAAGCCATGCTATTAAAATAGATTATAAGCGTCCAAACGGTGAACAATACAGTTTTAACCTCATTGACACGCCCGGTCACGTTGACTTTGCATACGAAGTTTCCCGCGCGCTAAAAGCTTGTGAAGGAGCCATTCTTGTTGTAGATGCCGCTCAAGGAATTGAAGCTCAAACTATTTCGAATTTATATCAGGCTATAGATCAGAATCTGGAAATTATTCCTGTTCTCAATAAAATTGATCTTCCGGGCGCTGATCCGGAAGGCATCGGACAGCAGGTGATCGATCTCATCGGATGTGAAAGAGAAGAAATTTTACACGTTTCCGGAAAAACAGGTGAAGGCGTTCCTGCTTTACTCGAAGCCATAGTAGAAAGAGTTCCGGGCCCAAAAAGAGAGGATGACAAACCGTTAAGAGCACTGATTTTCGACTCTGTCTTTAATACCTACAGAGGTTCCGTGGCTTATGTTCGTGTAATGGAAGGAACTCTGAAAAAAGGTCAGGCTTTCAAATTCATGGCGAACAAGGAAGAGTATAATGCTGAGGACATTGGTTATCTGAGGATGAAATATGAGCCTGCTAAAGAACTTAAAGCAGGTGAAGTTGGCTATGTTATCGGAAGTGTGAAGTCTTTGCAAGATGTAAGAGTTGGTGATACTATCACTACCGTCAATAATCCTGCTACAGAAGCAATTCCGGGTTATCAGGAATCAAAACCGATGGTTTTCTCCGGAATTTATCCTACACAAGCAGAAGATTTTGAAGATCTGCGTTCAGCGCTGGAAAAACTTCAATTAAATGATGCATCGCTTTCTTACGAACCGGAAACATCCAAAGCTTTGGGTTTTGGTTTCAGAGCAGGATTTCTTGGATTGCTCCATATGGAAATTGTTCAGGAGCGACTGGATCGTGAGTTCAATATTGATATCATTACAACGGTTCCTAACGTTCAGTATGAAGTTAAGCTGGAAGAGGGCAAATCTATTCAGGTAGACAACCCGAGCCAAATGCCGGAAGTGGGAGATATCGATGCTATTTTTGAGCCTTATATAAAAGCCAGTATTATCACACCTGCGGATTATATCGGTCCGATCATGAAATTATGCCAGGAAAGAAGAGGGATTTACGTAAATCAGATATTCATGCAAAATAATCGGGTTGAAATTACGTATGAGATACCAATGGCTGAAGTTGTTTTTGATTTCTATGACAAATTGAAGTCAGGAACCCGAGGTTACGCCTCATTGGATTACGAATTCATCGAATACAGAAAAGGAGATCTGGTTCGATTAGATATTCTGTTGAATGGGGAACAGGTGGATGCACTTTCGAGTATTACCCATCGCGACAAAGCATATTATCAAGGACGACGTGTTTGCGCAAAGTTGAAGGAATTAATTCCAAGACAGCAATATGAAGTAGCTGTTCAGGCAGCAATTGGTAGTAGAATTATTGCAAGAGATTCAGTGAGAGCATTGCGTAAAGATGTGACAGCAAAATGTTATGGTGGAGATATTTCACGTAAGAGAAAACTTCTTGAAAAACAGAAAGAAGGTAAAAAGAGAATGAAACAGGTAGGATCAGTAGAAATTCCTCAAGAGGCATTTTTAGCAGTTCTATCAATGGATGAGGACGACAGATAAATGAGAGACTTTAAGAAAGTGATGCTTTCAGTTTTTGTAATCGGAATTTTTCTAAGCAGTTCAGCAATGGCTCAATTCGAAGAACCGGAAATAATGAAAGTGGAGAATGAAGATGTTGCTGATTACGAGGCAAAGATCAGAAGCTTCAATTTAACAGGACAGGGTTTATATGGACAAACTACCATTGACGGAATGTCTTCACTTGAAATAAGAGCATTACTTCAAGGTGCTTTTGGTGACCCAACAAAAACATTGGAAAGTCTTTCCAAAGAAGAAAACTTCAGGCTTGCAAAAGCTATTCAGTTTGAATACTGGTTTTTTGTGGACGATCCAATTGCAGATGAACCTGTGCCTTTACTGGTGCTTGATTTTACAGGTCCTTTCGGTAACGGCGTAACTTTTGGAGCGGCGAGTAAGTATGTGGATCTGATGCCACAAATTATGAGAACTTTTGAGAAAGCACTATTGGAAGCAGAACCTGCTGAATTTTCAGATTACTATTTTGAAGAACAACGTATGAAATGGTATCTGATAAAAAGCGACGGAAAAAACCATGAGGTTAAACCAATTGAACAACCTTCTCACATCAAACTTAATTAAACGAATACATTGGAAGACAAAAAAACTGATGAGCAGGAAAAAAGCTCATTTTGGCAAAGAAGGAAGGAAAGATTAGAAGAAGATAAAAAAGCAAAATCCTGGTTAAGGGAATGGGTTGATGCATTGGTATTCGCCTTTTTTGCAGCTGCTATTCTAAGGGCTTTGATATTCGGATCTTATAAAATTCCAACTCCATCTATGGAGCAAAACCTGATGGTTGGGGATTTTCTGATCGTTTCAAATCTTACTTATGGACCAAGAACTCCGATGGGAGTTTGTGTTCCGTTTACGCAATGGTGCTTGCCCGGAGTTAAACTTCCATCAACTCGTATTCCCGGGTTTCGTGATGTGGAAAGAAATGATATCATCGTTTTTAATGTACCTCATGAGATCAAACCAATTTCCCAGAAGACAAATTATATAAAACGAGCTGTTGCTGTTGCAGGTGACACTCTGGAGATCAGGGATAAAGTTGTTTACATAAATGGTAATAAAGAGAATGATCACGAAGGATTGCAAAAGCATTACTTCCTGAAAATGAATGATCGGGTACGACTTAGTGAAGCAAAAATGAAATCTGTGGGTGCAGGCGCTTTACAAAATGTACCGGGAGGCAAAGATATATTCATAGATTATCTTGGAGATGATACCTATCGGGTTAACCTGACCGATGAGGCTGTTTCAGAAATACAGTCTTGGCCGGAACTGGATTCATTATGGCTTAGCATGACTCCTGAAGACGAAACAGATCGAGGCTACGCTTCCACGAGGTCGGCTTACGATTTTGCTAAAGCTTTCAGAAGTCAGGATAATTTTCCGCCCGTTGTAATTCCGTTCGAAGGTCAGCAAATCGAGTTAAACAATCAGAACTGGTTTATCTATAAAGATCTTATCGAACGATATGAAAGTAATCGTCTTGAGCGCAGAGATGGAAAGATCTTTATAAACGGGGAAGAGACTAATACTTATACCGTACAGCAGAACTATTACTTTGCGATGGGTGATAATCGTGATAACAGTGAAGACAGTCGTTTTTGGGGCTTTATTCCTAAAGATCACATCATTGGTAAAGGCTTCATCGTTTGGTACTCACACGATAAAGGTGTTCCAAGATTCAATCGCATTCTTAAGTTGATAGAGTAGAGAAATCTTGTCATTCTGAGCATAATTGCGAAGAATCTTCACGACTGGTTAACTACTGGTAATAAATTACTTGGCTGCCGTAGGCATTCCTTTGGAAAGAATTATTTCCACGAACTCCATCACCCCGCTTTCAGCGAAATGATGGATAACTACTTTTCCGTCTGTCGGGCTTTGCACGGCTGACGGATTTTAGTTGCTGAGATAGAAACAAGACCTCGGAATTCATGCCAATAATTCTAAAGGTCGGTATAGTTGGAAGTTTTTTCTGGAATCCTGAAGCATATCAAAACCAAACCGTTATATGAAAAAAAGATTTACTATACTTTGTTTCAAATCAGAACAAAGCTTAAGCTTATTTTTAAAGTATGAGTGTATTTACTTATCATCTTGTAAGAACATCAATTGCTACTTCTCTTAAAGCTTTTTGGAAGCCTCCTAATTCTAATGATATATCAGGTTTAATTCATGCTGAGTGTATGATGTCAATGAAACTGGGATCACCAGTTTTTTCACCATCCAGAATGTTGATCAAAGAACTAGCAGTTTTTGCTCAATGGGAAGATGAAGCCTCAATTGATAAGTTTTTGGAAACGGATAAGCTTGGAAATGTTCTCTCTAAAGGATGGCATACTAGGTTACAATATTTAAGGCAATGGGGACATATTGATGAATTTAAAATCCCAAATAACAATATAGAAATAGATGCTCATAACGAGCCTGTTGTAGCTGTAACTATTGCAAGGATGAAGCTCTTTCAGGTGCCTAGATTTATTCGCTGGGGACGACCGGCTGAGGAGTTAGTACGTGATCATCCCGGAACTGCTTTTTCCATGGCATCAATCAGGTATCCGAGAACAGTTTCAACTTTTTCGATATGGAAATCACAACAGGAAATGGTAGATATGGTCCATGGTCACAGTTCTATACCAAGACCGAAAAGACATGCAAAAGCAATGAAAGAAAGAGAGAGGAAAGATTTTCACTTTCAGTTTACAACGCTTCGGTTTAAACCAATTGCAGAATTTGGGGAATGGAAGGGACGTACTAATATCATTCCTAAACCTAACGTTGACCAATCAAAATGAGACTCGCTTATCATAAGCAAAAATTCCAGGATTGGTTTACTCAGCAATGGATTATAGTATGGGGTAAAAGAATCGAGTCAAAAACTGTTCCATGGTTGATGGGACCTTTTGGAAAAAGTGATTGGATATCAGATGAGTTCGTAAAAGAATTAGCACAAGATGAAGGATTAGTTATAGAAAGAAACGTCAAATCTCGGGGTCTTATCTCATCTATTGAACTGCTGGGATTAACTGAAGATGAGTTAAAAAAGCTTTCAAATCGTGTAATTGAGTTTTATCAAAAAACAGCTGAATACAATTTAGAATTGTCTGTGAGATGGAATTTTGTTTTTAAAGTTTTAGGCAACCTTGTAAAAATGTTATTCAGCAAACGAATTGATCAACTCAATATTCCAACAGAAAGCATCTCTTCATCAGAGGAAATAAGTAGTGAAATAATTACACTTACAGATCCTGATTCTGAGGAAATAAAATACACAATTTGGTATCGAACCTTTAAAACGACAGGGCAAGTGCTATATTCAGGAGTATATTCTATATGTACATTACCATCCGGACAGTCTTGTATTAAAGCGGTTTTCCCATTACCAAAGGGAAATGCTACAGTGATTATGTCTCCCAGCGTAGATCTCAATGGAGAACTTCAGTTATATTCATCAGGTAATGAGTTTGGAGATCCCGGTTTTTATTTCTTGCTAGAAGATTCAAAAGGAGATTTATGGGCTCAATATATTCGTTCTTTTAGAGATCTATTAATAGTGTCTTCAAATGAAGAAGGTATTTCTGCAGAGCAAACGTTAACTCTGTGGAATAAAGAAGTAGTTCAATTCCGGTATAAAATAAGTCGCAATACATAAATACATATTGAATTTTCTCATTTGCCTCCCTCACCAAACCTTATCATATTCTTCGATCAACTAACTATATCTAAACGATGAAAAAACTCGGATTTCTATTCCTTATTCTACTATTCCTAATTCCTGATTTATCTGCTCAAAATGGTTATCCGGAAATTCTTTCCATGAAAGAGCGTGCGGAAGTAATTGATGATCTACTGGAGGATAAAATTCAAACTGTGCTTCCCGATCTGATGAGAAGAACAGGAATCGACATGTGGGTGGTGGTTTCCAGGGAATACAATGAAGATCCTGTGATCGAAACATTACTCCCGGCTACCTGGTTGGCTGCAAGACGCAGAACCATCTTGTTGATGTACGATCAAGGGGAAGGCAAAGGAGTAGAAACTCTAGCTGTTGCCAGATATGATGTAGGAAAAACCTTCAAGAAAGCCTGGGATAAAGAAAAAGAACCGGATCAGTGGAAAAGACTGAAAGAGATCATAGACGAAAGAAACCCAAAGAAGATCGGAGTTAATCAAAGCGATGATTGGGGCTTGGCGGATGGAATAGTTGCAACTGATCTTCAGGAAATGAAATCGGCTATTGGGAAAAAATATTCTGATCGAATTGTTTCTGCAGAAAAGCTGGCAGTTGGATGGTTAGAAACACGATCAGCAAAGGAAATGACCATCTATCCTCAAATTGTACGCATTGCTCATAAAATTATAGAGCAAGGGTTTTCGGATGAAGTAATTCAACCCGGAGTTACGACAACCAAGGATGTAGTTTGGTGGTTCAGAGAAAAAATAAGAGAATTGAAATTGATTACCTGGTTTCACCCAAGTGTTTCTATTCAAAGAGCTGATCCGGAATCTTTCGATCATCTGAGATCATTTTCCAGCAGACCTGATAATAATGTTATTATGCCCGGAGACTTGCTCCATGTAGATTTTGGAATAACGTATCTGCGTTTAAATACCGATACTCAACAACATGCTTATATACTTCGACCAGGCGAAACGGAAGTGCCTGAATATTTGAATAAAGCTTTTGATAACGGAAATCGTCTTCAGGATATCTTCACAAATAACTTCAAAGAAGGCAGAACGGGAAATGAAGTGTTGAAGATGTCGAGAGAACAGGCAATTGCAGAAGGTATCAAGCCTTCCATTTACACTCACCCGATTGGCTATCATGGTCATGCTGCGGGAACAACATTAGGAATGTGGGATTCTCAGGGCGGAGTTCCGGGAAGTGGAGATTATCCTTTGCACCTAAACACCGCTTATTCCATCGAATTAAATGCAGCCACGTTTATTGAAGAATGGGGAAAGGAAATCCGGATCATGTTGGAAGAAGATGCTTTCTTTGACGAAACGGGAGTTTGGTACATCGACGGCAGGCAGAAAGAGATCATGATGATTCCAAGAGTGCCGGCAAAGCAGTAACCTGTTGTTCGCTATAATCCATCGTTTTATCTTAGAGTAATAACAAGATTGATGAATGGAATGAAAAAGTATGTGTTGATCTTACTTTTTTTGCTATGTAGTGTAATAGTTCAAGCACAAAATAACCCTGAACGAAAAAGCATAGAGGAACAGCAAGCCGAGCTTATCGTTGCAGCGGGGGTTGATCGTATTCTAATACTTCAGGATCTCGCTTTCAGGGTAAGGTTCAGAGATGCAACCCAAGCATTGCTGTATGCAGAAGAAGCTTTAGACCTTTCTAAAGCATACAGTCAGGATAGTTTACAAGCAGAAAGTTTATACAGGTTAGGCACCATTTATAATCTAAAAGATCAGTTCGCTAATTCGATAGTTGCTTTAATAGATGCTCGCCAAATATTTATCGAACTTAATGATATTCCCAGAGAGATCAAGATTCTGCAATTGCTCGGTGCTGTTTACACCAAAACTGGTCAATACAATGAGGCATCGGAATTGTATTTTGAAATGCTTAATCATACCAAGAAATTAAACGATGCTGAGGGTGAAGTTTTTGCGTTAACCAGAATCGCAGTTATACAGTTAAACTTAGATAATTACAGGGTTTCACAAAGATTTTTCCAGAATGCCATTACTAAAGCGAGAGAAATCGGAGATTGGGTTGGGGAAACAATTGCGTTATCCGAAGCAGGGTTATTGGAAGAAAAGGTCGGGAATACACAAAAAGCGATAGAGTATTATCAGAAAGCAATTGAGATCTTTAATAGTAAAGATGTAAAGCATGCCATTCCAACTATTTTATTTAGTATAAGTACACTTTATAAAGATGAGGATAAAGTTGAATTAGCTTTGGAAATAACTAATGAAGCAATAGAATTGGCCGATTCATTAAATAATCAAGCTTTTGTTATAGACGGACTATTAAACCTTTCAAATATTTATGCTTCAATGGGCGAAAATGAAAAAGCAATAAGTGTTTTAGAAGAAGGTAGAAGTATTGCGGAAGTTTCAGGTCTTGGTAATTCAGAACTTAAAATACTAACAAGTCTAAGTAGAAATTACAGTAGTTTAGAAAAGAACGAGGAAGCATTGAAGACTGCTGAAAGAGCGAAATCAATAGCTATATCAAAAAAAAGTTGGGAAGCAGCAAAAAGTGCCTTGGAAACTTTAATAGATGTAGAAAAAAAAGAAGGGTTATTTATTAAGGCACTTTCACATCAGGAAGAATTAATGATGGTTCAAGATTCTATTATAGATAGTGATCGGGCAAAAAAAATAGCAGAACTAGAAGCACGTTACCAAGTAAGCCAAAAAGAAAAAGAGATTCAAGCCTTGCAGGCTGAAAACACCAAAAGCGCTACAAAGCAAATTGCTTTAATTATTGGAATAAGCTTATTGATGGTTATTGGATTACTAATCTTCAGAAGTCAAAAACTTAAAATTCAACGCAAACAGGTACAACTTGAAAATTCACAGCTGAAAAGTAAACAACTTGAAAAAGACCTGGAATACAAAAACAAACAACTGACAACTCAAAGTCTCAATATGGTTCAGAAAAATGAGATGATGGAAGAGTTAAAAGGAAAGATTGAGCTAATTAAAGAAAAAGGATCGAGTAAAGAGTTAAATAGCCTTTCAAATCTTGTTGATTATAGTATAAGTCTTGATGAAGATTGGAAACAATTTCAAATGCACTTTGAAGAAGCTCATTCAGGTTTTTATCATACCTTAAAAGAACAATATCCTGACCTTACCCCCAATGAGTTAAGATTATCTGCTCTTGTAAAGCTTAATTTATCGATCAAAGAAATGGCTGCAATTATAGGTATATCTCCAGATAGCGTAAAAACTGCCCGATATAGACTTAGAAAGAAGCTAAGACTTAAGACCCAAGATAATCTTACAGATTTTATGCTGGAATTAGAAAAAGCCTCCAGTAATATTAGTTAGTCAGTTTCCGCGAACCGGTATTTGGTACTGTATACCTAATGTTTACCAGGTTGTATATATCATTGTTTACTCGTTGTTCACCCACTCAAATACTTCTAAAGATCTCTCATAACGTAACTTTCTTTCGCAATTAATCACATCGCGTAAAGCGAATTAAACTAAAAGAAAGAACAAAAGAACAATGAGAGTAATATTTACTAAAATAATTATAAGGATTGTACCGCTGTTACTAATAAGTACATCCGTTTTGTCACAACCTCAGATGGGTGAGAAGATATTTCCTGAACAAACGGCTCCTTTATTTAAGGGAATGGGAAATCAACACTTCACACTAGAATCAGAGAGTGAAATGGCTGAGATTTTCTTTAATCAGGCTATTGCACTGACATTTGGTTTTAATCATTTAGAAGCAGAAAGGTCTTTTAAGCAAGTAGCAGAACTTGACTCAAAAGCAGCTATAGCCTTTTGGGGACAAGCTTTGGTATTGGGGCCAAATATAAATACAGGAATGGAGTCTTCAGCAGTAATTCCGGCTTACAATGCTATTCAAAAAGCCAGAAAGCTTGCTAAATATTCAAGTAAAAAAGAACAGGCATTGATCGAAGCTCTGTCAGCTCGTTATTCCAAAGATGAAACACTATCTGATCGCCATGAGCTTGATATAGCATATTCTGAAGCCTTGAAGAAAGTGGCAAAAGAATTTCCAAATGATCCGGATGTGTTAACTTTTTTGTCTGAGGCGTTAATGGTAATACATGCATGGGATTATTGGGAAGGTGATGGAAGACCTAAAGAATGGACACCGGAAATCCTCCGATATCTGGAACATGGCTTGTCACTACATCCCGAACACCCTGGTTTAATTCATTATTATATACATGCAGTTGAAGCTTCAAAAACTCCTGGAAGGGCAAAAAAATACGCTGACAGACTTGCTGAATTAATACCGGGTTCAGGTCACATTGTTCATATGCCATCACATATTTATATCAGAACAGGTGAGTATCAGAAAGGGGTTTTGATAAATGAGAAAGCAATAGAAGTTGATAATACATACATAACTCAGTGCAGAAGCCAGGGGTTATACCCTTTAGCGTATGTTCCTCACAATCGTCACTTCTTGTGGGCGATGGCAACTCTGCAGGGAGCTTCCGAAAAAGCTATAAAGGCAGCGGAACATATGTCCGAGCATACAAGTCATGAAATAATGAGAATGCCGGGACTGGGAACACTTCAGCACTATTGGGTAACTCCATGGTACGCGTATGTACGATTTGGTAAATGGGATAAGATTCTGAATTTAAAAAAACCGGATTCTGATTTACTATATCCTGTTGGAGTTTGGCATTACGCTCGTGGAATTGCTTTTACAGGAAAGGATAAATTGCAAGAAGCGAGAAAAGAACTTTCAGCATTAAAGGCGACCATAAAAAATGAAGCACTTAAAGATATTACCGTTTGGGAGATCAATGACGCTTCAAGTGTATTGCAAATTGCAGCTTTAACACTAGAGGGTGAGATTGAAGCCAAAGCCCGAAAATACGGACTGGCAGTTTCTGCTCTGCAAAAAGCAATAGCTCTGGAGGATAAACTAAATTACAACGAACCTTCTGATTGGCATTATCCGGTCCGTCAATCATTAGGGGCAGTGTTACTCGAGGCGGGATATTTCAATGAAGCTGAAGAAGTGTACAGAAAAGACTTAGAAACATTTCCAAAAAACGGATGGTCACTATTCGGTCTTTGGAAAAGCCTTAAAGGACAAGGAAAATCTTCTGAAGCAACAGAAGTATATAAGCAATTTAGAGAATCGTGGAAATGGGCAGACTTTGAATTAAAAAGCTCAAGAGTAATTTGATCCCCTAAAATAAAGTCAAGAGAGAGTACCAGCCGTAATGATTAATTTCATTACGGCTTTTTTTATGTAAGACTTTTTTTATCATTCAACAAAAGAACTTTATAAAATATGAGCGTTGAAAGTTTAGAAGATAAAATTTTGTATGCCAGATCTCTCTCAGAATCAATACCGGAACTGGGAACTGATATTGTGCGGCTTCTAAAGAAAGGAATCGGGAATACGGATCCCTTTTTGATCTATCGGGATAAAGAAGGGAATAAAACTCAACTTAACTACAGAGAGTTTTATGATTCTGTATTAGATACCGCAAGATTTTTTCAATCCAAAGATTTGCAAACTGGGGATAAGATCGCCACTATTTCTCACAATCATTGGCATACCGTTGTGCAGTATTTTGCAGCTTGGTTTTGTGGATTGGTTGTTGTGCCTGTAAATCTCAGTGAGGATGATCAGCGGATTGAATACATACTTAAGAATGCCGGAGTAAAGATGGCTTTGGTTCGGGAGGAATATGTTTCCAGAATAAAAGAAATCGTAGAATCGTCTCCTGAATTATCAGGAATGCAATTGGTAGAATGCGGGAAAAACACAGACTCATTTTCATCCAAAACCGGAGACCTAAAAGAACCGGAATTTGATTCTGAAACAGATGCGTTGATCGTATTTACATCCGGAACAACAGGAAATCCTAAAGGGGTCGTTTTAAGTCAACGCAATTTACTGGAAGATGCCCGGGCTATTAGCGACTGGCATAATATTGATAAAGAAACCAGAATGATGTGTGTACTTCCGATTCATCATGTAAACGGAACCGTAGTCACGTTAATGACTCCATTTCTGGTAGGAGGTTCGGTAGTTTTAAATGAAAAATTTCAGATCGATCAGTTCTTCCATGTCATAGAAGAAGAGGATGTAAAGATTGTAAGTGTTGTTCCAACATTGCTTCAGTACCTGACCAGCTTTTATGAAGATAAAGAATCACCTGAGCTCAAGAATTTCAGTCATATTATTTGCGGAGCCGGACCACTAACCGTAAATGTTGCTAAGAACTTTGAAGCCAAATTCGGCAAGAGAATTATTCACGGATACGGACTTTCAGAAACCACGTGTTACTCGTGTTATTTGCCACTTGATATCAGCAAAGAAGAGCATCAAAAATGGATGCAGGATTTTGGGTATCCGAGTATTGGTGTTGCAATTCCCGCCAATGAAATGTCGATCCATGATGAACAAGGAAATGCCTTAGAAGAAGGAGAGCGAGGCGAGATCGTAATTCGGGGAGTAAATGTGATGAAAGGTTATTTCAACAATGCTGAAGCAAACGAAAAAGCCTTTACAAATGGCTGGTTCAGAAGTGGGGATGAAGGTTTCTATCAATATGATGAAGAAGGAAATGCCTACTATTTCATAACCGGAAGGATCAAAGAATTGATTATCAGGGGAGGAATTAATTTCGCTCCTTTAGAAATAGATGAGGTGATAAATAAAGCCCTGGGGGTAAAAGCCGGTATTGCTGTGGGCTTTGAAAATGATTGGTACGGAGAAGAAGTCGGAGCTTATATCGAACTGGAGGAAGGAGCTGAAGAAAATGAAGAAGCGATTTTAGCTTATTGCAAAAAGCATCTTCCACATGCAAAAACTCCAAAAGTGATTGTGTTCGGAAATGAAATTCCGGTCACCTCAACAGGGAAATATCAACGGAGGAAAGTGGCGCATCTGTTTTCTGAATGGAAGGAAGTTCAATTCAGGAAGGGAGTTTAAATTAGGAGGGGCTTCAGCCCCGGTGGACTAAAAAGTTCATTTCCTATTCACAACCGCCAGCGTACACCGACTCACACAAACTAGTTTTCCGTTTTCATCTTCAATTTTGGTTTCCCAGATGTGAATGCGTGATCCTTTTTTTATGGGAGTTGCGGTTCCGCGAACCATTCCACCTTCTTGCACTGATCGTATATGATTTGCATTAATTTCCACTCCAACAGCTGTCTTATCATTTCCATCTAGAGAAAACCAGGCACCAAGTGAAGCAAGCGTTTCAGCGAGTACTACAGATGCTCCTCCGTGTAATAACCGGAATGGTTGAACGGTATTTTCGTTCACAGGCATGGTCGCAACTATTTTGTCTTTACTGATGTATTCGAATTCAATTTCAAGCGCGTGTCCCATGTGAGGATTACTCGAATTGAAGTAAAATTTTGCCTTTTCTTTTAAAGAATCTTCAATAAACATAAATTAGTGTTTGATTAACAGTGTTAAGTTAGTGAAATTGAGCAAAGAAAGCGCTTTTAAATGTAATTGGAAAGTGTTACTTACCAAAGAGTTATTAATTAGCTTTTTAATTTTATGAAATACGATCCGGAAATAGTCCCGAATATCATTGAAACGGGAATTAGTAAAAACACTACTGGAATTTTTTCAGCAGTAAAGCGTAATGGCGAATGGTTAGAAACTTCCATTGAAGAGTTTAAGACTAAAACCAGAAATTTAGCTCTTGGATTATATGAACTCGGTGTCCGAAAAGGAGACCGGGTTTCCATTCATTCAGAAAACAGTACAGAATGGTTGATATGTGATCAGGCAGTAATTAGCATCGGCGCGATTAACGTTGCTGTTTATACTACTCAGCCTTCTGATCAGATCAAATATATACTGGAGAACTCTGAAGCAAAGGTGCACATAGTTTCAAACGACGATCTGTTTGCTGAGACAAAACCTTTGATGAAGGAGATCACAACGGTTGAGGCTGTAATTTCGATTCAGCCTTCGAAGCATAAAAAGCTAAAAGGCTTTGAAGAAGTAATGGAAATGGGAGCTGCATTACATGAAAAGGAGCCTGAGCTTTTAGAGAAACTTAAATCTGAAATTGATCCGGATGATCTTGCAAATATAAATTACACTTCAGGGACAACTGGTGTTCCGAAAGGAGTAATGTTATCTCATAACAATCTGGCTTCCAATGTGTTGGCTTCTAATGAGCGAATGGCTTACAGCTCAGATGATGCAAAAGATCCAAAGATACTTTCCTATTTACCGCTGGCACATATGTTGGAACGGATAGCATCTTATATCTATATCTACACCGGTGTTCCCGTTTATTACATTGAAGATGTAAATGAGATCAAAACCGATTTCGTCACAATTAAGCCGATTTATTTTTCAACGGTTCCGAGGTTGTTAGAAAAGATGATGGCGAGTTTAAAAGTAAGAGGACAAGAATTGTCCGGACTTAAAAAGAGATTATACTACTGGGCAATAGATCTGGCAGAAAATTATGATCCGGAAGATCCACCTACAGGTCTGGAAAAAATGAAACTCAAAGTCGCTGATAAAGCCGTGTATTCTAAGATCAGGGATGGCCTTGGCGGGAATTTGGTTGGAATGATGGTTGGGGGCGCTGCACTGGCTCCGCCTGTGATGAGATTTTTTAATGGAATTGGATATAAATGCGGTCAGGGATATGGGCTAACAGAAACATCTCCTGTTGCAACAGGAAGTATGCCGGATTGGATTCGAATTGGATCTGCAGGTCGGCCAATTACAGATGTTGAGATCAAGATCGCAGAAGACGGCGAGATTTTAATTAAAGGTCCGAATATCATGCAGGGCTATTACAAGATGCCCGAACAAACCAAAGAGGTTTTTACGGACGACGGTTGGTTCTGCACGGGAGATATTGGTCATTTGGATGAAGACAACTGGTTGTTTATCACAGACCGTAAGAAATCCATGTTCAAACTTTCTACCGGTAAATATGTAGCACCTCAACCTATAGAAAATGCATTGGTTAACAATGGTTTCATTGATCAGGCAATGGTTGTTGGCGCAGAAGAGAAGTTTTGCGCTGCGATCATAATTCCGGACTGGAAAAATATGGAGAAGCGATTCGAGCGCTTTGGATATATACTACCCGGTGAGAATAAAATTGAAAGCGAACATGTGCGAAGTAGAATTCAAAAGGAAGTTGACAAGGTGAATAAGAAGCTCCCGCATTGGGAGAAAATAAAGAAATTCGTTCTGCTGGAAGAACCGTTTACTATTGAAAAAGGTGAGCTCACAGCTAAAATGAGCATAAAGAGAGCAGGGGTAATGAAAAATCACAAAGAATTAATAGAAAGTATTTATCAAGACTAAATTATGAGTAAAGGACAACGAAGAATCAGAAAAGTAGCGGTACTGGGCTCCGGAGTTATGGGAAGCCAAATCGCTGCTCATTGTATCAATGCAGGACTTGAAGTTGTTTTATTGGATTTGAAAAGTGACGATCCGAAACGTCCCAATAAAACTGCCGAGGAAAGCATCAAAAATATCCTGAAGATGAAACCTGCTCCCTTTGGTTTGCCGGAGTTTGCCGATAGGATCAAGCTTGGAAATTTCGAAGACGACTTTGACCTGCTTAAAGATGCGGATTGGATCTGCGAAGTGATCATCGAGAGAATGGATATCAAAAAGGATATGATGTCCAGGATTGAGAAAGTCAGGAAGCCTGATACTATTGTTAGTTCAAATACTTCCGGGTTACCGATTACTGATATCGGTGAAGATTGTGGAAAGGAATTTAAGGAGCACTTTTTAGGAACTCACTTCTTCAATCCCCCAAGATATATGAAGCTGCTTGAGATCATTCCAACAAAGCATACTTCTAAAGAAATCGCATGTTTTATGCATGGATTCTGTGAACGGGTTCTGGGTAAAGGCGTGGTGCTTTGTAAAGATACCCCGAACTTTATAGCAAACAGAGTTGGGATTTTTTCGATCGGAAGTATGATGCCATATTTTTTTAATGGCGATTTCAGAGCCGAGGAAATAGATCTGTTAACAGGAACTCTGACAGGATATTCTAAGGCAGCAACATTCCGAACCGGTGATATGGCTGGTTTGGATGTCACTTTGCATGTGGCAAATAATATCATTCCATCTATACCTGACGATGAGAAAAAAGAAGTATTCGATCTGCCGGAACAATTCAAAAAAATGGTGGAATCCGGAAAGATCGGAAATAAAGCAGGAAAAGGGTTTTATTCAAAAGTCAGGGAAAATGGAAAAACTGAATACAAAGTGATCAATCCGGAGACTCTGGAATATGAATCACAGCAAGAGCTTGAAGACCCGGTTATTACAGAAGCTAAGAAGATCAAAGACACTAAAGAACGATTAAAGTTTCTAGCTTTTCATGACAGTAAAATCGGAAAATTTATCTGGGAAACTCAGCGAGAAGTGTTGTTGTACGCTGCAAATCGAGTACCCGAGATATCTGATAATCCTCAGGATGTAGACAGAGCAATGAAATGGGGATTTAATTGGGAATTAGGTCCGTTTGAACGCTGGGATGCTCTGGGAATTGATGCAGTCATTGAAAGAATTGAAGACGAAAATATTGCTGTACCTACTCTTATCACAGAGATGAAAGAAGCCGGATTTACATCTTTCTATAAAGACGGAAAAGTATATGATCCTACTTCAAAGTCCATGAAGGAAGAAAATCCTGCTGCATCTGGTGAGATCAAAGTTAGCGATCTTAAGAAAAGGGATTCAGCAGTCATGGAAAATGATTCTGCAGCTCTCTATGATATGGGGGATGATGTTGCTTTATTTGAGTTCAAGACCAGAAATGCTACACTCGGATTTGAGTTGGTTCAATCTCTTGAGAAGTCGTTGGATATTGTTGCCAAAGATTTCGAAGCTATGGTAATTGGACATGATGGAGATAACTTTGCTTTCGGTGCAAATCTTATGGAAGCAATGCAGGCTAATGAATCCGGAGATTGGGATAAAGTAGTTGAAGCGGTAACAAATTTTCAGAGAACAGCGGTTGCTTTACGATACGCTCCATTTCCGGTAGTAGCGGCACCATTTGGAAAAACATTAGGTGGCGGAACAGAGTTTTGTCTGTATTCAGATAAGATCGTAGCTCATCACGAATTGTATATGGGATTGGTGGAAGTAGGTGTTGGACTGATCCCCGCAGGAGGAGGAACCACCGAACTTCTGAAAAGAGGAATGAATAAGCTTGAAGAAGATGCAGATCCGCTTCCATTTATACGTGAAGCTTTTAAAACCATGGGAATGGCTAAAGTATCCGATAGCGCGCACAAAGCCCGTGAGCTTGGATTTTTGAAAGCCTCTGATACAATTGTGATGAATAGAGACCTGCAAATAGCTGTCGCGAAAGAAGAAGCGATATCAATGGTAAAAGCGGGATATCAACCTCCGGCTAAAACGGATATCAAAGTTCTTGGCGAAACGGCACTATCTGCTATGAAGTTGATGCTCTATGTAATGCATGAATCTAAATTCATCACTGATTATGATAAAGTAGTTGTTGAACGATTGGCGTTCGTACTAGCAGGTGGAGATCTGAGCGAAGCTCAAAAAGTCCCTGAAGAGTACTTATTAAAACTGGAAAGAGAAGCAATTCTGGATTGCCTTAAAGATGACCGAACACTTGCCAGAATGGAGCATATGTTAAAAACGGGGAAACCGCTTCGCAATTAAGAATTAAAAATTTTAGAATTAAGAATTATTATGTCTATAAAAGAAGCATACATAGTTGCAGCAACACGAACCGCTTGTGGTAAAGCTAACAAAGGATCGCTTCGGTTTACGAGACCGGATTCTATGGGCGGAGCTGTTATAAAAGAACTTTTGAAACGAACTCCGGAAGTTAGTCCTGAAATGGTAGAAGATGTGATCATGGGATGTGCATTTCCTGAGGCGTCACAAGGCCTGAATGTTGCGAAACAAATCGCAGCACTAGGTGGACTTCCTGATGAAGTTCCGGGTGTAACTGTAAACAGATTTTGTTCTTCAGGATTACAAACTATTGCGATGGCAGCAGAAAGAATTATGGTGGGCGCTGCTGATGTAATTGTAGCAGGCGGAGTTGAATCCATGTCTCTGGTTCCAATGGGGGGAATGTCTGTTCAGCCAAATCCTGAATTGGTGGATAATAAACCTGAACTATATATCAGTATGGGCTTAACCGCAGAAAATGTGGCTGATAAATACGGTGTAAGTCGTGAAGATCAGGACGCTTTTGCTTATCAAAGTCACCAACGGGCAATTACTGCTTGGGAAAATGGTAGGTTTGATTCCCAGATTGCTCCGATCGTAGTTGTAGAGAAAAAAATCAGCGCTGATGGCGAGATCATAGAAGAGAAATTCACTTTTAGGAAAGATGAAGGTCCCAGAGCTGACACAAGTAAAGAAGTTCTGGCAAAGTTACGGGCAGTATTTAAAGCAGGGGGTTCTGTTACCGCCGGAAATTCATCCCAAATGAACGATGCCGCAGCGGGAGTGATCGTAATGAGTGGTGAAAAAGTAAAAGAACTGGGACTTACTCCAATAGCCCGATATGTTGGATTTTCTGTAGCAGGAGTTGCACCGGAATTAATGGGAATCGGTCCGGTAGAAGCTATTCCGAAAGTGTTAAAACAAACAGGACTTAAATTAAGTGATATAGATCTCATAGAATTGAATGAGGCATTTGCTGCGCAATCTTTAGCAGTGATTCGTGAACTCGGCATTGATCAGGAAATCACAAATGTAAATGGTGGAGCAATTGCTATGGGACATCCATTAGGTTGTACAGGTGCAAAATTAACCGCTCAGATCCTTCATGAAATGCAATCCAGGAAATCAAAATACGGAATGGTAACCATGTGTATTGGTGGTGGAATGGGTGCCGCAGGAATATTTGAAAATCTTAG
The DNA here is from genome assembly GCA_017643645.1 of Balneola sp. GTDB lineage: Bacteria > Bacteroidota > Rhodothermia > Balneolales > Balneolaceae > Balneola. Next base: position 41,566 of record JAEPNB010000003.1, read on the forward strand.
CTAATCCAGAAAAATTAAAGGAACAAACATGTTTACTAAAGACACTCTTTCAGGAAAAACAATTTTAATTACCGGAGGTGGAAGCGGTTTGGGATTGGCGATGGCTAAAGGTTTTGCTGAAAGTGGAGCTAATATTGCAATCTGTGGAAGAACAGAAGAAAAGCTTCAAAAAGCTACTAAAGAAATTGAAGAAGCCGGAGAATCTACAAAAGCAGGATACTATATTTGTGATGTGAGAGATCACGACGCAGTTACTGAAATGATCTCAAAAATTGTCGAAGATTTTGGATCAATGGAAGGTTTGGTAAACAATGCAGCCGGGAATTTCTTGTCTGCTTCTGAAGATCTTACTCCCGGTGGATTTAAAGCCATTGTCGATATCGTACTTCACGGAAGTTTTAATTGTACGCATGCTTTTGGAAATTACTTGATCGACAATGAGAAAGAAGGTTCAATTCTGAATATAGTAACTACTTATGCGGAGAGTACCGGATGTGCTTTTGTATTGCCTTCAGCTTGTAGTAAAGCAGGAGTTTTGGCTATGACTCGATCATTAGCATTTGAGTGGGCAGAATATGGAATCAGGGTAAATGCGATTGCTCCCGGACCGTTTCCTACTAAAGGAGCATGGTCACGTTTAGTTCCTGATAAACTGATCGAGAAAAAATTTATCAACAAGATACCTATGAAGCGATACGGTGAACATAAAGAATTAGCAAATCTAGCGACTTTCTTAATGTCAGACATGGCTTTGTATATGACAGGAGAGAGCGTAGTAATTGACGGTGGAGAAAGATTGCAAGCCGGGCAATTCAACTTTATAAATGATTTGATGTCCAGAAAGAAGCTTAAAAAAGCTTTTAAAGCAATGAAACCTAAATGATGTTATTGCCTGAGTTCAGGTTTTTATAAATTTGAGACTAAGAAAATAGTTCAAGGCGTTGGTCTACTTTTTGAATTTGCTTAGCTAATTGAATAGCGTCGTAACTCGAATATGGAGTTTCTGAATTCATTTGAACAGATTTCAGAAACAGAAGGGCGGCTTTTTCGGCAGCTTGTGCAGGATCAAAAATTTGTTTTCCAAAGAAGAGATGTCCGCCATCATTTAATCGCCCAGTTCGGATTGTTTGTGTAGGAACATTACAATCCAAGACTTCCGTTTTACTGATAGCTAATCTTTGATGCCGGTTTTCCTGTGAAGAAACATAAATTATTATTGAAGCTGTACTTCCATTATCAAAACGAATAAAAAGGTGAGTTGAAATTGGATTTTTTGCATCCAACCAGCTGGCTTGTGCTTCAATATGATGGATTCCACTGTCTATCCATTTTATACACAATCCGAGTTCATCGATCCAAATATTTCTGAATTCATTTACCGGATCTACCAAAGTGGAGCGAGTTATATATCTGCTAATGTGCAAAAAATGAGGGCGGTGAATTTCATCCATCATCCATTGAGTTGCGGGCGCCAGTGAAGGCCAGTGAGAGAATTGAACTTTGACTCCGGACTCTTTAGCTGCACGATGTATTTTTTCCAGTTTTGGAATATCGGCTGGTTGTTTAGAGATCAAAAAGCAACTATATCCGTTCTGAACAGTTTCAAGAAGGGTATCCAGATTCGATTCAGAATTATCAAGTATAAGACAGGCATCCACCGAGCCAAGATCAGACACAGTGGGGACGAGATTTACCTCACTAACAATTCCGTGTGGTCTTAAATGTTTTTCCCAGGCTACAGTTCTAGTAGCATCGCCAACAATTCCAACTTTCATATTACCTTAGATAGTTTAAGTTGGCATAAGATGCTAATGCAAAACTAATTAAACAAGAAAAGGCTCTTATGATTATCACAAGAACCTTTTACAGGGAAATAAACTAAGGATCAATCCGGCATTACGATCGCTAGAATAAAATAAGCGAAGATGGCGAATCCGTAGCTGAAAGCTAATACTACAAATAAGATTCGTACAATAGTTGGATCCCATCCAAGATATTCTGCAAGACCGGAACAAACGCCGGCCAGCATTTTATCACTTCTGGATTTCCTTAATTTTGCTGGCATAACATACAAATTTGGTTATAATCAAAGTATAGTTACGCAAGCAAATCAGAGAAGTTTCAAAAAGTTGAAATTAATTTACAGTTATTTCTTTTACCGGTTGACCGTGTCCAACGTATGAAAAAACAAATTTATAGGTTCCTTTATCCAAACCGGTAATGGTTGCTATTCCTTCTTGATCTGTAGCTGCACCTTTATCCGAACCTTCAATATTAACGCTTGCTCCAACAAGAGGACCAAAATTATTTGAAAGTTTTACTTTTACTTTTCCATTAGATGATTCGAGAGTTTCAACTTTGATGGGTGGCGGCGGCGGTGTTTCATAGTTATCGCTTTGCTGAAAGTCAGAATTACTTAGCTTAAACAAAATTGGCAAACTCATTTGAACTTCAACATTTTGTCCTCTTTGAACGCCCGGTTTAAATTTAGCCTGACTCACTACTCGTAAAGCTTCTTCATCGCAACCGCCACCGATTCCGCGAATTACTTTAGGGTTTTTTACATCTCCATTCTTATCAACTATGAACTGCACGGTTACACGTCCCTCGATGCCGGCTCTTTTAGCCGCAGCAGGATATTCTACCTTACTTTGTATTCCTGCCTGTCCTCCAACCAGTTCCGGCATATTCTCAACAACTACAAATAATTCTTCATAAGAATCTGTAGGAAATTGAGTTGGAGGAGGAGGTGGCGGCTCATTAGCATCAGGATAAGAAATAAAACCCGATGTATATTTTATATTTGGTTTATGCTTGATCCAGAGAACCGCGTTTTTGCTATTCTTTAGAATTTGATCTGAAGAAGTAATCCTTACATCTAATTGATTTATTTTAAATTGAATACTGTTACTAGATATTGATCCTGCTTGAATGGCTCCGTCAAAAGGCCTGATCGAAAATTCGAATAAGCCATAGTTTTCAGGATGAATAGCAATTGCTCCTAAACCTTGTGTACTTACGCTTACTCCCGGTTCATTGGCATTCATAACTTCCTTGCCATTAATTTCCATTACGAATTCAGTTAAAGTCATCTTTTCATTAAGAATCTCTTCATCTGATAGTGTTTCCGGTCCTCTGAGATCAGAGCAGGCAATAGGAGCTATTACCATCAGGGTTATGGAAAGCAAGAGAAAGAGACTTCGTTTATAAGATGTTTTATGCATTTTATGATGTTTCATAGTTTCGATTCTTTGTTTTAAAGTTGATTGCTTTACAGCCATGTTTACAGCAAAGCTTCCATATCCTTTATTAAGAGGAACAAGCTCCAGCAACATATTTGCATATTTTTTAGGATGTATATCAGAAGTGTTCAAAACTTCCTGATCGCAAGAGATCTCCCGATAAATTTCTATTTCATTTGAACCGAGTTTGACCAGAGGATGAAACCAGAACAAAGACTGAATTACAGACAAAGCCAGTTGTAATAGATAATCGCCTCTTCGGATATGAACCAGTTCGTGTTGAATGGCCATATCCAGCTTAGTGGAGTCATTCTTTATTCTTTCAGGAAGAACAATGATGGGGTTTTTCCAGCCAAAAGTGAATGGAACTAAAGGATGGTCGTGAAAAGCTACTGAAACTGAGCCATCCTTTATTCCATTACTGAATTTAGTATTCGTTAAAGGTTCAGTTGTCAGATCAGAATGTAATTTCTTAAGCTGAACATAACTGTAAATCAATCTTACGATCATAAAAGCAGCTATAATCAGAAATAATGCAGTAACCATCCCAACCAAAAAATTAGCTTCCATCCATGGAATTGAAAACTCAGCTTCGTTAGAGCTTCCGGATGCGGCATAAATTACTGGTAATGGGTTTTCTACAACAAAAACGGAAGTAGCCAAATTTGAAGAAGAGTAAAGATTAGAAAAAGCTTGCAGTAAAACTGCAGATATCAGGCCCATGGGTAGTGCAAATAATGTTGCAACCCGAATGTGATATTGGTATAGAGGATTAATCGATTTATTCGTTCTAAGAAAAAAGAATACAAGAGTAGCTACGCACGTCCAGATCAGTAGTGGAAACCAGATAATGTCGGCAGATGATGCTCCAAGTTGTTGAATGAAATCAAAGAAATTCTTCATTGTTCGTCCTCCATATTATCAATCAAGTTCCTGATAGTTTTAAGCTCATCTTCGGATAGATTTTCACCTTTCACTAAGGTTTGAACAAGCGCAGAAGGGGAGCCTTTAAAAACTTTGTTGATCAAATTAGAGATAAGACTGGATTGGACATTTTCAGGCTCAATAGCAGCGCTGTATACATAGGTAACGCCTTGCTTTCTGTATTTAAGAAAACCTTTGTCGTTAAGGTTTTTCATAATGGTCATAACAGTAGTGTAGGCAACCTTTCTTTTTTTCAGGATAAGTTCCTGTACTTCAGCTACAGTTGCTTCACCTAATTCCCATACATGATGGAGGATTTCCATTTCACTTTCGCCAAGCGGCGTTAAAGACTTTTTCATATTGCTATTGTTAGTTAAATACTCCTACTAATATAATAGTATTTAATACTAAGTCAATAGTATTTCAAAAAAAATCAGAGAAATGAAAAAGGCAGATGGTTAAATCTGCCTTTGAGTATTAAGAGAAGGTGTTGTTAAACGGCGGGAGTCCATTCAAATTTAGGATCTCCAAACTTCTTTAAAGTACGGTAGTGTGATGCAACCGCTTCACTAAAAGTGTCATGACAGTTGTAAGGAATACCAAATTCATTAGCGATCTCTTCAACAATGGGGCTGATTTTCGGATAATGAATGCTGCATACTTTTGGGAATAGATGATGTTCTATCTGATAATTTAGTCCTCCTATATACCATGACAAGACTTTGTTCTTTCGTGCAAAGTTATTAGTAGTAAACATTTCATGAATAGCCCAGTGGTTATCAATCATATTCTGCTCGTCTGGAATGGGGTGCGTAGTTTCTTCAACGACGTGAGCCAACTGAAAGATAATTCCGAGTATTAATCCGGCTGTTAAATGGACAGATAAAAACCCAATAAGCAATTGCCACCATGTAATATCAAGGATCAACAATGGAAGCACGATGGCATATCCATAATACACCAGTTTGGTTAAAATTAAAGTAAACCATTCTTTTGCCGGGTGATTTTTATTTTCGTATGGACCCAATTCCGGTTTAAAGAAATACCAGTAATCTTTAACAAAAACCCAAAAAATGGTTGCGAAACTGTAGGCCGGAAATGCTAAATATTGTTGAAAACGATGTACGGGCTTATGTTCAGAATGAGGAGATAGTCGAATAAATTCTGCTACCTCAAGATCTTCGTCATGGCCGTGAATATTTGTGTAGGTATGATGTATAATATTATGTGTGATCTTCCAGATGTACCCGTTTGCACCAACAAAATCGAAGGATAATCCAATCAGATAATTGATTGTATTGTTAGAAGAATAAGCTCCATGGAGAGCATCATGAGATACTGAGAACCCAATACCGGCCATTCCAATACCCATAGTTATACAGAAAAACCACATCAGAGGAAGAGAAAACCCACCGGAAATAATAAGAGCGTAAGACCCGAAATAAATACCTAAAATTATTATGGTTTTAATAACCATTGAGGTATTGGCATTTTTAGAGAGGTTATTGTCTTCAAAATACTTATTTACCTCCTTCTTTACCCTTTTACTGAATTCCCGATCTATTTTATTGTTAAAAGTTACCTTATCAGCCATTACGTAGATTTTATTTATGAAGTAATTTTGACAGCATTTTAATTCACTTCAAGTCACATATAATTTAATTCATTTTTAGGAATAAATATGAAAAGAAAATCAGAAAGAAATTTCCACTTCAAAATGTGTTAAAAATTATGTATTTACGAGGAACTTAACTTTAAGGTATCAAAAGAGAATACAAAATATTGACGGGAGGAGTTTTTTTTACAGGACTTCTTTATCTGATCCCATCCTTGATGGGTTACATTTGGGCGGGATTATTTCTTTCATTTTTTGGAGCTACTGTATACCTGATAGTATTGTACAAATACGGGAAGAAGAATTTTAAAGAGAACAACTCAGAAAAAACAACGCTTACTTTCTTTTCACTTTTAGTAATCAGTTCAGTCATAATTTTTAGTTTTGATTATTACAAAGCAACTTTTCAAAGAGAGCTACTAAACGAAATTAGAGTAACAATTGATAGTTCTGTTATTGAAAGTGAGGTTAGAGCAGAACTTCTTGAAGTATATCGCGAATATCTGCAAGCAAACCAGGAATCAGACATATCAGTAACAGAGGTTGCAGTTGGTTTTTTTGGAGAAAGGCTTGAGAATGATGGTAAGTTTCTTGTAAAAAATCCAGAGCTGGAAAAAGATTTAAGTTTTCTTTTTCATAAAGACCCTGAGTCAGATAGTTTTTCGGTTTATTCAGTTGCGGAGCATTCCAAGAGTATGGACGAGGACTTTGAAAATTTGGATGGCTCGGTGGGGCTTTTGCAAACCAAAACTACCTTAACAAATAAGGGGGTAAGCCATGAAAGACAAAACTAATAAATGGTTACCCTGGATTTCAGCATTATTGATAGCAATTCTAATAGCCAGTGGATTGTCTTTAATTTCCGGATCTTTTACTTCATCAATGACGGCAGGATTATTTATACCTAATCCGATTCCTTCTACTCAGATTCTTGGGGTTTCTGTGATAGAATCTATAAACGAATTCACCGGTGACAATAGTCGCTCTTATTATTACAAAGGAGCCAGAGCAGGAATAACAGTAAGCCTGATATTTATGTTTGTAATTATCCCATTTTTATATGTTAAGGGGACTTTACAATCAGAGAAAAGAGAAAATCCTACCGCAGTTTGGTATGCAGGAAGTGCCTTAATGCTTCTTATTGTGATTATGCCCATAATAGCAGGCACAATAAAAATTTACACACATCAGTATGCAAAAGAGAGATCAGTTATTAACATAACACAAGACAGAATGAGAATGGAGCTTACAGGTGTTTCTTTTATTGTAACTGAACAAATACTGGAATTGGATGATATTTCTGGAATGTCGGAAATAACTGCTGATGAGATCCCGGAAGTAAGTAATTCTGAGTACGATTATCTTTTTGAACCTAACCAGGAAGATTCAACGGTAGCAATTACCATTTCTTCCGATAAAGTGAATAATTTTACAGCGACTACAATTATCCGCCCATACTCTGATCAAATTTTTAAATACCAAAGAACATTTTAAGAAGATGGAATTTCAGACATAAGCATTTGGTTTAATGATGAGATCAAATGCTTATGAAAAATATCAACAGTTACCGAAAGTTTTCCCGCAACGACAATGAGCCAAACGAGAACGGCGATTATGTTCTTTACTGGATGCAAATTAATCGAAGATTTCAGTATAACTATGCTCTGGAATATGCCATAGGTTGGGCAAATAAATTAGGGAAGCCACTGCTTATCTACGAAGGCCTTTCCATTGAATACCCTTGGGCGAGCGATCGATTCCATGCATTTATCATGGAAGGAATGAAAGAGAATCTGGACTTTACTGAATCCAATGATCTGAATTATTTCAATTTTGTGGAACCGGAGATCGGTGCCGGAAAAGGATTATTTTACGGATTAGCTGAAAATGCTTGTACTGTTGTTTCGGATGAATACCCTGTCTTTATCATAAAAAAGCATAATGAAAGAGTAGCTGATAAAATTGATGTTCCATACACTACAATTGACTCAAATGGAATTATACCGCTAGGAATAACTGAAAAAGATCCATATTCAGCTTACCTGTTCAGAAAGATTATGCAAAAGCATTTCTTGGAAGGATTTACAAATCAACCTAAGAAAGATCCAATCGAAGAGTTAGAGAACAAAGAAAAGATCGAATTGCCTAAAGATATTCTGAATGATTATCCAAAAGCAGATAAAATGCTCGAGAACATCGAGGAAACGATATCCGGGTTAGATATTGATCATGAAGTGGGAGTTATAGACATGACAGGAACCCGGCAAGCAGCTCTGGGAAAACTGGGCCACTTTATTGGGCATAGTTTGCTGGAATACGACGAGAAAAGAAATCACCCCGACGAAAAGAAAACGAGTGGATTAAGTCCCTGGTTACATTTTGGAAAAATCAGTGAATATGAGATCGTAAAAGCGGCACTGGATCACCAGCCTGAAAATTGGACGTTGGAAGATCTAACTCCCAATGGAGGGAAAAACAGTGGATTCTTTAACGGAGATGAAAACATAGAAAGCTTTCTCGACGAAGTAATTACATGGAGGGAAGTTGGATTTCATTTCGCACATCATGTAGATAATTATGATGAATTTGAGTCGCTGCCAAACTGGGCAAAAACAACCATGGAAGAACACAAAGACGACGTTCGTGAATATGTTTATGATCTTGAAGAATTTGAACAATCAAAAACACATGACGAAATTTGGAATGCAGCACAAACTCAGTTGAGGGAGGAGGGGATCATTCATAATTACTTACGAATGTTGTGGGGGAAAAAGATCATAGAATGGACTCCGGATCATCGAACTGCCTTAGAATACATGATAGAATTAAATAACAAATATGCGATCGATGGGAGAGACCCAAACAGCTACTCCGGAATATTCTGGTGTTTTGGTCGCTTTGACCGGGCATGGCAGGAAAGAGAGATATTCGGTAAGCTCCGCTATATGACCAGCAACAGTACCAGAAAAAAAGTGAAGTTGGATCAGTATCTTGCGAAATACGGAAATCAAAAAAGTTTGATATAAATGTACTTCAGTACTTTTTTCTATCATAAAGAATATTATTGGTTCAAAGATTGGAAGATCTACACTTTGCTGGCTTATAGCTTTATGGGAATAACTTTACTATTGGGCTTATTCCAAGAATTCGAAAATGCTTACGAGATAAGCATATTTTTAATAGTTGTTATTATAGGTTCTGCATCATTCATTTCATATCGTAGCAAAGAAGCATTAATGGGTGCGATAATAGGTGTATTAGAGTTCGATGAATTTGGTATTAAAGCCGGAAAGGAAGAATACCTTTATAGCGAGATAGAGGTTCTTAAGTTCAGTGCAGAAAATGTTGATGGAGAAGAATATTCTCCAATATTCAGGATGCAATTAACATATAAGCCAAATATTAAGAATGGATCAGGTAATCATATTGTATTTAAATATGACGATAAAATCATTAAGTATAGATTTTTATTAAACTCATTAAAGAAGAAAAAAGAATTTTATTCAGCCATTGGTTTATTAGTTAAAAAAGGCCATTTAAGTAGTGAAATAGCTTTGAAAAATCTAAAGTTCTATTCATATGAAAAGGCTCAGAAATTCAAAGCCACATATTATCAAGAGTGAGATTTGTCATTTGAAAATTGTGATTTTTGCCCCACAATAACATATATTGCACATGTTTAATTAATCCAACTCAATGGATCTCTTTCAAGATAAAAATGCATCTTCATTTCAGGTAAACGATTCAGATCAAAACTACTCTGATGAGCCTTTGGCAACCAGAATGCGTCCACAGTCGTTGGATGAATTTGCCGGTCAGGAACATTTGGTCGGTGAAGGTAAGATGCTTCAAAGAATGATAGAGAGTGGAATCATTGGATCGTTAATATTTTATGGTCCGCCCAGTTCCGGAAAAACTACCTTAGCTCATGTTATTTCAAAAGAGATCAAAGCCAGTTTTAAAGTTATCAATGCTGTTCTGGATGGAATCAAAGAACTGCGGACTGTTGTAGAGCAGGCAGAGAAATTGAAAAAATTGAATGGACGCAAAACCATTCTTTTTGTGGATGAAATTCACAGATGGAACAAAGCTCAGCAAGACGCTTTGCTTCCTCATCTTGAATCCGGGATCATCACTTTGGTTGGTGCTACCACTGAAAATCCTTTTTATTCATTAGTAAATCCATTGCTTTCTCGATGTCAGTTGTTCGAGTTGTTTCCTTTAACGGTTCCTGATGTAAGAAGAATGTTGGACAGAGCTCTTGCCGACAAAGAAAGAGGTTTAGGAGATAAATCCATACAAGCAGATAAGGAAGCATTAGATCATTTAGCTGATTATGCCGGAGGTGATGTCCGAAATGCATTGAATGCGTTGGAAGTAGCTGTTTTATCAAGCAAGAAAAATGACCAAGGTGAAATCCATATCACTAAAGACATTGCTGAAGAAAGTATACAAAGAAGAAATGTACGTTACGATCGAACAGGAGATGAACATTATCATTATGCTTCGGCTTTTATCAAGTCTATGAGAGGTTCTGATGCCGATGCAGCTTTATACTGGATGAATGCTATGTTGGAGGGAGGAGATGATCCTAATTTCATTTTCAGAAGATTACTCATATTCGCCAGTGAAGATGTTGGAATGGCTGAACCAAATGCGATTACAATCGTAAATTCCTGTCAGGAGGCTTTTATGAAAACAGGAATGCCTGAAGGAATGTACTTTTTATCCCACGCTTGTACGTACTTAAGTATTTGCCCGAAAAGTAACAGCACCAAAGGTATTTTTGAAGCGAGTAAAGAAGTACGTGAAAAGGGAGTGGGAGCTGTTCCTCCGTATTTAAAAGACAGAACTGCTAATCGACTTTCATCTAAATACCTAGATACAGAAAATGCTTCGAAAAACTATAAATATCCTCATATTTTTGAAGGAAATTGGGTTGACCAGGAATATCTTCCTGAGATATTGAATGGGAAAAAGTTTTATGAACCCGGAAAAGAGGGGAGAGAAGGGTTGTTGATCAAAAGACTGAATGAGATAAAAAAAAGATCTCAATCTTCTTGAATTGGATTTAAATCAGGGAGTGAAAAATAAAAAACGCTTCCTTGACCGAGTTCGCTTTCTGCCCATATTTTCCCGTTATGCCGGTCTATCATTTCTTTACAGAGACTTAAGCCAATCCCTGTTCCTCGTTCATCATCAGTTCCTTCTGTGCTGATGTAAGTATCCTTTTTAAATATCTGAGGGATCAAATCGCTCTTAATACCAACACCCGAATCGGATATGGATACAACAACTTCATCTCTGTTCCTTTCAGACGAAATTTTAATCATTCCATCTTGTGGAGTGAATTTAAGAGCATTGGAAATCAAGTTTCTGAGAACCGTTTTAAGTCCGTTTGGATCCGCACTAATATTAATATTAGTATTGTCCCTTAGTATTGTAATATTCTTCCTCTGTTGATGATCTTGGAGCAAAGCAATAGTTTCATCCAGACATTCATCTAAGTTATTAATAGTATGTTTCATTTCCAGCTCACCTGTTTGGCTTGCCGCCCAGTCGAGTAGGTTAGTAAAGAGCGTGCTGGTTCTTTTAGTTGTATCAGCGATCATGTTACTATACTCAATAACTCCATCCGTATTCCCTTTTTGGGCATTTTTTTTAATCATTTCACTAAGACCGGAGATACCCATAAATGGAGATTGTAAATCATGAGCCAGAACAGAAAATAGTTTGTCTTTGGTTTTTACCAGTGAACTTAATTCTTCTCTCTTATTAATTAACTCTTTGTTATTCTCACGTAGATCGTTAATTAGTTTTTCTGTTTTTTGTGCTGATTCTTCAAGCATTCGAAGTAAAAACAAAATTATGTAGAGATATCCGATAAGAACTAAGAAAATTGTAGCTGAGGAATTCACTAAAAAAGGATTCTTACTGACCACCAATATTACCCCAAACTGTAAAAGGTACAATACTGCACTTAGGATGAACATGTTCTTATGAATAGTTAAGCCTAGGAGGGGCATTATTACCCAAAAGAAAAGTGTGTTTCTAATATAGAATGAAGAAAAATCGGGTTCAGCTATTTGAAAAAAAGGAGCGACTAAAAGATTTACTAATAATATCAGGGCAAACAGGGAAAGACTAAATTCAATTTTTGGCTTTTTTACTAAATGAAAGATCAAAGCTATCGATGTGAAAAAACTACACGCAATATTCATGAGAGCAAGCTCATACGAAACAGGAAATAACAACGCGTCAATTATATAACCTATTAAACCGATGAGCCCAATAACAGATACTATCCTAGGATCTTTTATCGAAAGTTTTGCCATTGTCAGATTGCCTTGAGAAAGGCTTTAAGTACATGTAATTAAGCACATGTAATGTTTAGACACCTATTTATTATATACGATTATCGTAATTTCTATACTAAATTAAAAACTTAGTCCGGTAAATTAACAAACACTTCAACCAAATGAATGATTTGGCAGGAATAGTGTTACTTATAAAAACTCAATAACTGAATGAATTTAAAAATAATTAGCAGTACTGATCGTCCGAACTCATGGGCCTTAAAAGTTTCACATTATGTGTCCGGTCTATATAAAAACAGAGATATAGAAGCTCAGGTAATCAGCTTAGAAGATTTTCCGTTAGTTGACGTGATAGGAGGAAAATACGGAAAAGAGATACCGGCTGTAAATAAGTTCAGAGATCCCATTTTAAATGCCGACGCGCTCATATTTGTAATTCCTGAATACAACGGAGGTTTTCCCGGAATCCTGAAAATGTTTATCGATTACCTTCCATTTCCGGGAGCATTTGAAAAGATGCCAATGGCATTTATAGGTGAAGCCTCAGGCGCATTTGGTGCTTTGAGGTCTGTAGAACAATTTCAGATGATCGCTAATTATAGAAATGCTCTTCAGTTTCCGGAAAGAGTGTTTATACCAAGAGTTTCTAAAGAATTTGACCCTGAAAAAGGATTAAAAGATGATTTCAAACAAGAACTTTTAGATTCTCAGGTGGAGAATTTTATTACGTTCGTTCGGGATAACTCTTAGTTCGACTTTAGCATATATCCGACTCCGTGCAATGTAATCAGATAGCGGGGATCGTCAGGGTGAACTTCGATTTTAGCTCTCAATTTTGAAATATGAACATCTACCGTTCTGGTGTTTGTGCTGTATTCATATCTCCAAACTTTTTCGAGCAGTTCGTCTCTGGAAACCGGGTTGTTGGCATGTGATAGTAAATATCTTATCAATTCAACCTCGCGAGCTGTAAGTTCTACAACTTTATTTCCTGGATGGATTGCTTCGCTTTCCGCTAAATCCAGTTTAACTTCACCTAATTGCAGAATATCAACTTCACCTGCATTCGAATATGTGCCGGCTCTTCTCAAACGCGCTTTAATTCTGGCTAGAAGTTCTTTAACCCCAAAAGGCTTTGTAAGATAGTCATCAGCACCAAGTTCAAGACCCTTAACTTTATCGGTTTCCTGGTCTTTGGCAGTAAGCATAATAATTGGAAATGTGTACTTGAGCTCCCTAACGTCTTTGCAAATATCATAACCACTTTTACCGGGTAACATAATATCCAGAATCATCAGGTCAGGGTTATGCTCCTTAACCATATCAACTGCACTTTCACCATCTTCGCTTACAAATACAGTAAATCCTTCACCTTCAAGAGTATCCTGAAGTGTAAATATTAGACTTGGTTCATCCTCTACTATCAGGATCTTAGAACTCTTCTCTGCCATATCTTCTTAGTTTGAAATTGTAAAGCTGGATTATACTACTTTTTTACGAGTAGTTTTTAATTTCTTCGGGATTTAATTTTGGAAAAGTCAGGGTAAAAGTAGTTCCGGAGCCATATTCACTATCTACCGTTATATCACCTCCATTCAGAAGTACTAAATTTCGTACGATACTTAAACCCAGACCATGCCCTTTAGTTTTAGCCACCAAAGATTCCTCAACCCGGTAGAATTTCTTAAAAATATTTTTAAGCTCACTCTTTTTAATGCCTACTCCGTAATCTCTTACTGAAAGCTTTACCTGAGCGTCATCTTCAAAGAGCTTAAGCTCAATTTTTTTTGTTACTGAACTATATTTGATTGCATTTTCAATAAGGTTTCCCAAAATAGTATCAATACTGTCACTATCAACCCAAATCATGAAATCTGTATTATTTTCAAAACTGTATTCTAATTCAAATTGCTTGCTTTCAATGAATTCTGAATTTTCTTCCAGATAGCTGTCAACAAGTACTTTAAGATCATGTGTTTTCTGGTTCACAAGGGTTTGTCCTGCATCATACTTTGCAACGTCCAGGAGTTTTTCGATCATTTTCCGCAGCCGGATAGATTCATCATAAATATGAGCTCCATATTTTTTAAGTCTGACAGGTTCGGTTACTCTTCCATCAGAAATATTTTCACCTGCTGCCTGCATAACAGCCAGGGGAGTTTTGAGTTCATGTGTAACATTAGCAAGAAACCCTGCTTGTCTCATAGAAAGCTCTCGCTCTTTTTGAGCGGTATAAAACATAAAAAGCAAAGAGCCAACTAAGAAAAGAACAGCAAAGCCAAGCACAATAATATTTTTCCGAAAAGTATCTTGATAAGCAGAAGTTATAGGCGGATTCAGAAAAGCTACTTTTAATATCCAGTCGCTGAAAAACCTTGGAAATCGAACTCTGTTGTCGACAAGATCAACACTAAAATCTACAGACGAGTTATTAGATGCCAAAACAACATCTTTGCGATGATCATGCAACCAAACAATAGTGCCGTCATTTTCAATTCCACCAAAGTATTCATAAATAAGAGGGGCAATCAGTTTTTCAACAATTGCTTCTTGGTTTAATATAAAAGTGAAATAACCTATTACTCTGTTTTCAGTCAAATTGATCAAACCTATATTCATACTTCTGTGAGCATCGAATTCAATCATGGATCGCCACCTCAGATCAAAATTGTTGATCTGTATTCGTGTAGCTGAACGTATAAGACCAACCCCGTCACATACCAAACTGCTGTAGTCCTGAGTAGTTTCCATTTTTCTGTCACTTTGATTGAAGTAGTAAATAGAGGTTCCTGCTTCACACGGGTCTTTTGAAGCAGGAGTGTAATAAATGGAAGATGTGTAGGGGTTATCAGCAAGGTCGATAAAAATCTTTTCCAGAGTTTTGGATAGACTTCCATCATCCTGAAGAGATTCTTCAGCTTGATTATCAATATTAAGAAGTTTAGTAAAAGGCTGGTAAATTTCACTTTGTACAAGCGTAGTTATTTCTTCAGCTTTTTTGAGTTGCCGTTCACTTTCACTTTCTGTAACTCTTTCTCTGATGTCATAAAGGCTGAATACATTCATACCCGTTAGCGCAATAATTGCAACTAATCCAAGCATCAGCAAGATCCAACGAAGGAGCCGGTTTCGGCCAATTTTTTTGGCTGTTATAAAATTCATATACCTAAAATAGCAGAATCTTTACTTCCATCCATTAAATGGAAGTAAAAAAATGAATGCGAGTTAAGAAAGGAAGAGAATTATAACTTCTTGAAATTTTTCTCTAAAGATTCTTTCAATACGTCAAACTCAATGGGCTTTACCAAATAATCCAGATAGTTAGTTTCTTTGGCTCTTTCAACGTGGTAGGGATCTGAATTTCCGGTGATGTAAATCACAGGAACGTTAGAAAATTTTCTGATTTCGAGCATTGCATCTATACCATCCATTTCGCCTTCTAACGAAATATCCATCAAGATAAGGTCGGGTTTTATACGCTTGGCAATCTCGATAGCTGTTTTGCCATATACAAGTTCCCCTTCAGCCCCGTAGCCCAGTTTTTCTAAATAGCTTTCGTAAAGCAGATTAAGGATGAGATCGTCTTCAACGATCATAACCGTTTTCTGATTTTTGTCCATATTATTAGCTCTTCTTAAATCAGCTTATATAATAAGAGGATTAATGGATAAAGAAAATTCTTATTAGAAAGATTTTTTGATTAAGAAAAATTCAAAAAACATGCTTGTTAATTCGTTTTAAAGTTAAAACTAAATAAGTTGCCTCAGTTAAGTTATTATAGTATTCTGTTTTGATTTCTAGTAATGTTTTGGGAGGTATTAGAGTACAGTGATTATTTAAAGAATGAAGGACATCAAAAGTTTGTATAAAAAAAGATCCATCGGCAAGCTGAATGTTGATAAGAAAGTAGTAAGTATTTTACTGGTATTTATTGTACTGGTGATATCTCTTCTTATTTCTATTGTCGTATCTACGAATTCATTATCAGCATTAAGGGGTTTTGCGTCTTTCCAAACAAACTGGACTACCGCCCGAAAAGATGTAACCTTCAATTTGGTAAACTACCTTCGTACACAGGATCAGGATTATAAAGCCAAAGTTGATAGTTGTGTGTTTCTTATTAAAGAGATGGAGCACATCAGGATTGAGTTGATGAATGATAATACTGACAGAGAATTGGTAGTAGCATTGTTAGAAGAAACGCATTCAGTACCGGATGATATAGGAAAAATGATAACTACCTTCGAAAATTTCCATGAGTTCAGTGAGTTCAAAGAAACAATAGCATTATGGATCGAATCAGATTCAATGATCTTTGATCTGGAAGATCTTTCAATCAGAGCTGAGAGCCTGATCATATCAAGCAGTTTTTCTGAAACTGAGCAAGCTGACATGATTTCAAGTGTAATTGAGCTGGATGATAAGCTAACAGAAATGCAGTTCAAATTGGCCAGGTCTTTGGCAAAGGGGACGGAGCTTTTAAATCTGGTTATTATAGGTGTAATTATTTCTTTGGTGTTAATAAATATAATTGTTGGTGGCACACTTTCATTAAGGTTCCTTAGAAGTATTAGAAAATGGAGTGAAGAAATTGAGCTTAGTGAGCAAAAATACCGGTCTCTGTTCGACCAAAATCCAAATGCGGTTTTTTCGGTTTCACCTGTTGGAAAACTAATTAATGCAAATAAAGTACTTGAGAAACTGATCGGCTACTCTGCCAGAGAAATGAAAAATTCTACTTTTCAGAGATTCGTAGATAAATCTCAAGTAGATAGAGTTCGAAATCATTTTCTGTTGGCTTTAAGAGGGAGATCACAGACTTATGAAACACAGATATTAAAAGCAGACGGAAGCTATATAGCCGCTGAAGTCACCAATTTACCTATCATTGTTGATGGTGAGATCACTGGTATTTATGGTGTAATAAATGATATCACGCACAAAAAAGAAGCGGAGCAAAAAATTAAAGATCAGCTGGTAGAAAAAACGTATCTATTGTCAGAAGTGCATGATCGGGTTAAGAATAATCTGGCTCTGGTTTCTACTCTTGTGCAGTTGCAACAGAATGAGGTTGAAAAAGAGAACAGGGGAGAAAGTTTCGTAAATACCGTTTCCAGGATACGTTCCATGGCATTGGTGCATGAGCGATTGTATCAAAATGAAACGTTTTCCAGTATTAGAATGGATGAATATATAAACGATCTTATCGAGAATATTCAACTAAAAGGATATCAAAAAATAAAGAAACCGAGGCTGGAGTTAGAAACAAGTCCGGTAAGTCTCAGCATTGAACAGGCCATTCCAACGGGATTACTTTTAAACGAAGTATTGGTAAATGCTTTTAAGTACGGCTCTGATGCTTTAGATCCGGTTATTAAGGTAAATATGTCTTCCGTTGATGGTGAAGTGACGATCAAAGTTGAGGATAATGGTCCGGGACTTCCCAAAAATTTTGAGCTTGAAAAACCGGAAACACTGGGTTTCAGATTGGTTTCGGTGCTGTTGAAGCAGTTAAAAGCCAGCTTTGTTATTAACAATGATAATGGAGCGTCTTTTACGTTCAGGTATAAGATCGAAAAGCCGGTGACATCAAAGAAAGCAATGAAGCGTCGGTTAGTTAATTAGCTTTAGAAGGGAAGCTAAGGCTTTCGTTACTGTTGTTTTCAGTTACAAACTTGAAAGAACTGCAGAAGTAATTCCTTATATAAAATTTTTGAAGCAGAGCTTCCGGAGTCATTCCGCAGCAGAGCTACGGAACGAGGAAAATGAAATACTTAGATTTTATAAAATTGTAAAAATGGAAAACTACTCTTTATTTAACTTAATGATTGATGGGAAATTACTGATATTAATATTTATAGCTCTAAATTTAGGGACTATTTTTATTAAAAATAGAGGTAAATTTATCATTTCAAACATAACTATTAATATACTTTTTATTTTTTTGATTATAGGAATGACTTTGACTCAAAGATTCCTAGTTTTTATTGATATTGAGGCAGTTGAACAAGCTTTTGCTTTTCCTTATTTGGTAGACATATTGTATTACAACTCAAATAAATTCATTCTAATAGGGTTGTTTCTACTAATTAATCTCATAATTACGTATAAAAAACTAATATATAACAAAGCTAAAGACGATAACTCTATCAATTTAGTTTAACAAAAGATTAATTCTAATCTTGATAAGAGAGACGACTGATTTCATAAACATACCACAAAGGTTTTAGTAGTCAGAAAGCAATATATACGCAACTACTTACAAAATATATCTGAGTGATAAACCCTTAAAAAGAAGTGAGAGATAAATAAGGCACAAGCTCTCTCAAGTCTGTGACTTAAAGAGCAGAAGTTAAGCAAGTTTGTAACTTGCATTAAAGGCAATGCCTATTAAATTATGGGATGTCATTGAAGATCTGCCAAAACAAAAAACGCCTTGCAAATTAGTTTTACAAGGCGTTTTGTACCCGAGGCCGGACTCGAACCGGCACTCCAATTTAATTAGAATTGGATTTTAAGTCCAACGTGTCTACCAATTCCACCACTCGGGCGTGGTTTTAAGAGCCTCAAATATACGGGTATCATTCCTTCTTATACAAAGAGTATTTCAGATTTTTTTTGATTCCCCATGATTTGATAAAGTCTGTTAACCTTGATTGATTTTCTGCAGATATGAATTAAGTTCGTAAATAACTTTTTAGCAAGAGTTTATACTATTAACTAACTACAAAAATTCGCCAGCTATGAAGAAACTCAATTTAATTACGCTAGTAATTTTCTTGATCACGAGTACATTTACGGTATTTGCTCAGGAAAAATCAAAAGTAGCATCAACAAATTATAACGCACTAGAACTCAGAAATGTGAGTACGGGTTTTGCTTCGGGGCGTATAGCGGATATCGCTATTCATCCTGAGAACGAAAATGTATGGTACGTTGCCGTAGGTTCGGGGGGTGTATGGAAAACTGAGAATGCATCAATCACATGGAAACCAATTTTTGATAATCAGTCTTCCTATTCAATAGGTAGTATTGCTATAGATCCGAGTACTCCATCAACGGTATGGGTTGGAACAGGTGAGAATGTAGGTGGTCGTCATGTCGGTTTTGGAGACGGGATTTATAAAAGTACTGATGACGGGAATTCATGGAAGAATATGGGATTAAAAGAATCAGAGCATATTTCAACCATCATCGTTCATCCAACAAATTCTGACATTGTTTGGGTTGCAGCTCAAGGGCCACTTTGGAAAAAAGGTGGGGAAAGAGGTTTGTACATGACCGAAGACGGCGGAGATACCTGGACTAAAACGCTTGGAGATGATGAATGGACGGGAGTTACAGATATTGTGATCGATCCGAGAGATCCCGGGGTATTGTATGCAGCAACCTGGCAAAGACACAGAACGGTAGCTGCTTATTTAGGCGGCGGACCGGGAAGTGGTTTGCATAAATCTACTGACGGTGGCAAAACCTGGATAGAATTGAAAAATGGTATTCCCGGATCTAATCTTGGAAAAATTGGTTTAGCGATTTCTCCACAAAACCCTGACATCGTATATGCCGCAATTGAGTTGGATCATACGAAAGGTGGTTTATTTATGACCGAAAATAAAGGTGCCAGCTGGAAAAAAATGTCTGATATGGTTTCAGGAGGAACGGGACCTCATTATTATCAGGAGTTATATGCTTCTCCGCATCATTTTGGTAGATTATATTTAATGAATGTGAGAACTATTGTATCAAACGATCACGGTAAAACATATCAAACTATATCAGAACAAAATAAGCATTCTGATAATCATGCATTGGCTTTCCGTTCAGACGATCCTGATTATCTGTTGATGGGATCAGATGGTGGTATTTACGAAAGTTATGATCATGGTGATAATTGGAGATACATCCCAAACCTTCCACTTACTCAGTATTACAAAGTTGCAGTCGATAATGAAAAGCCGTTTTATAATATGTATGGCGGAACTCAGGATAATGGTACCCATGAAGGACCATCCAGGACAGATCTGAGTGAAGGAATCAGAAATGCAGACTGGAAGCATATTTTGTTTGCTGATGGTCATGATACTGCAACAGAGCCCGGAAACCCTGACATCGTTTACGGTGAAACGCAGCAGGGAGGTTTACACCGTATAGACAGAAGAACAGGAGAAGTTGTATTTATCCAGCCTCAGGCTCGTGAAGGAGAAGAATTTGAGAGATTCAATTGGGATGCTCCTATTTTAATCAGTCCGCACAGCCCGACAAGGTTATACTTCGCTTCTCAAAGAGTCTGGAGATCTGATGACCGTGGAGACAGCTGGACTCCGATTTCGGGAGATCTTACTAAAGATCAGGAAAGAATTACGTTACCAATTATGGGCAAGCAACAAAGCTGGGACAATGCCTGGGATGTTGGAGCGATGTCGGTATACAATACAATTACATCGTTAGGAGAATCTCCGCTGGTAGAAGGTTTGCTTTATGCCGGAACCGATGATGGCATCATTCAGGTTTCAGAGAACGGAGGCGAAAGCTGGACGAAAGTAAATGTTGGCGATATAAGAGGTATTCCGGAAACTGCTTTTGTAAATGATATCCGTGCGGATCTATATGATGCGAATACTGTTTATGCAGCATTGGATAACCATAAATATGGCGACTTCAATTCATACCTGATCAAAAGTACGAACAGAGGAAAGTCGTGGACTTCTATCTCCGGTAATCTGCCTGAAAGACATTTAGTGTGGAGAATGGTACAGGATCACGTGGATAAAGATCTGCTTTTTGCGGCAACTGAATTCGGTGTGTTCTTTACTACAGACGGAGGAGACGAATGGGTGCAACTAAAAGGTGGAGCACCAACAATTTCATTCAGAGACATCACTATTCAAAGAGAGCATAATGATCTTGTAGCAGCTTCTTTTGGTAGGGGTTTCTTTGTGTTGGATGATATAAGCCCTTTAAGAAATATTGATGAAGAAACGTTGAACCAGGATGCCGTTCTGTTCCAAAGCAGAGACGTCTTTTGGTATCTTCCAAGAAATGTTGAGATTGATCCCGGTGCTTCTTTTTATACAGCAGATAACCCACCCCATGGAGCAGTATTTACATACTATCTGAAGGAAGGCTATTCAACTCTGGAATCAGCAAGGAAAGAAAAAGAAGATGATTTAAAAAATGATGAAGATGTTTCGTTTCCTGGATGGGATGCTCTTGAAAATGAAATGAGACAAGAAAAACCAAGTATCAAGATTACGATCAGAGATGCCAATGGAAACATTGTTAATCATGTAGATGGTTCTGCATCAAAAGGAATACACAGAGTTAACTGGGATATGACGTACATGTCAAGAAATGTTGTTCCGTTAGACAGACCCAGAGGCGGAGGTGGTTTCTTCGGAGGTGGATTCCCAGTAGTTCCCGGTACTTACACTGCTACACTTGCAGTTGTTGAAAATGGGGAATACAAAGAGTTGTCCGAGCCAATGGAATTTGATCTGGTTCCGCTAAGAGAACCTGCATTAGAAAGAGTTTCTGATGAAGAACGTTTAAAATTTCAGGATGACCTGATCGCCTTCCAAAATGAAATGACTCAATTTTCTAATAAGATGGACAAGCATATGGATAAAGTTGATGCTATGAGAAGAGCTTTAGCAAAATCTACAAATGCTCATCCTGAATTAATGAAAGAGCTTCATGATGCACATGTGAGGTTGTTGGATTTCAGAGAGCAAATGCAAGGAAGTGAAGCGAAAGGTTTAATAGGTGAGAGAAGCGCTCCAACACCTGGAAGCAGAATGTTTACAGGTATAAGAGCTATGTTCTCAACATACGGGCCAACTCCACTTCATATCAGTACGGTAGAAGCAGGACAAGCTGAATTCGAAGTTATAAATAACAATTTTGAGCAGTTTGAAAATTCTACATTATCGCAGCTTGAACAAAGAGTTAAGGCTACTGATGCTCCTCCGATTGAACAGTAAATGAGATGCTATAAATCAAAAAGCCTTGTTGATTTTTCAACAGGGCTTTTTTTATGGAATAAAAAGTGGGATTCTTTTCTCTGTTTTGTACATTTAAGCAGGAAATAAACAGATGAAAAAAATATCATGATCAGAAAAGTAATTCCGGTTATTCTTTGCTTTGTATTATCTACAACTACATTTGCTCAAATTGAAGTAGGAGCTTCTTTTGAACTTAGGGATGAGGAGCCTCAAAGCGGATTTGGTGTTCGAATCCAATCGGGTTTTCTTAACTCTTTACCGGTAGTTAATTTCGGATTAAGAGCACATTTCAGCTACTTTAGTGAGACCAATAATATCGATGAAACTACATTTACATACGATAAAAGTATTGAGAATTATGATTTTGGTTTAGCTGCTTACGCAGGAATAACTTTGGGATTATTAGAACCATATGTTGGCGCAGGCTTAGGCTCAGAAACAGTTGATTTGAGTGCAGAAGATTTTTCAAATACTCCACCTCCAGGACAACAGCCAAGCGAAGAAGAAGAGTCTAACATCTATTGGAATACATTCGCAGGGGCAAAAGTAACTGTTATTCCTCTGGTTAAACCTTTCCTAGAGTATAGGTTTACGAGCCGGGATCTTGAAGTTCCTGATATCAATGACAAAACAGGAAGAATTATATTTGGGGTTGTACTTAGTTTTTAATTTTAGTTAACTACTATGAGCGGTTTTGTATTTACATAACCGCTTTTTTTATACCTTTTATTTTCAACTTAACTGAAAATGAAACCATGAAGAACACGTGAATGTTTGTTAGTAAGAATGAGTGAATTGAAAGAAATAGCACGTAAAGATTTAGACGACCTTAAGCTTAAGAGAGCTCAGAAACAAGATCTGAAGCAACTTCTAGAAGAATGCCAAGAATATATTGGTGAAGTAAACGAAAAGCAGATCGAAAAAGCTTTCAAATTATGCTATTTGTCACATGACGGAATGGTCAGAGCTTCAGGTGAACCTTATTACTATCATCCTGTTGAGGTTGCCAAGATTGTAGCCAGAGAGATAAATATAGATGAGATATCTGTAATAGCAGCCCTTTTACATGATACTGTTGAAGATACTTCTGTTACACTTGATGACATTGAATACTGGTTTGGTAAGCAGGTGGCAGTTATCATTAATGGTGTTACTAAAATAGAAGGGGTTTTTAAAAGCAGGGACAGCAAGCAGGCAGAGACGTTTATGAAGCTGCTTCTTTCTATGGCCGAGGATATCCGTGTGGTCCTTATAAAATTCGCGGATCGATTGCATAATATGCGAACAATACATCATCTGAAAAGGGAAAAGCAGATGAAGATCGCAAATGAAACGATGGATCTTTATGCCCCTCTGGCTCATCGTTTTGGTTTGTTTAGAATTAAAAATGAGCTCGAGGATCTATGCTTTAAGACCCTTGATCCGACCTCATTTAAGTTTGTAGCAAGGAAGCTAAAGGAAAAGAAGGAGTCGAGAGAAAAGTTTATCAAGCAATTTATGACTCCTATTCAAAAACAGCTAAAAGAGTTAAAGCTGGAATTTGAAATCAAAGGCAGACCAAAGCATATTTATTCTATTTATAAAAAAATGCAACGCCAGCAGAAGCCTTTTGAAGAAATATATGACCTTTTTGCAATTCGAGTAATTTTGGAAACACCTCATACTAAAGAAGATTGCTGGAGAGTATATTCCATTTTTACAGACTGGTATACTCCTATACCGGAACGGTTTCGTGATTTTATTTCAGTACCTAAAGCGAATGGATACCAATCATTACATACGACAGTAATCACTAACCAGGGGAAAAAAGTTGAGGTTCAGATAAGAACCAGAAAAATGGATGACATTGCTGAGAAAGGTCTTGCGGCACACTGGAAATATAAGGAAGGAGAACAGGAAGGGTCAGAAAGTTTAGATAAGTTTGTGAATTGGGTTCGGGATGTTCTGGATAATCCCCGCCCTGATGCAGCTACAGATTTTGTAAAAGATTTCCAGCTTAATTTATACCAGGAAGAACTATACGTATTTACTCCAAAAGGTGAGCTTACTACTCTTCCAAATGGAGCAACAGCTATTGATTTCGCTTTTGATATTCACAGTGAAGTAGGTGAGCGTGCTATGGCTGCTAAAGTAAATGGTAAGATGGTACCGCTCCGGCAAAAACTATCAAATGGAGATCAGGTTGAGATATTAACCGGTAATAAGATCAACTTAAATGTAGATTGGATTGACGATGTTGTTACGCACAAGGCTAAATCCAGAATCAGGCAATTCATCAAACAAAAAGAAAGAACCGTTTCTGATGAAGGAAAAGCGATTTGGGATAAAAGAGCTGAAAGAGGTAAAGTGGAGATCAGTGATCAGGAACTCACTAAGTTTGCCAAAATGTATGATTTTACAACAACTCAGGATTTGTTTTATGCAATAGGCGCAGGATCGTTCGATGTAAATAGATTATTCAGTGAAGTAAAAAAATACAAAAGTACAGGGCGTATTGATGAGGAACAGGTCGAGACTACAAAAGTCACTGAAGACGAAATTCAGAAAAAGTATATAAATGAAGCTCGTTCAATAGGAGATGGTAAATCTCTGATTATAAACGGGGAATTGAGTAATGTTAAATATTCCTATGCCAATTGTTGTAATCCGATTCCGGGTGATGATGTAATTGGATTTATTAGCAGAACGGGAGATATAAAGATTCATCGCTCAATGTGTAACAATGCACTTCACTTAATTAAAACTGAAGGCGAACGTATTGTGGATGTAGATTGGTCCAAGAATCTGGAAACCAAATTTCTTGGCGCTGTTAAAGTTATTGGAGAAGATCGAGTAGGGATGATTAACGATATCACCGATGTACTATCTAAATCACTTTCAACTAATATGAAAAGTATAAATGTAAATAGTGATAGTGGTATGTTCGAAGGGATTATTTCAATTTATGTAGATGGCTTACAACACCTTAAAAAAATAATGAAGAGATTGGAGAGAGTGGAAGGTGTAAAGAATGTTCTGAGATATGAATAACTTTAACAATATTAATTTTTGAGAATGTATAGTTGTAAGTATATTGGTGACAATGATTAAAATCGCTTTAGGTTTCAAATTAAGCAAAAGTCAATAGCGAATAGATCAGGAAGGACAATGCGGGTGTGTAACTCGCGCTAATTAAACAACTATAACTATGATGACATATACAAAACGTGATGTGGTACGTCGTGTAGCTGAGGCACAGGACGAAGCAATGATAAATGCAGAACCGTGGGTAGACGCAGTAATCGTTGCATTAAGAGAAATAATGATGTCTGCGGATACAGAATGCAGAATCGAAATAAGAGATTTTGGAGTGCTTGAGGTTAAAGAAACGAAAGCTAAGCCTAAAGCCAGAAATCCAAAAACAAACGAAGTTATATACGTGCCGGCTCACCGGAAAACTCATTTTAAGCCAAGTAAGCTTATGAAATCTTTCTTACGCCAACCACTGGAAGACGTAAAAAAGAAGTAACTGTGCAAAATTATGCACGCTTGATCGGGATTGATGTTGGCAGAAAACGCTGCGGACTAGCACAAACCGATCTTTTACAAACTATTGCCTCGCCATTGGGGACTTTTTCACCGGATGAGATTATTAATAAGATATCTCATATAGTGGAAGGGTCTCCGGTTGAGGGTATCGTAGTAGGTTGGCCACTAACTCCAAATGGAGAAGAAGGTGAAGCCACCCGGATGGTTCAGGAATTTATAAACAGACTGAAAAACCTGCACCCAGATATTCCTGTTTTTAAAGTCGATGAGAGATACACTTCTAATCAGGCTGTAGATGTAATGGTTAAATCCGGTATCCCAAAAAACAAAAGAAGAGAAAAAGAACGTGTGGATAGAATCGCTGCAGCTCTTATCTTGCAGAGTTATTTAGATTCAAAACATTAAGTTATATGCCAATTTTACCCATTGTAACATACAATGACCCTGTGCTGAGAAAAAAAACTGAGCTGGTTACTGAATTAACTAATGAAATTACTGAGCTTATCGAAAGCATGATAGAAACCATGTACAATTCAGATGGAGTGGGCCTCGCCGCACCACAGATAGGAAAGTCTCTGAAGCTTTTTGTAATGGATGGAGACCCGGTTTTGGATGAAGAAGATGAAAAACATGGTGTCTTGGTTTTTATAAACCCCGAAATTATTGAAAAAAAAGGTAAGAACATTCCTATGGATGAAGGTTGCTTGAGTATTCCTGAAATCCGTGAGAAAGTATTTCGCCCTGAAACTATTGTTATTCGTTATAAAGACGAAAATTTTAAAGAAAAAGAGCAGGAGTTTTCAGGTTGGATGGCCCGGATTATTCAGCATGAAAATGATCATTTAAATGGAATCTTGTTTATAGACTATCTAAGTTCTTTTAGAAAAAGAATGGTAAAATCTGATCTGGAAGAAATTGATTCAGGGAATATTGAAGTTGAATATCCAATAGTTTCCAGAGGTTAGTATATGAATATTGTTTTTATGGGCTCCCCGGGGTTTGCAATTCCAAGTCTGGAGAAGATTTTCAATTCAAAGCATACTGTAAAAGCTGTAGTCAGTAATGTTGATAAAAGAAGAGGGAGAGGATCAGGAACCGCTCCAACACCGTTAAAAGCAAAAGCATTGCAGCTTGGCTTGAAAGTAATTGAAGTAGAGGATCTGCATTCAAAAGAATTTGAAGAGAAACTAAAAGCCTTGGATGCAGACCTTTTTGTAGTTGTTGCTTTTAGAATTTTGCCAAAACAGATTCTGGAAATTCCGAAAATCGGAAGTATTAATTTGCATGCATCTCTGCTTCCAAAATACAGAGGTGCAGCTCCGATTCACTGGGCTGTTATAAATGGTGAGGATGAAACAGGATGTACTATTTTCTTCCTTGATGAAAAAGTTGATACCGGGAATATACTTCTTCAAAAGAAGATTTCTGTAAGTGAAAACGATACAACCGGTGAAGTTTATTCTAAACTTATGAATGAAGGAAGTACCGAGCTGCTTAATGCAATTGATCTGATAAGTTCCGGTAATTACGAGCTGAGATCTCAGGATGATTCAGTGGCTACTCCTGCACCTAAGTTGTATAATGAAAATACAAGAATTGATTTTAACCGCTCTCCAAGAGAAGTTCATAATCTCATTCGGGGGCTAAATCCTTTTCCTGTTGCCTGGACAACATGGAATAATGAAAAAGTAAAGATCTTCAAATCTCGACCGGGACCCGTAATTAACATTGATCCTGCAGAGCTGCTTGAAAAAGACGGGAAATTACTGGCAGGTTGCCGAGACGGTACAATAGAAATCTTAGAACTTCAAATTCCGGGAAAAAAAAGAATGAGTGCTATCGACTTTATTAACAGTAATAAAGTGGAAGGTTCATTCCACTGAGTTAAATTTTATTATTAATTAATTTGAGAATACAAGTACGTTTTTTATCATCGGAAAAATAATACCCTAAAGAAAAACTTCATGGATCAACCGGAAATAATTATTGCTGCAAAATCAGGAAATGAAGCTGAGGTTTCCAGACTTATTAAGGCTAAGGCAAATGTTAACGAATCTACATCAAGTGGAGCGAATGCCCTTATTGCCGCAGCAGAAAAAAACCATTTAGCAATAGTAAAACTATTAATAAATGCTGGAGCTGACCTGAATTCTGAAACAAAAATGGGTGGTACAGCACTCAATAAAGCGGCTGAAAATGGTAATCTTGAAATGATGAAGCTCTTATTTGATAAAGGAGTTGAAATTGGAGATATGGCTGTTATTGTAGCATCAAGAGCGGGAGAGTTGGAAGCAGTAAAGATGTTAACCGAAAAGGGAGCAGATGTAAATGCTCAGCAACGTTGGGGACATACAGCTTTAATGCTGGCTGCAAAAAACGGACATCATGAAGTAGTAAAGTATTTGATCTCAGCTGGTGCAGATGTTAAAGTCCGCGATAAAAACGGAGATACAGCAATGATGATCGCTGTTGAAAATGAGCAGGAAGATATTGCAATCCTATTGAGAAGAGCCGGAGCAGTTACTGAAAAGAAACCTGAAAAGGAGAAACCTGCGCCAATCGATATGGAAGACGTTGAGGATGATGATGAAGATATAATCGACGATTCGGATGTGGATGATTTAGTTTCGGACGACGACGCTCCCGACGAAATAGAATTAGACGATTAAGCTGAATAATTCATCGAGCTCTTCAACTGTGTTAAACAAATTTGGTGAGATCCTAATAGTTGAATGGGCATCAAATGGTCGAAATACAAATCCATGTTTTTTGAATAAGCTTTTAGCCAATTCAGAAGTTTTGGTGTCTTTAATTTCAACAACGAACAAAGACCCTGAAAGCTGCCAATCTGAAGGAGAGCGCCAAATGGTTTTTGGATTTTCTTCTGTTAGTTTTTTTGCATGGCTCCAAAGCTCTCTTAAATACTGATGTTTAGTATTTGGGTCAATTCTCGATTGAAAATCTATGGAGTGGCCCAAAGTCAAAACTTCAGGTAAATTTCTGGTTCCATAATCTTC
This sequence comes from Balneola sp., assembly GCA_017643645.1. Lineage (GTDB taxonomy): Bacteria > Bacteroidota > Rhodothermia > Balneolales > Balneolaceae > Balneola. The sequence continues at coordinate 70,210 of JAEPNB010000003.1, forward strand.
AAATTTACGAGCTGAATCTTTCCAGTCTTCTTGCCCCCAGGTGACCCACATTGGGTCTAATTCTGCTTGTATCCTTTTGCTGAAATAGGCAATACTTATTCCTTTAGGTGCCTGAATCCATTTATGAGCACTGGTGCCTATTACATCAATATCCAGATCTTTAACATCAATCGGTAGCATACCCATTGTTTGGGCAGTATCAATAGAAATATATTCTACGCCTTTTGATCGGGCCAGAGCCACTATTTCTTTTACAGGTTGACGAACCCCAAACGTATTATCGATATGTGGAATTACGATCAACTTTGTATTACGGTTGATATTTTGATCATATAATTCCAGAATTTCTTGTTTGGTGACAGAAGTTAAATCAGCTGTTGGAATATCAAATACTTTAACGTTATACCCCTTTTTCTTAGAGTGAATATGAAAAGGAATACTGGCCCCGGCGTGATTAAGATTGCAAAACAAAACCTCATCAGAACTCTGAAGTGGTAATCCTAAAGCCAGAAGGTTGTAAATTTCAGTAGTATTATGAGGGAAGCTGATTTCATCGATATCAGCATTTAAAAAATCCGCGGTTTTCTGTCTAACCTTTTGAATAGGTTCATCCCATTCTCCGCTCCACATATAAAACCAGGGATTAGATTCACAAAGTGATAAATATTCCCTGTGAGCTTGCTGTACAATTTTTGGGATAGTTCCAATAGAACCATGATTTAGATAAGTAACATTTTTATCCAGAGAGTAGTCAGCTTTTGTGGGTAGCATACCACCGTTAAATTTGCCATCCAGCTTTTTATGGAATACCGTTTCAATAGGATTTAGCATTGAAAGAACTGAAGCAGTAGAGCCGGCAGCCAATGTTTTAATAAAATCACGACGCGAAGTATTCATGGCATTATTTTGTAGTTAAGACTTCAACCAATGTAGCTAAATCATTTGAATCATTATATATATTCGGAGATACTCTGATCGCATCTCCTCTGTAAGAAACAATGATATTTGCGTCCAGAAGCTTTGATTTCAGTTTATCCATCTGATGGTGCTCAGCAAGTCGGATTCCAAATAAGTTTGAGGCACGATATTTTGTTTCCTCAATTTTAAACCCAAAATTTCTTAAAACTGAAATCGGATTATCAACCAAATCAATTAAATACTGTTGAATATTTTCGGGCTTCCACTCGTTTAATTTTTTAAGGGCTTCCAGCATCATTGGTACTAAGATAAAATTGCTGTGTTCTCCAACTTCATATCGCAATGCACCCGGTTGATAGTTTTCATTATAGTTCACAAGATTTGAAAAATTCTCACTTTCGAATCGGTTTATCCAACTTTGTTCAATTGGGCTTCCATTGCTTAATACAGAACCATAATAAGCCATCCCAATACTATATGGACCCATCAAAGATTTATATCCTGCTGCCACAAGTGCATCAGGTTTTAATTGTTGGATATCAAAAGGGACAGCTCCTAACGATTGAGTGGCGTCAACAGCTAACCAAGCATCTACTTCATAAGTTTTTTGTCTGATAGATCTCAGATCAAAAATAGTACCGTCTGCCCAATGAATATGTCCACACGCAACGAGTTTAGTTTTTTCATTTATAGTTTTTAATATCTGATCATTCCAAGTTTTTCCTCTATCCTGAATCTCGTTAGGAGGTGCAATAGTAATTATTTCAGCTTCTGCTTTTTGTGCAACTTCCATCCAGGGATATACATTGCTTGGGAATTGCTCACCTACTACAATTATGTTATCACCTTTCTTCAGCTTTAAATTCTTAGCAACATTTGCCATTCCATAAGAAACAGAGGGAATGATGACGCAATTCTCAGATTTGTGACAATTTATTAATTGAGCGAATTCTTTTCTTAAAATGTCTGATTCAGTGAAGAAATCCTGACCTGAAATGTGATTAGGCTGCCTTTTCTTTTGTATTCCAATTATACCGGCTTCCTCAACACAATGCATAAGTGGAGACATATATGCGCAATTCAGATAAGTGACATCGGAACTGAGATTAAACTCTTTTTTCTTACAATCCATGAAGCTGTTTTTTGATTAAATATAAATTTTGTGTTCTGTTCATAGAGTAGAATTTATTTTAGAAAGGAATAGTTAAAATTTTAAAACGATTAAATAACTTATGGTTTTAAGTGCCCTTTTAACAAAAACTATTGTACTATTAAGAGTATCTTAGTCATGATTTATTAGAGAAGATGATAATTAGAGAAGCGAATACAAAAGATATTTCTGAAATCCTGAAATTAAATGAGACGGAAGTACCTCATGTTGGGAGTATCAGAAGAAAAGACTTTCTGAAATTTCTGGAAATAGCTTCCAACTTTATTGTAATGGATATCGAAGGAGAAATTGCCGGGTTTATGATCTCTCTAAGAGAAGGAGGTGATTACGGAAGTGTAAACTACAAGTTCTTTAATAATCATTACAAAAAATTCGAGTATGTAGATCGTATAGTGATCAAAGAAGAATTTAAGGGTAAAGGGCTGGGAAGAAAACTATATGAATTTCTGTTTGATAATAATGAAACACATTTAGTTTGTTGCGAAGTTAACTTAAAACCTGAAAACCCTGACTCCATGGCGTTTCATGAGAAGTTAGGATTTAAAGAAAAAAGTAAGATGATAACAGATGATGGTAAAAAAATGGTAAGCATGTTGGTAAGAAACCAGAATTCTTAATGTTTCAATATTATCCGAAAAGAAAGCTTTTAAATTCCTTAAAATTATTGCTCATAGTATTACTCTTTTTTGGCTTACTCATTAGCTCTGAGACAAAATCAGGTTGAGATAGAGGTTTTTCTAATGCTTTTTCAACCGTAGATACAAACTTGCAATAATGAGCAGTCTCTAAAAATATTCCATCCTCATCAGCAGTCATTATATCTTTTAATGCTTGGTAGCCAATGGCACCATGAGGATCAGTAATATATGCGTTTTGATCAAAGCAGCTTTTGATAGTTTCCAGAGTTTGAGCATCATCCATTGAAAAGCCTTTAACTACACTTTGTAGCTCTGCATGATTTCCATTTACAAGTTCCATTAGTCTTGGATAATTGCTTGGATCACTAACATCCATAGCATTCGACAAAGTGGGAATAGTTTTTAATGGTTTATACTGCTCTGTAGTTAAAAATCTGGGAATCACATCATTTTGATTTGATGCTGCTATAAAATGTTTTACCGGCAATCCCATTCTATGAGCCAATAATCCTGCAGATAGATTACCATAGTTCCCTGAAGGCACAGAAAATACCAGATTATCCCGATTTTGTAACTGCTTAAATGCTTCAAAATAATAAATAGATTGAGGTAGCCAGCGAGCAATATTTATTGAGTTAGCGGAACTGAGGTTTAGAGTTTCATTTAGTTCTTTATCTAAAAAAGCTTGTTTTACCATATTTTGGCAATCATCAAAAGTACCATCTATTTCAATTGCTGTAATATTTTTACCAAGAGTGGTTAGTTGCTTTTCCTGTAATTCGCTAACCTTGCCACTGGGATATAGAATCACAACATTGACACCATCAACATCATAAAAACCCGAAGCAACAGCTCCACCTGTATCGCCTGAAGTTGCAACAAGAATGGTGACTTGCTGACTACCAGATTCATTGAAATAAGCCAAACAGCGAGCTAAAAATCGAGCTCCAATATCTTTAAACGCATAAGTTGGTCCATGAAATAATTCCAGACTATAGATCCCGTTTTCAACTTTCTTTAAAGGAACATCAAAGTTAAAAGCCTCTTCTGTTATATTCTTGAGTTTGGATTTTGGAATATCCTCATGAGTAAAAGGAGTGAGTATCTTGTAACCAATTTCAGAAAGGGTATATGAATTCAACTCCTTAAAAAAATCACTTTCCAAAGTTGGGATTTTTTCAGGAAAATAAAGCCCACGATCAGATGGGAGACTATGAATAACCGCTTCTTTAAAAGATAGGGGAGCTACTTTTTTATTCGTTGAATAGAATTTCATAAAATCTTACACCCTTCTGTATTTATTTTTGAAACGTGAAGTTTTATAGGAAGTCCAATTGAAGTATAAAAAGCTTCTACTTTGTCCATGCAAGAATTAGCATAAAGTTGGTTTGTAAATAGTGAAAACATGGAAGGTCCTGAGCCTGAAATATTAAAACCGACAGACTGATTTTCTGACGCAATTTCTTTCACTTTATCATAACCCGGGATAAGTCGTTTACGAGCTGGTTCAGCAATACGATCTGTAATCGCTCTATTTAACAATTCATAATCTTTGGTATGTAGCGAATGAATTAATGCCGATATATTTCCCCATTGCTCACGGGCATCTTTTATTGAAAGCGTTGTTGGTAATAGTTCCTTTGCTTCTGCTGTTTTGATTTGAACATCAGGAAAAATAATAAGGACAATAAGATCGTCTAAACCGGTAACACTAAAAATATCGAGAGGTTCATAACTTCTTACTGCTTGAAACCCTCCAAGAAGTGAGGGAGCTACATTATCTGCATGATAGCATTTTGAAGCTAAGGCTTCACCTTCTAAAGCATAGGGGAGAAGTTCTTTTGTTGTGAATGGATACCCTAACAATGCATTAACAGCAAAAACGGAACCAGCCGCACTTGAAGCGCTGCTTCCGAGCCCACTTCCGGGACGAAACATTTTCTCAATAGTAATGTCGAAACCTTGAGTGGAGCCCAACTTAGTCAAAAAAGATTGAATGGCCACTCCGGCTACATTTTCTGAAGGCTCAACTGGTAATTCAGCACCTATAGAAGGCAGAAAATTTAATTTCTGATCGTTTCTTTTTGAAACAGTAATAATATCACCCAGTTCTTCAATAGCGAAGCCAAAAGTATCATACCCTGGACCAACATTAGCTACTGAAGCAGGTGCAAAAACTTTTATTTCATTCATTATAAATCAGATTGGGAAATTCGGAGGACATCAGCAAAAATTCCTGAAGCTGTTACATCTGCTCCTGCTCCCGCGCCCTTAATTACCATTGGTTGTTCTTTATATCTGTTAGTGTAAAATAAAACGATATTATCTTTACCGTCTAAATTATAAAAAGGATGACTGGTTTCAATAGCTTTTAATTTTACCGAACCCTTTCCATCTTTGTATGTTGCTACAACCTTGAGGCGGGTATTATTTAATTGGGCATTTCTGTACAGATTTAAGAAATGATCCTCTTCTTTCTCAACCTGAGTGTAAAAATCATCAAGCGATGTAGTTTTGAGGCAACTTTCAGGTAAAAATGATTCGAAGACAATGTCTTCATACTCAAATTGATAGCCACTTTCCCTGATCAAGATCAGAATTTTTCGTTTTACATCTGAACCAAACAGGTCGAGCCGGGGATCCGGTTCTGTGTAGCCCAATTTTTTTGCTTTTTTAATGACATCAACAAACTTTGTAGACCCGTTGTACTCATTGAATAAATAAACTAAAGTTCCTGAAAGCACAGCTTCAATTTGATTTACCTGATCACCACTCCGAACGAGGTCATTCAGCGTTGACAAGACAGGCAACCCTGCACAAACATTTGTTTCAAAATAGAATTTACTACCAAATTTCTTACTGGATGCTTTCAAAGAAAGATAATCCGTATATGAGCCGGTAGCAGCAATCTTGTTCGGAGTTACAACCGAAATGCTTTTCTGCAGGATTTGCTGATACAATGAAGCTATATTTTCAGATGCTGTTATATCAATAAAAATGCTGTTTCGTAGGTTCATAGAATACATACTTTTGAGAAATTCATTTTCCGAATATGTATCGCCTGTATTTAATACAGATTCCCATTTTGATAAGGGAATTCCATTTTTATTGAACTTCATTTTTCTTGAATTAGCAATACCAATAATTTTAATATTGAGTTGATGATTCACTTTTAAAAAAGAGAATTGCTGGGACAGTTGATCAATAAAAGCTTTACCAACATTACCTGTACCAATTATAAACAGGTTTATACGTCGCGTTACATATTGGAAAAAACTTTCATGCAGTACATTAAGGGCTTTATCTAGATCAGTTTGGTTAATTACAGCTGAGATATTTCGTTCAGAAGAACCCTGAGCAATTGCTTTTATGCTTACACCATTTTTGCCAAGTACATTAAACATTTGGCCACTTACGCCAACTTGATTTCTCATGTTCGAGCCAACAAGGGCAAGAATAGATAAACCATTTTCAACTTCTATGGGATCGATCTTTTTAGATCTAATTGATTCACTGAATTCATCAGTAAGTACCATTTCAGCTTTCTTAGCGTCTTTTACATCAATGGAAACACTTATTGAATGTTCTGAACTGGATTGGGTGATAAGAATAACATTTATCTTTGCAAGAGAGAGAGCTTTAAATAGTCGGGAAGAAAACCGGGGAATACCTACCATACTGCTACCACTTAGTGTAACCAGAGACACAGATTTTATACTAGAAATGCCTCGGATCAGTTCTTTGTTTTCATCCCATTCTTTGGTTATTAGAGTTCCATGATGATCAGGATTAAAAGTATTCTTTATCCTGATAGGAATGCCTTTACTAAGAGCAGGGTGGATACTCGGTGGATATATAACTTTCGCTCCAAAATGAGAGAGCTCCATGGCTTCTTCATAAGAAACATGTTCGATGACTTTTGAATTTTTTACGATTCTTGGATCTGCTGTCATTAATCCATCTACATCAGTCCATATCTCAAACTCATCAACATCTAATGCCGCGGCCAGTATTGCTGCAGTGTAATCTGATCCGCCTCTTCCCAAAGTTGTTGTTACTGAATCGTTAGTGGAAGCTATAAAACCGGGAAAGAGGTTTATTCTTTTGAATAAGTTCTTAGCTTCTTTGATCCGTTTGTTTGTTTCAGTGAATTCTACATTGGCATTTCCGAAATTATCATCGGTTTTTATAATAAAACGGCTATCAAATAATTGAATGTCCAACCCCTGAACTTTAAAAAAGTCGTTTATTATCAGTGAAGAAAGGCGTTCTCCTATACTTAAAATATAGTCAAAACTACGAGGGGTAAGTTCTTTAATAAGTTCAACACCTTTGCAAATTTCTTGTAATTCAAGGATAATTTGATGGAAGTTTTCATCCGGTTTCTTTCCGGTCAGGCTTAGGTACAATTCTTTATGCAGTGTTACTAATTTAGATAACAAAACTTCATAACGTTCATCTGCCTTAGTGGCTAACTCGCCGATTTTTACTAATTGATCAGTAACACCACCTACAGCAGAAGTTATAATAACAACTTGTTTTTTTTGCCTGCTGATAATTTCAGCAACTTTTCTGATTGCATTTTCGGAGCCAACAGATGTGCCGCCAAACTTTAATATTTTCATTGATTAATTATTTAATGTAGCCATGATTCCAAGTTAGATCATATAGCTAAACAGATCCGGTTTTTTATTAAGATACTCGCCAAAGAAATTTTTCAATTTCATTTTCTCTATCAAGGGTTCAAGGTCTTCTTTTGATTGTAGTTCTATACCAACCAAAGCGGGACCTTTTTCTCTTGATGTTTTCTTTGTGTATTCGAAATGAACTATATCATCATTTTGACCCAAAATTTCTTCTACAAATTCTTTTAAAGCACCTGCTCTTTGAGGAAAACGAACAATGAAATAGTGCATTAGACCTTCGTAAAGCAGTGATCTCTCACGTATTTCTTCAGTTCTGGTAATATCGTTATTACCACCAGAAAGGATACACACTACATTTTTATCCTTAATCTCATCTTTAAATTTATCCAGAACAGCAACAGAAAGTGAACCGGCAGGTTCCAGTACAATACCATTTTCATTATACATTTGAATAATTATTGAACATAATTTTCCTTCATCTACTAAGGAAATTTCGTCCATATTATCTTTACAAATGGGAAAGTTCAGTTCGCCTACTTTTTTTACAGAAGCTCCATCAACGAATTTATCTATATCCTTTAGTTCTTGTATTTGTCCATGTTTAAAAGTATTAAACATGGCAGGTGCTCCTGTTGGTTCAACACCGATAATTTTTGTCTCCGGACTCAGAGCTTTAAACACACTTGAAACTCCTGATGAAAGTCCGCCACCTCCAACAGGAATAAATAGATAATCAATTTTAAAGTCTGTTTGGTCGCAAATTTCTAAGCCAACGGTTGCTTGTCCTTCAATTACTAGCTCATCATCAAAAGGATGTACAAAGACCCCATTATTTTTTTTGCAGAATGTTTTTGCCAACAATGAAGAATCATCAAAAGTATCTCCATCAATAATCACCTCAACCATTTCTTTTCCAAACATTTTCACCTGCCGAATCTTTTGCTTAGGAGTGGTTGCAGGCATAAATATTACACCTTTAATTCCGAGCTTATAGCAGGATAGTGCAACACCCTGGGCATGATTACCGGCACTTGCACAAACAACACTTCGATCAGTGTCTTTTATTGAGTTTATCTTATTAAATGCACCTCGGATTTTATAGGAACGTACTATTTGGGAATCTTCCCGCTTTAAATAAATATTCGAATTATATCTTTCTGAAAGAGAGAAACTTTGTTGTACAGGAGTTTTATATACAACAGATTTTAATGTCTCAGCGGCTTTTTCGATATTTTTTAAAGCAGGGTAGTAGGTTGTTTTAACTTTCACAAATACGAGATTTGGTTTGTTCTACATTGATCAATTATTCTCAGGACGCAGCGTTCTAACCGTTGATCCTGCTTGCCACATTTCAGACTCTCTGAGCTCTTTGAGTTCTTCTTCGAGTTTTTCTCTGTAATCGTCTTGGCTATTGGAATCAATAGATCTTTGGGCTTCATTACCGACAGCTACTTCAGAGTAAAGCTCTTCAAAAACAGGTTTTGATGCATCCCGGAATTTTTTCCACCAGTCCAGAGCTCCTCTTTGTGCGGTAGTTGAACAATTAGCGTACATCCAATCCATTCCATTTTCTGCAACCAAAGGCATTAAAGATTGTGTTAATTCTTCAACAGTTTCGTTAAACGCTTCAGAAGGGGAGTGCCCATTTGATCGGAGTACTTCATATTGAGCTGCAAAAATACCTTGAATAGCTCCCATCAAAGTACCACGTTCACCAGTCAGGTCACTAAATACTTCTTTTCTAAAATCGGTTTGAAACAGATATCCCGAACCTACTCCAATTCCTAAAGCGGACACTTTTTCCTTAGCTTTACCTGTAGCGTCCTGAAAGATAGCATAGCTGGAATTGAGACCTCTGCCTTCAAGAAACATTCTTCTTAGCGACGTACCGGATCCTTTTGGAGCCACCAGAATTACATCTACGTCATCAGGAGGGATAATGCCTGTCCGTTCTTTGTAAGTAATTCCGAAACCATGTGAAAAGTATAATGCTTTACCTTTGGTCAAATGCTTTTTAACTGTGGGCCACAGTGAGATCTGTCCGGCATCGGATAATAAGTATTGTAGAATAGAACCTTTTTCACAGGCTTCTTCGATCTCAAAAAGTGTTTCGCCCGGAATCCACCCGTCGTTTTTTGCTTTATCCCATGTTTTGGAATTTTTTCTTTGCCCAACAATTACACTGAATCCATTGTCCCTGAGATTTAAAGCTTGGCCGGGGCCCTGAACTCCATATCCGATTACAGCTATAGTTTCATCTTTTAAAACCTCTTGCGCTTTTTTCAGAGGAAATTCTTCTCTGGTTATAACGTGTTCTTCAACTCCACCAAAATTTAAAAGTGCCATTTATTTATTGTTTGATTTGTTATTTGATATAGATTTTTTCGGTTTAACTCTTTGATAAAATTTGCTCAACATATTCTCCTATTCCATGCTCTTCTCTGGATACTGCAATACGTCCAGATCGCACAAACTCATTAATGCCAAATGGTATCAAATCGTCAAATAATGCTTTGGTTTCTCTACGGAAACCGGCTTTTTCAATAACCAGAAAGCCTTTTTCAATGGTTAAAAAGCGTGCATTATGTTGTCTTACAATCCGCTCTACTTCGATGCCATTTGTCAATGATTTACTTGGGATCTTATAAAGAGCTACTTCCTGCTGAACCACTTCTTTATTTTTGTAGTAATCTGCTTTTAATACTTCAATTTGTTTTTCGATCTGCTTAACTATTTTTTCAACAGCTTCTTCAGTTTCTGTTACTGCGATTGTAAACCTGTGAATTCCATCTTTTTCACTTTCTGAAGCGGTGATGCTTTCAATATTCACTTTCCGCTTGGTAAAAATGATGGTAATACGATGGAGTAATCCAACATGATTTTCTGTATACGCCGTGATAGTAAATTCTTCTTTTTGCATTCTTGTCACTCCAATCTTATTTCAGAAACTCCGGCTCCACTTGGTACCATAGGGAATACATTGTTTTCTTTTCCGACCATTACTTCCAGAAAATAGGCTCCGTCAAAATTCAAAAACTCTTCGATAGATTTTTCCAGTTTATCCCTTTCCGTTACTTTTTTGGTAGGGATATAGTAGCCCTTTACAATAGTTTGAAAATCAGGGTTTATCATTTCAGTAGATGAATACCTTTTCTCAAAAAAGAGCTGTTGCCATTGCCTTACCATTCCCAGAAACTCGTTATTAAGCAGTAGTATTTTTACTTTTGCTTTGGTTTGGTAGATAGTAGCCAGTTCCTGAATGGTCATTTGAAAACCTCCATCACCAATTACAGCAATAACAGTTCTATCAGGGGCTCCAAGTTTAGCTCCTAAAGCAGCAGGCAACCCAAAACCCATTGTCCCCAAACCTCCTGATGTGATATTACTTTTAGATTTTGAGAATTTAGAATATCTGCAAGCCACCATCTGATGTTGACCTACATCGGAAACAATAATTGCATCACCTTGTGTATGCTTATTAATAATATTGATGACTTCACCCATAGAAAGAGTTTCAGAATCGGGGTTTAGCTCTTTGTCTATTACTTTCTCCCGTTCTATTTTTGCGCAATCGATAAACCTCTGAAGCCATTTTTCGTGGCTATTTAGCTTCACTAGTTTAAGTAAGTGCGAAATAGTTTCTTTGGCATCACCCAATACAGGGATATCTGCTTTAACATTTTTATTTATCTCAGCAGGATCGATTTCCAGATGAATAACTTTAGCTTGTTTAGCGTATTTACTCAGGTTTCCGGTCACCCGGTCATCAAACCTCATTCCGATAGCAATAAGGATATCGCATTCGTTTGTAAGTAGATTAGGCCCGTAATTACCATGCATACCTAACATTCCGACATTTAGGGGGTGGTCAGTATCCAGTGCTGATAATCCGAGAATAGTCCACGCAGAAGGAATCCCTGTTTTTTCTACGAGATTTTTAAACTCTTTCTCTGCGTTTGCAAGGATAACACCCTGTCCAAATAAAATAAGGGGACGTTTTGCATTATTGATGGCTGAAGCCGCTTTCTCAATGCTGGAAAGATCTATTTCAGGTTTGGGTACATAACTGCGGATTTTCTTGAAACAGGTGTAGCTATAGTCAAATTTCTGAAATTGAGCGTCTTTGGTAATATCAATTAAAACAGGACCAGGTCTTCCGGAACGGGCAATATAAAATGCTTTAGCAAGTACTTCCGGAATTTCATTTGCATCCGTTATTTGATAATTCCATTTAGTAACCGGCATTGAAATCCCAATTACATCCGTTTCTTGAAATGCATCACTACCTAAGAGTGAAGAAGGAACCTGACCCGTTATACAAACAAGGGGAGTGGAATCAATTTGGGCATCAGCCAGACCTGTAATCAAATTCGTAGCACCGGGTCCGGATGTTGCTAAACAAACTCCAGGTTTTGTAGTTACTCGTGCAAAGCCCTGAGCTGCATGAATAGCTCCTTGTTCATGTCGTGCTAAAACGTGTTGTATACGATCTTGTTCATCATAAAGAGCATCGTATATAGGCATTATTGCCCCACCCGGATAACCAAAAGCGACTTCTACCTGTTCTTCAATTAAAATTTTTACTACAGCTTCTGCACCATTGATAAACTCAGTATTAATTTTTTTGTTCTGTTTAGTAACTATTTGTGATTCCATAATTTTCATCAATGTTTGAGAAATTAAAATTCATCGGTTACACACCCTTGTGAGGCAGAAGCAACAGTGCGAGCATACTTATAAAGCTGTCCGCTTTTTTCTTTCATTGGAGGTGCTGTCCACTTAGCCTTTCGGGCTTTCAGTTCTTCTTCAGTTAAATGAACATCAATGGTGTTTTTGACAGCGTTAATACTGATTATATCACCATCTTTAACCAAAGCTATGACTCCTCCTGTTTGGGCTTCCGGAGTAATATGACCAACTACAAATCCATGAGAGCCACCTGAGAATCTTCCATCTGTTATCAAAGCAACTTCTTTACCTAGTCCGGCTCCCATTATAGCTGAAGTTGGCTTTAGCATTTCGGGCATTCCAGGACCACCCTTGGGTCCTACATATCTTATCACAACAACGTCTCCCTTTTGAACAAGTCCATCCCGAATTCCTTCATTTGCTTCTTCTTCACTGTTAAACACTCTTGCTGCCCCTTCAAATATTAGACCTTCTTTTCCTGTGATCTTTGCTACAGAACCTTCACTGGCAAGGTTTCCGAATAAGATCTGAATGTGTCCATTTTCCTTTATCGGATCTTCAATTGGCTTGATGATTTTTTGATCATTTGATAGAGGAGCGACTTCAGAAAGATTTTCGGATAAAGTTTTTCCGGTCACTGTCAAGCAATCACCATGAAGCATATTCTTATCCAGCATATACTTCATTACTGCAGGAACACCACCAATTTCATGAAGGTCTTCCATTACATAAGAACCGCTTGGCTTTAGATCAGCAAGAAATGGAGTTTCATCACTGATTCTTTGAAAGTCAGAAATCGTAAAATCTAATTGAGCAGCTTTCGCAATAGCCAGTAAGTGCAAAACGGCATTTGTAGAACCTCCTAATACGGTTACAACTCGAAACGCATTCTCTAACGACTTTTTTGAAATTATATCCAGAGGTTTTATATCATTTTCAATGAGGTTTTTTAAATGATATCCCGCTTCTTCGCATTCAATAACCTTGCCACTATTTGTAGCAGGAATCGAAGAGTTGTAGGGAAGAGCCAAGCCAAGTGCTTCAATAGCAGATGACATGGTGTTGGCAGTATACATCCCACCACAAGCTCCGGCTCCGGGACAAGCATTTTTGATTATTTTTTTAAAATCATTTTCATCGATTTTACCGGCTACTTTTTGTCCCCAAGCCTCAAATGCAGATACAACATCCAATTTTTTCCCATTGTGATGTCCGGCCGCAATAGTACCTCCATACAACATTATTGAAGGTCTGTTAACTCTAAGCATTGCCATTACAGCACCCGGCATATTTTTATCACAACCTACAATTGCTATAAATCCATCGTAGCTCATACCTTTGATTACAGATTCCATGGAGTCAGCAATCAGGTCACGAGAGGGTAAAGAATAACGCATTCCGGGAGTTCCCATAGAAATACCATCGCTGATACCAATAGTATTAAAGATCAAAGGCGTGAGATCTGCTTTTTGAGCTCCTCTTTTTACATGGACAGCCAGATCATTTAGGTGCATATTGCAAGGATTTCCCTCATAACCCGTACTGGCGATTCCGATCATTGGCTTATTCAGGTCTTCATCATTTAAACCGATCGCATGTAACATTGCTTGAGCAGCAGGTTGTGAACCATCTTGAGTAATCAGTTTACTAAACTTATTTAATTCAGCCATTCTATAGATTAAGTGTAAAAAAAAAGCCTTCCGGATTAGGGAAGGCTGTTTTGTAGAGTATTAAGATCACACATTACTTCCCCGGTCGGTATTTGGTACCAATGACATTAATAATGACCGTGATAATAGTGCGTGTAATCATTCTTGAATTAGTTTTGTTGGAGCAAAGAAATGTCTAATTCATTTAAATTTCAAACAACAGGTACTCAAATATTATGCTTAAGTGGGATATCCAAACTTTGTGAATGTAAGCTATCTGGATCTGAATTTACCTTTAATGATCTCCTGAACTGATTTTTCATAAATTTTAGATTCCAACCATGATACGATGTCCAAATATAAAAATGGCCTTTTTTGGTATGGCATTTTATTGATTTCAAGAAGCCTGTTGCGCAAATTAAGAAAAGCTTCTTTAGTCTGATCTTGTTTAAGGTTTCCTAAATTCTGTATAAAGTTCAATATTTCTTGTTGAACAAGATTCAGATCATTCATTTTTCGTAGAAACCGATATACAGAACGAATCTGATAATCCACCAAAGTTTGATTCCCCATTTCAAAATGTGCAATCAGATTCAATATTCTAGCAAAGCAATGAATGTCTTCCCTTAATCTTGAATCCGGATAATTGATGATCTTATTGAGGAAGTGAATGGATTGTTCATTATTCCCTGCTCCAAAATAAAGACAAGCGATTTTGTAGTAAAAGATGAGAATCCTGTGTGGGTCTACCTGGTCTGCGAACTTATCCAATTTTTTAAGTAGTTCCGGAACTAACTGTACACCTTCTGTAAAACTACCATCAATAAAATGGACATTTATTTTGGATGTATAAGAATAAATAAAACCTACGGTTTCTAAATTCTCGTCTATACGGCTTGGTGGATTGGCGAGGAATTCATCCAGTTTTTCAATTTCCCGAGAGTGCTTTTCTGCGTGTCCAAGCACAAAAAGAGCTTCTAACAACACATGCATTCCTTTTAAATACCAGATAGGTTCTAATGCCAGCATTTCAGGATTTTTTCTGAATAACTCAACCCATTTGGTAGCATGCCTGTACTGAAGCAGAAAATCCTGTACGATCAAACTATACCATGCATGAGATACATTTAAATAATGTTTTCCAAAGAAATCCAGCTCTGAAACATTTATACTATTAATTGATTCAGAGAAAAAAGAGGATATATTTTCAAAATCTTCTTTATTGCGAACATGTCCTGCTTTGATATAAATACCATATAATCTCAGCGCGAGATTGCTCAAAGCCGTGTATTCTGTCATTGAGTTCAGCGTTACTCGTGTTTCCCCAATAAGTTCATCAGCTCTGTTTTTGAGACTCCTTGTTATATATTGTGATTCGATAATCTTTTCAAAGACCAAAACTTCGTAGCGTAAAGTAGCTCGATAATGTTGAGTTGCTACTTCTTTTGTTTTTTCAAGGATCTTTAAGCTCTGTTGATAAAGTCCTTTGTTATATAAAATTCGTGCATAATCAAGCTGTTCACGAAGTTGTATATCAATATTATGATTTATGTTGATCAACCTTAAGCTGGTTAGTATTTGCTTATAAAGGTGTGCTTTAAGATTCGAAAGTTGTCTCTTATGAATTCCATTAACTTTTTTAATAATGGCAGTTTCATCATAAGAAGAGGCTTTATCAAGAGCATCAAATAGCTTAATAAATTTGGCGCTTTCATTACCCGAGCGAGTAGCGTAGATCTTAAAACCTCTTTTTTCAGCTTTAGTAAGCGACTTTATTAGTTGATAAAGGTGATCATTTGGTTGGTTAGCCATTGTAAAAAAGCAAATCTAAAATAATAATTAAGTACTTGTTAAAATTAATTTTAATTATATCAAATATTCTCTTGGGTGTCGTAATTAATCATAAATCTTGTTTTTTAAGAATACAAGGAGAAGGTAATTTCTGCGAATAAATAAACCATCAGCGACAACGCTTTAGAATATTTAGTTAAGTTAGAAATCCCAAGTTTAATGCCAAATAAGCGAATACAAATTTTTGATACCACACTAAGAGACGGTGAACAAGTACCGGGATGTCAACTAAATACAAAAGAAAAAATTGAAATCGCTTTAGCTCTGGAAGCCCTTGGCGTTGATGTAATGGAAGTTGGATTTCCTGTATCCAGCCCCGGAGATTTTAAATCTGTTCAGGAAATATCAAAGATCATTAAGAATACAAAGATATGTGCATTATCAAGAGCTGTTAAAAATGATATCAAAGTAGCCGCTGAAGCAATTGAAGGCTCAAAAAATAGCAGGATTCATACCGGTATCGGAACTTCAGATAGTCACGTGTTTGATAAACTCAGAACTACAAGAGAAAAAGTAGTAGAGAGGGGAGTGGATGCTGTAAAATACGCAAAGACCTTCGTTGACGATGTAGAATTCTATGCTGAAGATGCGGGCAGAACTGAAAACGAATTCCTGGCTACCATTTTGGAAGCAGTTATTGAAGCCGGAGCTACAGTTTTGAACATTCCTGATACCACCGGGTATTGTATGCCGTGGGTGTATGGTGAAAAAATTAAATATCTGTATGAGAATGTAAAAGGTATTCAAAATGTGACTATTTCTACTCACTGTCACAATGATCTTGGCTTGGCAACAGCGAATTCTATATCAGGGGTAGTTAACGGAGCTACTCAGGTAGAGTGTACAATGAACGGTATTGGAGAGCGAGCCGGTAATGCTTCATTAGAAGAAGTTGTAATGATACTCAGACAACAAAAGGAATTAAAATTTGATACAGGTATCAATACAAGATGTTTAAAATCTGTAAGTGAATTAGTATCAGAAAAGATGAAAATGCCGGTTCAACCGAATAAAGCAATTGTTGGGTCTAACGCCTTTGCACACTCATCAGGAATTCATCAGGATGGAGTTATTAAGAGTAGAGAAACCTACGAAATTATTGATCCTTTGGAAGTAGGTGTTAGCGAATCTTCCATTGTGCTTACAGCCCGAAGTGGCAGGGCGGCTCTTAAATTTCGTGGGCAACGATTGGGTTTTGAATTAAGTAAGAATGAGCTGGAAGAACATTACAAACAGTTTTTGTCTATTGCAGATACAAAAAAAGTAGTAACTGATAAGGATCTGATACAGTTATTCTCACAAACTTCTGATTCTCTAACAGCTTAAGAATATATAATGGGCAAAACACTTTTTGAGAAAGTTTGGGATAGTCATATAGTTGATTCTGTAGAAAATGGGCAGGAAATACTATACATAGATCGGCATTTTATCCATGAAGTAACCAGCCCACAGGCATTTGAAGGGATAAGAAGAAGGGGGGCCGGGCTATACAGAAAAAATAAAATTGTAGCGACCGCCGATCACAACGTGCCTACGAAAGACCAACATCTCCCAATTAAAGATGTTCTCTCTAAACTTCAGGTTGATACGCTTATCCAAAATTGTAAAGAATTCGGCATTGATCTGTATGGGTTAGGGCATCCTTATCAGGGAATTGTACATGTTATAGGTCCCGAATTGGGAATTACAAAACCGGGTATGACTATAGTTTGTGGTGACAGCCATACATCTACTCATGGAGCTTTTGGGACAATTGCTTTTGGAATTGGGACTTCTCAGGTGGAACAAGTTATGGCAACTCAATGTTTATTGTTAGAGCGACCCAAAACAATGCGCATAACTATTAATGGAGAACTTCAAAGGGGCGTTTCTTCAAAAGATATTATTCTGTATATCATTTCAAAGTTAAGTACAGCAGGTGGTACCGGATACTTTGTGGAGTATGCCGGATCTGCGATCACTTCTTTATCCATGGAAGGCAGAATGACCATTTGCAACATGAGTATTGAAATGGGTGCGAGAGGTGGAATGATAGCTCCTGATGAAACTACTTACGAATATATCAGAGGAAGAGAGTTTGCACCTGTTGGCTTTGCGCTGGATGAAGCTATCAATTACTGGAAAACTTTGTATTCAGATGAAGACGCATATTTTGATAAAGAGTACACGTTTGAAGCTGAAAGTATTCCACCTATGATCACATATGGAACCAATCCCGGAATGGGTATTGGTATTGACGAGGCTATCCCTGATAATGATTCTGACTCTTTTAAAAAGTCATTGAAATATATGAATCTGGAGGCCGGTTCTTCATTGTTAAACAAAAAAATCGATCATGTATTTATCGGGAGTTGCACCAACAGCAGAATTGAAGACCTGCGAATTGTTGCTGAATATGTAGCAGGGAAACAAAAAGCAGATCATGTAAAAGCTATGATCGTCCCGGGATCCAAACAGGTTGAGAAACAAGCACGTGAAGAAGGAATACATCAGGTGCTGGCAGATGCCGGTTTTGAACTTCGTGAGCCGGGATGTTCAGCTTGTTTAGGCATGAATGAAGATAAAATACCTGATGGTGAATATTGTGTTTCAACATCAAACAGAAATTTTGAAGGCAGACAAGGTCCCGGAGCAAGAACAATGTTGGTAAGCCCTTTAACAGCTGCAATAATAGCTATCGAAGGTAAAATCGTAGACACTAGAAATTTTGTAAATAAGGTTGCAACGGTATAATGGAAAAATTTAAAACTCTTACAAGTACAGTTATACCACTTGCAAACGAAGACATTGACACTGATCAGATCATACCGGCAAGATTCCTGAAATCTACTACACGAGAAGGCTTTGGAAAGAACTTATTCAGAGACTGGAGATATGATTCACAAGGTGATCTGAAAGAAGATTTTATTCTAAATAATCCATCTTATTCCGGGAGTATTTTAGTAGCAGGCAAGAATTTTGGTTGTGGATCAAGTAGGGAACATGCAGCATGGGCTCTTTACGATTTTGGTTTCAGAGCTATAGTATCCAGTTATTTCGCTGATATTTTTAAAGGCAACGCACTTAACAACGGTCTTTTACCTGTGCAGATAAGTGACGGGTTTTTAGAAACTATTTTTGAATTAGTTAAACAGGACAAGAATACAACGCTAAAGATTGAATTGATCGATCAACAGATTTCGATTCAAGGAACGAAGCATACAGAGAAATTCAATATCAACGCTTATAAAAAAACCTGCTTATTAAATGGATATGATGATATAGACTATTTGATAAGTAAGAAAAGTCAGATCGAACAATTTGAACAAACACACAAAGAATTTTGAGAATGAAGAAAAAGATAGCTGTTCTACCCGGTGATGGGATTGGCCCCGAAGTAATTAAACAAGCTAAAAAAGTGCTTGAGGGGGTTGCTTTGAAATTTGATCACGAATTCGAATACGAATATGCTCTGGTTGGTGCTGATGCAATTAACAAAACCGGTAGCCCATTACCTGAAAAAACGATCGAAATTTGCAGACAAGCAGATGCTGTCCTTTTTGGTGCAATAGGAGATCCTACTTACGATAACAATCCAAAAGCAAAAGTGAGACCTGAACAGGGGCTGTTACAACTAAGAAAGAGCTTAGGACTTTATGCAAATATTCGTCCGGTTAAACTATTTGATTCATTAGCCGATCGGTCTCCGCTAAAAGAAGAGCGCATAACAGGAACAGATCTGATTGTATATCGTGAATTGACCGGTGGAATATATTTTGGAGAAAAGGGAAGAAGTAAAGAAGGAACATCTGCATATGACGTTTGCGAATATAGTGTAAATGAAATTGTGAGAGTTGCAGTGATGGCTTTTGATGCAGCAATGAGGCGACGAAAGAAATTAACATTGGTTGATAAAGCAAATGTATTGGAGACATCCAGATTGTGGAGAGAAACAGTTCAGGATTTATCAAAAAACTACCCGGAGGTAGAGGTAGAGTATTTATATGTAGATAATGCTGCTATGCAGATAGTCCAAAGGCCTAATCAATTCGATGTGATTTTAACTGAGAATATGTTCGGCGATATTATTTCCGATGAAGCAAGTGTGATAACAGGTTCAATAGGTTTGTTGTCTTCCGCTTCGGTTGGTGATCAAACATCATTATTTGAACCTATACATGGTAGTTATCCTGAAGCTGCAGGCAAGGATATTGCAAACCCCATTGCAACCATATTGTCAGTAGCATTAATGCTGGAAAGCTTTGAATTATACCGGGAGGCAAATTCAATCAGAAACGCGGTCGACAGATCTATTGCTCAAGGTCTTGTAACTCCTGACCTGGACCCCATTAGTCATGTCACTTGTTCTAAAGCCGGAGATATAATTAGTTTATTGATTGAAGCGGAAGAACCTAAAGAAGTAAATTTCGAAAACATGTTTGAAGGTAGTTTACCGGTAATTTAAATTCGATAAGTTAAAATAAATTAATATGATGATAGGTTTTCGAAATACCAAAAACCATCAATAATATCAAGATAAACCCCGTCAAAACCGGCATCTATAATCAGTTGTGTGTAAGAATCACTTTCGCCATAGATAATTTTTTTCCAGTCTTGATTCCAGTATTTCACTTTAAAATTACCGGGCCAGTCTGGGTTTTCTGAGTCGATCCATTTTAACTCCTTTTTATCCCAACTTTCATCCCAATAGAACCTGTAATCTTCAGCTTCTCCAATACTCATATAACTGATAAGGAGTCGCTTTCCTCCGTCGCTTTTCATTCGTATCCGATCCAGATCTTCACGTGTAAATATCTTACCCCAAAAGAACGCATCCATGATAAATACATCAAAATTTGTATCAGAAAGTGAAGAAAGCAGCTCTTCTTTTGAATCATAGTTTTCATAATTCAATAAGTAAAGAAAGTTTCTGGCATCAGAAAGGGTTTGTATATCTCTGCTATTTTCATTTTTCACAAACTCAGATGGTTCCGGTATATAAGTCAATTCACGCTCAGGCGCAGAAAAAGAGATGAACCCATTCAAAGAATTTCGCTCATAAGAACGTTTAATCTTTTGATCCTCATCGGTATAGTCTGTAACAAGTACAGTTTTGCCTTCACGTTTGCCGGTCCTAAGCAACTGGAGCAGATATTCTCTGCTGTCGGTGGGTGTGATCGTATTATCACCATAATAGCCAAAGATCAGGCTTTCCTGTCCCAATCCATCTACGGCAGAAATATAATCTTGAGCAATGCTGCTATCGTTCTTAATAATTAATTCATGACCATTTTGAGGGATTACAATAAAATCAGAGTCCTGCTCTCTGGCAAACTCTGCTATTTCAATAACAAAGTTTCTCATCTCTTCGCGGTAGTCTGTTTTCTCTTTAGGAGAGGATGATGCGCAGTTTAGGAATACAACTAAAAGAAATAGATAGAAAAATAGCTTCATGTTTTTATTTGATGAACAGAATGATATCAATACTTTTGGGAAAAGAAATTGAGGTTTAAAATTGCAGTACCAATTTAATCAGGCATTAGAACATTTAAAAGAGTTTTGGGGATATGATTCGTTCCGGGAAGGGCAGGATCTTGCGATAAATTCTGTTTTTTCCGGAAATGATACATTAGTGCTCTTCCCAACGGGTGGGGGGAAGTCTCTTTGTTATCAGGTTCCTGCAACTGTATTTGAAGGAATGACTTTGGTTATATCACCCCTTGTAGCTTTAATGCAGGATCAGGTTCAGCAATTAAAAGATCAGGGCATTTCAGCTACATTCATAAATAACACAATCCCATTTTATGAGGTTGAACAGCGATTGGTTAATGCCAGAAACGGTATGTACAAACTATTGTATTGTGCACCTGAGAGGCTTGGAACCGAACTCTTTCAGAACGAACTGCATAACCTTAACATTAATCTTGTTGCTATAGATGAAGCTCATTGTATTTCCGAATGGGGACACGATTTTCGCCCGGCTTACAGGGATATAAGAATAAATCTTGAATCCATTTCGGATTCTGCTTCCTGGATTGCATTAACTGCAACAGCTACTCCTGAAGTTCGAAAGGATATCCTTGAGAATCTGAACTTCAAGCAACCCGAAGTAGTATCATTAGGATTTAAACGACCGAATTTAAAATGGTGGGTTGTTGAAACTGAAAAGAAGAGAGAGAAACTGATAAATGGCGTTACCAAGGCCTCGAAAAAGGGAGATGGTTTAATCTATGGCGGTACCAGAAAAAATTGTGAATACTGGTCAGAATTCTTTTCAAAGAAAGGTATAAAATCAGAAGCCTATCATGCAGGAGTGGAAAGTGAGTTGAGAAAAAAAATTCAAACTCGTTGGGTAAAGGGTGAAACTCCACTGGTTGTAGCAACTAATGCTTTTGGAATGGGAATCGACAAACCAGATTGCAGATATGTAATTCACGAATCTATGCCTTATTCTATTGAGGCATACTATCAGGAGGCGGGGAGAGCAGGAAGAGACGGAAAGGAGGCGTATCCGATTTTATATTACAAATCATCTGATTATACAGCCTCTAAAAAAAGAATTGAACAAAGTTATCCCACCAGAGAACAACTGGAAAAGGTTTATCAAACACTTTGCGATAGCTTTGAGCTGGCAGAAGGAGCTGTAATGTTAGAATCTGAGGCACTGGAACTGAATGCATTTCAAAAAAGATGCAAAGAGCCTTTAGGAATAATAAGAACTTCTCTGAGGCTTTTAGAACAATTTGGTGTGCTGGCGTGGATGCAGGATGTTAAATCAGCTTTCAGTATTCAGTTTACTTTAAATCGTGATATGCTTCAAAAATTTAAAGAGCGATGCAATAATCCCGAAAAGGCTGAATTTGTGGACAGACTTGAGCGAACACTTAACCCACAAGCTTTCAATGACATGATTGAAACGGATGAGGAGAGCTTGCTTAAAGCATTAGATATAAACAGAAACGGTCTTATTAAGGCGCTGAATGTATTAATGCAAAATGATCATATTCTAGTTTTCACAGTCATTGAGGAAAGAGACCTGATAAGAATTTTAGAACCTAGATCTGCCAGATTACCAATCAAAAAAGAGGAGGTAGAAAAACATCGGAGTATGTTGCTTTCCAAACTGGACAAAATGAATTCATTTATAAATACAGAGACTTGCAGAGAGGTTTTTCTTAGAAATTATTTCGGGGATGTTGAAAGTAAACCCTGCGAACATTGCGACAATTGTCTGAAGAAAGCAACAGGCTCAAATAAATCTGAAATAAGTAAAGAATTGATCGATATGACTCTAAATTTACTTTCAACTGAAGATGCATCCCTTAAAAAAATTGCAAATACATTATCGGTAGACCAAAATACTGCCAAGAAAGTAGTGTCCTATCTGCTCAGGGAAAGTGCAATTTCAGTAAGCGAAAACGATTCTGATCAGTATACTTTACCGGTTTCTTCCTGATTGCGCAGAGAATCCA
This sequence comes from Balneola sp., assembly GCA_017643645.1. Taxonomy (GTDB): domain Bacteria; phylum Bacteroidota; class Rhodothermia; order Balneolales; family Balneolaceae; genus Balneola. Next base: position 93,223 of record JAEPNB010000003.1, read on the forward strand.
GCTTATTCAGTGGTATAAGTTCTCTTTCAATCCTTGATATCACCGTATCTGCTCTTATCTGTTGTTTATCAATCTGACTTTGATAGTATTGATGGCTTTGCAGGAACAGGTCCTTGTCTGCTGCATATTTTTTAAAAATCTCTTCATATAAAGAATCTACGACGGCTCCTCTTGTACCTCTGTTTTGATACACTCTCAATAGTTCAAGCTCGTAAAAAAGATCAAGGTAAAGTTCTTCATCCATCAGAGGCTCAGGTTTTTGAACAGAGTGATCAGCACCACATGAGATCAAAGAATAAATACCCAAAATTAGAACAGCTACTCTCTTCACTGGTTATCCCGGGTTCTTTGGATTGAGAGGACGCATAATGATTTCGTTTATCAGAAAATTATCCGGTGTTTCTAAAACATGAATTAAAGTGTTAGAAACATCAGATGCTTGCATCATATTCGGATGCTGATCAACTTCATCAATGGCATCAAAGAAATTAGTGGCAATAGAGCCCGGAAAAAAGCAGGATACTTTAATGCCATCATATCTAAGTTCTTTAAACAAAGCATCACTAAATCCTCTTAATCCGTATTTTGTGGCGTTATAAGCCGAGATCTGTGGATTACCCATTAAACCTGCAATGGAGGAAATATTTACAATATGACAAATATTTTCATTTTGCTTCATTAAAGGAACGATCAGCCGTGATAGATAGAAAATCCCGGAAAGATTTACATTCAGCATCTTATCCCACTCAGAAATTTTCAAATCATCTACGTTTGCAAAATATCCGAGTCCGGCGTTGTTGATTAAAATGTCCGGAGAATGATCATCAGAAAAGGTTTCCTCAACCCAGGTTTCCAGGCTTTCACTGTTGGTAATATCCTGCTGAACCGGAATGAAATTATTCCCTAGTTTTTCTCTGATACTGTTGAGCTTATCAATACTTCTGGCTAAGCCATATACTTTAGCTCCTTTTTTAACAAGGTCTTTTGAAAATTCTGCACCGATTCCACTACTTGCTCCGGTAACTATCGCAATCTTTGATTTTAAATTCATACTATCCGTTAGATTGATTATTCTCTTATGTCATTAATGTAATACAAATTCATGAGCAAAAACGATTCAGAAAATTCAAAAAAAAGGCTTTTTCTTGATATTGGTAATTCTTCCATAAAGGTAGCGTTCAGGAATAATAATGTTTGGGAAAAGTCTACTGATAATTTTAAATCAGTGACATATTTAATCTCATGGTTGAACAGATATAAAGACTCGATTCAGGATCTTGTAGTTGCGAGTGTTAGAAAAGATCACTTTGAATTACTCAGGAATCAGGTTACGGAGTTCGAAATTAAAAGTATTGAAATTACTGACGTCCCTGAACATAATTTGAATTACCATACTCCTAAAACTTTGGGCATTGATCGGTTTCTGGGATGTTTAGGAGCTCTTACACAGGAAAAGGAATCTGTTGTAGTGGTAGATGCAGGTAGTGCCTGTACAATAGATATTATGAATGAAAGTGGGATATATCAGGGAGGCGTTATTATGCCGGGTTTACAGAGTATTTTGAATATTTTTAAAACTTCAGCGCCGGAACTTCCTGCAATTGAAACTGAAATTCCAACAAAATTTCCTGGAAAAAGTACAGCAGAATCTTTGCAATGGGGGCAGGTTGCTTTTTTTGTGGATGGGATCAACGCCTCTTTAAAACGATATCAGGAATCATTTGGGCATTTTAATCTTTATTTGACCGGAGGAGATGCCCGTACGGTTTCAGGTTTGATCTCTATGAATTCTAAAAGAGATGAATTTCTGATCTTTAAAGGAATGGAAGCCTTTATTCGCGATTAGACAGCTTTTCATTTATCAACGCCAGAACCATATCCAGAGCGACTTTATTTTTTCCACCTCTGGGTATAATCACATCTGCATAGCGTTTACTTGGTTGAACAAATTCCAGATGCATTGGACGTACAAATTTTTGGTATTGCTCCATTACATTCTCAACAGAGCGGCCGCGTTCGCTGATATCCCTTTTAAGTCTTCGAAGTAATCTTATATCGTCATCAGTATCTACAAAGATCTTTACATCCATCAATTCAAGGAGCTCCGGTTCGCTGAAAATAAGAATCCCATCAACCAGAATAACTTCTTTAGGAGTTACAGATGTGGTTTGTTCTTTTCGAATATGTTTTGCAAAGTCGTATTGCGGTACTTCAATTGGATATCCTTCAGAAAGAGCATTGATGTGTCGAATAAGCAATTCTGTTTCCAGCGAAGCGGGATGGTCAAAGTTCTGCTTTATGCGTTCCTCAAAAGGAAGATGCTTCAAGTCACGATAATAAGAGTCGTGTTGTAAAAGCAGGTGTTTATTAGCACCAAGTGTTTTTGAAATTGTGTTTACAACCGTTGTTTTTCCGGAGCCGCTACCGCCTGCAACCCCGATGATCAAAGGATTAGTCATTCGCTGAAGTTGCTTTTAAAGAATAGCTTTCGTCTTGTTCTTTCTTGTATTGTTTTATAGCTCTGTAAATCGCAGAAGCAATTAAGCTTTGCCCCCAATCACTTGTCAGATATCTTTTCTCGGCCGGGTTTGTCAGAAATCCGGTCTCTACTAAAATTGCCGGCATAGTTGATTGATAAAGCACTACGAGACCTTTTTGGCGAACTCCTCGGGATTTTCTCTGCGCCCGGTTTTTAAGTTGATCTTCTACCATATAAGCAATTCGTTCACTGTTTGCGATATTTCCACTATGTGCCAATTCATAAACAATAAGATCTTCTTCAGATAAATCCTGAACTACTTCATGATCAGCATAAATTTGATTTTCTTCTTTCATGACTTCAAAAGAACGATCTGTACTACCTAATCCCAAAAAGAATACAGAAGCACCCCTCACTGAAGATTTAGTAAAAGCATCAGCATGAATTGATACAAAAAGATCTGCCTCAGCTCTGTTGGCTATGCTTCCCCGTTCCCAAAGATCAACAAACTCATCTGTTTCTCTTGTATAAATCACTTCCACATCAGGAAGATTTTCTTCAATATAGCTACCCAGTTTTTTTGCTATAGATAAAACAACATCTTTTTCTTTAGCACTTCTTTTGTAGCCTAAATTCCCGGGGTCATGTCCTCCATGCCCTGCGTCAATAACGATCTTATCAAACTTTAATTTATCACGAACAGGATTATAAGTATCCGGATTAGTTCCGGAGTCAGGGACTGTATTTACTTCCGGGGTCTCAGAAATTTTAAAATCTTCATACCAGGTTTTTGCCAGAAATTGCTGGGAATAAGCATCCAGTTCTTCATAATTAGTCTCGGTAAGACCCACTAACAGATGTTTTTCATTCTGATCCGGATAAGCATCAGCCATATATGCATAGTCTTGTCCCAAATAAATATCTACTCCAAATCCATAATCCTGTTTGTAGAGGATAACCTGATTTACTTTATCCCCATAACCCGGTAGTTGAATTCCAGTGGTATCAATATCACCGTATAAGACCATTTGGACAAGATCAGGAGCCGGTTGAATGACTTCGAAAGAATCAACAGCTTCTGAAAAATGATATCTGATTACAGCTCCCTTACCATCACTTCGATCAACCGTTGAGATCCGTGAAAGATTATTTTGAGCCGATAGTGAATCACTAAATGCTAAAAGAAAGCAAAGAAAAACAAAAAAGAGGGTACACCGAGAATGAATTTTAAACATTCTTTTCTGGGTAATTTTGTTAAACATAGTTTTGTAGATGATTTACTCAATTTAATACATTCTGAGATGCATAAAAAGCGTCATTTTAGATCGTTAAACGAAGTGGATAAATATAAATTTTTGTAACATCTATGTATGATGTTACAAAAGCAGTACATTTGTGATGTTATCATCTAAAACAGGTTACAATCAGTACAAAGTCAAAAATATTTAAGCTTCGTCTAAAGCGTTGGGCGGGTAGGGTTAAAAACCTTTCGATTGCCTATTGGGCGAAGACAGTTGATGCTACTGCAATTTTTTTAAGATTTGCCAGTAGAAAATTGCGTCAGATCATTATCCCTGTGCAAACTATTTTTGGGTTTAAGATCATTGATGATAAATCAGCTCAAAAAAGTGTTGGCTTAAGTACTTTCCTTACGGAAACTGATCAGAAAATACAGGAGCTTCCGAAATCTTACAGGGAATTATTCGATCTGAACAGTCAAATAGATCTGGAGCTTTATGTAAATGCATCAGACAATATAAGAGCAGTAGGAAAGGCATTTGATGCATGGAAAGATGGCTTTCCAAGTAGTGTGGCTCTAATCGGTGAAAAGGGGAGTGGGAAGTCAACCCTTTCCAATTTGTTAACGAATGAGATCTTTGCAGAACAAAAGATCATCAATATCGAAATTAAGCAGTCTACCTGGAAGATTGAGCAGATATTAAGCTTATTCGGTAGTTCTTTTGATATCAAAGATGTAAACCGACCGGAACATATAGTTAATGCTTTAAATGCTCTTGAAGAAAGAATAGTTGTGAATTTGGAAGGTTTGCAAAAACTTTATCTTAGAAACATAAACGGTTTTGAAGCCCTTGATGCTTTATGGTTGATCATTTCTGAAACCAAGGGAAAAGTATTCTGGATCACAACATGTTCCAGATACGCATGGGAATTTTTGAACAAAGTTGAAGGGGTGGAAACCCATTTCACACACGTGTTTTTTACTGACGCATTAAGTGATGCTCACATTCAATCGGTAATAATGAACCGCCATGTTAAAAGTGTGTACCGTTTGAATTTCGAAGCCGATGAATCAACCAGAAAATCACGAAATTATAAAAAGAGACTAAACGACCCTAAAGCAATTCAGGAATATTTAAAAGAAATATATTTTGAGAGATTAGCAGATATTACGGAGGGTAATACCTCTGTTGCTACTATTTTGTGGCTTCGTTCTATCAAAAAAGTGGAACGAAGAACCATAACTATTTCTCCGTTTCAACCTGTTAATATTGAGACTTTGGAGATATTAAAGCCTGAAACACTGTTTACTCTTGCAGCTATTGTATTGCACGATACTTTAAAAGTGGCTGAGCTTTGCAGAGTTCTGAATTTAACACTGGCTCAAAGCAGAGTATTGCTTACCAGATTAAAATCACGTGGAATATTGATTGAAGAGGAAAGCGGATACTACCTGAACCAGCTCGTATATCGTCAGGTTTTGAGGCTATTGAAACGAAGAAATATTATTCACTGATATGAAAAGAATACTTACATATTTCATGTTTCTGATCTTCAGCTTGAGTTCTTACACTCTGACCGCTCAGGATTCGCTCAGTACCGTTCAGGCAGATTCAGCTGTAACAGACTCGTCTAATGTCATAAACCTTAAGCCAAAGATCGTCCCTTTTGAAGAGCTCTTTTCTACAGGCAAGATCATTTCTTCGTTCATTGTACTGATATTTGCGTTCTTACTAAACAGATTCATAACGTTCTTACTTGGTAAACTGGCAGAGAATCAGGCTTCGTATCGATTACTTATAAAGAGATTGATCCCATTTCTGAATGTGATCTTGTGGTCAGTTGCTCTGTTTATTGTTATCGGAGGAATTATAAACCCACCTGTTGAAACCATTCTGACAGTTGGAGCTTCCATCGGGATTGCAGTTGGTTTTGCAGCACAGGATATTCTGAAAAATATTTTTGGTGGATTTATAATCATATTAGACAGTCCGTTTCAGGTTGGTGATAAGATTGAAATTGATGGATATTATGGAGAAGTAACCGGAATAGGTTTAAGATCTACCAGAATTGTAACTCCTGATGATTCGCTGGTAACCATTCCTAATGCGGATATCGTTAATAACTCAGTTTCAAACTCGAATACCGGGGCGCTCGATTGTCAGGTTGTAGCATCGATCTATTTACCGGCTGATACTAATATTGATACCGTAAAAGAAGTAGCCTATAAAGCAGCAATCACGTCCAGATATGTGTACTTGAATAAACCTGTAGTGGTGATCACAGAAAATCAGGTAATCGATAAAAATTACATTATCCATCTGAAAGTAAAGGCATACGTTTTAGATATCCGCTACGAATTTCTGCTAAAAGGAGAGATTACAGAGCTGATTCTTACAGAACTTAACAGAAGACAGTTACTGCCGAGTAGTGTTCCTATCAAACAAGTTGAGGAATAATTCTACCTCTTTTCCAAGCTTCTGCTTGGGAAATTAGCTTGGAGCTCTTGCTCCAATTTTTGCTCGCGTTCGGAACGTGGATTTGAGGCTCTTCCTCAATGAAAGCAGAGTTTTCAAACTAGTTGAATGGAATTCATGTTCGGGGTTCGTCTCCATAGGGAGCAGGAGCTCCCCGTCGTCATCCCAAGCAGGAGCTTGGGAGGGAGAAATAAACTCTAATAAAAATCATTTCTCTGTGCTCTCTGTGGTTAACCTAAATCACTTCGCGTAAATAGAAAAGATAGTTGGTCTTTTATGCAGATCAGGTTTTTCTGCTGAATTCCACTCTGAAACCGTTTTTGTAGCAATTTCTTCGGTTTCCAGTGTAATATCTGTGGCAACACTTAACCAGGTTTGCGGAGTACAGTTTTCCAGAATTGCTTTAAACAATTCGTTATTTCTATGCGGGGCTTCCATGAACAGCTGAGTTCGGTCATGTCTGCGTGATTCCCCTTCCAACTGGATGAGCATTTGTTTTCGTTTGTTTGAATCGATAGGAAGGTAACCATGAAAAGAGAACGCTTGTCCGTTAAAACCCGTAGCCATCAGCGCTAATAATATAGAGGAAGGCCCAACCAAAGGAACTACTTTTATTCCATTCTGATGAGCCATCTTCACTAGCTTTGAACCCGGGTCGGCTACTGCGGGAGCTCCTGCTTCGGAAAGCAACCCAACATCTTTTCCTGCTTTCAGCGGCTTCATAAAAGAAAAAATCTCTGTATCAGGAGTATTCTTATTCAGCTGATAGAAATCAATTTTGTATTCCGGAATGGTATCACCAACCCATTGCAGAAATTTCACAGAAGTCTGAATATTTTCTACCACTAAAGATTCCAATCCCCGAAGAATAGAAAGTGTGTATTCAGGAATGGCATTGTTTTCGGGAGTTTTGCCCAGTGTTGTTGGTATTAAATACAGTGTTCCTTTCATGAATCAACTCGTTCTATGTTAAAATCATCGCCGGTTTCATCAGCGCTTTTTCTGTTTATATACTTTTGAACACGAACACCTGCAATTAAAGTCACGATCAAGCCCAGAAAGGCTACAGCTCCATTAAATAGCGATGTTTTAACCTGAAGTTCATAAGTTGGGAGAAGCACGATTTCAGGGTAACCCCCTTTTCTATAACTGAGTTTTACCTTAGAGCTTTCAAGAAGTTTTTGTGCCATTTGGATAGACAATGTCATTTTCCTCTCGATTCTTGTACCTGAATTCGTTTCAAAAGCGATCACGATGTATCCATTGCTTTGAGCAGCGATCTGTTTTACTTCCATATCCAGAACATCAGCTTCGTATTGAATTCCTTCTTCAACGGTGTCTTTAGCCCCAACATAAACCATTGCTTGTTGCGATACCAGAAAGAACAGGTACATAGGTATCAACCAATAAAAAGTGAGTAATCTGTATTTCGACATCAGTTATTTTTTTCGATTTCATTTACAGTTGTTTCATACAAAGCGGGATCCCAGATGAGACGCTGTTGATAGTCTTCCTGCATGTGGTTTGCCGATAAATGAATAAAGAACGCTACCGGAAGTTGGTCAAAAAATACGGCTTGCGCTGAAGTATGTCCGTCATAGATAGAAGTTCCGAAATCAATTCCGCTCAGCATTCCCATTCGGTTATCATAAATAGCTCCGTAGTTGCTGAAACTACGTTGTATGGCTTCACCTCCAAATACCCATTTCATTTTTTCTTTTACAGCTTGTGATACTTCAACAGAAATCAGATCATCTTTTTGAAGCTGAGCCATCAACGTAGCCATTTCCATTGCTGTGGTTTGAGGGAATTCAGCTAATGCATCTTTTTCTTGAATGAAACTCAGGTTCAATCGTTCTTCTCTGAAAAGTTCTTTGGTTTCTGAATTAAAAGTATCATCAGAATTAAAACGTGATGCCAGTTCAATGATCTTGTCGTATGATTTTGTTGTATTGGTATCTGAGATGGTTGGCTGTATGGCCAGATATAGCCCGGAAAATGGAAGTGGTGCTTCGGTTACTTCCAATTGTAGCTCTTCAATCAGATTAAAAATATTCTCTCTTCCTAATTTGAACCAGACATAGTCTGCAATAGCTAATCCGTTTGATGCAATCATCGTTGCAACTGCTTCATCCAAAGTAAGAACACCATCTTCCGATTTGGCTTCAAGAAGCTCAACACTGGAATTATATGCGTTTTCACTGATCTGCGGAAGGAAAAAACGTTCAATATCTGAAATATTTACAGGCTCATCAGGATCAATTTTCCCTTCCAGAACTTGTCGTTCATATTCAATAAGAAGAAAAAGATTCGAAATAGCTCCCTGTGCACGTGGGATGTCTGCACCATAATAAATGCCAGAATCAGGTTCATCAACATTAAAACTTACTACCGACATATACTCGGGATGCTCGCCAATGAATTCTGTCAATCCTCGGAGTGAGAATGTCTTTTCTACATATTCATAACCTTCTCTCATACCATCAGTATTGGAGAAAAGTGTTTTAAAAGCTGAGTAATTTGGAATTCCGGCAGCGAGTACAATTACGATGGTAGCTGCTATAAAAACGAGGAGGAACTTGAGGGCTCTCTTCACAACAAAAAAATGGTTAATTAATTAAATTCTGATCTCTGTAAAGATACGAATTACCTGTAACCATATTTGAAAAAGGATCGTTGATTTTGGAGGAGGTTTTCTGCCACTAAATCACGGAAGCAGGAGAGTGAGAATATTTCGTCATCCCTACGGATCTCAGGTAATTCGTTCAAGGTTTAATAGCGATAGTTCTAAGAAAATTCGCCCTTAGTATTTAAGACGGAGAAGAGAGCGTGATTCGGATGCTCTGCATTGGAAATGGACCTCCCCAGCTACGAAACAGGTTCTTTGGTTCTGAGTAGTTCGCCCCTCCTTGGATAAGGAGGGGAATTCCCGAGTTGATTCTAATTTTCATCAACGAGTCCTCCTCCTGTTGCAGGAGGAGACAGAGGAGGTCTTTCGTTGCCAATAATTCTAAAGGTCGGTTTAGTTGGAAGCTTTTTCGGAAATCGTCAGGATTATAAACAGTGCAGTTTGCTCTCGTTCCGAACGTCTCGTTTGGAATGCGGATTTTGAGGCTCTGCCTCAATGAAAGCAGAGCTTTCAAGTTTAGCTCCGCAGCGGAGCTACGAAACTAGTTAAAAACAGAACGGAGTGTGTTTGGTTAAATTGAATATGTCTAGATCCGATGGTCCCCGTCGGATCCAAACAGGTTACATAAAGGCGGTTGTTCCAACGCAGAGCGTGTGGAACGAGATTAAAAGCCAATGGATTTGTTAATCAAAAAAGGGCTTGGTTACAAAATAAATGTGGTCACCATTTCTTACCTCATTCTTGTAATAATTTAGGATATAATAACCACTACAAGAGTCAAGATCTCTTTGAATTTCACTAACTAAATTTTCGTCATTACTTTGTACAAAAAATACTTTGTTAGGAATGATTACTTTAAGAACATCAATTTCTCGCAAATAAGGTTTAGAAATTTTCTTTTTAAAAAGTTCAGTAGATATCGATCCGCAAGAAATTTGTAGTTGGTCAGCTCTAAATTTATTGTAAGTAATCAACCCAGCCATAAATGCTATAACAATCCCTAGATAGAATAATTTCTTATTTTTCATTTCCAAATGTTATTAACAAATTAAAATCTATATCAATGCCGGCAGGACTAAAGTCCTTTCTAGCTTATGGACGGAATATTAGCTCAGAACATAAGCTAGAAAGGGTTTTAACCCTTGGTTCAGTTTTGGGGTCAATTTCATTAAGCAAGTGGTTCGTTCCAACGCGGAGCGTGTGGAACGAGTTATTTTATTAGATTAAGAAACCACTCTCATGATCTGAGCACATAGCCAAGCACCGAATGTTCCTACTCCGTAACCAAGCACGGCGAGCAATACACCAACAGGAGCAAGAGAAGGAGAAAATGCGGATGCTACGATTGGAGCTGAAGCAGCGCCTCCAACATTGGCTTGACTTCCTACCGCTGTAAAGAAGAACGGAGCTTTAATAAGCTTTCCAACTCCAAGCAGAACGATCACATGAATGATGATCCAAACAAAACCGATGGCAAAAAATCCGGGTACTTCTGTAAAAGCGCCAAGGTCCATTTTCATACCAATGGTCATTACAAGAATGTATAGAAATAAACTTCCGATCTTAGAAGCTCCGGCGCCCTCAAGTTCCCGGGCTTTCGTAAATGAAAGTGCAAAACCACCAAGTGTTGCTACTACGATGATCCAAAAGAAAGAAGAGTTAAAGCTCAATCGGTTTAACATTGGGGCGTTTTCTGAAACCCAAGGTCCAACCGAGTCTCCAACTAGATGTCCGATTGCAGTTATTACAAAAGCGATGGCAGCAATCTTCGTGAGATCAACCAAAGTTGCGACTTTAGCAATGCTAGCTTGATAGTCAGCAACACTTTTCTTGAGTGCTTCAATAGCCGATGAATCCGCTTTAAACCATTTGTCGACCTTGTCACTTATTCCTGCACCGTACAGTAAAAACGCCATCCAGATGTTTGCCACGATTATATCTACGGTAATCATTGCACTAAAGAGGGTGTCGCTGGGTTCAAAGATCTCATACATCGCGGTCTGATTTGCACCACCACCGATCCAGCTTCCTGCTACAGTGGAGAGTCCACGCCAAACTTCCTCAGGACCCGCTCCACCAACTATATCAGGATTAATAGCTCCGATAATAATTAAAGCAAGTGGACCACCAATGATAATTCCGATAGTTCCAGCAAAGAACATAACCACTGCTTTCCATCCCAGATTCGCAATGGCTTTTAGATCGATACTCAGAGTTAGTAAGATCAAACTGGCTGGTAAAAGATATCTGGAAGCAACATAATAAAGACTGGATCCATCAGGCGAAATTACCCCAAGTGTAGTGAAAACCGAAGGCACGAAATAGCAAAGCAGGAGTGAAGGAACAAATTTGTAGAATTTTTGCCAGCCGGGTTTGTCGCTGTGCGAAGTAGTGAAAATTATAGCCAGTATTGCCATCAGCAATCCAAAAACTACAGCATCATTGGTTATTAAAGGTGTTTCCATAAATAAGTCAGTTCTGTTTTATTATTTCTTAAAAAATTGAATGAGAATATCGTCCATTTGAGCACTCCATGCTCCCCAGGAGTGACCTTCATTTACTTCCAAATAATTCATATCAAGATCAAGTCGCTCAAACTCTTGCTTCATCAGTCTGGCGTCAGGCAAATTATCATTAATGGTGCCTACGCTCATAAAAATATCAAAATCTACTTTCTCAGTTCCTCTGACTAATCCAAATATCTCTTTTTCTTTATACCAATAAGCGGGTGCCTGTATTGCTAATTTTCCAAATTTCTCCGGATTTAAAAACCCAAGATAAGTAGTGTTTAATCCTCCTAAAGAAGTGCCTAAAAGTGCAGTGTCTTTTTTCTTTGTGGATATTTTGTAGCCGGATTCAATTTCGGGCATTAATTCTTTGGTGATGAAATCGTTGTAATCTTCATTGGTACCAAATTCATCTCCTCTGCGATTGCTTTCCGGATCTGTCGGGTCTCTCGGGTCAATGAATACAGCTACAACGGGTTTAATTTTTTTCAAATGGATGAGGTTATCCAGCATAACTACTGTTCCACCAAGCTTGTCGTCAGAATATTCTTGTCCATCCAGAATATAAATTATCGGCAGGTTTTCCAGACTTTCATAACCAACAGGTGTATAGACCTGATACTGAACATCATAACCCAGATGAGTGCTTTTGATCAAAATATTATCAATTAGCGATCCTGCTTGGGCTTCCGGAATTCTTTCAAGTAAGGGCTCTGGTTTCCACTCCGGCATTCTGAGTTCGGAATTGGGTCCGAAACCACTCCACTGATAATGTGGATTTACCGGATCCAGTATCCAGCTTTCATCAATGGTAACTTTATAGTCAATGCGGGCATCCGGAGGGAAGACAGCTTTCAACATCCAGATATTGGTTCCTTCAATTCTGGTGCCTTCGTTATCAAAACTCTTATTTCCACTCCATGAGTTGAAATCACCATTCCAACTTACTTGGTCTGCTTCACCTTTAAATAGAAAGACAGCAATAGAATCTTGTTTGAATGGTATCTGATCTTCAAGAGTTAGCTTCTTCCAAAGGGAGTCTGCTTCCGCTTTTCTGTGAGAATCGTTCTGTATAGCTGAAATATCTTCCAGTCGTTCTTCTAACTCAGTAATGGTCATTCCGTCTTTGGTTGACTCAGAAGAACAGGAGATTCCAAATATGAATATTAAAAGTAAAAGCTTGATTGCGTTTTGTTGCACAGGATTTTTTATATATAGTTAACTCTGAGAGAATAACACATTTTAAGGATGATTTGAAAGGGAGATCACTAAAAAATCAAAGCTCGTAAAAAAAGACGATTTTTTGATTTACTAATCCCAGAGCTTCTTATTTTAAATTTCATTAAGCAGAGAAAATATGATTGTTTCAAAATTTGGCGGCACAAGTGTTGGCACATATGAAGCCATGCAAAAAAGTGCAGAGATTGTAGCTTCAAATACTGACAGAACTTTAATTCTTATAAGTGCCACTTCCGGTACAACAAACGACCTGGTTAAATTAGGAGCTTTTGGGCTCGATTCGACTTCACAGGAAGAAACTATAATTCGAATTAAAGAACGACACCTTTCTATAATTGAGAATTTGGAGAACGCTTCGGAAGTAGAGTCAGATTTTAAGAAAGAACTGACGGATTTAAGGCAACATATGGAGCAGGTGGCCAGAGATAAAAGATGGAAAGACCGACTGCTTTCTTTTGGGGAGTTAATGTCAACAAAAATATTTATTCATGTTCTGAAGCAGAATGGAGTGGAGGCTGAGTGGTTAGATGCCAGAGAAATATTAAAAACGGATTCAACTTTTGGAAACGCTACTCCTGACCGAAAATCTCTGAGCAAGAATCTTGGAAAAGCCGTCAAAGATAATAAAGTATATCTTACACAAGGATTTATAGGTTCTGATATTTTTGGAAATACAACTACTCTTGGAAGAGGAGGTAGTGATTTTTCTGCAGCTCTATTTGCAGAAGCCCTTAATGCTGATTTGCTTGAAATCTGGACGGATGTAGCAGGTATTTATTCTACAGATCCAAGAGTTGTAAAAGAAGCCAGACCTATCAAAGAGATCACTTTTGATGAAGCGGCAGAGCTTTCAGTATTTGGTGGCAAAGTTCTTCATCCAGCTACATTGAAACCGGCAATCAGAGGTAAAGTAAAGGTTAGGGTGGCATCTACAATTGAACCTGAAAAACCGGGAACTTTAATAGTTCATGAATCAAGCGGTAAACCTGTAGTTAGAGCACTTTCACTAAGAAAAAATCAAACTTTATTGACAGTTAGAAGTTTGGATATGCTTCATCAGTATGGGTTTTTAGCTGAATTATTTAAAGTGCTGGCAGATAATAAAATCTCAGTTGATCTGGTTACAACAAGTGAGGTTAGTGTATCCTTAACTTTAGATACGGCTGTGAATGCTGCAAATAAAGTTGAGTTGACAAATGAGGTTCTAAGCGAGCTGAGTACTTTCTGTGAAGTAGAAATTGAAACAGATTTCTGCCTTATTGCTCTAATTGGAAATGACCTTACGAAGACAGCGGGAATTAGTGGATCGCTCTTCAATAAACTCAAGGATTATAATATTCGAATGGTTTGTCATGGTGCAAGCGAGAATAATATTTGCTTTCTAGCAAATGAAACAGACGGAGAAGCTATTGTAAAGTTGCTACATAAGAAGTTTATTGAGCGGTGAATACTTTTCGCACTTTTTAAACATATATCTGACAGATATAAAACAAACCAATATCTACTTAAATGAAGAAACTTAGCGTATTCGTATTAATTTTCATCTTTTGCTCAATAACAGTAAAATCTCAAAGTCTAAAACCTGAAAAGGGAGACTGGGTGGCTGAGGTAAATTTTGCACCATTCTCTTCTTCTCCTGTAAGTATTAATTATTTGAGAGCCAGAAAGTTTATTGAAAATAAAAAAGCTTTGAGGCTGGGTATTTTTCTTGGAGCTGATATTCAGAAACCGGATGAAGACCAAAAAAATTCTACATTTGAGATCAACATCAGGCCGGGTATTGAAATTCATTTTGATGGCACGGATAAACTTTCACCATATGTTGGGGGTGAATTAGATCTGGCTTATAAAAAATCAGGCTCAACATTTGATGCACCCGGAGCTCAGGAATTTACTATTGAAGGGGCCTGGAGCCCATTCGGGTTGGAAAGAGGATTTTACAGAATAGGATTAAACGCAATTGCAGGAGCAGATTTTTATATCGCCAAACAAATATACCTCGGAACTGAATTTGGATTTGGATTTGAGTTTATAAAACAGGCTGATATTGTTGAGAAGTTTAATGACACTGTTACTAATGAAGTGAAAGGAGGCTCAACTTTTCAGTTAGGTCCTAATTTTAATAGTGCACTGAGATTGGGTTTTAAATTTTAGAAATGACTTTAAACAGATTAATCTTATTTCTGATTGTTTTTCTATACTCTTGTAAAGGAGGTTTTATTAGCCCCGGTGTTGGAGAAACCGACAAATTTGCTTCTTTGGTAGACAGAATGAATGAAATGGCTTTTATGAGCCAAATTAATTTAAACGTGGGGACAAATGAAGGCTCTTATGCAAAATTCGAAGTTTCAGGTATTGTATCTATTGATCAGATAGGACTTAATACAGGTGTTTTTTCTATTCCGGAACACAATTTGGAAAAAGAATTTAACAAAGCTGAAATCCTCAGAGTTTATTCAGATATAACTAATGAACAAGGTGAATTCATCGCAAGAATTACTATTACTTACTTAATTGCTACAAAGGATGTTTTCTTTTCAGAAGCAGATGGTGATATAAAAGAAATGTTTTATGTTGCACAGATTCCTGAAAATATTGTATTCAGCAATCGCTTGGATATTGCATTTGAAACAGATGAAGAGGGCTATTATGACACTGTTTACAATGGAAAACTTACTACCGTAAATGAACGGGTGAATTATTCATTTGATGGACTTGGCTTCCTTTATGTTGACCTCATTAACGGCCGTCCACTTGCAAGGGTTTTAGGATTTGGTGAAATCTTGTCTGATAAAGAAACAGTAGGATCGTAATCTAAGGGAAGTAACTTTAGCATATGAATTGAGTTTCTGAGTATTAATTCAAAGAGAACAGCGCCAAAAAGAATATTTAATCAGCAAGAACATTTGAAATGAAAATATCAATAATCGGAACAGGTAAAACAGGCAGTAAAGTTGTAGATATGCTTGGCGATAATCTCGCTTATGCGTTCGATGAGTCCAATCCCCCTACAGTTGAAAAATTAAAAGAAAGTGACGCTGTAATTATATTTGTTCCGGGAGAAGCCGTAACAAATATATTACCCATAGTACTGGATTCGGGGATTCCGGCTGCATGGGGAAGTACAGGATTTGCATGGCCGGAAGATCTGGAAGACAAAGTCCGAAAGGTGGAAACAAAATGGGTTTTGGCTACCAATTTCAGTTTAGGGATGAATATTATCCGAAATGCAATTGAAGCTATTTCAACTGGATCAGAAATATTAAAAGACCCGGAGTTCAAAATTCATGAAGTACATCACATCCATAAAAAAGATGCCCCAAGCGGTACGGCTCTCTCATGGAAAGAATGGTTGGCGAAAGATGCTGAAGTTTCCTCTGCCCGAGAAGGAGATGTAAACGGAATTCATGAACTAACTGTTAGTACTGCTAACGAAGAAATAACATTAAAACACGATGCAAAGGACAGAGCTTTGTTTGCAGAAGGTGCAATATGGGCAGTGGAACAATTGATCAATAATCAGAATTTAACAAACGGTATTTATACCTTTGGACAACTATTTGATTTCATCACAAAAAATAATGACTAGATTAGAGTTTCCCGTTTTTACCGCAATGATAACACCCTTCAATGAGGATGGAAGTGTAGATTTTCAAAGTTTTGAGTACTTATTGCTAAAACAGCAGGAAGCTAAGGTTGGTACGTTAGTTCTTGGAAGTACAGGTGAAGGTCTGAATCTTAGTGCGCAGGAAAAGAGAGCGATCGTTAAGTTTGCTAAGGAACTAAATCTTGATGTTCCATTGATGGTAGGCATTGGTGGACATAGTATTCAAACCCAAAAAGAATTCATCGGTTATTGTGATGAAGTTGGTGTCGATTCTTTGCTATTAGTAACTCCACTATATGCTAAACCAGGAAAGGAAGGTCAATTTGAATGGTTTTCGGAATTACTATCAACTACTGAAACCCCTTGCATTTTGTATAATGTGCCTTCCAGAACAGGAGTTAAGTTACATCCCGAAGTTCCCGGCAGACTTTCTGAAAAATTCTCGCATGTGGTTGGAGTAAAAGAAGCTAGTGGAAGTGTAGAAGAGTTCAAAGAATTCAGAAAACACAGCCCGAATTTGTATTTTTATTCCGGCGACGATGGTTTAACGGAAGCATTTGTGAAGGAAGGAGGAGTTGGACTTGTTTCAGTAGCTTCAAATGTATGGCCGGCTCAAACCAGAAAAATGGTCGACTTAATGTTAGATGGAAATTTTGATGAGCTTTTTGAGGACTGGGAAGAATCAGTGAATGCACTTTTTTCAGCTTCAAATCCCGTTCCTACAAAAGTTTTACTTCAGCATAAAGGCTGGATCACGCACACGAATGTACGATTACCACTTTCATTAAAAGATTTAACTCACGAAGGTGAAGAAGCGCTGCTGGAAGCAGATAGAAAAATTAACTTATGGATTAAAGAAGTGATCAAGTAACAGAGTTACATCAACGCGTTGCGTTTAGTTACAAAGTAAAAGTATTAGCTTTTACTTTGTAACTATGTTACTTAATCACTCTGCAACTTAAAATAGAATGAACTACGAAGAAATTTTAGACAAATTAGAAGAAGGCGAACTCAGGTCTGCTAATAAAACTGAAAACGGCTGGGAAGCCAATCTGGAAGTTAAAAAAGCGATCTTAGAATCCTTCAAAAATGGCGAAAACACTTCCTATGAAGGGATTTATGAAGGCTTCGTTGATAAGCATAATCTTCCTCCAAGATATTTTGAGCCTGAAGATGGAGTTCGATTAGTTCCGGGTGGGTCATCGGTCCGACGAGGAGCTTACGTTGCTCCGGGAGTGATCATCATGCCACCGGCTTATGTGAATGTAGGCGCTTATGTTGATGAAGGATCAATGGTAGACAGCCATGCATTGGTTGGCTCTTGTGCTCAGATCGGGAAAAATGTACACTTGTCGGCAGGAGTACAAATCGGTGGAGTTTTGGAACCCATTGGGATGAATCCTGTTATTATTGAAGACGATTGTTTTATCGGTGCAGGAGTGGTAATCGTCGAAGGAATTTTAATTTGTTCAAAAGCAGTAATTGCTCCCGGTGTAGTATTGTCTAAATCCATTCCGGTTTACGATGCTGTAAAAGAAGAAATCAGAGAACGTGGTTCAGAAATTCCGGAAGGAGCAGTAGTAATTCCGGGTTCGAGGCCTGTAAATTCTGATTGGGCTAAAAAACAAGGATTAAGTATGGATTGCCCGATTATCGTGAAATATCGTGATGAAGGAAGTAATGCATCCTTGGAGTTAGAAGAAGCACTCAGATAAATAAAAAAAGGAGTTGTGTAACAACTCCTTTTTTAACTAGTTAACTAAAGATTTTTTAAAGAGGGGTAACTACTCCACCGTCATCGTCTGAGCATTCCACTACGTATTCAAAATAACCCCACCAAGCACCTTTTTGGGAAGAAAAGCCTGAACCACCTGCATAAGCAGTCTCACCTGCATTAGACTTTGGCGCGATAGTTTTAAAATCAGGATCGTTTTCACCATTATCTCCATCGTCGTCATTATCTCCATTATCGTCACCATCATCTTCAGTGTCTTCCTCAGTTCCGTTCTGAATAAGAGCGGCATGAGTTGAGATGTAAAATTTTCTTCCACAGACTATGTTTTCAGGTACTGAAATTGAAAAAATGTCCGAATTCAAATTCTCAGCAGTGTATGGAGCTTTACCGGGAGCAGGTCGTCTATTGGGAATATTATTTTCATGATCCCAAATATAAATATGAATTTCTTTTAGGTCGGCACTGGCATCGGTATTGTAAGTAATGTTTAATTCGTTATCGTTATTTGTAACAATAACTTCACCTGCATAAGAATCCTGACCGGCCCAAAGTGAATGGGAGTAAACTGAATAAGAATTGTTTTCATCTTCAGTTACATTATCCAGTTTTGTTCCGGTTCCGGTATTATTGGAATTGGAATTACTATTTGCAGAGGATTGACCCTTTCCTCCTTTCTTAGCAAGCACATCATCACTAACAGATGTTTCTACATTATTATTAGATAGAGAATCTTCCGAACAGTTTGATAATGTAATTAATAAGACTGAACATAGAAGAAAATATAGTACCCGTATATTTTTCATAACCTCGAAAATGTATTTTAAATTGTATTTAAAATAACTATTAGGATGTTTTATAGATAATTAGCATTTATTAATTTTTATTAAATGATAATTCTGAATTCAGAACATTTGTAAAGTAAATTAATATGAATAGGCGGTCTTAGTTAATTTCTTCCCACCATCTATCAAAAACTCTACCGGAATCATTTAAATTAATTTTCTCTCCGATAATAGGAGTGAATAACGGAATTGGATTTCTACTTTTCTGATTTAGCTGCGTTACCTTGTTCAAAGGCTCGTCCCAAGGATGCATAGCCAGTACATATTTAGAAGAGTGAACAGGGAAAAGGCGCTTTGCTTTGAGATCCTGAGCAGCTTGCAAAACCTGATCAGGGTGCATATGTATTTCTTTCCATGCATCATTGTATTGCCCGTTATCCAGAATAGCCAGGTCAATAGAATCGAACCGTTTCCCGATCTCTGCAAAGAAATCTCCATAGCCACTATCACCGCCAACATAAATAGTTTGAGATTCGGATTCTAGCACATAAGAAGCCCATAATGTGTTTTTTCGTTTAAATCCACGGCCCGAAAAATGACGAGTGGGCATGGTATGAATAGATAAACCCGAATCCACTTTTAACTCACTAAACCAATCCTGCTCAATGATCTGTTGATCAGAGAATCCCCATTTTTTAAAATGTGATCCAACTCCAAGTCCGCAAACTACATTCTTGATTCTATCTTTTAATCCCGTGATGGTTTTGTAATCCAAATGATCGTAGTGGTCATGACTAATAATCAAATAATCTATTTCAGGAATGTCATCAACAGTGTAAATATCTGTTCCCGGGAAAGATCTCACCGTTCCGGGAATAGGAGAAGCATTGCCACTGAAAACCGGATCAATCAGAATTTTTTTTCCATCAAGTTGAATGAAATATGAAGAGTGCCCAAACCAAACCAATACATTTTCATTTTCAGGAATAGAAAACAGATCAGTCTTTACAGATGGAATTACGTCTTTTGGTTTAGTCCTGGGATGCTTAACGAAAAGTTGATCATATAAAATACTGAAATAAGAATATCCCTCGGAAAGATCGGGAGTAAGTTGAAGGTTCTGAAACATGCCATCGCTGAAATTCTCTGATCTTGAAATTTCTTCGAGATGTTGTCCGGCAGGAGCTTGCCCGAATTTAGCCTGACGCATATAGAAAAAAGTAGCAATTACCAGAACAACTGCTAAAACAAAAAATGTTGTCATTATATACTTTAAAATTTTTATCAATTGTACCACTAGGATAAGATGAAGGAGTGAAAGTTCAGGGAGTATGTATCAAAAAGGGTGTAAGGCGTGATAGTGTTATGGTTGAATTGAGCAACCATAACACTATAGCACCATCACACCAACATTTATACTGCCAATGCTTTATTTGCTATTGCCAATCCATTTACAAACGCCTGAATAAGTGCTTCTATAGTATCGGGTGAAGCTCCTTTTGCTGTAAATTCATGTCCTTCTTTTTCGAGGGTTAAAGTTACAATAACAAGCGAATCCGTATCAGGGCTTAAAATCTCTACTTCGTGATTGAGTATCTGTAGCGCCAGAAATGAATCTGTTTCAGCTTTCATTGCAGCAAGAACAGCGTCCATTGGACCAACACCTTGTTCAAGAGAAACGACTTCTTCACCGTCATTGATCTTCATTTTAACAGCAGCGGCAACTAATCCGTGCTTTCGCATAGTGATTTTGTAATCAACAATCTCAACCGGGAATTCCAGATCGGCATCCGTTGCAGAAACCATAGATTTAAGAGCTTTAATCTCTGCTTCTCTAAGGGTCTTTCCTTTTTTATTGATTCCGTTAACGTATTCTGTATAGAGCTTTTCATGATTTTCATCCAAAGTGACATTCCCGGAGTAAAGATCTCTGGATTGTCCCCAACTATTTTTCTGCATATCCGGAAATCCCGATTCTATATACTGCTGAATGCGTTCCAGTTTTGGAGAAAGGATAGGAGATGAAAGGGAATATTTAGCAACAATATGAGCGGCTTTCAATCCCGTACCGGTAAGAACAAACAGGCACTTCTTACCTTTAAAAATGTCCAAATTATTTTTGAAGCAAGCCAAAGGAATTGCACAAGCCGGCTCTGTGAAAATTCCTTCTTCCACGGTCATTTCCTTCATGGAAGATAGTAATTCATTTTCGGTAGCCGTGAAAGCATGTCCGTTGGTTTCGTTGATACCTTCCAGAACTTTATAGAAATCGAAAGGATCAGCAACAGCTACGGCATCAGCCATAGTATTTACTTGATCCTTAATAATTTTTTCTTTCTTGAAAATGCCCTCAACAACAGGAGAACTTTGCTCAGGCTGAACGGCAACAAAACTTGGAATTGTATCTATTCTTCCGGCCGCTTTTAATTCCACCAATCCTTTATAAATAGCAGCAAAGTTAGTTCCTGCTCCAATCGGTACAAAGATATAATCATAATCCATTGCACCTTGCTCGATCAGTTCGTAAGAAAAGGATTTTTGCCCTTCCTGCCTGAATACATAATCGCCTGCTAAATAATAATTCCCTGATTTGGCGAATTCACGACAAAGCAGTTCACAAGTTCTGAAATCACCTTTTATTCTGATTATAGTGGCATCATAAATAGTGGATTGAGCCAGTTTAGCATCCGGTGTTTGTTCAGGTACAAAAACAAAGCAAGGAATTTTAAAATAACATGCATACGCGGCTACAGAAGCTGCCATATTTCCGGTAGATGCTAAACAAATGGCATCAGCGCCTAATTCTAAAGCCTTAAGTACCTCAATGTAACTTCCGCGATCTTTAAAGCAGCCCGTAGGGTTTTCTAATTCGAGTTTAGCATAAAGATCAGCTTCGTATAATTCAGAAAGTCTTTCCAGCTTCTTTAAAGAAGTGAAATCTGTTTTCAGCGGATCAGGAATGATATTCTTTAGTGGATATTGAATTTCTTCACGGGCCTCTTTGTAGTCAACGGTTAGTACGCCGCCGCAGTTAGTACAGTAGGTGCTGGTGACGCGCTCGTCATTTACTGTATCACAAATAATACATCGAACAGTATAGCCGGAATTAGAACTCTTCATGAAAGATAATTTTGAAATTTATCCAAAATACAAAGCTTTTTATTTAGTGGATAGGGTTATATGTAAATAAGTTCCGGCAAATAAAAAATTTACTATACATTACATTATTTTTCTGTCGTATTTGATAGTTGATAAATCCACTTGTTAATCTTTTGGCTTCTTCAATCATGTCCAAACCCTCTTGATAAAGTTTCTTATCTATAAATTTTAAGTCATAACAACTTATTAAGTGATCCTTTAACTCATATAAAGAACCTCTTGAAATCCGATAGAATTGAATGCCTTCCTGAAAATGAAACCTACCGTATCCTTCTGCTATATTTGCAGTAATACTTATCGCTGCTCTTTTAATTTGAGTAGATAGTCCAAATTTTTCATCAATAGGAAGTTCCGGTATAATTTTTTTATAAAAGAATAACTTCACGTCTCTTGATCTTTGCCATGCATTAAGAGATTGAAAATCTTTATTTGGGTTATACTTTTCTCCACCTTCTTCAACCCAATTATGTTCTTCATAATCATCCATGACTTACTATTTTACTTATCTACTTATCTACTTATCTACTTATCTACTTAATCACTAAATACTAAAGCGGTAATAAAATAATCTCTTCAAAGTCCAGATCAAGAATTTCGAAAATAGGATTAGCTATTTCTTCAATTTCTTCTTCGGGATACTCATCCAGACCTTCCAGTTTTACATACAGAGTATCATTGTGATCATCCACAAAATATTGAACATCCGTGGACTCGAAGCTCTCTTTTAATGTTTTAATTAGAAATTGAAGATCTTCTTCAAAGGATTGATGTTCTGTTTCTTCTATATTATTCATGCAGATGGATTTGATTTGAAGCAAAAATACCCCGAGTTTGAGTCATGAACAAGCAACTTCTTCGACTAACTGAGATTGCCCAAAAACCTCAGAGAACTATTATTGGGTTGATGTCCGGAACTTCACTGGATGGACTGGATATCGCTATGTGTAAGTTCAAGTGGAAGAAGCCTCAGTTGCTGAATTTCAAAACCGTAGAATATTCCCAAGACTTAAGAAACAGAATCAGGGCTGTTCAGTCTCAGATGCAGGTTAATCTTCAGGAAGTTTGTGTTTTGCATACAGAGTTGGCTCATTTATATGCTGATCTGGTTTTGGAATCTTTGGAAGAATGGGGAGTTGAAGCACACCAGGTAGACTTGATTGCCAGTCACGGGCAAACGATCTATCACCATCCCAATAAAAAGATGAACAGCACACTCCAGATAGTGGATGGAGATCATATAGCCGAAAAAACCGGAATTGTAACGATCTCTGATTTCCGCCAAAAACATGTTGCCAAAGGAGGTGAAGGTGCTCCGATAGCAGGAATTATGGACGAGGCATTATTCAGGTCGGAAACAAAACATCGATTACTGTTAAATCTGGGTGGAATCTCAAACTTTACCTGGCTACCAAGTAAGGAATGTGGCGAAGAGATTTTAACTTCAGATATTGGTCCGGCCAATACGCTCATCAACGAAGCAATGAAGAAACATTTTAACAAGCCCTTTGATGAGAATGGAAAAGTGGCATCAAACGGAAACGTACACTCCGGATTGCTGAAATATTTATTACTGGAACCATTTTTCAGAAAGCCTTTTCCGAAGACAACGGGACAGGAAAATTTTAATCTGGATCTGGTGGAAGAATTAATGACCGGTTTTAAGATCGAGCTGGAACCTGAAGATCTTGTAGCCACTCTTACGCATTTAACAGTTCAAAGTATTACACGAGCCTTTGAAGAAGTTATTGGAAATAATCCTTTTGAAATGTTTGTATCTGGTGGGGGAGTGCATAATTCAACCATTATGAATGGTCTGAAAGAGAGGCTTGGTAATGCTGAATTCACAGATTTTGAAGAATCAGGAATAACTGCAGACTCCAAAGAAGCAGTGTTGATGGCATTTCTTGCAAACGAGTGTGTTGTTGGCGGAGAGTGGGAGCTGGGGAAGGTTAGTTTATAGGATTAGCTTAAAATTTAATTAAGAGCTTACCATAATCAGTAATTAATTTATCTCTAATCGGCTTCCCTTTCTCAAAAATAGCTTCCTGAAGCGCTTTGTATTCTTTTCTTCCCTCTTCTGTTTCGATTTTGATCGGTTCTAAGCCGTGATCTCGTAAATCATAAGGACTTGCTTTCATGTCAATGGTTCGAGCTTCTAATGCCAGTTCAAATGCTTCCAGAATAAGATCGCTGTTTACCCACGGATATAATTTGAATGCCCATTTATACAGATCCATATTAGAATGAATACATCCCGGTTGTTCGGTTTCCGAGAAAGTGTCTCTGGAAAGCTCAAATCGATTCAAGGGCTGTGCAGGTTTAGTAAAAAAGCGAAAAGCATCAAAATGGGTGCAAAGCAGAGGACGTGATTCCACAAATTCAGCAAGTTCATCCGGCTCCATTCGTAGTGGAACCTGATCATGACGAGGTTTTTCGGCTTTGTAGACCATGGCCCATTCATGCATGCCAAAACAACCAAAAGACGGACGACTATTTTGAGTGTTTTTCAGCATTTCCAGAATCCAAGTAGCAGACCGGATTCTTCTTTCAGGAAAAAAATCCATATCGATCCACGCTTTATTATCTGATATCTTCAACTCCTCAAAATCGGGGAGAGTTTCCACGTCAGAAAACTCAAGAGCAGTTCCAAATCCGGGCGACCATCTCTTCAACATTGAGGGGCGAAAGGCATAGTATTGAAACAAGAAATCCATTACCGGATTCTTTTTGTGTTGAGATCTCTCGATCAAATATTGACCGACTAAATTATCTACTTTGGATTCGTGATCTGCTTGTCTGGATCTCCATTCTTCTTCCGGAAGAACCAATTCTATATTTATGTCATGTATAACTGCTTGCATATCCAAAGATAAGGAATTGGATTTAACCCTTTCAGGGTTTTTGGTGAAAAATAACTATTGATATTCAATCCCTTCGGGATTAATCAGGAATTATAAACTTGATAAATTTCGATTCAGCTTGTCTAATTAAAACTCTTTGTTAATATTAAATAAGTCCGAAGGACTTGAATACGAATAGAATAATGAAATTGTGATATTGAAACCCCAAAGGGGTTAAACAGAATGAGCACGTATACACAAATTATATATCAGATTGTTTTTAGTACAAAAAACAGAGTGCCTGTTCTGCATAAGACAGGAAGACCTGATCTTTTTAAATACATCTGGGGGATTTTAGAAAATAAGAAATGTCATTTATACCAAATAAATGGGTTTGAAGATCATATTCATATTCTAACACACATCCATCCCAGCGTTGCACTTTCACAACTTGTTAAAGATATCAAGCTTGCCAGTTCGTTTTATATCAAAGAAAACAAATTATTCTTTGGCTTTGATGGATGGCAAGAGGGATATGGTGCATTTACCTATTCTTTGAAAGAAAAAGAGCGACTAATAAATTATGTCAAGAATCAAGAGGAGCATCATAAAAAAACTTCCTTTCGTGATGAGTATATGTCTCTTCTTAATGAGTTTGAGATTGATTTTGAAGAAAAATACTTGTTTTAAGCTTGTCTCAATAAAATAGACTATCAATCTTATCACATATATCAATCAATTGTGATAGAAATAGTTTATAAGTTTGGTAAAATTTTAAATGAGACTACCAATGATGAAGTCATCAGCTATTACCAACGAAGTTCTGTCCAAAGCTTTTAACTATGACAGTTATACGAAACTGATCGAAGATCTTTTTTCCGAGAACAGAACAACCAATGACGATAATTCTGAAAGTCAGCTTAACTATACCAAGCTGAATATTCAGCGGGCTTCTAGATGGGAAAAGAGAGCTAAGCTGAATGACGATCTGAAAGAAGTGGTCAATAAGATTAATAAAGATCAGATTTGGCTGGTGATCACAGAAGGGTGGTGTGGAGATGCTGCTCAGATACTTCCTTTTATAAATAAAATATCAGAGCTTAATGAGAAAATTGAGCTGAAACTCATACTCAGAGATCACCACCCCGAAGTAATGAATGAATTTTTAACAGATGGAAGTCGGTCAATTCCGAAAGTAGTCGTTCTGAATAAAGAAAATATTGAAGTTTTAGGAAGCTGGGGGCCACGTCCAAAAGCCGTTCATGATGATTATGTTCAGAAAAGGAGAGATGCTGATTATGATAATAAGAAGGCTGCTGAAGAACTCCATTTGTGGTATGCCAGAGATAAAGGCAAAACCACTCAGGAAGAGTTCAAAGAATTTTTAGAGAGTTTGAATTAATACTCAAAGAAATTCCACGGTTGAAGATTTGGAACATCTGCATTAAAAGTCATTTTCTCTTTTTTTGTAGGATGTTCTATTGTCAACCGAACAGCTCTTAAACCCATTTCTTTTCCATCTTTGTTTCCTTCTTCTCCGTATCGGTAATCGCCCCACAATGGATGACCTTCTTTAGCCATTTGTACCCTTATCTGATGAGGTCGACCCGTAAATAAGTCTATTTCGACCAAGCTGTAATTGGCATTTTGTTTGATGGTTTCAAAGCTGAGCTTAGATTCTTTAGCTTTACCCCTGGGTTTTTTATAAGCCGAAACGTTATTCGAACGATTGTCTTTCTCCAGATAATGAATCAAAGTAGCACTTGGGGGAGCCAAGCCTTCTACCATTGCCCAATAAGTTTTGTCCATTTTATTATTTCTAATCTGTTCAGATAATCGGGATGCAGCTTTTGAGGTTCTGGCCAAAACCATGACTCCGCTTACAGGCCTGTCCAACCTGTGAACTAACCCCATCCAAACATCACCAGGTTTGTTGTATTTCTTCTTAATGTATTTTTTACAAAGAGTTAGTACATCTGGGTCTCCGGTATGATCTTCCTGCGAAAGTACACCGGCGGGTTTATCAATCACCAATAAATGATTGTCTTCATAAATGATGGGAATGTCAGGGTTAGTACGAGTAGTTTGTTTTTTCATATTCATTCTCAGGTTTTTAAGGAAAATACATCATTTTAAATCCTGATTTCTATTTGCTTTTGATTAATCTATTGAGTTTCAATGAATTGAAATACTCTAAATACTTTCTTATAAATCCTTAATATTAATAGAGCGAAAAGTTTATTAATGAAAGTATTCTTAATTTATACAGGTGAGCAAATAAAAGTTAAGGTGGCTCGTTCAGTTTATTAAATTGTAACATCAGGCGTTATTCTCACTCTTTGAATAGTAGTGACTATAAAAAGCAAAAGAGAAAAAAGTACATCTAAAGTCAAAATATGTTTAACTGGTTCAAGAAAAAGGAAGTATTTAGAGAAATTTGTATCCCGAAAGTTTTTTTGGATAATGGTATTGACTTCCGCTATCAGCACTCCATTGAGATCGCAACCATTCAAAGTAAAAGCAAGTCTATATTTAAAGATATTGCTAAATTTGTCCAAGAAAATGACAGTCAATCTTTGAAAGACCTTTCAAGTACAATATTGAACGAGGACTCCATTAAGATATATAGCTTAATCGGGTCACAGGAAAATCAAAGAATGTTAATTGCCATTCTAAATCCTGTTAAGAAAGGCGAAGAACCCAGACTGGTAGCTTATAATCTGATGAGTACTTCCCGTCAAATGAGTATTAAAAAAGTTAGTAATTTTTAGTATTCAAAAGAGTTAATCTCAGAGCAAATTCTTACGGATTTATTCCAGTAATAGTATTGGTATTACTTCCCAACCTTTTCCCAGTGTTGATCTGCTTTTTGGATCCTGTTGGGGAGTATCCTGAACAGCAGTTTTGCTACCGGATTTGAGAATAAGTAAGTTTTACCGTCAAATGTAGCACTGTGTTTCCCGCCTTCTACATTCGTTTTTCCGGTGCTGACTGCAAATGCGCATTGACCTTCATATTCTGCATTTTTAGTTGATTCCATAGTATTCATTTAGTTTAATTTGTTTGGTAAGTGATTCAATGAAAGCCAGTTCATTTACGAAACAACTTCATTTAGTCGTTCAAGTATTGCTGTCCAGCCACCGGTATGATTTTCTACTTGTTGATCATTTGGCATAAACTCATGCATTAATTTAACTTCAGTTCCGCCATCAACCTCAGTAAGAGTGATTGTAACCAAAGTATCGGTAACGGCTTGTGAATTCCAGCTGAATACGATCTTATCAGTAGGGGAGACTTCTTTATATTCGCCGGTGTGAGAATAGGTTTCACCTTCGCTGTTATGCATATCAATCTTGTAAGAGCCACCTTTTTTGCTGTCACTTTTTACGGTAGCACTCCAGCCTTC
Organism: Balneola sp.; assembly: GCA_017643645.1. Lineage (GTDB taxonomy): Bacteria > Bacteroidota > Rhodothermia > Balneolales > Balneolaceae > Balneola. Next base: position 121,322 of record JAEPNB010000003.1, read on the forward strand.
AGGTCCTGCAAAAAACCATTTCGCCATTATTTTTTCGTCCGTTAATGCATTAAAAATAGTCGCTTTGTCAGCCTTTATAGTTTTTGATACGGTAAGTGATTTATTGTTCGACATAATATTTAATCCTTTTTTGTTTGTGTGATAAAATGATCCAACTCGTCAAGCCTTGCTTCCCAAAAAGCCCGATATTCATTGATTAGCTCTTGAACTTCTTGTAGAGGCTCGTAATTCATCCTGCATGAATAACTTCTGCCCACCTTCTCTTTTTTAATCAGATTGGCGTTTTCCAGCACTTTTAAATGTTTGGATACTGCTGCCAATGACATCTCATATGGCTCTGCTATTTCATTAACGGAATGTTCTTTTTCTCCAAGACGAAGTAAAATCGATCGTCTTGTTGAATCTGCCAAAGCATGTAGGGTTGAATCAAGCATATATTTAACTAGTTGGTTGAATATTAGTATAGGAAAGAGAATTGATATATTCAACCGGTTGGTTAAATATTAATGTTAGAAATCATTCCATTAGTTAAAGCTGGAAGAATTAGGTAATTAGTTGACAGTTTAGTAGTGATAGTTTCAAGAAAATTCGCCCTTAGTATTTAAGACGGATAAGAGAGCATGATCCGGATGCGTCTGCATTGGAAATGGACCTCCCCGGCTACGAAACAGATTTTTTGGTTCTGAGTAGTTCGCCCTCCTTGGATAAGGAGGGGAATTCCCGAGTTGATTCTAATATTATCAACGAGTCCTCCTCCTGTTGCAGGAGGAGACAGAGGAGGTCTTTCGTTGCCAATAATTCTAAAGGTCGGTGTAGTTGGAAGCTTTTATAAAATCCTGAGTTCTATTAGAAATCATCCAGTACATAGAAACAGAAGCTATTTTTATCTGTGAGATGGCCAGCATCTGCAAACAGACCTCGTGCTTTTGATTCAGTATAAAATCTAAGGCTGATTTTAAGAAACCCTCAAGCACCCAAAAGCGGCAAATACTTCACTTTATGATAAGTGAGAGCCAGTTTTACACAATGCTTGAGCTCGTTCTCGCGGATTTTATCATCCAGTTTAAATATAATGGTTCGGTCTCCCTCAAATGTGAATACATCCGGATAGAGTTTTTTGAAAGTGGGAACCAATTTTGAAGTGCATTTGAAATACATGGCATATTGATCCGGTTTCTTTTCTTTCCAGTCCATGCGAACCGTGCTTCCGTGTTTGGTAAGATAAGCGGGTTCTCCCCATTTCAATGTTTCCTCCAAGTTTTCCAAATCATCAACTTCTGAAGCTGCTTCCAGCACCAATTCTCGGAGTTTCTCCATTTTCAACCGCACGGAATCAGGATAATTCTCAAATACTTCGATGGTTTTTGGGTTGGTGGATAGTTTCATTTCGTTATTGAATCAAAACGACTTGAGTAATCAAATTCAAACTTTGGTTTAATTACAAAGTCTCCTTTTTTATTTATGAAACCGGCTTTTCCATCAATTTGAACATGTGCCAGACCATTGAAAAATCCTTTACCATTTTCAAATCTAGCTGAAATTACAACATTTCCATTTCTATCTATGAAACCATATTTATCATTTAATTTGAACAATGAAAGTCCTTCATGAAAATGTTGTAAATCATCAAAAATTGGTTCTAGAGTTAGATTTCCCTTTTCATCATAAAAGCCCCATTTACCTTTTAGATTTACAATTGATCTTCCTTCAATAAAGTTTCCAGTTGCTTCATATATGGGTGGGATAATAGTATCCCCGACAGCATTTGTTCTTCCTCTCCCTGTTTCAGTTTTAAAAGAATAAGGATAAGGCTTTTTTGGAATCCAAAGTTGTTCGTCCGTAAACTGTCCTCGGTCTTCAATGATTTCACCTTTTTTGTTAATCAAATACTCAATTAACGAATCTTGAGATTCACTATAAACCTGAGCAACTTCGGAAACAAAAGGATAACATGAATCATAAGACAACGGAATTACAATTTCACCAGCAGTATTTATATAACCACATTGTTCATTTAAATATATATCTGAAAGTCCATTGTTAAATCCATCAAATATGTAGTCGTAAGTTAATGGAACCAGAGTATCACCATTTACATTTATAATGCCCCATTTATTTTCAAAATTTGAAACCTCTACAAATCCTTCTGAGAAAAATCCAATTTCCGCATACTTCGGTGAAATCGAAATTTCACCATTCGTATTTATAAATCCCCACAAAGAATCTTTTTTTACAGGATAATAACCTTCGTTTAGTGACCAAATATCATCCCAATAAGGTTCAACAATATAATCTCCGTCCAGATTAATAATCCCATATTTCCCATCTTGCTTTATTATAGATTGCAACTCGTTTTTCTTGGAGCATGAAAAACTCAAAAATAATATACAAATAATTAAAAATCTCATAGCTCCGAATACCTCTCAATCCGTTCTCTTTCCTCAGGCTCAGTAGCTAAACTAATTCCTATCAATAACGCCAGATTTGCGATCAATCCATAAATTCCCTCATGCATAGGAAGTGGTTTGAATTCGGGATTGTAAAGGAAGAATAATGTGACCACAATCCCACCAATCAAACCTGCAAGTGCACCTTTTCCATTCGCTCGCGGCCAGTAGAACATGGCAAATACCAACGGGAACATCTGAGCAATTCCGCCATAAGCTCCCAGTAGTAGAGAAACAATATCTGTTTCCGAAAACACCGCAAAATAATAGGCGATCAAACTTATGACGACTACTAAGATTCGTATCAATGTTCGTTCATTGCCTTCTGCTTTCATCCAGTTTGCCAGAGATGGAGATTTCGAAAGTCCGTCCCGAACGGCAACCGATGCCGCTGCATGAACAATAGCATCACCCGAAGACATTGAAGCTGCCAAAGTCCCGGCACAAACCAACCCGATCAGAATTACCGGAAGGTCCATTTGAAGCAATACATGTGGCAGAATAGAATCAGCCGGGGTTACATTCGGAAAAGCAAGAACCGCTGCAAAACCGATGATCAGGATCGGAACCAAAAAGATCTGGAAAGTAGGGTAGAGTACAACCGTTAGTTTAATAGTCCGATCACTTTTTGCAGCAAATGCCTTCATAAAGAAATGTGGCCACATAGAAAATCCGATTGCAGAGATCAATACGGCTTAACTGAATCCCCACCAATCCCAGGCGGCTCCGCTGCTGGTTAAACCCGGAGCAGATAGTGCTTCACCAAAATCGGAAGCAATCAATTCCTCAAACATCGGCCCGATTCCTCCATACATCTTTTCAGGAAGATAGATTCCCAAAAACCACGCAATGATTAGCATAAAAATTCCCTGAAATGTGTTTGTCCATCCAACGCCCATCACTCCACTGAAGAACACGTACACAAGCACAACTCCGTACGCAATTCCTGCGCCCAACCATTCAGGAATAGTTCCTTCGCTGATCGTATTCAGGACCAATCCGGCGCCTTTCATCTGAAGCGTTAAATAGGGAATCAAAACTACTACAGTTAGGATTGCTAAAAGAGCTGAAAGTACTTTACTATTGTAGCGGTCCTGAAGTAATTCAGCCTGAGTTACAAACCCGTGTTTTGCACCAAGTTTTCTGGCTTTAGGACCAAAAAAGTAAAAGGGAACCATTCCTAAAGCTCCATAAGCAATAATGTAGAAAGCAGCCGCTCCACGAGAATACGCCCAACCCGGTCCACCCAAAAATGCAAAAGACGAAAATATGGAAGCGCCCAACACAAAATAGAGAATGAACACATTCATGGAGCGATCACCGGCTACATATCCGGCGGCACTGTTACTCACTTTTCTTCCCGGGATGATTCCCATCACCAAAGTGATCGCCAAATAGATCCCACAAATTCCGAGAATAATGATCCAGTCAGCCAACTATTTTTCCTCCTCAGTATCTTTTCTAAAAAAGAGAAAGAGTGCTGTAAAGGAGCAACAGACCATCAGAATAACCCAGAAAAAGGAGAGTGGCAGCCCAAGAACTAATAGCTTTGCTGAACTCATTAAGGGATAAACCGGCCAGATCAAACAGATCTGAATCAGTACCAGAATCGGAACTAAAATAAATGCACGTTTTCTCCGCTTTGGTGATCGCGATGAAAAAACTAAGCCGTTTGGGATCTTATTGTTCATATCAAAAAATATTTCGCTATAAATACGAAAAGAAGTTTTGAATCGAAAGAAGTTTAATACAAACCATCAATGCAATCAGCGATCCAAAATCAACGGAATCAGTCTTCCAAAACCACTACCTTTAAACCGTGAGTAATCCCAAGATCAACATAGAAGTTTCTGAAAAAGTAGCGAACCTGCCGCTTTCACCCGGAGTGTATATCTACAGAGATAAAAATGGAAGTGTGTTGTATGTGGGTAAAGCCAAGAAGCTCAGAAACAGAGTTCGTTCTTATTTTCAGGAATCCCGGAATGTTGATGGACGCATCAAAACGATGGTTTCCAAGATCGATGATCTGGAAGTGGTGGTTACTGATTCGGAAGCTGAAGCTCTGATCTTGGAGAATAACTTCATTAAGCAGTATCAGCCTCGCTACAATATTATGTATCGGGATGATAAATCATATCCATACATCTGTATCACAAAAGATGATAAACCCAGAGTGTTTCCAACCCGGACCATCGTAAAAGACGGGAGCAAATATTATGGTCCGTACGATAGTGTGATAAACATGAAGCGGATGCTGGAAACCATTCGTAAAGCTTTTGATCTATGTACCTGCGCAGTTTCAATCAAGAATATTGATCGAACTCGTGGGATTCCTAAGTGGCATTCCTGTTTCGATGATTATTTAGAGAACTGCTCCGGCGATTGGGATAATGAACGCTATAATGTTGTTGTATCTAAAGTAGAGCGCCTGTTGAACGGACAAACGGAAGTATTGATCCGCGAACTGAAGGAAGAGATGGAAATAGCATCTTCCGCTTTAGCATTTGAAGAAGCGGCTAAGCTTAGGGATAGCCTTATAGCCGTGGAGCGCTACAGCAAGAAAATGAAAATGGTCGCTGATAAGAAAGTAGATCGTGATGTTTTTGCATTGATTATCGATTCAGAACTTGTAGAAGCCTGCGGAGTTTTATTTAAAGTACGGGAAGGAAAATTGATCGGTAAATTCCATCGCTTTTTGAAAAATATTGATGGATTGGCTGAAGGTGTTCTGCTGCAGTCTTTTGTGGAAGATTATTATACCGGACAATATACTGCTGCTATTCCGGATGAGGTTTATATCAGCAAAGAGATGGAAGATGATGAAGCATTGGTACAGTATCTATATCAGGAAAAAGGGAAAAAAGTACCGGTTCATGTACCGCAGATCGGAGAGAAAGCTCAGTTGATCAAAATGGCCAAATCGAATGCGAAACTACATTTAAACGAAAGAAGATTAGAAAAAGAAAAAGCAGAACGAGATCGCATTCCTCATGCAGTAAAAGAACTGAAAGAACATTTAGGTTTACAGGGACTTCCTCGTAGAATTGAGTGCTTTGATAATTCAAATTTACAGGGATCAGATCCTGTTGCTTCTATGGTTTGTTTTGTAGATGCTAAACCCCGAAAAAGTGAATACAAACGATTCAATATCAAAACGGTAGTCGGACCTGATGACTTTGCATCAATGAAAGAGATATTGACGCGGCGCTACTCCAAAGTGATGAAAGATGGATTGCAAATTCCGGATCTTATTATTGTAGATGGAGGAAAAGGACAACTAAGCTCTGCAGTGGAAGCCCTTAAAGAAATTGGGTTTTATGGAGAATGTGAAATTATCGGCTTGGCCAAGAGATTAGAAGAAGTGTTTTTGCCTGAGAAGTCAGAATCAATAATGATTCCCAAAAAATCTACGGCACTTAAACTGATCCAACAAGCCAGAGATGAAGCGCATCGGTTTGCGATCACATTTCATCGTCAAAAAAGGTCCAAGAGAACATTGATTACGGAACTCACTGATATAGAAGGAGTGGGTGAAAAAACATCACAAACACTATTGAAGGAATTCGGTTCAGTCAAAAAAGTAAAACAAGCCGAAATAGAAGAGATTCAAAAAGTGATCGGGAAAAAATCCGGAGAAAAAGTTTACAACCATTTCAATAACTAGCTCGTCTTAGATTTTGATGTGATTAAACGGCTAACATCATCATGTGATATGAAGACTGAGTATCATCAATTAAAATAGAACCAAGCCAATTGTCTTAGCTCTTCGTACAATAGTGCAAGACAAGAGGTAAAATGCTCTTTGTGTTAATAAATGTTATTGACTGAATGTAATTGAGGTATTCAGAGTTTATTCAATACGTTGGCAAAGAGTTAACCCCAAAATACACGGGTGAACATAATGGAACTATTAAAGAGAACTACAAAGGCATCTTATAAAGATCTTCGGGACAGAGATCTGGTACGTTATTTCAGAAAAAAAGCTGACGAAGCTGCATTCAATGAGTTAATGAACCGACATCAGGCAAAAATTTATTCATACATTTATAGTATGATCAACAACCCTGAAACAGCTAATGATATTTTCCAGGAAGTGTTTACGAAGGTAGTCACAAAAATGGATGACACCTACAACGAACAGGGTAAATGGATTGCCTGGGTAATGAGAATTGCGCATAATGCAACAATTGATCATATAAGAAAACAAAAGCGTTACATTGACGTTAACTCTTGGTACGACGATGATGATTCTCGCTCAGATTACTTCGATAGAATGACGGACGAGAGTTGGGTAGACGCAGATGAGCAATTAGTTGAAGGCGAAACAAAGTCCAGTTTAATGGCTCATATAGCTAAATTACCCGAAGAGCAACGCACCGTTGTACTTTTGAGGCATTATTATGAAATGCCCTTTAAAGAAATCGCAGAATTGACTAATGTATCAATAAATACGGCACTAGGTCGTATGCGTTATGCGTTGATCAATTTGCGCAAGCACTTTGAGGAAGAAAGACAACATGAGTTTAAACATGCAAATAAACGATGAAGACTGTATTCGGTACCTCATGAGGGAGATGGATCCCTCTGAGGAGATCGAATTTGAAAGAGAAATGATGAGTAATGAAAACTTACTCATAGAAGTTGAAAGTTTAAGGAGCACATACAATAAGGTTAAAAAGTTACCATTAAAGCAGACACCTGCTGAAATACTCAATAAGGTTAAAGAACAAGCCATATCCGATCAGCAAAAGCAGTTACGCAGTTCGTTTAAGTTAATAGGATGGTTTGGAAAAACGGTAGCAGTAGCAGCAACTATTCTGCTACTTGTTTCAGTTTCTATGTATTTCATTGATTTTGGAACGCTGACCAGCTCACCTGCTCAAAGCACTGTAATTTCTGCCGGTACCGTTCAGCCATGGGTTGACAGGAATGAAATTATTAAGATATCAGATCGTACAGACGCGGTTCAGGCACAAAGAATTGGGGCTGAGTACGAAAAGAGTTACGAAAAACTTATTCCGGTAGATAAGGTTGATATATCCTCAAATCAAAGACAGGGAGTACTATTAACCAGTTCCCCGGTTAATAACTAATCCCAATTGTGGATAACTTGCTATATGGATGTGAATAAGTATTTTTGTATCGCATGATACCTCGCTTTATATTGATTTTAATGTCAAAGAACCAAAATAAGCGAGTATTTAATGGGTAAAGTTATCTCTATAGCAAATCAAAAGGGAGGAGTAGGTAAAACAACTACTGCTATCAACTTAGCTGCTAGTTTAGCGGCCATAGAGCACCCAACACTTGTAATTGATATAGATCCTCAAAGTAATACAACAAGTGGATTAGGTATTGATGTTAAGACAGTTACCAATTCTATATATGAAGTGATGATTGGTAGCACAGACACTACTGAAACGATACGTTCAACAGAATTAGATTTTCTGGATTTGGTACCGGCTCATATAAATTTGGTAGGTGCGGAAATTGAAATGATTGACAGAGAGGATCGCGAAAGAATTCTTGATAAGGCTATCGGTGATTTAAGAGATAAATATGACTTTATCATTATTGACTGCCCGCCTTCGCTGGGACTTTTAACAATCAATGCACTTACTGCATCGGATTCAATCGTGATACCGGTTCAGTGTGAGTACTTTGCGTTAGAAGGTCTTGGTCAATTATTAAATACGATCAAAATTGTAAGACAACATTTGAATCCTGATCTGGATATAGAAGGGGTTTTATTGACAATGTATGATACCAGAACAAGATTATCCAATCAGGTGGCTGAAGAAGTAAAGCGTTATTTTGATGACAGAGTTTTCAAATCGGTGATCGCCAGAAATATCAGGCTCGCTGAAGCTCCAAGTTTTGGCAAACCGGCGCTTTTATATGATTCTACCAGTACCGGAAGTAAAAACTATCTGTCTTTAGCTCGTGAGATCATTAAGAAAAACAGAAAGCTATTTAAGAATAGTCCTGTACTTTCTAATTAAGGAATAATAGAATGGCAAAGAAGGTTTTAGGAAGAGGTTTAGGAGTATATTTTCCGGAATATCAATCCGACGAGGAGAAATCCGAAGAGAGTAAAAGAGAGCCTATAGCAAAGCAAAAAGGCTCAAAATCGGAAAAACCAGTTGAAGTTGATCCTGCCGAATTAGTAAACGTTGTTCTTCATATTCCTGTTGATGATATCAGAGCAAACCCACACCAGCCGCGTAAGGAATTTGATGAAGAAAAGCTGGACGAGCTGGCTGACTCCATTAAAGAGCATGGGATTATTCAGCCACTTACGGTCAGGTATATTGGCGAGAGAAAGTTTGAGCTTATCAGTGGTGAACGCAGATTAAAAGCATCGAAACTTGCCGGACTAAAAGAGATAGCTGCCTACGTTCGTAAAGCTGATGATGAGCAAAGTATGGCATTTGCTTTGATAGAGAATATTCAGAGGGAGGATTTGAATGCCCTTGAAGTTGCTATGGCGTACAAAAGGCTTTTAGAAGAATTTGATTATACTCAAGCTCAGGTAGCGGAAAGAGTGGGTAAGAACAGAACAACTGTTACAAACATGTTGCGGTTATTGACCTTACCGGATTTCATTCAAACTGCTTTAAAGAAGAATGAAATAGCCATGGGACATGCTCGTTCTCTTATCACTATCGAAGATATTTCTGATCAGCAAAAGCTGTTAAAAAAAGCAGTTAGCAATGAATGGTCGGTTCGGCAAATGGAAGATGCGGTAAGAACGTTATCTTCTGAAGGTACGAAAAAGAAAACATCACTTAAGAAAGATCCGAATAATCCGTTTTACGAAGAAATATCTTCGAGACTGAGACAAACTTTCAGTACTAAAGTTCAGGTAAATCCAAAGGCTAAAGGTGGAGAAATTAAAATCGAATATTATTCAGAAGATGACCTGGAGCGCATTCTTGGTATTCTTGATTCGATTTAATATTGGATTAATTGGTTTTTTGATCATGGGTTCAGTAAGTACTCATGCTCAATATTTGCAAAGAACCGATCTTAACAGAGCTTCCTATACTTATTCACTACAGGCGGATAGTACAAAACCGGAGTATCCAAATCCTAAATCCGTAGTTAGAAAATCTTTGATCATCCCGGGCTGGGGTCAGGTAGTTAATAAGCAAGCCTGGAAAGTCCCAATTGTTTATGGTTTGCTTGGCGGGCTTGGATATTACAGTGTATATCTGACTAAACAATATCATGATTACAGAGCTGCTTATTATAATTCATTTGATTCAAGCACAGATATGAGATTTGGCCCAACACCCGGTTATTTGGAGGGTCAAAATGTTAGCAGTTTAAAAAGTAACAGGGATTTTTTAAGAAACAGAAGAGACTTTATCTATGTAACCATTTTCTTGTCTTATGTGCTGAATGCCGTAGACGCTTATGTTTTTGCACATTTACGCCCTTTTGATGTTTCAGATGATCTTTCAATGAAAAGAACATTTAAGCCCAACAACATTACTTCTCCGTTACTGGGAGATGTACCTTCAATTTCACTTTCAATAAGTTTTTAGCATGAATAAATCGAAAAAGTCAGAAGTTCAAATACAGAGACAATATGAAGAAGGCAGTAATAAAGACATCTGGAGCGTTTTTAAAATTATGGGGGAATTTGTTGAAGGCTTTGATACTTTATACAAAGTAGGACCCTGTATATCTATTTTTGGGTCTGCAAGAACAAAGCCGGGTGACAAGTACTATGAGCTTGCTGTTGAAACGGGTAAGTTGATCACAGAAAAAGGCTTTGGAGTGATAACAGGAGGGGGTCCCGGCATTATGGAAGCCGGCAATAAAGGTGCCTCGATTGGAAAAGGACGTTCAGTAGGTCTGGGGATAGAATTACCATTCGAACAGGGAATGAATGAATTTGTAAACAAAGATTATTCTGTTGACTTCAATTATTTCTTTGTAAGAAAGGTGATGTTCGTAAAATACGCTCAGGGTTTTATAGTTTTTCCGGGTGGCTTTGGAACTTTAGATGAACTTTTTGAAAGTTTGACTCTGATTCAGACGCATAAAATCACCAAGATTCCGATAATTCTTTTTGGGTCAGAATATTGGAATGGTTTGGTTGATTGGATCAATAAAACAATGGTAGAAGCCGGTACAATTTCAGAGAAAGATTCTGATTTATTTCACGTTACAGACAGTAAAGAAGAAGCTGTAAAAATCATTTGTGATTTCTACGAAAAGAAAGATCCAAAGCCAAACTTCTAATTCTAATTCGGAACAATCAAGTTGATTTCGGAGTTAAAACAATAAATTCTGAAATTCATGGGTTATATATTTTCGATATGGAGCTTTTTTATTTAAATTAAAAGCTTTGAATTAATTAACAATACAACTTTAGACAAATGAAGGTTTTTAATAAAAGTTTATTAGTATTATTTGTGAGCTTGTTTGTAAGCAATGTATTTGCTCAAAGCACTTATGAAGATGCAGTAAAGCTATATAACAGTGCAGCTGAACAAGCTTCAGCAAAAGAATATGATAAAGCAATTTCTACATACATGGAAGCTGCCAAAATCGGGGAAGAATTGGGTACTCCGCAGGGAACAGATATTAAGTCGCGTTCTGAGCAACAAATTCCTAAAGTCCAGTTAAATAAAGCAGGTAACTTATTTAACGCATTCAGATCATCCAAACAGATAGCTGATCTTGATGTTGCAATCGCCGCGTTTGAAGAAACAGTAAAGATGGGTAAAGAGTATGAGGATACCCGAGTAACACAAGCTGCACAAGGATATGTTCCTCAGTTGTACTACCAAAAAGCTACTATGCTTTTTAAAAGAGAAATGTATCAGGAAGCTGATAATGCTTTAAATAGTGCTATTCAGGCAAATGCTAACTATGCTCAGCCTTACTACACTAAAGGTTTAGTTGCCAAGAAATTATCAGACGATATTAATGATGCTTTAAGATGGTTTGATCAGGCAATTGCAGTTGCAGATAAGACAAACAAAGGACAAATCTCGAGACAAGCAAAAAATGCGGCTCATGATGAACTTCTTTTCAGAGGATCCAAGCTTATAGAATCAAAGAACTACAGTGATGCTATTGATCTACTAAAATTAGCTACTGAGTATGATGCAGAGTCAGCTGATGTATATTACAGAATTGCTGAAGCTTACAATAAGCAAAGTAAATATGACTTAGCTATTTCAAATGCCAAAACTGCATTAACTCATGAGAAAGGCGGTAAAACAGATAAAGCAAAAATATATTTTGAAATGGGTTTTGCTTATCAAATGAAAGGCAACAAATCAGATGCCTGCAGCGCTTATACAAATGCTTCTTTTGGATCATTTAAAGCCCCCGCAGAACACTCTATGGAATTTGAATTAAAGTGTGGAACTACGACCAACTAATTCATTCATGTATTTTAAAGCTCAGTGAAAATATTCACTGAGCTTTTTTTTTATTTAATGTTTTCTAAAAATCTTCGGCAAAGGATTTATCTCTTCAATCTAAAAAAAGCTTTTCCTATCTTTCTTTGATTTTTAATGTGCTAATACAAAACTAACTACTCTTTTTAAATGGCTTCTTTAGATCAGCTGTGCGTAAATACAATAAGAACTCTTTCAATTGATGCTGTTCAGAAAGCCAACTCAGGTCATCCGGGAATGCCGATGGGTATGGCTGACGTGTCATATATACTTTGGACAAAATTTCTAAAGCACAATCCTAAAAACCCTGAATGGTTTGACAGAGACAGATTTATTCTTTCTGCAGGGCATGGTTCTATGCTCATCTATAGTTTATTGCATTTAACAGGTTATGATCTAAGTCTTGATGAGATTAAGAATTTTCGACAGATGGGAAGTAAAACAGCCGGACATCCCGAAAAACATTTAACGCCGGGAGTTGAAATGACAACCGGTCCATTAGGACAGGGGTTTGCAACCGGAGTTGGAATGGCAATGGCAGAAAAGTTTCTTAGAGGCAAATTCAATACTGAAGAGCATACTATAGTTGATCATTATACTTATGCTATAGTAAGTGACGGAGATTTAATGGAGGGAGTCTCTCATGAAGCGGCTTCATTAGCAGGTCATTTACAGTTGGGGAAAATGATCTATCTTTATGATGCTAATTCTATTTCAATAGATGGTTCAACAGATTTAGCATTTACTGAAGATCCGGTAAAAAGATTTGAAGCATATGGTTGGCATGTTCAGGAGATTGACGGGCATGATCATATTCAAATTGAAGATGCAATTAGAAATGCTCAGTCAGAAACATCAAAACCTTCTATAGTAATTTGCAGGACTCATATTGGATATGGTAGTCCTAACAAGCAAGATTCTGCATCATCGCATGGTTCGCCATTGGGGGATGAAGAAATTGTACTTACAAAAAAAGCATATGGATGGGATCCTGAAAAGAAGTTTTTTATTCCTGAGCAAGCACTGGCGGTATTCAGAGAAGAGATCACAAAAGGGGATGAAATTGAAAACTCCTGGAACGAAGTATTAAATGACTATCGTAAGCAGAATAAAGATTTAGCTTCCGAATTTGAAAACTGGATGAACGGAAAGCTACCTGAAAATTTAGAATCTTTACTTCCTGAGTTCGATACAGATGAAAAAGGGCTCGCAACAAGGGCATCTTCCGGTACTGTATTAAACACTTTGAAGGATAGTATCAAAAATCTATTTGGCGGATCAGCAGACCTCGAAGGTAGTGTTAAAACAAACCTGAAAAATGAAGGAGTTTTTAATGCTTCTAATTCTACAGGCAGAAATGTTCATTATGGAGTAAGAGAACATGGTATGGTAGCGGCATTAAACGGGATGGCGCTTCATGGAGGATTAATACCTTTTGGGGGTACTTTCTTTGTATTTACGGATTATTGCAGGCCGTCGATCAGGCTAGCGGGTCTTATGAATACGCCTTCTATCTATGTTATGACTCACGATAGTATTGGGTTAGGAGAAGATGGCCCTACGCATCAACCTGTTGAGCATCTGGCTAGTTTAAGAGCTATGCCAAATGTAAATGTGATTCGCCCGGGAGATGCGAATGAAGTTTCTTATGCATGGAAGTCAGCCATTGAAAGTAAAAATACGCCAACGATTATAGTTTTAACAAGACAGAATATTCCTACTTTTTTACGTAACGAAGATAACGCTGCAAGCTTGACGGAAAAAGGTGCTTATATTCTATCTGATTCTGATAAAGATATTCCTGATTCAATATTAATCGGAACGGGATCTGAAGTACATTTAGCTATGGAAGCAAAAGCAATACTGACTGAAAAGGGAATGGATGTTCGTGTTGTTAGTATGCCTTGTTGGGAACTGTTTCAGCAACAGGATGAAGAGTATAGAGAAATGGTGTTACCACAATCGGTATTAAACAGAGTCTCAGTTGAAGCGGGATCTACTTTCGGATGGTCGAAATGGGTAGGAGATAGAGGTATTTCTATTGGAATTGATACTTTTGGAGAGTCAGCTCCTTATGAAGAGTTGTATGAGCATTTTGGGATTACAACTGAAAGAATAGTTGAAGCTGTGTTATCTCAAAAGTAACTCGTTCTGAAAATTTATTAAGTATAAAAAAGCCTGATTTATTTGATAAATCAGGCTTTTTTTTGGTTTTAAGATCTATTTGATTAATGTCATTCTTTTTATTTGGGAGAAAGAACGATTCTGTGAAACAGATTTCGCATCAATTCTGTAAAGATAAACCCCACTTGCCAAATTAGCAGCATCGAAGCTTAATGAATGAGATCCGGCTGTGCGGGAAGCTCCATTGATGAGGTCCGCAACTTTTCTTCCGTTTATATCATACACAGAAATTGAAACGGTGCTATTAGATGGGAGAGAATAAGTAATATTGGTTGAGGGATTAAATGGGTTTGGATAATTTTGATCCAGACTAAATTCCTTAGGGGTATCAGCCAATTCTGTATTTTCGTTCGAAACAGACATAGATACATTTCCTAAGAAAATACCTCTTCCGTGTGTTCCTATTGCAAGTGTTTTATCTGATGGACGATAATCCAGATATTCAACTACTGTATTTCCAATTGTTGAGGCTCCCTGAAATTTCCATTCTGTATTGGCTCCGTCAAGAGTATTTGTTGCATACAAACCGGTACTTGTTCCTACAAAGTACGTTTTTTGACCTGAAGAAGTTTTGGTAATAGCTGCTGTTCTTACAGAAGGTCCGTTGCCATTAGCCGGTTCTAAATTTCCTCCAATACCGGTCCAGGTAACCCCTCCATTGGTTGAGTAGTAAATGCTTTCAGTACTGTAATTCGAAACTACAGCAATTAATTCATTTCCATTGTCTTCACTTACAGCTATATCATGAATATAAGCCCCCGAAGGAGGAATAGAATCTGATGTTGCTGAGGTAAAGGTACGGACTATTAAATCTGATGGAGATGTTGTAGTAGAAGCATTTTTTAACCTGTAAATCTTAGGAGCTGATCCATTTGAAAAAGAGGCATAATAGAGTACGTCAACAGGATTTGTTGTACTAATTTCTAACGTAGAAATTATCGAACCTTGGTCTGTTGAGAAGTCTGATAATTCAGTCCATCCCTGAGAAATGCCATCCGGTTGAGAAGTATTTCTAAGCAATGAAGTAACTATATCATTTCTATGCAATTTGTTGCCATCCGGATAAAACAGGATATCCTCATTAGTATGATTTACCAAATAAGGATGTATAAACAGTTGGTCTGTGGCTCCTATAGGTGCTATATATGAAAATGAAGTAGGATCTCCGGTAACGGTATAATCGTATTTAATAAGTCTGCCTCGTTGAGAAGAAGTTGTTAAGTAGTTTGTACCTAAATAAGCATATGCTCCATCACCTGATGATATGTCTTCAGAGGAAGAAGTTCCTAATATATCATCAAATTCAAAATAAGGAGATCCGTTATCCTGTGTTCCTCCAAGGATACGTGTATCACCAGCGTCAGGGTGTAATGTTACAGTATAAAATTGAGTGACATTGTAGCCATTATTAAGATCGTTCCAGTTAACACTTGACTGAGTGATATTTGTACTTCTGCCTATTCCGCCATCATGGCTACTGAATAATATGTCAGGATCTGCAGGACTGAATACAGCGGCATGTTGATCCGGATGGTGTCTTCTATATTGAGACACATCATTATCTTTATCATAGCCACCTATCCAGTATTTATTAACTTCTGTTACATCAGTATTTCCATCTGAATCTGAATCTTCAGGAACAGAAGTAAATCCATCCAATGACCGAAATAAATTGGTACCGCCAATAACTAAAATATCAGGGTTTTCTGGATGTACTTCACAGACCATATTATAGCCACCCTGTAAATTCAAATTACCAACAGGACTTCCAAAGTCAGGGATATTGCTGGTTCTGTTAAAAGAGTTAACATTGTTGATATCAGAAACATCTATAAGGAAAAGATTAGCTTGGTTATTATTATTTGCAACAAATACGTAAATGCTATCAGGGCTGGATTCTGAAGTGCCAATCACGGCTCTTCCGGGAGCTGATGGATAATCATTTGGGGTTACATCTGTCCAGGTTTGTCCATCATTTGTAGAAACATAAACGCCGGATGAATTAGTTTGTGAAAAACCATTGAAAGGCCTTGAAATTGCGGCTACTACAGTACCATTAGAGGCCACCTGAACATCACTGTAAATATGTTCATTAGTACCGCCAAGAACCAGACTGTTTGAAACGAAATTATTTGTTGACCTGTAAACTCCAATAGCATTACTGGAAAAGAATTTTGTACCAGTTGTCGGACTTACTTCTATTCTTGATATAAAATCGAATTCAGAATTGAAGGATACATCATCGTCAGCAGTAGCAGGAATTCGTGCCCAGCTGTCACCGTTATCATTTGAAACATAAATACCTGATCCATAAAGCTGACCCCCGCCACCTCTTGCTCTTGAAGAAGCTCCTGAAAATTCACCTGTTGAGTAATACCAGGTATCTAAATTATCAGGATCCTGTATAAGTGAAGTTACTCCCAGATTTTCACCCAGGTCACTTGTTTGTACCCAATTTTGACCACCATTAGTTGTTTTCCACATTCCGCCTGAAGCTCCGCCTGCCAGAATAATGTCTTCATTTCTGGAATCAACTCCCAATCCTCGGGTTCTGCCTCCAACATCATCAGGACCGGCTTCTACTATTTCTATTTCTTCCTGAAGAAGAGCTGACTTATTGCGTATAGAGCTCTCAAGTTTCTTAGCATGCTCCAATTCTCTGGATCGGATATTATATGGAATAGAGTTTGTAAGAGGATCTCTGGTTAATCTGAAAAAATGGTCTTGTCTGTCTTTAGCATTTTCAGCTCTGTCATAGACAGATTTTTCATGTTCTGTCAAAAAATGGGTTTCTGTTTTGTCAGGTCTTTGGTTGGGTAACAAAAGTACCATAATAACAAGCGTAGCTGAAAGCATGATCACACTCAGCAAATTCTGTTTACGTTTATTCATTATTAATTATTGATAGTTATTAATTTCCAGAGGTTAGTCTTTTTATCGTTACCCATCATCATTCCACTTTGCTCAATCGAAAGTATTGCGGTCAGAGTTCCGTTTTGTTTGATTTTATTTGAAGATTTGTTAAATAACTCGTTGTCAATTACGAATTTTAAACTGGAACCTGAAGGAACAGGGTCGGTAGAACTTCCATAATTTAGGATTTCCAAGACCTCAGAGGAAATTATTTTCTGAGAACCACTATCTTCAATAGTTAAAATTTTTAGATTAGCCTGAATGTATCCGGGAGCCAAACTTATTTCAGCTTCGGGAGCTGGTTCAGAATTGTCAGTCATCTTTTTTTTATTAGCACAGCCTAGTATCAAAGCAGTACAAATTACCAGCAATAAACTTTTTTTCATTTAGAATAGATGAATTATTAGTTAGCACAATATTGTAATTTACTTTAACTATATCAGTATTAATTTATAATATTTTAGTCAACAACAGTAGTTTTGAATAAACTTTTATTTAAAAAGATAATTGCTCAAACAAGTGATACACCTATGGGATTAGAGATATCTAATGCTGAAGGATGTTATATATTTACCGTTAATGGTAAAAAATATCTCGATTTTATATCAGGAATTGCCGTGAGCAGCTTAGGTCATAATCATCCAAGAATAATTCAGGCTTTACACGAACAAATTGACAAGCATCTTCATGTAATGGTTTACGGAGAGTTTATTCAAAAGCCTCAAATAGAATTTGCTCAACTGTTGCTGGAGCAACTTCCCTCATCATTAGAACAAATTTATTTTGTGAACAGTGGAACAGAAGCTGTTGAAGGAGCTCTTAAGCTGGCTAAGAAATTTACAGAGAGAACAAAATTAGTTGCATTCAGAAATAGCTACCACGGAGATACTCATGGCTCTTTAAGTGTTACCGGTAGAGATGTTTACAGAGATCCTTATTTACCACTATTGCCAAATGTTAGTTTTGATGAGTTTAATTCGAATTCTGTACTTGATCTGATTGATGAAGAAACCGCGGCAGTAATTCTGGAACCTATTCAGGGAGAAGGAGGAATAATTCCAGCAAACAAAGAGTGGCTTCAGGCAGTAAGAAAAAAGTGTAAAGAAAGTGGAGCGCTTTTAATTTTTGATGAAATTCAAAGTGGGTTTGGAAGAACTGGTAAACTATTCGCCTTTGAACATTATGAAGTAATACCGGATATTTTATGTATCGCAAAAGCTATGGGAGGAGGAATGCCTGTTGGTGGATTTGTATCTTCATCTGAAATTTTTCAAAGCTTCAAATATAATCCTCCGTTGAATCATGTGACCACTTTTGGAGGACATCCGGTGAGTTGCGCAGCTGCGCATGCCAATTTGAAAGAACTGTTGTCCGGCAATTATCTTAACAGAGCTCAGGAAATTGAAAACAAAATTAAATCAAATTTGAGAGGGAAGGGAATTATTGAAGTAAGAGGAACCGGGGCAATGCTAGGTTTAGAACTTGAAACCAAGGATCTTACTGAAGCTGTTGTAAATCATTGCTTTGAAAAAGGCATTCTATTGGGGTGGACGCTTCACTCTAATACCTTGGTCCGCCTTGCACCTCCTTTAATTATAACAGATGAAGAGCTGAATTTTGTTACAGACACTATTCTTGATGGAATAAATAACTACTTCTGATCACTCAAAGAATAGTTAACCATCCATCGAATTCCGAATTTATCTAAAAGCATCCCGAACTTAGCACCCCAAAAAGTAACTTCCAGTGGCATTGTAACTTTACCGTCTTTTGCCAGGTTGTTAAACACTTTCTCCATCTGATCTTCATTTTCAAAATTGAGATTTATCTGAATATTATCTCCGACTGTTACTTTTTTATGTGGAGCTCCGTCAGAGAACATTAATTTTTGATTTCCAATGACTAATTCGGCATGCATAACTTTATTTTTATAGTCTTCCTCAACCGGCATTTCGGTATCTCTAAAACGTTTTATGGCCAGTTTCCCTCCTAAACATTGATGATAAAAATTGACAGCTTCTTCACAATTTCCTTGAAAGATTAAATATGGTGAAATAAAATTCATAATTATTGCAATTAGAGTTCAGTTAATGCATAAACAAGGATATTAGCTCCCATTCTCAAGGCTTGTTGTCGGACTGATTCGGGGTTGTTATGAATTTCAGGATCTGCCCAGCCATCTGCTAAATTTGATTCATAGGTATAAAAAACGACCATTCTCCCATTTTTGAACAATCCGAAGCCTTTAGGAGATTGATTGTCGTGTTCATGAACTTTGGGTAAACCATTTCCGAAATTAAATACATTATTATAGATAGGATGCGAATATGGAATTTCAATGAATTCCTCTTCCGGATAGACTTGTTGCATCATTTTTCTGACATGTTCATCAATTCCGTAATCATCGTCTATATACAGAAAACCTCCGTTATCCAGATAAGTCTTCAAATTATTAGCTTCGGAAGAGTTAACACTGATATTACCATGACCGGTTAAAAAAACAAACGGATAGCTATGAAGATCGCTGCTTCCTAATGAAACGTCTTTATATTCTGACTTTATGCTGATGGAGAATTGGTTCTGAACAAAATTGATCAGATTAGAAAGAGAGGAAGGGTCGTTATACCAATCGCCACCACCTCTGTATTTTGCTCTGGCTATCTCAAACTCAGATGAACTTTGGGAAAAAGCAGAAGGTTGAAAAAAAATAAAAACAACTGTTAAAAGGAAAAGTCTCATAAAAATGAAGAGTTATTCAGGTCTTTTAATATAAGTTTGAATTGTATCTGCAGCAAGGGATCCGAATACACCAATTCCCCCTTCAAGTCGGTAGATCGCATTTGGAATTTCTCCCGGAGAAAGTGTGGACCCTCCAAGCTGAACAGACTGAGATCTCAAAAAATCATAAATATTGTCATCAATTGTATTTGCGATAATCTGATTGTTTCCAAAGAATGCTACGGCCAGCCAGGGGTATTTTAAAGTTATAGACCCATTGGGTTTGGTTTCAAAATTAGCTTCATTAACAATTCCCGAACTTGTTTTTACAAAATCACCAATCTCATCCCCTTCATCAAAAAAGTCGGCATATAAAGGAGTGAAATTTTCTTTAACCGGATTTAAAGCGATAGTGGTAAAAATAAAATAACTCTGTCTTTCTGCATTAACACTAGGTGTAATTTCAATTTCTATTTGATTCTCGGATTGATAAATAACAGTATCCGGAATTTCGCTCCTTGTACTGAATGTATCAGGAACTGAGGTATATCCAGTTATCAGACTGTTCGGGTCGTTGGGCAGGTCTGTAATTTGGAGCTGATAGATTCTTGATGGCATAGTTTTATGATTCAATACGGGAGTGTACACTCCTGCATTATCCATTTGATATGCAAAAGACTGAACAATAGTGGAGTCTCCATCACCGGAAAGTAAATTAATTTGAACGTTGGCTCCTGAAACGGCATAGTCTTCAAAACTATATGGCGATGTTGCAGGAGCTGTTGTAGACAGATATACCGCAGGGAGGGTATCACCGGCTACCATATAGCTTTCAACAACATAAAACTCTTCATAGTCATCCTGAGGATATAAATCACAAGAAGCCATAATTAAAGAAAATGCAAAAAGGGTAAGAAATAGTGAGCGCATGAAACTAAAAATTAACTGTGTAAGATATTGTTGGTAGCAATGGCAAAAGAGGGACTTCAGTTCGCTCCACGGGGTTCTCATCGAAGTCGAAATTATAAAACCAAATATTCCTTCTGGAATACACATTTATGATCTGAAATTGCCATTCGGCTTCTCCCAAACCGAAAAAAGTTCCGAGTCTTGAGAAAGAAACATCCATTCTGTGGTATGGTGGTAATCTGGAGGCATTGATTTTACCAACTGTAAAGGTATTTAATTCATCATTAGCCCAGGGAGTGTTGTTTGCAGAGTATTGTCCAAGCACTTCTGTGTAAGCTTGTCCGGTAGCATAATTAAATGAAAGTGTAGATTTCCACCTCTTGCTTAGCTGATACGATAAAACAAGATTGAGATCGTTACGGCGATCATATTTTGGTGGATAACGCCTTCCGTTAGCATCCGGATTTCCAATTTCATTATTGTAACCGGCAAATTTTTTCCAGGTATATGCAAATGTATATCCAACAAAGCCGGTAAAATTCCCACTTCTTTTTTCAAAGAAAAATTCAGCTCCGTAAGCATCACCGTTTCCAATTCTGAATAATTCAGGGTAGTCTAAACCTGAAACATCCTGAATAAACGGATCCAGTTCAAAAATGTCATTCATAGTTCTGTAGTAGAGTTCAATATCAAAACCATATCCAAGAATTGGAATAGTTTTAGCTCCTACAATAAATTGATCTCCAAAAGAGGGTTTTACTCCATCATCTGCGGTAAGCCAAACGTCAAAGCCGGAAAATGCTTCGTTGGTAATTAAAGTTAAATACTGGTTATATCTTCCGTAAGCGGTCTGTAGTCTTATCCTGTCGTTTGCTTTATACTCAAGAGAGAAGCGTGGCTCGATTCGAAAATAATCTCCATCCGAAAGATAGCTTGTCCTTATTCCACTTACGACTTTCCACTTTTCAGATGGGCGCCAGGTATCAGAAATATAAACTGACCCGTATCTTGAATGACTTCTGGAACTAAAACTTGGTTCGTTATCAAAACGGTCGTTCAAACGGATTGTGAGTGTTCCTGCCCAAATACCGATTGCCAAATCATGTTTTTCATTGGGGAGATATTCGAGATCTGCCTTAATGGAATAGTCGTAGATATTATTTCTTCGCTCAATTGGTGTTCCGCCTAATTCAAGTTCAGGATAATTAAAATACTGTGAGCCGGTGAGCACAAAATTGGAAAACAATTTTTCATTGAAGATGTGGGTCCAATTTCCACTTAGTGTCCGGTTTCCATAGTTAAGCTTGAATTCAGCATCGTTTCCAAATGGAAAGTTAACTTTATCCTGTCCGGAGTAAAATGCCAGCGAAAGTTTATCATCCTTAGTAGCATCATAATTCACTTTCCCGTTAAAGTCGAAAAAATAGAAACTGGAAGGGATATTATCGCTTGTACTTCTTAAAGCAGCAAGAACAGGTTCAAGTGTGCTTCTTCTGGCTGAAAACATCCAGGATCCTCTTTTATAAGGACCTTCAACAGAAACACGTGAAGCCAACATCCCCAGAGTTGCAGTTCCCTCAGTTTTATTCCTGTTTCCGTCTTTATTATAAATGGTAAGCACTGAACTTAAACGGCCGCCATATTCAGCAGGATAACCTCCTTTATAAAGTCGAACGTCTTTGATTGCATCCGGGTTGAAAGTGGAAAAAAATCCAAAAAAGTGGCTCGGATTGTAAACGGTATTTCTGTCAAGCAGGATCAGGGTTTGATCGGGGCTTCCTCCACGTATATACAATCCACTCGAAAAATCAGAAGCTGCTTTTACACCGGGGAGCAACTGTATAGAGCGAAAGACATCTGCTTCAAAAACTTTGGGAAGTGATTTTATAAGCTCAGTATTAATTTCTGCAGTTCCTATATCCTTTTGCTCTTCTTTCACACGATCACTGGTTACAACAATTTCATCGGTTGATATAACATTAGGTTCGAGTTCAATATCCAGTCGAAGCGTTTCATCCGCCGAAAGAGTAATAGTTTTTCTGAAAAGCTTAAAGCCAATGTAGGAACCTGCAATGGTATAAGTGCCTGGCTCCAGATTTGTAAGCGAAAAGTAACCAAGCGTGTTGGTGGATGTACCTCTGTTATTTTCGAGAAGTGCAACATTTGCACTTATAAGAGTCTCTCCTGAGCTTTTATCTGTTATGTAACCGTTTACCGAAGCATTTTGGGCGATCAGCATTGTTGGCATGAAAAGCATCAAAAATGCAGCAAGTTGTTTTATCATAAATTAGAGTCGGTAATAATTTTTTGGTCTTTAACGATAAAGCGCTCAAAAAGTTAGCGAAATAAAGTGCTTTTTATTGTTAAGAATATGTGACTTATAGATCCAGTTTTGGGGGCTCAGGATCTTTGTTAGGTAAATCCAGATCTGTGCCAAGAGCTTTATTCAATTTCTCAATGAAATAGGCGGACAGTAAAGGAGATTCCTTCTCTACATTTTGATGAACAAAGAAGTACAGATTTCTCAAACCATGATCCTTCCAGATCTTAAGTCTGTCTACCCATTCATCCAGTCTGGAATAATCTGTTTCATGGTTTGCACCTACATATCTGATAAAAGCATCCGGAGTTGTAAGTCGCATATGAAGAAGATCCCGTCGTCCGGCAGTATCAGTAATGATATTTGAGACGTTATGCTCTTCAAACAATTTATAAGTTCGGGCGGCTACGGTTTCATCATTGTACCAATCCGTATGACGGAGTTCTATTGCCAATGGAAGATCCTTCGGCCAGATTTTCAGAAACCGTTCAACCCGGTCAAAGTCTTTGGGTTTAAAATCATCTCTCAATTGCAGGAAGATCATCCCGAGTTTTTCCTCAAATGCTCGAATAGGAAGCGTATATTCTTCAACTAATGCTTCCACACCTTTTAGTCTTTTGAAGTGACTAATACTGTTTACTACTTTTGGGAAAAATTTAAAATTATCTCCGGATTTTTCTCTCCATCCGGAAACTACATCTTCACCAAAGATTCTGTAATGTGTAGCATTTAATTCAATAGAGTTGAACTGTTTGGCATAATATTCTAATTCATCTTTTGTGCCCCGCGGATAAAACCCTTTCAGATCTTTTTTATTCCATTTTGCACACCCCACATATATTCCTTCCAGCTTTCCCGTTTTATTTGATTCCAACACTTTATATGTATCAGGATGGTCCTCTGGGAGTGATAGGTCTGAATTTCCCGGGTCGTCTACGCTTCCGAATTTCATCTTTTTTGAATTAAGAATTAAGGATTAAAAATTAAGAATTGGTATCACTTAATTTATAAAGTAAGCTACATCATCAACTCTAGAAAGTAGAATTTTTAAATTATCATTCAATAATTCTCAATTTTTAATTCTTAATTCCTAAATATAAATCGAAGTACAATATTGTATTAAATATTCCGTATTTTGTAATAGCAAACAACGATGGGGGTGTTCTGGCTTCGACGGGACGCGTAATATCGCAGGTTGCATGTCGAGATTGTCCAATGGATCTCGTAATAATAACCATTATGGAAATTAATGTAATTGACAATAATTACTCATACCGCCTAGCAGCGTAAGCTGACTAAGCTGTTCCCCCGGTTAGCGTGCCTATCAGTGCCGGGCTGAACATCATATAAGATAGGATAGCGTATTGGTGTTTTCTGTCTGCAATGCGTGAAACTTAAACAGAATAGCTTGAAGTCGCTTTGTTACTGGGCTCGGCTTCTCGCGAAATTCAATCAGTAACTAAACATGTAGATGTTTGTAGGTTTACTGTTTCGGACCGGGGTTCGACTCCCCGCACCTCCACAAAATTAAAGCCAATTCGAGAAATCGGGTTGGCTTTTTTTGGTCGCTGATTTTGTCATTGTTAGTGATTTTCGCTGATGGGAAATCAGTGTAAATCAATTCAATCAGAAACCCTTACTCCGGCCTATGCACACAAGTAAAAGTCACATCATCAAGAGGAGCTTCCTGACCGATGAAGGCTTCTAAGGAGCTTTGGAGTTTTTTGACAATGGTTTTAGCATGAAGGGAGCCATATATTTCCATCAGAGATTGAATACGTTCTTCGCCATATTCTTCACCTCGGTGGTTTCTGGATTCGTTTAATCCATCAGTATAGAAAAGAACAGAGTCACCGGGTTTGAAGTGAAACTTCTTCACTTCCAGATGTTTTGCAAGCAAGGCACTGTTGGTCATACCTAAAGCAAATCCATCAGCTTTTAAGTTAAACGTAGTATCTCTTTCTCTGCTGTAATAGATCGGAATATTATGTCCGGCGCGAACATATTCGAATTCTTCTTTGTCATTTGGGAAAAAACCAACACAACCGGTCACAAAAGTTTTATCACGGCTGTTACTTTTTACGTAATCGTTTAATTGAATGAACAGATCTTTTGGCGAAGGATGTTCTTTGGTGACCAACATATTTACTAACGCCTGCATCCTTACCATATAAAGAGCTGCAGAAAGTCCTTTTCCGGAAACATCAGCAATAATTACATACGTACCTTTTTCAGTATCGATCACATCCAGATAATCACCGCCTACTTCTTTAGCTGTGTGCGCAAAGGAATAGACTTCTAAATTCTTCTTATTAAGTGATGTGCTTGGCAACAGACTTAACTGAATATCTCTGGCAAGATCGATCTCTTTTTGCACATCAGACTTTTCAAGTAACTCTACCAACAGCAGCAGAAACATAGATACAAAACCAAAGGGGAGAAGTAACTCAGAAAAGAAAACAATTCCTTCCAGTCCAAAAATATTCACCAAATAATGGGAGACGAATCCAACAGAACCTAACCCGAATGCTAATCTTCTTGTAGGATTAAGACGTTGAGTCAAATCAGAAAATACACGAAGGAACTTAACATGTCCGGGAAGATTTTGCCCTTGTTGGCGTTCAATGTCTTCAACGGCTTCTTTGTATAACAGTTTTAAACGATCGGTATCGGCAGTAAGCTCTTTAGAGATACGGTCTTTGGACATCCCGGAAACATATTCCTGATAGAATTTCTTGGTTCCATAACCCGACTGTGCTTCGTTTTTTAAACTCAAAGTATGTGCTTGTGATTATTTATTTGTGCCTTGTTCGTAATAATAGTCAAAAAGTTTTGAATTGGCTCGATTAATCTTTCGTTTTGGTGATAGGTGATAGGTGATAGGTGATAGGTGATAGGTGATAGGTGATAGGTGATAGGTGATAGGTGATAGGTGATAGGTGAAAGGTGAAAGGTGATTAGGAATTGTCTTTAAACTAGGAGGACGTTTACGTCCGTGTTGGTGGTACAGAATTTGGAAATGGAAGAGGCGTTGTTGGAAAAGCGCAGAACCTGAAGGATCTGCTGGTTAAAATTCCTGAAAATAATCAAAGAGATTAAACTAGGAGGACGTTTACGTCCGGAATCAATTTAATATTGATCAAGAAGTTTGTTTCTCAATCTGGTTTTGGTTTCCTCATCCACAAAGGCAGCTTCGATGGCGAAGAGATTGGTTGCCAGATAGTCTTTTAATTTCCAGTCAAAATGGGTGTTCAGGTTTTTGTATTCATCAAATAAACTAACATTGGAAAGTGATCTGCCGTCGGTATTCACGCTCATAGAAACTCCGGATCTGTAAATCTTATCGATATTATGATTTGCTAGTTTCGGATAGATTCCCGTTTTAATATTACTGGTCGGGCATACTTCCAGATGGATGTCTTTTTCTTTGAGATACTCCATCAGAGTAGAGTCTTCATAACTTCGCACTCCGTGACCGATTCTCTGGACATGAAGCTCATCAATGGCTTCCCATACATTTTTAGGTCCACATGCTTCTCCTGCATGACAGGTACAAGGAATTTCGTTTTCTCTTGCAAATTCGAAGGCTGATTTGTGCTCATCAATCGGATAGCCGGCTTCATCTGCAGCAAGATCAAAACCAACCACATTGGTGCCTTTGAAATCATGAACTAACTGAATGGTTTCCAAACTCTGTGCTTCCGAAAAATGGCGAAGAGAGCATAAGATCAATCGAACTTCCATCTCCAGTTCAGCTGTGGCTTTTGAAATAGTTTCGTTGACGGTTTCGATAACTTGTTTTGCGGTTAAGCCTTGTTTCAGGTGTTGCAGAGGTGCAAACCGAACTTCACAATAGATGACATTATCCGCTTTTAGTTGCTCTATAAAATCCAGCGTAACTAATTCCAGTTGCTCTCCGGTTTGCATAATGTCTATGCTGGCAGATGCACATTTTATATACTCAACTAAGCTACCGCAGTTTTCAGGAGCTACAAAACGCTCACTGTATTCTTCCTCCGTTGTTCCGGGAAGTAATTTCTGAACCACCTGAAAGCTCAGTGAGCAATCCAGATGAACGTGCAGTTCTACTTTTGGGAGTTGTTGAAGTTGTTGAGTAAAATTATTCAAATGATTTAGAATCTGAATTCGGAATTAATGTCAAAACCTTTAGTTTCAAAGACTACAATTTCGACAAATAAAAGACTACATGTCAAAGAAACTTCTTTTTTTACTTGATGGGATGGCACTGGCTTATCGTGCTCATTTCGCATTTGTTAATTCCCGACTTAAAAATTCTGAAGGAATAGCCACCGGTCCTGTGCTTGGATTCGCGAACACATTGGTTCGCATGCTGGACGAAGAAAAACCGACACACATTGCCGTTGCCTGGGATACCAAAGCTGCAACATTCCGTCATGATGCCGATGAAACGTATAAAGCTCAACGTCCGCCACAACCCGATGAACTGAGAGTGGGAATTCCTCTGATCAAAGAAATGGTAGAAAATTGGGGAATCAAGAATATTGAGCAGGATGGTTACGAAGCTGATGATATAATTGGAACTATAGCTTCAGGTGCAAATGCAGATGACGTGGATGTATATCTGGTTACACCGGATAAGGACTTTATGCAATTGGTACACGATCATGTGAAAATGATGAAGCCCGATAACAAAGACGGTGGATTTAATATCATAGACAGAGAAGGAGTGCACGATTATTTCGGAGTGTATCCGGATCAGGTGATTGACGTGTTGGCAATAATTGGTGATACTTCAGATAACATTCCGGGTGTTCCGGGAATCGGAAAGAAAGGAGCTCCAAAACTGATCAATGAATTTGGTTCTTTGGAAGAAGCCATCGCCAAAGCGGACACCATTTCCGCAAAAAGACAGCGTGAGGGATTACAGGAATTTGCAGATCAGGCGATGCACGCTAAATTTATGGTTACCATCAAAACGGATGTGCCAAATACGGTCGAATGGGAAGAGTTGGAATGGAATGGTCCCAATAAGAATGATCTTGGTGCTTTTTTCAAAAGAATGGAATTCCGCACGCTTACCAAAAGATATTTAGGCGAAGAACCCATCGAAAATAAAGCCGGAGATCAGGGAGATCTCTTCGGGACTTTTGTGGAGGAAGAACCTACTGAAAAGCTGGACGAAGAAAAGAATGCTTATGAGCTGATCAAAGACATAGACGGGGTTAAAAAGCTTGTTGAGGATCTAAAGAAAGAATCAGTGATCTGTTTTGATACAGAGACTAATTCACCTAATCCGGTTTCGGCTTCTCTAGTTGGATTTTCATTTTCAGCCAAGCCCGGAATGGGGTTTTATATTCCTGTTAATGTGGAAGGAGCTTTGGATGAAAAGGAAGTGGTGGAAATTATTCGTCCGTTGTTTGAAGATGAGGGTAAAACCCTTGTGGCTCATAACTATAAGTTCGATTGGCTGATTCTCTATCGAGCAGGAATTCAGATCAAAGGAAAGCCATTTGATACCATGATCGCAGCATATCTCATTGATGCGACTCAAAAGATCAAGATGGATGAACTGTCGAAAAAGTATCTGAATTATGAACCTGTTCCGATTGAAGCATTGATCGGAAAGGGAAAACGACAAATTTCAATGGCTGACTTGACACCTGAAGAAGTGTATTTGTATGCCTGCGAGGATGCCGATATTACGCTCAGACTTTATGAGATATTTAGCGAGCAGCTCACCAAAGATGAATTGGATGATGTTGCGAAAACGGTAGAATTTCCGTTGATGGAAGTATTGGCTGAGATCGAATATCAGGGAGTAAAGCTGGATGTTGGCATGCTGGAAGGTTTTTCAGAAGATCTGGCTACCGATTTGAAAGAACTGGAGAAGCAGATATATGAGAAGGCTGGTGAGGAGTTTAACATCAATTCTCCACAACAGTTGGGGACCATTTTATTTGATAAATTGGGATTGCCAGCCGGAAAGAAAACGAAAACAGGTCAGTATTCTACCAATGAATCGGTGTTGACTAAGCTCGCTGTGAAATACGAAATGCCGGATCTGATTTTGGAATATCGTCAGTTGGCAAAACTAAAATCTACTTATGTTGACGCATTGCCTTCCATTGTTGACGAAACAACCGGAAGAATTCATACAGATTTCAATCAAAGTGTGGCGGCTACCGGTCGACTTTCTTCGTCTAATCCCAATCTTCAGAACATTCCGATCAGAACAAAGCGTGGACGTGAGATCCGTAAAGCGTTTATTGCAGATGAAGGATTTAAAATGATGTCTGCGGATTATTCTCAGGTAGAGTTGAGGGTGATTGCTCATATCGCTAAAGATGAAGCGATGATAGAAGCTTTCAAAAACGGAGAAGATATTCACTCCAGAACAGCCAAAGAGATCTTTCATTTAGATTCTTTGGAAGATGTAACCACTGATCATCGTCGTAAGGCAAAAGAAGTTAATTTCGGAATTCCTTACGGATTAAGTGCGTATGGATTAGCTCAAAATCTCGGCATCGAAAATTCAGAAGGAAAAGAGATGATAGATGAATATTTTGAGCGATTCCCAAATATTCTGAATTACATCAATGACACTAAACAGTTTGCCAAAGAACACGGATATGTGAAAACATTGATCGGTAGACGTAGGTATGTGCCTGATATCAATTCTGGAAACTGGAATGTGCGTGGATTTGCTGAACGTGTAGCAATCAATATGCCGATACAGGGAACCGCGGCCGATGTAATCAAACTGGCGATGATCAACATCCACAACTGGCTGAAGGACAACAACAAGAAAAGCAGAATGTTACTTCAAGTTCATGATGAATTGATCTTTGAGATCCATGAAAGTGAACTGGACGAAGTTCCGAAGAAGATCGAAGAATTGATGGAATCAGCTTTTGAAATGGATGTTCCTTTAAAAGTTGAAGCCGGTATTGGAGAGAATTGGCTGGAAGCGCATTGAGGAATTAGGAATAGGGGAATAAGTGAATTAGGAATAATTCTGATTTACAATTTTATCCTCAAATAAGGATGAAGTCATTTAGATGGAACATTTCTTATTAGTAAAGATGTTCTGCTCTCATGACTATCAACAAAGACTACGACGTAATTATTATTGGCTCGGGAATGGGTGGAATGAGTGCCGGGGTGATGCTTGCCAACGACGGCTATAAAGTATTGATCCTGGAAGCAGCGGCTGTTCCGGGCGGGTGCAGTTCATCGTATTACAGAAAAGGATTTACATTCGAGTCGGGAGCGACTACACTCATTGGATTTGATGAGAATCAGCCGTTGTGGAAACTGGAGAAAGAAACCGGAATTCAAATTCCAAGAGAAGAAATCGCTCCAAGCATGACTGTTCGTTTAGATGGAGAGGAGATAATCCGGTATAAAGATCGGGAAGAATGGATAGAAGAAGCTGGTAGAGTTTTTGGAAATCCACAGGCACAAAGAGCATTCTGGGAAGAAGCGTTAAAAGTCTCTGATACCGTTTGGGATGTATCACTCAAAAATCCCTTTTTCCCACCGCAAAATATAACCGATTGGGGAAGACTGGCGATCTCAAATTCGCCCTTAGATATTTGGGTGTTACCTTATGCCATTCAATCGGTTGAGGATGTAATGAGAAAGTATGGAGTTGACACGCCTAAGTTTCGCCGATTCGTAGATGAACAGTTGATGATCACAGCGCAATCCAAAGCAGAAGACACACCGTTTTTATTTGGTGGAGCCGGCTTGACTTATACCAACTATTCAAACTATTACGTTCCGGGCGGACTACTGGAAATGATCAACTCCATCAGAAGTTTTATTCAGAAAAAGGATGGGGTACTTCATACCCGAGAAGCAGTTACTCATCTGAGTAAAAAAGAAGAAGAGTTCATCATTCAAACTAAAAAAGGAAATATTTACCAAGCTCCGATAGTAGTTTCCAATATCCCGATTTGGAACATGAAGGATATCACTTCAGGAAAAGTGAAAGAATATTTTGTAGAAGAATCTGAAGATTTTGATGAAGCATGGGGAGCGATCACATTAGGCATTGCAACCACAGATACTTATCCCGATGAAATAAGTTTACACCATCAAATTCATTTAGAAGAAGGAGATTCTATTCCGTTTACCAATTCAGATTCGATATTTGTATCTATGTCTCAAAGAGGAGATACCGATCGTGCTCCGGTTGGAAAAAGAACGCTCAATATATCCTGTCACGCTTCTCCGGAATACTGGTTTTCACTAAATGGTGAATATGAATCTGCTAAGAAACAAACGGAAGAGTTTATAGTTGAAACACTAAAAGAAAAGCTTCCGGGTTTTGAACAAAGT
The DNA here is from genome assembly GCA_017643645.1 of Balneola sp. Taxonomy (GTDB): domain Bacteria; phylum Bacteroidota; class Rhodothermia; order Balneolales; family Balneolaceae; genus Balneola. The sequence goes on from JAEPNB010000003.1 coordinate 152,560, forward strand.
GATATCGAAACAATTCATACGGCTACTCCCATTACATGGCAAAATTGGGTATACCGCAAAAAAGGCAGGGTTGGTGGAATCCCGCAAAGCATGGCACGCAGCTTGCTTAAATGGACACCAAACCAAACGCCATTCTCAGGATTATATCTTGTGGGCGATACAACTTATCCCGGACAAGGAATTCCGGGCGTAACTTTAAGTGGTATCAACGTATATTGGCGTATCAAAAAAAATCAGAACAGAATTAAAAATCAGCGATAAGGTTTTCCTTTGAATCAATTTTCACCGAATACTCAGTTTTCATTTTTCCCGCCGGCAATTAAATACTTATTGATCTGGAACGGGATCTTCTTTTTGGCCACCATTAATATTTTTGGTTCAGGATGGACTCCGATGGGATCAAGTTTGGCTCCGTTACTTGTTTTACAGCCTTTCGGTGATGGTTTTTTGCCATGGCAGCTGGTAACTTATATGTTCTTACATGCGGACTTTTATCACATCTTCTTCAACTTGTTTGCGTTATGGATTTTTGGGCAGGCTTTAGAACAACTATGGGGAACCAAACGCTTCTTGATATACTATTTTTTAACCGGGATAGGTGCCGGAATTATTCAATTATTTGTAAGTAGTGGTTATACTATTGGAGCTTCGGGAGCTGTTTTTGGGATTTTGCTTGGATTCGGAATGATGTATCCAAATCGCAGGATCATGCTTCTATTTCCGCCAATACCAATCAAAGCTAAATATTTTGTTGGTTTTTATGGTGCACTAGAATTATTTAATGGATTAACAAGAGCTGATAGTGGAGTAGCTCATTTTGCACATTTAGGTGGATTATTAGTAGGTTTTATTTTGATCAAGTTGTGGGGATTAAAGAAACCATCCGAATATGCTTAAGCTCAGATAATTAGAAAGAGATGAGAAATCAGTCATACGATTCATTTGGAAATACTTTTAAGCGAGGCTTCATGCGAATGCCGGTCGCTATCCGTACGATCATTGCGATCAATGCGGCATTCTTTATCATTCAAACTTTAGGTGGAGCAGCTTTAAACAATTGGTTGATTCCAAATCTTGGATTTGATCCGTCTTTCCCAACGGTATTTACTCAGCCATGGCGATTGATCACTTATTCATTCCTCCATGCAGGATTTTTCCACTTTTTGTTCAATATGCTATGGCTTTGGTGGATGGGGCGTTCTGTTGAAGAAACTATTGGTCCGCGTTCATTTATCATGGTATATCTTGGAGCTACAATTCTAGGAGCTTTGGTAGATGCTGGGCTTGCTCAGATATTTGGGTCAGCATTAGTTATAGGAGCTTCCGGTGCTGTTACCGGAATATTGGTGGCTTTTGCGATGTTATTTCCACGAGCACCTATTATGCTTTTTCTTTTGCCACCGATAGAGGCTCGTTTTTTTGTAGTTGGTTGGATAGCCATTGATATATTATTCCTTGGAAGCGGTGATAACGTAGCGAGGTTAGTACATCTGGGTGGAGCATTGGGAGGATATCTGCTAATCAAAGCACATCAAAATGGTATAGATCTGAGTAAAGTAATCCGATATTTTGAGTATCTTTTTGGCCGTTTGAAACCAAGTCCTTCTACAAAGCCGAAGAACAAGAATATGAGCATTGTTAAGGATGTTGAGATCGTTGAAGAAGTTGATCAAACCGAATTGGATGAAATTTTAGAAAAGATATCTAAAAGCGGTTATGATGCTTTGACGAAGGAAGAAAAACAGAAACTATTCGAATTAAGTAAGAAAAATTAGGGCATACATGGCTTCTATAAAAAGAAGAAAGTCAATTCAGGTAATGGTTGGTGATGTTCCGGTTGGTGGGGGAGCTCCGATTGTTGTGCAGTCCATGACGAACACAGATACTGCTGATATTGATGAAACGGTAGAACAGATAGATCATCTGCACAAAGCGGGTTCGGAGATAGTCAGAATCACCGTAAATAATGATGCTGCAGCCAAAGCAGTTCCTCATATCAAAGAGAAATTAATGAATCGGGGAGTTCCTGTTCCTATTGTAGGAGATTTCCATTATAACGGTCACGTGCTTTTGACGAAATATCCCGACATGGCGGAATCGTTAGGAAAGTTTCGTATCAATCCAGGGAATACGGGTACGAAAACACGAGACGAGAACTTTACAACTATTGTAGAACAAGCCATTAAATACGATAAACCCGTTCGAATTGGTGTAAACTGGGGATCATTGGATCAGCAGTTACTCGCACAAAGAATGGATGCCAATAACGATCTACCGGAACCTAAATCAGCAAAAGAAGTGATGCTGGATACCATGGTTGAAAGTGCAAAGCGTTCTTCTAAATTAGCTGAAGATGTTGGTTTGGCTTCGGATAAGATCATCATCAGTTGCAAAATGAGTGGTGTTCAGGATGTGGTAAATGTATACACAAGAATTGCTGAAGTCATTGATTACCCGCTTCATGTTGGTTTAACAGAAGCAGGAATGGGCATGAAGGGAATGGTGGCCAGTGCTTCGGCGCTTTCGGTGATCTTACAAAGAGGAATTGGTGATACGATACGAGTTTCGTTAACACCTCAGCCCGGCGCTGACAGGGCACTGGAGGTTCAGGTTGCACAGCAAGTGCTTCAATCACTGGGAATCAGGAGTTTTATTCCACAGGTGACTTCCTGCCCGGGATGTGGACGTACAAAAAGTACATATTTCCAGGAATTAGCTGAAGAGATCCAGGATTATATTGTAGAATCTATGCCGGTTTGGAGAGAAATATATCCCGGTGTGGAAGAAATGGATGTTGCGGTAATGGGTTGTGTGGTAAACGGACCCGGAGAATCACGAGCGGCAAATATAGGAATTTCTCTTCCCGGAACGTTTGAAGAGCCCAAAGCACCTGTTTATGTAGATGGAGAGCATTTCAAGACTCTTAAAGGGGATGGTATAGGAAAAGAGTTCAAATCTATTCTGAATGATTACATTGTAAAAAATTATAAGAACTAGTTTTTCTATAAATGAAAGGTCGGTTACAGAAAAACAATCAGTTACTTGCTCTTCCTTAGAAAATTCCTCTTTTAGTAAAGGAATAATTAAAGATTAATTAAGAAATCTTTAAAAACGTGTTGAAAAATGTAAGCGCTTTCATTATCATTCTTTCACCTTGGTAAAAAACTGTTAGCAATCAATGCGTGATCATTTAATTTTATTATCCGGTTTGCTGTTTCTTTTTATGGGAGCGCTTTCCTGTAAGGAAAAAGTTGATGACAACGTATTGGCACAAATTAACGATTACTCGATTACCAAGATTCACTTCGAGAATGCCTTCAAAGAATATTATTACCGTACCGGAAGAGCTATAAGTGCAAACCCCTCTACAAAACTCTCCGTTTTAAATGCAAAATTCGATAATTACGTACTAGCTACCTACGCTGAAGACAGAGGCTTGGATGATACGGAAGAAGCTTTTCAAAAAAGAGGGGAGATTGAAAGAAGAGTTTTAAATGAGGAATATCTGAATCAGGTAATTCTCAAAGATATAAAGGTAGATGATACTGAACTCAACCAATACTTTGTTCGGTTCAATACAACATTAAGAGCTTCGCATTTATTTGCACATGACCTTGAATCAGCTAATCAGTTATATAAGAGGTTACAAGACGGCGAAGAATTTGAGAAATTAGCAAAAGAAGTATTTCAGACACCTTATCTGGCAAACAATGGTGGAGATGTAGGTCGTTTTACTACTGATGAAATGGATATCGCTTTTGAGGAAGCTGCTTTTGGATTAAAGATTGGTGAAATTTCAAAACCGGTACCTACAGCTCAGGGGTATAGTATTATCAGGCTTACCGATCGTTTTACAAAGCCTATACTCTCCAAAAATGAATTCGCTATAAAAAAAGCTGAAATTGCTTCTTATGTCTATAAAAAGAAGAAAGAGCTTGCTACAAGAGAACATCTGTACAACTTCAGAGACAATTTAGAATTCGATTCTGAGATTTTTGACGCACTTTGGAATAAGATGAATGAGAATTATTCTTCAGCAATTTCTAAGGATGCCGAATTCTTATCAAATCTGTCGTCAGGTAAAACTTTGGCTGTCTATAACGATTTTGAATTTACTCTTGATGATTTTGCTATCGAATACAGATTTACTCCATTGTCTCAAATCAATGCGATAGAAGGGAAGCAGGGCTTTGAAAATTTTGTAATCGGGACTGCTTTAAGAGCTTATTTATTTAAGAATGCAAAAGAAGCAGGGATAGATGGTCAGGAAATTGTGAATGAGTCGATTCAGGAAACTTTTTATACCTACCTGGCTCAAAGTGCAGTTCAGGATCTTAAAAGTTCCATTTCAAACTCAGATCAGGAATTGAGAACTGCATATCAAAACAACAGTGAACGCTTTTATAAGCCAATAGAGGTTAATCTTTCCAGAATAGTTGTTGATACTGAAGAAAAAGCCAATTTTTTAATCTCTGAACTGAAGAAGGGAGCTGATTTCAAAGCTTTGGTGGAAAAGCACACCATTATAAATGAAGACTTGCTTACAAATGGGGAGTTGGGTTTTGAAAGCATTAAGAATTATGGCTCTTATGCACCTAAAATTTCTGAACTAAAAGTGGGTGATATTTCAGAAGTGATTAATTATCAAACAGGTCAGTACACTATCTATAAGATGAATGGAAAGATTGAAGGCCGCCCTTTGACATTTGATGAGGCCAAAGAATCAGTTGATAGGTTTTTGTTGAATAAGAAATTAGAAGCCATAAAGGATAAGACAATCAGGGATGTTAAAGAAAAGCATAATGCTCTTATTGATATCGAAAAATTAAACGAAGTTACTATTCAAATTTGAAGCAGTGTATGAACATTAAAAAGCTACTACCGGTATTATTTCTATTAGTTAGTGTTGGGGTGCAGGCGCAGTCAGGAAAAATTACAGGTAAAATTCTTGATGCTGAAACCGGTGAGCCTCTGATTGGTGCAACAGTTGGCATAAAAGGATCTACTAAAGGTGCTGTTGCCGATATTGATGGTAATTATCTGATGTTAAATGTAGCTCCGGGGACTTATACGTTGGAAGCAAGATACATCGGTTATGCTACTTTGGCTGTACAGGAAGTAATTGTGAGAACTGATTTAACTACAGAACAGGATTTCAGGTTAGAACTGGAAGCGTTTGAAGGCGAAGAAATTGTGGTAGTAGCAACTCGTCAACCTGTTTTAAAAGATGTGACCAGCTCTGAATCCAGAGTAAGTAGTGAAGAAATCAAAAAGTTGCCTGTTCAGGAAGTTTCAGATGTGATCGGTTTACAGGCCGGAGTTAGTGTGGATAATGGAGGTGGAATCCATATCAGAGGTGGACGAACTTCAGAGGTTTCTTATGTTGTGGATGGAATCCGTGTTACAGATGATTATGACAGATCCAACGGAGTTAGAATCGAAAATGAATCTGTGCAGGAATTACAGGTAATATCAGGTTCTTTTAATGCAGAGCATGGTCAAGCGCTTTCCGGAATTGTTAATGTAGTTACCAAGTCGGGAGGGAGTCAGTTTGATGCTTCAGTAAATGCATGGACAGGTAGCTATATGGCCACAGCTCAGAGTGATATATATGATGGTATCGGAACAGGCTTCAGTACGTTAAATCCAAATCGAATGTATAACCTGTCTGCGTCAGTATCAGGCCCTATTATAAAAGACAAACTTACATTCTTTGTAACAGCACGAAGGTTTGAGAATGAAGGCCATTTGACAGGAAGAAATGCTTTTTCACCACATGGACAATTCAGAGATACCCTGGCATTGGGAACTGATTTTGATTCGTACAGAACAATCTATAACGAAAGGGTTGACTTCAGTAAACCATGGTATTCAATAGATACAGTAAATTTTCAAGGTACCGAACGATTGGTGTTAACGGATGACGGCACCAGAGACAGTTCTTTGGTGAATATGAATAACTATCAAAGTTCCAGTTTTCAAGGAAATCTGGAGTATCGTTTTTCAAAGTTTTTGAAATTCAATTTAATAGGTTCTTATGGTCTTGAAGAAGGGCAGGGTTACGATCATCAAAACAAATTAGTTCCGCTTGGCAGAGGAACAAGTTTTAGAAATAATTACGCTCTTAATTTTAAAACTACCATCACTCCTTCTTCCAAAACATTTCTGACTATTAATCTGGCAAACAGATACAATGAACAGAAAAATCATTTGTATGATGATCCCTGGGATCCACGCTATTTCAATTTTGACAAGATAGTCGATTTTTACTCACCCGCTGAGCAAAGTGTACCAGGCGCGGCTCAGTTTAGTTTTTACGGAACAGACAACAATCGTTTTTTCAGATCAACAGATACATTTATCGGGAAAGCTGAGGTTTCCAGCCAGGTAAATGAAAATCATTATATAAAAGCCGGTTTTAATCTGCAGTTTGATGAAGTAAGTTTTGAAAATATTTCCTTAGTTCCTTTTACCGATCCATCCATAAGTTTCCCTCCCGGAACTCCGGAAGAGCTCAAACCATTTGTTAAACTCGGTTATCCTGAGATAAATACTCCCGGCTATCAGAAATATTCTGAATCACCAAGGAATTTTAGTGCTTATGTTCAGGACAAGATCGAATTTGATAATCTGATCATTAATGTTGGATTGAGATTCGATTACTTTGATCCGAATTCCAGAGTTGTTTCTGATCTTGAAGATCCTGATATCACTTCTCCTACAAAACAAGAGAATCAGTACAGAGATCTTAATAACAATGGTCAACAGGACGATAATGAGCCTGATGTAACTTTAGAAGAACGTCAGGAATATTGGTTTGAAGACACCAGTATTAAAACCCAATTAAGTCCGAGAATTGGTGTTGCCTATCCAATTAACGACCGAGGGGTTATCTATTTTTCATATGGTTATTTCTTTCAGGTTCCCTCATATAATTTCATGTACACAAACAGCAGAGTTTTTGTAGGAGAGCGAAGCGGAAATTTAGGGTTATTCGGAAACCCGGATCTGAAACCGGAAAGATCTACTCAGTATGAGTTGGGTTTAAAACAGGAAATTTTTGACGGAACTGCTATTGAACTTACCGGTTATTATAAAGACACCAGAGATTATGTATCAAGTAGACCACAGGTAACCGGGGCTACTTCAACCAACTATGGTATTTATTTCAACAGGGATTTCTCGAAGTCAATTGGATTTACTTTCGCATTCAATCAATATGTAAGTCAACGCTTTAATTTTGGCTTAGATTATACATTTAGTTCTGTGGAAGGAAGTAATTCAGATCCAAGCTCGGAATACTTTGATATCGTAAATGCAGGAACTCAGATTGATTCAACCAACCAGACTACATCTACAACAAAATTAATACAGCCATTAAACTGGGACAGAACACATATTGTAAATGGCTCTATGTTCTATTCAGGTAATAGTTGGGGTGCTAATTTAGTAACAAAATTCAGCACAGGAACGCCGTATACACCACAAACAGATATTCCGGGTGTGGAAATAGGGGTAGGAGCAAGTACCAGAGATCTGAGAAACACATCGCGACTCCCAACCAGATTAACTGTGGATCTTAATACATATAAGAACATCAATTTACCAAACGGTTCCAGTATGGAGCTCTTTCTGAATGTTTACAACCTTCTTGACAGTAAAGTTATAAACAATGTATATGGAGACTCAGGTGAAGCTACTGCACCGCTTCCGATCAATACTGTAGATACAGCAGATCCGGGATTTTATTCAAATCCTTCTTTTTATGCAGAACCAAGACGAATTCAATTAGGACTTTCAATCTCTTTTTAAACAATGAATAGAATCACATTCAATATTAAAAGCTTATTCGTTCTTCTTTTTGTGGCACTGTTTCCGGTGTTTTCAGGAGCTCAGGATTATGTACCAAGTGAGGAAAGGTCCTCTTTTGAAGACAGAAAGAAATCCACTATGGATGCAAACAGATTGAGAGCTTCATACTTTAATACAGGTCATGCCGGGCGTAGAAATAATACCAGTCTGGATGAGTTGATTTTTGAATTTCCAAGAAATACGAATCGCGAGTATATGTACTTTATGAGCGTTCATTTCGGAACTGAAGTACAGGCACAAAACAGCTCTAATGTACTGCAAATTGTTGATGTAGCTTCATACAAAACTAACAGAGACGGGAGTCAGAATTGGTCATTAAACCCTATTGAGGGATATTCCCGGGATGATTCAAAAGAAATTGCACGAAGTGATCGCGGTCCCGGGTCTCCTCTTGGAAATACATGGCCTGATTCCTGGCCGGATAAGTTTGAAGATGGGGGTGATGGTTGGACAGGCTCCTGGAACGGTTTTTTTGGACGAGATCAATTTAATGCTGATCTGGAATTTTATTATAAAGCCGGGGATGATAATTATACCCGGTACAGTAACTCAGGAGCATTTAAGCCGGACGATACCGATCCAACAAGAGGTGGGCTGGCGGTTGTTATGGATACAAGAATTCTTGCCTGGTCTCAGATTTTGATCAACTCTGTCCACTTTAATATTTTTGAAATTACTAATGATGGAAGCTATGATTACCCAAGAATGTCATTTGGTTTATGGATAGCTGATTTCGTTGCCGGAGGTGGACCTACTGACCAACCTGAATTCGATAACTTAAGAGCAATTGCGTATTTAACCGATACAAATAGAGAAAATGGAGGAACCGCAGCATTTGATGGGCTACCGATCGGAGAGATGGGTTTAAGCTTCCTTGAAACTCCGGGAAATGCGGGTGACGGAATTGATAATGACGGAGACAGTGACACTTATGATCCTGAAAACGCAGATTTTTATGATCCTGACAATGTGGATCTATTCAGACTACTTTTGGAAGATAATGGAGGCTTTTATGCAAGCGCAACCTTAAAAGATACGGTTGTGAGAGAATTCGAATCTGCTGATTTTGATTCAAGAACCATCAATGTTGGGGATAAAATTGTATTGATTGATGAGGACGGAACAAGGATCATTCGTGAATACGATGGAAATAGTTTTCAATCACAGGGAATCACGTATAATTTAGGCGCTTCTTTTACAGTGCAGGAAGAACTATTACCACTGTCAGACCCTAATTTCGGAGTTCATATTGATGGCTTAGACAATGATTTTGATGGCTTGATTGATGAGAATACACCTAACCATTTAGAGAAGACTACATTCGTAAACGGAAACTCAATTACAAAACCGGTTCGGTTTATTAATTATCTGTATTTCAATGATGGAGACAGTCTTCAGCAAGGATTGATTGTTTCGAATCAGGAAATAAGAGCAAGAATATCATCGGATCAGGATTTCGCAGATCTGGTTAATGAAACTTACGACGGGAGGCTTCAAAATCATTTCACCAGTGCACCAATGATTGATGAAGGTCGTGGCGATTCATTTGATAACGACAATGACTGGAACGAAAGCTTTGATGATGTAGGAATTCAGGGAGATCCTGATACACCAAGTGAAGGACAGGGAGATGGAAAAGCTACTTCCGGAGCAGGTACCACTTTTCCGGGAGAGCCTAATATTGATAAAACTGATGTGAGTGAAACAGATCTTATAGGTGTTTCAAGAGCTATAATCTTTTCAGCCGGAGCATTGCAGGTAAGTCTGGATTCTGATATTTGGTTTAATTACCTGATTCCGGGAGAGTTTGATGTAGTTGGTAATCCGGGTACGGATCAGGATATCTACGTGTCTTCAGGACTGTTTCCGCTCAGAGTTGGTGAATCACAAAGTTTTGCGGTTGCTATTTCAGCAGCGGCTTCCACTTCAGAAACAGGAACTGCGGCACAGGACCGAACTCAATTAAATAATAATTTAGATCAGGCAAGAGTTGCCTACGAAGCAGATTACCAGTTTGCAGTGGCCCCTGATCCTCCCATTGTATCAGCTGTGCCCGGAGATGGTAAAGTTACCTTGTATTGGGAAACCAATTCTGAATTTTCATTTGACCGATACTTGAATAACATTTCAGGAAACGGTTTTGATTTTGAAGGTTATAAAATTTACCGATCTACTGATCCATCTTTTGAAGATATCTTTAACGTAACAGATGCATTTGGAAACGCAACTTACTATAGTGATATCGCAATTTTTGATAAGAATAACGGTATTCAGGGATTACATCCTGTAGATGTAAACGGTGTGAAGTTTGATATGGGTAATGACTCGGGACTTCAACGTAGCTTTGTTGATACTGAAGTTGTGAATGGTAAAACCTATTATTATGCAGTAACAGGATTTGATTTTGGGTATGTGCCGGCAGGGATTTCTCCTTCTGAATCTCCTATTCAAATTAGTCAGGGACCGGATGGTTCCATTAGCTTTGGAGTAAATGTTGTTCAGGTTCGTCCTACAAGATCTCAGGCCGGGTATATTGCTCCGGACAAGCCACAAGCCACTATTGTTCAAGGTTCACCCGGTGGAACTGTTAGTGTGGATATAATTGATCCCTTTGAATTAAAAGCAGATAACTTATACGAAGTTACTTTTGAAGATACTTTAATTGATGGGGGCACAGACCCTGATACACTTAGAACAGAGAATTTTACACTCAGAAATGTAACTGGTGGAGCAAATGATACACTAATTGCTCGTTCCCCTAATGTAAACGGTGGAAATAATCCGATTACAGAAGGTTTTACTATTTCTATGAATAACGTAGAGACTTTTGGTGTTAATACATCCAAATCAGGATGGAATGAGACTGGGAACCCTAAACCCCATCAATATTTTTTCACTACCCAAAGTGTTTCTAAAGTTTCTGATTACCGAATTGTAATAGGTGAAAATATAGGTTTTGGAAGATCAACTGAGAGGGAAATTGAAGTTGGTACAGGAACTTTTCTTACAGCTCCATCAATAGATACTAATTTTAAAGTTTTCAATATTTACACAAATGAAGTGGTTGATTTTGCATACTTTGATTTAAACAGAGATGGAGCTACTATTAGAGCTCAGTCATGTGATCCTTCCGGTAATAATGCTCCTAGGGATCCGCAGCAACCTGATTCAGTATACCAAGCCCCTCAACAAGGTATATTTTCTTCAGTTTCTAGTATTACTGGTCAATGTTCAGATTTAGTTTATGTAATTGAAGATGCCCGAGAGTTTCAAGATACTCTAACTTATCGTTTTGAACTAAGGACATTGATTTCTAATAATATATTAACGACTCGAAATCCTGAATTTGGTGATACTTTAGAAGTATATACCACCAAACCATTCTCTAGAAATGACCGTTTTCAATTCAGAATGGATCCGGAAAATTTACCTAGTGTTGATTCTGATTCAGCTAAAAGTGCTTTGGATGAAATTTTAGTGATCCCGAATCCTTATAAGGTTTCAAGTATTTACGAACAGGAAGCAGCAGGAGGAAGCAGGCAGCAAAACAGAGAACTTCATTTCAATGGTTTACCGGTGCCTTCCACGCTGAGAATATTTACGTCATCAGGGGTGCTTGTAAGAGAAATAGAAGTAACCTCTTCAAATACTCAGGGAGAAAATGGAGGAACCTATATTTGGGATATGCTCACCAAGGATAATTTAGAGATAGCCTATGGAATCTACATTTACCATGTGGAAGCTAAAGGTGTAGGAAACAAGACAGGTAAATTTGCGGTGATTAAATAATGAGTTCAATGAAAAAAATATTCTGCATTTGTTTGGTTCTTGTTTTATCTGGGGCCGGAAGTTCTGTTTTTGCACAACTTTCAAAAGTAGGTACTACAGCCGGTGACTTTTTAAAATTTCCTGTGGGGGCAAGAGCTTCATCAATGTCAGCTTTTGTTGCAACAGTGAACGACCCCTCTGCAATGGTATTGAATCCTGCAGGTTTAGCAGAGTTAAATGAGGAAGAAGTACTGATAGAGTTCACTGATTATTATCTGGATTTTACACACAGCTATGTTGGTATCGGCATACCTACAAAAAAAGGGGTAGCCGGAATTCATGTACTAGCCATGAATTACGGAGAGTTTGAAGAAACAACCGAACAGGCACAAGGCAAAACAGGACGTACTTTTGGCGCTTATTCTGTAACGGTTGGAGGCAGTTATTCACAATATCTGACAGAAAAACTATCTGTTGGGGGAACCCTGAAATTTGTTCATGAGCAAATTGAGGATGTTTCTGCATCCGGGCTGGCCTTTGATATTGGTACCATATTTATTACTCCATTTGATGATATCCGGTTTGGAGTAAGCGTAACCAATGTAGGTTCAAAAATGCAACTGACAGGAAACGGCCTTATTACGGAATGTGATCTGGATGATAGTAGTACCGGAAATAATGAAACAGACTGTTACCTGGCTACACAAGAATATGATTTACCATTAATGCTGAGAGTTGGCTTTGCCTGGGATGCTTATGCAAGTGACGATATCAGAGCAACGCTTACAATCGATGGAAACAACCCATCTGATAACACTCAAAGTATTAGTGTTGGAGGAGAAATTTCGCTATTAAATGACACGGTATTCCTGAGAGGCGGAGTACCTTACATTGGAGAAAAAAATAGCAGTGAGACATTCAATGCCGGAGTGGGAATTAAGTATCAGGTAGACAGTTCTTTAAAACTTGGATTTAATTACGCTTATCACGGATATGAATACTTAGGTGATGTTAACAAACTAAGCCTTCAGGTTTATTTTTAAACTAATCGAAACAATAACAAACAAGGGTTCAAATATGAACAATGTTACAAAATTTGTGCTATCCTGTTTAGTTGTGATCTTAGGATCATCAGCTGTTACTATGGCGCAAACAAAAATACGTGATGCACGTGGCCAAGATGGTCAGGAAGTCACAATAGTTGGTATTATGAACACCCCCGACTACGGTTTCAATGATGGACAATTTTTTGTTCAGGATTCTACCGGTGGTATAAATATTTTTTATAACGATGTTGGTGGTGCTAATAATCAAGATACAAGTGCATATCTAGGATGGACTAAAGGCGATACGCTACAAATAACCGGAACAATCGGTTCTTTTCGTAACCAAATCCAAATAGCCCCTAGCAGCATTACAATTTTAGGAACCGGAGAATCATCATCGGTACCTGTAACAGCAATTACTCAAGCAGATCTTAGTGTAGATTCAAAATACCAAGGTATGTTAGTGAAAGTAGAATCAGTTGGATTGGCTGATGGTGAAACATGGCCGGCCGATGCTCAAACATCTTCAGGAGTTAATGTTGATGTAGCTACTGCTGATAGTGCATTTGTACTTAGGATTGACAGAGATGAATCATACTACGATGGCGCACCTGCTCCTACAGAAGCATTTAATTTAACAGGTGTACTTGCCAGATTTAATTCTGATGTACAGGTTATGCCATTTGATTCTACCGATGTTCAGAATATCGTTAAAGTTACTTTCATGGTTAATACTGCTACAGCACCTGATACCGTAATGGAAGACCATTATGTAGGTGTATTTGGTGCAATTTCAGGGCCAAATGGCGCAGGAAACCCATATTTAGGTCAAACTGTTGACTGGAATAATTCTACTGATATAGTTGCTCAAAATCAGGGTGGTGATTATTGGTCAGTTACTTTTGATATGGCTGCCGGTGATACTTATAACTACAAGTATTGGTTAGGTTCGGATAAAGACAATCAACTTCCGGCCGGTGGATGGGAAAGTGGAGATAACAGACAATTCACTTTAGACTTTGATCAAGCTTCGGACTCAGTTGCTCCGTTGAATTGGTATGAAACCAGAATGGCACCATTTACTTCAGAAGAAGATAGTGTTTCTCTTTACTTCAGAGTTAATGTTGGAGCACAAGCTCAGGACGGATCATTCGATCCTGAAACATTTAAAGTTGGTGTTCGTGGTAACGGCGCTTTCTTTACCAACGACTGGGGAACCGGAGACTTTCTTGAAAAAGGCGGCCAAACGGGTGATAACATATTCTACGAAGGTGTTGTAAGAGCTCAAAAAGACTCTGCAGCAGCAATCGATGGATCTATAAATTATAAGTTTGTGTTTGAAGCACCTGATGGAACAGTAACCTGGGAATCTACCGATGACAGACCGGTTAATATTCCTGCTCAGGATTCTACTGTTCACTGGGTATTTTTCAATAATACACCTCCAACAGACGCAGTAATTGTAAACACTACACTTAGTTTTGAGGTAAATGTTGGAATCCTTGAAGGTTTAGATCTATTCAACTCAAGTATTGACACAGTATCTGTGAGAGGTACATTCAATAGTTGGGGCGAAGCCAGAATGAATTTTAATCAAGTTCTTGGTACTTATGAAGCTAATAACTTGCCTTATACAAAAGCTGAAGGAACTGTTGAGAAATATAAATACTACATTAAGTGGGACGTTAGAAGAGATTCCGCTGAAAGTGAGTTTTTCTTAGAAGGTATTCAATCAGCAAATACCGGTTGGGAAGAGCCGGGAGTAACAGGTGGTGCTGACAGAACATTCACAATTGAGAATAAAGCCAATCAGGATAAACTTTCTGAATTCTATAACGGTGTGGAACCGGAAGCTTTATTAACTGCGAACAATGTTGAGACAGGTGCTACTAGTGTTACTTTCAGTATTGACATGTCACCGGCACTTCAACATACAACTCCATTTGTTCCTGCTAATGATTCAGTATTCCTTTTTGTGGATACTCCATTCTTTGCATTAACAAACGGAATTACTGTTCCTGGTGATAATGGTGAGAACTTTATCAAAACTTCAGAATCTGAAAGAGAAAGACTTCGTTTTACTGATGATGATGGAGATATGGTTTACGAACTTACTCTGGATCTTACGTTGCCAACTCTAAACCACATTGGTTTCAGAATTGCTTACGGTGAGCCAACTTCAGCAGATGGTTCTCTTGTGGCAAATGGCGGTGGATTTGATGCAGGTCGTAGACACTATCAATACATTGCACCTCAGGTAGATTCTCAACTTAATGTTACATGGGCTTCATCATATTCTTTTCCTCAATTAACCTGGAAAGCTTCAAACCTTCCATTTGAGCAACCACCAAGTTACACAACTGTAGGAAATGAAGATGATTTAGCTAATGTGGAAACATTCAGATTAAATCAAAACTATCCGAATCCATTCAACCCAAGTACTACCATTAGTTTCAATCTGCCAAATGCTGCAGATGTAACATTATCGGTATACAATGTTCTTGGACAAAGAGTGGCTACGTTGTTAAACAACAGAAAATATACTTCTGGTAGTCATACTCTGAGTTTTGATGCAAGCAACCTTGCTTCAGGTATTTATATTTACCGAATTCAGGCAGGTTCGTACACCAGTCAGAAGAGAATGACTTTAATTAAATAATTTTCTCTAATAAGTCTTCGCAGATGCTTTGACCGGCGTCTGCGTTTTTAATCAGATATAAAAATTGGCATCTACTATATACGATATTGCAGAAGAAGCAGGAGTAAGTATTGCTACCGTTTCAAGAGTGTTCAATCAAAGAGATAATGTCTCTGAAAGAACCCGTAAAAAGGTCTTGGAAATAGCTGAAAGGGTTGGTTATCACCCACAGGCTAATGCTCAAGGTCTTGCGAGCAGAAAAACCAATACTATTACCGTCGTTGTTCCTGTGATCTCAAATTATTTCTTTATGGAAGTATTAGGAGGCATACAGGATAAACTGAATAGTTATGATTACGAATTAACTATTTTCAATATCAGCCCCAGTAAAAATACATTTACACAGGTTGAGCATGTACTTAAAAGAAGAGCCTCTGAAGGGTGTTTATTTATTTCAACACATTTGGAGCAGGAAGAGTGGCACCAATTGAAACGTTATAATATTCCGATCACTTTAATTGATGAATATTACGACGGTTTTGATTCAGTAAGTGTTGATAATCTGGAGGGCGCATACAGAGCTACAAAATACCTTTTAGACAGAGGGTTGGACAGAGTTGCCATGCTTTCCGCTTTAATAACTTCAAAGCCTATTCAAAGTCGGATAAAAGGCTTTAAAAAAGCCTACGATGTTACAGGTAAAGAATTTTCAAACTCTTTTATAGTAGCCGGAGATTCAACTTACCGTGATGGTTTCACAGAACGCGGAGGATATGAAGCAATGATCAAAATTCTTACCATGAATCCCGAAATTCAGGCTTGTTTCTGTGCTTCTGATATTCAGGCTGTTGGCGCTTTAAAAGCTATGCAGGATATGAATAAATGTATTCCTCTTATCGGTTATGATGATATTGAACTAGCTGAGTATATGGGGCTTTCTACTATACGTCAGCCAATGAGAGATATGGGTTTTTTTGCAACTCAAAATCTGATTGACAGATTAGAGAACCCCAAAAAAGCTGTTTCACAAACTGTTTATACACCGGAATTAATTTTAAGAGACTCAACTGAGTAACTATATTTATGAAGAATTTTTTAGTATCAGGATCAGTATTTCTAACCTTTCTGTTTTTGCCAGTATTTGCATTATCTCAGGTTGTAACTTTTGAACCTTCTTTTGCAACTCAGAACGATACATTAACTCTTACTTTTGACGCCACAGAAGGTAATGGTGGTTTAGAAGGTTTTACCGGCGATGTTTACATATTTACCGGGCTAATTACAGATAAAAGCTCGACACCCTCCGACTGGAAATACGTTCAATCGAGTTGGGATTCTTATCCTTCAAAGCTAAAGACTACAGCACTTGGAAATGATAAATGGGAATTTAAATATCCTTCTTCGATTAGAGAGTTTTATAATGTTTCAGCTTCAGACGATGTTCTGGAAATTGCAATGTTATTCAGAGGAACTAATGATGGAGCGGGTAATCCGGATGCAGTTGGTAGAGGTGCAGGCGGTTCTGATATTTTTTTAGAATTATTTAAAAATGAAGTTTCCGTTCAGTTTTTAAATCCTACAGAAAAGTCAAAGATCATTAAGACCAATGAAAGTTTTGAGATTCAGGGAATAGGAAATTCCCCGGCCGGAAACCTTAATTTGAGTTTGAAACTAAATGGTACTGAAGTAGCACAAACTTCTGTCTCTGATACAGTTAGTTACGTATTTTCGTCAGCAACGGAAGGGAATTATAAATTTGATCTTATAGGCGATGACGGGGCAGGTGAAGAGGATTCAACTTCTGTTAATATCATTGTTACAGACGGCGCGGTTATGGAAGCTCGTCCCGCCGGACTAGAAGATGGAATCACTTATGGTGAAAACGGGACTTCGGTTTCTTTATCACTTTTTGCTCCAGGTAAGAGTGAAGTGTTTGTAGTTGGGGATTTTTCGGATTGGGAATTAGATTTCAACAACCAAATGAAGAAAGATTCTCTGAAGGCAGACAGTGTTTGGTTCTGGACTGAGATTACCGGATTAACTCCGGGCGAAGAGTATGGCTTCCAATATGAAATTGATGGAAGTTTAAGAATCGCTGATCCTTATTCAGAATTAGTACTTCATCCAAATGATGACAATTTTATTTCTGAATCTGTATTTCCGAATTTAAAAGAATATCCAAACGGAAAAACCACAAACTATGTAGGTGTTCTGTTTCCCGGAAAAACCCCGTACCAATGGGAAGCTACAGGTTATGAGAGACCCAAAAAAGAAGATTTAGTTATTTACCAACTTTTAGTCAGAGATTTCTTAGCTGATCACAGCTATTCGTCACTTATAGACACTCTGGACTATGTAGACAGACTTGGAATTAATGCCATTGAATTATTGCCTGTAAGCGAGTTTGACGGAAATGAAAGCTGGGGATATAACCCAAGTTTCCATCTTGCATTGGATAAATATTACGGTACTCCCGATAAATTCAGAGAGTTTATTGACGAAGCCCATAAAAGAGGAATAGCGATTATTTTGGATGTGGTGATGAATCACGCAACAGGTCAAAATTCACTATACAGAATGTATGAAGTTGGAAGTAATCCATATTTCAATACAGAAGCAAAACACGAGTTTAACGTCTTCAATGATTTTAATCATCAATATTCCGGTACACAGTACTACAATAAAAAAATGATCGAGCATTGGATCAATGAGTATAATATTGATGGATTCAGATGGGATTTAACAAAAGGATTTACACAAAATTGTAGTCCGGCAGGCAATGGTTGTACAAGTTCTTACCAACAAGACAGAGTCGATCTTTTAAAAAAGTACGCTGATTATCAATGGGCAGCTGACCCTGATTTTTACGTGATTTTTGAACACTTGGGAACTTCAAATGAAGAAAAGCAGTGGGCTGATTACCGTATCAACGAAGGAAAAGGAATCATGCTTTGGGGGAATATGAATCACCCATATAATGAAGCGACGATGGGATACATTTCTAACTCAAATTTGTATGGAGTGCTTTCTGAATCAAGAGGATTTCAGGAAGAAAGATTGATCGGATATATGGAAAGTCATGATGAGCAATGGCTGATGTTCAAAAATATCAGTTTTGGGAATTCATCCGGGGATTACAACGTAAGAAATCTGAACACAGCTTTGGGTAGACAAAAACTTGCGGGTGCTTTCTTCTTTACACTTCCGGGTCCTAAGATGATTTGGCAGTTTGGTGAAGTTGGATATGGCTATGGAGACAATGGGGAGCAATGTTTAAATGATTCTGAAGATTGTCCGGCTAGTGCTCCGGGCAGAGTTGCAAACAAGCCAATTCGTTGGGACTATTGGAATACTAAAGGAACTGAACGGGTAAAGCTCTATAAAACCTGGGCTGCACTTATCAACTTAAGAAACAGCAGTCCTGCTTTTACAGAACCGGAAAGTACTACCTACGCTTTATCAAATCGTATAAAAAGAATAATTCTTGAACATTCAGATACTGATGTGGTTGTAGTTGGAAATTTTGATGTTACTGCAATCACAACAACGGGGGATTTCCCACAAACTGGAACGTGGTACGATTATTTTGAAGGATCAGAGTACGAAGTAACTGATTCCGAACAAGCAATTCGATTAGAGCCGGGTGAATTCAAGGTGTATACAACTAAGCAATTTGATGCACCTGAATCGGGTATAGCAACTTCAACTGAAGAATTACCAAGCGAAGGTCCTGAATCCTTTAAGCTTTACAACAACTACCCAAATCCTTTCAATCCATCTACAAACATCAAGTTTGATGTTGCAAAGACGGGAGTAGTTAAACTGGAAGTGTTTGACATACTTGGAAGAAAAGTCGCCACACTTTTTGATGGTAGAAAATCCGTTGGTACACATACTGTAACATTCGATGCATCATCACTTTCAAGTGGGGTTTATTTCACCCGATTTACAGCCGGAAATACGGTGCAAGTTCAGAAAATGACATTACTAAAATAATTTAGAAAGCATAGCATGAGGAAATTAACCGGGTTAGTAGTACTGTTTTTGATTTGGGGATGCTCCTCAGAAAGTAATATCAATTACGGAGATCAGATCGTTGGATTGGGATCTCCAATTACTTTAGGATATGATTCCACAGTTGTGATCATGGAAGACTATTTCATGGATCCATCAAAAATCGATGATGTTTCTACACCTTCTTCAATTACTTATTATTTGACTGATGAGAATTCAGAATTAGTTTTGAAAGGTGATATCTCAGGAAAACTTGATATCATTTCTTTCCATGATGGTGATGTTTCTTACGATATACTGTTAAAAAAGACTTTAAAACAGGAAGTAACTTTTAGTTTAGAGGATAAAGGTTATGATCTTGTACAGATAAAAGGAGAGATGAATGCCTGGAATCCTAATGCTTCGGATTTCAAAAAGGAAAATGGCGCATGGACTTTCAGCATGTTGGTTAACGAAGGTTTATATCAGTATCTGTATGTGGTTGATGGAGAGGAGATGAAAGACCCATCTAATTCAGAAACTGTCTCTAATGGTATGGGTGGATTTAATAATCTGCTTAAAGTAGGAAACATTGATGCTGTAAAGCCGAAATTAGATACGTATGATTTTTCAGATGAACGAGTGTATCTGCAATCAGATGAAGCCGAGAATGTAATCGCACTTTGGGAAAATCATCAGCTGAAAACTGAATTCAAAGACGATATCATCAGAGTGTATTTACCCGAGAATTCTGATTTAGAAGGAAGAACGCATATTCGCGCATGGACTTTCAATGAAAACGGGATCTCAAACGATGTGCTTATTCCTTTGGAAAACGGTAAGGTTCTGGATGATTCTGAAAGCCTTGGCCGAAAGGACGTGAGAGCATGGAACATGTATTTTGTTCTTATTGACCGATTCAAAGATGGAAATCCTTCAAACACCAGAAAAGTTGATGATCCTGATATCCATCCAAAAGCCAATTATTATGGTGGAGACATTGCAGGAATTACACAAAAGATCAAAGATGGTTATTTTGATAAGATCAATGTAAATGCACTTTGGCTTTCACCAATTTCTCAGAATCCGGAAGACGCATGGGGATTATGGGACAAAGGCGGTGTAATAACCAAATTTTCAGGTTATCACGGGTACTGGCCAATCTCATCTTCCAAAATTGATGATCGATTTGGAACATCAGAAGAGTTTAAAGAGCTGCTCAATGTTGCACATGAAAACGGAATGGCTGTGATTTTAGATTATGTAGCCAATCACGTTCATAAAAATCATCCTGTTTACCAAAGAAATCCTGAATGGGCAACAGATCTGTATCTGCCTGATGGAAGAATGAACACGGAATTATGGGATGAGCAGCGACTTACCACTTGGTTTGATACTTTCATGCCTTCGCTGGACTTTTCAAATCCTGAAGTAATAGAAACAATGACGGATTCAGCTCTGTTCTGGGTTCAGGAATATGAATTGGATGGTTTCCGCCATGACGCCACAAAGCACATTCAGTTAGAGTTCTGGAGAACATTGACCAGAAAAGTAAAAGAAGAAATTGTAGTTCCTGAAAACAGACAAGTATTTCAGGTGGGAGAGACTTACGGAAGCCGTGAGCTGGTAGCCAGCTATATTAATTCAGGAATGCTTGAAAGTCAGTTCGATTTCAGCATGTACGATGCAGGCTTGAATGCCTTCGGTCAGGATCTTTCTTTTGAAGGGTTACAAAGCCAGCTTCAGGAAAGCTTCAATTACTTTGGTTATCACAATATGATGGGGATAATTTCAGGAAATCATGATAAGCCTCGATTCATTACGCTAACCAGCGGCGAAGTAAAATGGGATGAAGATTCTAAACTAGCAGGATGGACAAGAGAGATCGGTTCACCTCAAGCTTTTGCTTATGACCGACTGAGTTTGCTTCTGGCTTTTAATCTGACTATTCCCGGAATTCCGGTAACTTATATGGGCGACGAATTTGGAATGCCCGGCGCTAACGATCCTGATAACAGAAGATGGATGCGATTTGAGGATTCTGAATTAAGTCAGCTTGAGTTAAGGAACAGAAGCATCTATTCAAAATTGTCGGAGTTGAGAACTTCAGAAATGTCCATTCTTTTTGGTGACTTTCAATTCCATAAAGTTGCAGATGATGTTATGGCTTATTCCAGAGCTTATTTCGCTCAGCAAACCATTGTAGTTTTCAACAAGAGTAAAACACAGCAACAGATATCAGTTGAACTGAGATCGGGTTTTGATTATTCAAGCTTGGCAAATCATTTTGGCAATTCTTTCTCAGTTGATGGGAACACATTAACTGTGACTTTACCTTCAAATTCATTCGAAATTTTAACGCTTTAAAAAATAAATATGCTTAAGCGAACTTTACTTTTATCCATTTTTGTAGCCTCGGTATTTGGGGCCTGTACTCCGACAGAAAAACCGGTTGAGAAAAAACCAAGTCAGGTAGTTCATCCTGAATGGAGTAAAAATGCGAATATTTATGAAGTGAATATCCGTCAGTATTCTGAAGAAGGAACATTCAAAGCTTTTCAGGAAGATCTTCCAAGATTAAAAGAAATGGGAGTTAAGATCTTATGGCTGATGCCTATTCATCCGATTGGAAAGATCAACAGGAAAGAAACAGAAGAGAGCAGAGGAAGTTATTATTCGGTAGCTGACTACAAAAAAGTAAATCCGAACTTTGGAACAGAAGAAGACTTTAGAAATTTGGTTGACGCAGCCCATGAGCAAGGCTTTAAGCTGATCATTGACTGGGTTGCAAATCATTCAGCCTGGGATAATCCATGGACTGAAAACAAAGATTGGTATGAGTTGACAGAAGATGGAAACTTCATGCCTCCAAGAGGAACAGATTGGTCGGATGTTATTCAGCTTGATTATACTAATGAAGAAATGCGCGCTGCTATGCTTGACGCAATGGAATATTGGGTAAGTGAATTTGATATAGACGGGTATCGTTGTGATGTAGCAGGAATGGTTCCAACAGATTTCTGGGAAAATGCGAGAGTAGAACTAGATAAGATAAAGCCGGTATTCATGCTTGCGGAAGATGGAGAGCCTGAATTACTTCACAAAGCGTTTGATATGAATTATGCATGGGAATACGCTCATGTAATTCGTGAAATTGCGAAAGGAGAACAAACATTCGAAGATCTGGATGCACTTTTTGAAAGAGACGACAAACGCTTTCCTGATAATGCATACAGAATGTATTTCACGTCCAATCATGATGAGAATTCATGGAATGGAACCGATCCTGAAATGTATGGCGACAATTTCGAAAACTTCGCAGTTCTATCTGCTACCGTTAAAGGAATGCCATTGATTTATAACGGACAGGAAAGTGATCTGGATAAACGATTAGAATTCTTTGAAAAGGATGAGATCGAGTGGAAGGATTATAAGTATGCTGATCTTTACAAAATGCTGTTGACCTTAAATACAGAAAATGAAGCGCTTTGGAATGGAGATTTTGGTGGGAAAACAATCAGAGTGGAATCTCCAAAAGGCACATACGCTTTCAAAAGAAAAAAAGGTGATCATGAAATTTGGGTTGCAATCAATAATAATTCTGAATCTGTAATGATCAACTTTCCTGATTGGAGTCATGAGACATTCTCAGTGTATGGAGCAATAGAAGAAGTAACTGATATTACTACAATAGAGTTACCGGCTAACGAGTGGTTCATTATTTCAACGCTTAAACAACAATAGGAAGATATATGTCTGAGCAGCAACAAGATACTATGCCACACCTGAGTTTCTGGCAAATATGGAACATGAGTTTTGGATTCTTAGGGATTCAATTCGGATTTGCGCTTCAGGGAGGATTCATGTCCAGGATTTTCCAAACACTGGGTGCTGCAAAAGATGATATTCCACTGCTTTGGATAGCAGCTCCGCTAACCGGTTTATTAGTTCAGCCAATTATTGGATATTTAAGCGATCGTACCTGGAGTGTTAAGTTTGGTAGAAGAAGACCATATTTTCTGATCGGAGCAATTCTTAGTTCAATCACTTTGCTATTTGTTCCTCATTCACCGGTTCTTTGGGTTGCTGCAGGTTGTTTGTGGATTCTTGATGCATCCATTAATATTAGTATGGAGCCTTTCAGAGCGTTGGTGGCTGATAAACTACCGGAATCCCAAAGATCTTATGGGTTCGTTGTTCAAACTCTGATCATTGGTATTGGTACCTGGATTGCCAGTAACTTACCCTGGATGGTTAGTCAGCTTGGCGTTGCAAATGACGCTGCTCCCGGAGTGGTTCCAATGTCCGTAAAAGTTGCATTTGGAATAGGCGCTTTTGTTTTCATATCAAGTATTATGTGGACGATTTTCACAACTGATGAATATCCACCGGAAGACATGGAAGCTTTCGAGAAAGAGAAAAAAGAGAATTCTGGATTCTTTACAGGTGTTAAAGAAATTTTTTCTAATATCGGAAATATGCCGGTTGTTATGAGAAAGCTTGGTGTTGTTCAATTCTTTAGTTGGTTTGCTTTCTTTACGATGTGGAGCTTTGCCGTTCCGGCACTTACAGAGCATGCCTTCTTAGCTCCTGTACCATCAACTGATGC
The DNA here is from genome assembly GCA_017643645.1 of Balneola sp. Lineage (GTDB taxonomy): Bacteria > Bacteroidota > Rhodothermia > Balneolales > Balneolaceae > Balneola. The sequence continues at coordinate 176,486 of JAEPNB010000003.1, forward strand.
TTTAGATTTTGATACTGCTAATGTTGCTTATAACAATGCCGCCAACCTGGTAGGTTCTTATATGGGTACCTATGGATTATCTTCCATGTTTTTTGCTCTGCTTTTGACTTTTGTTACCAGTAAGATCAGAATCAATCGTAAACTGGTTCATTTTGGGTCTTTGTTAATAGGTGGAGCAGGATTTATAAGTATGTACTTCGTTTCTCCTGAAAATACAGGGATGCTGAATTTGAGTTTTGTTTGCGTGGGAATTGCCTGGGGAAGTATTCTCTCTATGCCATACGCCATGCTTTCGAGTAGTATAGATCCAAAGAAGATGGGTTTGTATATGGGACTCTTTAACATGTTTATAGTAATACCACAGATCATTGCAGCGTTGGGAGGGATCAACTTCCTCTATAAAACGATTTTCGGAGAAGCTACCATAGGTACTATGCTTCTTGCCGGAGTTTGTTTAGCAATCGCAGCCTTTAGTAACTTCCTTATTACAGAAGAGGAAGCTATTAAGTAGTTTCTACCGTGATTTGAAAAGTTGCAACTTTTATTTAAATTGGTTGCAACTATTATTTAAAGTGATCATTATGGCAAAGAAAGACAAAGATATTGTTTGGTTTGGGATGAAATTAACTCCCGAAGAAAAGCAGAAAATCGAGTTACTTGCTGAAAGAAAAGGTGTTTCTAAAAAAGAAGCAGTAATGAATGCTGTAAATGAACAGGTTACAGAATACGAGATCGTGGCTAAACCGGGATCAACATTGGAAAAATTGGCTCCATATGTGGGGATAATCAAAGACGGTCCCGTAGACCTCTCTACAAATCCTAAATACATGGAAGATTTTGGCAAAGACAGTCTTTCTTGATACAGGACCTCTAGTTGCTTTGTTCAGAGAACGGGATCAATTTCACCAATGGGTGAAAATAGAGCTTAGTAAAGATGATTATAGATTTATTACCTGTGAAGCTGTACTAACTGAAACCCTGTTTCTGACACAAAACTTACCTAAAGTTCTTGATTCAATCTCGGGAATGATTGAAAGTGGCATGATGGTAGTTCGATCCGCTTTAGTTTCAAATCCAAAAGCAGTCTTCGAAAAGCTCAATAAGTATAATGATCAGAAAACCTCATTAGCAGATATAAGTCTTCTTGTATTGTACGAAGAGCAAAAGGATTCAGCCATATTTACCACCGACTCTGATTTTCTGATCTATCGAGATTCTCAAGGAAAAAAACTTAACCTGATTTCACCATACTTAAAATGAAAGTACTCTATTCCGTTCTTATAGCTTTAGTTTTTTCAGGCACCATATATAGCCAAGAAAATGAAGATCTAATTTCTGCTTTTATAACGAGTGAGAAGCTCATAGAAGTAAAACTTGGTGACCACATCGATGTAAATAAGATTGTGATAGTATTAGCGGAAAAGTCTGTTCCCGTTTCCGATATTCAGGAAATCAAATCTAATGAATATCGTCTTACTGTAAAACAGACTTTGGACTTTACTAAAAAATATGTGGTAAGAGCAGGTGATTCAGAAAAGCAGGCACAACCTCACTGGAAAGCTATTGACAAGCTTTATCCGTATGATGGAGAATTGGGGTCATTCTATAGTTGGAACAAAACTGACTTTAAATTATGGGCTCCACTTGCTTCAAAGGTTGTTTTAAACTTATATCAACAGGGATTGGATGAAGAACCTTATCAAACAGTTGAGTTAAGTAAAAAAGAGAAGGGCGTCTGGCATACTTCAGTTCCCGGAAATCTTAAAGGGAAGTATTACACCTATTCTATAACTAATTACGGAGTAACTAAAGAAGTAATGGATCCATATGCCAAATCAATGGCAGAAACTGTGCGAGAGACATTCTTTACACCCAGGGGTGCTATTGTCGATCAATCTTCCACCGGACCAAGTTTAGATTTTGCAAAAATTGAGGGATATGAAAAAAGAGAAGACGCCATTATTTGGGAAGCTCATGTTTGGGATTTTACCGTAGATCCGGATATTCAAACAGAAGCTCCATACGGAACTTATGATGCGTTTTCTGAGCGACTCGATTATATCGATGATCTGGGAATAACTCATATTCAATTGCTTCCTGTGCTCAGTTACACCTATTCAGATGAAATAGACCGGGATCGAAATTTGAATTATGAATTGGGAGCCAACTATAACTGGGGCTACGGTCCTGATAATTATTTCTCACCGGAAGGAATGTATTCCGTCGATCCAACCGATCCGGAATTGCGAATCAAAGAACTGAAAGAACTCATTAAAAGCATCCATGAAAAAGGAATGGGTGTTACTTTGGATGTGGTTTATAATCACACCGCCAGACTGGAATTTTTGGAAGATATTGTTCCCGGCTATTATCACTTCATGGATGAGAAGGGTGTCGCAAAACAAAGTTATGGAGGAGGACGTCCCGGTTCTACTCACGCAATGGCGAGAAAGCTGATCGTTGATTCAATTATCTACTGGACTAAAGAATATAAAGTGGATGGGTTTCGATATGACTTGATGGGAGATTTGGATGCTGAAACTATTCAAATAGCATATGATGAAGCCAAAAAGATCAATCCGGATATTCTGATGGTTGGAGAGTGCTGGAGAACTTTTGCCGGTGATGATGGAGAATCTGTTATTCCCGCCGATCAGGATTGGATGAATCAAACCAATAGTGTGGTGTGTTTTTCTGATGAGATCAGAAATGAATTGAAATCCGGTCATGGTATTGAAGGCGAACCAAGGTTTGTTACAGGTGGTGCAAGATCGATCCAAAACATCTTCAATAATGTAATTGCCAAACCTGATAACATGACCGAAGATGATCCCGGAGATGTGCTACAGTATGTAGCTGTGCACGATGGACTTACTCTTCATGATATGATCGCTTATTCAATCAAAAAAGATCCTAAAGATCACCAGAAAGAAATTCATAAAAGGATCAGATTAGCCAATACAATTGTGTTAACCAGTCAAGGGGTAGCCTTTTTACATGCCGGTCAGGAATACGGTAGAACCAAACAATGGTTTTCTTCAACTTCACCGGAAAGAGAATTTATGAAAGTAGGTGAGTTTGAATATCCTTATTTGATTCGAAACTCTTACGACGCTTCAGCTGCTGTGAATATGTTTGATTGGGATAAGGTGACTGAGGAAGGAATTCACAAACAAACCATGGAGTACACAAAAGGTCTTGTTGCTTTACGGAGATCAACAGATGCATTTCGGTTAGGAAATGAAAAACTTGTTACCAAAAATGTAACCTTGATCGAAAGTAAAGATATCAAAGCAGAAGACCTGGTATTGATGTTCAAGGCTGAATCTACTAAAAACGAGATCTATTACATTATTGTGAATGCTGATTCAGAACAAAGAACGATCTCTTTAAATGTAGATCTTACTTCAGGAATTGTACTGGTAGATTCTGATGAAGCAGGAACTGAAGCTGTATCTGAAGTATCAGGAATTCAGATTAATTCGGATTCAATTATAGTCGATCCACTTACATCTGTAATAATAAAAGCCAAGTGATTTCAGAAATATTCTTTTTGAAATAGCTTAATCATTGAAGACAGATTTCCTTAATTTCAGATCATGAGATTAGATACCAAATACTTCCCGGCATTTATGGCGGTAGTAGCTGTGCTTACTGCCTTGGCCATCGTTTTTTCTTCATTGAGATACAAAGAGACTCAAAAAGAACGGTTTATTGAAGCCATTCAGAAAAGTGATTCTTTATTAACAAAGCCTTTGCTGGTCATTAATGAAAGTGATTCTGTTTCTATCGATCAGTACAAAGGAAATGATATCGTTGTGGTTTTCTGGTCAAGTTGGTCTGAAAAATCTGATCTGCTACTTCAGGAAATCTATACACTTCAGGATCAAACAGATTCGCTGATGGTTATCTCGGCTTTGGTTCTGGATGCAACCGATGATATCTCAAATACTAAGTTTTTAGATGGTTTTGTACACGTAGACGGGGCTTCCTTATACAATGAACTTAAAGTACCCGGAATTCCCTCTTATATATTATTAGATAAAAAAGGAGCTTTGAAATACGCTCACGTAGGATATCAGGAGAATGCAGGTTACAGTTTATTGAGAAGTAAACTTATTGAATGAGTCATTTTATTAACATAAACGGAACGTTGTTTCCTGAAGAGCAAGCTTCGTTGCCTGCAACTTCAAGAGCAGTTTTTTATGGTGATGGCTGTTTTGAAACTTTAGTAAGTTACAAAGGTAAATTCCTGCATTTTGAAGATCATTTTGCCCGACTCCAATCCGGTTTGAAGTATCTCGAAATGAATCTTGATCTTACAAAAGATCAACTAAAGTCGGAGGTCCAAAAGTTGTTGGAAAAGAATGAACTTGAAGGTGAAGATTCTGTAGTGCGGATTCAATGCTACAGAGAAGGACATTCCGGCTATTTTGATATTTCTGACCGCTCAGGGTTCATTATTTCAAACCGATCAATTCCGGAACGATCGGAATCTCTCAATCTAAAAACGGTCTCAATTCCTGCAATCCCGTCAGCTGCCCTAGAAAGAAAAGTAAAACTCAGCAATTCCATCAATTATATAAAAGCGGTCCAAGAAGCCAAGAAGAAGGGTGGAGATGATGGTTTAATGGTAACAGTCGATTCAAAGATCAGTGAGACAACCATTTCAAATATTTTCTGGATAAAAGGAAGTCAGGTTTTTACGCCATCTGTTAATTGTGATCTTTTACCGGGTGTAACCAGATCAATTTTAATTGAGTTAATAAATCAGGATTTGGAATTGGAATTAATCGAAGGAGCTTTCGGACTGGAAGATATTTATAGTGCTGAGGCGGTATTCTGTACTAATTCGGTAATGGAGATGAAGTCTGTATCTGGTGTTGATGATTATTCTTATCAAGCTGATCATTCCATAGTTGAAAAGCTAAAAGATGATTTTAAAGTGTATAAAGAGAAACGACTTAGTTGAATTTTCTAGAATATGGTCATCCTTGTAGATGTTAGACCATTCGCTGACAAAAACTGTCCTGTTTATAACCCAGACGATTTCAGAAAAAGGCTTTCAACTAGACCGAACTTAGAATTATTGGCGAGCCAAGAACGTAATGAAATCGACGGCTCCGCAGGAGCAATCATTACACTCAGGCTGATTCTTGAATATGCATCATATGAAAGAAGACCTTTTGTAATGATTAGTCGGTGTAATGGAGTTCGCGCCAATAATTCTTGTCGGGAGTTTTTGGCACTTTTGTCGGCACAAAAGTACATAGAACAAAGGGTAGTCACTTCTCCGTCTTAATTACTAAGGGCGGTTTTTTGAACTATCAATACTAAAATTGTTAACGAAATAATTAACTTATCAAATACTCATCTTACCTTAGGATCTTATGAAATGACACTTATCTTCCTTAAATGAACACATTCAATTACATTAAAGATGTATGGGAATACCTGGATAAGATCCCGAAATTTCAGGATAAGGGAGCATCTGCATCTAACTTTGAATTAGAGGATATCACGAAGTTTTGCAGATCAATTGGTGATCCTCAAAACTCATTTCCATCCATCCATGTTGCTGGAACAAACGGAAAAGGAACTACTTGTCATTTGCTGGAAGCAGTTTATCAAAAAGCAGGTTATAAAACCGGATTGTTTACTTCCCCACATCTGTTCAGATATCACGAACGATTTCGGATCAATGGAGAAGAAACTCATGATGAACACATACTGAAATTTTTTCAATCCTTTTCGGAAGAACTGGCAGAAATTCCGTTGACTTACTTTGAAATAAGTACAGCACTGGCTTTTTGGATATTTGAAAAGGAAGAAGTAGATATAGCAATTATTGAAACCGGATTAGGGGGGAGGCTGGACTCCACAAATATCATTGACTCTGAGCTCTCCATAATCACGAGCATAGGACTGGATCACCAGGATATTCTGGGAGCAACCGAAGCTGAGATTGCAAAAGAGAAAGCCGGAATCATTAAATCAGAGAAACCTGTTATCCTTGGAAATATTTTCGGAGAAAGCGAGCATGTAATTATCGGAATTGCCGAAAAGAAGAATGCTAAGGTCTTCAAAGTAAGAGAGCTGATCCCCGAATTTGATAAAGGCTCATTCTCTTTAAAAAATGAATCACTATTCATTCAAACACACTTCGTGGAAGATGTGAATAAATGGAATCTGGCTGCAGTTTATCAGGCGGTTAAAGTTTTAGAGGATCAATTCAAGGTTTATGAAAATGATCTGATGGAAGCTTTCGAAGAATTTAAAGGCGTTCCTGCACGTTTCGAAAAGCTGGATGAGAATAAAAACTGGTATTTCAGCGGAGCTCATAATGTTCAGGCACTTACATCAACGATGCAAACAATTGATGATTTAGAAGAAGATGCAGTATTTATTTTCTCAATAATGAAAGATAAATTAGTACCTGAAGTCATTGAAATTATTAAAGAACGAGAGCATAAATTTTACTTCGAACTAAATACAGAACGTGCAGCATCGTTTAAAGATATTAAACAGAGAATGTCAGCAGAGAAGATCGATGAAAACACCTACAAAAGTATTTTGAAGGAATTTGAGACTTCATTAGTTATTTTTACAGGAAGTTTTTACTTTTACAGCACAGGTAATCGATGTGTTAGTAATTGTTAGTCCCATCAATCTTTCCTTACCTGATAGAGCTTCACAGGAATTATCCAAAATTGATAATGTGAAGTTCATCCCAAACTCAGTAAGAATCATTATTTATACAATAATAATATCCACAATTTTTTATGTCAGATAATCAGACCGTAAATCTAACGGCTGGGGAATTGGAATCCTTAGAGAAGAAAAAATTACCCGAGTTAAAGATCCTCGCCAAAATGATTGGTGTTAAAAGGGTGACCGGCGTTAAGAAGCAGGAATTGATTGATAATATCCGTGAAGTTTCCAGCTCTAAACCAAAAGGAATAACTGTAAAGTTAAGACCTAAGAGTGAACGGCCACCGATTCCCAAAGAAGTGGTTCCTACTAAGGCAAAGGAAGAGAAAAAAGCTAAAGCTGTAAAAAAGACCAGAAAGAAGGCGGAACCTGAAAAAGTAGATATAAAAGATACTCAGGAAGAAAACGGTAGCAACTCTTCTCAAAAAAACGATGAATTGGCTACTTATGGTGGCGATTCACACATTGTTTCTTACAAAAAGAAAGAAGAGCCTAAAGAAAATAAAAAGCCCCGACATAACAACAACCGCAACAACAATAAAAAGAAGCAAGAACATGATCTGCTTCCGGAATCTGAAGCGGAAACACTCGAAGAACGTATTAAAGAGCTGGAGCCGGAATTAGGGCAGTATCTGTTTAATGAAGGAACTTTAGAAATTTTACCGGATGGTTACGGGTTCCTGAGATCTGTAAACTATAATTACAAAGCCAGTCCGGACGATATTTATGTATCGCCGTCTCAGATCAAACGATTCAGACTTAAAAGCGGTGATTGCGTGATTGGTATTATTCGTCCACCTAAAGTTGGTGAGCGTTATTTCGCTTTATTGAGAGTAGAAGGTGTGAACGGACGAATTCCACGTGATATGGATAATCGCCAGGAGTTTGACGATATGCTCCCGATACACCCGGATGAACGTTATGTAATGGAATTTGATCCAAGTAATTATTCTACACGCTTTATTGATCTTTTTGCACCTATTGGAAAAGGTCAGCGTGGTTTGATAGTAGCACAACCGAAAACAGGTAAAACTACTTTACTTCGTGGTATTGCAAATGCAGTGGCAACTAATCATCCAGACGCAAAGATCTTAATTCTTTTGATCGATGAACGACCTGAAGAAGTAACCGAAATGGAGCGCACAGTTAAAGGCGCTGAAGTGGTAGCTTCTACTTTTGATGAAAAACCGGAAAACCATATCGATCTTGCTGAAATTACCTTCCAGAAAGCCAAGAGATTGGTGGAGAGTGGTCACGATGTGATTTTGCTCCTAGACTCCATTACCCGTCTTGCACGCGCTTACAACGTAAAAGCGAGCAACAGAGGGCGAACCATGAGTGGTGGTGTGGATTCAGAAGCATTGAAGATCCCAAGGCAACTATTCAGTTCTGCTCGTAATATCGAAAATGGTGGTTCTTTAACTATTCTTGCAACTGCTTTGGTAGATACAGGCTCCAGAATGGACGATGTGATCTTTGAAGAGTTCAAAGGAACCGGTAACATGGAAATTGTTCTTGATCGTCGTATTTCTGATCGCAGAATGTATCCAGCTATTGATGTATTCCGAAGTGGAACTCGTCGTGAAGAATTACTAGTTGCTGAAGAGGAGAGAGAAAAGGTTGTGCTTCTTCGTCGTTACATGACACAAATGAATGCATTTGAAGCCATGGAATTTTTACTGAAGCAGATCAAAGGCACGAAAACGAATGAAGAGTTTCTGATCTCGATGAATAAATAAGGCTAAAGGCAACATTCAATAGCCAATTTCCAACATTCAAGTTCCAGTGTTCAATAATTTATTGACAAGCTACTAAAATAAGCTTTCGAGATGATATTTTGGTTGTTTTAAGCTCTACTTGACTAAGTTCTTTTTACGGAATTAATTTTACGCTAGAAGGACATTTATGTCCGCCTTAATGACCATCTTGTATTTGCTGGTTATGTGTCATCTCGCGGCGTATGCCCGAGATATGGATCAACATAAAGATTAGATTATCAATAAACGTCTAGAAGGCTATTTAAAACTTTCATTAGAAAGAGCATTATATTTAAGCTATGCAATCAAAACTCCTTTTAGTTACTCCACCATTTACTCAGTTGAATACGGCATATCCCGCAACTGCTTATTTGAAAGGATTTTTAGAAGAACACGATGTTTCAGTTTCTCATTGTGATTTGAGTATTGAGCTTTTTACTACCGTTTTTACTGGTGATTTCTTAAGTGACATTTTCCAGGAAGCCGACGACCTTGGAAATGATCTCTACCCCGAAATGCGGGAAATGAAAGAACAATACATTTCACGAGTTGATAAAGTCATTGGTTTTCTTCAAAAGAACGACATCGAAACTGCTCATGAGATCTTAGAAACTGATTTCCTGCCTGTTGGACATAGACTCAAGGACGTGAACACAGGGATCAAATGGGAAGCCGGAGATGAAGGTGTCATCGATAAAGCAAAGCATTATTCAACGCTATTTATTGAAGAAATAGGAGATTTTATTCAGGCTAATGTGGATGAATTTTTCGCATTCACCAAGTATGCCGAGCAAATTGCCACATCAGCCAGTAGTTTTGATCAGTTGGACGAATTTTTGAGATATCAGCCAACGCTTATTGAAGATGAGATGTTGAATATCCTGGAAGAACAGATCGAGACCCATGCTCCAAATCTGATCGGCTTTACAATTCCTTTCCCCGGAAATTTGTTTGCAGCCCTGCGATGTGCTCAATTTATTAAACAGTTCTATCCGGATATTCAGGTAGCTTTTGGCGGTGGATATTGCAATACCGAATTACGCAGTTTAGAAGATCCGAGAATTTTTGAGATCGTTGATTTTATTTCGCTGGACGATGGGGAAGGACCTTTACTTAAAATGATCCAGTATCTGGATGGAAAGGTTGAGATAGATGAGTTGGAAAGAACCTATGTTTTAGAAGGCGAAAAAGTTGTTTATAAGAACAAATTGCCGAATACAATTCATCATCATCAGGATCTGCCGGCTCCGAATTATTTAGGATTGCCATACGACAAATACGTCTCTTTTTTGGATGTGGTAAATCCCATGCACCGTATGTGGACGGATAAAAGATGGAATAAATTGACGATTTCACATGGATGCTATTGGAGACAATGTTCTTTTTGTGATGTGAGTCTGGATTACATTGGGAATTACCAAAACACAACGGCTGAAGTCTTAGTTGATAAGATCGAAAAAATTATTGCTGATACAGGAATTTCAGGATTCCATTTCGTTGATGAAGCCGCTCCGCCTAAAATGTTAAAGGCGATGTCAAAAGAGTTGATCAAAAGAAACTTGTCAGTCACTTGGTGGACCAACATACGATTTGAAAAGACATTCAATTTTGAGTTGTGTGAATTAATGGCAAAAGCAGGTTGTATTGCTGTTACAGGTGGGTTGGAAGTGGCTTCAGACAGATTACTTGGAAAGATGAAAAAGGGAGTAGATATTGCTCAGGTTACCAGAGTAACCAACAATTTTTCTGAAAATGGGATCATGGTTCATGCTTATCTCATGTATGGATTTCCAACCGAAACCCAGCAGGAAACCATTGACTCGTTGGAAGTAGTAAGACAATTGTTTGAGAAAAATTGTATTCAGTCCGGATTTTGGCATCTATTCACAACAACGGTTCACAGCCCGATAGGTAAAAATCCGGATGAATTTGGTATTAAAATAACCGGACCTGAATTTCAGGGGTTTGCTCAAAATGATCTGTGGCATGTAGATCCCGGGGGAACCGAGCATACTACATACACACAAGGTTTAAACAGTGCTCTGAATTCCTATTTAAACAATGAAGGGCTTCACAAAGATATAGAAGAATGGTTCGACTTCCCCGTCACACCAACCAGTCATCCTGAAGATCTGATCGAGAGTTTTTTAAACTAAACTGTGTATCTAATTTTCGAATCTTAAAAATCTGTTCTGAACCACTTTATCAAAAAATAAAGTGGTCTCTATACACTTGAACTTTAGTGGCTTTGAAAGTTCTCCGAATAATGGAATACCGGAACCCAAAAGAATGGGAATGGTTGTGATAACCATTTCATCTATAAGTTCTTCTTTTAAGAAAGATTGTATAGTTTTACCTCCATCGATATACAGATTATGATGACCTTGATTGTGAATTTGCTTAAGAATTTCATCCAAAGTACCCCGTACAAGTTGGACTGAACCACTCAATTCATCCGGAACTTTTTTTAAACGATTACTAAGCACAAAAACAGGCTTTTTGTAAGGCCATTCGATGCCAAAATTGAGAACAGTTTCAAATGTAGTTCTCCCCATCACTAAAGCATCAATTTTTGAAATAAAAGCTTCATAACCGGTATCAACCTCGTTGATCTCAGGAAATGAATTTAACCATTCTATACCTTGATCTTTATCAGCGATAAAGCCATCTAAACTGGTTGCTATGAAGACTTTGTTTTTTTTCTCAGTCATATGTTAATTTATCTACTGATACTGTATGGAGAATCAAATATCAAATTCAGATCAAAAATCGGGAGTTTAAGTATAACCAGTTAAGCAGAATGGTGTGTTAGTTCTCACAAAAAAAAGAAGGCCAGAGACTTCCTTAACTATAACTCTGAAATCACCGTTTTGCTAAAAACTTAAGAGATCTTTGGGACTTATTTGTTTTTTTATTCATTCATTAGTATTTGAAATTTATCAATAAACTGTCCTATGTGATAGCCATCCATTAATGCATGATGTCCGTGTATGGAAATTGGCATCGATTTTGTTCCATTGTTCTCGGTCATTTTTCCAAATGAAATTTTAGGACAACTATCAGGGTACGGGAAATTCCTTGCGTGTGAAATACTTGTAAAATCTATCCAAGGAATGGCTGAAAAATGAATGACATTTTCACCCGAAACTGCCGGGGAAAAAGCATCTGTGTTTTGTGTTTTTTTTATTTCTTTCAATGCTTCTTTGTAAAATATATTTTCATCCTCAAAGTAATTTATATATGCAAATCCAAATGTTCCGTTTGGTCGATTTATAGTTGGGGAAGCATTTATAGTTTCAAACTCATAAGCTTGGTTATCTATTATTCTGTATTTAAAATTGTCGATGTCATTTGCTGTTTTCAGCGCTCTATATAGATAGTAAAGAAAGTATGAAACCTGTTTTTTTTTGGCATTGGAATAAGCATTTGTGCAGCCTACTTTTGCTGTAACCCCGAAAAATGGTTCGGAAAATTTTGAGTAAAAATTAAAGTGATCTTTTCTGTTCCAATTTTCTATGTCGATTATTTTTTTCATTTTTATTTCAAATAGGGCCTTATTTTGGTGATTGATTTTAGTTGAATAAAACTCTCGTGATTTATGTTGTTTGTGTAACCAAGTTATGTGATGTGGAATGTGAGCAACGATATCTCTTTTATATCCATTTTTCAAATTGCAACTATCAACACTATAACATTGTCTCAACTCATTTTATCCCAATTATATATTTAGGTTTTATGCTCGTTCATCTTAAATAATTGTTGCAAATATTATTAAAAGGGAACTAATTACCAAGCAAGAATCAATCGGCATCGGTCGGCTTGGAGCTGTCTGAACGATAATGAATCGAACTTAGGGTTGATAGATTCAAAAATCTCATTAATGAGTGAATTCGAAGAGATCTCCTTATGTTTGAGTGGTTCTTATTAAGCAGTATATGGAGCTAGGGAAAGAGATGAGAGCTAATTTTGGATTACCTCATTGTTTTCTTTTCTCTAAGAAATAAATAGCCAGGAAAGTCAGGAAGAATACCGAGCCAATAATAAGTAGGTTGTTTATAAAGAATGAAATGAAAATTAATCCATTTGATTCAACCACAAATTCCCCTAAAGTTCTAAAAGCTCCCAGAACGGATTCATCACAGGGAGGGAATGGATTTTGAGAACCTAGATTAAAGCAAAAACACTGAAACAAATAAGCAGTAACGTAGAATAGAATCAGATAGGAAATAAATGCAAGAATCCCAGCAATTTTGGCAGCTTTCTTTTTTGTAGTATTCATTTTCCTAATCTATAAATATCAACCCAAAATCTATTTCTCCCTCTCCCAAAATTGCTGATACAATTCAGCCCGAAACTTATCATTCATTTCATATCCGGGTGGGTGCACTTCGTTATTCTGAGACATGATAATTCCCACAAAATTACGTTTCGGATCAGCCCAAAAGTATGTGCTTTCATAACCTCCTCCAATCCATAATCCGGCTTCTCCTTGTTTCATTGTTCTCATAGTATCACCGCTAACCCAAAGGTTATAACCGTTATATCCATACGGACTATCAAGTTGAGTATGTGGCGCATAAATATCTTCAACGGTCTCTTTGTTTAAAAACCGATAGCCATTCAATTCACCTCTTTGCAGCAGCATTCTAACAAAATCAGCATAACCATCAGCTGTCGCCACCATTCCTTCACCTCCTAAATACAAAGAATGATCAGGGTCATAATCCGGTACATCAGGTCCGAATATATCTAACTCTCCTCTGGTTGCCGTTCTTAATACAGAATCTCTTCCTGTAAACTTCGGAAGAAGCTTTTCATGGTCAGGAAGCCCGTATTGTAATCCCTTAATATTCATTGGTTCAGTTACACGCTCGGTAACTAATTGACTTAGATCCTTACCTGTAGCTCTTTCAGCGACCAGACCTAACACGGTTGTATTTGTTCCATAAAAATATTCAGAACCGGAATGTTGGATCAAAGGAAGTTTAGCCATTCGATCTATAAGTTCATCGGAATTTTTTGCAGTGGGAAGATTCTGTTTTGCTACCAACGAATCCAGACAAGGGAAACCGGTCACAGCATAATAAAACCCTGCTTCATGATTGATCAAATGGAGCACCGTCATTACAGAATCATTCGGTACCAGCTGAACCGGGCAAGAGTGTTCTCTTGCTCCCCAATCATATTCTGATAAGCTTTTGCCTTCGTCTGAAACAGCTACCTGCAGATCTTTAAATTCCGGAATGTATTTTGATACAGGATCATCCAAAGTCAGAATTCCGTCTTCCACCAAATCTAAAACAACCGATATGGTAACTATTTTGCTCATCGACCAAATTCGAATCCAGGTGTTTCCATCGACTACTGTATTAGGTAATAGCTTTTCGTTGACAGCGCCATGTTCATAAATCACGTTCCCGTCCAGATCTTCTAATCGGGCATAGATAAAAGGATAAAAACCTTCTTCAACGTAATAATTAACAACATTATCCAACTTTTCAGGAGAAGAGATCTCTATCGTACTTTCGGTAGTTTCATTTGAACAGGAAAGACTTGCAACGGCTATAAAAAAGGCAAAAGCAATAGTAAATAGATTTCTAGACATAGATTGGGGTTTTTATCATTTCCAATTTATAGATTTCTTTCTCTTTTCCAAGCCTCAATTTTTGCCTTGAAGTCTTTTACGATATCGGGGTACGTTTCCGCTAAATTATGATCATTGTTAGGATCTTCATTCATATCAAATAAAGCTATGGTCTCTAAAGTAATATTCCATTGAAAGAACCAATTCTCTGTTCTTGCCCAATAAGCTTCTATTTTCATGCCCATCATATCAGCTTCTGAACGCATTTGTGTGGCTTGTCCAATGATGATGTCCCTGCCTGCTTTTGATGTGTCTTCAATTAAGGCTTTATATGATCTTCCAAAATAGTTCTCTGGAATAACAATATCTAAGTAATCTAGAATTGTAGCTGGTATATCCGCGCTATGCATCAAGGCATTTGATCTTTTGCCTGCTTCAATTTTTCCATTCCATGAAAAAATAATAGGAGTTCTAAATGATTGATCATAAACAGATAATTTCCCTTTATCACCACCATTATGCCACCTCAATGAATCATGTCTGAATTCTTGATATGGTTCTTGTTCCCAACCATTGTCATTAACATATACGAAAAGAGTATTATCAAATTCATCTTGTTCTTTCAGGTATCTAATCAATTCGCCAATCCCATCATCAAACCAAGTGCAATTCGCGTAATAACGTTTTGCAGATTCCGTCATGTCTTCATCCTTGTAGATGTTATAATACTTCTCGGGTGCATCAAAAGGATAATGAGGAAGCTCAGGTGCAAACCAAATAAAAAATGGATCTTCTTTATTAGCTTCAACAAAGTCATACACAGGTTCCATAGTTGCTCTGGCTAATTTTCTACCTTCGCCACCCATAAACTTTAAGAACCAGTCTTTCTTTTCTTTGTCGCTTTTACTCCAACCAGTTGTCATTCCTTCATCAAATCCTCCATTTTGATAATTGAACTCCCACCATTTTCCGCCTTGAAAGCTTTTGTAACCTTTCTGCGACAAAATCTTTGGGAGGGTTTTAAAGTATTGCATCGCATGATGTCTAAAATTAACTATAGAGTCTTCAGGAATTGATTTTTCTTCTATTAATCTATCTACATTCTGATTGTAATCGATAGGTAATGTTCCCGTCATTAAGGTTTGCAAAGAAGGGCGACAATGATTTTGAGGAACATATCCATTTGTAAAAAGTGTGCCACTTTTTGCAAGTTGATCCATGTTTGGTGTTTTTACATAATCGGCTCCCATAAATCCGAAATAAGGATATCCTTGGTCATCGCCAATCAGCAAAATTATATTAGGAAGCTCTTTATTTGCTGTAGTGACTTCTCTTTCACAAGAAATAACTGTAAAGAGTACAGCTAAAATTATTAGTGTATATCTCATTTATGTTAGAATTAGATCATTATAAAAGAATAAGACTCACTTTGGACATCATATCCTGATTTTATGCTCAGGTTTTAAGATTGTTATTTATAAAAAATTGAAACTATTATCAATAAAAGCCAATTAATTAACAAGCGCGAGTCAATTAGTTTCGGTGGGCCGACTCCAAGCCGTCTGACCGATAAGCTTTAATTCAATACTCATAAAAGTCTTTAACCACAAATCCCAGCCCTTCCTGTTTTGGTTCGATCAACGACTTCAGATAATAGCGATGGAAGAATCCATTTAAGACAACTATTCTTTTGCCTTCATATTCATCAACGAAGTGAAGAATATTTTTAGCCATCGTTTGATTTCTCAAATCCCAGAACTCAGATGCTTGCTTATAACCTTCTGCATAGCTGATGCTATCGCCGTCTGCTTTTATGTAATAGGTATTAAAAAACACAGGATATTGATTCATGATCTCTAACAACTCTTTGTACTGATAGGTTTGTCTTTTTTCTGCAAGTTCGTCTGTTTCAGGGCTGTTAAAGGCTTTTGCACCGGCATAGACTAAAGAGTTTAAGGAATCATTAATCGAAAGATATTCTTCGTAGACGGTTTTGTGTTCAGATTTTAGCAGATCATTCATATACAAACTGTTCAATAATGCAGTTGCTTTGCTGTCGGTAGGGCGGGCGCCGATTGCTATCCGGTATTCATTTCTGCCTGTAAACTCATAAGGACGTACATCCACATCAAAATTCTCCATGTATTTTATAGTGGCAATATTCTCATTGCTTTCCCAAGTTCTGTTGAATTTGAAATCTTCCGTAAAAAAAGAAGAATCCACCTCAGCGAGAATTAGATCCGGATTAATTTTAACTAAAATATCGTAAAGGCTGTCCGGAGTGAAGTTTTCGATGGGTTGATGTACGGTGCCCAACAGAACGAGTTCTGTTTTTTGATTTTTACAACTAATAAAAAGTAAGATGGAGAAAAGAAGTGGAAGCACTTTTTTCATGTAGGAAGTCATCTTTAACATCCAGCTAAAATGAGTATGCGCCTTACTTGCCAGAAGCATTAAGTTTTCTGGTTCGTATTATTATATCAAAGTGCTTAGTCTGCACATTCATTTTAATGTTTGTTAGCGTTTTGCTTTTTTAGATTCATGCTTGTCTCTTCATCAATTATTTGTCTTAGTATTGCAATTGGCTCGGTATAACTAGTGTATTTACTACCGTACGAAAGGTTGAAGTTATAATCGAAATTGCTTGGGTTTTTACCTTGGTTATGTTGAATTAGAGTTTCAAGTTTATCTAATGCTTTAGCAAGCTTTGCTTCTTTAGATGATGCTGTTTCATATTCATTCCAAAGATCAAATAATTCATCTTTCAATTTTTTTGATAATGGTTCAATTATTTTTTTAAAGTCTTTTTCTTCCATTGCTGATTTGGACTCATTCTCATTCTGTTGAGGAGCTGGTATATCACCATTTAATGCTTCTCCAAGATCGTGTATTATGCAGATTTTCAAGAGTTTTGCTATATCCAAATCCGGGAAATACAGGTTGTGTATAGTAATTGCAAACAGACAGAGGCGCCATGTATGATCTGCCACACTCTCTTTTCTACCTTTTGATGTGTAGCCTGAACGTAGAGTATCCTTGAGTCTTTCTGCATTTTTAAGAAATTCTATTACGTTATTTAATTCCTGAAATTTCATTTATGGTTTTGAAATTAACGCTAAGGTTTGGCGATAGCATAACACGCACTCTATTCATGCTACCTTAAAATATTGAGGCTAATATGAATAAATGCGAATTAATTACCAAGTAAGAGTCAATTTGTATCGGACAGGCGGCTTGGAGCCGTCCGACCTATAATGAATCGAACTTAGAGTAGATAGATTCAAAAATTTCATTACTGAATGATACGGAAGTGATCTCTCTATTTTTGTGTGATTCTTATTAAGCAGTATTTGGAGCAGGAGCTTGGGAAAGAGATGAAGAGCAATCGCAAGCAATGGGCTATACACATTGTTATGCTTTCGTTATTATTTTAGTTCATTTTCTATTTGCTCGCCCATAACTTTCATATAGGTTATTGCTTGGTTTAGCCGTCTAATAGACATTGGAATATAACTGCCAGATACTGCTAAAAAGTCACTAGTTTTGGCATTGTTATATACTTTATCATAGTCAATTAAATATTCTATTTTAATGCCATTAATAGAATCTGGGATAACTTTTTTTTCAAAAAGCTCATTAATCAATTCGCTCTTTTCTTCCAATCGTTTTAGTATAAAATCATTAATCCAGAAATCAATTCCTTTTAATTGTATTTCGTATAAATAGCTAATATTATTTCTGAGTTCTGGATTGGATATTTTATCAAGTCCAGAAGATTTTAAAGATTCGTAAGGACTTGAATTAATACTAAAACCAATGCCGCCTTTGCGAACTACTTCAAAATGATGGTATAGCGAATCATCAGGGTATGATGGTTGATTTTGGATTATAGCCAATTTTAAAACACTTTGTTTTAACTCCTGAAGGTACTCCAATTGACTTTCAATACCAGAAATATCTTTGTCTAACGCACCTTTAACTTCTTTTAGCATTGTAATTTCATAATTCTCGTCTATTCTTTCTTGATTCCAATTATTAATTTGAAGTGCAATCAAAATTCCGATTACAACAAGGACTATTTCTCCAATAGCATAAATCAGATACTTACTGAATTTATTTCCAGAGAGTAAGTTTTGGCGAATTTTTCTAAAGAATTTTATCATTGGCTAGCGGTTTGTCATAATGTAGCACAACAACGGCATAACACGTACTCTATTCATGTTATCCCAACTGCAGATTTAATTTTATTCATGTTATTCTTAAAATATTGAGGCTAATATGAATAAATGCGAATTAATTACCAAGTAAGTATCAATTAGCATCGGTCGGACGGCTTGGAGTCGTCTGACCAACAAACAATTGATTAAATAAATAATATCATTGCTTCCAAAAAGCAGGAGAGAAGATGATCAATACCGTAAAGATCTCAAGTCGACCGATCATCATCAGCATGATCATTACCCACTTTCCGAGATAAGGCATTTTTGCGAAGCTGTCGGTGGGACCGAATTCACCCCAACCCGGACCGATGTTTCCTAGTGCAGCTATACTTGCTCCGGCAGAGGACATGATATCATATCCGAATAGTGAAATCACAAAAGCTCCCAACCCAAATATGAACATATACAGAATAAAGAAGCTCAACACTGTTCGTTGAATATTCTGATTGATAGCCTGATCTCCGATTCGAACAGGAAGAATTGCTTTCGGGTGAATGATCTGTTTGATCTCTCGCCCGGTGTTGCGGATAAGGATCATCCATCGGATCATTTTAATTCCACCACCGGTTGAACCGGCACTTCCGCCTGTAAAGAAAAAGAGGAGAAGGAGAAAAGCTCCAAAAGAATACCAGAGTTCATAATCGTCGGTTCCAAATCCTGTAGTGGTAATAATGGCTACCGCTTGAAAAGCTCCTGAACGAATAGCTTCAAGAATAGTGTACCCATCAAAATACCAGAGAGAAAAGGATATTCCGAGGATTCCGATCATGGTAATGAGGGTGTAGAATCTGGTTTCACGGTTTGCAAAAAATGGTTGGAATTCACCTCGTAGCAATCGAAAGTGCATGGCAAAGTTAATTCCGGCCAAAAACATAAAGATGGTAATGATGGTATCGATGTAAGCAGAATCAAACGCCGCGATACTGGTGTTTTTAGTGGAAAAACCACCGGTGGCAAGTGTAGCAAATGCGTGATTGATCGCTTCAAACCAATCCATGGAAGGATGGAGCCACAGTAATAAAAACTCAGCTCCGGTAAAAGCTACATACACCACCCATAGCAATTTTGCTGTTTCCTGTACTCTTGGTGTTAATTTGTCGGCTGTAGGTCCCGGTGATTCCGCCTGAAAAAGCTGCATCCCTCCAATTCCCAGAAGAGGAAGAATAGCTAAAGAAAGCACGATGATTCCCATTCCACCCAACCAATGAGCAAGTGATCTCCAGAATAAAAAGCTTTTTGGGAGATCTTCGATAGCAGGGTTAACAATTCCGGTGCTGGTGGTTCCACCCATAATGGTTGAACCAGTGGTAGATAAACCACTCATGGTTTCAAAAACAGCGTCAGTGTAATTTGGAAGAATACCTGAAATAGTGAAGGGGAGAGCTCCTACTAACGAAAGAGCAAGCCAGGTTAAACTAACGACCAAAAACCCTTCACGAATTCTGAGTTCTTCTTCAGGTTTAAAGAAAAACCAAAGTAAACCGCCTAAACCAAAAGCAATTCCTGCCGAGATCAGAAAAGTGTGCCAGGTATCTTGTCCATAGATCAGGTCAATTCCTGCAGGTAAAAGGAGTGCAAATCCCATGAAAAAAATGAATGCACCCAATATTCCCAACACAACCAAAAAGTCAATGGTAGGGCGGTTAAAAGCGCTTATTACACTTTTGCTCTTAGGCATTGCTGAACAGCTTGGTTACTTTATCTATAGCTTCAGGTAAGCAGAACACCATCACTCGGTCTTCAGCCTTAATAACTGTTTTACCGGTTGCAATCTCAACTGAGCCATCACAAAGAACCCCACCAACAATACAACCGTCGGGGAGTTTGATCTTTTGGATTTGCTTATCAACTACTTTAGATTTTTCTGAAACCAAAAGCTCAATTACTTCCGCTTTAATTCCTCTAAGTTCAGTTACTGAGATCACATTTCCACTTCTTACGTAACGATGAATTTCATTTGAAGCAGCAACTTTTTTGTTTACTACTGCATCAAGCCCAATGGTTTGTGAAAGTGGAATGAAATCAGGCTTAGAAACCAGCGCAACTGTCTTTTTTACATCCAAATGCTTTGCCATCAAACAGGAGATAATATTGGATTCTTCGTCATCGGTAACCGCAATAAAAGCATCCATATCTGTAATTCCCTCTGATGCTAACAGATCAGGATCCGTTGGATTTCCATTCAGAATCATTGCATTTTTTAATTCAATGGCGAGTTCTTCTGCTCTTTCATAATCAGGCTCGATGAGTTTTACTGACCAGTCTTTCTTTTCATCTCCACATAAGATACGGGCAATAGTTGTACCGATTCCGGAGCCTCCGGCAATCATAATTCTGTTCAGATTTGTTTCTGATTTACCGGTAGTGGCAATGATAGCAGGGATGTCTTCTGTTTTTGCCAGAATAAAAACCTGATCAAAGGTCTGGAGCTTCATTGGCCCGCGTGGCATCAGCGTTCTTCCCCGACGCGCAATGGCAACTACCCTAAAAGTAATTTCTTCATTTTCTGATGCATATTCGATCAGCGATTTTCCTATCAAAGGTGCATTTCTGTCTAACCGAATTCCAACTAGTTGCATCAGGTCATCTGCTAAATTGATCACATCACTTGCTGCCGATCGTTTCAGGAGTTGAGCTATTTCCTGTGCAGCACTTAACTCAGGATTGATCATTACATCAATTCCAAGGTCAGTAGCTTTTAAAGGGGAATCACGGTGAGAAAATTCGTCATTTCTTACTCTGGCGATTACCATTTTGGCACCCAGTTTCTTACTGATCATGGATGCGATCATATTTACTTCATCCACACTGGTAACTGAGATCACAATATCTGCTTCAGAAACACCTGCTTTGTTGAGGTCGTTAGCGGATGTAGCATTTCCTTCTTTACATAGTACATCCAGAGTTTCTGATGCTTTTGATAACGATTCTTTGTCGCGATCTAAAATTATTACATCGTGCTTTTCTTTGGAGAGTACACTAGCAAGGTCGTACCCAATTTCTCCGGCACCAATTATTATGATCTTCAAAAAGAGCCTTTTTTCGTAATTTGTTAACGAATTAAACTACTGTGTTTTTGAGTGAAATGAAAGATTTTGAAGCGGTATACCTGAATAGTTATTCGGTTATAATAACCACATCAATAGTTACCGGTGTTGATCTGGCTACCCGTTGATCAGTTACCTGAACCGTAAATCTATTTTCACCTTTAACCAGTTGAACGCCAATTTGTTTACCGGTTCCAAGAGTACTTCCTCTTTGCTTCCATGTATAAATTACGTCAGAGTCTTCCCGGTTAACAGATGGAGCCCTGAGTATCATCGATGGATTTGCAGGATTCCATTCAATAGTTTGTGTTTCCGGGCTTTCAGTGAAACTGAGTCGGGGAACAACCTGAAGGGAAAATTCTTGTGATACTAGCTCAGTACCATTTTGAATGTATGCTAGAGTAAGAGTTTTATTACCCGATGTTGTTGATGTCCAGGTCAGTGCAAATTGTCCCTGATTCTTAAATCTCCACGGGTTTTCCATTCTGATATCAGATAATGATAAAGCTCCGCCAACAGCAATCACATTCGGGAGGTCCGGGTTTGCAACAGGAAGTGGCTTAGGTGTTACACGAATTACAGCGCTGTCTACTGAGTTGGAAAGCCCTCTGTTATCATTCTGAATCAGAACAAGTTTATGACCTTGTGGATTGGTCACTTCAAAAGTCGGGCTTGGAATTACATTTCCATCAAGTTTCCAGGTTGAAGTCAAAACATCTTCATCTTGGTCCAGAGTTGATGCATTTCTGAAACTGACAGTCTCGTTCAAATACACTGCTTCAGGAGCAATAATCGCAGGAGAAGGTTTACTATTGGCAAAGAATGTTTTTTCGACTGAAACAGTGTTATTTGTTGCTGTTGTATTGTCGGTGATCTCAAGTTTAATGCTATGATCTCCGGGCTGAATTGCCTTTATGATTTCAGCGGCATTTTCACTGATCAATTGCCCATCCATATACCATTTGTAAGACTTAACGAATCCATCAGGATCTCTGGAACTCAAAGCGTCAAGTTTAAGATCTGTCCCGGCAGGTATATTTGAAGGCAAATTCCAACTAATTACCGGTGGTGCATTGACATTTATACTTTTGGTGATGCTTACGGTATTACAATTTGTTTCTGAATTGGTTTCCAATTCAAGACTTACAAGGTATTCACCGGGCTCATCAAAGGTATAAGTGGTATTGAGGCCTTCAACAACTTCTTGTCCTTTTTCAGAATCAATGACCCATTTAGCAGATTTAAAACCACCGTCAGCTGATGATGCGGATCCGTCCAGTGTTACAGCTTTTCCGGGAATTGTATATTCAGGAAGCTCAAAACTTGCTTCAGGACCTTCAACTACGGTTACTGTTGCAGTTGTTTGACTGATGTTGCTGCAACGGCCTGATCCCGAACCTTCAACGGTTAGTGAAACAGTATACACTCCGGGTGTAGTAAAAATATGATCGATCACAGCTCCTGTTTTTGATTTTCCATCACCGGTATCCCAACTAAAGGATGGGAGGGAGCCGGAAGGATCTGTACTCGAAGATCCATCAAACCTGATGCTGTTGTTTACACAAATTGTAGTATCGGATAAATTTAACTTTGCTACCGGAGAACCTTCAATGATAACAGGGATAGTAGCTACAGTTTGCTCTTCGGTAAAGCCATCATTCAAAGTAAGTTTGGCTTCATAAATTCCAGGTGTTTCATACACATAAGATGGATTAGCCTGATCAGAAGAAGCACCGTTTCCAAAGCTCCAGTTTACACTGAAAGGATCACCATCAGGGTCAAAACTCTGTGAGCTGTTAAATAGAACGGTTTGTCCTGTACAGGAGGCAATTTCAGATGCTACCACTGCTTTAACAGGTCTGTTTATCAAAACTCTGATAGATTCCTCTGCTATACTATTTTCAAGCCCCAAACCATCATCAACAGTAAGCCCAATGAAATGCACTCCGGGCTCACTTGCTTGCCATGTAAAGGAAGATTCATTTCGTTTTGTGCCGTCCGGTAAAGTCCATTCAAAAGTCAATGGATTTTCATCCAGATCATAACTTGAGGTTGCATCAAGTTTAACTGAAAGCGCATTAGATCTCAAAACGGTTTCTGTGACGATCAAAGGCTGATGATTTACTTTCAGTTCTCCCGATACAGAAGAGCTGGAATTAGATAATTCGTCATTATCTGTAACCGTTAATGTGAAAGACTTGGTTCCGCTTTCTCTGAATGTTCGTTGTATTACGCGACCCCGAAGTGTTACTCCGTCATTAAATTCCCATTTGTATCTAGCAATACTACCATCCAGATCATATGATTCTGCGGCTGAGATTCTTATTTCTTTATTTGGAGCCACAAAACCTGCCTCAGTAACCCAAACAGGAGTAGGAGGGGTGTTTACCCGAACTTTTTTGGTTTTAATTCCTTCAGCAAGTTCATAACCGGAATCGTCTTTTACCCTAAGTGAGATATTTGCGTTTCCTGTTTTACTTAAGCTGGTGGTAATTGTACTGCCTGTTCCGATTAATTCTCCTTCGTTATACCACTCATAACTGGTTATCAATCCATCGCTGTCTGTACTTATGGAACCATCCAAAGTAAATTCCTGTCCCGGTGCAACAACTAGAGGTGAAATAAAATCCGCAATCGGATATTGGTTGATCAATAAGATATGCTCGGTAGTTCTGGTGCTGTTTGAAAGTCCTTCGCCATCGTTTACCTGAAGAGTAACTCTGTACTCTCCCGTTTTAGAATAGGTATGCTGAACCCTTGGCCCCGTTCCTGTATTTCCATCACCGAAATCCCATCTGTAAGTGCTCAGAGCTGATTCTGAATCGCTGCTTTGCTCTGCAGAAAAAGTTACTCTGGAACTCGAAGTTACTTTAGCAGCAGTGATTACGGGTTGTGGAGGGGTATTTATCCGAACGGTTTTAGTTAGTTCCTGAATTGAATTTGAAACACCTCTGCCATCGTCAACTATAAGTTTTACACGGTAAGTACCCGGGTCAGAAAATTGAAACTCCGTTACGGATTCAGAAGCTATCAGATTATCATTCACAAACCACTTATATGTTAATGGGTTATTATTTCCATCTGTAGAACTTCCGGCATCAAATGTGAGATTGTCTCCCGGAGCTGCTTTTTCCCTTAATGTGAACTGTGGCACCGGAGGGGCATTAACTTCGTATCTTTTGTTAATGGAGTATAAACCGTTACTGGATCCGGATCCATCATCTAAAGTAAGATTAATTGTATATGAACCCGGCTCTGAGTGACTTACAGTTACCGTTTTACCATTTGATGAACCTGTTATACCAACTCCTCTCCAGGAATAGACTAAAGAATCATTATCAGCATCGGTTTGATTACTTACGGTAGCAGTGACATTTTCATTTGTTCCGATTAGTGAAGCAATATTTAACTCGGCATAAGGCTGTGTGTTAACACGCATTTGAATTTGACGCTCATCAATAGCGCAAGTGGGATTGGAACCACCATCAGAAACTCTGAGAGTTACATTATAAGTACCGGAAATTGTACTCGAAAACCGGAAAGACTCTGAATTACCTCTAGGTGAACCATTCACATACCATTGGTACGTTAGTGGTTTGCCTTCAATATCATAAGAATTTGAGCCTGACAATAATATAGTTTCAGTAGGGGAGATCACTCTTTTTGATACAGATACTCTCGCAACAGGAGGTGAATTTATAAATACTGATTTAGAATATGTCCAGTACTCAGGGAAAAGTGATCTTTGATTCGGAATCAGAACGGTGTACTGAAGCTCACCGGGAGTATCAGATGAAATAGTTGGTGTTTTACCGGAAGCAACTTGTTGATTATCCAATATCCATCTGGAGTTGCTGATTTCTGAGTTATTAAAGTCGTTTCCGGCTAATTCGAATGTTTTCTCAGTACATTGTTGAGTAGGTACTTCATTGATGCCGAGATTTGGTTTTCTGTTATTCTCGCTTACAAAGGGTTCAAGTAACCAAAGAACCGGACTGTCAAAACCGTATACTGTCAGTGTATTAATTCGATCTGATGATCCTGTAATATTCAATCCCCAATTATTTTTTAAACCGAATTTTGACGAAGGGATACCGGAACGTGACAAGTCAAAGATCTCACCAAAAGAATCTATTTTACGAACTCTGGAATCTTCTTGTCCGCTGGCAACTAAACGGGGTGAATCCGAAG
Organism: Balneola sp.; assembly: GCA_017643645.1. GTDB lineage: Bacteria > Bacteroidota > Rhodothermia > Balneolales > Balneolaceae > Balneola. The sequence goes on from JAEPNB010000003.1 coordinate 201,996, forward strand.
TTTCCTGCAACATATAGGGTTTGAGTTGAAATACAGAACTTCTTTGTGAATTAAAAAGCCCTATTGACAGATCAACCCCAATAATTTGCCAATTTTGGCCGGATAAAATCTGTCCGGTTGGTGAACTAACCCTGACGTTAAAACTATTGACATCATCTCCGTTGTCAGTTGAGACACGGATTATATAACCGTTGGACGAAGCATTATCGATATCAGATAAAGCAACCCATCTGTTTTTAAAACGCTCTTCGTTTTGGGTTGTTAACTGAGTTACTCTATTTGATGGATTGGATTTAGATCGTAGCGTTCCGTTTTCAATATTATAAAGTTCATCAAAAGGGAAAAGTGAAAATGAAGTAGATGTATTGGCTCCGTTTTGTGTGACAATATCTACAGCACCGCCCAAACCTGCATCAAATATCTCAATTTTACCGGATTGTGGAGTTCCGGATGGTTTGATCCAAATATCGTACTGATTTCGGCTGTCACCACTAACAATAGAAGTACTTCTACCGGATATAGAAAGATAGACTTCCTGAGCTAAAATAGAGTGCGAGACAAATAATAAAGTAAGAACGAGTGTTAGTCGTTTTATCATAATAACCCGATCGAATTTACTTAACCGTATAAGATTTGGACAATGTTTCTATACCTGTTTGATTTGCCTTAAATGTAATGGAAAGTTTGCCTTGTTGCACGTTCATTGTTACACCCCATCTTCCTTGCGAATCAGTTTTTACAGTTTTTATAGTATCACCATTTTTAAGCTCTACTTCCATTTCAGGGAAAGCACGTCCAGTTATTGTTTTTGCAGAGTTTGCAGCAGAAATATCTTCTTTTATATCCAGCCCATCAAGTTTAACTTTAAAAAGATATTCCTCAGTTAAATGTACAACCCGAAGTTCTTTGCGAGTGGTATTCTGAGAGCCATCTGTTGAAGTTACATTTATGATCTGATCATTTGATTCTAATGAAACAACTCTGTTGAAAACCCCGGAACCAGATACCTTAGTATTTTCACCATTAACTACTACAATGGCATCCGGTTCGGTTACACCTGTTATGGTTACCGAGTTTGATAATACAAAATGAACCTTTTGGTCAAACTGATCACCAAAAATAGGGGGGGATTTTGTGTCCTGATTTCTTATAACCAAAAATTTATCAGTAAAAGGGCCTTTAAGTCCCAATTCATCTACGGATTGTATTCTCACATAGGTAGTACTAAGTGGAAGGTTTTCTATTAAGATCCTGGTATTAGTTATTTCTTTGACTACTACATTTTCATCAAAATTATAAGCAGTACTATATTCTACCCTATAATTTACAGCATCGCTAACCCCTTCAAAATTTAAAAGAAAATCATTTTGATAAATAATGGTATCCAGTTTTGAAGTTAAGTATTTGGGTGCGGGTAAAAGTTTTACAGGAGGCAAGGGAGCCGCACTTCCGCGAATGATTGTTCCTTCATCTTTTCGGATAGTTACAATAACGTTATTCGCTGAAACCATAGCCTCACCATCATAATTAGAGAGTCTTACATTCGTTCCACCTGAGTTTTCTGCCAGGAAATTTTGTGTATTCAATTCTGTAGTAGAATTTCCAGCGTTCAAAACATAGTTACTTCGCTCTTTACCAACAGCAGACAGCTTTGAAAGCAAACCACCTTCCACCAATGTGATTTCAGCATCGGCACTTTTATCAAGTTTATCTATTCTGGACTTTCTGATAATTGCTGTTGTACTGGGATTAACTATAATATTACTTCCATCAGTAAAAGCTAAAGTAGCATAACTTTCTTCTTGTGTTCTTACCCCATGCGATTCTTCAAACAGATCACCCACAAAAGCCTCATTCCAACTGGCAAGCAATCCCAACCTTTTATCGACAAGCCCGTTTTTTGAAATCAATTGTGCCTGAATGGATACCAATCGGTTATTATTAAGGATTCTCTCCAAGGCGTCAACTGAAGGTTTAAATCGTTCACTGATAACCAATGCATTTTCTAAGTTTCCATTTCTGATCTCATCCAGATAATCACTGAACAACTTGTTAGTATCATTTAGTTGATTAGTAGCAAAAATTGTAGCTCCCTCACCAATCAGTTTATTTGTCCTTTTTTGTTGATCTTCAAAAACGAGGGTGGAATTGGTAAGGCTTCTCAGTTTAAGAAGATCACCACTAGATAGAGTAAAAGTATTATTTGTGATGTTATGGTCAGCAAGACTGACAACTACCGGCCAATTCAGGGAACTGCCGGCATATCTCTGTGATATTTGCTGAAGCTTATCGCTTGAAAAAGACACAGGAGTCTGAGCTTGAACATCCAAAGAAATAAAACTTATTAGAAAAGCTATAGTCAGTATTTTCATTATCCTGCTTTATATTTTTTTGGGAAAGTTAGTATAAACCTACTACCGATCTTAGCTGAAGATTCTAAAGCAATATCGCCATTATGACGTTGCATAATTTGTTTTACGTAAGCCAAACCAAGTCCTGTTCCTTTTTCACGAGCAGCTTTGATATTAGATTTTACTCTGAAAAACTTCTCAAACACTTTGCTCTGATCTTCAATACTGATTCCATAGCCATAATCGGTAATTGAAACTATAACGGATTCACGAGTTGATTTAAGGTCTATATCAATGACTCTTTCAGGTTCACCATATTTTACAGCGTTGCTGAGTATGTTTTGAATGGCATCAAAAACAAGATCTCTGTCTGCTTCAATATTAAACTTTTTCCCGGTCTCTGAAACAGAAAGTGATAAGCTCTTGGAAGAAAGCAACGGCTTAGATAACATCGTAACGTCTTCAATCACATCTTTAACATCAATTTCTGAAACATTTAGAGAAGTATTTCCTGCCTCAAGCTTTTGAACATCCAGAAAGCGATTTACTAACTCGTTCATCCGTTCCCCTGAGTTAAGAACTTCCTGCATCAGTGTTTTCGATTCTGCAGGTGCCATATCATCAGTTTCAATAATTAGCCTGGATAAACCTACAACGCCTGTAATTGGGTTCTTCAGCTCATGAACAATCACGTTAATCATATCATTACGCTTGATGTCTAACAAGCGATCTTCGGTCTTGTCATGGATAATAACATAGGCTCCGATCTCTTCATTACTTTCATCCAGAATGGACAAGTACTGGAAGTCATAGAAGTATTCTGTACCCTCATTGGTTGAATGAGTTAGTGAAGACTGGTTTACCTTTATAGTGAATGGATCAGGGTAATGTAAAGCCTGGCTGGATTCTGAAACTTTAATATTAGGATGATTAAGGATCTTTTCCAATGATGTGTTTTTCGGATTCAGCTCCAGTTCTTCTAAAAATGAAATAAACTGATTGTTGATAAAAGTGAACATTCCTTCTTCACTAATTATACCTATCAAATCTTCAGAATAGGTAACCATATATTTATTTTTCCACTCTTCTAATATGATCTTCTCAACATTCAGTTTTTGATAACGGCTTAAAGTAGCTCTGATATTCTCCAGAGTATCATGCATTGGCTGGAATTCGGGTAGCGATACTTGCTTTATCCTATGATCAAAATCCAGATTCCCTAAATACTCCACATCTTCTAAAAGAAGTTTGATAGGTTTATTTACACGCAAACTTACATACCAGCTAAAACCGAACATAAATAAGAGAACAAAAGCCGCAGTGTAGTAAGAAAACCGCACAAGTTGATTAACAGGTTCTAGTATGAACGCATCATCTACAGCTACTAAATGCCAGAAGGGAATTGTTTCAAACCTGGAAGAAAGGATATACCAGTTTTTTGAATCTATGGTTATCATCTTTTCATCTGAAAAACTGGTCTCACCAATTAAGTCATTCGGAAATTCAAAGTTTGAGGAAGGGGTGACACTTTCGCCCATTGAGTTCGATATGCTGGTGAAGTAGGTGCCTCCAAGTGGAATGTTAGTAAGACTGTTGTTTAAATTCTGAGCGTTAAAGTAGAGTCGAAGTTTGAAAACATTTGAACCGATCTGAAAAGCTCTTTCTGTAATAAAGAAATCTACAGTTTGTTCCGGGTGATTTATCAACGCTGTATTGGTGGTTTCATCAATTCGGGACGGGTACCAATCAATCTGTTCAATATAAAAATCAATTGAATCATAAATACCTCGAACCAGATCTATTTCTTCGTCACTTTCAGTGTCAGCAATAATTACTCTCATTAATCCGGGAGTATAATTAATAGCTTTGTTAGCTAATTCAGGAGCATTGGCGGGGTCCTGAGTAAGATCCTGTGCAAGCCTGATGGTGGAGTTGAGCCAGTTTTTTATCGTACCATCTGTTTGTCGAAGTGTATATTCCTGAAGCTGAGATACAATGGTAGTTCTCTCTTTAACGATCTTATCCTGATACTCTGGTTTTATGAATATCCATATCAAAGTAATCGCTGCCATAATCAGAAGCGATGAAATCAGAAAAATTCGGTCCCTGAGAGTTAGTTTTTGAAACATGTACAATTTAGTTAACTGACCAAAGGTCTGCTTTTATACTTAAAAATACGATTAGAAAGATATCATAATTCAAAGTATGGTGTTTCACACCGGATTAATGAGTTAATGAAAGGATAATATTTAGTTAACAAAAGTTTAAGCTGAAAAATAGATTTTTTCACTGAACGAAGAATTAGCCATTGATCCTGGGAAATGATTTTAATTTGAAAGCAAAAAGCATCCTGAAAAGGATGTATATCGACTCTGATGGAGAGGAGGGAGTACGTGTTTCTGTTAAAGACATTTCTGAAGAACTTGGTATTGATAAAACGGAAGCCAGAAATTTATTCGAATATCTGGAGTCTAAGAAATGTTTAAAGATTGAGACCTTAGGCGGAGAATATTTATATGGGCATGTTTCTCTTACAAAAAAAGGATTGGCACGATCTCAGAAATAAAAAAGGCTCCGAATTGGAGCCCTTAAAAAAATTAAAACAATAGTTATCTATTTATCTGAGTCCAGAATGTTATCAATTCTTATCAGCACATCTTTTAAATGAGCCTGAGTTGCAGCGTTTGTTCGAGAGGAAATATTACTTGCCACTTCCTTTCTTAACTCTGTTAGTTCATATCGAAGAGCCGGTCTGATATCTGAGTCTTTGATATCAAGAGCAGGGCCTCTGAATCCGCCACCTTGAGAATCTTCTTCAAACATTGTAGCTATTGAACTCAGATATTCTCTTTGCAAATTTCTTCTGAAAGCGTCAATATTATTTGTGCCTGATGTGTAAACTTCGCTCCAGATTCCTTTTCTGATATCTTCAAGTGCTTCATGAAGCGGATAAGAATCTTCATCAAATTCAGCTTGTTCTGATAAGCGAATCATTGCTCCGGCATTCATAGTGGAGCGCAAAATTCCTGACTGAAGGTTTTTAATGGTGTTTGTTACACCCTGAGCCTGAATTCTGTATAGAATTTCTTCATCCAGTAACCAATCCGGTGTAGTAAAAGCATGCTCGTTCAAGAACGACATCGCTTTTTTCTGGTATTCTTTGGAAACAGGAGTATAAACCCATCCTTCCTGATCAGAAGCTTTTCTGGACTGATACACTCCTCCGATATTTGTAGCAACGTGGCGTGCATAGCGTGACCATTGTCCGATTAACTCACCATAAATCTCTTCCAGATCGTCGTAGCCTTCGCCATCGGTTGAAGTCCACTCAATTAAGTTTGGAACAACTCTTTTTAAATTCATTAAACCATATGTGCTGGATTTAACAGGGTCGTCTCCCAGGTCTTCAGTTTGTGAAGAGGGATCATAACCGGTTGAAGATGCAAATCTGTATACAGGATCATCAGCTTTGGCTTCGATCCAACTATCCAGTGTTTCCAATTCATCTTCAGGAGTTTCTGCATCAGGAATTACTCGGTAACCCCAGTTAACAGAATATTTATCGTAAGGACCGATCTGTCTTATAAAACGAATGTTCTCATCGCCTGGTTGAGCGATGTAATTCTGACGAGCATATTCCATAATGGTTGTCGCAATGCCCCATTTTTGAGTAAAAGAACCGGATCTCAAGGAATCGGTAGGGTAAGCAGAACTTGATTGCATATTATGTGGCAAACCAATTGCATGACCTACTTCATGAGAAATTACACGACGCATAGTTTCACCGATCAGGTCATCATCCAGTTTAAGTTTTCTTGCTTCGGGATTAGTCGCTCCTGTTTCAATCATTAAACGGTTTCTGTAAGATCTCATGTGGTTATGGAACCATACAATGTCGCTTTCAATGATCTCACCTGATCTTGGATCTGATACACTTGGACCAACAGCATTACGGACAGTACTTGCCACCCATCGTACAGTTGAATATCTAATATCTTCAGCACTCCAATCAGGATCTTCTTCTTTTGTAGGTGGGATTTTTGCCTGAACAGCATTTTTAAATCCTGCTGCTTCAAAAGCTTCATTCCAGTCTAAAATTCCTTTGATAATGTAGGAGCGATATTTTTCCGGAGTTGCGGGATCCAGATAGTAAACAATTGGCTTTACAGGCTCAACTAATTCACCACGAGCATAAGCTTCATGATCTTTGGGTTCTAATCTCCATCTTCGGATATATTCTTTCTGAGCAGCTTTTTGTTCATCAGAACCATAGTCAATTTGTCGAATGCTGAAATATCCAACTCGGTAATCAGCATACCTTTTTTGCATAGGTTCTTCCGGTAATAAAACTATAGACTGACTTACTTGAACAGAAAGAGTTTGGGTGTATTCAGCACTTGGAGGATTTGCAGCTATATAAGTCATAACCTGACGAATTTCTATATTTTCAGGGAAGCTTTTTACTGACTCAATAAAACTTCGGTCGGCATCTAATCTGCGTACTTGATAAGCTCTTCTCAAATAGGAAGGAATTCCGCTTATCGCTTCCACATCTTTTGTGAAAAGATCGGTCACATCTATAAGCACTCCTGAAGAATCTTTACTTAATGCTTCTATATCAAAGGCTGCAATTACAGGCTCATAATTATTTGCGCGAACTGACTCATAAACCGGAAGTTCTTCATCTGCAATGGCCTCATAAGATTTTTTCCTTAATAAGATCTTGTCTTTACTCCTTGAAAAACTAACTACCTGTTCAGCAGATTTCGATCCCGCAGAACTAAATCCTGAGAACCCGGGAGGTACGCCTGCAATTCTGCTTACCATTAACAGTTCTCTGCTTAAAAGGTCATTACTGATCTCAAAAAAGTATTTTCCTTCCTGCTCATAAATAGTGAAAACGCCCTCATCTTTTGTGGCATCCTTATTTATAACTTTATCAAAAGATTTAATACCACCCTTAGCGGAAGATCGGGCAGTGTTTGGAGTAGTTGTTTTATCAGATGTAGATTTCTTGGCTCCTGTACAACCTGCGAAACTAAGTGCCGAGGCAAGAATCAGGCTCAAAAAGATATTGCGATATTTCATTTATAGATAGTTAGAGTAATTTGATTGCACGAAAGTATGTAAAAAAAGAAACCGTATTCGTAAAATGGTTTTATTTATCCAGATTTCGAACAGAAGCTTTACTTTCAAATCCGAATCTGTCTATATAAGTAACTTGTATTTCCTGAAGCAGAGAAACTTCAGGTGCTTTCAGAGAATCAACACTTTCTGATTGAACTTCTATTGTGTATGGTAGAATAAGCTGTTTTCTTTTTTTGCTCAGAATTCTTTCAGACCAGGTATCGTCATACTTATAATATACTATCCAGTTGGATATTTCAGCTTCTGGTTTATTAATTGAAACGACAACGTTTTCCTCTGAAAACTCATAGTCTACTTCAGGTAATCCGGGCGTTTTTTGATTAAGCCAGGAAAGTGATGGCACAACTGCTTTTTCTCTGTAAGGCTTGGTTTTTAATTCAGTTTGAAGAGTATCGTTTCCTATCAATGGTGCTACACTCCAATGAACCAGACCGGGTGCTTCAGGGATCATTCCCCGGGTTATCATGATATTGTTAAGTACTTCGTCAGCCTGTTTCTCACCTTGGAATCGTCCAATACTGATTCCGGGCCAAACATGCCTGTTTTTATAGTTTTGTTCTGTCCACCAACCCAAAAGCACCGGGAAACTTTGCTCTACCTGATTAACAGGCCAGTATAGTTGAGGAGAGAAATAATCGATCCAACCTTCGTTTAACCATAATTTAGCATCTGCATATAAAACATCATATTGATCAAACCCTTGAATTGAGGAAGGATGTCCGGGGCGCCAGATACCAAACGGACTCAATCCAAACTTCACGAATGGCTTTTCTTTTTTAATTGAGGTGTAAATATTTTCAATAAATTGATTTACTGAGTTTCTGCGCCAATCTCCTCGACTCATATCTCCGCCATTTCCCACATAATCATTCCAGCTTTTATCATCAGGGAAATCTTCATCATCGTTATATGACGGATATGGATAAAAGTAATCATCAAAATGAACACCATCTATATCATAGCGCTTAACAATATCCATAACTACATCAATACCGTGATCCTGAGTTTCTTTTAATGAAGGATCAAACCACCAATAGCCATTCTTCAATTCTACAACAAGATCACTTTTAATATTTACGAGCGAGTTATCTGAAACTATTCCACCTTTTGGGTGGTGAGCTCTGTACGGGTTAAGCCACACGTGCAGCTCCAATCCACGTTTATGAGCTTCATCAATCCAGAACTCCAGTGGATCGTAGTAGGGAAAGGGAGATTCTCCCTGTTCACCTGAAAGATAATAAGACCAGGGTTCCAGCTCACTTTCATATAAAGCATCAGCCTGAGGTCGTACCTGAAATATTACAGCGTTAAAATTATTATCAGCCAGCAGATCCAGTATTTCTAAAGCTTCTTCTTTCTGAACAGTAACAGGCAACCCCGGAGAACTGGGCCAGTTAATGTTATCAACGGTAGCTACCCAGGCTGCTCTGAATTCTCTTTGTATTTCAGGGTGTGTAGGAGGAGTATTATTCTGTGTGTTTTTTAAAGATTGACAATTCAAAACCAATAAAACAGAACACAGTAAAAAGAAGGTTTTTCTATACATAAATTAATTATAAAGGGTTTTTGAAGCCGTAAAGGTTATACAAACCGGAGATAAGAGTCATTATTAAGTTTGAAGATTCCCAAATTAAACATTTAATAAAAAAATGGAAGCGTTTTTTTATGAAAAATACCTACCTTTAAGTCTTTCAAAATTTTAAGCAACTAAATTCCCAACGTTATGATTATTGGTGTACCGAAAGAAATTAAAACACACGAAAACCGAATCGCTCTTCAACCGGGTGGCGCATTGCAAATGAAACGCAATGGACATGAGGTTTTAATACAAAAAGGGGCAGGTATTGGAAGTGGTTTCTTTGATGAAGATTATATTGAAGCAGGTGCAACCATTATTGATGATGTAGAAGAAGTGTGGAAGCGTGCTGATATGATCATGAAAGTAAAAGAGCCTATCGCTGAAGAATATCCGCGTATGAGAGAAGGGCAGATTATTTTTACTTATTTCCATTTCGCTGCTGATGAAGCATTGACAAAAGCAGTTGTTGATTCAAAATGTATTGCTATTGCTTACGAAACGGTGGAAAAAGCAGACGGTTCTCTTCCTTTGTTAATTCCGATGAGTGAAGTTGCAGGAAGAATGGCTGCTCAGGAAGGAGCTGTTTATCTGGAGAAACCAAAAGGCGGCCGTGGTATGTTGATGGGAGGAATTCCCGGAGTACAACCTGCTAAAGTACTGGTTTTAGGTGGTGGAATTGTAGGTGTGAATGCTGCTAAGATCGCTGCCGGTATGGGTGCTGACACTACGATCATGGATATCAATATGCCAAGACTTCGGTATCTGGATGATGTAATGCCAAAGAACATACACACATTCTTCTCTTCAGAAGCGAATATCCGAGCAATGTTGCCAAGTGTTGATGTGATCATCGGCGCTGTTTTAAAGCCGGGTGCAAAAGCTCCGCATTTGATCACCAGAGCAATGTTAAAAGAAATGCGTCCCGGAACTGTGCTTGTTGATGTTGCTATCGATCAGGGTGGTTGTTTTGAAACTTCAAAACCAACTACACATACTGATCCTGTTTATATGGTTGAAGATGTAGTTCATTACTGTGTTGCTAATATGCCGGGAGCAGTTCCTTACACTTCTACTTTAGGTTTAACAAATGTAACGCTTCCGTATGCAGTTGCTTTGGCGAACAAAGGCTGGAAACAAGCTCTTAAAGATGATAATGAATTGCTTCAAGGCTTGAATATTGCAAACGGTATTATCGTATATGATGACGTTGCTGAAGCGTTTGGTATGGATTGGGAACCTGTTGATTCTGTATTGAATTAAGGTCTCTTAAAATGATATGCTTTTATCAAATGGACGTGATTTATCACGTCCATTTTTTGTTTTGATAATCTTTCAAAGGATTATAGAAGAAATAGACTAAAGTTAGATTACTTTTCTTTTGGAGTAAGAACAGTTACTTTTTATAGATGAAATATTTCTTAGTAATTATAATTACAGCGCTTACGACTTTAAATATATCCTCTCAAGACATAGTAAATGATGATTCACATCATAGGCTATATTTTTCAGGAGGATTAGGTATTGGAAGTGAAGCAATTGCAAGAAACGTATCAATTTCTTATCTCTTCAAAAATAGAATGGGGATTAAGTTTGGATATTTAGGAGATTCATCGATTTATTTTGGTCCGGGTTCGCAATCAGTATATAATCGTAATTTATTCTTGTTAGCTAGTATTACAGATTCGAAAATTGATCCAGGAGTTCTTTTTTCAACAGGAGTCAGCAAAAACAATTTTGAGGGGAATAACGATAATTATGGATTACATGCATTTCTAGAAGTATTTTTGATTAAATCAGAAAACAAAGCGTTTGGACTTTCACTAAATGCTCAAGCTAATATTAATGAGTACAGAAATTTTGCTGCATTTCTGTTTAATCTTAATTTCGGAATGCTCTAAATCAAGGGACTCTTTTCCCGGTTGAAGCTATCCAGATCTTGTACCATTGCTCTAAATTCATTTCTATCTTTTCTGCTTCTACAGCTGATTTAATACGTTCTATCTTACCTGAACCTACAATTGGTAGAATTTGAGCAGGATGATTTAATAGCCAGGCATAGATCACAGAATCGATATGCTCCAGATCAAGTTCTTCAGCCACCTCTCTTAAAGTTTTTGCCAAGCGATGCCCTTTATCTTCTTTTGGATTAAAAATCGCGCCACCGGCTAATGGAGACCAAGCCATTGGTTTAATTCCTTCCTTTAAAAAGAAATCAATATTTCCATTATCAAAATGTTCGAGATTATAAGGTGAGATCTCAACCTGATTGGTAACTAGTTTTTGATCAAAATGTGATTGCAATGATTCAAATTGCATCGGTGTAAAATTTGAAACGCCAAAGTGTTTTACTTTTCCGGATCTGTGAAGATCATCAAATGCTTTTGCAGCTTCAGCCGGGTCAAAGAAAGGGGCAGGGCGGTGGAGCAGAAAAACATCAATATGATCGGTTGATAGATTTTTTAGAGAACATTCAGCAGATTGAATTATGTGTTCATAGCTATAATCATAATAACCAATTGAACGCTGAGGAAATTTATCAGATAACTTCTTAATACCGCACTTGGTAATTATTTCGATTTTATCTCTTAGAGAAGAATCTAATTTCAGAGCATCCCCAAATTTCTTTTCACATCCATAGTCTCCGTATATATCAGCATGGTCAAAGGATGTTACTCCTAAGTCTAAGCATTGTCCTATAAAACTTAGAAGTTCCTGATCAGATAAATTCCATTCCAGCAATCTCATTTGGCCATGAATGATTCCGGAAAGCTCTAATTCTTCAGATAATTTAATTCTCATATTGTATCACTTTTGATTTCGAAATGGTTTACTGTTCAGTTTTTGACTCGCTTTATTTTTTATTCCTTTAACAGCACCATGTTCGGATAAAAAAAGCAGATCTTCACTTTTTACATCTGTGTGTTCTAACAACAGATCCTGCAGTTTTTTGTGATCGGAATTCAAAATTTCAGACCTGACTTCATCAGAGATCTTTGTTTCGAGCAATTTTATTCTGATGCGTTCCGCTTCATCATCCACCACGCCTCGTGATTTAAGAATTCTGGGATCTTCGTAAGGCGGTAGTTGCAGCATCAGCTCCTCAATTTCGGATACAACTTTTAATCGGTCTCTGGAACAAAATTCATAATGAGGATTTTCCCAATCACCAGCCAGATCAAAATCCTGGGTTTTTGAGTTATAGTGCTCCTCCAGGTTTATTACTCGAAGTATAAATTCACCATCGTAATCTTCCTCGGGTCTCCATTCTAAGTTAATAGCTCTTTTTTTATTTTTGTTATAAGCATGGAGTAAGCTACTCCCTGAAAAATCAGTCATATCATCCGGATGAGGATCCGTTTTCATAAACGTGTTCCATTCTATAGTCCAGCCTGATGTTATTCGAAGTGGTTGAAAATTAATCATGACTGAAATTAAAACTCATATATCTTAAAACAAAAAAAGCCGGATCTTTGTCAAAGATCCGGCTTAAAAAAAAGAATATGTTATTTGATGAGGGTCAGCCTTCTTGTTTGTACAAAATTACCCGCCTGCATTCTGTACAAGTAAATTCCACTTGAGTAAGAGCTCATATCAAGTGTTAACTGATACGCACCGGCCGATTTTCGTTCATTAACCAAGGTGGATAACTTCCTGCCAAGCATATCATAAAGTGTAATTTGAACATTTGCTGTTTCAGGGACTTTATATGAAATACTGGTCGTTGGGTTAAATGGGTTCGGATAATTTTGCTCCATTAAATATTTGTCAGGCACTTCCTGCTCATCAAAAATATCAGTAATAATGGTTGTTGTTGATTCATTGGATGGATCACTAACATTCCCGGAAAGATCAAAAGCTCTTATGACAAAGAAGTATTGAGAACCACCATCGGGCAAGCCTGATAATTCAAATTCATCAAAAGTGGAAATCGTAATAGGAGACTCTCCTTCATTCGCGTCAACTCCATCATAGATCCCGCTTTCTGATCCATAGTAAACTAAATAACCTGCCAGATCTGTTTCAGAATTCAAAGACCAATTCAATGTAATGTTACTCTCATTTTCAGCAGAGATCATTGAACTTAAATTAGAAGGAGCGGACGGCGCAACCAGATCAGGAATGCTGATCGAGCGGTTAGCTTCTTTTGCTTCTGCATTATCTGCGTCCACGGTTACTTTGTATTTATTAGGTCCGGAGACATTTTTATCAGCTCTTACCATCCATTCAACGGTAAGGGATTCCTGACCGGGAAGTGCAGCTTCATTAATAACAGAATCTTCTCCAACTAGAGTAAGTCCATCAAATAAAATTATTTTAACGACAACATTTTCGGCGTCTACTGTACCCTGATTGAAGATGTTTGCGGTCACTTTAAATGGATTTCCTGCAAGGCTGTCATCTTCAATTTCTAATCCACTTGGAGCGGTAACTGAAATAGGAAGGGGAGGAAGTAAATCTTTATTCGGTACTAGAGGTCTTATAATCGTGTTGTTCGAACTGTTTGATTCTTGTATAAGATCTTCAGGGTCTACCTGTAGAGATAAAGTTCTGAATTCGGGGTCTTGTGGGACCACAAAATCAACACTTATAATAGCAGAGTCTTGTGCAGCTACAAGTGGAATCTCTTCAAATCCTATAACAGGAGCCGTTCCTTCACTTGAAATATCTCCGTCATAAAGAGCAACCACTACATTTTCGGCATCAACAGGTCCGAAATTTCTAACTACCAGAGAAACTGTTACTTCATCTCCTTCACCAAAAACACTATCAGGAGGAGTGAAAGATAATCCGTCTTCACTAATGGCTAGATCCGGGAGTTCCTGAGCGAAACTCAGTGGCATAAAATCAGCCCCGGCTCCGGAATTGCTCTGCAAAACAGAAGAATTTCCTGTTGATTCCACTTTGTAGACATTATTGCCGGAAAGAGTAGTGAAATTATAGCCTTCTCCTGCATTAAGAACTCCTTCAAAAACTGTATCAATTGAGGCTGTTTCATAAGGATAGGAGGTATTGTGACCCAAATAAGTTATTATGACATCGTTATCATCCTCGAAGGAAAAAACATCTAATCTGGAGGAAATAGTCGGTATATAAAAAAGTTTACCGGCTCCTATTCCGGTTTCATCCATAGATCTGGTCATGTAAGCATAATTACCTGACCAACCTGCATATGGTATGTTGGCAACAGTTACCGTTTTTTGAGCTTCAACCTCCCAATAAGTTTCCTGAACAACAGGATGAGTTACAACTTGTCCTTGTCCCAATGTATCGGCAATTAAGGTATCTCCTGTCATGGAATCAAAAGCATACACTATGTTATTATCATGATATGAGGATATAGTAATGCTGTTGGTCCAGTTTCCAATATGAGAGGAAAAACCGTAAAAAGTATTACCTGAAAACCTACCGTTTGCTGCCGGTACATAATAGTCCTGATCTCCGTAAGATAAAGCTGACACCGGTTTACTAGCTGAAACTTGTAAGTATGTTCTGTGTGGCGTGGACGGGAGTGTATAATGTTCTCCTTTATTAAGGACTCCGGCAAATAGTACATCTCCTGTTACCAAATTCTTAATATTGAAGCTTGTGTTATCCTGATAACCAAAAACGATAAATCGTTCTTCATTCTGAAAATTTCCAACCATATAGGTATTTAAAAGAGTAGAGGTTCCACGTCCGCTTTGGTCAATAGCAAAATAGCCTTGAACAAGGTTAGAAATTGCATCCCCGACCAGTGCTGTATAGGATTTACCACTACTTATACTGAAAATTCCACTGTTTGCATTATAGGTTGTGAACCCATTCGCCGCTAAAGTATCTGAAAAAACTGTATCTCCGGCAAAGCTTGTTATCGTGATATCTGTATCATTGAAATAGGAAAAAATGGTGATATCGTTAAACGTATAAACTGTAGTGTTAAAGGTAGTCTCATCAACATTGAATGCTCCTTTATAAAACCTGGGCTGGTTTGTTTGCTCTTGAATGGTTTGTGCACCATTTGCACTACCAGCTTGCTGAGCAAATAGCTTGTTATCAATTACTAACACCAAAATTCCGGCTATAAATGATAACAAAAATCCCTTTCTGAGAACTTTTATTGTGTTCATATCTCCCCGTTTTTTTATAATAATGACTAGAGTAATTAAATGTTTGTCAGCCAAAAAAGGAAATATAAATTAGTAAACAACCCTTAACACATCCTAAATCAATAAGATAAATGAGTGATTGTGGACAGGTGATACTTATCTGCCGTACGAAATTACTTTCAGGGGATCAGTTTTGGCTGCAACACGAGCAGGAATCCACGAAGCTAAAGCACATAATATCGTTGTAACCAAAGCAACAATCAGAAAATCGAGAAGGTGAGGTTCAACGGGGACATAACTCATATAATAGTTTTCTTCTGAAAGAGGAATGAGCTGAAATTCCAGTTGCAGATAAGCAAAAAGAAGAGATATACCAATGCCAATTACAAGTCCTGTAAAGGATACCAGTAATCCTTCAAAAAGAAATATTCTGCGAACAATGGAGGATTTGGTACCTATAGTTTTGAGAATACCAATATCTCTGGTCCGTTCAAGAATCATCATTAATACTGCACCAATAAGATTAAAAGCTGCAACAATAATCATCACACCAATCACTAATGGAATCATTTGTTCCTGTAGTTCAACCCATGCAAAAATATTGTAGAACTTTTCAAGAATGGACTCTGAAAAAAAAGGAAAGGAGAGGGTGCTTATTAACTTATCTTCGAAAGGTTCTATTGAATTTTCATCCTTTAGTTTTACTTCGATAGCATGAGCTTCATTTGGCTTTAATTTAAATAATTCTCTTGCCTGTTCACGATCTACAATTACAAAAACGTCGTCAAACTGATCAATCCCGGTTTTGTATATACCTGTGATAAGAAATTGCTTAATTTCGGGGGAATTAATAAGCGAAGGGACCCCGCTAACAGTGTATGTTGTAACAATATCGCCGGTATCAGCACTTAACTGTGAAGCCAGTTTGGATCCAATTACTATTCCAAACATACCGTTTTCTTGTTCAGTTAAGTCAAAATTTCCTATAATTACATATTGAGAAAGGTTAGAAACACTACCTGAACGATTAACACCTTTGAGAATGGTTCCACTTATCTCATCTTTGGTTTGTATCATAACCTGTCCCTGAATTACAGGTTGTTTTTCAGAGATTTCAGGAAGCCTTTGATCCAGAAAGGTAATCAAAGTGTCTGCGCGTTCAATGGTTGGAGTGATAAACGATTGTGTTGCAATCGTGTAATGAGGAGCAAATCCAAGTACTTTGTTATTGATAGTAGATTTAAACCCATGGACAACAGAGAGAGCAATCAATAACCCGGCAGAGCCAATAGCTACACCCGTTATGGACATGATCTTAATGAACGATAAGAAGCGAGCACCTTTCCGGTTGCCTTTAAAATAACGCAGCGCTAAATACCATTCGAAGTTCATAATGTTGAGTTATTGGTTATTAGTTATTAGTTAAGGATACTCATAACTAATAACTTAATAACTATTCACTTTTTTCCTGTTTCATTTGTGGGAAGAAAAGTACGTCTCTGATGGATGCAGAGTTTGTCATAATCATTGCTAAACGATCAATACCAATCCCAATTCCGGCAGTAGGAGGCATTCCGTATTCCAATGCACGAATAAAATCTTCGTCGATGGTCATTGCTTCATCGTCACCACCTGCACGCAGTGAAGCTTGTTCTTCAAGACGTTCTCTCTGATCGATAGGATCATTAAGCTCGGTGTACGCATTTGCGATCTCTTTACCATTACAAATACACTCAAAGCGCTCAACCAATCCTTCTTTAGAACGGTGTTTTTTAGTAAGAGGGCTCATTTCAATAGGATAATCCGTAATAAAAGTAGGTTGAATCAATTTTGATTCTACATATTCACCGAAGATCTCATCAATAATTTTACCTTTACCAAAGCTCTCATCAATTTCGATATGGAGTTCTTTTGCCACTTTCTTCATTTCTTCCAGTTCCATGCCTGAAAGATCTTTGCCTGTTTCTTTCTCAATGGCTTCCAGTAGTGGAATTCTTGGCCAAGGCGCTTTGAAATCAATCTCATGTTCACCAACAGTTACCGTGGTAGAACCATGAAGATCAAGAGCTACTTGTTCGATCATTTTTTCAGTGAAGTCCATCATCCAGTTGTAGTCTTTGTAAGCAACATACAACTCAACTTGCGTGAACTCAGGATTGTGAAATCTGGAAAGACCTTCATTTCTGAAATCTTTTGAAAACTCATAAACACCATCAAAACCACCTACAATAAGTCGCTTCAGGTACAATTCGTTGGCAATTCTCAGATAAAGATCCATATCCAAAGAGTTATGATGAGTAACAAATGGCTTAGCTGAAGCTCCACCATAAACAGGTTGAAGAATCGGAGTTTCAACTTCCATATAACCACGGTCATTCATGAAATTTCTCATGGTTTGTACAAGCTGTGTACGTTTTCTGAATGTATCGCGAACATCAGTATTTACGATCAGATCTACATAACGCTGACGGTAACGCAATTCTTTATCAGCAAAAGCATCATATACTACTTTTTCACCATCTTCATTTTCCACTTCTTTTGGAATTGGGATAGGGCGAAGCGTTTTGGTTAAAAACTCAAATTCTTCAGCATGGACGGTAGTTTCTCCGGTACGCGTTTTGAAAACAAAACCCTTGATTCCAACAATATCACCAATGTCTACCATCTTTTTGAAAACTGTATTGTAGTTTTCAACACCTACATCATCACGGCGAATATAGATTTGAATAGTTCCCTGAGAGTCCTGAAGATTAAAGAACGCGGCTTTACCCATAATTCGGCGGGTCATTACTCTTCCCGCAACGGAAACTGCTTCTGATTCAGGATTAGATTCTTCGTCTCTGATCAGGCTTTCATCAGCTAAAATCTGTTTACTTGAATGTGTTACATCGAAGGAGTAAGGGTAAGGATTTACTCCAAGTTTGTTAAGTTCAGTAAGTTTTTCGCGGCGTATTTCTTCTTGTTCAGAATGTGTAAGTTCTTGGTTCGACATGTAATCGTTTAATTAATAAGTTGTGTTGCGAATAAGAAGCACTGAAAATACCGAATTAAGCGGAAAATTGTGGCATTAACCTTAATCTTTATTCATTCTTTTGGAACTGCTGGACACTTCTTTAATTACTGACTTTCCCGGTAAGGTTAAACTGGGTTTCACTGAAATAAAAGCTGATTTGTCAGTTGATCTGCTATCTGAAAGAGAACGATCAGAGTGGGATAGCTTTACAAATCAGCAAAGAAAGAACGAATATCTATCAGCGAGGCATTTATTCAAAGAAATGCTGAAAGCTTCAGGAATGAGTTCAGACTTTCAAATATTTAAACATCCACTAGGAAAACCATACGCACAAAACGGAAATAAAGTGCTTTTTCTGAGTTTTAGTCATTCAAAAAATCATGTGTTTTGTGCTATCTCAGAATCTGTTGATATTGGACTTGATACAGAATGGCTGGGCAGAAAAGTAGACCAAAGAATTGTTAAGAGAATACTTGGTGAATCAGAATGGGAAGTGTTTTCAGATGAAGACCCCATACTGCTTTGGACGATCAAAGAAGCCGCTGTAAAGTGTTTGGGAACAGGATTAAGAACCAATTTAAAAGAGCTGGAAATACAGAAAAATAATGAAGTTGAATTCTTAGTAAGAATTAATGATGAAAAAACATTTCAAATTTGTAGTTTCCGAGAACTGAATCACCAAATTTCTATTGCTTATTAAAGCTTTAAAAAACGGTTCCGTAGTATGTAGGCCTGAAGAGACTTAATCTCATCTAATGGGATTAGTGTCTTCAGGTTTTTTTATGCCTAAGAGTTAAATAAAATATCAGCACATGGCTTTTGCAAATATTTCCAGAGAGGAACTAAAATCATCCTTGAACAAAACGGTTCCGGTCAGTAACGAACTAAAAAACATAAAGGTACTTTTTGTTCCAACACATATTGACCCGGATAACCCCGAAGAATTAACATCTATTTATAAGAATATTTGTTCTTCAAAGTTTGATACTCTCGTAGTTATTGAATCTTATAATGGTGAGCTTGAAAAGAAATTAAGTATTCCTTCTAATCATTCTTTTACAACACCATTTGGGGAAGTTTCTGTTAATGACAAACTCAGAAATGAGCTTTGTGATGAAGAAGACGACTTCTATATCAATGATGGCGGTATGAGTGACAAAATGAGTTTATATACTCAATTAATGATGTTACAGGTATGCCAGGATAATTTTGATGTGGTAAGTATTCAAATAGGGGATTATGATCCTGCAATTGTAAAAGAGTTAGCATTTGCTTTGGATGAATTGTTCAGAAACCGAAACGCGTTACTGGTTTTTTGTTGCGATCTGCCTAGTTCAAATCCTTCAGAACTCGAGAAATTAAAAGGCTTAATAGAAAGTAATAATGAATCCGGATTACATCATTATCTGAACAGTAAAGAAAAAGAAGTAGAAGGAGCTCGTGCTTTTATGACCGGGGTCCTGGTTTCAAAATACTGGGATCTTGATATTTGGTTTACGCCTGTAAATGAAAACACAACATATACGGGTGGGTTTGCACATGCACCTGTAGCTCAAACTGCTGTATGATCAAAAACCCATCAATATCAATATTTGGGCTTGGAAGAGTTGGGGGAGTTCTTCAAAAATCTCTTTCTGATTCGGGTTATCAGATCAAGTCTGTTTTCTCAAGAGAGATATTTCCGGATTCAGTAGATGAATTGGGCGATTTAATTTTTCTTACCGTTCAGGACTCAGAAATTGGAAACTTGACAAATAAATTGACAGCTTCTTTTTCGGATTATTCAGATAAATTCATAATCCATTGTTCGGGAACACTGGATGCATCTGTGTTGGAGCCTTTCAGAAGTAAAGGTGCTGAAATTGCTTCTTTCCATCCGCTGAAAGCAATTACTCTAAATGACAATTCACTGGAAAATGTCTGGTTTGATATGGATGGAGATGATGAAGTATTAAAGCTTCTGAAAAAAATAGCGAAGGATTTTAATGCACATAGCTTTGAAGTAAAACCGGAAGCTAAGCCACTTCTACATGCTGCAGCGGTAGTGTCAGCGAATTATGTTGTAACGCTTATGAAGCTGGCAACCGATCTGGCAAAAGCAGGGGATATAGATCCTGAAGTTGCGTTAAAAGCTCTATTACCCTTAACAGAATCTTCGATTTCCAATATCAAAGAAAAAGGATTTCAGGAAGCATTAACAGGACCAATTGCCAGAGGTGATGAAGAAACCATCAAAGAGCATGTTAAAATTTTGAAAAATCACCCGGACCTTTTGAGCATATATAAAAAATTGGGTTATTTAACTGTGGAACTGACCCGGTTAGAACCGGAATCCAAAACGAAACTTAAAAAATTGCTTGAATAGCTTTCCTGATAACAAATTGAAAATGAGACTACTTACGGCTGCGTTTTTTTGTATGTGTATCAGCTGCACAAATCAAACAGAAAAAAAGATACTGGTAGATACAAACGCTACCGAATTGGTAAGTCAGATCGAGTCTTACAAAGGGGAGAAGCCTGTTCTGGTAAATTTTTGGGCGACCTGGTGTATTCCTTGTATAGAAGAATTTCCATACATAATGAAATTGAAAGAGAATTATGGCGATGAATTCGAGTTGATCTTTGTATCAGGAGATTTTGAAGAAGCCAAAGAAGAAGCCAAAGAATTTTTGAAGGAACAGAATGTAAATTTTACTACTTACTATAAAACCGGGAAAGACAATGAGTTTATTCAAACAGTGTCGGATACTTGGTCGGGAGCATTGCCTTATACAGTAATTTACTCCAGAGATGGTAGCATTTCAGCAGAATGGGAAGGTAAAGCAGAGTATGAAAAATTTGAACAAGAGTTATTAAAAGTAATTGAAGAAGGTTAAGATTATGAGAAAGTTAAATGTTTTATTATCAGGTGTTTTGCTCAGTCTGTTACTAATAAGTACAGGTATGTCACAACAAATGGAACAACTTGCGATCGGCTCAGACGCTCCTCTAGCAGATCGAAGCATGCAAACGGTTTCCGGTGAAGATATTACTCTTGATAGTGCTGTTAAAGCTAATGGACTGGTTGTAATATTCTCATGCAATACTTGCCCGTGGGTAGACCGTTGGGAGGATCGATATCCTGTGGTTTCAGAGATTGCATCTAAAAACGAAGTTGGTATGATAGCTCTGAACTCGAATGAAAGTTATCGGGAAAGAGGGGACGGGATGAAGGACATGATTCAAAGAGCTAAGAAAATGAAGTATGATTTTCCATATGCCCTCGACAAAGACCACAAAATCGCAGATGCATTTGGAGCAACCCGAACTCCGCATGTTTATTTATTCGATGCAGATATGAAGCTGGTTTATGTAGGAGCTATTGACGACAACGCTCGTGATGCTAACGCTGTAGAAAGTTTCTACTTGAAAGATGCGATCGAACAAATGGTTAAAGGTGAGGAAATAACTCAACCCCAAACAAGATCATTGGGATGTACAATTAAAAGAGTGAGCGAGTAGTCCTATTATTTAACCTGTTCAAAGATTGAGTCCGGCTTTTGCCCATAATATTCTGTTAACTGAATGGTCAATTCTTTCTTCAGTGATCTCACCATTTTCTACTAATTCCTGAATAGTGCTGATTGCATCTGCTAGATCTATTTGCTCTTTCAGGAGATTATTTCCGTAGCAAAACACATCTATTCCTGCTTCTAACCCAAGTTTTAGAGATTCTTTCATACCATAATGATCAGAAATTGCTCTCATCTGCATATCATCCGAAATTACTACTCCATCAAAGCCTAACTGATCTCTCAGTAAATCCTGAATTGTTTTTTTGGAAAGTGTTGCCGGATATTTATCATCAAAATTTCCATTGAAAATGTGCGAAGTCATTATAACAGGACAAAGACCTTTTTGAATCATGTATTTGTATGGCTCAAGTTCATCGCTTTCCCAGGTATCAGTCACATCCACAAAACCTGCGTGAGTATCGCCTGCTGCGCTTCCATGTCCCGGAAAGTGTTTACAGGCTGTAAGCACACCATTTTCCTGATGTCCCTGAACATAAGCTTGCGCATGTTTATTTACTTCTGATGAAGTTGCACCAAAGCAACGTTCCCGTTTTGCGATAATCGAACTTTCAGCATTTAAAGCCAGATCCACACAAGGAGCAAAGTTGATATTGATTCCGTGTTGTTTCAAAACTTCAGAGATCAACGCTCCTTCTTGCTGAGTGACAGTGGTGTCGTCTATGTTTCCGAGTTCCTGATGAGACTTGGTTACCGGAAAGCCGTATTCAGGTTTTAACCTGTTAATAAGTCCACCTTCCTGATCAATACCAATAAATAATGGAATCTCAGAAGCCTCCTGAAGTTGTGCAGTTAAATTCTTGAGTTGTTCGGGAGATTTGATATTATGAACCGGTTTATTGAAGACCATATCTTTATCAAAAAGAATGACGCCACCGGGTTTAATATTTTTGATCAGTTTTGATATTTCTGAATCACTATTGCATTCATTTCCATGAAATCCAATAAGGAATAATTGAGCAATTTTTTCTTTCAGAGATAAGTCTTTTATTACAGACTGATTAACCTTCATTATATTGATAGAATCGATTTAATATTTAGTTACAGAAGTTCAACTTCAGATGGTTTAACTTCAACTCGATTTGAAAATAAAATGTAATAAAAAGCTATATATGAATATCAAAAATCCGTTGGTTTTATTAGCGTCTCTGTTTCTTTTCGGAGTCGCTTGTGCTCAAAATCAAAAACATACAGAACCGATCAAAACAGGCATTGAAGTCCTTAAAAACAATAAATTTGATGTACTGAATGGTAAGAAAGTGGGTTTAATTACGAATGCTACGGGGCTGAGTTCTTCATTAAAGCCCACCATCGATATCCTTTTTGAAGCTGAGAATGTTGAGCTTGTAGCTTTGTACGGTCCAGAACATGGTGCGCGTGGAGAGATAGCGGCAGGAGACAAAGTTGATGATTATGTAGATCCGGTTACTCAGGTTCCGGTGTATTCTCTGTATGGGAAAACCAGAAAACCGACCAAAGAAATGCTCGAAGATGTGGAAGTACTTGTGTATGATATTCAGGATATTGGTGTAAGATCTTATACATACATCAGCACGATGGGCTTAGCAATGGAAGCGGCGGCTGAACATGATATCGAATTTGTAGTTCTTGATAGGCCAAACCCATTGGGTGGCAACAAAATTGAAGGTAATGTTGCTGAAGAAGGTTATTTCTCATTTGTAAGTCAATATCCTGTTCCTTATGTGTATGGAATGACACCGGGGGAAGTTGCAATTATGATCAACGAAGAAGGGTGGCTTGGTGAAGGGAAAAAAGCAGATCTGACTGTTGTGGAAATGGAAGGGTGGGATAGATCAATGACATTTGAAGAAACAGGATTACATTGGATTCCGACTTCACCGCATATTCCTCATGCAAATTCCGCATATTTTTATGTTTCTACAGGCATAATGGGAGAACTGGGAGTTTTCTCTGAAGGCGTTGGATATACTCTTCCGTTTCAGGTTTTTGCAGCAGAATGGATTGATGAAAGGAAGCTGGCAGAAAACATGAATGCACTAAATATTCCGGGTGTTGAATTTCGTCCGATCGTTTTCAAACCATTTTATGGCAGAGATCAGGGTAAAACATTACATGGTGTTCAGATCCATTTTTCGGACTATACACAAGCACATTTAATGAGCTTACAATACTATTTTATGCAGGTTCATAAGCAAATGTATCCTGAAATAGACATCTTTGAAGAAGGAAAGAAACGTTGGTCAATGTTTGATAAAGTTTCGGGTACTAATGAAATCAGAAACAAATTTAGAGAATCATATAAAGTTGCAGATATCGAAGAATATCTAAATAAAGACGTAGAGTCGTTTAGAAAAAAATCATCACAATATCATCTATACAAATAATTCAATGAAGCAGATCGGGCTACTTTTTTTAAGCTGCTTATTTATTAATGCAGTTACTTTAGGACAGGAAATAGAAGAATCGAAAGATGATTCATTATATCTCAATATTGTAATTCCTGAACAGGATACCATTGTGTATTCTTTCTCCAGATACAGAGTTGCAGCGAATACCAATCCCGGAGCAACAGCTTACATAAATGGAAGAAGAGCGAAAGTGTATTCATCGGGTGCTTTTATTGCGATGATAGATCATGAGGATGATACCACAGATATCATTTTCAGAGTGGAAATGGATGGCGAAAGCCTTTCGGATACTATGATGTTAGTTCGTCCAATGCCGGAAGAACCCAATCTGAGTAAAAATATAATATCAGATTTAATGGTTGAACCGGGCAGTGATGTTTGGCTTGAACCGGGAGAAGCTTTGAACGTTCAATTTCAGGGTAAACCTGGGGAAGATGCATATTTCAACATAAACGGTTTTACTGATAATATTAAGATGGAAGAGGTTTCTCCAAGATTGGTTGGGGGAAAAGAAGGTGTTTACAGAGGAACTTATTATGTGAGGGAAGGAGATGCGGTCAAAGATGCAGCTATTACCTTCAAAATTAAAAAGGGATTACTCGGTTACCACAAAAGAGTAAGCACATTCAAAATAAGTTTCTTACCTGAACCCATCGTCGGTGTTGTAATAACCGATGATGCATATCTGAATGTAGGACTTGGAACCGATCGTTTGGGCGGCACAAAGTATGGAACCATTCCCGAAGGCGTTAAGCTAAATATTACAGGAATGCAGCAGGGAATGTATAAAGTGCGTCTTTCAGAAAGTTTGGATGCATGGATACCAAGACGTTTTGTTGAATTAACAGATGAAGAGTTGGAACCGGTTTCTTCTCTTACTGGGAATATCCGGGTTTCAGGGAATGCGAGACACGATCTGATAAGAGTTACACTTTCAGAAAAATTACCTTACATAACTACTCAGGAGATCGATCCAAATAAGATCATAGTAGATATTTTTGGTGCTACTTCTAATACAAACTGGAAGATCAAATATCTTACTTCCGAAGGAATTGAAAGTGTTGACTGGGAACAGGTTGAAAATGACCGATTTCGCTTAACGATCAAACTTAATAACACTCAAAACTGGGGTTATTCCATTGATTACGGCTGGGGTGCTATCATGGATATCAGAATTAAAAGACCCCCGACTATCACAAGTGTTATTAAGCCTTTAACAGGAAGAGTTATTGCGGTTGATGCAGGTCATGGCGGAAGCAACAATGGTTCGCTTGGAGCTGCAGGTTATCAGGAAAAGGATGTAACTCTGCAAATTTCTGAGTTGTTGAAAGCCCAACTTGAAGAAGCCGGCGCTGAAGTTATAATGACAAGAACAGACGATAGTTATGTTTACATGTCGGAGAGAAGGGAAATGACGATTGAAACAAGAGCGGATCTTTTGGTGAGCATTCATACCAATTCGATTGGTTATGGCAGTGATCCTTTACAAATAAAAGGTACTGGTTCATTTTATAAACATATCGCGTTTAAGCCATTAGCTGAGATCATGTACAACAGAATGACATCTTTGGGATTAGACGACTATGGATTAACCGGTAGCTTCAATTTTACCTTAAATGCTCCTATCGAGTTTCCGAATGTGTTGGTTGAAACGGCATTTATTTCAAATCCTGAAGAAGAGATCTTACTTACCGATTCTGATTTTCAACATAAGATTGCTGAGCAGATCGTTGCAGGTTTAGAGCAGTTTTATCTGGAGCACTCATTTATTGAGTCAGTTTCAGATATGCCGGAAAAGTAAGGACATTATAAAACCCTGTAGGGGGAATTCATGAATTCCCCCTACAGGATTTGTTTATGGTACAGGGACAATTCATGAACTGTCCCTGCCGTATTGATCGACCTAAATTGTTATTTCAACAACGTCATCTGTTTGGATATCACACCAAAATCTGTTCTCAACTGGTAGATGTAGATTCCACTGGAAAGGTTGGAAGCATCAAACTGAACAGAATGGAATCCCTGAGATTTCGATCCTGAGAAAACAGTAGCTACTTTTCTCCCCAACATGTCGTAAACAGTAATATTTACCTTGCTGTGCTGTGGTAACCCAAAAGTAATGTTAGTGCTTGGGTTAAACGGATTCGGGTAATTCTGGTTCAATTCTATGTCGGATGGAATATCCGCAAGAAGCTCATCTTCGGTAGAAGTTGCAAGTCCCATTTCAACGGCTCTGAGGTCATCAAAAAGAATAAATCCGGTAGAAGGTTGGCCCGGAGTGTACGTAAGCTGATAGCTGTCCAGATACAGAGTTCCATTCAGCGTTCCATTACCATTTACCCATGCCACAACAGGATCGTTTGCCATATCCCAGGAAATTAATTTCCAGCCTAACCAGTCAACCGTATACCATTCACTGGCTTCAAGCTCTCCGTTACCGTCACGAACTACATATCGGAATTTATTGCCATTTCCATCTCCAAATACATACGATTGAAGAATTCTGGAATTACTGAATTTAGGCGTTGTAGTTTTCCCTCTGTATTCGCGAATGAGGTGTTCAGTGTCGGAGGTTCTCCAGCCATAATTTATTCGCAGAGATTGTGTACTATTAGTAAGCAGGTTTACGATATCTGTTTCAATTTGCAAATTGGTTTCTTCAGCAACAAAGCCGGTTGTACTTCCCGAAGCAGTTGGAGACCACCATGCACCGGCTCCACCGGAAATTTCATTTCTGGTTAAGCCTTCCATTTTGTCAACATCAACCTGATTGTGGATTTCCTGATCTGTGGTGGGGAATGTTCTGTTGATATCAGAACCGAGTGCATTTCCAACGGTATCACTAATCGCACCACTTATCTTTAGTATATAATTTGTACTCTCGTCCAGTCTTTGAGACGGAAAGAAATTTATAACGCTTTTTCCAAATACTTCATAGTATTTTACTGTTCCGGGAACAGAATAAGTTCCTTTTTTGATCTCTATACCGGAGCTTAAATTTGAAGTATCCAGAAATTCATTAAAAGTTGCTGAAGCAATTGGCTTAAGTTCGTTAAACTGTGTATTAGTTGGTCTTATATCAGAAACGATTGGAGATTGGATATCAGCATTTCCGGTTTCAATATTGAGAACGAAAGAATCCCCTCCAACTCCGTCACCATTTCCATCCAATTGATGCATGTATGTAGACTGATCGATCGCTGTGGAATCTATTTTTAATACATAGTTGCTTTCAAATTCAAGTTCATTAGTGATGATCTCAAGTCTTGAATCATTTTTCCATAGTAATTGGATACTATCAGCCGGGATAAATGAAAGTGCATCTTCTACCGTGGATTTAACCATTTTTCTGCTGAATTGAAGTACGAGATTTTCTCCGGGGTTAACCAAAAGCGTGTCTGTTACATCAAGACCGGTAATAAAAGGAGGGGTAGCCGAAACTAAACTCACATCATGAAAAGTAAAATCATCAGTAAGAACATCTATAGTAGCAGTATCGGAATAAAAACCATCTGCGCTTACAATTACTTGCTGATTACCGTTTGTAATCTCTTCCAGATAGTAGAATCCATTTTTAAGTTCTTCAGGATCAGAAGAGTACTGATTAAACAAAGACTCAAAAGTATCTGTGGTATAGTTCTGACCGTCAATAGAAATGGTTGCTCCATTAAGTGCTTCTCCGTCATCATTGTCTGAAATAACTCCGGTAGCAATGCCAACAACAGGTTGCTGATCTCTGACACCAAAATACTCAAGGAAACTCCAGAATGCAGCTTGTGCTTCTAATCGTTTATATTCGGCATTTAAATTTCTTTTTTGTTGAAAAGGGACAGTATGAAAACCACCTTCACTTAGCAAAGAAGCCATGTTTGTAGTTCGGTTCACAAATAAATAAGGAAATTTGTTAGAGTGATTTGTAGCACTACCACCCAAATAAAAATTTCGGTCTGCAAAATTACCAATGGTTGGAATTCTCATTGCATCAGTAAGTTCTACTATCAGGGCATCCCCGTATGCTTTACCACCATTTGGAGTTTTTTCTACCGTGCTTCCGTTTGATCTCCATCCTCCGTAAAGAGTAAGTGTGTAATTATTTGTGACGTTTGGGGCATTACTATGAATGGAGTAATAAAAATCAGCTCCGGTAGCATTTGCAAGATCATCTCTCTGTCCCAATGGAACTTGCTGAGAATCATTTGTTCTTGCAATAAAAACGGTATCAATATCGGTTTGGGTAAGTAACATTTCCTGTAAAGCTAATCCAATCCTGAGTACTTTTTCAGGTTCAGAATATCCGTAAAGGCCTTGGTTTTCTGTTTGGCTATGTCCGGGATCTATAAATATGGAAACCCCGTCAAGTCCGGTTACTTGCTGAGCTTTTGTTGATGTTGAAAAGCTGATTAAAACAATACTCAGCAGTGAATAAAAGGCGAATGATTTCATTGTGGTTTTTACTGATCTAAATTTCATGGTTATAATTTCTCTTAAACTTACTGCTGAATATTTATTACATAGATAGCACCTTCATTCGGTACATCGAAAGCAATTCTGGATCCGTCCGGTGACCAATCAGGATTTTGAGCGATCAAACCGGATTGTTGGGTAAGGTTAACTTTTTCATTTCCATCAATACTGAATGCGAACAGATCTCCTTTGGTAATGTTGTACCCATCGTCTTCACTTACAGAAGCTACCACATATCTGCTGTCAGGCGACCAAGAAGGACGATTTGCTTTTCCCAGATCTACCAGATCAGAGCCATCTACATTCATGACATACAGATTTCCTCCGTACACTTCAAAAGCGAGTTTTTGTCCATCAGGAGACACTTCCAGGTTCAAATATTGTGCATCAGTAAAAGGAGAGATGTTCTCTGTAGAATTTGTCGGGATCTTTCCTTTTGCGATCTCGTTACTTTTCAGCACATAAAAGGGGAGGCTTGGTTTGTTTTTAAATTGCTCCTGTATTTCCATTCCTGAATCGAAGGCTTCGATCTTATCATTCTGAATAAGAACAACTTTTTCTCCGTATTGTGCCCACTTTGGTAACGCTTCCATGGTTGGGCGAAAATCTGTGATCTGGTCGGGAGCGCTTCCATCCGTATGAAAGATAGAAATAGCATGGTTTCTTCTTCGATTTTCTACTGTATTAACACGTGTAAGTATTGATTGAGAATCGTTAGACCAGGAAAAGCCATATCCGGCATCTGCAACGGTTAGCTGTCTCAGGTCCGAACCGTCAGCATTTGCAAGCCAGATACCAACATAACGGTCTGCAGTTACTGCGAGGGTATTCCCATCAGGTGACCAGACCGGGGCCTGGAAGTTAACTCCGTCTTGCTTCAACAGAATTTGAGGTTCCCCGACTGCTTGGGGTTGGGCGTGTACTTTAAAACTGACAAAAGCAGTAATTAAAAGTAGAAATGCTATAGATGTAAATTTCTTGAATCTCATAGTTAAATAGTTTTGTTGTATGCTCTTAATGTATAATTACGAAGTTTATTTTAGTTCCGATGTACTAGGTAGTCGGTTTTTCTTTTTTCTTACCAAAGTCGTTTTCAATTTTAATAAATGGGGCTATTAGAAATATTGGAATGGTTGCAATCATTATCCAGATGAAAAACTCTTTATAGCCCAACCACTCTTGTATATAGCCACTGACGATTCCAGGCAACATTAATCCAAGCGCCATAAACCCAGTTGCGAAGGCATAGTGAGATGTTTTGTATTCTCCTTTTGCTATATAAATTAAAAACATCAGAAATGCAGCGAATCCAAATCCATAACCAAATTGTTCAAGCGCTACCAATGAGCTAATCAAGAAATAAGAATCGGTCTGAGTAAAGGACAGTATTACATATGATAAATTAGGCACATTCATTGCTATTATCATAGGCCAGAGCCAGAATTTAAGACCATTTCTTGAAATTAAAATTCCTCCAAGTATCCCTCCAAAAACTAAAGCAAGAACTCCTATAGTACCACTAATTGTTCCTAGTGCTTGAAGGCTTAGTCCCAATCCTCCTTCTTCGATAGGAGCTAAGAAAAAAGGAGAGCTCATTTTAACTAATTGAGCTTCACCAAATCGATAAAAAAGAATGAATAATAAAGAAACCCAGATATCATCTTTTTTGAAAAAAGTAACTATTGTTTTTAAAAACTCTGATAACTGATCTTTTACAGTATCATACTCTGTAGAGACGTCAGTATCAGGTTTCGGTAAAACAATACTATGATAGAAGCTCAATAGAAAAAACAAGACAGCAACTATTCCAAAAGAGATTGACCAGGCATTAAGGGTGTCTATACCGGATTCTATCATATATCCGGCAAGCACAATTAAACCTCCTTTCCCACTAATAATAGCAATCCTGAAAAAAGTAGATCTTATACCAACGAAAAAAGCCTGTTTTTCTTCACTCAATGCAAGCATATAAAATCCATCTGCAGCTATATCATGCGTAGCTGATAATAATGCAATGAAATAGAAAAGAATTACCGATGCAAGAAAGAAAGAACCGGATATAAGAGCGAGAATAATCCCTGCAAAAAGCAAACTCATTGTAAATTGTGTAGCTACTGTCCACCATCTTTTTGTCTTGTAAGTATCAACTAAAGGGCTCCAAAATGGTTTTATTACCCAAGGCAAATAGAACAAACTTGTATAGAACCCGATGTCAGAATTAGAAATCGAAAGAGTTGCATACATAGCAACTGAAACTTCAACAACCATTACATTCGGAAGTCCTTGGATGTAATAAAGTGTCGGAATCCATGACCAGGGATTCTTCTTAAAAGTGGCAATAAAACTCATAAATGGATTCCTTCTATTTTATTAATGTTACTTTCTGAATATCGGTAAAACTTTGCGAACTGTTTTCTGCTTTTACTTTTATTAAATAGATTCCACTTGTACCGTAGGTGACTTCCCAAACCTTAGAACAAGCTTCGGGGAAATTTTTAGATTTTAGCTCAAATTCTTGAACAATAGAGCACATTTTAATCCAATTATTTATTAGTATTGGATAAATAGATTTAGAAAAATTCATCGAGTTAGAATGATCGACAAAAACGATACGAATAAACATCTTTACGAGATAATTACTGAAGACCTTATTGAGAAAATTCTTGATGATCATTTTGGGAAAAGTGGAAGGTTGCCTAATTATTTACAACTCACTGAGATGTATGATGTAAGTATGTCCACGATCAAAAAAGCAATGCAACTGCTTAATGATAAAGGATATCTGGTTAGTAGAGTTGGAAAAGGTACATTCATAAATAAAAAACATTTAAAGTTTAATGAGGAGCAAAGGCAACCTGCTAACAAGATCGTTTTTGCACTTATTAATTATAATGATGCTAATTTTTTTGACATCCTTAACGAAGTTGAAAAACTGACCAAAAAACTTGGAAAGGAATTGGAAGTTCATGTTTCTGATACGATCAATGCTCATGAGGAACTAATTTCTAAGCTTGTCTCAAACAAGGAGGTTGATGGATTGATCCTCGGAACTTCAAGAAAATCTGTGTTCGGTGTAAAATTGTACAACAAGATCTTAAAGCAGATTCCTGCTTTTTTTTGCCATGATATTTATGATTCAAATGTTCCAATTGTTACTATAGATAATTATAAGGTTGGTCGGTTAGCTGCCCAGGAGTTGTTGAAAAAGTCGGAGAAAAAAATCTGTATAGTATTAGACGAAAACGGATATAAGTCTGACGATCTAAAGCTGGAAGGTTTCCTTGACGAGCTTGACGAACAGGGAGCCGGTGGTCGCTGTGTGGTAATTCGTAATTCTTTCAAAAATAAAGGGTCTACATACGAAGATGGGTACAACATCGGAATAGTATTGGACCTTGCGAATTCAGAAATAGACGCTATTTTTGCATCTAACGATGAAGTAGCCAGAGGTTTTAAAAATGCTCTTATTGAAAAAGGGTATAATTTCCCTAAGGATATTTGTATTCTTGGTTTTGGAAATGTTAAACAAACCCAGGAGCATGACTCTTCCCTAAATACTATTGGAATAGACTCAAAAGAACTGGGAAGAGTTCTTTTCAAAAATTTCAAAATTATATTTGAGGAAAGTGAATACAAAGTGCCTTCAAAAGTTTTAATTGAACCAAAATTGATCATTCGATAGCAAGAACCGGATTTAATCCAGTTCTTTCCATCTTACAAAAGCTTCCATAGCTTCATACTCTGCAAGTCCAAGCTTATCGTAAAGCTTTGCTGTTGTTCTTGTTCTGTCATCAGCGCGTTGCCAGAATTCTCTTTTATCAGTTCCCGGGAATAAAGGTCTGTCTTTTTGTGACTGGTGCTTAAATATCCCGGTTCTTTTGCGGTCAGTTTCTTCCGGGCTTAAAGGAACGGCCATTTCAATTTCCTCAATTCCCCATTCCTGCCATGCACCTCTGTAAAGCCAGATCCAGCAATCCTTCATCCAGGGCTCGTCTTTTAATTCTCTTAACGAATCAAATACGGCATTTAAGCAAACCCTGTGAGTTCCATGAGGATCGGAGAGATCACCCGCAGCATAAATCTGATGTGGCTTGATCTCGGAAATCAGATCTTTTGTAATTCTTATATCTTCAGGGCCAATCGGGTTTTTCCGCACTTTCCCGGTTTCGTAAAAAGGCAGATCCAAAAAATGAATGTGATCATCAGGTAAGCCTACATAACGGGCAGTTGCTTTCGCTTCACCTCGCCTGATCATACCTTTAATAGTCATCACGCTCTCAGAGTCAACTTGCCCGGGTTGTTTGTTTTCGATGGAAGTCCTTACTTCCTCATAGAGCCTATTGATTTCATCAGATCCGGAACCAAATTTGTTATGATAATCCATTACAAAATCAGCAAATCGTAAAGCTTCATCATCAAATACCGCAATATTTCCTGATGTTTGATAAGCTACATGAACCTCATGCCCCTGATCTGCAAGACGAATAAAAGTTCCTCCCATCGATATTATATCATCATCAGGATGAGGACTAAAAATTAATACTCTTTTTGGAAATGGAGATTTCCGTTCCGGTCTGTAGGTGTCATCTTCGTTTGGCTTTCCACCAGGCCAGCCTGTTATAGTATGCTGTACTTCGTTAAAAATTCTAATATTTACATTATAAGCACTTCCTATAGCGGTAAGAACATCATTCATGCCATGTTCACTATAATCTTCTTCACGAAGCTTCAGAATTGGTTTTTCTAAATAAAGACTTAACCAAACAACTGCTTTTCTCAGCATGGCACCATCCCAATCAATAGGACCAACCAGCCACGGTGTTTTAACTCTGGTCAATTCAGCTGAGGAAGCTTCATCCAGTATTATTTCTACATTATCATGTTGCTGAAGAAATGTTGCAGGAATATGCGGAGTTTGATCTCCTTCAACAGTTTTATGAATAATTGAAGCCTTTGACTCTCCCCAAGCCATTAAAAAGATTTTATCGGCTTTCATTATCGTTCCAACACCCATTGTAATGGCTCGTTTTGGAACATTTTCAACACCAAAAAATCCGCTGGCTGCATCTAAGATTGTAAGGCTGTCTAAAGCAATTAATCTGGTTTTGGATGTAATTGCTGAACCTGGTTCGTTAAAACCAACATGACCGGTACGACCAATTCCGAGAACCTGAATATCAAGCCCGCCCAGACTATTGATCTTTTCTTCGTAGTTCTTACAAAAAGCATAAATATCTTCTCTTTCTAATGTGCCATCAGGGATGTGTACATTTTCAGGTTTGATATCAATATGATTGAATAAATATTCCTTCATGAAATACACGTAGCTATGGATCGAATCAGGATCCATGGGGTAGTATTCATCAAGGTTAAAGGTTACTACATTTTTAAAACTTAAACCTTCTTCACGATGCAGCCTAACTAACTCATCATAAACCTGAGTTGGTGTTGAACCGGTAGCCAGACCTAAAACAGCTTGCTCGCCATTTTTAGATTTTTCTTTAATAAGATCTGCAATTAGATGCGCCACATGGATGGAGGCATCTTTTGCGTTAGAAAAAATCGAAGTTGGTATTTTTTCAAATTTTTGTGACTCAGGATTAGTACTGAATTGAGACATTTCTATTTTTGGAATTATTTTTTTGAAGGCAATTTTTGCCGGTATTAGACGGAGCAGGAATAATAACGTTAAGTCTGTTCAAAGTCACATTGAGAACATTGTGACCTTTCAGAAACCTACAAGGATGGGTTACTTAATGATCGCTAAAAGAAGCTACTCTCAGAATCTCCTGAATGATCAAATCGGGATTTTCCCATGGAATAAAGTGGTTTATATCTTTGATCACCAAATTGGGTTTTGTGTTAGTAAGCATTCGTTCACCAAATAAGGCATTTTCATAAGGAACGAGCTTATCTTTTTTACCCTGAATAATGGATGTTGGTTGATCGATGGAGCTCCACAAAGGTATCAAATCTTCAAGTTCTTTTTTTAAAGCTATGATTTCTTCGTTAGTAGAATAAAGCATATCCGGAAGTATCCACGAAAGTATTTTGTAATGTACAGGAATTTGGAACCATTTTGTTTTTTCGAGCTCCGGATCAATAGATGCTGCTACAAAAACAAGCCCGTTGATATTTTCGGGGTAGTCTACCGCCATTTTTGCAATTACCGGTCCTCCAAAAGAATGTCCTACAAGAATAGTGGAGGTGGATGCTTCCATTTCAAGAACGCGGTTAACCAATTTAGCTTGTTGTTCTAATGAGCGTTCAGGATTTCCATTTCCGGATTTGCCGAATCCTGGTCGGTCTACCGAAATAATTCTGAATTTGTTCAGCAGATCAGGATGTCGCATAAATCCCAAAAAATTATCCCAGGAACCGGGCGAGCCATGAACAAAAAGAATAGTTTGTTTGGATGTGTCACCTATTGCTACGTAATGAATATTCCGGTCTTCAAAAGAGATGAGTCCGGCTTCCGGTTCATAGGGAAGGTCAGATAACGCAGAATTGATAGCTTCATCAGTCATTGAAAAATCGAGGTTATGTATATATATCAGTGCAATGGCAATGAGCAACCCGAATACGAGCAATGTCCACTTTAAAATTTTTCTAAATCTTTTCATATAAAAAAAATAGCTACATGAAGTTAATCATGAACAAAAGGAAATTTGATAACATTTTGTAAACAATGTGAATGGCGAAGAATTTTGATCAGCATAATTCTATCAAGAAATCATTATATATATTGATATCTTTGAGGGCATAAATCTAACCGCGAATATAACCGAATTATCAAAAGTTGAACAAGCAATCTAAAGAAACAAAACCCGGATTTTGGGATAGAGTAGGAATAGGCTTATCGGGTATTTGTGCAATTCATTGTTTACTGGTACCGGTTATTGTTGCTTTAATACCTCTTTGGCCTGCTTTTGAAGAATTTCATGAGTATACACACTTCATTTTCTTTATAGCAATAGCCCCTGCTGTGTACATGTCATTGAGACGGCGTCATCAAACTCCCAAAATCACCTTATTACTAATCTCCGGATTGTTTGTAATTTTTTTGGCTTGGTATTTCAATGAAATGCTTGGTGAGTACGGGGAAGCAGGAATAACTTTAATTGGAAGCATCCTTTTAATAACAGGACACTGGTTAAATTATAAATCTAAATCTAAGGTTGAGGCTTAGTTAATAATTTACCTAACCTGTTCATTACTTCTTCAGAGTCAATATTTTTATTTAAAATTGAAACCTTTTCATTGATCATTTGAAGTACGTTGAAAGCACATCCCCAGCTTAATGTAACTCCGGCTCCTCCGTGACCATAGTTATGAATCACTAATCTGTCGGCGGCGTTATCTGATTCTATCCGAAGACCATTTTCTTTATTCCGAACATATCTATAGGAGTATTGATATTCTTTTTCTGTGAACTCTGAAAGGTCTTTTCCAAAGGTTTCTTTGATAATTTCTGAGTTAACAGATTCAATTTGTGTCGGAAATTGTTGTGAAAGCTTGTCTTCAGAAACCCAATTACCTTGGACATCAAGAGTTCCTTTAAAGCGACTTCCACCCAGGATCCAGTCATTTTTGCGGGGGTAACAATAAACATCCAAAGGAGTGCCGAAAGAGTCTGCATAAAGATCAGGTCCGGGACTAAAATTATAAGAAACGGTATTTCCACTTGGTGACTTTAACTCAACCGTATTATTTATTTTTAGTAAGTGTCCTTTTAAAATTAATGGTTTTTCTTCTTCTCTTATTTGTGCTGACCCAAGTCCCGAGCAATTTATGATTATGTCTTCTTGTACTGAGTCATATGAATTAAGATCAACTGTTCCGGATATAAAAACCCCATTATTTTGTAAAAAACTCTGTACAAGTTGAGGGTAATAAATTGTCCAGTCAGCAAAAAAACAGTCGAACTTCCATCCACTTTTCAACCGAATATCGGGATGTTTAGGATGCCATTTTAGGTCTGTCAAATTTTTAAAGCCTGTTATTAAGCGAGCATAATCAGACTCAGGATTTTCAAAAGCGAAAAGTTCGAAATGTTCATGGTTGATCAACCCGGAAAAAGATAAATCATGCAACTTTGAAAAAAAGAGCTGACTCATTTTGAAAATTTCATTTATCTCCGGATGAAATACAGAGTGAGGAATAACAGAAGCGGAAGGAAACAGACTCCCAAAATATGGGTTTTTAATTTCTTTTAAAGGGTGCTTATTTGTATAAATAGAAACCTGAAATCCATTCTGTTGTAACAACACAGCCGTTGTTAAACCCGAAACTCCTGCACCAATAACAGCTACTCGATTTTTCATCTAAACTTTAAAAAAATATAATGCATGAAGGTAAAGAACTTTGTTAACACTATTGTAGTAAATCTGTGCTTTCGGTAACTTCTATTAAGGAAGAACAATTGTGATTAGGAATAAAGTAGCTTATCTGTTTATATGTTTTACAGCCATTTTACCTGGCTGTGAATCTTTATCTCTTAATGATAAAGTTGATGAATATCCCGTTATTATTGAAAGGTTAAATATTTCAGATCTTGAGATATTAAACCAAAAATATCATGAGAAAAATAACAAACAGATCTGTTCGACTCTCAATGAATATGGATTCACTGGTTATAGCAGAGTTCTTTTTCCTGATAATGTGAATCCATGTTTAAACAGGAATGAATTAAAGCAGGAAATTCCTTTCAATAACGACCTTTTAATTCAGGGAAAACAAATCCTTAAAGAAAATTCTGAATTTACCGGTGTTGAAAGTACAGAGAGTTTGGTATTAAAAGATATTACTTCATTAAATGGTTGTACAATTTGTGAAGGCGATATTAATAGTGTTCCATTGCAATGGAAGTTTACATTTCAACCTCAGGTTATTAATGATATAGAAGTAATGGACAGCGAGATTTTGGTTTACATGGATAAAAACGGTGTAAACAGAATCTGGGGTAACTGGTTCCCGGTAACAGATCCAGGCTTTGTTGATTTTGGTTCTGTTGCGGCTAAGGAAAAAACTCTTGGTATGAAAGTCAGATATGCAGATTCCATGAACCGTGTATTTGAGCAACATATAACTGAAAATCATATATCCGGAGAAATCGAGTTGAAGTTTGTGGCAATTCAGATTGATGAACGTCTGGAAGTTCATAAAGTATGGGTGTTCAACATACTACAGGAGAACACTGAGGATGTGAGATGGAATATTTTTATCAGTACTGTAAGCGGAGAAGTCTTAAAAGTTAAATTATTGTAAAAAGAAGCGTATAAATTTTGTACATTAGTTTAAGGTTTCAAAAAAAGGTTCGATAAGGGTTTAAAAATAGGTTCAAATAGATGAGCAATAGTAAAAAAGTACTAATAGTGGAAGATGATATGATCATTTCACTGGTAGTAGAAAATATGATTAAAGAACTTGGCCACACTGTAGTTGGGAAAGCCGTTTCGGGTGAAGAAGCCATTGATATTGCCAATAAAGAAAAACCCGACATTTTGTTGATGGATATTCGTTTGAAAGGGGAAATGGATGGCATTGATACTGTGGCAAAGATAAAAGAAACAGTAGATTCACAGGTTATATATTTAACCGGAAATTCAGACCGCTTGAATTTTGAACGTGCAAAAGACACTGATTTCGCTGATCTGATCGTTAAGCCGTTTACAATAGGTGATCTTGATAAGTCACTAAAGCTGATCGCATAATTCTAAAAAAATCGCATCTTTTTAGTTAAACTTCCGTACCGGTTTTAGAAAATAAAAAGGGCGATTATGAGTACAAAATTCAGAAATTTAAAAAATGATCTTAAAGATCTTGAGGATGATACAGTCTCTCAACTCAATCAGGATTCTTTAGATAAGAATTCTAACTCCGGTAAACTTTCTAACTATATACTTCTTTTTGCTTTCATAGCTACGCTTACTTTCTATGTGGGCTCCAGAATTGATTTTAGCGGTATAGATAATCCAATTGACAGGATCGAACAAGCGATTAATGAACCTAACGAAGAACTGTTACAAGGGATGGGTACATGGATGGCAGATATGGGTTATGGAGAACTCAGCAGAGAAGAGTTAATTGACCTCAGAAGAGAAGGTGTAACTGCTACTGAAACTCAAAAATTACATGATATCGGATATGCCGATATTACATTAAATCAACTTGTAGAACTTCAAAATGCAGGAGTAAGTGCAGATTACGCCAGAATGATGAAAGAGCTTGGATACACTTTGACTATCGAAGAACTTGCTGAAACAAGAAGAGCGGGTGTTACCGCATACTTTACAAGCAGAATGATGGATTTAGGATATACTAAAGAGGAATTGACAAAAGAAAACCTGATACGAATGCGCGGAGTAGAAGTAACAGATAGAACGGCAGCAAGATTGATTGAAGAAAGAGGAGAAAGACCAACCATCGACGAGCTGGTTAGGTACAGAATCAGTAATCAGTAGCTAAAATTGTAGTATTAGTATTATTTAATGGAACTTACCTCACCATATATCCATTAAAGTATTATCTAACAACAACTAATACTAATTATGAAATTTTTTATATCTACGCTAACATTAGCAGTTTTATTGACATTTTCATCTCATACTAAAGCTCAAACTTCAGCTCCAACTAAGGATAAATCAGGAATTGGACCTAAAATAGGATATTACAAAGCTCCTGACGCAGAAGATGGAACCATGTTTATTGGTGTACAAACAAGAAGCCGGGGAGAAGTATTCGGTTTTGAATTTGCCGCTGAGTACAGAGGCGAACAGAGTTACACAACTACAAATGGTGATTTGACTATCAAGCAAATTCCAGTAACAGCTACTCTATTAATGCATGTACCATTAGCAAGTAACTTTCAACCATATGGTCTTGCCGGTTTAGGAGCTTATTATACTTTTTATGACTACGATGGTGGGTTTATATCTCCGGGTGATGACGCTGAATTCAATATTGGTTATCATTTAGGATTTGGACTGGATTTGCCGCTTAATGAAAGTGCCGGTTTAAATGTAGATTACAGATATTTATTCCTGGATGATAAGGGAGACGACCTTGACGATACTGAATTTAGTGGTAATGTTATATCCGCAGGATTAACGTTTTATTTCTAAACTAGAAAAACCTTACTTTACAGATCCGGTATTCAATCAGAGTACCGGATTTTTTTATGCATTTAAATCTAATTATTGGAATGGCAGAGATTATCCTCCCGGAAGTTGAACTGAATATTTATTCACCGAAAAACCCTGTAGAAGCAACTATTGTTGAGAATTATGTTTGTACGGCAGAGAACAGTCCTAATATTGTTCGACATATTACTTTTGATATTTCAGGTACTGATTTAGTAGACAGAATCAGAGTTGGACAATCAGTTGGAGTACTTCCTCCCGGTGAGAATGAAAAAGGTCGTCCGCATAAATTGCGCTTATATTCGGTTTCATCTCCAACAAAGGGAGAAGGAGGAAAATCACATCTGGTTTCCACAACAGTTAAAAGATCTATTGATGAAATTGATGGAAAACTCTATCTGGGAGTTGCTTCGAACTATCTTTCTGATCTGAAGCCGGGTGATAAAGTTCAACTTACAGGGCCAAGTGGAAAAAGGTATTTGCTACCGGAAAATGCTCAGGATTTTAATTACGTATTCTTTGCAACAGGAACCGGTATCGCTCCTTTCAGAGGAATGATCATGGAATTGTTTGAGTCGGGCTATAAAGGCGATGTAGCTCTGGTATTTGGGTGTGCATACAGAACCGATATTTTATATCCGGATTTCATAAAAGAAATGACAGAGAAGCACTCAAACTTCCATTATTTGAGTTGTGTATCCAGAGAAGATCGTAGAAGCGACGGAAGTAAATATTATGTTCAAAGTGTGATCAATGATCATGCAGATACTTTGAATCCAATTTTTGAAAAAGAAAATACCCTGATCTATATCTGTGGAATGAAGGGAATGGAAACGGGTATTTATCAGAATCTTGCATTACAAGGACATATGGAATATTTGCAGGTTCGTGGTGATCTTGCTGAAGTTCCACCTTCAGAATGGGAATGGGAAGACCTTAAAAAGAACATAAAGCCTTCGTCAAGAACATTCGAAGAAGTATATTAAGTGAAAAGTGAAAAGTGAATAATGAGCTGGCTCGGTAATACAGCTTAGATCTTTTCAAGTAAACAATCCAAGACTTCAATAAGTATTCTAAATGAGAAAGTGTATTACTCTAGCTTATTTAAATTTGATACTCCCCCTGAGACCACAAATTTCATAAAAGTAGCCGGATCTTTCTTGATCGGTTTAACGTGAATTTTATCCACTATATAAAGATTTCCGGAGAAATTGTATGAATGAGGGCAATACACGGCAATTTCATCTTCCAGACCAAGATCCGTTAGAGATTCCTGTGTAATAAAACCTAAGCGTTTTACACCGGGAACTCCGAAATCTACAACAACAGGAGCTGTAAACTTCTTTTTATCCCCAACAAACGCTTCGGTGAGATCTCTTAATGAGCTGTAAATAATACTCACCAAAGGGGTTCTGGTAAGAAGTTTCTCAAATAAATGAACAATGGGTTTTGTGAATGCTCTTGTAAACACAAAACCAATAAGAGTGATGGCTATAAAGCCGGTAATTATTCCTAAGCCGGGAATATTATAATCAAACCAGCTGTAAAACAGATAATTTAGAGATTCATTTGCCCAACCGATGGCTATAGAAACTAAATAAATGGTGGCTCCAACAGGAAATACAATTAGCATTCCACGGAAGAAAAAATTGAGAATAGTTTTCATAGCTGTCTGATAAGTTTAAAGTCTGAATAAATGTCGCCACTAATTCATGAAAGCACAAAATGTTTATTTCAGGTTTTTAATTCAGACATTTCAATTAAATCTGTAAACATAAATCTAACATCGAGTGTGAAGCAGATTTTTTTTATCTTCACCATCTTAATTTTCAACTGATTTTTTAATTCAAATTGATGTCCACTAAGACTTCATCCCAAATACGTCAGGAATTCCTGGATTTTTTCAAACAAAAGGATCATGCTATCGTCGATAGTGCACCGGTTGCGCCTAAAAATGATCCAACATTATTGTTCACCAATGCAGGGATGAACCAGTTCAAACCAATATTTCTAGGGGAAGAGAAGACGCTTTCTCATGAAGGAAAGGAATGGAATCGCGCTGCAGATACCCAAAAGTGTATTCGTGTAAGCGGAAAACACAATGATTTGGAAGAAGTTGGATATGATACCTACCATCATACTTTGTTTGAGATGTTGGGTAATTGGTCGTTTGGCGACTACTTCAAAAAAGAAGCGATTGGTTGGGCTTGGGAATTATTGGTTGATAAGTGGGGCTTGAATCCTGATCAATTATATGCAACTGTTTTTGGTGGTG
The DNA here is from genome assembly GCA_017643645.1 of Balneola sp. Lineage (GTDB taxonomy): Bacteria > Bacteroidota > Rhodothermia > Balneolales > Balneolaceae > Balneola. The sequence goes on from JAEPNB010000003.1 coordinate 244,015, forward strand.
ATGAAGAAGACGGACTACCGGTTGATGAAGAAGCAATTGAACTTTGGAAAAGCGAAACTAGTATTGATCAAGCTCATATTCTGAAATGCGGCAAGAAAGACAATTTTTGGGAAATGGGAGACACCGGACCTTGTGGACCTTGCTCTGAAATTCATATTGATCTAAGATCAGTAGAAGAGCGCAAAAAAGTTGATGGAGCGACTTTAGTAAACGCAGATGACCCGAGAGTGATGGAGATATGGAATCTGGTATTTATTCAGTTTAATCGTCAGAAAGACGGTTCACTTCAACCATTGCCGGATATGCATGTGGATACCGGAATGGGTTTTGAAAGAGTTTGTGCTGTCCTTCAGGGTAAGACTTCAAATTACGATTCAGATATTTTCACTCCGTTATTGAATAAAATTTCAGAATTAGCAGGAACAAAATACTCAAGTTCCGACAGTGAGAAAGATATTGCCATGAGAGTAATTGCCGATCATATTCGTGCAGTTGCATTTTCTATTGCTGATGGTGCTTCTCCCGGAAATGATGGTCGTGGCTATGTTATCCGAAGAATTCTAAGAAGAGCGATCAGATATGGTTGGGATAAACTGGGTTTCAAAGAACCATTTTTCTATAAGTTGGTTGATGTTCTAGCTGATCAGTTCAAGGATGTGTTCCCTGAAATGGAAGCTCAGAAAGAGTACGTGATCAACGTAATCAAATCAGAAGAAAAGAGCTTCTTAAAAACATTAGGCCAAGGAATCCAACTCTTTAAGGAAGTCACAAAAGGTAAAGACGTTATTTCCGGTGACGACGCTTTTAAACTTCATGACACTTACGGATTCCCCATCGATCTGACTCAGCTAATGGCTCGGGAGAAAGATATTAAAGTAGATGAAGATCGTTTTAACGAGCTAATGAAACAGCAAAAAGATCGCGCACGAGCAGCAGGTAAGTTTTCTGTTGATCAGAGTGGGGGTGGTGATTGGGTATTAGTTAATAGTAAAGAAGTCAGCGAGACTCACTTTGTTGGCTATGATAAACTTAAAGTAGAAACCCAGTTCGCTTCATTCAGAAAAGAAGGAAAGCGTTTTGCATTCAAGCTTGCTAAGACTCCATTTTATGCAGAAAGCGGTGGACAGGTAGCGGATACAGGATTGGTAACAAATGGTAATGAGTACATTCATGTGACGGATGTACAAAAAGTAAACGGAGAATTTGTCCATTACTCTGAAAATCTTCCTGATGATCTGTCCGGAGAATGGATTGCTCAGGTTGATACGTCCAGAAGACAAGAAATTCAAAAACACCATTCTGCTACTCATTTAGTTCATGCAGTGTTGAGAGAAGAACTGGGCGATCATGTTGCTCAAAAAGGGTCATTAGTTGATGATCATCATTTACGATTCGATTTCTCTCACTTTGAGGCGGTTACCGATGAAGAACTCAAAGTAATTGAGCAGAGAGTAAATGAAAAAATTCAGGAAAACATCTCATTAGATGAACAGAGAAGCGTTCCGATCGAAGAAGCTAAAGAAATGGGAGCTATGATGCTCTTTGGAGAAAAGTACGGAGATGAAGTTCGTGTTATCACTTTTGATCCTGAGTTTTCCAGAGAACTATGCGGTGGAACTCATGTAAAAGCTACCGGTGAGATCGGTTACTTCAGATTTACTCAGGAAACGTCTGTAGCAGCAGGGGTTAGAAGAATCGAAGCTGTTTGCGGTAAAGCAGCTGATCAGTTATTGAGAAATGAGCAAATCCTTTTAAAAGAAATTAAGAGTGTTGTTGGTCAAAGCACCGATTTGGTAGCTGACATCAAGAAACTTCAGGAAGAAAAGAAAGCTTTAGAAAAAGAACTTTCTGCTCAGAACCTTCAGAACACAGGAGCTAAACTAACCGAATTATTTTCAAATCCGGAATCTTTGGACGGAAATATCATACTTGTAAAAGGAGAAATTCCCGGCGCTGATATGGATGTACTAAAGCAACTGGGTTACGATGCTCTCGAAAAATCTTCTTCAAATACAGTTACGGTTTTAGGTTCAAAAGATGAAGAAGAAGGAAAAGTATACCTGATGGTATCCGTAACTGACGATCTGATAAAAGAAAAAGGATTAAAGGCAGGAGCATTAGTTGGACAGCTTGGACGGTTAGTTGGCGGCGGCGGTGGTGGACAACCAAGTCTTGCTACTGCTGGTGGACGTCAACCTGAAAAGCTCGAAGAAGCACTATCTAAAGTGAATGAAATCATTTTAAATACCATTTAACACTTGTACTCCAGAGAATTACGAAATCTTCCTAAAAATTGAATATATTCAAGCCCATTTTTGAAGGGTTAAGGTTATAAAAAACGAACTATGGCAAAAAAGAAAAGCGGTAATGTTGAATTTGCTCCAAGAGGTATTGGAGATGAAAAATCAGGTGCAGTACAGAAAGGGGTTGATCTTCCGGCTGCTACAAAATCCAAACATAAAGATCTGGGTCTTTCAGCTGCAAAGCTAAAAGCGATGTATGAGCAAATGTATTTGCAGCGTCGTTTTGAAGAAAGAGCAATGCAGCAGTATCAAAAAGGAAAATTTGGTGGATTTCTTCACCTTTATATTGGTCAGGAAGCGATCTCAACAGGAACAACTTTTGCATTGAATGACGATGACGATATCATTACAGCATATCGTGACCACGGCTGGGGACTTTGCAGAGGTATTTCAGCAAACGAAGGAATGGCTGAACTTTTTGGTAAAGCAACAGGATGTTCCAGAGGTAAAGGTGGATCAATGCATTTCGCCAAAGCAGAAAATCATTTTTGGGGCGGTTACGGAATAGTTGGCGGACATATCCCAATTGGTGGAGGTCTTGCATTCGCTAATAAATATGAGCAGAATGGTCGGATTTCTACCTGTTTCTTTGGTGATGGAGCTGTTGATCAGGGAGCACTACACGAGACTTTTAATATTGCTCAACTTTGGAAGCTTCCGGCAATTTTTGTTGTAGAAAACAACGGATATTCTATGGGAACAGCTGCCCGACGTCATACAGTTGCAGATATTGTGGACAGAGCTGATGGTTACGGAATGAAAAGTGCTGTGATCAACGGTATGGATGTGTTCTCTGTATATGAGAAGATGAAAGAGATCGCTGATGATGTGCGTAAAAACTCAGAACCTTGGTTTGTTGAGATCAGAACGTACAGATACCGTGGACACTCAATGTCTGATCCACAAAAATACAGAACTAAAGAGGAACTGGAAGAATATCAGAAGATCGATCCGATCGAACGGCTGAAAACATATATTCTCGAAAATGACATCGCCAAAGAAGCGGCGCTTGAGAAGATCGAAGAAAAAGTAGAGCAGGAAGTATTAGATGCAGTTGAATTTGCAGATAATTCTGACTTCCCGAAAGATGAAGAACTCTATGAAGATATGTTTGTTGAAGACAATCCTTATTTCCATACCTAAAAAGAATTTCAAAGAAAAGAATAATGGCTGAATTACAATTTAGAGAAGCAATTAAAGCTGCCATCGATGAAGAAATGGCAAGAGATGAGAAAGTCCTGGTAATGGGTGAGGAAGTAGCTGAATACAACGGCGCTTACAAAACCACCGAAGGTCTTCTCGATAAATACGGATATAAAAGAGTGATCGATACTCCAATTTCTGAGCTTGGCTTTGCCGGTATCGGAGTGGGAGCTGCAATGAATGGTTTAAGACCTATTGTAGAGTTTATGACCTTTAACTTCGCAGTATTAGCGGCAGATCAGATCATAAATCACGCTTCTAAAGTTAAATATATGACCGGTGGACAAATTGATTGCCCGATCGTATTCAGGGGTCCTAACGCTTCAGCAGGGCAGTTAGGAGCTACACACTCTGTAGCTTACGATTCAATGTACGCTCACTTTCCCGGATTGAAAGTTATTTACACTTCCGAGCCTGATGATGCAAAAGGATTACTTAAATCGGCCATTCGCGATGATAATCCGGTTTTGTTTATGGAGTCAGAGCAAATGTATGGCTTGAAAGGAGAAGTATCTGATGAAGAAGATTACATCATTCCGATTGGAAAAGGAAAGATCAAACGTGAAGGCGAACAAGTGACTTTAGTAGCTCACGGGAAAATGTATCACTTAGCAGTACAAGCAGCAAAAGAGCTGGCAAAAGACGGTGTGGAATGTGAAATTATTGATCCGAGAACAGTAAAGCCTTTGGATCTTCCGCTGATCATTGAATCAATTAAGAAAACAAACAGATGCGTAATTCTGGATGAAGCTCATCCCTTTGGTGGATTGGCTGCTGAAGTTGGATTCTTAATTCAGCGCGAAGCTTTTGATTATTTGGATGCACCTGTTCAGCGTGTAACACTGCCTGATGTTTGTGCACCATTTGCTAAAAACCTTTTTGATCTTTGGTATCCTTCTGTTAAGCAGGTTGTAGATGCTGTGAATCAGGTTACTTACAGAAATTAATAAACTCACTAACTCGAAGAAATTATGGCTATAAAGATAGAAATGCCGAAGTTGAGCGACACTATGGAAGAAGGAGTGATCGCTAAATGGAATGTTAAAGAAGGCGACAAGATTTCTGCCGGTGATATCATCGCTGAAGTTGAAACAGATAAAGCCACCATGGATGTGGAAGCATTCGATGACGGAACGCTTCTAAAGATTATTCCTCAGGAAGGAGATGCGGTTCCTTTAGGTGGACTTATCGCTGTGATCGGAGAGGAAGGAGAGGATATTTCTGATATTCTTGACGAAGCAGGAGGGGGCGGAAGTTCTGAAAGTTCTAAGTCAGAAGATTCTGATAAAAAAGAAGAAAAAAAGTCTGAAGAAAAAGAAGAGGAGAAATCAGAGCAGAAAACAGAATCAAAAGATGCTTCATCCGAATCTGATAACGGAAGAGTAAAAGCTTCTCCATTAGCTAAAAAAATGGCTGAAGATAAAGGAATTGATATCACTTCTGTTCAGGGTTCAGGTCCTGATGGCAGAGTTGTTAAAAAAGATATTGAAGATTATAAAGGTGGAAGTAGTTCATCAAAACCATCGAGTTCTTCAACTGCATCTAAAACTTTTGAGAGCTTAGAAAGCAAAGAAGTGAAAGTTTCTCAAATGAGAAAAGTGATTGCCCGAAGACTTTCTGAAAGTAAATTCACAAATCCGCATTTCTACGAGACTATAGACATTGACATGAAGGCTGCAATGGCTGCTCGTTCTTCAATGAATGAAGCTAATGATGTGAAGATCAGTTTCAACGACATTGTAGTTAAAGCTTGTGCAATCGCTCTAACGCGTCACCAGGCAATAAACAGCTCTTGGCACGACGATGTGATTAAAGAGCACGGAGACGTTCACGTAGCTGTTGCTGTAGCAATTGATGAAGGTTTAATGACCCCGGTTATCACACATGCTGATAAGAAAGGGCTGTCAGAAATTTCATCCGAAACCAGAGAACTAGCCGGATTGGCAAGAGATCGTAAACTTCAACCTGAACAAATGGAAGGAAGCACTTTCACCATCTCGAATTTGGGAATGTTTGGTATAGAAGAGTTTACAGCTATTATTAACCCTCCAAATGCATGTATTCTTGCTGTTGGGGCTATCCGCGATGTTCCTGTGGTAGAAAACGGAGCTGTAGTTCCGGGTAAACGTATGAAGATCACTCTCTCAAGTGATCATAGAATCGTAGATGGAGCAAAAGCAGCCCAATTCTTAAATACAGTTAAGAATTTACTGGAGAATCCACTATCGATGTTGCTCTAAGCGACGTTTATTTTCATTCTGAATTTAAAAGCCTTGGTCTTTGATCAAGGCTTTTTCTATATCCAAAATCAGACTCTTTCAATTAAGTAGATAACAGGGAAGAGTTCAGAACTGTCTCTTTCTATAATGCTGTACAACTCAGAAATTTCTTCCCAATCTGTATAAGGGCGTGTAACTAAATAATAGCGGCCATTGTTAAATGTTTTAATACTACTCTGAACATTCAATTCTTCTCTCAGACGTTGAGCTAAAAGATCGATTTCTCTTTTCGTGGCAAAGGAGCCTAGTTGAATTTGGTAAGTAAACGAATATTCTGAGACAGTAGATGGATCATACTTTATAAAAGCACCACTTAGAATGTCAATGTTTTTGATGGTTCTCAGACGGTTTTGAGCAGCTGAGATACTATTTATTGGAGTTGTAAGTACAGTATAAGCCTGAAGTGATTTTTGTTCAATTACAGCTTCTATATTATACTGTTGAGCCATTGTTTCTCTAAATGAAATAGCATTTTGTTCATTTTGAAAGAAAGCAAGCTGAATTTGATATTTGAGTGGTTGTGGTCTTAATCTTCCATCATCGTAGCATTGCTGAACAAAGCCTGTAATTTGATCTCCATCAAGATTTTCCTCAATAGTTCTTTGTAAAGCTATCGTTTCAGAAAACGATTTCATGCTTGCTGTTCTGATCGAGAATAATAAATTATCGTACATTATCTCAAAAGGAACTCCGGTTTTTTGTTCTGCATTCCGAGAAAAATTAAAGCTGTTCGCAAAAGATTCGAAGCCTCCGACTTGAACAGAATATCTACACCCGTTCTCAAAATTTCCGATGCTGGAATTATTTCTTTGAGATTGCGGAGAATTAGTTTGAGCAGGGGGAGGAGCCACCTCAGCTACAACACTTTCAGTAACAGGTTCATTTGGAGTTTTTATCTCAGTATTTTCAGACTCAGTAAGGTTTTCATCAGAAGCTAGCCGGCTCGTATTTTCAGGATTCTCTGCTTCTCCATCTGTAGCAGCTATTTCTTCATTCTCTTGGTTTAATATCTCTTCGATAAGCTCTTCCTGAGTGGATAATGAATCTGTACTTGCTATTCGCTCAGGAATTCCGGAATAAAAAAGTCTGAGAACAACACGCCTGTTCTTATCTTTGCTTGCAGGATAGGGGTTTCCTTGTTCATCAAATTCTACAACTGGTCTGGAGTCGGCGTATCCTGAAGCTTTTAACCGGTCCTGATTAATGCCCATATTACTGAAATATTTAACAATATTAGAAGCTCTGGCGGTTGATAATTCCCAGTTAGATTCAAATTTTGAGGAGGAGATAGGGACATTATCAGTGTGTCCTTCCACATCAATTTCAAAATCGTTATAGGATATAATCCTGAAAGCAGCTAAAACACGGTTAAGAATTTCTGAAGCTTCATCTTCTAACTCAGCGCTGCCAGAAGTGTATAAATCATCGCTTTTAAACCGGATTTTTACATCATTCAATTCCCGGAATATTTCAAGGTTACCTTGCTCAATTTCCGGAGCTAACAAACCTTCAAGTTCTTCTTTAATATTTTCGATTGGAGTAGTGATAAACTCAGTTTCGTTCAAAGAAGATTTAAACAATTCAGAGACAGAAAAAGGCTCACCATTATTCAGATCTGAGAATGAGAGTAATATGATCAGAAAACCTAAAAGAATTGTAATAATATCCAGATAGCTTACTTGCCAGCTGTCATCATCTTCTACTTCTGCCTCTTGTTTAGGATAAAGTGAATTCTTCGTGCTATTTGGGTGATCTGAACTCAATTAGGAAATATTTACTAAAATTGTTGACTTGCCCGGTGCATATGAGCTTTGAGTTTATCATAAATCAATAGAGAAGATTTTTGTTCTTGTATAAGCAGTATGCCCTCAAGGATAAGTTTTTCCCTAAAAAATTGAAGGGATGCAATGTTATTCATCTTTTTGGACATGGGTACAAAAATAAAATTACCGATCACTATTCCGTATAAAGTGGTCATTAGAGCAGCGGCCAATCCGGTTAAAAGCGAATTCATTTCATTAAACCCTGACAGAATAACAATTAACCCGAATAGTGTTCCCAGCATCCCAAAAACAGGAGCTGTTTTGCCCATACTACCTATAATTTGATTGATCTGTTGCTGTCGTGTAAATGTTTCCTGAATATTGATTTCAGCAAGCTCCCTGAGATCTTCATTAGAATAATTGGTATCCAAAATTGAAAACAAGTATCCTTCAAACTGATTGCTGTACTCTTCACTTAGCTCAGAAATTGCATTAACTTTATCAATTCTAATTCTCTTCTGCCACTCTAAAATTCTTTCTATGTCTTGCTCTAGTAGTTTGTCATCAATGTTGCTTTGTGAAAAAAGGCGGGTACTTTCTCTTAAAGCCTTAATAACTTTTTTGAATGGATAGCTGATAAATACGCTTGCCGAAATACCTCCAAAAACAATAGCTAAACTTGGCAGATTGAGAAATTCATACTTTGCAGGTATGGAACTAAACTGGGCAAAGCCGACAACCAACAGAGCTCCCCACACCAGAATTGCCAGTGAGACTAAAAAACTAAGTATATTTAAAAAAGAAGTACGCATGCTTAGTTAAATTTTAAATTTTCTTTAAATGCTTTCATTCTATTAATCCTTGTCTCCTTAGTTCCTGAACAATAACAGGAGAAGGAGGCAGTGGAATATCCGGATCTAATTCCAGCGCTCTTCTCCAGAAAATCACAAAGTTCTCTGTAGAACCCAGCCCAAAATATATACTCCCTTTGAGAGCAAGAGCGTCGGGTGTTTCTTTTATTCTTAATGCTTGGTTAATTAAAAACAAAGCTTCCTCATATTCACCATTGAAAGACTTTTGTTGAGCCTGAATATAAAATGTAGTAATTCGGTTTGCTTTAACCTGATTTTCCCTATAAATACGGTCTTTGTAAACTTTTTTGAGCGAGTCTTGCTTAAATTGTTCTTCATCAATTTCCGGAACGGTTGGTTGTTCAGATTGTGAACTATCTGAGGTAGATTTAGGTACCGCAGACGCCTGTTGTTGCTCATTAGCGGCTATGTCTTTTGAACCTCCGCAGCCAACAATATATGAAACCGCAAAAATTGCAATAAGAGACAAAAGATAATTCGATATGTATTTTCTAGTCTTGATCTTCTTTGCTTTCTTTTAGTGACTTTCTAATTGAACTGACCAAAATTTTCTTAGCTTCATCATTACTTTTTTGGTCACCATTGAGGGCTTCAAGTTCAAGCCTTATAAGCTGTTGTTCTCGTTTTGGACGCCCTGAAAGTAATTTATCAATTGATGCTTGCTCAAGTCCGATGATAGCATCCAGCAAAGTGGTTGTATCAATTGTTTCAATACCGTTTTTAACCACTTCATCATCCAGATCCGGAATCTGATCAATGGTGAAAAATTCTTTTTCTAGTATTCCACCTATCGGAGATCCTGTTGATTTAAGTTGCTCTATATATCTTTTTTGCTCATCGACAGGAAGGTTTTCAAGAATCGGTATAATATTTTCAATTCCGTAATCTTCTTGTTGTTCTTTATCCCGTACAAAAATGGCTTTCTCAAATAGTGATGCAGAAATCTTACTTTGTTCCTTGTAAGTAAGTGTATGTAGGGTTGACATTTTAAGCATGATCTCGGCTGCTCTTGACCTTTCAAAAGAGTTTAAGATAGAGGCAGCTTTTTTTTCGGGTAAATAATCTATAATGAGTGCAGCACTTACATTGTTTTCTGTCTTAATTAGCTCAGATAACAAATGATCAGATAAATGGGTTAGAAATTTGAATAACCCAAGCTTAGCATGCTTCTTAGTACTTTTCGCATCAGGACTTTCATCTTCAATTACTGAATTAAAATATTTAGCTGCTCTGTATTTTTCATCGATTGACATCGGGCTCAAGTCAAGTAAAGCTTTCTTTATGATCTCAAGTTTTTCTTCAGGGATGTGATTTTCCAACAACCTAAGTGAGCTTTGGTCAATGGCAGAAACTACTTCAGCAACATTTGTAGGACCATTCTTTTCATCGCTATCAATCCAGAATTCAAATACCAAAGAAACTTCCTGGGGGTATTTAAAGAAGTTCTCGGATACAAGTTCAAATTCAGAAACAATATCACGGGATTTTTCTTTTGAACTTCCATGAAAGCTTAGATTACTGTCAGGATTTAAGGTCCCTTCCAGAGTTATCTGACTCTTCAGGTTTTCTCGTTGAGACTGGTAATTCGAATTGTCTTTTGAATTGCGGAGCAACCCATACCCAAATAAACCCAATAAAAATACACCTAATAATATTATTTCTACCAGATAATCTTTAAAAGAACTCAAAAGATCTTTTGGTTCCGGTTCCTGAGTATTTGTAATAACTACAGCAGGTTCAAAACTTGGATCAGGGATCGCTAGTTGTGTAATATTAATGACATCTCCTCTTGTAAAATCTACCTTAGCAGCAAATCCGGTTACTCTTCTCATAAAATCTAAATCAGAAACTGAAAATGAAGTGTCTGCATAGATATTAATTGCCAGGTTGTTTAACCGAAGACTTTTATAAGTGTTTTGACTCAGTACATTTTCAGGAGTTTGAGTCGTTGGAGCGTTTTGAAGATTTTCATCAGGGATAAAGGGGAGACCGGGCATGAAAATATTTTGCTGAGGCCTAGAATTTATAGTTGGGTTAGTCTGAGATTGAAATGTTTCTTCAACTAATTCAGCATTTATATTTACATCAACAAAGAACTTTTTTCTATCAAAATGATTAGATAGTATCTGAATAATTTGAGAATCATAAGCTTGTTCCAAAGAAGCAATTTGAAGTTCTCCCGACTGTGAAGAAACACTTGTTTGTGCAAAAGCAGATAAATTGAAAATGAACACAAGGAACAATAGAGTAAACATGTTCCTTAAAAAAGAAATGTTCTCTAAAATCTTAATTGGTAGTATAGTATTTCTATATATCATGAAATGGTAAATACCCTTAGTTACCAAGTTGTGTTCTTATTAACTGATCAAGTACTTCAATATCCGGAATAAAAATATCGGGATTAAATTCTACTGCGAGATCCCAGCTTTTTTGAGCTTCTACTTTGTTTCCTTTCAGATAGTTTAAGCTACCTTTTAGCGCATAACCTTGTGCTGTTTCAAATAAACTCAGAGATTCATTAACTAATGTCAAAGCCTGATCAATATTTCTATTATAAAAAGCCAATTGAGCTTGAATTATAAGCCTTAAAGTTTGATCAATATTTTGTTCATACTGATTCTTTAAATTGATCATTTCACTACTTTGGCTGATATCAGCAATAATTGTTTCTGAAGTTACCACTTCAGGTTCTGGGTCTACAGGTTCAGTTCCTTTAGGGAACAATGAAAAGTTTAATCCATCAACAAAATCTCCCTGTGAAACAGCTTGTACTTCAAATTCTAAAAATTCATTGGCTGCACTTACACCCAGGATATCTAATTGACTTTGATCAATTGATAACGTGTAATTACCGGGAGGAACCTCATATGCGTAAAAACTACCTTCAGAAAATGTTCTTAATTCTTGGTTAAAATCACCATCTGTACGATTCAAAATTAACTTTAGACCTGAAACACCTCTTGTATTTCCGTTTTCAACAATACGATCTACTCTTCCTTCAATTACTCCAGACATAAAGAATGGAATTTCAATTGATTTGAACTGATTCGGATCTGTAATGACTCCAAATTTTTCAATCTGTGGTACAAGCATGGGGTTTTTGATAGAAGACTTTGCAATCTCCATATTATACTTATAATAAGGCTGCAACTGAGTTAAGTAGGAGACTCCATCTTTTGAAGTTGAAACTGCACCAGCTCTATCTAATCGAACTGCACTCTCATCAATTTTCTCGTCCCCTTCATCAAATACTCCATTTGAATTATTATCTACAAACAAACGAAATGATGTAGCTGCTCTTCCGACCTGTGATCTGCTTGTAAAAATGAAGTTATTATGAGTGTTATCAAATCCTAAAGACCCTCTAAAGTTCTGAGTGTATGTACTCACAGATCGTATACTTCGAACTGAACTGTTTGATCTAACTTTATTGAAATCAAAGACCAGATTGACCCCAAAACTGTTAAAATTGCCAATAAAATTCCTACCGTAAATGAATTGAATTCTACCTTGTTCAAAAAAGCTTCGGGAAACAAAGAATTCTGCATCCTCAAATCTTTTTGTAACAGGCAAATACGAAAACTGAGCTCTCAGAAAAGATCCTTTTAATGCATTAGGAATATTATTGGATCTGGGAATTGAGTATGTATACGAATTTTGTATTCTTGCTAAACTTGTAGGGTCGGAAGGAGTAAAAGCTCCGGAATAGACATCTGAATAGGATATACGAGTACTAAGCCTGTTTTTACGTATAGAAGCATCTAGTTTAAATCTATGATTATCCAAATTTTCCCTGATTCTTGAAAATGTACTTATCCGGAAATTACCGGCAAGACCAAAAAAGTTAACAGGTACAAATGCAGAAATATTAAACTGGCTTAAATCCTGAGATAAGTTGTAGAGCGACGAATTTGAAAAAAAGTTAGTATAGGTTGCTCCAATGCTTGCTGAATTATCATATACGACATTGGCTGTTGATCGTATAAAAGCGTTAGAAGCGTATTCTGTAGTAATCAGATACTTGGATAACAACCTAGCCGATAAAGCTGATTTATAAGTTGGCTTATCAAAACTCTCATAATACTCAGCACCTACTTTTGCGGACAACCAATTTGTAAGACCGATAGATAAGTTTCCATTTGCCAGATAGTCTTTATTAAGCGAACCTATTTGTCTATAATCTAGTTGGCCGGCATTAATATGATAGTTTATCTCTCCGGGAGGAGTAAAGTTAAAAGGTATCTGAATTAACTTTGATATTTCGTTTACCTGACCTGTTGGGCCAAATATCCTGATATCATAGTTTGAATTTCCATAGGTAAGGGGTACTAAGAAGTTATAGTTACCAAGTGCATCTGCATCCTCATACCCAATCAAAACATTATTAAGGTATAACTCTACTTCAGATTCAGGGGTTGTATTTCCATTGATTCTGTATTCATCAAATAGTCTTCTTGGTTCTATAGGGTTATTGGTTATCCGTATTCCTTTATAAGAATCGCTAATAATACCATCAGATCTGGTTTGTCCAACCTGAATATTAGTTATAAGAGGGTTATCTCTAATAACGTATCGCCATCTCAAGTTTCTAGTCTCAAAATTATTATAGTCAGTAGCTATATTCCCAATAACAGATCCTTGTAAGTCACCTCCGGCAAGTTCAAAACCTATTGTACTACTTGTGGATAATGAATTAGTACCATCGCTGTTATAGGAGTTAGAAATATTGTAGTCTAAAAAACCACCATTAAAGAAGTTTTTATTTCTGCCAAATCTGACAGGATAGTTTTTTGAATCCGTAAAAATATTGTTTTGTGCCCTAAATCTTCTTTGCTCCCTTAGATATTGAGAAACTATGGGCAATGTATTAACAGACTCAAGTGTAAGAGAAAGGTTGTTTAGGTCCATTTCAAAATCCAGCTCAAAAAGACGTTGATAAAAAGCGATGCTGAAATAATAATCTAATTCTCCGACCAAAAAATCATCAGGTGATAATTGTATTTCCCTTGTTCCAAATCTGGCAGTAAAATTATTAAGGTCTATTCTGTAAGGTGTTTGTTCAGACAGGTATTTACCATTAATAACGATTGAATTGCCGGATAAGTTAACTGTATGATCAATTTGAAGAGTTTTAAAAAGTTCAACTAATGGAAGATAAAACTGATCATCCTTATAATAACTTATTACAACAGTGTTGATGACGCTGCGGTGACGAAATGAGGGGTATAATTCCACCGCCTCAGCATCATTTACTTGCGCATTTGATTTATTTGGTGATAGGCAAAGAATTAAAGTTAATATTAAAAATATATGATATAAGCATGCTTTCACTGAATACTAAAGGGGATTTTCTTAGAGGTTTTGGGGGCTTGAACCAAATCCGCTGAAGAAACATCATTTCTCTGGGTTTCGAAAACCATTTCAACTGAATAATTTCCGGGATTTAGTGAGCTAATATCAACCTCTTGTTTATGGGTACCATCAAAAAAGATGGTTGTAGATATGAATGAAGGTATATCTAGTTTTCTGTTATTAGAGTCATAAACATTAAGTTGAATTGAACCAAGAAAAGGAGAGTTTCCTGTTCTCAAAATATCAGCAAGCACTTCAAGGGCACCCTCATTTGCTCGATTCGTTCTCATTTCAGTAATCTCTATACCCGTAGAAACATCCCCCTTTTTAAGATAAACGCCTGTAACTTGTTCAATTTTAAAGCCTACTCTGGCCGTTACCGCTTCCGTAGACTGAAGCTCTACAGGCGGGCTTTCAGGTGATGAAGTTGTTTTTATTCTGGCCCAATATGTTCCATCAGGTACATCATTCGGAGAATTTACCCTTAATCGAACTATTTGACGTTGACCGGGCTGTAGTGTGAAGTTTCTTGGGAAAGCTCTGATCCAATCTTTAATAGAGTGCTGTTCTGCTTTAGCAGAATCATCATAAACAAGGAATCTGTTTCCATCGTTATCAGTATCACTATAACCAAAAATAAAGTCTATGCTTATTTCTTGTGGTTCGTTTGACCCATTGATCACCATATAAGTGCCAAACTTTGATTGATGATCGATAAACAGGTTTGTCGGTGATATAGTTACCTGAGCTAAAAGCACATTTGTGCTATATACAACAACTGCTAGTAAAAGGTAGATGACTTTTTTCATTCTTAATTTTATTAATGAAGTGTTATAGCTTTAAAATAATAAACTATAATGATTTTAAAACCTCATTCTAAAATATAATCTAAGACAAAAAAAAGTCCCTCAACTAAGTTGAAGGACTTAAAATTTCTTTTTTAACTAATTAGTTATAAGAAACTGTAAAAGTAAGTGCACTTCCGCCACCATTAGTAGTGCTGAAAGAACCAGTTGCTCCAGTGTCAGCCAGAGTACCACCGATATTTAAAATAGCTTGGTTGCTACTTCCACCATCGTTTAGTGTTATTACTGTAGAACCACTTGTTATTGCAGCAGCTCCATCATAAACAGAAGGGGTGAAAGTCGTTGCATTTAACCCGCCGGCATCAGTTAATGTAGCAGTTCCAAAGGTAACGGTAACAGTAGCACTTGCAGTACCTGTAATGGTTAAAGAACCTGCAGCAGCACCTGTTCCAACATTTGTTTCAGTTGCAACATCATTTGCGTTAGCATCAAGAGTAGTAATACCTTGCTGGATAGTACCAAGAGCCACATCTGTATGTGCTAAGGTGATAACAGCATTTACAGTCGCTGTTACTTCTACATTTTCTTGAGCATTAGCTGTAGTTGTTAACCCAGCAAACACTAATAAAACAGCGGAAATTTTAAATAGATTTTTCATGATATAGAGAGTTTAATAGTATATTGTTTTAGAAATTCTATATGAATCTAATTAATAAAAATGGAATTTAAAGTTAGATTCTATTAATGGTAAAGTAGTTTTATAATTAAAATCGTTTAATCATATTCTACATATAGAAATATTTGCCCATCATAGATGCCATTAGGAATGCTTCCAATATCTAATGATCCATAAACATAAATATACATCGTTTCCCATACTCCTTTGCTGGATCTGTAACTCTCTAAAGAAGCATATTCATGAAGGTTTACTAATACATTATCGCCTTGAATTGGAAAACTGGTTTTATAGTCATTGACGCCGGTATTATTAACAGCAAGATTCAATGAAATAGGAATGTTATTAGAAATAGCGGGATTTTGATGAACCAAGGCATCAGGAAACTGTACGTCTAAATAAACACGTTGATTTTTAAAACCGGTAACCGAAAAAATACCCATACTTGGATCTCCCAGTTCAATATTTCTTTCTCCTGAATTAACTACTAACTGTCCAAAGTTAAGATCGCTTACTACAGATGCACTTAATTCAGGTTCAATGGTAAGTTGCAGGTTGATGAATTGAGCATTGGAATTCTGCACAAACAGGAATAAAAGTAGCAGCTGTATTTTAAAAACTTTAATCATAGCTAACACTTACAGTTATTGTACTGCTGTAAGTTCCTGCGTTAACCAGGCCAACAGTTATTGAGCCATATATATATAGATAGGCTGTCTCATTAAATAGTGACGGATCATATCCTTCATAAACGGGAGTAGGGGGTGGCCCGGGCGCACCGCTTGTTCTTTTTAAAATTGGAAATTGTGCATTGGCAACATTACTGATAACAGGCATCAAAGTTGATTGACCTGTATTGTCTGCTCCAAGATTAGCATAAGCAGCTTCCAAAGTAAAAGGTATTGTACAGCTGCCACTACATCCCATATCTGTATTAACCATGTTGTTATCGGCTGTGATGGTAACTAAAACATCCAGATAACGAACGCCTTCTAATGTCAGAACTTTGGCTTCCGTTATATCAATATTTACTGTGCCTTGATTTTGAAATAAAGTACCAAACTCTAAATCAGATAATGGATTAAGTTCACTCAGAGTAACGGTATAGTCATAATAATTTCCAAAATCTATCTCCTGTCCTTTTACTTCTGAACCAAGGAAAAAAGCAAGAAAAATCAATATTTTAGCAAATCTTGTCATCAGATATACTCGATTTCAATGGTGAAATCTCCTTCGTAATTACCCGGTGTTGCTTGTTCAACATTAATAGTTCCGCCAACCCAAATATAAAATTGACCTTCATTATTGAATCTCAGACTTCTGTTATCGTCACCTAATAGCTCAGATGTTTGTTGAGCATCTTCGGTATTTCCCGAAACTTCATAGTTGAATATTAATAATCCGGGACCATCTATTCTGGTAAGCTCTTTGTTTTTTATAAAATTAATCCTGATATCAGCATCGGGGGTTCCAACAGCAATCATATGGCCGGCATTGGCACTATTGGTAGGATTGATATAAACTTCTTTTTGACCAGGCTGTAACTGGTTTATGGTCATTCCTTTTATTGTTATCAATTCAATTGATTGAATGATCTCAGCTTTAATATCAACAATGGCGTTTATACTTTTTACCTGAGCATTACAAAGCTGAGAGATAAGAGCAAAATTAATAACCAGTAGGAAGAAGAATTTAGATAATATCTTCATTGTTTAACTTTTTTCTAAAGTTATAGATAACTAGTCCAAATGGTAGTTAATTCTTTTTAATAACTGATTGCTTGTTATAAATTTCGATGACTATTTTATCAGCGTCATTCTTTTGATTGACGAACCTTCAGAAGTAATCATACGATACAGGTAAATACCCGATGCCAACGCAGCAGCATTCCAGGTTACATCATGACTCCCTGCCTGATAAGTTTTATTCTGTATAACAGAGGCTATTTTTCTTCCAATGATATCATAGACTTCCAAAGTTACAGGGGACTGCACCGGGAGGTCAAAGGCAAAGGTGGTGCTCGGATTAAATGGATTCGGATAGTTCTGCTTTAAATTGAATTCCGAAGGTATTCCTGAGGCATCGTCACCTGGTTTAATTTTGAGAATAAAATGAGGATCAGTATTGTCTTTAACTTGTTTTACTTTTAATCCTGTGCCTGATGTCTTTTTAGATTTGTTCGATCTGAATGAGAAATTTAAAACTTCACCCTCTTCAAGTGATTTTTCAATTCCTGTTGAGACATCTTGAAGATTAAAACTCCATCCTTCCGGGATGTTCTTTACTGTATTAAGATTGAGCGAAAAACTACCACTGTATCCTTCTCCTTTCTTAAAGGCATCTATATAAATGGGGATTTCAACTTCTTTACCGAATTTTCGGGGGAGATGGTTTATAACAAGCGGGGAACCATCTTTATGTTTTGTGTATAGTTCCAGATAAGAATCAGTGAAAGGTTCTAGCTGATAGGCATCAAAGGGATCTTTTCCTACAAGTCCTTGTTCCGAGAATATTATAAACGACTCCTTTTTTAAGCCATCAGTAGAAAGTTCAAAACCTAAGACAGGAGAATTTCTCATTTCTTCTAAAGGATCATTTTCTTCAGAAGTCGTTTTGTAAAAAACTCCACCATTGGTTTTTACATCTGAATCAACAATAAGCGAGGGAGAAGTCGCATTAGCTTTTACCCAAAAACCTTGAAACGGTGCTATGAGTCCATCCCCTAAAGATCCTGTTAAACCATTCCAAACCAAATAATCTCCGTTTCCTCCATTAGCAGTTTTATCCCATACATAAATAGTATTATCCACATTGGTCTTTGTCCAGTTATCTGAATCATCCCAATCTAAAGTAGCTCCATATGGATTTCCGATTAAATTCCATCCTGTATCTGCGGATGCGGTGTAAGTGATACCAAAATCAACACTTGATCCCGAGCCTGTGAATTCATTTCCTCCGACATCTAAAGTGTCAGGTAACACATTGTTATATCTTGAGTCAGCAGCTATATTTCCGAATACAAAGACGAAGTATCCAACTCCTTCAGACACATTATTTGAAGCATTCCCGGGAGCTCTCCAACGCTGCAGATCGGTTCCAACAAAGGTCTCATCATAATACAAGACATTTGGTTGAAGACTATCGAGCGGAGCATTTCCTAATGTTGAACCTGTATATCCTTGAGTAACAACAGAATCCAGCAGGTTATCAAAAGTTGCGGCAACAGGGGAGGAAATTAAGTACCAACCTTGGGACGTAAGTTCTCTTAAAAAACGAATCTGCCCACTGGTAATAGTTCTGGTTGGAGCTAAAAGATTATTTCCAGAACCGATAACTAAATCTCCTTGCGTTAATGTTAAAGTACCGGAAACATCGAGATCTGTATTTACGATCAGATCGCCGCTGGCTTTATTTACTGTAAGGTTCGTGAATTGATCAAACTCAGAAAGATTCTGATCAGAAGTTCCGTTAAACTCTACAGTGGTTGGGGCAGAAGTGATATTTGAAATGCTCAAGTTTCCGGATAGTCCAATGGTAGATCCTGAAGCTATAAGTGTATTTGCGGTAAGATTCGCGTTAACTTGAATTGTAGCACCTGATGTTAACGAGAGTGTATTATTTACAGTGCTGTTATTTTGAAAAGTAACTCCTCCACCGGATGTATTGGTAATTGATAAATTATTGTAAGTGAACTCAGAATTAACCGTTTGAAGGGCAAGACCATTAAGCTCTATATCTGATGTACTGAAATTGGCATTAGTTAACGAGATATCTCCACCAATTAAAATATCGGAATTTGATGTATTCAATGTTCCGGCTCCAATAAGGTTGCCAAAAATTTCCATTGTGGAACCGGTTGCTAAATTAAGGGTACTGCCACTTATTATCTCCAGTTGAGTATCCGCATTAATGTAACCATTTACGGTTACTCCCGATCCCGAGTTCGATATGGTAAGAATGTTACTAACTATATCCCCATCCACAATTTGATCGTCTGTTCCATTTAACTCAACGGTGGAATTTCCGGCGTTAAGGTTTGCTATAGAAATATCTCCACCTATGGTGCTGGTTGCGTTATCAAGAATTAAAGAGCCAGCACCAGAAACACTTCCTGTTACAGTAATTGAAAAACCGGGATCTGCATTTAAGGAAGCACCAGATTCAATCTCCAGAAAAGCGATGGTTGGACTGGTATCTAAAATTGGGAATTTTGCTGCCCCTGTTGGGTTAGTAGGAATAACTATTGCCTGATTTGAACTAGGAGTTCCAAGAGTCCAGTTTGAGCTTCTGGTCCAGTTTGTGGGATTAGAACCACCACCCCCTGAACTGGTCCACTCATTGAATTCGGTAAAGAAAACCTTGGCATCGTCAGAAATAGCCATGCCACCAATTGTACCAGTTATTGTGGCTTGTTCTATGGATGTACTTGATTGTAGCGACTGTGTATATGTTCCATTAGAATTATCAACTACTGAACTTAAAAGCGTTCCGGCATCGGTAGAAAGTGCTACCGTTTCACCTCCGGTAATAAGATTATTGCCAAACTGATCTTTGGTTTGAACAGTAATAATTGTTGAGGTAGAGCCCGTACTTTCTATAAATCTGTTCGCTGAAGTAATAGTAGTGGTTGTTAGATCATATACATCAGGATTAACTGTAAAAGTATTACTTGTCCCAGTTTGTGACCCGGCTGAATTTTTAGCTGTAATTGTTGCATTTCCTACGCCGGATTGCGTTAAAGTGAGAGAGTGGTTATCTAAAACACCATTTGTCAGGGACTGTGTTCCTGTACCGGAAGAAGCCACTTTGTTAGAGGTGAGACTTACGTTCCCGTTAAATGAGGTTACAGTGTTCCCGTTTATATCCTGGGCTTTAATTAAAATATCAAATGCTGTTCCTGCATCTTGTGTACCAATTGTACCGCTACCGGCTGCTTCAACGCTAAACTTATTCAAACCACCGTGCACAAATACAACAGTATCTACTGCAGTAATAGTAGCTGCATTTACAGTTGCTGAAATAAATGCACTGTCAACAGTAGTTGTTGATTGAAGAAATTGCTCGAAAGTACCATCAGAATTATCAGTAACGCTTGATAATAGTGTTCCAGCCGTTGAATTAATAACCACTGCATCTCCACCAGAGCCCAAAAAATTACCAAAAGCATCTTTAAGTCTGACTGTTATCAATGAAGTAGAACTTCCATCGGCAACGATACTTGATGGTAAAGCTTCAACCTCACTTGTCGCAGTAGCAGCCGCTCCGGGATCAACATCAAAAGCATTACTAGGAGTACTGATTTCACCACGCTTAGCTGAAATCGAAAAATTTCCTGATGTTTCAAGTGTTATAGTGTGGCTCACAACACCACTTGTAAAATTAATGGTGCTATCATTAATGCCTGTTCCAGTATTTCCCGGAACAGTAATATAAGCTTTGCCATTAAAGTCATCCCTTCCTCCTGACCCGTTTAGGATACTTCCGGTTCCATCAACAGCAGTAATATCTAAAGTGAAAGAAGTTCCGGCTGTTTGAGAAGGTATAGATCCGCCTCCTGTAATTTCGACTAAAAAATTTGATAAAGTTCCTGAAGATACAATAGTAAAGGATTCACTTGTTACAGGAGTAAGTGTAGAAGGATTATCAGCAGCTTGAATAGTATAGGATCCATTAGATTTTAAAGCCAGATCATTAAATATTGCAACTCCCGAGGCATTGGTAGCTACAGAAGTTGTAGAATTGTTTGTAAAAAGATTCGGTCCGGTTGCGATGGTCATATCAATAGTAGTACCTGATTGCAACACAGCATTTCCATACACATCAATGATCTGAACTTCCGGAGAAGGGACTAGGGTATTGTTTTTTGAACCATTTGGTGGTTGTACAGAAAATTCTAAAGCTGAGGCAGCCGCAGCTGAAACATTAATCTGGGCTGAGTGAACAGAAGAAAAACCAACAGCCGAAAATTGGATTTCTATTGAATTAGCAATGTTGTGTGAAAGATTAGTAAAAGCAGCCACGCCCGAAACCATGGTTTTGGTTGTTGTTCCCTGGAGGTCTCCGGTTCCTAAGCTCCTTGCAGCTGTTATTTGAGTAGAATTATCACTTGTAACGATATTGCCAAAAACATCAACAATGTTAACAACAGGTTGCTGAGCAAAAGCAGTACCGGCTGTGGCAGTAGAGGATGGCGCTGTACCAATTACCAAAGCTGAAGCAGTTGAATGTACAACCGTTATTGTCCCTGAATTAACAGATGTTAAAGCACCTTCGGAAGCCTGAATGTTTCCGGAACCCACTAGATTTGAAGAAAGAGTGGTTGTTGTAGAATTTGTTTGATTCGTTAGATCAGTACTTTCTACGTTTCCTGTAGAATTAACAATACTCCATGTATCTGCTGCTACGTTTGAGAGAAAATTTCCAAATTGATCTCTGGAAATAGAGTAAACTATTAATGAATTACCAGCAGTTAGATCCTGAGCTGCTACAACACTTCCTGTTCCGTCGCTGGCTGTTTCAACCCGAACCTGGCTGGCAGCTCCCTTCACAATACTTAAGCTTCCATAATTCGTAGTTCCGGCAGGAGCAGTAGTTCCGGTATTTGTAATGTTGCCCGAGTTGGGAAAAACACCACTTGTAGGTCTTACTTGTAAGTTTCCAATTGTAATTCTTCCCGCCCTGTTTCCTCCATTGTCACTTGTCTGGGTAATTTGAACTCTTACAACGGTTGAACTTATACTTATGAATGAAGCTTGCAGCTTTGTTTTTCCATTCAGCCCCGGAGCTAAGGTTACGGTAACAGTAGGGGTTGCTCCTGTATTCCATTCAAAACCGGATGGTACTGTAAAATCTATAAAACCCAATGAAATCTGACCTGCCGAAGCCTCTGTGATTAAAGGTCCGGTCAACGTAGTATAAGCCCCCCCAACGTTATCCGCAGAAATACCACTACCACCTGTGGCTGCAGTAATAGACTGTCCAACTAAAGTCTTTGAGCTGATTATCACCAAAAATAATACAACTGCAGTAAATGATATGTTTTTAAAGAATCTCATAGGTATAATTACGCACTATAATATAATTAGCTTTATGTGATAGTTCATTTAGATTAACTAATTCTAACCCATTCAATTAGGTGAAGTTGACGAGAAAAGTGATTTTCCTTTTTGGCAACATTTGATTTGATATATAAACAAGAAAGGATAGTTTTAGTATAAATATGAAAATATAAACTCAGATATAATGAAAGGCATTATTTTGGCAGGCGGTACGGGATCCAGACTTTATCCTTTAACCAAAGTGACGAATAAACATTTACTACCGGTTGGTGAAAAACCAATGATTTATCATCCTATTGAAAAGTTGACTGAGGTCGGTATTGAAGAAATCTTAATTGTTACCGGTACAGAGCATATGGGAGATGTTGTAAATCTGTTAGGTTCCGGTAAAGATTTTAATTGCCGGTTTACTTACAAAGTTCAGGATGAAGCCGGTGGAATCGCGCAGGCTCTGGGGCTTGCGGAGAACTTTGCAGGAAATGATCCGGTAATTGTAATACTAGGAGATAATATTTTTGAAAACAGTCTTAAAGCTGCAGTTAAGAATTACGATGGTTCCGGAGCACAGATACTAATTCAGGAAGTAGAAGATCCTGAGCGTTATGGTGTGGCAGAACTTGATGGAGATAAAGTAATTTCGATAGATGAAAAGCCGCAAGAACCCAAATCCAATTTTGCAGTGACAGGTATTTATTTTTATGACAATAAAGTATTTGAATGTATTAAAACGCTGAAGCCTTCCGGCAGAGGAGAGTTAGAAATTACTGACGTAAACAATTTTTATATAAAGCAGGCACAAATGAAAAGTTCAGTACTGGAAGGTTGGTGGACTGATGCGGGAACTCCTGACTCTTATAAACATGCGAACAAACTGGTTCAGGGTTAATTTATGAAGCTTTTGATCACCGGAGCAGGAGGTCAGTTGGGAAAGGAATGGGTAGATTTCTGCAAAGATCATAGCATCGATTACAATAGCTTTTCTTCAAATGAACTGGATATTACTGATGAAGATAAAGTTGCTAAAGTAATTGCTGATGCAGCTCCGGGTGTATTGATAAACTGTGCTGCATATACAAAAGTAGATGAAGCTGAAGAAAACAAACAAACTGCGCTAAAGATCAATGCGGAATCCGTAAAAAAGTTAGCAGCTATTTGTAAAAGGTATCATGTGAAGATGGTTCATTATTCTACGGATTATGTATTTGCAGGTAATAAATCAGATAAAGAAGAGAGTCCGGAAGGATATAAAGAAGAGGACTCTCCAGACCCAGTAAATGAATACGGATATTCTAAACTGAAAGGGGAAGAGGCTATCAAAGACTCCGGTTGTGAATTTCTGTTATTACGTGTTTCCTGGTTATGCGGGCAGTATGGACACAATTTTGTTAAAACAATGTTGAGACTGGGAGCTGAAAGAGATGTATTGAGTGTAGTAAACGATCAGTTTGGCAGCCCGACTTTTGCGGATCAGGTTGTGGAGCAAACTTTCGAATTGCTTCAACAAAACAAAACCGGGACCTATCATTTAAGCTCTGATGGTATGACAACATGGTTTGATTTTTCTAAGGAGATCTTCAAACAAAAGGGAATAAATGTAAACGTAAATCCGGTGAGTTCGGTAGATTTTCCTACAAAAGCCAAAAGGCCGTTTTTTTCCAAGTTAAGTACGCAAAAAATTAGTAATGTTGACGGCGTTCTGATCCTGGATTGGAAAGCAGGTTTACAAAGATTGTTAAAACAGTTATAAGAATGAAAATTTCGGAAAGCAGAATAAAAGGAGTGTTCGTTTTTGAACCTAATGTTTTTGAAGATGATAGAGGATATTTTTTTGAATCATTCAGAAAATCTCATTTAGCACAAATAGGATTTGATTTAGAATTTGTACAAGATAATGTATCGAAATCTTATGAGGGCACTATTCGAGGTTTGCACTATCAGATCGAAAGTCCACAGGATAAACTTATTACCTGTTTAAAAGGCGAGGTTTTAGATGTAGCTGTTGATATCCGAAAGGAATCTCCCACCTTTGGGAATTATGTTGCGTATAAGCTATCAGAGAAGAACCACCGCTCCTTACTGGTTCCGAAAGGCTTTGCTCACGGTTTTTCAGTTTTAAGCGAAGAGGCGGTTATTTCTTATAAATGTTCAGATTATTATAACAAAGAAGGAGAGAGGGGAATACGTTGGGACGATCCGCTCGTAAGAATCAACTGGGATGTAAGCAAACCTGTTCTTTCCGAAAAAGACAGAAAACTCCCACTATTTTCATCACTTAAAGAAGAGGATACATTTTGAAGAAGATCATAGTAACCGGAGGTGCCGGTTTTATTGGTTCAAATTTGATACTGAAATTATTCAAGGATCATCCTGACTGGACTATTATGAATATTGATAAGCTGACCTACGCTTCAGATACAGGTTACTTGAAGCCTCTAAGGGATTCTGAGAGATATTACTTCAAAAAGATTGATCTGGTTGATCGTGATGAGGTTAAAGATATCGTGAAAACATTTCAGCCGGACGGAGTTTTTCATCTTGCTGCAGAGTCACATGTAGATAACTCTATTTCAGGGCCGGAACCGTTTATTTTATCCAATGTTGTTGGGACTTTTAATATTCTGGAAGAGTGCAGACAACTTTGGCAGGAAGATGAAGAAAATTGGAAGAATAATCGATTTGTACACGTTTCAACCGATGAGGTTTACGGTGAACTGGAAGACGATGGTTTCTTTACCGAGCAAACTCCTTACGCTCCAAATTCACCTTACAGTGCTTCAAAGGCGAGCAGTGATATGATTGTAAGAGCGTATTTCCATACTTATGGAATGAATGTGGTTACAACTAATTGTTCTAATAACTACGGACCTCATCAACACGATGAAAAACTGATCCCAACTGTAATCCGAAACGCTATCAATCACAATCCGATACCGGTGTATGGTAAAGGTGAAAATGTTCGTGATTGGTTGAATGTGATCGACCACTGTTCGGCGCTGGAAACAGCTTTCCTTAAAGGAAAAGCCGGAGAAGTGTACAACATCGGTGGAAACAACGAGTGGAAGAATATTGAACTGGTTCACAAACTTTGTGATTTATTGAATGAAGAAGTTGGCAACGGACCGGACGGTGATTATAAGAATCTGATCAGTTTTGTAACCGATCGGTTAGGTCATGACTTCCGGTATGCTATTGATGCTTCAAAAATTAAAAACGAACTGGGTTGGGAGCCTTCCACTGATTTTGATGGAATGCTGAGAGACACAGTTTTGTGGTATGTACAGAAGTACAAATAACAATCAACAATGATTCAAATATCAATTAAGAATGCAGATTAGTTTTACCTAACTCTAAACTGCATTCTTAATTATTAATTTTTAATTCATAATTAGTGAGCGATGAGCGAACGTAAGTATTGGTTAATGAAATCTGAACCTGATGCGTACAGCATTGATGATCTGGAAAGAGATCAGGTTGAGCCTTGGGATGGAATTCGAAATTACGCTGCCCGAAATTACATGCGGGATGAAATGAAAGTAGGAGACAAGGTATTGTTTTACCATTCGCGTATTTCTCCACCTGAAATTGTAGGAACGATGGAAGTAGCCAGTGAGCCTTATCCTGATCCGACACAGTTCGATCCAGATTCAAAATATTTTGATCCGAAAAGCAGTGAAGAAGATCCCACATGGATCTTAGTAGATGTTAAGTTCCTTCAGAAATTTGATAAGCCAGTAGACAGGGAAGCCATGAAAAAAGAATCGGTTTTGGATGATATGGAACTGTTCAGATTGTCCAGATTATCCATTACTCCGGTTAGAGAGGCGGAATGGAATAAAATTATGGAAATGGCCGGGGCAGAGGAGGAGTAACCGTATTGTACAAATGCATTAGATGCGTTTAGCGACTATTGACATTTTGTACTTTGTTTTGTGCAGTTCTTCGTGGCATTAGTAACCAGCTAGTTTTATTATTTCCTCTGGCATAAGCTCACTTAATTCTAGAATGTTATTACCAGACATATTCATTGCTTTTCTTACCAAAAAGTTTCCGGTTCTATAGCCTATATAAGTCCTGCCATCAGGGTGTTCACCCATTACCCAATCAGAGTAACTTGCATTGAGTGGTAGGGCTAAAATTTCCTTTACCCAATTATCAGCCTCTTCAGTATAGGCATTTACCTCATTTATATTCCCTGTATATATTTCTGTAAATGCAACCGCTAAGCCTTCATTCACCATTGCATTCGGAATTCCAGAGCTAAATTTATTGTCCTGAATCGCCCAACCTCGAGACAAATGATGGAATTCGTGAAAAATTGTAGCCTTGATTCCTTGATACACCGAATCGATTACTCCTCCCTTATAATTGTACGATATTTGAATAAGGACCAGAGGTGGACTATTGGTCTCTGTCCTCCCGGTTACACCTCCAACAGTATCCAAATCCCAATCTACCTGTTCGACAATAACTTTGATACTATCTGTTAGATTCGGTAAGAGCTTGCGAACTTCTTCTTCAGATTTGCTTATAACCTTGCTGACGAAAACTTTTTCTTGTTCCGTAAATCCTAGGGAGTCTTCTTGAAAGACAACATCTACTTTAGCCGGTGGGGGAATCTTTGAATTAGAATTGCAGGAAATAGCACATAATACTAGAATAATTAAAGTAAGACTTCTGAGTATGTTCATTTAGTGTCTGTTGACGTTAGGTTAGAATAATTTTGTCTTCTTTACAATGTATCTGGTATCGTAAAGTAAAATGTACTTCCTTCTCCCTCTTTGGAAATTACTCCGATATCACCTTTATGGAGTTCAATTATTTTTTTACAATGAGCAAGCCCAATGCCGGTTCCTTCATATTCACTAGTAGTATGCAGGCGTTGGAAAACACTAAAAATATTATCCTTATGTTCATCTGCAATTCCAATTCCATTGTCTTGTATGTAAAAAGTCCAACCGTCCTGTTCTTTTGCATGGATTGAAATTTTTGGTGACGTCCCTGGTTTACAGAACTTAATTGCATTATTTATCAAATTCTGAAACAACAATCGTAGCTCAGTTTCGAACCCTTTAACTTCAGGTAATTTGCCGATATCGAATGTAGTGTTCGTTTCCTTTATTTTAATAGCCAAATCTTGCTGAACAACTTCAACTAGTTTATCACAGTCAACACAGGTTAATTTTTTTCCTTGACCAATGCCGCTATAATCCAACAAATCCGTAATCAACCTTGCCATACGCTTTGTAGCATTGGATATATAACTGAACAGCTCCTGTGCCTCTTGATGAAATAGTTTCTGATACTGATCTTCAATTAATTGCACGAAACCGGAAATAGTATTGAGAGGCTCTTTCAAGTCATGTGATACGATATATGCAAATTGGGTTAGTTCTTTATTCTTATTCTCTAGATCATTCTTTGTGCTTTCTAATTCTGTTACGTTTCTAAGCATAATGTAAACGTAATTATCTCTAATATGATGAACAGAACACTCATATGTTCCCGCCACCATATGA
The DNA here is from genome assembly GCA_017643645.1 of Balneola sp. Taxonomy (GTDB): domain Bacteria; phylum Bacteroidota; class Rhodothermia; order Balneolales; family Balneolaceae; genus Balneola. The sequence continues at coordinate 271,843 of JAEPNB010000003.1, forward strand.
TTTGAATATTCTACTAGTCCCAGATTAATGCTTCCACCTTCTGCCGCCACTTTTCTGTACGTTTCCATCACTAGTACTCCACCCTCATGTTCATAAGCTTCCGGAGCTACTTCAATTATTTTTTTTCCAAAAACTTCCTCTCGCTCTTTCCTCATTTCATACAAGACAACCTTGTTCATGAAAACGTAGCGAATACTTTTTATATCATTTAAATCAAGTACTTCAAAAATACCTACTCCAACGGGTAAGTCATCAAATGTTTCCGTAAGAATTTCAATATCTAAAGGATTTAGCATAGTTAATTTTATGGTAGTCAGGTTATTTAAATTTTCGTTTTTCGAATGTCACAGCTAAAACCATTAGGCTTATCATCTGTATGTACTATAAAAATATCTTTTGCAAAAACTGTTTGCAAGTCACTCATTAGCAATGGTTTTTTAGCGCATGGTAGTTTCTTTTCATTCATTCCAGTTCTGTTAAATCATTAAAATTGTTCTAAGCTATTCCAGCTCAAACTCCATCATTAACATCTGGTGAATACTTCTAAATCCATTATTATGAATCGATTTTAAGGAACCCAAATTATCCTTTTCACATGAACAAATGGGTTGCCTGTTCCATTGAAGTGAGATTTCTTTCGCCTTTCCCAATAAAAACGTTCCCAGCCCTTTTTTTCTGTGTTCAGTTGATACAATCATACCAATATCGGCTACTTCTGGATTACTTTCACTTTTTCTTATCTCACAAGTTCCTAGGATTTGTTCCTCATCTTCCAATACAAAAATCTCCCTTTTCGCTATTAAGTTACTTAGGTATCCGTTTAGCCACTTTTTGGATCCTCCGACATTCTGATGGCAAAACTCAACAAATTTTTCAAGATCTTCTTCTGTACCTAGTCTCAATACACCTTTCTTTTCAACCGCATTAACTTTAAGAAAATTAGTAAATAAATAAGTGTCCACTTTTACCACTTTCTGAAAATGCATTGCAATAGATAAACAAATTGGATTATTTGTACCTATTAAGCCGTTTTTAATTTCCTCTTGATGAATAAATTGGCGGAAAATAGATACGCCTTCTTTCAGCCAACCAGATAACACAAAAAACTGTAACAGACGGTTATCGTCATCTACGCATGCATACCCAATTGTCTGGTTTTCATCGTTAATCTCCCAATGGTTAGCATAGTCAGTAAGCACCTCCCACATACCGTCTTGTGGAGCTATGAGACTTTTTCGCCATTCAAACTTCAAAGGATTTAGAATACTAGTGTTAGTAATTTTATTGAAGTGGAATTGCTTAGTAATTTCTTGCATGATTATTACGACTTTAAATACAGTTTACTTTACAAGTTCTCAATTGGCACATTGAAGAAGCAGAGCAGTACGAATTCTTCTTCAATGTGTTCATTCGATTTTTCAGTTCAGATTTATTTAACTTTCATAAATTCCGCTTGAGTTATTATTCTGCAAAATAAATTCAATATTCAATTTTGAGGAGCTCATTCAATCGTTTTTCTTCTCCAAATTCTTTTGACTTTTCTTCCACTTGTCAGTTACAAATACACTATAGATTGTTAAAATAATACCAAGAATTAGAGCACCATATTGTAATATTCTGTAGTCGTTTAGAATTGTTAATCCGAGTATGGTAAACATTAATCCGATGACCAAAAAGGTGGTTCCATTATTCTTTTTCATTTTCCTTATTTTATTGTTCAAATATTAGTGGAGCAAAATGTTAATTCGTTACGTTAAATTATTGAATTTACAACCGTGAGTTTGTGCGGAATGGCAGCGTTTAGCCTACATGAACATTGTTAGCCTTTCGTTATTCTTCAAGTTCTTTTTCTAACATCTTTAATGTTGTTTCCACCGATGAAATAGTCCCTGGAGTAATCATTAAAGGAAGTTGTTCACCAATATTTTGAAGTGTGGCAACATTGAACCGTAATTTTTTGTCTGCTTTCATTTGTTGGGTGTTATTGATGCGCATTACATCAAAATCGAAGTAATTTACTTCATTTAAATACGATTCAAAATAAGGACCGAACTTGTTTACTTGTATTCTGTACATAGCCAAAAAATCGGCATAATGATTATATCTAACCTCATACAGAAAAATAATTTGTGCCCTGAGCGAATCATTGTTGATTTTTTTTAAGCCAAGTTGCTTCATCGTCTCGTAGGGTCCATTACGAGGAAGGAACTCACTTAGGTAAAGCGTTTTTGCGATATGCATGTTAATATCTTCAACTTCCAAGTCTTCATCATCCAGCCAGGCTATAAAGGCGTTTTGACTGTCGTTTATCCTTTCTTGAAAATTTTGAACATAGGTCAATTGTCGCAAATCTTCTTTTAGACTTTCCCTCATTTCACTCAATAAATCCGTTTCAAGTTTTTGACCTTTTCTGCTTTCATTCCATTGATTCACTTGAAAAGCTAACAGAATACCAATCATTACTAGGAATACTTCACCAATGGCATAAACTAAATATTTACTGAACTTACTTTCAGAGAGAAATTTTTGGCGGATTTTTCTAAAGAATTTTATCATTGATTAGTGGTCGGTTATAATGAAGCGCAACAATGGCATAACCCGTACTTTTCATGTTATACCAATTACTTGTTTAAGTTTTATTCATGTTATCTAAATAAAATAGCAGAATATCACTAGTATGTATTAATTATTTTATCAGTTATATCTTTTCAACTGAATCATTTAACATCTTCCAATACATACTTTCGGTCTACATCTTTGAGCAAGCGACCGGCTTTAGTGTGAATGGAGTGATAGAAAAGCAATACTGCATTTTCTTCATAGGCTTGTCGGAGCAAAAGCGTTTTAGCTTTTTTGGATTGCAACGGTTCCACATCCATTTGCTTCATTGCATAGTGATTCAGGTGAGCTTCACTCGGAACCAGATCTCCTAAGATATATGCAGTATCACCTTCGCTCTGAATTTTAACGATTTGGTGTCCGGGGGTATGTCCTCCGGTTCTTATAAGCTCAATTCCAGGAACCAACTCAAAGTGAGCTTCTACTACAAAAACCAATTTTTCATCTGCAGCAAGTTTGTAGAATTCATCCAGATCGTAATGACCGCCTTTTTGTAGTTGTTCCTGTCCGATCTGTTGCAGTGCATACGCCCATTCCTTTTTTTGCACAAAGTAATTAGCATAAGACATGGTCGGCTGTGTGCTGGTGGAGTCATCCACATAAGTGGAACCTCCGGCATGATCAAAATGTAAATGCGTGAGCACAACATGCGTTATATCTTCCGGTTTTAATCCAAAAATATCCAGATTGGTTTTAAGGTTTGAGGTATTTACATAAGAACTTTTAGCATCCAGTCCCCAACCTAATCCTGTATCAACTAAAATGTTTTGCTTTCCGGTTTTTATGAGGATAGGATCGATACCGATTTTAGCAGTCAGATTTTTACCGTACCCATCTTCATGTGAACCGGTAATGGTCTCCGAATCAACTTTTCGAAACGTACCATCTTCAAAGGCTTCAAAGATCCCTTCACTTAAATGTTCAATTTCGAATGTTCCGATCTTCATTGTAGTTGATTTGTTTTCGGGATAATAGATGTTAGATATTTCACTTACAAAAATAGTTCTGTTTGTTGAAATGGTTTTGTTGTAAAACGGACTGGTTATCTCATGGCGTATGCCCGAGATCCGGATAGTTTTAGGGAATTGTACCTTTGAAAACAATCCGGATTCCTGACTTCGCAGGAATGACTTTGATTGAAATTTTCTCAAGTTCAAGACCTCCTACAACAGGAGGAGGGCTCGTTGATAAAAATTAGAATCAACTCGGGAATTCCCCTCCTTAATCAAGGAGGGGCGAACTACTCAGAACCGAAGAATTTGTTTCGGAGTTGGGGATGTTCGGTTCCTTTTTCCGCAATAATAACAAGTTAACGTCATCTCGCGGCGTATGCCCGAGATCTGGATTTATATGAAGGCTGCACTCTTGATAACGATCCAGATTCCTGCCTTCGCAGGAATGACCATAAAGCGGGGTGAAGGAAGTTGTCACAACGTTGATTGGTGTGTTTGATATAACAACTAGAAATAAACCTCACAAAGATCCTGATCTGCCAACTGGCGGACAGGATGACCCATCTCTATGAAAAGCTAAATATTGAGTTATTGTGTCTTATAACAAAGATTAATACTTCTGGATTTATTTAAAAAATATAATCAAACCCGACCTTTAGAATTATTGGCGAGCCAAGAACGTAATGGAATCCTATAAAAAGGCATAGCTTAGAACAAGGGTACCTACTTTTGTCTTGATACAAAAGTAGCAAAAGATCAAGCCGAAGTATTTAAGACGGGTTCACTGATCCTGCGCTGAATAATCCTAAAGGTCTTCTCTCGTTCTGAGAAAGTTATTAGACTCTTCACCTGAAAGGATTATTCCTGCTTCGCAGACGCGTCCGGATCACGCTCTCCTTTCCGTCTTAAATACTAAGGGCGAATTTTTCTTGAGCTATCTCGCAAAACGGTCTACGAATTTCCTAACATCTCCAAGGATGTCATTCTTATAAAAAAGATTATTAAACCACTTAATAAATCTTTGGTTTCAATCAATTCATTTTATCTTTGACGCATGAATAAATTCGATGCAATAATTATCGGTTCAGGTCACAACGGATTAACGACCGGATGCTATCTGGCTAAGGCGGGCAAGAAGGTTTTGGTACTGGAAAAATGCGATACAATCGGCGGTGCAGTTCGTACGGAGACTATGTTTAAGTCTACTGAAAACCCAAATGGGTTCCGAATGGATGTTGGTTCATCGGTTCATATTATGATCCATCAAACTGGAATTATAGAGGAACTGGAACTCGAGAAATATGGACTTGAGTATATTGAGATGGATCCCATCATGTCGTATCCCGTGCCGACAGGAAAAGGCGTTATTCATTTTTTTAAAGATCTGGACAGAACGTTAGAATCCATTTCAAAAGTAGCGCCTGAAGACGTTAAGAATTACAAAGAGTTTGTAGAATTTTGGGGCAAGATCAACAAAGGGGTTCTTAAGATCTTTACGACACCGCCTTCTACAAAGAATATTTTTGCAGAAATGGCACTCAATCAGATCAAAGATGGCGCGATGTTCAAAAAAGGAGAACAGGTTTCCGGATTGCAAAAGATCTTATCCAGTTATGGAAAAGTAGTGGAAGACTCATTTGAAAATCCGTACATGAAAGCAGCTCTATTATGGTTTGCAGCGCAATCAGGACCATTGCCGGATCATTCTGCTACCGGAGATTTTGTAGGATGGCAATCCATGCTTCATGAAAGTGGTGCCAAACATCCGAGGGGAGGGAGTGGAATGCTCACTCAGGCGATGAAGAATTTTATTGAAGCACATGGCGGAGAAGTAAAAGCCGATTATCCGGTTGAAAAGATACTGATTGAAAATGGCAAGGCATTCGGTGCCAGAACAGAAAGCAGAGAGGAGTTCAGGGCAGAGATTATCGTCTCCAACGCTCATGTGCAAACAACCATGATGAAAATGGTGGGGCGAGATCATCTCGATGATTCATTATTCCAAAAAGTGGAAAATATTCATGTTGGCAATGGCTTTGGTATGGTGATTCGTTGTGCGGTAAAAGAACTGCCACAATATACTGCTGCTCCTGACGATCCTTACATTCACAATGGAATTCAGTTGCTGGCTCCATCCGTACAATACATGAAAAATGCGATCGGTGATTACACCAAAGGGCTTCCACCTGAGAAACCTGCTGCATTAGCCATGACTTTCTCAGCAATCGATTCTGACGTAGCGCTTGATGGAAACCACACCATGTTTGTATGGGCGCAGTGGCATCCTTATGAATTGGCAAACGGGATGAATTGGGATGACATCCGAGAAAAAGAAGCTCAAAAAATTTACGATGTAGTGGTAGATTATGCTCCGAATATGAAAGATAAACTCATAGATTGGTATATTCAGTCTCCGTTGGATATAGAACGAAAACACGGTTTGCTTCGTGGAAATGTGATGCACGTTGAAATGAGTTTTGATCAGATGTTTATGTTCCGTCCGATACCGGAAATGAGTCAGTATGAAACACCGATCGAGAATTTATATCTGTCCAGCGCTTCTTGTCATCCGGGTGGTGGAGTATTTGGCGCAGCGGGACTAAATGCAGCTACGGTTATATTAAAGAAACACAAAAAGAAATGGTTTTAAAGGAGTGAATAGTTGAGATCTGAAATTATCGTTGATCTGTCAAAATTAGATGGAAATCTTAAAGCTATTAAGTCCCGTTTAAAACTGGGTGTAAAAGTAATGGCTGTAATTAAAGATAATGCATACGGCCATGGAGCTGTTCCGGTAGCAAGGCATTTATGCTCACAGGTTGATTGGTTTTGTGTGGCGACATTGTCAGAAGCTATTGAACTTCGGGAAAGTGGAATAGAAATTCCGATACTTGTATTTGAAGTTCCGGAAAAACAAGATGCTGACAAATATCTGGACTATCGTATTACTGCTACTATTGCAGATATTTCCACTTTTGAAATTTTGAAAGCAGGAACGGAATATCAACTCAATTTTGATACCGGAATGAGAAGATTGGGAATTCCTGATGAAGATTTTGAATCAGCAGTAAATTTGTACAAAAAGTATGAAGAACTAAGATGTACCGGGTTATACACTCATTTTTCGTCTGCGGATGAGCCCGATAATGAAAGCGTGACAAGACAATTAGACAAATTCAGGTCTGTAGCTCAACACTTTCCAGATGAGTTGATGAAACACACAGCCAATACAGGGGCTATTTTTTATTATAAAGATCTGGATCTTCAGTTTGATGCTGTAAGACCGGGTGTTTGTTTGTATGGCTATCTGGCCGGAGAATCGGAGTCATCTGATCTAACTCCCATTATTGAATGGAAATCTTATGTAATGCAAACCCGAGCTGTTAAAAAAGGGGAATCTGTTGGGTATGGCGAAACGTGGAAAGCTCCTGAGGACGGAACTGTAGGAACGATACCGATAGGATATTCAGATGGTGTTCAAAGATTAATAGGAGGAAAAATTCAGGTTGAAGTAAACGGCAAACTGGTTGATCAGGTAGGACGAATCAGTATGGATTATTTTGGAATTTATTCTCCTGACCACGCTTTTAAAACAGGAGATAATGTTTTCATTTTTAATGATGAAAAATTAAATCCGAAAAATTGGGCTGCTGTACTTGGGACTATCCCTTACGAGGTAACAACCAGTTTACATCAAAGAATAAAAAGGATTTATGTTAAAAAATGATCGTATCGATCTCGACATCAAAAACTAAGGTATCATTTCTTAATGCGTTGCTGGTTCCTTCATAAGCAAGTGAAGGAGGGATGACGAGTACTCGTTTTCCACCTTCTTTCATTCCTATTAAACCTTCAGTAAATCCGTCAACAAAACCTCTTACAGAACTTCTTAAAGGATCATCACTGCTGTTCTTGTAAGAACTGTCGAAGATTTCTTTGTCTGTCGTTCTTCCTGTATAAAAAACTTCAACATCATCACGGATTCCAACTTCAAGATCACCACTTCCCAAAGCTATTTCATAGATAATTAATCCGGTTTGGGTGGTATCAGGAGTAATTCCTTCAACAGAAAAAGCTTCTGGTACTGTGGAAAAATCATCTTCAAAAAAGAAAGGATCATCACCACCACAAGAAGCAATAAGTGATAAAAGTATAATGCCGAAAAAAGTATTTCTAAGATTCAAGAGTGTAAAGATATTTAGTTTTTAATTCCGTTGTGTATAACACGGAAGTGTAAGTTTTAGTACGTAAAAGATAAAAGGATTATAATTAAGAAACTTAAAAAAGCTCAGGCTTCATTATCTGAAAATGCTTTATCTAACTTCTTCTTTCTTTGCTTAACTGCAACCCTGCTTATGAGAATAGAAAACTCATAAAGTACAAGCAAAGGAATCCCGATCAGGATCTGTGATACCGGATCAGGTGGTGTTAAAAAAGCAGCCAATACTAAACTGGCAATTACCGCATGCCTTCTGAATTTTCTAAGCAGTTCGGGAGTAAGTAATCCTATTTTACTCAATGAATAACTGATAATCGGAATCTGGAATATCATTCCGCAGGAAATCACCCAGGTAGTAAGAGAGCTAAAGTAAGCGTTTATATCAAAATCGTTTCTGATTACTTCTGAGATCTGGAATTGTGTAAAGAACTGGAGCGCAAAAGGAACCAGAATTAAGTATCCGAATGAAATCCCGATCACAAAAAAGAAAGTGATAAAGAAAGCCGTTAAAAAGGTTTTTCTTTTAGTGGTAACTTCAAAAGCAGGTTCAATGAACGACCAGATCTGATAAAAGAAGACAGGAGAACCTATCACAAAACCAACTACAAATAAGACTCCCCAAAAGGTGAAGAATTGCCCCGGTAGTCTTCTGCTTTGCAGGGTTAGATCTATGGCATCGATCCTGATCAGATCATACATAAAAAAAGTTGATTTAGCAGGACCTAACAATACATCGTTCACAAAGAAGTCTGAAAAGAAGAAAGCAACAATAACCCCAAAAAGAACCCCTCCCATACCTTTTATAATCCGCCAGCGGAGTTCTTCCAGATGCTCGAGGAACGACATATCTTTTGTACGGTCTTCTACTTTAGGAGCTTTAGGGAGGTTTTTTTCCATTATTTGTCGTTCTGCCAAATCTACCCCTTAAACAGTTGCAAAATCATACAATGGAAAATTTTCACAAAGTGCTTCTACTTCTTTGGTAACAGAATTGTGAACTGTTTCATCGGTCGGGTTTTGTATTACTTTGTCTACCAGTTTTGCAACTTGTTTGAATTCAGCTTCTCCAAACCCTCTGGTTGTCATTGCCGGCGACCCTATTCTGATACCTGAAGTAACAAAAGGACTTTCTGTATCGAACGGAACCATGTTTTTATTTACAGTGATAGCCGCTTTCCCAAGCACTTCTTCAGCGGTTTTTCCGGTCACACCTTTATTTCTCAGATCTATCAGTATGAGGTGATTATCAGTTCCACCACTTACTATTTCGTAACCCATTTCCATGAACTGAGCTGACATTGCCTTGGCATTTTTCTGAACCTGAGTTTGATATTCTTTGAAATCTTCCTGTAAAGCTTCACCGTAGGACACCGCTTTTGCTGCAATAATATGCATCAGCGGGCCGCCCTGAGTTCCCGGGAAAACTGCAGAATCCAAGACTTCACTCCAGTTTTTAACTCTGCCTGATTTGGGAGCTACCACACCTAATTCATTTTCTCCGTCTTTACCGATCAGGATCATTCCACCACGTGGTCCTCGTAGAGTTTTATGCGTTGTAGTAGTTACAACATGAGCATGGGGAAGAGGATTCTTTAAATTACCGACCGCTATCAAACCGGCGGTATGAGCCATATCCATCCACAAAAAAGCACCTACTTCATCTGCAATACTTCTGAAAGCTTCGTAATCATAATCTCGGGAATAAGCAGAAGCTCCAATTGAGATCATCTTTGGATTTACAGCCTTAGCTTTTTCACGGATTTTGTTGTAATCCAGTCTTCCGGTTTCTTTTTCTACACCATAAAATTCAGGCTTAAAATAAATCCCGGAAAAATTTACATGAGAACCATGAGTTAGATGACCACCATGCGAAAGATCAAAACCAAGAAGTGTGTCGCCCGGTTTCATGAAAGCAAGATAAACGGCTGCATTTGCAGTTGCACCGGAATGTGGCTGAACGTTTACCCAATCCGCATTAAATAACTTTTTAGCACGATCTCTGGCAATATCTTCTACAACATCCGCATATTCACAACCGCCGTAATATCTTTTTCCTGGATAACCTTCAGCGTATTTATTAGTTAAAACACTTCCTGCCGCTTCCATCACTGCTTTTGAAGCAAAGTTTTCGGAAGCAATTAATTCCAGGTTAAAATTTTGTCGGTTTGTTTCTTTTTCGAGTTGTTCAAAGACTGACGGATCCTGCTGCTTTAATGATTTCATTCCGAGAATTACTTTTGCGTAAGAGTTTCAATTTTATTTACACGACGTTCATGTCGCCCACCTTCAAATTCAGTATCTAACCAAACCTTTAAAATTTCTTTTATCTGATTTTCGTCCAATTCACGACCGGGAAGACACATTATATTTGCATTGTTATGTAAACGGGTCATTTCTGCGGATTGAGAAGAGTACACTAAACCTGCCCGTACCTTTGGATACTTGTTTGCAGTCATGCATACACCTTGGCCGCTTCCACAGACCAGAATTCCCTGATCGTATTCACCATCATTTACTCTTTTAGCTACTTGAACCGCAAAATCAGGGTAGTCCACTGAGTCTTCTGAGTGAGTACCAAAATCAACAGGAGTGTGTCCCATGTCTTCAAGTATTTTTCTAACGGTTTCTTTGCCGGAATATCCTGCGTGATCGCTTGCTATAGGTATGATCATGGGAACAAATTAATGTGAAATGATTAGTTCAAATATCTCTAAAATTTCACTTAGTTTAAAGAACTCAATTCGGAAATAGTTTAACAGTCAGGTCAGTGTCAAAAAAATATCAGAAAGAACTCGAAACAGCTAAAGAAGCAGCTAAGAAAGCTTCTGAAATAATTCACTACTATTCTTCTTCAAGATCATTTAATGTAGAGTTGAAAGGAAAGAATGATCTGGTTACAGAAGCAGACGTGGCTTCAGAAAAAGAAATCATTCGTGTCATAAAAAAGGAATTTCCGGAAGATGATTTCTTAGCTGAGGAATCGAATACAAAAACAAAACTACCGGATGGGAGAGTGTGGATTATAGATCCTATTGATGGTACCACAAACTTTGCACACGGTTTCCCGATCTACTGTATTTCAATTGCGCTTTGGGTAGATGGGGTTCCGAAAATGGGTTTGGTAAATGAAGTGGCAAATGGCGAACTGTTTTGGGCAACGGAAGGAGAAGGGGCTTATCTGGATGGAAAAGAACTAAAAGTATCAGACCAAATCGATCCTTCTAAATCTTTAATTGGAACAGGCTTTCCATACACTGCTTTTGAGCATGTAGATGATTATTTAAATCTTCTAAAAAGTCTTATGAAAAATACACATGGATTAAGAAGACCGGGAGCAGCTTCATATGATCTCTGTTGTGTCGCCGCAGGACGATTTGATGGATTTTTTGAATATGGACTCAGTCCGTGGGATGTTGCAGCCGGAGCATTGATCATACAAGAAGCCGGTGGATCGGTAACAGATTGGAACAGTGGAGAAGACTGGTTGTTCGGAAAAAGTATAATTTCCGGGAATGCCGAAATAGTTCAGTTTTTACAAACTCAGATAACACAGTATTTCAAATAAGCGTAGTGTTTTTACCTTGCAATAAATTGATGGTTACCGTTGCATAATCAGTATCCGGGAATTTTCGACAAAGTTTATTGTTGGCAACCAAGCCCGCTTCATTAATAATTTTGTTGAACACATCCACTTCAACAATATATTGATCAGAAAAACCATGAGTGGCGTCGTACGCTGTTGCAGCAGTCTTGCCAAGGTTATTTGCTGTTATATTTGGTGGAACGGTATGAAGTTCAATAACCAGCAAGCCAAACTTTTTAATGTAAGGCTCCCATTTTTTGAAATGCTCGAGTAAAGAATCTTCAATTGTATTATTACTGATTCTTTTTCCACGAAAAGCAAAAGCTCCTGTTGACTCACTCACTCTGTTTTGAGTTTTAATTTCAGGTTCTTCGTAGATCCTGTTGTGGTCCAGAAAAGTTCTGACATTCAAAAGATCTTTAAGATCAACATCATAGTTTTCGATCAACTCCTTGGCAAGAAGATCAGGTTTTCCAATGTCTCCCCAGATAACTTTTGCCCAGATATCAGCTTGAATAAGATTGGCCTTTGTTATCTTTAAAGCTGCTTCGTTGTAATCTGACCCCACAAGTATCAACGGGTGTTCATCTAACATTTTCCCGCGAAGCGTGTGTTTTTCGATTACATCAAACAAATGCTGAATAAAAGCTCCATTACCACAACCCATGTCCAGTACACCTTTGGGTTGATCGGTTATGGGTTGATTAAAAATCTCAATTATAATTTCATCCACAACTTTAAAATAAGAGGAATGTGCTCCTCCGCTGCCCCAAACATTCATTTCACGATCAACATGCTTTTCAGGTTCACCGGGCTTTGTATCTCTTATTTTTTCAGGATCTCCGAAAATGAGTTCTTCAATATTTCTGAACATAGGCAGGTAAGAAACGGTAACTCCGTATGCACTTGCTCTTTTTGCGAAAAATAACCCAATATCTGTAAATTGATACGTGCCATTTTTTTCCTTGAACCATCCCAGATAACGCAACATATCAAGAATTTTCTTGAATCTTTCCGGTTCTTCATGAAACTCTTCGGGACGGAAGTTTGCTTCCATAAAATATTTATGAAACATTCCGCTCATTCCCAGAAAAACGATAACCGGTCCTAAAAGAACTCCTTCAATATGTTTTAAAATCTGCTGTTGTACTTCTTTTTCAATTCCTTTTACGTTTTGATCTATACCATAACTTTCCTGATAACCGGAGAAAGCTTTTCCCATTTTGGATAAAGGTACGTCACCGAAGTTTTTGGGATGAAGTCCTTCATAATAATTGATCAGCTCTACGGCGTCTTCATAAAGGGGGATATATTTACAAGCTAGTTCGGTCTTTTCGTTTACAGCATAAGTGATTTTATCAGACTTGTTGTCAATATTCTGAACTAACCAACCTTGTGAAGCAAGTATTCTGAGCGCAATATTCATGTACCCTTCATTGGCATCAAATTTTTTAGAAATATCGAAAAGTGATGCCTCTCCATTTTTGATCAGATAATCCAGAATCCCTTTTTTGAAAAGGATCAAAGCCGAAGGGGCAGTTCCAATTCCATCTAAATGACGAAAGATTGTACTCCGGTGTAGTTTTTGTTCGTTTTTGCTAAGCATCAGCGGTTAGCTTTATTACTGAAGAATTCATCAAACGAAGATAAGGGAGAAGGTCCATTATAATATTTCAGGGGCTCGCCAAATTCAAATCCAGCCAAGTGACCAAAATACCGGGCTCGTGCTTCAAGCTGTTTGAAATAAGATGTAGTAGAGATATAAGTTTCAGGTTCCTGTCCTGCATTTTCAACATTGAATTGTGTATCAAAAGCTAACACCGCTTTCTTTTTAGATTCCCAGGTCTCAGAAATATCAAAAATAAAATCCGGTTCAAATGGTCGGTCCTGCATGTAATGTAGTATATGCTTTGGGCGCCATTCTTTTAATTCATCCGTTTCAATTTTTCTGAGCCCTGAATAAAACAAAGCATCCAATACAAGTTGAGTAGACTTACCATGATCAGGATGTCGATCATGGGGAGCTCCGGTAATACAGACAGAAGGTTGCGTTTTTCTGACCTCCGCTATAATTTTTAATTGATTGGCTCTGGTATTTTCAAGTATTGTATCACCAAGGTTCAGGTTTTGTCTGTAAGACAATCCCATAATACCGGAAGCAGTTTCAGCTTCTTTCTTTCTGGTTTCGGTTGTTCCTCTGGTTCCCATTTCACCTTGGGTTAGATCAATTACACCAACTTTTTTTCCTTGATCTGTTAACGCACAAATGGTACCTCCAATATTTAATTCAGCATCATCCGGGTGTGCTGCAAATACCAAAACATCTAATTTCATAAATAGAAAATTTCACCTAAAATTAATTCTTAACTTAGTGCAACGTAATTGTAATACGCCCGTACCAGCTCGACAATTATACCAAATTATCTTATGAGATTTTTAAATAGCTTGCTCGAAGGGATCAAGATTGCTTTTTTAGCGCTCAGTATCAATAAAACCAGATCTTTTCTTACAGCGCTCTGTATCATTATCGGAATTACAATGGTTACTGTTGTTGATGCGGTAACTACCGGAATGGATGAAACCTTCGACAATAGTATGGCGATGTTGGGTACAAATGTTGTTTACATTGAGAAATGGCCATGGGATGATGATGTGGAGTGGTGGGAAATCGCGGGTCGAAAAGAAATGGAAGTAGATTATGTAGATTTTCTTGCTGAGAGAAGCCGGTATGCAACTGATATTTCAGCAGCAGCAAACTTAAATGTTAATATCCGCTATAAAGAAAATAATGCCGAACGTGTACAGATGAGTGGCACAACGGCGAATCATCTTGAAATACAGGGTTTGGATATTTCAGAAGGTAGAATGTATACTCAGGAAGAGGTTCGGACAGCCGTAAATGTAGTTGTAATTGGCGCTTCACTTAAAGAAGCTCTTTTTGAAGAACAAGATGCACTTGGTAAGCAGATACGTATCGGTGGGCAAAGATTTACAGTTATCGGTGTGCTGGAAAAGCAAGGTAGCTTTTTGGGATTAGGGGATGCAGATAATGTAGCACTTATTCCGATTTACGCTTACAATGAGATTTACGGACTTAGAAGGGGGATTCAAATTGGAGTAAAATTTGCTAATGAAGCCACATTTGAAGAAGGACAATATGAAATAGAAGGTTTGATGCGTCAAGCTCGGCAATTAGATGCTGCTGAAGAAAATGATTTTGCTATCAATAAACCGGAAGCATTCAAGGAAATTTTAGAAGGATTTAAAAATGGCTTGTATGCTGTAGGATTTGGTTTGGTTGCTTTATCCTTATTGATAGGAGGTATAGGAGTTATGAATATCATGTTCGTTTCTGTAAGGGAGCGGACAAAAGAAATTGGAATCCGAAAAGCGGTTGGAGCAAAATCGTGGGAAATCCTTACCCAGTTTTTAATTGAAGCAATCGCAATATGCGTAACGGGCGGAATTTTCGGGGTTGCTCTTGCAGCCATAGCAACATTTTTTATCGATCAGGCATTTACAGCAACTATGAATTTTGGGGTTATTGCAATTGCATTCTTAATCTGTACCATGGTAGGTTTGTTATTTGGATTTATTCCCGCATACAGAGCTGCAAAATCTGACCCTATAGAATCACTGAGATTTGAATAATGAATTTTAAAGAAACTTTTTCACAAGCGTTTGGCTCTCTTAAAGCAAATAAGATCCGGTCTTTTTTAACTCTTCTGGCATTGGTGATAGGGGTATTTTCTGTAATCGTATCAACGACAGCGGTAGCGGTGCTGGATAATTTTTTTACCAACACAATGTCAATTCTGGGTAGTGATGTAATTACGGTTCAGAGAAATCCTGCTGTTCAAATGGGGCCCAGAGATGCCAGTTTAAGAAACAGAAAGCAGATCCAGTTTGACGATGCCGAGGCTTTGGATGAGCGAATGAAAATAGGAGAAGGAATGACTCCGGTTACCAGTTTCAGTTTAACAAAAGTTGTTTATAAAAATAATGAAACAGATCCGGATGTAAGGATCAGAGGCGGTAACAGCGAATACTTTGCAAATAATGCGTATGAAATAGAAGATGGAAGAAATTTCAATGAAGAAGATATACAGTACGCCAGACAGGTAGCCATTATTGGCAAAGACATTCAAAATGAAATCTTTAAAACAGAATACCCGCTTCAGAAAACCATAAGAATTGATGGACGTCCATATACAGTTATAGCTGTTCTTGAAAAGAAAGGACAAATATTCGGTCAATCATTCGATAATATGGTTGTTATTCCTTACACAGCCGGAATTAATGCATATGGCGGAAACAGAGGGATCGGAATTCAATTAAGAGCTCCGGAAATTTCTAAAATACAATCAACTATTGATGAAGTTACCGGGATAATGCGGGTGATAAGAAATGTAGGTCCGGCAGACGAAAATGATTTTGAGATTATAACTAACGATTCACTTACCGGAACATTCGATCAGTTTACATTTATACTTTATTTCGCAGGCTTTGCAGTTGGGTTTATAACTCTGTTAGGTGCAGGAATCGGTGTAATGAATATTATGCTTGTTTCCGTAACTGAGAGAACCAGGGAAATCGGAGTTAGAAAAGCAGTTGGAGCTACAAGGAAAGCAATTGTAAATCAGTTTCTTATGGAAGCTGTATTTATTTGTCAAATTGGTGGCTTAATTGGGTTACTGGCAGGAGTAGCAGGAGGAAATATTATGGCGGTTCTGATTGATACTGAGCCTGTAATTCCTGTAATGTCTCTGTTTATCAGTTTCTTTGGTATGCTTTTGATAGGATTGATATTCGGTGTATATCCTGCTTTTAAAGCTTCTAAGCTGGATCCGATAGAAAGTTTACGCTACGAATAACTTTTTTGCAAAGGAACGATTTAAGCTTCCGTTCGTATTTGTTATCTTAAAAGAAAAAGGGCAATCATTATGAATGATGAAATTGTAAAAAATATGACCGATAAGCTTGACCTTGCACTGGAAAGGGGTAAGCAACTTATTGAAGATGAAGATGTTCAGGAAAGAATTCAGGATCTGAAAAATATAGCTGAAGAAACTGTCCGTAAACATCCGATCAAAAGTATATTGGTTGGCCTTACTGTTGGATTTTTGGTAGGTAAAGCTCTTTCAGGAGATGATGATTGATTATGGACCAACTAACCCAACGTATTAAGCAGGTATCTAACGAATTAAAGGGATATGTGGAAACGCGTATTGAACTTTTAATTTTAAATCTGAGTGATAAAGGAACGCTTTGGTTAGGCGATCTGATACAGCATACTTTTAATTTAGTAATACTCGGAACCGGATTACTATTTGGATTGATTGCACTTGGATTTTATTTAGGAGAACTTTTAAATAGTATGCCGGCAGGCTTTGGAATTATTGGTGGGTTTTTATTTTTAGTTGGATTGATCCTTATACTCTCCAAGCCAAAAAATATATCCAGAAAAATTCAATCTCAGATTATGCATGATGTAATTGAAGCTTTAGACGCTAAGAAGGATACCGAAGAAATTAAATTTCTGGAAGAAAATAAAAACAGGGAATCGTAACATGGGCAGCTCAAGAGTGTCAGAAATAGAAAAAAAGAAAATCGAGTTAGAAAACGAATTAGCACGTATTCAAGAGGGAATAGATAGATCTATTGATGGAGTAAAGGAAGAAGTGGTTGAAAATCTGGATCCGAAAACCATCATAAGAAAATATCCTCTTCATGTGCTGGGAGCTTCTGTTTTAGTAGGTTTCCTGATAGGAAAGCCTAAATCGTCCGGTTCTTCATCAGATTCTTTAATTGCTTCCGAACTTAAAAAAGCTCTTGCCAAAAAAGGGCTGTCGATGCTTAGCGATCTTATCGAAGGAAAAATGAATTCCCGAGAGAAATAGAGATAAATCTCGCCTAAACAATCGGGATGTTTTCATTTAGCTTAAAAATATCCTCAAATACTGAAACTATATATTTATCAATTCGTGAAAGCGAATCATAAACACAAAAAGAATATTTCAATGAAAAAACTTTTTCTTTTAGCGGCATTTTCTGTGCTCTTCATCAGCACATCCATTACAGCACAACAAAAAAGAACTATTACTCTTAACGAAGCAATTCAACTTGCTTTAGAAAACAACTACCAGCTTAAACAAGCAGAAAATAATTTAGACCTGGCGGAATACAGAATCTTAAGTGAGAAAGCAGATTTCTTGCCTAGTCTTAATGCAAGCTTAAATGGTTCCAGAAATACTGGTAATCAGTTTAATAACAATACAGGGAACTTTGTTAACGAAACCATTTATGGAGTTGGTGGAGGTTTAAACACCAGTTTAGTGATCTTTTCCGGGTTTGAAAATATAAATTCACTTCGAGCTTCAGAACAGGACAAAATTTCAAGTGAAGAAAGTTTGAGACGAGCTAAAGAGACCGTCATTTTTAATACTGCGAGTTCATATCTGCAAGTGTTGCTGGATCAACAACTTCTTGAAATTTCAAGAAGCAATCTTGAGACCTCCAGAAATTTATTAGAACAAATTAAAGCACAGGTTGAAGTTGGATCAAGACCAAGCGTAGATCAGTACAATCAGGAAGCACAGGTTGCGAATGACGAATTACAGGTAACAAATTCAGAAAATGCTTTAAGTTTAAGCAAGCTTAGATTAGTAAGACAGCTTCAAATTGACCCACTCCTTGAATACGAGTTTCAATTACCAAATTTCGATACAGAAGATTTTGGAGATGAGAATTACATGTTAGCTGATTTGGTTGATCAGGCTTTGATTACCAGATCAGATATCAGAAGCGAGCAAGCCAATATTAAATCTCTGAAACTAAGAGAGAAAATAGCAAAAAGTGCTTTAATGCCTTCTCTTTCCTTAAATGGTGGTTTAAATTCTTCAGCTAATGATAATACAGATGAGCCTGTTATAATTGGTTTTGAGAACGATGGAACACCGATATTTGAAAGAGATAATGAAGGAAATGTAGTAACCACTCCGGTTAGTTTTAATGATCAATTTTTTGACCGTAACATTCGTACTTCGTTGACATTAAATTTATCTGTACCAATCTTTAACAAATTGAACAGAAGCCTTGGTATTCAGCAGGCAGAGGTACAATACAAAAATGCACAACTTTCTCTTGAAAATACTGAGCTTCAGGTAATTCAGGAGGTTACACAAGCAAATAATGACTATAGCTCTGTAATTAAGCAATTAGAAGCATCAGAAAAGTCTTTAATAGCTTCAAGAAAAGCATTTGAGACTCAACAGGAAAGATATAACGTGGGAGCCAGTACTTTAATTGAACTTAGTCAGGCTCAAACTAATTTTGTGCAAGCTCAATCTAATCGTACTCAAGCTTTATATAATCTGATCTTTCAGGAAAAACTACTGGATTACTATGTAGGTAAACTTTCCGGTGACGACGTCGAGTTTTAAGGAAATTAATTAATACAAATTCAATAAGAGGGTAGGGATAATAATGGCGAAAAAAGGATCATCAATGGGTAAAATACTTTTGTATTTCGGAATTTTTCTGATTGTTATAGTTGGTGCAGGATTTGGATTGAGAGCAGCCGGTGTAATTGGTGGAGCTGAAGAAGGAACTGCTGTTGAAACAGAAAAGGCAAAACTGAAAACAATAACTCAG
Source organism: Balneola sp. (assembly GCA_017643645.1). Taxonomy (GTDB): domain Bacteria; phylum Bacteroidota; class Rhodothermia; order Balneolales; family Balneolaceae; genus Balneola. The sequence continues at coordinate 290,870 of JAEPNB010000003.1, forward strand.
CTTGTATCTGCTTCCGGGAAAATTCAACCAGAAGTGGAAGTTATTATACGTCCGGATGTTTCCGGGGAGATCATAGAACTAGCTGTGAACGAAGGCGATTTTGTTCGTAAGGGAGATCTTTTGGTTCGTCTTAAACCGGATATTTTTAAAGCCCGAATTGATGAACTAAATGCTGCATTGTTAACCCAAAAGGCTCGTTTAGAACAAACAAGAGCTAGTTTGATTCAAGCTGAAGCAGCTCATTTAAAGAATAAAGAGCTTTATGAGAAGGACATTATTTCTGAGTTGGATTTTATTCAAACTAAGTCGAATTACGATTCCCAAAAGGCAAGCTTAAAGGCATCTGAGTATCAGGTTCAAAGCGCAGAAGCTCAACTGAGAAAAGCTGAAGAAGAGCTTAAGCAAACGGTTATTCGTGCCCCGCAGGATGGCACTGTTACCGGACTTGCTGTTGAATTCGGAGAAAGAGTTTTAGGTAACTCCCAAATGGCAGGAACTGAGATGATGCGTGTTTCTTTACTCGACAAAATGGAAGTTCTGGTTGAAGTGAATGAAAACGATATCGTAAATATTTCATCACTTGATACTACAAGAATTGAAGTGGATGCTTATCCTGAAAGAAGATTTAATGGCATCGTTACTGAAATTGCAAATTCTGCCAGAATAACCGGTGCAGGATCTAACGAGCAAGTAACTAATTATCAGGTTAAAGTCAGAATTATCACTCCTCACAACCTTTCAATGTCTGGAGCGGAATTAGTTCAATCTGAAACCGCTGAAAATCCGGAAGAGAATTTTTCACCCAACTTTAAGCCGGGGATGTCAGCTACAGTTGATATAGAAACCAAAACAGCTAAGAATGTAGTATCTGTTCCGATTCAGGCTGTTACTGTAAGAGATTTTGCAAAGGATAAGAAAGACCGAAAGAATAATTCTGAAGATGATTCAACTAATTCAGAAGAAGAGTCGTCTGAAGAATTGGATAATAACCTGATCATTAAGAAAGAAGATATCAGAAAAGTAGTGTTTATAGTTGAAAATGGAATAGCAGTCAGATATGAAGTTGAAACCGGGATCAGCGACAATACTCACACTCAAATTTTGTCGGGTGTAAATGCAGGCGATGAAATTGTGATTGGAAGTTATCGTACCTTATCCAAAAACTTAGAAAACGGCGATAAAGTCAAAGTAGAAAATAACTCAGATTCATTCGCATCAATTAACTAACAGGGCATAATGTCTAAAAGACCAATAATTCAGATTAAAGATCTTACCAGATTCTATCAAATGGGAGAGACCGAAGTACGAGCTCTCAACGGTGTGACTTTTGATGTACTCGAAAATGAATACATCGCAATTATGGGTCCGTCAGGATCAGGTAAATCAACATTGATGAACATGATCGGTTGTTTGGATACTCCAACAGGAGGAGAGTACATACTGAATAATAACCGTGTAAGCCAAATGGATGATGCTGAACTTGCTGAAGTAAGAAACAGAGAAATCGGATTTGTATTCCAGACCTTTAATTTGCTGCCAAGAACAACCTGTTTGGCTAATGTAGAGCTGCCATTGATCTACGCAGGTGTAAAAGCTTCAGAGCGTAAAGAACGAGCTTCTGATGTGCTTTCTAAAGTAGGATTAGGTGACAGGTTAGATCACAAACCTAATGAGCTGTCGGGTGGACAAAGACAGCGTGTTGCAATTGCAAGAGCGCTTGTAAATAGTCCGTCAATATTATTGGCTGATGAGCCAACAGGTAATCTGGATACAAAAACAGGGGATGAGATCATGCTTTTGTTTGAAGAATTATACAAAGCAGGAAACACCATCATTTTGGTGACTCATGAAAACGAAATTGCAGAATATTCCCGAAGGATTGTAAGACTAAGAGATGGTGTAATAGAGTCGGACGAAAAAGTGGAAAACCCGGTTTTAGCTGCACATTGATTAAAAAGAAATAGAAATAAAAAAGCCGCTTATCATTTGATAAGCGGCTTTTTTTGTGTTTTTAATTCAGCGTTTAATTATCTGAAACTGATACCAACACCCGCGTTAGCAGTAAAGTAGTTCGCTAAAGTAGCTTCGCCGTAGAACGCTAAAATACCAAGTCTAAGTCTGAAGCCTCCTAATAAATGAAGGTTACTTTCGCTTTCAATTTCCAAAGCAAACGGATCGGTGATTACATTATAATCATCTTGCGGTGTAGTAGGGTTGAACGAAGCAACAGGATAATCTCCTACCATGCTTAGCTCAAAATCAGCTTTTTGGTAACCAACCCCGCCATATACAGATATAAAAGGCAATGACTTTCCGACTAAAGCATTTACAACAAATGTATTTGTTGTTGTTGTAACTTCCTGAGTTGAGAAATCAGGGTTTGGATTTGATGTTAAAGCAGGATCATTTGGATCACGGGTAGCATTTTGATCAGGTTGTAAGTCAAGATTTGCGTCCACTGCTATTTGGTTAAACCCAACCATTAGAGAAACGTCGACAGGTAGTAATTTTCCACCGGGTACATATTGAGTTAATTCGTGCTTCACTGCTCCACCTATAATACTCATACTTCCAAAATCACTGATATCAGTTTCCGGAAGATATCTTACAGTGACATCAGTTTTTTTAATAAGACCAATGCTCGCCTGAACTATTGGCGCAGGAACAAATGCGAATCCTGTACCTCCGGGCATTTCAAACTCCCCAATTTTGGTATTTGGGTCATTAGGATCCGCAAAAATTTCAAGAAGTGGACCTCCATCTTTACTCCCCGAAATTGTTTGAGTTACAGGATTTTCGCCTGAAGCTACTCGGATTTTTTCTAAATTAAGTGCATAAATATCAAAGCTTTGGTCTCCAGAAGGCACTACAGCTACGGAAGGTCTTATCTGAATACTAAATCCAAATAGTTTTTTAGGAGTTGCGCTTTCAGTAAAACCGGCATTGAGCCCGGTTCCAAAACCGGTTGGAAAAGGTTTTATATATTCTCTGGTAAGAATGGATGCGTCATTTGCACCGGCTTCTAAGAAAGCCCCAATGTCTCCGAACTGTGCTTTCGCCGGGGTAATGGCCATAAATCCCAGCACGAATGTGCTTAGAATAAGTTTTGTAATAGTCTTGTAGCGATTTATCATGTATTCTCCTGTTTTAATGTTTATAACCTAATATCTGTATTATTTTGGATAGTTTGAACATCCTTTTTGTGGTATTTGAAAATCTTAATCTTCCAGCGATTCCAGCATATTGATATATGAATGATATCGGTTCGGATCTATTTCTCCATTTTCAAAAGCAGCAATTACACCACAACCCGGTTCATGAATATGAGTACAAGTATTGAATTTGCAAGTTTCTCTGGGCTCTAACATCTCCGGGAAATAGAGCGATAATTCCCAGTCTTCAATATTTACCAGACCGAATTCCCTTATTCCGGGAGTATCAGCAACAAATCCTCCTATTTCCAAAGGAATTAGACGGGCAAACGTAGTGGTGTGTTTTCCTTTATTGGATGAGCTGGAAATCTCTCCGACTTTTAAGTTATAATCAGGATCAATAGCATTTAAGATACTTGTCTTACCAACTCCGGAAGGGCCGATAAACGCAGATAATTTATCCTTAAACAAAGATTTAAGCTGTTCTATAGAATCAGCATCTTCGATAGAACAAGTATACACAGGATACCCAATGGATTTATACACTCCGATCATATCTTCCACAAAATCAAGATCTCCTTTCTTAGCCAGATCCATTTTGTTAATGATGATCCCTGCTGATACATCATAAGCTTCACAGGTAACCAGAAACCTGTTGATAAATCCTTCATTCAGTTTTGGTTTTCTGATGGATTGAACAACAAAAGCCTGATCCAGATTGGAAACCAGAATATGTTCGCCTCGTTTTCCATGGGTTGCCTGTCTGGTGATATAATTTTCGCGATCATGAATCTTTAAAATGTTACCTGAACCATCATTATTCACTTCCAGGTCAACCATATCTCCTACAGTGATCGGATTGGTAACCTCTTTTTTATCTAAGCGGAATTTACCAGGTAGTCTGCTGTTTATGATCTCGTCTCCGGTATCAACCTTATACCAACTTCCTGTAGATTCTAATACTCGTCCTTTTTGCATTCCTGAAAATACGGAAGAGTATGCTATAGGCAAGAAGAAAACTTATAATATTGGATAATTCCGGATTTTTAGGTTCTTTAAGAATCAATTTTAATCATTCAAATAAATACTATGCTCAAGATTTCATTACTGCCTTTAATGATATTATTTCTTTTCAATTTGGTACAAGATCCAAAGTCAGAGTTAGACAAATTTTGGGAAGAAGCTTCCAGAACTGTACAAGAAGGAGATTTCAAAGGTTATGCAGATACTTTTCATAAAGATGCGGTTTTGGTGAATGGTATTTCCGGAAATAGTTATCCGATTTCTACTGCTTTGGATGGATGGAAACAGGGATTTGAGGACACTAAAGCAGGAAAAATGAAAGCTAGTGTGGAATTTAGATTTTCTGAGCGGTTACATAGTGAGACCACAGCATATGAAACCGGAATATTTAAATATTCTTCTCAAAATAAAGGCGAAGAACAAAGCACAGTATATATTCACCTTGAAGCGTTGTTAACGAAAGCGAGTGGAGAATGGAAGCTGTTGATGGAGCACCAGGTTTCGGTAGCTACAGAAGATGAATGGAATAGTATTAAATAAAAAAAAAAAGACCCGGTTAAGGGCCTTTTTAGTTCGAATTATTTTGAAACGGACACATTTTCTAATTTGCCGTTTTTACCTGTGACAGAGTTTTTATGAGCATCACTCACTTTGAAAAACTCTTTAGGGTCATTTTCAGGATCTTTCTCAAGCATCTGATCCAGTAATTCTTCCATTCTTTCCAGATATTTCACTTTTAGATCGCCGATCACATCTTTCTCGATCTCCGCAACATCTTTTTCGTTTTTCTTTGGAAGCAGTACTTGTTTGATGCCCGCTCTTTTTGCTGCAAGAACTTTTTCTTTAATACCACCAACCGGTAGTACTAATCCACGAAGTGTAATTTCTCCGGTTAGAGCTATGGTTCCTTTTACTTTTCTTTGAGTAAAAATAGAAGCTATGGCCGACATCAGTGAAACACCGGCAGAAGGTCCATCTTTTGGAACAGCACCAGCAGGAACGTGAATATGAAGATCCCAGTATTTGAAAGCTTCTTCAGGAATACCTACTTCATCAGCATGAGCTTTTAAATAGGAGATAGCCAACATCGCTGATTCTTTCATAACATCACCAAGTTGACCGGTAATATTAAGCTTTCCTGAACCTTTGGATACACTTGCTTCAATAAAGAGGATATCTCCACCGAAAGGAGTCCATGCCAATCCTGTGGCAACTCCGGGAACAGTTGTTCTTTCAGCAGCATCACTGAAGTACTTCTGTTTTCCAAGAAACTCTTCAATATCACCTTCTTTGACAGAAAATTCTTCTATTTCACCTTTTGCAATTTTTGCTGCTACTCCACGACATACACCGGCAACCTGACGTTCAAGATTTCTTACACCAGACTCACGAGTATATTGATCGATTACTTTGTGGATCGACTTTTCATCAATAGAAATTTGCTCAGATTTGAGTCCGTTTTCTTTGATCTGTTTGGGGATCAGATACTTTTTAGCGATTTCAGTTTTCTCTTCGAGAGTATAACCGCTTATATTTATGATCTCCATTCTGTCTTTTAACGGAGCGGGGATAGTATCCAGACTATTCGCAGTTGCAATGAACATCACCTTTGAAAGATCATATTCCAACTCTAAGTAGTTATCACTAAACGTGTCGTTCTGCTCAGGGTCAAGAACTTCAAGCAGAGCTGAAGTTGGATCTCCGCGATAATCGGATCCTACTTTATCGATCTCATCAAGCATGATAACAGGATTTCCTTTTCCTGCTTTCTTCATAGAGCGGATAATTCTTCCCGGAAGGGCGCCAATATACGTTCGTCGGTGACCTCGGATTTCAGCTTCGTCGCGAATACCACCAAGACTGAATCGTTCGAATTCACGGTTTAAGGATCTCGCAATAGATTTCCCCAGAGATGTTTTACCAACACCGGGAGGGCCGTAGAAACACAGAATTGGAGCCTTCATGTCTTCTTTCAACTTCAGGACAGCAAGATATTCAATAATACGTTTCTTTACCTTATCCAGTCCGTAGTGATCTTCATCCAGAACTTCTTTGGCAAATTTAAGATCCAGTTTGTCTTCAGAATATTCATCCCATGGAAGATCCAGAATCCATTCAATGTAACTGTGAATGATCCCATAGTTAGGGGAAGCATTAGGAGTCATTTCTAATCTTCGAAGCTCTTTTTCAGCTTCTTCTCTGACGTTTTCAGGAAGTTTTTTCGCTGCTAATTTCTCTTTGAGCTTTTCTACTTCCTGATGCTCAGCGTCTTCACCCAGTTCTTCCTGAATGGCTTTCATTTGCTGTCGCAGATAAAACTCGCGCTGCTGATCATCAATATCAGATTTTACCTTAGTTCTGATCTTTTCACTCATATCTAGCACCTGAACTTCCTGCTCAAGGAATTCCATTACCTTATTCAGGTTATCAGAGAATTTCTGAATTTCAAGCAGTTGCTGCTTTTTCTCAATACCTACATTCAGGTTTGAAGAAATAAAATTCAACAGAAAAGTAGGGCTGTTGATATTATTTACAGCAATAGTTGCCTCAGAAGGAATATTAGGGGATAGGTTAATGATCCTTGTTGCCGTTTCTTTGATGTTTCTGATAGAAGCATCCAGCTCTACACCCTGAATATCCATTTCTTTTGGAAATGCTTTTACTTTTGCTTTAAAGAAAGGATTGCTTTGTGTAAACTCTTCCACTTCAAAACCGGACTTTCCCTGAATTACAATACTCTTACTTCCATCCGGCATTTTTATGAGCTTGATGATACGAGCCATGGTTCCGACACGGTGAAGATCTTTATCTTCCGGTTCTTCAATGTCTTCATCTTTCTGTGTAACCACACCAATGATCTTATCACCTGCGTAAGCTTCTTTCACTAAAGCCAGCGAACGGTCTCTGCCAACGGTAATAGGTACCACAACTCCGGGAAACAAAACGGTGTTTTTCAGAGGCAGTATAGGAAGTTCATCAGGAATCACAGATTCAGTGAGTTCTTTTTCCTCCTCTTCAGACATTAGTGGAATGGCTTGTTCAAAATCATCAAAACTAGCGTCTGACTCATCAAAACTATCAAACGTATTAAATCGGTCTTTCATAAATATTATTTCAAAATTTCTTTATTAATCAAATTAACGCAAATACAAAGCCAAACTCAGGTGTAATACAAACCGTCATGCTTTTTAGTTTGCTGACAGTAAGCCAAGGCAAAGTGTCAGTTACAGATGAAACTGAAGCACGGCTACACCCGCACCAGACATATTAGTAGCAGATGTAAACGACCTTGCAGATACACTTAACCCAAGAGACAGATCCCAAAATCTGGTTTCGATAGCAGTTCCTACATTAAAAGATCCGGGTAAACCAGGAGCAAATTGCAATCCTCCACGTAATGGAAGAAAGTTTAAAGGCCTGAGTTCTGCACCTAAAGAAGTAACTAATCTGGCAGAATTAAAAGCATTATTCGAAATTCCAATACTCAAATCTCCCATGAGCTTGATTCTGTTCAGCTCTATTAAAACCCCTCCGTTAAAAGAAGAAGGAAGCAGTGTTGTAAAGGAACCGTTCTTAAATGTATTACTACTATCGGTTAATGGATTGCCATCACCATATTGCTCAGTGAAGTTAATGAATTGCCCGGGCGCTCCAGCAAAGTATTCATCTGAAACAGTAGGGAAGTTCTGAGTTTGAGAAGAAGAAGTGGCTTCCTCTAAAAACAAAGTTTGGTCATTATATCTTACAAAACCAATATCATTAATGGAAAGAGAAAGTCGAATAGAACGCTTTGTACGGTCCATGTTTGAGTTCAGAGTGGATAAGTCACTTCCGAAAGTAAGCAAATAAGTGAACCCTACATCTACACCAACGCCAAAGCCGTGGATATTTGTGAGTTCATCCTGAAATGACTCTAAAGACTGATTGGTAGCTTCTGAAGCATCTGTTCCACTCAAATACGCTTCTGTTGCAGCCGTCAGGTTTCCCGCTGATTGATAATTAAAAACTTGAGTTCTGTTGATTTCAGAAGCCTCGTTTTCCCGGGTATATTGATTTCTCCATTCTGTATTTAGATAAGGACCAGCCAAAATGAATTTTGGGGCAATACCGATCAGGAAGTTATCCAGACGGGAACTAAGTCCATTGATCAGTTTTGCTGATTCTGAATAACCTATTGAAAATTCATGCAGAACCTGGTATCGGTGAACGAGGTCTTGATTAGACATAGAGACATTGTTTTCTATTACTAATTGATCTGTATACCAATTCCTGCCAGCTTCAAATGTTGAGCCGACCCTAGTTCTGGCGGCAATAGAATAAGCTCGGTTATTTCTTATCCAGCTCACTCCAAAAGTGTTGACTTCAAAACGAGATTGATGAATAGAGTTCAATCTTTCTCTTTTATAGTGAGTATCAACGATCAATTCTCTGTCGGCTTGATTGAGGTTATATTCACCCACAGAAAACTTGTTAAAGTATTTGAGATAATTATCTTTTTGAGCTTCCGGGTTTTCAAAGTTCAAAACACCGTTGAAAGTAGAAACTCCGGAGAGAAAACCAATATCCACCGTTTTTGTTCTGTCATTAATTAACAGGTTTGCTGGGTTATAGAAGTTGGCATTGAAGTCAGTGATGTAAGTAGTTCCCCCGCCACCAAGAGCCAAATTCTTTGGTGTTATGACGGGTTGTGCAAAAATATTAGTTGCACACATAAAGCCCATAAAAATGGTTGTTAAAACCTTCCACATAGTATTAAAAGCCGTCCTTTTACTAACCTATTACCTGAAGAGGTGCTGCTTTCAGCATCAACTTCTTTTGTCCTCTTGACTTGAAAAATACAACAACTTTTGTATCCATTCCTAATCCTGTTCTGCTTATGATCTTTCCCGGGCCGAATTTTGCATGTTCAACGATAACGCCAACCTGAAAAGGATCATCCCCATCCTGAAGATCATACTCGATAGTATTTCCGCTTGCTGATTTATACGTCTTGCCACTAACGGGGGTTTCCCAATCATATTCTATGGAAGTTGCACTTGTTGATTTATTGGATGAAGAAGATTCATCCAAAGAGAAACGATCTGCTTTCTGTGTGATTGTTGCTCCGGTTTCAGTGCGTACCACTCCGGAATCAACCTCATCAATAAATCGTGAGCGAATCTGTCGCTGTTCTTCACCGAATTTATACCTGTTTCTGGCATGGCTGAAATATAAACGCTCTTCAGCTCTGGTTATGGCTACATAAAACAAACGACGTTCTTCTTCTATATCAACTTCAAATCCAACACGAGCTCCAACAGGGAAGAGGTTTTCTTCCAAACCTACCACAAATACAGTTGGGAATTCCAGCCCTTTCGAACCGTGAACAGTCATAAGTGTAATGGCAGGTTTATTTTCATCAAATTTATCAGCATCAGTGATCAGGCTTATTTCCTGCAAAAATGCGCTCAGAGAAGGATTAGAATTTCCCTTTTCATAATAAGCGATGGCATTCTGGAATTCCAGGATGTTGTCTCTCCTCATCATTGATTGCTGAGAATTTTCTTCAACCAAAGCTTTTACATAGCCAGACTGTTCCAGAACTGCACGGGTCGATTCAGTTAAACTTAAACCGTTTTCCATCTCAGAACGCAACCGATTGATCATATCCACAAATTCGCGAATTCGTACTTTAGCCGGTTTGTAGACATCTGTATTTTCAACATCTTGAAGAATGGTCCATACAGAGCGTCCTTCGGATCGGGCTTTTTTTCTAAGGTCCTGAATTGACTTGTTACCAATTCCCCTTGATGGCTCATTGATGATCCGGATCAGATTGGTTTCGTCATTTGGATTCACCAATAAAGTCAGATAAGCAAGCACGTCTTTGATCTCTTTACGCTGATAGAAGGAGAGACCTCCCACTAATTGATAAGCCAGATCACGTCTTCTTAACGCTTCTTCAAAAACGCGGGATTGATAATTTGTGCGGTACAGAATGGCAAAATCATTGTTATTATAACCGTGCCTTAGTTTCAGCTCATGAATATAACTGGCAACTCTGTTTGCTTCATCTCTTTCATCATAGTTGTCCAGAAGAATGACCGGATCGCCATAATCCTGTTCGGTCCAGAGAGTTTTATCCAGTTGCTTTGAGTTCTTTTTGATAATGGAATCAGCACACTGAAGAATAGATTTTGTGGAACGGTAATTTTGTTCCAATGGAACTCTTTCAGCATCCTCATAATCTTCCTGAAAGTTCAGGATATTTGAAATATCAGCTCCCCGGAATGAGTAAATACTTTGGGCATCATCACCAACAACACAAATATTCCCATACTTCTTAGCCAGCATTTTAGTGACTTTATATTGGGCATGATTGGTATCCTGATACTCATCGATCATGATATACTTAAAGCGATTCTGATACACTTCCAGCACTTCAGGAAACTCTTCAAACAATTGAATAGGCTTTATCAACAGATCATCAAAATCCATGGCATTGCTTTCCTTTAAGCGGGCAATATAGATCTTGTAGACTCGTGCAGTAATGTCATCCAGAGTACTACCCACAAACTTATTCTGATAGGTATCAGGATCAATAAGCTGATTTTTTGCATCACTGATCTTATTACGAATAGTTTTCGGCTTGATCTCTTTTGGATTAAAATTCAGTTCCTGAAGGATCTGTTTTATCACGGTTTCAGAATCACTGGTATCATAAATGGTGAAGTCTTTACCATAACCTAATCTGTCTGCTTCAAATCGTAATATCTTTGAAAAAATAGAATGAAAGGTTCCCATCCATAGTTTGGAAGCTTTATCACCGATCAAACCTTTAATTCTGTCTTTCATTTCACGAGCTGCTTTGTTCGTGAATGTAAGAGCCAGAATTTCATTTGGTGCAGCTTTAAACTGCTGAAGAAGGTATGCTATTCGAAAAGTTAATACCCGGGTTTTACCACTACCGGCACCGGCTATAATTAAAAGCGGTCCATTAGTATGAGTAACAGCTTTTCTCTGTTGTTCGTTAAGACCTTTAAGGAAATCAGGTTTTCCTTGAGGATCTTCAGATTGTAGGGAAAATTTCTTCATTAATTTAATCGCAAGGGAGAAATTCCATTGCTTGCTTATTTATGAATCTGGGAGTTAAGTAATTGTGTTCATAAGAGCTTTTAAAACTATTTCTCGTACCAATGCTCTGTGTTGGTGCGTAATCAGAGCCAGATTCGAAAGCTTAGTTCCGACGGAGACCATCGGAACCAGTAGCTAAAATTCTTTGTGCCCTCTGTGGTTTCCAAATTACTGAAAATCTTTCAGCTGTTCTTTTAGCTTTTCAAGGTTTGCTTCACCATCTCGTTTTTTGTTACGTTCATTTTGAACGACAGCATCCGGGGCGTTTTCCACAAAATTCGAATTGTTAAGCTTTCCGTTTACGCTTTTCAGGAAACCTTCAACACGCTCTATTTCTTTCTCGATCCTTTCAATTTCCTTATCAACATCAACCAGATCAAACATCTGAACGTAGATCTCGTCATTGCCGACCAGTGCAGAAGCACAAGCTTTAGGCTTTTTCAGGTCAGGAGCAATGAATAACGACTTCAGAACTTGAAGTTTTCTAAGGATCCATTCGCTTTCTTCTATTTTCTCAGCATTAGAAGATTTGATCAACACTTCAATATCTTTTTTAGGAGAAACACCCATTTCAGAACGGATATTTCTTAAGGCAGAAATCATTCCCTGAATACTTTCGAAGAGAGTTACATCTTCCGTATTGATCTTGCTTTCATCATACTTAGGCCAGTCGGAAATACACAATGCTTCTTCGGAAGACCTTTCATCAATATGTTGCCAGATCTCCTCACTGATAAACGGCATAAAAGGATGGAGTAGCTTCATCAATTGCTCAAACATTCCCAAAGCAACATTAAGTCGTTCGTTGTCGAACTTATCACCGTAATTAGCCGGTTTAGCAAGTTCGATATACCAATCGCAGAAATCATCCCAGATCAAAGAATACACTTTCTTAAGAGCATCATTCAGCTTGTAGTTCTGAAAATCCTCTTCCACTTCTTTAATGGTTTGATGGATACGAGACATCATCCAGCGATCTACCAGGTTTTCGGGGTCTATTTCAGTAGTAGGATTGTATTCCACTTCATCTTCCATATTCATGGATAAAAAGCGGAATGCATTCCAGATCTTATTACTGAATTTACTTCCCTGTTCACAAAGTTTTGAATCGAAGGGGAGATCATTTCCTGCAGGAGTTGCAAACAACATTCCCATACGGATTCCATCTGCACCATATTCCGAGATCAAGTCTAACGGATCAGGAGAGTTTCCTAAACTCTTGCTCATCTTACGACCTTGTTTGTCTCGAACTATTCCGGTGTAATACACATTTTTGAATGGTAGTTCACCGCGATATTCATATCCGGCAATGATCATTCTGGCTACCCAGAAGAACATAATTTCAGGAGCGGTTACAAGATCATTGGTAGGGTAGTAGTAGTCTACTTCGTCTTTTTTGTAGAATCCGTCAAACACAGAAATAGGCCACAACCATGATGAAAACCAAGTATCCAGAACATCTTCTTCCTGTTTCAGGTCACCAGCGGAAAGGCTTTTGTTACCTGATTTTTCTTTAGCAGCTTTTACTGCTTCTTTCAATGTTTTAGCTACTACGAAGTCATCGTCACCATCGCCGTAGTAATAAGCAGGAATTCTGTGTCCCCACCAAAGCTGACGGGAAATACACCAATCACGAACGTTTTCCATCCAATGACGATAGGTATTCTTGAATTTCTCCGGATGAAACTGAATGTTATCATTCATTACGTTTTCGAGAGCAGGTTCGCTTAGTTCTTTCATTGCTACCCACCATTGAAGAGAAAGTCTTGGCTCGATAACTGCGTCGGTTCTTTCAGAATATCCAACTTTGTTTTTGTAATCTTCTACTTCAACAAGGTTCCCTGCTTCATCCAGATCCTTTGAGATCTGCTTACGAACATCAAACCGATCCATTCCAATATAGAGTTCGCCTTCTTCGCTGACAGTTCCATCGGCATTCATCATATTGATGGTTTCAAGATTATGTCGCTGTCCGAGATCATAATCATTCAGATCGTGAGCAGGAGTTACTTTCAGGCAACCTGTTCCGAATTCCATGTCCACATAGTCATCCAGGATGATTGGAACTTCACGATTTACCAACGGAACGATCGCTTTTTTACCATGAAGATGCGTGTATCGTTCATCATCAGGGTTAATACAGACCGCTGTGTCACCCAGAATCGTTTCAGGACGAGTAGTGGCAATAGTTACATATTCATCTGAATCAACGATCTTGTAGCGAACGTGATACAGCTTGGAATTAACTTCCTTGTGAATTACTTCTTCATCACTGAGCGCTGTTTTCGCAGCCGGATCCCAGTTGATCATTCGGGCACCACGATAGATCTTTCCTTTATTAAAGAGATCAATAAACGTATCAATTACACTTTCAGAATACTTCTCATCCATTGTGAAAGTGGTGCGATCCCAATCACAACTGGCTCCTAATTTCTTAAGTTGTTCAAGGATGATTCCGCCATGCTCGTGCGTCCATTCCCAGGCATGTTCCATGAATTCATCACGGGTAAGATCTTTTTTAGTAACACCTTTTTCACGGAGCTTTCGTACTACTTTTGCTTCAGTTGCAATAGAAGCGTGATCTGTTCCGGGAACCCAGCAAGCGTTATAGCCTTGCATTCTGGCTTTACGCACCAATACATCCTGAATGGTATTGTTCAACATGTGCCCCATGTGTAAAACACCGGTAACATTAGGCGGGGGAATTACGACTGTAAATGGTTCTCTTTCATCAGGTGTGGAATGGAAGTAATTATGGTCCATCCAATACTGATACCATTTGTCTTCAACTTGAGAAGGATCGTACTGTGCGGGAATTTCTTTTTTTGTCTTCGTTGAATCGCTCACTTCAGCTACTAATTAAGGAATTTCTCTTTTCTAAATTTTAAGTGATACAGTAGCAAAGTTGCAAAGTATTCAACTTTGTCACTTTGCTACTGTATCACTCTGTCACTTTCTCTTACTTTACTCTTTTCAATAATACACCAAAATGTCCGTCACATCCGTGTTTGTGAGGATAGGTTTGGTACGCTTTACCATCTTCGATTAGAATTTCTTCAGGAACAAAATCCTCAAGTGGTTGCAGCTCAAAATTATCATCCATTTTTTCCAGAAGCTTATGGATCTGTTCCATGTTCTCTTCCGGCTCCAACGAACAGGTGCTGTATACTAAACGTCCGCCAAGTTTTACCATGTTTGCTGCTTCTTCCAGTAATTTCTCCTGAAGTTCTACTGCATTTTTAAGGCCTTGCTCGTCTCTTCTCCAGCGTAGGTCAGCTCGTTTGCTTAGAACTCCTGTTCCTGTACAAGGAGCGTCTAAAAGAACAGCATCTGCAAGAGGAAGTGATAATTCCAGAATATCACCGCGACGAATTTTAATATTTTCAGCACCAAAGTTCAGCGCATTCTCTGCAAGCAACTCCAGGCGATCTGCAGAAATATCCACAGAAAGGATGTCACTTTTAGCTTCAGTCAGATCAGCGATCATAATTGATTTTGTACCCGGAGCAGCACAGAGGTCATAAATTTTCTCATCAGGCTGAGGGTCTAAGATAAACGGAGCAAATCCGGCTGCAAGATCCTGCACATGGCACAAACCTTTTGCAAACAAACCTTTTTCGATGAATGGCTGAACAGAATCTACTTTATAAAAATTTGGCAACCAGTCACTCGCTTCAAAGTCGATGCCCATTTTTTCCATACGCAGCTCAAAATTTTCAGGCTTGGTACGGATCGTGTTTACACGAACATAGTAATTTGGTCGGCTGTTGTTTGCCTGATACAACTGAAACGCTTCTCTTTCACCAAAACGCTTATTCCATCTGGCTACCAGCCATTCCGGATGAGAGAAAGTAGTAGCTACTAACTTGGTTCTGTCTTTGAAAGCCGGTTTTGGCAGAGCGCCTTCTTCGCGTTGCATATTACGGAGAATAGCATTTACGAGGTCGCCGGTTTTAGAACCGAGCATAAATTTAGCTATTTCAACAGCTTCGTTGATAGCGGCGTAATCAGGAGTGCTGTCCATAAACAGCATATCATAAATAGCAAGACGGAGAATATTTTTCAGCTCCGGTTTCATTTCCTCAATTCCAATTGAAGAAAAGTGATCGATGATAAAATCGAGATAACTTCTTTTGCGGAGTATATTCTGTACGTATTCTCTTACCTGAGCTTTTTCACGGGTATCAAGCTCGTTTGCAAGTGAATAGTCAAGGTTTTTTTCACGGTCGAATTCAATTAAGATTTCTACGCTGACTGATCGTGCTGATAATTCGGGTTCCAAGATGCTCAGGATTTAAATATTCAAGTTAGGTGCTTATAAAAAAAGGTGATCCAATCACCTTTAGTTGCATAAATGCGCAAATAAAACAAGCTGGTTTTTTGCCAGCTTGTAGAATCCCTAAAGATAAAATATTAAGAGGGGAGTTGCTAATTAGAACTTATAATTTCACTTCATTATTTATTTGGTACCAATCAATTTTTCTTGAGAAATACATAACAAGAGCAAGTATGATAAACAAACCAATGCTTCCCATCAGTAATGCATAATCTTCAAGTTGTATGATCACATAAATAAAGAGGTACAAAATGGTGAGAATACCTGACATCAAGCCTGTGAGGGAAGTACTTTTTAAAACTGTTTTGGTGTAAGCAGAAATAAGGCCAATTGTTAACACTGAAGATGCTAAATAAGCAAAATTGAATGAACTGTGTTCAGATATGGATAAAAGTAACGTATAGAATAAACAAAGCGCTAAGCCAACAAGGATATATTGAATAGGATGTACTCTTTTTTTATTGATTATTTCTATAAAAAAGAAGACCAAAAACGTTAATCCGATAAATAAAATAGCATACTTAATACTTCGTTCAGATTTTTTGTAATTGTCTACCGGAAGCAATAGATCTACTCCAAAAGCCGATTCTTGTACTCGGTGATCTGAATTCAACCAAGCCTGGGGGTAATTTCTGTTTAAGTGAAGAACATTCCAATTTGCTACAAAACCTGAGTCAGAAACAGTTCTGTGATCAGGTAAAAAAGCACCATCAAAGCTTGGGGTGCTCCAATCTGATTTAAGCTCTACATCGGTTATTTTTCCTACCGGGATAAATCTAAGGTATTCGCTTCCTTTAAGTTTCAGGTTAAAGGCAAAAGGTTCAGAGAGAATATCACCATTACTGTTTACAGAAATATTGAGAGGTGCATTTATTCCTGAACTTATGATGTTTGTAGTAATAGTTCCCGGATTAAAGACTTTAGTATTTTCTCCCCATTTCAGATCTATTTGTTCTTCAATACCTCTAAGGTCAGAAATACCAATACTAAGAAAAGCATTGTTGAGATGGAGGTCCTTTGCTTCAATATCAAAGTCTTTGATATTCAAAGTCGAAAAATCGCCATCAAGAGAGATGTCAGAATTATAAACAATTACTTCAAAGATACCCCGGTATCGTTTTTCGGGTGCAATTGAACCAGTTACATTTAAATTTTCCGGTAACATATTCAGGTAATCCGTTCTTTCGATCCAGACATCGGTAGAATCTTTTGGGGAGTATCTTTTTATGTGTTTTGTAAAAGGAATAGTTAGAAATGGTCCCGTTATGGTCTGTTCTTTACCCCATTTTTCTCCAATTTCGTTTATGGCTTCATTCTTAGTGTTTTGTCGTTCATACACTAAGTTGCTAATCATAGCAGCAGGTATAAGCAGTAAGAGTGTTATAATTGCTATAAATACTGCTTTAATCATTACAGTATTTCGCTCCGAAAAGCTTTGTTTATTTTGATCGGAAATTTCAGACATAATGTTGAATCAGTTAGTTATTTATTCTTTTTCCCTTTGGATATTCAATCTGATAGTTCAATATAAGTTTTTTTGTTTCATTTGGTTTCAGATTCAATCTCCAGTTTATAATTCCGGATTGTTCATCCAGCTCTCCACCTGAAAGTTGTTTTGGAGATACTTTTATGCTTTCATCTGTGGAAACTGGAATCTGATCTTCAACAATAATTTCAATGGGTTCTGATTTTGTATTTCTGATACTGATCTCAAACGATAAACTCTCTCTGGTTTTACTTCCGAAAAATCGACGTTCTTCAAAGTCTTTGAGTTTTTTTCTTTCGATAACAATGCGCTCATCTTTACCGAGTGATATTTCCAAAGTATCCAGAAGAGAAGAGGGGGCTAAATACGTACTACCTACAAAACTGTTTTCAAAATACACATTAGCGTCGCCTTCTATCAGGTTCAATTCGTCCCAATCTGTTAAATTCCCTATCAGATAAGCATTGGAAGACAACTTCGGAACCGATGCATAGAGATAATCAGTTTGTGGAGTTTCTTTCTTAATCTCAAGTGTATGTTCCTTGCCATCTGAAGGGACCGAATAGGGGCGCTCTATTTTATAACTGAAAGAAGTTTGGTTAGAGATCTCTTGGTTTACAAGTAATCCTGAGTCAACAAATTCTTCATTCTCTACGGCAACTCCGGAAACTCTTCCCTGCATTTGATCGGACACGCCGGTAACAACTACTTCATCCAAACCATAAACATCTGCTGCTAATAAGGCGAACACATTTAGTCCGGAATTGTTTATCGAGAATCTCTTATTCAAAGATCGAAATCCGATAAGGTTGATCCTTAGTGTATAGGTGCCATTTGGAACATTATCTAATTCAAAAAGTCCATCTACGGTAGTACTTACTCCTTTATTGAGCTCTGGTATTAACACAATTGCTCCGGGCAACGGCTCACCTGTAGTTTGATCCATCACTATTCCTTCAATCAGACCATTGTCTTCAGAGCGTTTAAATGTAGCTACCGAGTTGCCACCTGAACTTCTGTTTGGCTTTTGTCTGGTATTATAAAATCCTACATAACGAGGAAGTAACTCAGGCTTCTGTACATTCTGAGAAGGATCACCGGAATTGATAGTGAATTGTACATCATTCCAATCGTATCCTGTATTTTGATAGATATTGGCTTTATAAGTGAATGACAATGGTGCGTTTATATTTTCGGAACGTATATCGTAGCTTGGGTTCCAACCGGAATTATACACCAAATACTGAAGCGAAAATTCCATTTCCTTTGCCGATTCTACCTCGATCTCAGCGACAACTTCTTTGAATCTGTTTCTGATGCTTCTGCCTTCTTCTCTTATTCGGTTATTGAGTAATCGAGTCCGGTCATTAATGTCACTGATCTCATTATTTATAAGGATCTTTTGTTCTTCAAATTCCAATAGTCGTTTTGAGTTGAGATCAAGAAGAGCGTCCAGTTCTGAAGCCGATAGTTTATGATTATTTGCAATGTTATTGGATGAACTCAATAAAGAAACATTACTGTTTATAACATTTATTCGGGCTCTTTTTGATGTTATCAAACGCTGAAGACTATCTCTTTGTGAAGTTAATTGGTTAACAAGCTTACTATTGGAAGTCTCCTCAATAAAATTATTACGATGGGTGATAGAGAGTAAGGTAAAAGCACCCTTTCCTTTTAGTTGAATACTATTTGGTACCATTGATTCTGACAATTCAGTAAATACTACAACATTTTTTCCGGTAGATAACCGAACATCAGAAATCCGTTCAATTTGAGCCTGAGACCTGAAAACCGTTACATTATCTATCTCTGAGTTTACGGTTACACTATCTGATGTGGTTTGCTGAAAAGATGAAATAGTAAGCAATAGAAGAATCACTGAAAGCATAGCTGAAGATTTGGTTGAGTTTGATCATTAACTTAAAAGAAATCAGTAATATTTTATATAAATATATTTTATCGAGATTCTTAGTTGTATGCTTCAACAATTTGCGAAGAAATGAGAGGGCATTTTCATTATTAACTGCGGGATAAATCCCTTGCTAGTGAACCTGATGGAATTTGTTGTTTGTTTCAAGATCATCAAGTTAACCGGAGAGGACTTTAGTCCGCCTGGAATAATGCTGGAATTTATCCCTACGCTTGTACGAATAAATTCATTAATGAATAACAAAAGAAATTCCATCCACTATTTGTATCTTTGGTTATGTTCAAAGTTCAAGACACCATTCTTACAGAAGAGATTGCAACCACAAAATTTGCATGTGATCTGCCGCGATGCAAAGGAGCATGTTGTGTAGTTGGGGATGCAGGAGCTCCCGTTGTAAAAGATGAAATTCCTGTATTGCATAAAGCCTATCGGTTATTAAAAGATGAACTGAGACCGGAAGCTGTAGAAGTTGCCGAACGAGATGGAGTGGTCATCGGAAGCGAAAAAGCCGGATATGAGATCGCTTGTGTAAATGAAGCTGAATGTATATTTGTGAAGTATGGAGATAACGATGTTTCATATTGTTCTATACAACAAGCTTATTTTGATGGACGCATTGACTGGGAAAAGCCATTGAGCTGCCACTTGTTTCCGGTACGGTTAAAGAAGATAGCTGGCTTTGATTATGCCAATTTCGAATATGTGGACAGTTTGTGTTCCGCTGCATGTGACAAGGGAAGTAAAGAAGGAATTTATTTATCCGACTTTCTTGAAAAACCACTCACCAGACGTTATGGTGAAGATTGGTACGACGAATTTAAAGCCGCTTGTAACTATATTCGAGAACAGGAAGTAGACTAGGCATGCTTCGGAATCAACAAAATATCAGCCAAAAGCAGCAACTGGGTCAGCAGCAAAAACTGTCGCCACAGCAATTGCAGTTCATCAAGTTGCTTCAGTTACCGACTATAGCTCTGGAACAGCGGATCAAAGAAGAGCTGGAGTTGAATCCCATTCTGGAAGAAGCGGAACCGGGCGAAATTCGTCAGGAGAGAGTTGAAATTGAAGATGAAAAACCAATTTCTCAGGAAAAAGAAGACGGACTGGAAACCCTTGAAGAACACGAAGTAGATTGGGATGAATTTGATTCCAATACCGAATTTGAGGGAGAATCATATTCCACTCCTACACATCCGGATATGCAGGAATGGCAGGATCTTCCCGATCCTTATCATGCGTCCTTTTTGGAAGAACTTGAAGAGCAGGTGAGTTTACTTGATCTGACTGAGGAAGAAGAATTGATAGCCGATCAGATCCTGGGTTCGCTGGACGAAGACGGCTATTTCAGGCGAGAACTTGAAGCCGTTGCCGATAATATTGCTTTCAATCACAGCGTGTATGTGGAAGTGGAAGATGTAGACCGAATCCGAAAACAAATTCAGTTGCTTGATCCGATCGGTGTTGCTTCCATGAGTTTACAGGATTGTTTGTTGGTACAGATAGAGCAATCCTCCAATGAACTGGATGGCAGAGAGTTGGCTATCGACATTGTTAAAGATGCGTGGCAAGCTTTTGAGAAGAAACACTTCAATAAACTGCTACAGAAGTTTGATGTATCAGAAGAAGAACTAAAAGATGCTTTTGATGTGATCAAAGGAATGGACCCACGTCCCGGAGCAGTATCAACCGGAATGGAAGAATCCCAGAATTACATTGAACCCGATTTTGAAGTGTACTGGAGAAATACAGATGAATCGGATCTGGATAAAGGAGAGTTTCTCATAAATTTGAATCAAAGAAATTCACCCTCACTGCGGATTTCTCCTGATTACAAAGAGATGTGGAAAGACATCAAGGAAAAAACAGAAAAGCCGGATCAGCAAACTCAGAATTTTATAAAAGGGAAGATCGATTCAGCTAACTGGTTTATTGAATCCATCAAACAGCGACAGAATACGTTGATGAATGTGATGAAGACCATGGTAGCCCTTCAGGAAGACTTCTTTAAATATGGTGACAGTCTGAAGCCCATGATTTTGAAAGACATTGCTGAAAGGATCGGGATGGATATCTCCACGATCTCAAGAGTTGTGAATGGGAAATATGTGCAAACCAATTTCGGTGTGCATGAACTAAAGTATTTCTTTAATGAAGGAATGGAAACGGACAGTGGGGAAGAGGTATCCAACAGAGAGGTTAAAAATATTCTTCAAACTATTATTGACGAAGAAGATAAACGAAACCCAATGAGTGATCAGGATCTTGCAAATCAGCTCAATGAAAAGGGATATAAAGTTGCCCGCAGAACGGTAAGCAAATACCGGGAGCAATTAAACGAACCTGTGGCAAGACTTAGAAAACAGATATAGATCGCTGATTTGCTGATTTGCTGATTTTCTTTTGATTTACGCTGATTATGTGCGTCATCTCATTCAAAGCCCCGGATATGAATGCAGGTCAGAAGTAAAAACCCCTCCTTTAAAATGTAACTAAGGATTAGAGCCTTCAGGCTCGGCAGGATGAAGCAGAAATAGCAAATACTAATGGAAGCAGAGCTTCCGGAGCATTCCGCACCGGAGGTACGGAACTAGGAAAATCGTTTGATTGGGATTGCTCAATTTCTATAAAAAGAAGGGTCATCCTGAACTTGTTTCAGAATCTTTGTGAAGTCTATATTCTGTTTACTAGATGAAAAATTCATTCACAAGCTTGACGCTTGCGCTAGATTGAGGAAGGATTTACAAAAGTAGAAAAGAGATATCATATATGGAGACATTACTATTGAAAAGTGGCAACGTAAGCACGCACCTCTAATTTCACCAGTGGTGATCTATTATTTCACCATAGGTGTTTTTCAAATTCACCATAGGTGAAAATTGATCTAATCGAGGATTTATTTCCTATTTCCGTAGCTCCGGAACGAGATACCATCAAAAACCTAAACCGAGAAAGCCAATTTTAAAATATCCCACCAGTCATTAAATACGATGAGCAGGATAACAAGGGTGCCACTTACCAAAGTATGAAGTCCAATAGTTTTAAAAAGGTAAGAATTACGATGCATTCCGAGTCTTTTGGAGGCATCAAAAGCAGTGATATTAAAACTTGAGAACCATATAAGCAGGTAGCTCAACGCCAGAATAGAAATTAAAGTGGTATTCCAATCACCGAAATATCCGGTTACTATTGATGTCACTATAATGAAATCAAGATGGAATATTGAGGTAAATAAATTCAATCCCTGATTAAAATGTGTCATTTCCTTATTTGGAACATACAACCAGATCAGTGCAATGAGCTCAACAATCAGAACCAAAACAGAGCTTAGTACAAACAGTGAGAAATAGTTTTTACCCATCACTGCGATATATGGAATATGATAGTACAAAGCTTCTAAGCCGGTATCGCTTATAAAAATCTTAGCGAGTATATAAATTACCAAGCCCCCAAAAACAGCATGTTGAAGCAGAAGAAACAGCGCGCTGGCTGATGTCCTCTCTCTGTAGCTCATAATGTCATCCACATAAAAGCGATGCGCTGTGAAATAACGAGGAATAGTTTCCAGATATGTAGGATTTGTAGCGACATTAACCGCAAGACTGATCCATAGCAAAACCAGAACCAACACAGACCAATGAATAAGAGGAGTTTGGTCGGGGATGTCAGGCACTGCGATAGTATTCGGATCCGTTCCCAAAGTGCCTTCAAAAGTACTTTTCAGATCAGGATTCTGATCTAATAGAGATTTGTACCACTCACCATCTAATAACAGATTCAATTCTGAATTTATAAGTTGTTCTTTTAAACGGTAAAGACTTTCTGCGTATGAATCGGATGTTTCAAAAACACTAAAGAGTGGCCGTGAGTTAGTACTTACTGAATAAACTGTATTCCCTTTGATTTCCAAAATTCCCGCACTTGGCAAAACATTCGGAAGAATAATGCTTTGGGAAAAAGCTACGATCCCATTAAAAGCGGAAGAAGAATCGTAATAGGCTTTGGCATCATTTACAGATTTCTGATACTGATCAGAATTGTTAATAAATTCATTTTCAGTTACAAATTTGTGATCCAATTTCACAAAAAATGAGATTCCTGTGCTGTCTAATGAAGCTATTTCATCTGCTGTTAATGGATGGCTGACAAACAGATATGAGACATTATGCTTGCTGAAGAAATCCAACTCTCTGTTAAAAGCTTCAGAATCAGCAGGTTTTTCCAAATCTACGGCTACCTTCTTTTGAGCATAGCTTAAGGAATGACCGAACATCAAAAAGAATACAAAAAGCACCCACCGCAAAAGATATGTTCTGCGGGTTTTCACTTATGCTTCTACAGCTACTCCGAAAAATTCAGAAATACTGCTCTTTTTGATCGGTTTAGCAAGAAGGGTAGCAGAAGTACAATCTGTTATCTCAACTTCTACATAATCGCCCGGCTCAAAATCTCTTCGGTCAAATACACAGATCTTATTTGTATCGGTACGACCGCTCATTTGTTCTTCAGATTTTTTACTGGGTCCTTCCACAAGCACTAGATGGCGTTCTCCGATCTCATTCTTGTTTCGTTCACCCTGAATATTCATTTGCTGAGTAATGATCTGGGATAGACGTCTCTTTTTAACTTCTTCAGGAACGTCATCTTCGAATTTACGATGAGCTAATGTTCGTTCTCTTTCAGAATACGCGAACATATATGCCAAGTCATAGCCAACTTCTTTCATCAGGCTCAGTGTTTGCTGATGCTCTTCTTCAGTTTCGTGGCAGAAACCTGCAATGATATCGGTTGAGAAAGAAACTCCCGGGATAATGGCTCTCATCTGATCGATCAGTTCCAAGTATTGTTCACGGGTGTAAGGGCGACGCATTCTTTCCAACATAGAATCACTTCCTGCCTGTGCCGGAATGTGAATATAGTTGCACAAATTTGGCTGCTCGGCTATGATATGAAGTAATTCGATCGGGAAGTCCTTCGGATGTGGAGAGGAGAATCTGAAGCGAATTTCAGGATTAACCTGACTACAAGCCAACATCAGTTTAGCAAAAGAGTTCTCACCATCCTTGTAGGAATTTACATTCTGTCCAAGCAAGGTAATTTCTTTAATTCCTTCTTCACTTAACTGACGAACTTCTCTTAGAATACTTTCCATGGGTCGGCTTCTTTCGCGACCACGAGTAAACGGAACAACGCAAAAAGAACACATATTGTCGCAACCACGCATAATGGAAACAAATGCAGAGACGCCGTTACCTGCGGTTCTTACCGGAGTGATATCAGCATAAGTCTCTTCAAGGGAAAGCAATACATTAACTGCTTTTCTGCCGTCGTCTACCTCTTCCAGCAGGCGGGGGATGTCGCGATAAGCGTCAGGGCCAACTACGATATCAACTAAATGCTCTTGCTCCAAAATCCTGTCTTTGATGCGCTCAGCCATACAGCCAAGTACACCAACGGTAAGTTCTTTATTGGATTTTTTGATCTTCCGAAGCTCTTTTAACCGATTCCAAACCTTGGTTTCAGCATTCTCACGAATAGAGCAGGTGTTTACCAATACAACATCGGCGCTTTCAGGATTTTCGGCCAATTGCATTCCGTCTTCGATCAGAATTGAATTTACCACCTCCGAATCTGCGAAATTCATCTGGCAGCCGTAGGTTTCAATAAAAAATTTCTTGTTACTCACTGTACTTCTCTTTTCAAACTAAAATTCTATTTTGGCCAGGTATCAGGATTATCTCTCCAACTGGAAAGCAGATCCAGATCATCGCCTGTAACGATTCCTTTTTCAATAGCTACATTGATCAGTGTTTTATAATCGGTAAGGCTGTACACAGGAACGTTTACTTTTTGGAAACGTTCGTCTGCTTTTGCAAATCCATAG
Source organism: Balneola sp. (assembly GCA_017643645.1). Lineage (GTDB taxonomy): Bacteria > Bacteroidota > Rhodothermia > Balneolales > Balneolaceae > Balneola. The sequence goes on from JAEPNB010000003.1 coordinate 315,794, forward strand.
GTGAATATAGATAACACACCTTCAACATTAGCTCCAACAAACTGAAGTGCTTCAAGCACCGAGATTGCAGAGCCACCGGTTGAGATCAGGTCTTCAAGAACAATAGTGCTTTGTCCTTTATCAACACCACCTTCAATTTGATTTCCCATCCCATGAGCTTTCGCTTTAGCGCGAACGTAAGCCATTGGTTTATCCAAAGCTTCAGAAACCCATGCGGCATGAGGTATACCGGCAGTTGCTGTTCCGGTGATGACATCCACATTCGGAAATTTTTCACTGATGAAAGCAGTAAACTGCTGAGCAATCTTCTTTCTTACTTCCGGATGTCTTAAAGTTAATCTGTTATCGCAATAAATTGGCGAATTCCACCCTGACGACCAGGTAAATGGATTATTCGGTCTTAGTATAACTGCGTCAATATCTAATAAGTCTGCCGCAAGTTCGCGTGCAAATGAATCATTAATAATCATAAATGTCTGTATTCTTCTTTTTTCTTCCAATAACCCGAGAATAGGTCTTTATTTTAAGACAGAAAGAAAATAAGGCTTTTTAAGCAGATAAGCGCATACAATCCCGCAAGTAAATCATCGAGTAAAATACCGGATCCACCGCCGTATTTTTGAAGCTTATTGATACCTAAAGGCTTTAAAATGTCAAAAATCCGGAATAATATGAAACCAAAGCCTAAAATCATTAAATCTGAATCGAGCACACCGGTAGATGAAATGGATATAAATGTGAGCGCCTGACCTGCCCATTCGTCCATTACCAGTTTTCCGGGATCATCACCCCATTGCTCTACACAAGCTGAAGTCACCCATAGTGAAAGGAGCGAAGTTACCACCACAAAAAGAGGGACTAAAAATATATTTCCGGTATTAATCAGAAAGTAGACCGGAACTAGTGAAAGTAAGCTTCCCCAGGTGCCGGGTGCAAATGGAATTAATCCCGATCCAAAACCTGACCCAATGAAAAGCTTAAGGGATCTCATGAAGATTCGGAGTTGCGAAATAGCTTTTTATTAGTGAACACATATTCTATTCCGGAATAAACAGTGATGAAAGTCACAAACATCATCAACCAGAACATAACACCGGTTGAAAGAATGAGCTCAGACCAGTCTGCCAGAATATTTCCTGTTCCTTCAAATACACCAAGGAATAACGCGATATACAGGAATGTAAGCTGGATGGTCGTTTTCGTTTTTGCAAAAGAACGGGTTTTCATCTGCATATCCTTCTTATTTGCATAAACCCTCAATCCGGTCATGAATACATCACGAATAATGATCAGAATAACTGCCCACCATGGAAACTGAGAAGGATCGATAAACGGGAGTACAATAAAGGCACTGAATGTGAGGACTTTGTCTGCCAACGGATCAAGAAATACACCCAGAGAAGATTCAACCTGATATTTCCGGGCATAGTGACCGTCAAAATAATCAGTGATTGCAGCAATTGTAAAAATCAGGATACTTAATCCTCCCCAGATCAGTCCTCCCTGCAAATACAGGTACAGAAATATCGGCGCAAGGATGATGCGAAGAGTGCTGAGAATGTTCGGAAGACTTTTCATTGAACGAAGATAGGAAATAGATTGGATATAATAATATGAAAACTAGCTTTTGGACAAAGGAATTGTGAATTTTACAGGTATGAAAGTTCAGATCATCTCAATCGGCAACGAATTACTTATTGGAGACACCGTAAATACCAATGCCACCTGGATGGGTGAGTTCATGACTGGTTTAGGTTTTGAAGTTACCGAGGTACATACTATTTCGGATGAGCTTAATCTCATCAAATCAACTATCTCTTATTCAATGAAGCATGCTGATGTTGTGCTTTGTACCGGAGGATTAGGACCCACACACGATGACATTACGAAAGCAGCAATTGCTGAATTGTTCGGAGTAAAAATGAAGTCAGAGAAACGGGTTCTGGATTATATTAAAAAGTTATTTGAGAGCAGAAATATCCCTTTTTCGGAATCAAATAAGGTACAGGCTGAAGTTCCCGAAAATTGCGAGGTATTATTTAACAAGATGGGAACAGCGCCCGGAATGTGGTTTTATGAGAACGATTGCTATCTGGCTTCCATGCCGGGAGTGCCTTATGAGATGAAGTATTTGATGGAAAATGCAATTTCTAAGAAATTAAGAAAGGTATTCGGTGACGTTGGTTTCTTACATTCCAGGTACCTTAAAACAGTAGGAATCGGAGAGAGTACATTAAGTGATACTGTTATAGGCGATCTGAATTCTTTTTTTAAAAATGGAGTAAGTCTCGCTTACCTACCGATGGCGGGAGGAGTTACGCTTAGGCTGAACGGTAAAGGGGCAACAAGATCAGAGGCAGAAGAATCAGTAAATAAACTTGCAGATCATATTTATGAAAAAGCTTCTAAGTATATTATCGGAGAAGGCAAACATCTGACCATATCAGAAGCTCTTGGTAAAATTTTGATCGAACAAAACAAAACAATTGCTACTGCAGAAAGTTGTACAGGCGGGATGATTTCAAATGAACTTACAAATATAGCCGGAAGCAGTGCGTATATGTTGGGTGGAATTGTTTCTTATGCCAATTCAGTAAAAATAAATCAATTAGGTGTCTCAGAAAACGATTTGAATGATCATGGAGCAGTTAGCAGAGAAGTCGCATTACAGATGGCAAAAGGAGTAGCGGAAAAACTCGGTTCTGATATCGGTATTTCAACTACAGGAGTTGCCGGTCCGGACGGAGGATCGGAAGAAAAACCTGTTGGTACTGTGTGGATGGGATACTGGAGCAATGATGATCATTTTGCCATAAAAGCTTTGTTTACGAAAGATCGCTTACTGAATAAAGAACGAAGTATGCGAACGACATTAGAAATGGCACGCAGAGTGTTAAAAGGAATAGAAGAAATGCCTTATAACCTGGAGAAAAAATATCCTTGAGAGTTATTATAACCTTATATATCGCATTGATTGTAAGTTCAACAGGATTATTTGCACAAGTAGCAGACTCTGCCAAAACAGATTCAGTTGAGATCACATCTCCGAACACAGAAGCAAAAAACGACAGTGTGATCGCATCACAGAAAAAGGAAGTAAAAGTAAAAACTGTAAATCTCTGGAAGAATCGCATCCCGGCATTTTCAGAGAAAATAACTACCGACAGTCTTTTGCGATGGAATATTTATCCGAACTGGGGAGATTTTTACGCTTATCAAAGTAACGTGATATCATACAGGCAAGGTACAATCGGGAAGACAGATGCTTTTAATATCAATGGCTATGATCAATACGAACAGAACTTGTGGCTGGATGATATTCTTCTGAATGATCCGGTTACAGGATTGATCAACTACAATTACGTGCCGCATCACAAAATCGGAACAATGTATCAGACTTATGACGGTGATCTAAATTCATATGTGAATATTCGTGACTACTACATTAATGAACCTGTCAGCTATTTGAACTTTGATGAAGCTTCTAATGATTACAGGAATCTGGAATTTTTTGTAGCACAGAATACGGCGCCCGGAACTAATATTGAGTTGTCGTACTGGGATAGAAGAGATGGTGGGTTTTATCCAAATAATTCAGCGGAAGGAAGCCAGATCATGGGAAGGATTTACCACCATTTAGGAGAGAAATATCAGATTCAGGGATTGATTCTACGAAATGACTTTAATAATGATGAATCCGGTGGTTATGTAGTTAATGATCCTTCAGCTTTTGGTTTTGGTGAGTTTACTTCAAATCCGGTAAGTAGTTCTGGAAATTCAGAAATACTCAGAAATGATATTAAGCTGGGACTCTACCAAAGATCGGATACAGCTTCGGCTGAATCAGGTGGTTTGATATTGAACAGAACTAAGAATGACAGAGTAGTTCGAATTAGCGCAGATACTCTTAGCAGAGAGTTACTAACACATGGAGCTCAGATCTTCAAGAAAGTGGATTTGGGTTTGCTTTCAATACAAGGCGATGTCGCAGTTACTATCTCAGACATGAAATCAGGCAATTCCATTACCCGGAACAATTGGCTTGTAACTGAAGCAAAAATGACTACTCAATTGAAGTTATTTGATGGATTAAAATTGATCGGTTCCGGCAATGTAATATCGCGAAATACAGGTCATTCCGGTTTGGAATTTTTATCAGGTATAAAGATCGGAGATCCTGATAACCTGAATCTGAAATTAACTGCGAGTGTGGAAAGCAGGGTTCCGACCATTCAGACTTTGTACTGGTCATCGAAGGACTATTCGGGGAATTCAAATCTTAAAAATGAGAAAATAACATCGTTTTACGGGGAAGTAAATTCTTCGCTTGGAAGTTACTGGAAAGCAGGAGCTTCGGGCAGACTCAAATTTACTGAAAACCGAATAGTATTAGACTCAGACAGTACCTTTAGCAATACAAACTCTCAGGATCTGGCCTTTATTTCCGGTTTTGTCAAATTTCAGAATCCCAATTTTGAGATCGAAAGTTCAGTAGCTTATGAAACAACGTTGAGTTTTGAATCAGATCAAAGTCACTCAACATTTGGGTCTGTTGATACGAAGTTATGGATCAGAAATGCGCTATTTTATAAGAACTATGCGTTCAATAGGGCAGCTTTTGTTAAGATCGGTGTGCGCACGTTGCTCTCGCCATTCGCTTATGAAAGTCAGTTTTATAATACAGAGTTAAACTATTGGCAATCAAACTCACTTACCAATGACGGAAGCATACAATCATTTGTACCTGCATTTTTCAGAATGGATGCGGAACTTTCTGCCAGAGTTCGCGCAATAATGGTAGTGATAAGATGGGAAAATGCACTTGACGGTTTAGGTCAGGCAGGCTACTTTGAGGCGTCATCATTTCCGATGCCACCTCGAAGATTAATTGTTGGAATAAGAGCTCAATTCAGAAACTAATATGAGTCTAAAATATGTAATAAAAGAAGGAACAGCCGGCTTTAAGCGAGCTAAATTGGCTGTTACCACATCTATATTCTCCTTGTTTATAGCAGTGCTGTTACTGGGCATTCTCGGGCGTGTATCGTACAACGTGTATACACAGGCTATGAGTTTGAAGGAGATCCAGATTGAAGTTTTCCTTTTTGATATGGATGAACGCTCTGTGGAAGAAGTGCGTAACCGAATCGAGGGTGAAGAACTGGTTACGAATGTGGTTTATATTTCCAAAGATAGTGCGTCCGTTATTGCAGCTAAAGAGTTAGGAGCGGGTGTTACCGAATTGATTGAATTGAACTTTTTACCGGCTTCTTTTAAAGTAGATGTGAATACTGATTCGGGATCTGAATTGGTAGAAAGTTTAGCCTCCCGAATTCAAAATATCCGCGGAGTAGACGAAGTAGAGTATAACAGAGCACTATTGAAAGCTCTGGAATCAAACCTGAGTATTTTCAGCTTGATAGGCAGCGGTTTGGGAATCTTAATTTTGCTGGCAGCTGTGGTGTTGGTCTACAATACTATCCGCCTCACTATTTATGCTAAAAAAGATCTTATCAGAGCAATGAAGCTTGTTGGAGCTACAAATGGCTTTATAAGAAGTCCGTTTATTGTTGAAGGTATTGTTCAGGGTTTGATTGCCGGTACTTTAGCAGTTCTGAGTGTATTTGCGATCTTCGAGTTTTTGGTCCCTCTCTATGTTCCTGACGTGGGAATTGTAGCATGGCCATTCGGACGTTGGTACTTCTTAGTTGGAGCCATGGTCGGTTTATCAGTTTTGATGGGCTGGTGGGGCAGCAGACTCGCTTCCAGAAAGTATATTGCTGAGACTTATATCTCTGGGAATTAGTTATTGGTGAATAAGTGATAAGTTGTTTGGGGTGAAAGCTATAATCCTAAGTTTAGATTTTCCCAATTAATTTCATCAACCACTTCAAAACCTTGGGTCTTTTTGAAACTCATATTATGTACAAAATTTTCTAAAGAATCAGAAGGATCGATGAATTTAAGATTTAAAGACTCTAATGTAGATCTTGGAATTCCTACACTTAAAATAATCTGTTCTTCAATGTGACCGGTAGAAGTATTTAACAAATTATCTACAGCATTTATTACTAAGCCCTGGAGTGGAAGAAGAGAAAAAATTTCGTTAGCAATTCTCAGAACTACCCCACATACATAGTCTTGATATATTTCATAAAATTCACCTTTAGGCATATTTTTTAAGGACAATTTTCCGCTTTTTAAGATGCTTTTTTTCTGTTTTGGTACCAGATCATCACTATGAACATTTACCTTTACTATCAACGGTTGTGATTCCTGAAACTTAAAAGCGACTTCGCTACCTAATTCGGAAATTTCTTCGAATGGATTTAATTGATCTAAAACTTCTGCAAATGATTCAATCTCTTTGTTAGTGACTCTTTCAGCTAAGTGTTTTTCTGATTTCCAATCTTCCAAAGCTTTATCGTAATTTTTTAGCCGAATTTTGTGGTGTTTTTTATCTTTGATTCGTGCTTTTTCTAAATAACTCTCAAGTTCTTTTCTCTTTTTTGCCTCTCTTTTAAAAAGTTTATCAAAAACAGAAGGGTTGTAATTATTTATAACATTGAGAGTCTTTTCTTCATTAGCATTTGAAAATTTAGGCTCTGCAGGTCTTTTTCTAAATTTGATTTCATTCCAGTCGAGTTTTGCTGGTTCATGAGAATGAATCGTTATTATTCTATCGATAAAGTTCTCGAATTCATCCACTTCGAAGTGAGCTTGTTCAATCGTAGCCATTTTGTCAAAGTGGTTTTTAGCTTTTTCAAGCTCCCTTTGCCTTCTCTTTGCTTCTCTTTCTGCAGCTCTGTTGGCAGCGTTAATAGCTCTAATAGTACCCTTAATACCCATAATGATAATTGAATTAAAAGTTGGAGATAAAGTAATTTCCTTTTTTAGAAATTAAAACCTATTAGTCACTTATCTACCTATTCACTAATCGACAAATAACTAAATCAAGCTTCAGCGCTTTCTTTCTTAGCGTTCTCTTCCTGACGAGCTTCGCAGGCTTTTTCGTCTTTACAGGTTCCGTAGAAATGCAGAGAATGAGAATCGATATTCATACCATGGATCTTGCCAAGTAACTCTTGTATCTCACCAATTCGGGGATCACAAAATTCTAACACATGCCCGCAATCGTTGCAGATAATATGATCGTGTTGTTGGTAAGCATAAGCGCGCTCATAGTAATACTGACTTTTACCAAATTGCTGACGCTGAACCAATCCACACTCAACCAAAAGATCAAGTGTGTTGTACACTGTAGCGCGTGATACACGAGTCCCAACTTCTTCCATGCGATAGAAAATATCATCAGCGTCAAAATGACCGTCAGCGCGGTAGATTTCTTCCAAAACCATAAACCTTTCGGGTGTTTGGCGTTGTTTATGCTCTTTTAAATAAGATCTGAAGATCTCTTTTACTAACTGAATTGTTTCTTCGTGTGCCGGGTGTGCCATCTGTGAAATTTTTCTTTTAATATAAGACTTGTATAGGTGCATTTGAAACACAAGAATTTCTTTCTATATATAGTATATTCCAATCGGAAAAATATTGATTAAAAATTACAAGCATGCCTACAATCGTACCATTCGAGACATTAGCAGAACTTCCTGTAAACCTTGCAAATAAATTTGCCGGGAGTAATAAAGCTGTATTTCATCGTAAAACAGATCCAAAATCTGAGTACACACCTATTTATTGGGATCAGGTGATCGAGGATGTTCATTCTTTAGCATCTTACATGCTTTCTCAAGGAATTGAACATGGCGACAGAGTTGGGATTTTAAGTGAAAACAGATATGAATGGGCGGCTGTTGATCTAGCGATCCAAATGATCGGTGGAATCAATGTGTCTTTGTACACTACACTTCCTGCCGGACAGTGCGAATATATCTTACAGGATTCGGAAGCCAAGATGTTCTTCGTTTCTACTGGAATCCAGTTAAAGAAAGCTGTGGAGGTTTATGATAATTGTGAGCACTTAAAAACAATAATCGCATTTGATAAACCAAAGAATAAAAAACATGCAGAAAAGGAATTTGTACTTCTTTTTGAAGATGTACTGAATGAAGGTGCAAAACAGGTTGAGAAGTTTAAAGATGAGATCAGGAAAAGAGTACAGGCTGTTTCCGTAGAGGATATTTCGACGTTGATCTATACCTCAGGTACAACAGGAAGACCAAAAGGGGCGATGCTTACTCATCAAAATATTGTGAGTAATGTTAAAGCGGCTACAAAACATATTTATTGGGATGATAAAGATCGACTGCTCTCATTTCTTCCACTATGTCACTCTTTTGAGAGAACGGCTGGTTATTATGCTATAATTTCCTGTGGAGCAGAGATCTATTATGCCGAAAGCGTTGATACCGTTTCTAAAAATATGCCTGAAGTGAAGCCAACAGTAATGATAAGTGTGCCAAGACTTTTTGAAAAGATCTATAATCTTATCGTTAAAAGTGTAGAAGAGGGTAGCGACACCAAGAAAAAGATTTTTAACTGGGCCGTTGACACAGGACGAAAGTACTCATCAGGTAAAAGAGGTTTTGTATCTGTACAAAAGAAGATCGCTGATAAATTGGTTTTTGATAAGCTGAAAGAAAGAACAGGCGGGCAAGTAAGGATATTCGTTTCCGGTGGAGCGGCTTTACCACCTGAGATCGATGATTTCTTCAAAGCTGCTGGATTGACCATTTTGCAGGGATATGGATTGACCGAAACATCGCCGGTAATGGCGGCAAACAGAGTAGGTGAAGAAGTAACCGGAGTTGTTGGAGCTGTGATACCCGGCGTTACTGTAGGAATTAAAGATTTGGAATCCGGTGAGATCATAGCCCAAATAAGTGGAGAAGATTATCCTACAGAACTTTCTTCTGAGCCCGGAGAGATACTTTGTAAAGGACCAAATGTCATGAAAGGTTACTGGCGGAACGAAGAGGCTACCAAGGAAATGATCAATGAAGACGGCTGGTTACATACCGGTGATGTTGGACGTTTTGTAAAAGGAAATTTGAAAATTACTGATCGTATTAAGCATATGATCGTTAATGCAGGTGGTAAAAATATTTATCCCGGTCCAATTGAGGATATGTTTAAGACCAGTAAGTGGATCGATCAAATGGTAGTGGTAGGGGAAGCTCAAAACTTTATGGCCGGATTGATTGTACCTGACTTTGAAATTCTGGCAAAGTATGCTAAAGACAACGGACTTGAATATAAAGACAATGAAGTGTTGATCTCACATCCTGAAGTGAATGAGCTATTCAAAAAAGAGATACGGGCTTTCTCAAAAGATCTGGCTTCTCATGAGAAGATCCGGGATTTCAGATTACTACCCGATGAATTTACAGTGGAAACAGGAGAGATCACTCCAACCATGAAAGTAAAACGAAGAGTTATAGCAGAGAAATATGCTGATCGGATTGCTGATATCTATAAAGATGACAAAAACTGATCAATGGGTTTTATAAAGCATGACCTTCTGATTCTTGGTTCTCAGAATGCTAAGGAACAAGATCAAAAGTTAACCAGAGAACAAGTCAGACCGGTACAAATTTTATACAGAGACGGCTCAATTAAACCCGTGAATTTCTTCAATTCTTGGGGTGAAGTTGGTGTTAGCTCTATTGTCTGGGATTCAAGGTATGCTGATGAACTTTTTGTTTCCGAAAATGAAGAAATAAGAAGGCTTAATGTGGCTTCAAGATCTTTTAAAACTCTTGACATCGGAAAAGCCGGAGATATCCATGACATACATTTTCTAAATGATATTCTGTGGATATCTAACACTGAGCACGATGAAGCAATTGGATTCAATCCTGAGAATAATAAAGTAAAAGAGAGAATTTTTTTAGCTTCGTTTAGAACAGAGTATGAGAAGAGCGATGATCTGGAAAAAGTAATAGACAGATTTCATTGTAATCAGATTTTTCTCAACTATAAAAAAGAGAAGTGTGCATTAATTCATCATATTAGTGGCTGGCAGTACTACAGGATTCTTTTTGAAGCGTTAGTTAAACAACAGGGCGATGGAGGTATTTTAAATCTGGATACACAAGAAGTATTCCCGCTAAAGCTGCAAAGTCCGCATTCAGTTCGGTTAATAAATGGAAATTACTGGATTCAGGATAGTGGGGATAAATCTGTTAGGGTATTTGATCAGGAGTGGAACTTAATATCAACTATAGAACTCGGCGGATTTGGAAGAGGAATGGCTTTTTCAGAAAAAGATAACGTTGGTTATATAGGACTTTCCGCCACCAGAAAAAGATATTTAAAGGTGATTCCTACCGGTAAATATCTTCACAATAGAGTAATTACTGTTGATTTGGAGAAACATGAGGTTTCAGGAGAATTTGTAATCCCAAACATCGAACAAGTAGACAACGTTTATATTTTAGACAATAAAATGCTGTCTAAATTTGAATCTTTATCTTAGAACCAGCCTGCTCCCGGAATCCTGAATGGCCATGGAATAGAGGATAGCATGATCAGTAAACCTATGAGGTAAAACACTGCTACTCTTTTGAATTTTGTAATACTTTCCGGCGCTCTTTTTGATAATGAGAATCCCAGGGTAATCAACACAATTGCAATGATCATCATAGAAAAATGCTCGATAGTATAAAATCTGAATACTTCACTTTTGATAGCGCCCTCTTCAAAAGAAACCAAAGGACTTATGAAGTAGAGACCAAGTCCAAGTATTAATTGAATGTGCGTAAATATGAGTGCAAACAAAGCACTTTTTTTATCTGAAGCTGTGAATTCTTTTTTCCCGAACCAACCTGAAAAAGCCTTATACAACGCCAAAACTATTAATATTAAAACGATCCATCTGTTAACTGAATGTAAGTGTAATAGTATATTATACATGGCTTTTACGGTTTATTAATCTCTTTTCGAGCGTGTTTTAAAATTTTGTTTACTCTTCTTTTGTTAACTCCCAGATCGTAGTAACCTTCTCTGCTGGAGCTTTTAATATGAACGAATGTAATGTCTGCATTCGAAGAATTTGAATCAACATGAATAACAACATCATCTAACCAACCGAATATCGGGATTTTAAAAACAGCATTGATCTCTTTTTTATCAGAAAGATTTATTTCTTCTATTTTCTCTGCATTATTTGAGCTAAGTGATTTCTTTAATGCTTCCTGAACAGTTTCAGGCGCGGCTTTTAAAGTCTGAGTAGTCCTGAAGCAATTCGGACTTTCCGGACAGGGAGCTAAAGTGTTTTCAGGAATTTTCAATTCTGGGTTTATAGGTTTAATTGAGTTATTACAGCCAATAATCACAGTAAAAGACAGTAAAACCAAAACCGTGAAGAATATTTTCATGGTTAAAGTTTTTGCTCAAGTACTGAAATCGTTTCCTCAAGATTTGAAGTAATTGAAAATAGTTCACGGTTATTTCCTCTAACAAAATCGTGATCTATAGCTGTATCCACAAAAGAAGACAATCCATCAAAATATCCGAAAGCGTTTACAAGAATGATTGGTTTATCATGAATTCCCAGCTGTCTCCATGTAAGAATTTCAAAAAACTCATCAAGAGTTCCGAAACCTCCGGGAAGCACAACAAAAGCTGATGACCTTTTCTCCATTAAAGCCTTTCGCGTATGCATATCAGGAGTTTCTATGATCTCTGAAACACCTGTATGAACGACTTCAGCTCTTTTTAAAGCAGTAGGGATGATGCCAATCACTTCACCTTTCTCTTCAAGCGCTGCATCAGCTATTACACCCATCATACCAACCTTGCCACCACCGTATACAAGTCCCCATTTTTTAGAAGCTATTGTGGAACCTATTTGTTTTGCGAGGCTTTCAAATTTTTTGTCTTCCGGTATTCTTGATCCGCAATACACACATATATTTATACTCATGCTGTAGCGAACATTCGGGTTAATACATTATTTAATTTCTCAACAAAGTAAATTACATCCTCTTCGGTGTTCTTTTTCCCAAAACTAACCCGGATACTTGATTTAGCCAGATTATCATTTAATCCAATTCCTGCCAAAACATGTGATGGCTCAACTGCTCCCGAAGTGCAAGCTGAGCCATTGGAAACACAAATACCATCAATATCCAGATTGAGTAGAAGCATCTCTCCGTCAATATAATGACCATCTTTATTCGAGAAGGAAAGGTTTAGAATATGAGCAACGCCGGTTTCAGGATTTCCATTGATCTTGTAATCAACATCCAATTCCGAGTCCATCTTTGAAAGCAGGAGAGACCTTAATTTTTTATAGTGATTGGTATTCTCTTCCATCTCATTGGTCATGAGCTCAAGTGCTTTTGCAAAACCAACTATACCGGGAACATTTAAGGTTCCTCCCCGACGTCTGCGTTCCTGTGATCCTCCTGTCATCCAGGGCATCCATCTGGCTCCGTTTCTAACATACATGATGCCTACACCTTTCGGACCATAGATTTTATGTCCGCTACCACTAAGAAGATCGATTCCCAGTTCTTTTACATCAACAGGGATTTTACCTAAGCTTTGAACAGCATCAGTATGAAAAGGTATGTTTTTACCTCTGCATAATTCTGCGATCTCTTTAATATTATTTATACAACCGATCTCATTATTAACATGCATTATACTAACAAGAGCAGTTTTATCTGAAATCTTTTCTTCTACAGCTGAAGCTGTAATTGTTCCGCACTGAATTGGTTCTGCAAAAAGATTTTTAAATCCCCTCATTTTGGACATTTCAACAGGGTGTAAAACGGCATGATGTTCAAGCTCTGAAGTAATGATCTCATCTTTGTCTCCGGCAACAGCCAAAACTCCTTTGATAGCAGCATTATCGCTTTCTGTACCACCACTTGTAAATATAACTTCAGATGGCTCAGCACCAATTACAGAAGCCACAAATTCACGAGCGTCTTCCACTGCAACTTTGGCTTTTTGACCTAAATGATGAGCAGAATTTGCATTCCCGAAATCTTCGCGCATAAACGGAAGCATTGTTTCCAGTACTCGCTCATCAATTGGTGTGGTTGCTGCATTGTCGAAGTAAACTGTTTTCATAGATCGGAATGTAGAGTTAAAATCACCAGTGAAAATATTCAAATTAGCACTGAATATCACCCATAAAAAAAGCCTTCCGAAGAAGGCTTTTAGAAGCTCTGATCAAATTTGATTATTTAATGAGCATTAACTTTTTGGTTTTAACCACATTCCCGGCTTTAAGGCGGTATATATACATTCCACTGGCCAAAGAAGAAGCATCCCATGTAGCAAAATGATTTCCTGCTGAGAATTTCTCATTAACGAGAGAAGTAACTTTTTGGCCTAACATATTGTAGATAGTGATTTCAACATTCGCGGCTTCCTTTAAACTGAAAGGAATAGTCGTGGAAGGGTTGAATGGGTTTGGATAATTTTGTCCAAGAGTGGTTTCACTTGGAATATCTGTAAGTTGCTCATCTTCATTCGAAGTAATTACCATAGCATCAATCACAGCGCCTGTTTCTGCGTTGATAAGATATTCAGCACTTTCATGTTCGTATTCCTCAGAGATTTTGTGTCTCGAAGTTCTTAAGAAGCGAACAGTCCACGTAACCAATGAGCTATCAACTCCTTCAGGGTGTATCCAGAATCGATTACCTGCCTGAACTTGTATATCGAGTCGAACCAGATCAAAATCAGCGCCCAGATTACCTCTGAAATCAGCAGCTCCGGCAGCGTCTGCAATGGTTACTGCAGAGTCACTATCAATAATAGTTTCTGAAATGCTTTGCAGATCAGCGTAGCTAACCCCTTCAGGAAGTATACTGAATGAGTTCCCTGAAGAGTATGCTTCGCCGCTTGCATCTACGAATATTGGCGTCTCAGTATCATTTATTTCAGAGTAAAATCTATACTCTACAAAGAAGAACTTTCCTTCAAGAAGATCAGAGTTTTCCTCATTATTCTTCAGAGCTTTTTCCTGTTGATCAAGTGAAGGATCTGAAAATATATTTCCACTGGCGTCAATAAAGTAAAGCTTGTTATCATCATAGATATTTGAAGCTAAGGTGTCGGCCGCAGCTCTGCCATCTAGTGCAGTAATTGGCTCATCCTGATCAATGTTTGAACCCAGGAATGTTCCATCTTCAAAATCCAGAAATACTTCAAAACCAATGTATTCGTAATTAAAGGTTTGCTGATTAAAGCTTTCTTTGGAATATATTACCCCCCAAACTCCTCCATCAGCAGTAATACCTTCAGGCAAAAGGGTTGGAGCATTTATAGCCACATATTCAACATAGAGAAATTCTGCGTCTCCTTGTCTGAAGTCGCTTCCTCCATTTTCTTCCGCCACGATTGCCGCAGAATCAGAGTCAAAGAAAGAGGAAGAAAGAGGGGAAAGAGCATCAAATGTTGCCCCTTCTAATTCAAAATCTTCCAGGAATTCTGCAGTATCCAATGTATCAACGAATCCAACTCCGAAAGGATTTACTCCAAATGCTAAAGCAACCTCAGTTGTTGAGTTATAGTATAGTAAACCCCATTCTTCTCCGGAACCCGTTGGGGTTGCTACATCATCATCAATTTTAAAATGGCTGAAAGAATATTTTTGAAGACCTTTTTTCTGATTGAAATCATCATTAAAGTCATCATATTCAATCAGACTCTCTTCCGTAAACATAAAGTATAATTCCAATTCGGAATCTAACTCTGCAGCTACTGAATTTGCAAATGAAACAGCAGTACTTGCCGTAATTGGCTCAAATGCTTTGAACTGAATATCTATATTAGACAGATTTCCACCTGAAACGGTGATCGAATTCAGGGAGCCATCGTTGTCAGGGTCATAGAACCCGATTGCAGAAGGTGTTTCATCAAAGCCATCTTTAATCAGATTAATTGAAAGAGGGAAATAAACTCCGTCTCGCACACCGGTAAGAGTATAGGTTCCTGTTGTTGTATCTGCCAGAGTTGCCTTAGCAATAGTAAAGCCAGGCCCTTCAGATTCGCTCTCATTTTCATTATCTACAAATGGATTGGAAGTAAATAACGCTACCATTACCCCGTCATATTCATTTTCAACAGACTTAGCCGGTGTATCAGTATTTGTATTGATAGAACCTGTAATGGATTGACTGCCTGAAGCAGATGCAGTGGTATAGTTAAATACATAAGGCCTTTCAAGTATGCCGCCTGCAGTATTTTTTGCTTTACTTACTAACCATGTATAATCAGTATCAGGGGAGTGAATTACTTTAAAGTTGAGAGTTCTGCCCACTTCCGTTAAAGTGAAATCCACAATATTAATGGAATCGAGAGGGAACGGGATTATTTCGAGACCATCTTCGAAAAAGCCATATTCATTCAGTTTTACGGGTGCGTCGAAGGTAATACTTATGGTTGAAGTATCACTACTGACAGCAACATCGCCATCAGAGGGCGAGCTACTCACAACATTAAATGAAGGACCGTTTTCTAGTTTATTTCCGGCTTTGTATAAAATGTCTCCGGTTGTTATGTCAATATAGAAAACAAGAGAATCTTCACCGAAACCGTCATGATCGTTAGTTCGTTTGAAATCAAAATCAAAATTCTGAGCCTTATAGTCAATTCTCCAATGTGTGGGAGCAGAGGTAGTATTATCTAAAGGGTACTCCCAATAAGCATGAGCTGCGGCAAATTCAACACTTGCAAATGTGGCGTTTCCTGCTTCTTCTCTGAATTGAGATCCTCCATTCATTTCAGCTATAGCCGCTGCTGAATCACTATCGATCATGTTCTCGGGTAAAGAATTTATCGTACTGATTGAAACCGGTATATCAAGATCGTCAGATACAACGGTTTCAATTAATTGTGCTCCGAATGGGGAGATTCCTACTAAATGAACCGAGTCTTTTATAGTATCATAAAAGAACATACTCCAGATTATACTTTTTCCGTTTTCAGGATCGAAAAATGGATCCTGATGATCATCTAAAGAAGCTGTTACAGGAATTCCTTTAAAAAGCTGTTTAGGCTGAGGGTCATCAAAAGAGTCAAAAACCAATGGAATGAATGCAACACCTGCTTTAGCTTCTACATCGCCACTAAAATTCAGGCTGGAAGTTCGTTCATAAGCTTCACCAAAAGTAAATGGTTCAAAGAGTAACTTTCTAAGATCAATATTATTTAAAGTATCTGTAGGTACATCCGTGCTATTCACTTTGATTGTATCTAAAGAAAAATCTTCATTGGGGTCGTGAATATAAAGATCCGGAAACCCATCGTTCTCATGTTCAATAGAAAAAATGTTTAGACCAAACGCGAAAAAATCTCCTTCTCTGATACCGTCAATAGAATATTCTCCTGTTTCCGGATTTACGAATGCTATGTGAGATGCATCTAATGGATCATTTTCATCCTCTTCATTCGGCTCTTCTTCTGTACCTTCAAAATCTAAACCGATATTCAAAGTTTCTTCGCTCAGGATAACAGTTAATCCACCCAAGTGATCTGCTGAAGAATTGGCTTTCAATTTTGACATTTCTTCTTCTGTTATTTTACCATTTACAACAAACTGACCTGCAGTAGGATTAGTTGTAAACCTGAACAGGTAGGGCGCCCCAAGCTTATCTCCATCTTGAGCATGGGCGTCAAGTACAATAAAAGTGAAATCGGTATTATCTGCTAAATTTCCATCTATGATCATAGATAGAGAATCTTCACTCAATCTAAGTTGGGTTATTTGAATTGAGTCAAAAGGAAGGATGAGAAAAGGAATTTGAAGTCCTTCTGTAAAAGAACTGTCATCGAAAGCGATTTTTTTGTTAAAAGTGATCATGATCGAATCCTGATCAACATCTTCAGCTCCGTGAGTGGGGCTTGTACTTGTTACAAATAAGTTTTGGGCCGACAGATTTGCTCCCAATCCTATAAAAAAGAAAAATAGTATCAATTTTTTCATTTGATCTCCATATGTTTGGTTGTTTTAACTAAAATAAAACACAAAGAACATTTCAACTGTGTATTTTACCCCGTGGTTGTAGCTGGTGAGTAAAGCCCGCAATTGAGTTATTGAATCTTATTTAATTAAATAAGACAGTTAAAAACAACATTCCTTACAAAAAAAATGAAAAAACTTACCCTTACCGATATCCAAGTAAAAGAGAAGAAAGTACTTATGCGTGTTGATTTTAACGTGCCTTTGAAAGATGGAGTGATCACAGATGACAACAGGATAGTTCAGGCACTGCCATCAATTAAATATGTTGTGGAGCATGGAGGTTTGTTGATATTAACAAGTCATTTAGGCCGACCGGATGGAAAATCAAATCCGGAATTCTCACTCAAACCGGTAGCAGATCATTTAGCTACTTTGATAGAGACTAAAGTTCATTTTGCTACTGATTGCATCGGTGATGAAGCTAAAAAGGTAATAGAACAAGCAGATTTTGGGGAGATTGTTTTACTTGAGAATGTTCGATTCCATAAAGAAGAAACTGAAAATGATGAGATCTTTAGTGGCCAATTAGCCAGCCATGCTGATGTTTTTGTGAACGATGCTTTTGGGAGTTCACACAGAGCTCATGCTTCGGTTGCAGGAGTAACAAGATTTATGGATCAGTCCGTTTCAGGGTTTTTGCTTGAAAAGGAGATAAAATATTTAAGTGAAAGCGTAAATAATCCTGAACGACCTTTTGTGGCAATTTTAGGTGGAGCTAAGGTTTCAGATAAAATTGGAGTAATCGAAAACCTGCTGGATAAAGTAGATACGATCATTATTGGCGGGGGAATGACATACACATTTTATAAAGCTTTAGGATTACCAATTGGAAATTCTTTGTTAGAGGAAGACAAAATTGATCTGGCAAAAGAATTGGTTCAAAAAGCTAAAGCTGCAGGCGTTAAGTTGATGCTGCCTATGGACTCGGTGGTAGCTAAAGAATTCGATAATGATGCAGAGCATAAAGTTGTAAATGATAATGGAATAGAAGATGGATGGATGGCACTGGATATTGGTCCTCAGTCTGCTATTTCGTTTGGAAATGTAATTAAGATGGCGAAGACTGTACTTTGGAATGGTCCGATGGGTGTTTTTGAAATGAGTAATTATGCCGATGGAACATTTGCTGTTGCAGAAGCACTTGCTGAGGCTACAAAATTTGGTGCAACCACAATCATCGGTGGTGGAGATTCAGCTGCTGCAATTAAAAAATCCGGATTAAGTGATCAGGTTTCCCACGTTTCTACAGGTGGAGGTGCAAGTTTAGAATATCTGGAAGGGAAGGATCTTCCGGGTGTTAGTTCGTTAACAGAAAAATAGATCTATGGTTCGTTTTAAAATATTTATAGTAATACTGATATCCTTTGTTTTAAGCACATTGGTGGTTGCACAAAAAGCTGATTTCGGGGAGGTTGGTTTTCAGGACTTTTCTTCATATCCGGCTAAATTTGATTCATCAGAATCAGCCGTGGTTCTTTTCGAAACAGCTAAAAGCTATTTCAGTCCGCAGCTTAGAGTTGAATACGAAAGACATATACGAATTAAGATTTTGACTGATGAAGGTACGGAATGGGGAGAAGTTTCACTTCCATTCAATAAGGATCTGGATCAGGATATCTTTGACATAGAAGCGTCCTCTTATGAAGTGAACGGAGAAGATATTAAAGTTGCTAAACTCGATAAAAAACAAATTTTTGAGGAACATATAACCAATGATATTTATGTAAAAAAGTTTGTGATTCCTTCGTTTTCAAAAGGAAGTATCATAGAATATAAATACCGGAAAAGGGTGGGTAGCGCTGTTGATCTTCCTGATTGGGAATTTCACAAATCTATTCCTGTGCAATACAGTGAGTATGAAATGAAGGTTCCTCATAACTATAAATACAATACTATTCTATCAGGAGTTGACTCCACATTTTTTTCTAAAAGGGAAGAATATATTAACTCGCGTGGAGGAGGAGTAATAACTTTAGTAAGCAAAGAAAATATTCCAGCGGTAAAAGAAATTCCTTTCATTACTACTACCGATGATTTTAAAACAAAGATCTTTAACCAGCTTATTTATATAAATCATTCAGGCACAATAAGGCGACCTTTTGTGAATACCTGGGAAAAGATAGCCGATGTTTTTCGTGAGAATGATGCAATAGGGAAACAAAGGTTAAATGGAAAAATGGAAGACAAGGTTGATGAAATTATTGCAGATGCTGAAAGTGAACTGGATAAAGTAAAGCTCATTTTTAAATATGTATCAGAAACCATGAACTGGAATGGCTTCCACAGTATAACAAGTAATAAAGGAATAAGAGATGCATTTAAAGAAGAAAGCGGAAATTCTGCAGATATAAATCTCATGCTTTTAAAGATGTTAGAATATGCGGATATAGAAGTTAACCCTGCTTTTATAAGTACCAAAGACAATGGTTTTTTAATAACAAACTATCCGATTATTTATCAATTTAATAACGTAGTTGCCATTGTTAGCTCAGGAAAAAATGTATTTTTGTTGGATGCCACTGAAGGATATAGAAATTTGGGACAGCCGCCGATTAAAGATCTCTACAGAGTTGGATTAATGGTTAAAGAGAAAGAGCATTTATGGATTGAAACAGCTCCGTCGGTCAGCACCTCAAAAAATTTATTTCTTGAGCATGATTTCACTTCTCAAGATACACTAAAGACTAAAATATCAGGCACTATTGATGGATATTTTGCTGAGACGATGAGAGATTTAACTGAAGAAGAAAGAACTTTAAGGTTAGTCAGTAATTCAGCTTTAAATTATAAAATTGATAGTCTCAGGATCAGTGAGGTTGACAACCCTGAAGAAGCTTTAAAAATTAATATTCAGCTATCAATCCCAATGGAAGAGCTTGGTGATTTTAAAGATATCACATATCTAAACCCTACTTTTATTTATAATGAAAAATCACCGTTTCAAAAACAGGAAAGGGAGTTTCCGGTTTATTTTCCATATTCATTTAAGGAGAGAATTATAACTAAATTTATATTCCCGGAAGGATATGAGTTAAAAGAATATTCAAAGCCTAAAACTATTAATATAGATAATAATTTAGCGCGGTTTAGATATATCACTCAATATTCAGGAAATACATTAACAATACTAGAAGACTTTTCTGTTAATAGCACAGTGTTTTCAGTTGAGGATTATCCGATAATTAAAAACTTGTTCGATGAATATTATGAGTACAAGACTCGGCCGATTACTTTACACAAAATTAAAAAAGACCAGAATCAAAACTGACCGTACAGCTATCTGATTAGAATATGGTTGTATTAACCTGAAGTTGCATATTATATGACTTTTATAAAGAGCCGGATAAAGTATATAACTGTTTTGATTACAGTCGTTTTAGTTACCGGAATACAAATTAAATCTTTAGCTCAATCTTCTGTTACAGGAGTTCCATTCATAGAAAATACTTTGGATGTAAGATTAAAATCACTTGGAAACTCTTTTATTTCATTTAAAGGAATATCAGGAATGCATCAGGTAAATCCAGCAGGGGTTGGTAAAAAAGGAGATCTGAATTTGTACTTTACTTCAAGAGAATCATTTTCTGATATTAGGTTTTATGATTTCGGAGCTTCATTTAAAAAAGAGAAACTGGGATGGTCTGTTTCTTCACGAATAGTTCCTTATCCAAGGCAAAACAGTACTTCTGAAGGTGGAGAACAATCAGGGAGTCATAAACCATTGGAATTTTATCAAAATGCGTCTGTCTCATATGAGCTAAGCAAAAAATGGAGTATAGGATTTGGCTTAAACTATATACACAGTGATTTAGCAAGCGGAGCTATAGTTTCCGAAGAAGAATTTAAAACAGGAAGAGCCTTAAGTGCTGATATCGGTACTATTTATAATACTTCATTTTCAGTGGCTGATTCCTGGTTGATACAAACAGGTTTTGGAATTTCCATTACGGATTTCGGTAATTTAATTAAATACACCGACAATGCAGAAGGCGACCCACTGCCTATGAAGTTCAGAACCGGACTGGGATTAGAAGCTGTGTACTCCGGGGATTGGAATGGCTTTAAATGGATAGGAATGTCTTCAGCAGTCTCACTTTCTAAGCTTTTGGTAGCATTGGAATATGAAGAGAATGGTTCAGTGAAGAGATTCGGACCATTCCAAACAATCGTTAAAGCCTGGGACGTTTATAAAGAGCAAAATCCGAATAACGGTGAATTCACTGAATATTCCTTGAGTGAGCAGTTTATTTATCATGCGGGTGTGGAACTTACTTTTTTCGAATCTTTTTCATTCAGAATGGGGTATCAAAACGGGCAGGAACTAAATGATTTTGAATCACTAAGCTCCTGGGGAATCGGTATTGACTTATATTATCTGGCTTTAGATTATATGAACAGTTCACACACTAGTGAGGACTATAAAGATCAGGAGACTCTTATAGGGGCAGAATACCTGCAATTAAAGGGAAGAATTCCTTTGGATGGAAAGAGCCCGAAGTCACTACTCAGGCTCTTGTTTGATTAGTTTTAAAATTATTTTCCGAAGATTTCGTTCAGAAACTCAGCCATTCGGTAGCCCGAAAGAGCCATTCTTTTCTGAGCAATTTTGTACGCCATTTCTTTATAATCTTCAGAAGGTTGTTCGTTTTGGTTGAGGTCTTCCGGATATACATTTTTAATGGTGATTTCTTTTCCTTCTTTATTCCATGCTTTAGAATCCTGAAGATCGATAAGTCCTTTAAACTCAGATTTTGGATGCTTTTTTTCAATCATTTCCGCATTCGATAAATAATAATCGAAATCTTCAACCTCATCATCTTTAGGATTAGCTACATCAATAATGCCATCCCAATAAGCATGCAGATTCCATGGCCAGCTGTCTCCAAATCTGAAACTGTTTCCGCCACGGTCACCATCCGGAGTTTCTTCCGTTACTCTGGAAGTATTATGCAATGGCATATGGATATCGCCAACCAAGTGAAGTACCCATGCTATCTGAATAGCTTTTTCTTCTGCAGAAGTTTCTTCGCTGTTCAAAGTTTCTCTGAATAAAGAAATCCTCTCTACAATATGTTCATCGTCTACAAAGCCTTCTGCTTCCACAGGACCGTTTTCTGTTTGCTTCCAGTAACTGCCTACGTAATGCCACGGACCTTTATGGTATTTATTGTAACGTGCTTGCTCATCTCTGTCACGAACTACATCAGGCCAGTAAGCAGCATTCATGAAATAATATTTATCAGCATGCTCACTTTCTTTGTCATAGAAGTCCATCAGATCGGAATCTTCCGGTGCTTGCTTAAGAATATTCATGATATTTTCTTTTGCTGTGGGAGTGAGATTATCCCAGGCAATGGCTGCAATTACACGATGTCCCGTTGCATTCCATGAAATCCCGGAAGCCGGATTCAAAGTTAGCGTTAGAATAAAAGAGAGTACAAGGGTAGAAGCTAGAATTTTTTTCATGGACCTGATTTAATTTCAATTTTACTAAGGATACGAAACAACCATTATCAAAACATTAAAAGAAGGCAAAAAATTATGTGTGTATAAAATTGTTTGTCTAGAAGACGCAGATATAGAGGCAGGAGCTTCTGGATTTCATTCCGCAGCGGAGCTACTAGCAAGCTTTAGCTAACGAACATCTAAATTGTCTTTTTCTGTATTACTATCAGTTATTTGAATCAGTTCACCATTATCATTAATCATCCAAATATCATCTCTTTCTTCATCAGAACTATATCCTATGAAATATATTGATCCAGATTTACCATAGTTTATATTTTTCATTATTAATGTTGTACTCGAGAAAAGCTCATTTAAAGATTCTTCTTCGTAATTATATTCAAATAATTTTGTAGCATTATTGCTATAATTCTGACAAGAAAATAAAAATTTATTCTCCTTGGGATGAAATGTTCCTGAAAAACATGAATTCCTAAATAGCTTTTCTTTTTTTTCTTTATTCAGTTTCTGAAGAAAGTCTATTTTCTCATTTTTTTGGATATCATAAAGCATCAATGTACTCACAAATATTCCATCTAACTGTGCTATATATTCATATAAAATCTTCTCACTATTTGTAGCAACAGTAAATCTAGTTAACAAATCAGGAATATATTTTGTGACCATATATACAGAATCATTTTCTAAGTTTTCGATGTTACGTAATTCGTATCCACCATCACCATAGACCATATAATAGATATATGAATCATCATTCTTGATAAATATAGGATTAATTGCATCACTGATTTCCATTGATAAAGACTTATCCTCTAAACTGAACAAATATAGATCGTCTGATTTGGCAAGTCCACTTCCCAAATCTTTTTTTCTTCTCTTTGAGATAAAAGCAATGGTGCTGTCTTTGAAAAAGAATGGATTTGAATCAAAGTACGAATCATTAGTAATTTTAATAATAGATTCTGAATCTTTATCCAGAAGTACGACATCTCCAAATCTACCGGCAAATAACTCCTTTCCTTCTACATAAACTAAAGAATCCTCAAATTCCCATGTGTTTAATTCTTTTGGTGAACAAAAAAAATTAAAGGTAATACCTAATGTAAGTATAGCTACAAATAATTTATTGTAGTTAATTTTCATATCTGTAATAAATTATATAAAAAAAGCTCACTGTTTTCACAATGAGCTTCAAATTATGATTTAATATTCAATTACATTGCATTCATTTCAGCGAGTACTTCCTGCATTTGGAAAGTATGTCGCTGGCTGTGAGCCGCTACAATAAGAATGATCTGGTATACATCTACTTCTCCAACAGGAATTGTTGTGATGTGTCCTCTCAGGTCGGCATCTGTTGAGCTTAAAAATTCAACAATTTTAGTTCTGGATTTTTCAAGTTCAGCTAACATTTTAGCTTTGCTCTCCCATTTACCGGATGGTTCGAATGGTGCGGCTGTTTTAACTTTAGTGCCTCTGTTGGCTAACATTCCAATTAATACACCGTCTTTACCGGAAAGATCGTTTTCCGACATTGATTCGTCATTGGCCAGTGTGCCCTGTGCCATTCCAAAGAATGCAGTTTCGGTAAGTAATATATGTTCCAAAGCATTGGAAACTGACCACCCACCGTTTTCTGGTTTATAATTAAAAGCGTCATCCGGAAGACTTTTAACTGTTTCAACAATATTGTTATGTGTAGCTTTTAAATAGCTGATTGCAAAATCCCGTTCAGTTTGTGTGAGTTGAGCTATTGCAGGAAGTGCAAATACACTCATCACCAGAATAAGTAGTAGTTTTTTCATGGTTCCGTATTTGGTTGATAGTTACTGAAGTAACAATTCAGAATACTAAAAGGGGACAAACAAAAAAAATAAATACTAAAACTATTGTCGGATGATAGATAATAAGTTATTGGGGAAATCAATTTGTTGGGAACCAAATATAATTACCTTTTTTATCAATATAGCCGTGTCGGTGTACAAGTTCTTCGCCAATCGGAACTATAACAGTAACTTTTGCTAAACCATTGTAAAAAGCTTCTACTTCCTCGAATTGTGGGGCTGTAATTTGGTTTCCTGATTTATCAATAAAGGTCCATTTTTCTCCAATTTTAACTCCGGCTCTTTCTTCATTGAAAGAGTATACTTCATCAAATTGTTCTTCAATTACGGTTTTGCCCTGTTTATTAATGAAGCCAAATTTATTACTGGATTTACGGGCAGGAGCAAGACCATTTCCAAAATCACCAACAGAAATAAATTGAGGTGAAATTGTTACTGTGCCGGAACTATTAATATATCCCCACTTATCACTAATCTTGACGGCCGCCAGATTATCCGAAAATGGACGTGCTTCAGGATATTTTAACTCAATGACAGTGTTCCCCTTAGTATCTATATATCCAAAAAGATTGTCCTCGTTAACTAAGGCTCTGCTATTGCTGAACGTATTATTCGCTACAAAATCCATGCTATTAGGTATGGAAACTGAAACTATTTCATTTCCGTCCTTATCTATGTAATAATATCTTGAATAGTCAATACTCCTGACAAATGCTCTGTTATTGGAAAATGAAAAAGCATCTCTGAATCTTGGATTGACTGCAAAATTTCCTTTTTTATTTATATAACCCCAGAGTCCATCCATTCTGACAGCAGCTAAACCTTCATTAAAATTTTCGATTTCCCAGAAATCTCCCTCAATTACAAAATCTCCATTTGCATTTATATATTTCCAGGAATTTTGATGCTGAACTTTTGCTAAGCCATCACTAAAATGAAATGCATTTTGAAACTGAGGCTCTATTTTAATCTGTCCTTTTTTATTTATATATCCCCATTTTTCGTCTAATTGTACAGGGTATAGCTCAATGATATCATTGTTGTCATCTTTTCCGGTAATTGAATCTACAACATTACAAGAAACGATTAATAAAGAGAGCGCACTAATGATAAGTATGTATTTTGTTTTCATGTCCTTCACCATAATTTATTTAGTTGGAAACCATATGTATTCTCCATTTTTATTTAGATAACCGTAGGTAGCGTTTTCTCCTTCTCCTTTCTGAACCCTGGCAATGCCATTAACAAAGCTTTCAGCATTTTTGTAGGGTTCTTTGATTACAATTTTTCCAGAGTTCTTACTTATATAAAACCAGTTATTGTTCACTTGCACAGCTGCAATGTTTTCTGAAAAAGGCTTTACATTCTTAAATTGAGGAGGGATAAAGAGTTTACCTTTTTTATCTATATATCCGATATAGCCATTTACGTTTACCCATGCGGTTCCATCAACGAATTTACCCGCTTCATCATAATTAGATGCTATAACCGGATTTCCGGATCTATTTATGTAACCCCAGCCGTCTACCGTTTGAATTGGTGCTAATCCATCTTCAAATTCACCTGCGTCTGTGATCCGAAAGGAAGGTTGTAATACTGTTTCACCTGCACTATTGATATAAACCCAGCCATCAAATGTTTCTACAGCTGCTAAGTCATCAGAAAAGGGCTTAGCACCACTAAAAGCAGGTTCAATGGCAATTGATCCTGAACTGGTTACATATCCCCACAGGCCATCTGTACGAACAGCCGCATAACCATCCGAAAACTTTGTAGCGAAATCGAATTGAGGATCGAAAAAGAACTCTCCGGTTCCATCAATATATCCATATTTTCCACCAGGGAGTTGGGCAGGAGCAAGGCCATTTTCAAACTCACCTAAGATTGCAAATTTTGAGGTCACAACAACCTCAATGGGATTTTCTTTTACAAAGCCCCATAATGTTCCGTTACGAACTGCGGCATAATTACCTGATACATCTCTGGCTTCATCATAACGAGGGCTAATGACCATTTCCCCGTTTTGATTTATATATCCCCACTTACCATTAAGGAGCACCGGATGGATGGTGTTTTTTTGCTTTTTATCTTTTTCGAAGATTCCGTCAATAACATTACAACCGGTAAGAAGAACCAAGGAGCTTGCCAGAACAAGCAAGAATATTTTTAATTTTTGAATATTATAAACCATGATGAATTATTTTATTAATGTCATTTTTTTAGATAGAACACCCTCTCTTGTTTGTAACTTATAGAGGTAAACACCACTTGCCAGAGAAGTAGCATCGAATACGATCTTATGATCGCCCGCTGAGAGCCTTTTGTTTATCAATGTTGAGATAAGCTGTCCTCTGATATCAAAAACCTGAAGCCTTACATCACCAGCTTTAGCAATTTTAAAACCTATAGTGGTAACAGGGTTGAATGGATTTGGGTAGTTTTGCTCTAACCTGAAGGAACGAGGTGTGGAATTGTTAATATCTTCATTCGAAACAGCAAGAGAATCCACAAAATCAATTTTCTCAAAATCACCGCTCAATACCGTTGTTGATTCCTGAGTCTCAAGTTCGAACCAATCTTCCAAAATAGATCTGTAGATGGATCGATAGTCTTGCTTGTAGATAGGATCTCCCTGATTATCAAGATCGGTTAGATTGGCGTGTTCACCGAAAATGCCTCCATTAACAGGACCAAAAGCCATAACAGGAGCGGAAGATCCATGATCAGTACCGTTAGAACTGTTTTCATCCAGTGTTCTGCCGAACTCAGAAAAAGTCATTGTCAGAGCTCGATCCTGAAGGTTATCAGATTTCAGATCGTTATAAAAAGCATTTACAGAATCTGCAATATCAGATAATAAGTTAGCATGTCCGCCATCTGTTCCTCCTTGATTATTATGAGTATCAAATCCACCTTTTGAGACCAGAAATACTTTTGTTTTAAGTCCGCCTCTAATCAATCTTGCGATTACAGACAGACTTCTTGACAATCCTGAGTTAGGATATTCTCCAAAATTTCCTGACTGGTCGGCTGCGTTTTGAATGGATTCAAGATACCGAAAAGAAGAATTTGCAATTTTACGGGCGAAGGAAAGGGAACGACCAAACTCATTTGCAGGAACATTATCTTGATCGTAGAATCCCCCTTGTTCTAAAAATTGACCAAATTGACTTGCTCCGCCAAAGGTAACTCCAAGATTTCCGAATTCACTCTGAAAAAGGGTTGCAGAACCACCGATACGGACACCAAGAGGAAACTCGGGTGGATTTATAATAAAATCAGGGTTGTCTTCAATCAAATATCTTCCTGCCCAGCCTGAAGTACTATTCTGATCAGCCCCACTGGCTGTGGTCCAGATATCAGTAGCACGTGCATGAGACCTATTCGTATTTTCATAGCCTACATTATTGATGATGGCTAGTTCTCCTTCACCCCAAAATGGTTCTATTGAGCTCATTGAAGGATGAATTCCCAGATTGTCATTTAGTTGAATAGATTGTTGTTTTGAAATTGCTATCGTTGGCCGTTTTTGATAATAAATGTCATTAGTAAAAGGAATCACTGTGTTTAGTCCGTCATTACCGCCACTTAACTGAATGAGTATCAAAACACGATCATTATCAGCTTCAACAAGTCTGTTAAGAAATTTAGAACGAGCCATCGCATTTATTGATAACCCACCAAGATTCATTCCTGATCCCAACACTCCAATTCCTAAGCTCGCCAAAAAGCTTCTACGGGTCCATTTTTGGTGATCTTTTTTATGAGCTTTGCCATGTTCTAATTTGCTTCCGTGTCTCTTGGTTGAAGAATGATTATCACACATAATATTATCTCTTGATCGTATTTTTAAATAAGCTGATAAGCAGGTAGTTGTTGTAAGTAGGTTATATATTGGCGTAAATTATCAGCAAAGGTTTCTTCATAAAATAGGTTGCCTTCATCATCAGAGTTCGAGGTGAATTCGTACCAGGGTATAGCTCCAAGAAGAATTTTTGTAAGATTAATTTTGTACTGAGGCATGCCTGATGTATCC
This sequence comes from Balneola sp., assembly GCA_017643645.1. Lineage (GTDB taxonomy): Bacteria > Bacteroidota > Rhodothermia > Balneolales > Balneolaceae > Balneola. The sequence continues at coordinate 344,088 of JAEPNB010000003.1, forward strand.
GGAGCCAATGATGGGTTTCCGGCAAAATCTTCTTCGACAATTCGTATGCCAACTCTATCCAGAGGAACTGAAATAAGATGCTCTGCGATATCTTCTGCAACTGAGAATGGATTAGATGGATCGGAAATTTTTTCTGTCAAATTGATCGGTTGATACACTGTACCGGAAATAGCCGTGGCATATAACAGATCAGAAAGGCTATCCCAACGTGAAGGCATAAGATTCGTGTTTAACCAATTGTAGTGACCCGGAATACCATCAGAATCAGGAGGATTATAGCCGGCCCAGCCAAACACTGTATCAGGACGGAGTAATTCTTCATTCAGTTCCTGCATTCGTTGTCGGATAAATTCTTTGACTTCATTGTTCGGGGTGATTTCAAGCTGGCGAAGAAAACCCATGAATATTTCAATCGGACTTTTGATTCTGCAACCCAAAAAATGTTCCTGATAAAAGTGTGTGCTTGAAAGCAGCTTCTTCAACACTTCTGCTATATTAAATTCTACCTGAATGCAATAGTTGGCTAGCTGATCAATAATCGTTGCATCCGGCTCTGCGCTGACAAAAAAAGTGTACAATTTCTTAGAAATGAACCAGGCAACTTCATATTCTTTTTCCTGAAAAATGAGTTCAATTACTCCATCAAGATCGAAGTTACCGGTTTTTCCAAAAATAGTTTTTGTACCGGCATCGTGATCACTTTCCACAAAATAGGAAGTAAGACCGGAGTCATTAACCTTCCATCCGGTAACTGCCCGTGCAACTTCGGCTACATCCTCTTCAGAGTAATTAGGGTTACCATTTTTATCGTTACTTCCAAGGGTGAATAGCTCCATTAATTCCCTTGCGAAATCTTCGTTTGCATTACCTTTCACATTATTATAGTTGTTCAGGTAATAAACCATTGCAGAGTTTTTACTAATATCAGTAACTAATTGTTTGAAGCTTCCAAGACCTTTTTGATACAAAAGTTTGAAATACTTATACATATGGCTGGCATAACTTTCAGGAGCTTTATCGGGGAGTGCATTCATATTATTATATGAAACAGCAAAATGGTTACTCCAAAATAAGATCATTCGATCAAGTAGCCCTCCCTCATACATGCTTTCCATCCATTTGAACTGAATATCATAGACATCTGAGATATCACCGGAAGTACCATTTTTATACCAGCCCGGATCATCAGGAAGAGGAGTCTGTAAAGCTTCATCTACCAGCGCATTGATAGCATTGCTTGCATTTCCGGCACTTCTTAACCGATTCAGATCTTTAATTCGATTACCAAAGTGAGTTCTTCGAAGAAGATGTGCGGCATTGGTTTTATCCCAATTTCCTGTAAAGGTGTCCAAATTATTTGCTGAGTGAATGGAGGAACTGTCAGGATGAGCAGATGTTGATTCAGAAATTAATTCTTCAAGCATATAATAACTTATTCAGTTTTTATTTACTGTACACTCAAGAGAAATTCTCTGTAAATAAGCGTCACAGAATAACTTATTTATTTGCTTACACAGAGTATTGGAGAAGATGTTCCCTTTTTTTTTAAAAAATTTGGTTCGATCGGAAATCAATAACTAAAACAAGAAAGTCAGGAAACTGAGACTGGATATTTATATACCGCTAATCAATTAATAATTCAGAATACAAGAGGAAATAAAAAAATGTATTCCTTTTTATTGGTACTCAAAGGTTTGTAGATATTAAATTCTTCCGGTCTAAAATCTGACAGGAAAAAATTAAAATTATTAACTATGTTCAATTTCTAACTACTACTTACAGCTACCTATTTATTTATGCCCATAAGATATGCACTGCTTCTGTTTCTGATAATTGGTTTAATTCCGATATGCTCTGAAGCACAAAAAAAAGATTTCGGTGATGTTTCAAAAACAATGCTGGAAATGGAGGTTTATGAAAAAGATTCTACAGCTGATGCAGTAGTTTTGTTCGATGTTAGCGAAGCACTTATCGATGAAAATCTCGAGGTTCTATTAAAGAGGCACGTAAGAATTAAGATTTTAACAGATAAAGGCATGGATTATGGCGACATATCTTTGCGGTTTGTGCACGACGAAGACAGACAGGAAATTGATGATCTTAAAGCACAAACGTATAATCTGAACGCCAAAGGAAAGATAGAAAAACAGAAACTAGGGAGAAGGGATAAATTTACGGAAAAGATATCTGAATCCATTTCTGAAGTTAAATTTGTAGCTCCTCAATTGAGAAAAGGATCAATTATGGAATACGAATATACATGGAAGTCGGAGTCAGTTCATGACTTACCTGACAAATATTTCCAGAGATCAATTCCTGTTATGTGGGTGGATTACCGTGTTAAGATTCCGGAATGGTTTACTTATGTAATTTTTAAAAGAAGTTTCCATGATTTTTATGCCGAAGAAAAAAATTCCTATAATGATATGGCGGTAGTCAGGTATAAAGTAATCAACGGCTACCAGAGACTAGATGATAACAGAACTCAAAGATTTGCTTACAATGGAGCAGAGCATTATTGGGCAATGAAAGACTTGCCGGCAGTTAGCCCCGAGCCATATATGAAGTCGCATGAAGATTATTATGCACAAGTCAGGTTTCAGCTTGCCAGAGTTGAATTTCCTGAGGAGCAACCTGAAAATATATTAAATACATGGCCTAGGCTCATTTCTGCACTGGAAGAACATGATGACTATGGTAAAAGACTGGAAGAAAATGAGTTTCTGGAAAATCTGGCTGATGAGTTGACAAAAGAACTATCAGGTAAAGAAGAAAAAATGATAGCCATTTACAATCATATAAAAGAGAAGATTAGTTGGGATGGGAGATACAGACTTTTTGCAGATAATACGTTCGAGGATATATATAAAGAGGGCAAAGGTTCCAGTTCAGAAATAAATATGATTCTGATTAAAATGTTGAAAGAAGCCGGAATTTATTCTTCTCCTGTAATAATAAGTACCAGAAATAATGGTGAAATAATAGATGTATATCCTCTTACAAGTCAGTTTAACCATACTTTGGTATATGCTGAGATAGACAATAAAGTGATGGTTCTGGACGCTACAGATCCTTCTCGTCCACATACAGTTTTACCGATTGAAGTACTTAACGGCACAGGACTACAAATGGATGGAGAGAAGTCCAGGTGGATTCCTATTGGTAGTGCTTCAGTAAACAAATCAAAAAAGTTTATGAGTGTATCGCTGTCAGAAAATGGAGACCTTAAAGGTTCTGTTAGTTCCGATTTGTCAGGTCAGCTATCCATCAGTTCAAGAAAAATAATTAAGGATGAGGACGAGCAATCAATACTCAGCAACAAATATAATGCTAAAGTTGACTCCATTGATGTCAGCGAGCCGTTAACTAACATTAAAGAGGATATCTCTTTTAAAACTTATTTCTCAATTCCTTCTCATACAGATATGTCGAAAGAGATAGCTTATTTTCGTCCACCGCTTTTCGATAATGGATTTGAAAGCTCCTTTTCATTAAAGGAAAGAAAGTATCCGGTCGATTATTCTTACACTTTCTCCAAAAGTTATATATCTACAATTACAATACCTGAAAATTGGGAAGTAATAGAAGTTCCTCAATCAGTTATACATGTAACGGAAAACAGAAAAGCAGAGTTTAGGAGATTGGTTCAGTTAAACGGTAGAATCATTACAATTGTAAACTCACTAACCATTTTGGAGAATAGATTTATGCCTGAAAATTATTCTGATTTAAAAAGTATGTATGACTTGATGGAAAAAAGTAAGGATGAAGTATTTGTCCTTAAAAAAAATTAAATAAAGCTTTTATTGTGGTATAAAAATAATCACAGTTGATGTTTTAAACAGCGACCTGAGATCAGATAAAAAGATTTATAAATTATTATTTACATTCGAACAAACACACAATTCAATTTCATTTCAATGACTAAACGAGTTATCCCACTGGCACTGCTGACTATTTTATTCTCTCAAAACTTTGTTGCAGGGCAGCAACAGGATTTTGGGGATGTATCAAAATCCATTCTTGAAATGGAAGTGTATGAAAAAGATTCCACTGCCGATGCTGTGGTATTATTTGATGTAGGTGAAGTGTATGTAAATGAACAGCTTGAAGTTCGTTTCAAAAGACATGTCAGAATTAAAGTTTTGACAGATAAAGGGTTAGAGGCAGGGGATATTGCAATTAGCTTTAGAGATGACGATCCGGAGCAGGAAATCAAAAGAATTAAGGCGGAATCTTATTTCCTGGCTGAAAACGGAAAAATGGAAAAAGAGAAGCTCGGAAGAAGAGATAAATTTGAAAATGAAGTATCCGAGAACTGGAAAGAAATTAAATTTACTATTCCCGCCTTAAAAAAAGGATCTGTTTTTGATTACAGCTATGAAATGGTTTCCGAGTCTCCCGTTGATATACCGGATTGGTTTTTTCAAAACAAATATCCCACAGTATGGAGTGAGTTCAGCTTATCAATTCCTGAATGGTTTAACTACCTGAATTACTTCAGAGGTTACCACAATTTCACAATCAACGACAGGGAAAGATATAATGATGCAGCAATTTTCAGAGGAGGTGGAAGGCTGGATTATGAAGGAACTAAATATCACTACGTAATGAAAGACGTTCCCGCTTTGAGTGAAGAACCTTACATGAATGCCAGAGTAAATTTTCTGGCTCAAGTTCGTTTTCAACTTCAGTCATATCAATTTCCAAACGATTTCAGGAAAAATGTCTTAAACACATGGCCTTTATTGGTAGAAGCTGTCAATGATTCCGATAATTACGGTAAACGAATGAAATCAAGCTCTCTACTTAAGTCTAAAGCCCTTGAAGTTACAGATGGGATAGAGGATCAAGCTGAAAAAATGATCTCATTATACAAACATGTAGGGGAGGCAATGGAATGGGATGAAACTTACGGTCTTTTTGTAAGTGATGATTTGGATGATATTTATAAAACAGGATCCGGAAGCGGTTCAGAAATTAATTTAATACTTACTCAAATGCTTAAAGAAGCGGGGCTTGAAGCAAATCCTGTTATCTTAAGTACAAGAGGAAATGGAGAAATTATTGATATTTATCCTATTTCTGATCAATTCAACCATACTATCGTTCTTGTAAAAATTGACGAAAAAGATTATTTGCTGGATGCTAAAAATGAACTCAGACCTTATAATTTATTACCGGCTTCGGTGCTGAATGGAAGAGGTTTAGTGATTACAGAGGATAATTCGGTAACATGGGTAGAGCTGAAAAATGATCTGAAAAATAAATTGTCCAGTCTTATCAATATCAGAATTGCTGAAGATGGGAAGATGTCCGGATCTGTTGAATCAACAAATACAGGGTTTCCGGCTTATGAATACACTCAGGTACTTACCGGTGATGAAGTAAATAAAGATGTGGAAGAATTTGTTTTCACTGGTGTAAATGATATTACAGTAGATTCAACCACAATCATAAATCAGGATGATCCGGGTTTATTTCAATACCAAATCCACTTTAGTTCTGAGTTAGAGTCTACTGATGAGATCATGTATCTGAATCCAATGTTAATTGAATCAATAGATGAAAATCCCTTTATCAGAAAGCAAAGAACTTATCCTATTGATTATGAATATGACTTCGAAAAAACAGTGATCATGACATACTTTTTACCACAAGGATGGTCTGTTGATGAGATACCACAATCTAAAGCATATAAACTCAGCAATGGGAAAGGATTTTACAGGCGATTACTGCAGGCCTCAGAAGGTTTTATAACGATAAGATATGATTTCAATATTGGAGCGAATAGATTTCAGCCCGCAATCTACGACGAAATTAAGTTCATGTACGAAAATATAGCACAAGACAATGCTGAATTAATAGTATTAAAAAAGGATGTGGAATGAATAAATCATTGATTTTAGCCTTGTTTATTTTTCTGTCTTGTTCTGCAGAAAAAAAAATATTTGATTTAAAAAGTATTGATCAGGACCCTTTATCTAATATTCTGAGTTTAAATGCTCATTCTGTAATACGTGATAGTGAGATGTTAGTGGAGGTTATAAATCCTTCTGAAGCTTATTTAACAATAAAGAAAGCCACTACCATATTTGAAAAAGACAATAAAGACGCCGGAAGACTGGTCATTTTTTACAGCCCGCTTCAGCAAGTTGATTATATCAAAGCTAATATTGTGAATAAATACGGAGAGATTGTTAATTCATTTAGTGAGTCTGATGCTGAAGATTTTAGCGCCTATGATGGATTTAGTTTTTTCTCGGACAACAGAGTTAAAGTTTTAGATCTGAATTACAGTTCGTTTCCATATACGGTAGAAGTGGAATACAAAATGAAGTTTAATGCGACTCTTTTTTTACCAACCTGGTATCCTCAATCTCCCGGTCAGTCTGTTCAAAAAGCTTCACTGAAAGTAATAGATCATACAAAAGGGGTTCGGTTTTACTCTAAAAATATTAAAAGTGAGCCCGTTATTGCAGATACTCTTGGGGCAAAACATATGACATGGGAAGTTGGATTCCTTACTGCTAAGGAGCGGGAAGATTTTGGTCCTCCGGTTCAGGAATTATTACCAAGTATTGCATTAGCACCATCTAAATTTGAAATTGAAAATACCCAAGGTGATGCATCCAACTGGCAGGACTTCGGAAAATGGTATTACTCACTGGGAGAAGGAACGAGAGAGCTGAATGACGAAGCAATTCTTGAAGTTGAAAATGTAGTTAGAGGTTTGAGCAGTGAAAAAGAGATAATAGAAGCGCTGTATAAATATATGCAGGATAAAACTCGATATGTTAGCATACAGCTCGGGATTGGAGGGTGGAAGCCATTTTCAGCTGAGTATGTATTCAGGAATGAATATGGCGATTGTAAAGCTCTTACAAATTATATGCAGGCAATACTGGAACATTTGGGTATTAAAGCAAACCCGGTTTTGATCAGAAGAGGGATTTCTGAACCCTCAATGATCGCAGAGTTTTCAAGTAATCAATTTAATCACGTGTTACTTAGAGTTGAACTTGAAAACGGAGACATAATGTGGCTGGAATGTACAAGCAAATACTTTGCACCGGGGCATATTGGCAGCGGTAATGAAAATAAAGATGCATTACTTGTAAGTGAAGAAGGCGGGAAATTGATCAGAACTCCCAAAAGCCTTGCTTCAGAAAATGTTTCCATTTCTACCTCTTTGATAGAAGTTTCATCTACAGGAGAGGTTATAATAAATACCAAAAGAGAAAACAGAGGGGTGCTTCAGGAAAATTTACAGTATAGTTTGCTACCAATTTCAGAAGCTGCAAGGGTGGAATGGCTTGAAAAAAGAATAACATCAGGTAATTTTAAAATTATTAAAGCAAATTTTGATGGAATTGAAAGCAGTAATTCATCTGCGAGCTATTCCTATGTTTTGGATTTTAAAAACTACACAAGTACTTCTGCCACAAGAATTTTTGTTCCTCTGGAGACTATTAATTCCTGGTCTTTTAATCCGGATGAGGACAAAGACAGAAAGCAGGAGATCAGACTTCCCTATGTCTTTACTGAAAAAGATTCATCCGTATACATTCTGCCCGATGGATACGAAATTGAGGCAGTACCTGAAGAACTAACGATTGATAATGAATTTGCACATTATCGAATAGATTACAGAATGAACAAAGAAGGAAACCTGATATTAAAACGAGAACTGGTCATAAATAAAGACAGATTACCTGCTGAATATTATGGGAGTTTCAGAGAATTTTTTAGCGAAGTCTCAAAAGCAGATAATGCACAATTAGTATTGGTTAAAAAGAGTTAGAGAGGAATTTTTATCATTTATTTTATAAATGATGGAAATTTTTTTAAAGTTTTTTTGTAAGGAATTCTTCTGAGCTTGTCTTACTTTACAAACAAATTAACTTAATCCAATACGTAATGAGTTCACTAAATAAAGCACAACTAATAGGACGACTGGGACAAGATCCCGAAGTAAGATACACGCAGGCTAATACGGCTGTAGCAACATTAAGCATCGCAACAAGCGAACGTTATAAAGACAGCAATGGCGAGCAACAGGAAAAAACTGAATGGCATCGTGTGGTTGCGTGGGGAAGATTAGCTGAAATCTGTCAGCAGTACCTCTCAAAAGGATCATTGGTTTACATTGAAGGACCAATTCAAACCAGATCATGGGAAGATAACCAGGGTCAGAAGAAATATACTACTGAGATCAAAGCACTTCAAATGACTATGCTGGATAGCAAAGGCAGCGGAAGTGGTGGTGGTGGTAATCAAGGTGGCAATCAAAATGCCGGAAATCAGAATCAGACAATGTCCAGTAATGTTGAACTTGGCAAAGATTTTGATAATATGGATGATGATCTTCCATTCTGAAATCTTTTGAAATATATTGAGCGGTGTAAGGTCAAACTTTCACCGCTTTTTTTATTTTGTTAGGAAGTGTTCACCTCGTTAAATTCCCGTCAATTAAAATATTACATAATTGAGCATACTCATCGAGTTACATAATTTTATTCTGGCATTTTTTACAGACTTAACAGTTCCTACTATTTCTTCAGAGATAGATTATGTTGTGATCTCGATTCAGTTTGTTGTAATGATTATCGGGTTAGCGGTTTCTGCTATTTTCTCAGGATCTGAAGTGGCATTCTTTTCTCTTTCTTCAAGGCTTGAAAGTCTTACACATGCAGAATTTCCACATGCGGCCGATTCCCGTATTTTAACAATGCTGGATAAACCTCGACGTTTACTGGCTACAATTCTGATCGGAAATACATTTGCAAACATTATTGCATCAGTAATGGCGGCCGTAATAACAGGCTCTTTTGTTGCTCATTTTGGATTGTCAGAAGTAGTGGTATTTACTGCTGAAGTTGTTGTATTAACATTTATGATCTTGATCATAAGTGAGATCACTCCAAAAATTATTGCTATTAATGACCCTTTAACGGTATCCAGAAGATGGAGTACATTTATCTATATTTTGTTTTTGGCACTAAAACCATTCTCAAAATTAATAGCTGACAGCACTATTTTTATGGAAAAGTATTTGCCAAAGCCTTCGAATAAAATGACTACAGACGATATAAGAACGATGGCAGAAGTGAGTGAACAAGATGGGTCGATAAAAGAAGATGAAAGGGAAATCATTGAAAATGTGATTGAATTCGGGAATATAACAGTACGTGAAATCATGACCTCCCGGGTTAATATCATTGCTGTTTCAACCGAGGATTCGCTTTCAGATATATTGGGCATTATTCAGGATAAAGCGTTATCCAGGATGCCACTGTATGAAAATGATCTTGATAATATTCTTGGAGTAATTTATGCCAAAGACATTTTGCCGTATTTGAATGATCAGAGAGAGGAACCCTCATTTAACTGGAAGACTATTTCCAGAAATGCACTGTTTATTCCTGCAACAAAAAAGCTGGATGATCTTTTGAGGGACTTTCAGCAGGAGAAAACTCATATTGCCGTTGTGGTAGATGAATATGGCGGAACAGAAGGAATAGTTACCATGGATGATATCCTTGAAGAGTTGGTTGGGGATATCACCGACGAATCTTCTGATGATCAACAGCTATATACTCAATTCAAGAACGGAATCTATATATTTGATGCCCAGATCGATCTTGATGATATGGAAGATGTTGTAAATCTGGAATTAAGTACAGAAGATGATGATTTTGAAACGTTGGGTGGTTTGATCTATCATCTCACGGAGAGCCTGCCAACAGTTGGAGAAAGAGTTACTTATAAAGGATTGGAGTGTACTGTACATTCCGTTCAAAATAACAGGATCAAAAAAGTCCGGGTGAAGTTAACAGAGGATCAAAAAGAAATCTCTGATATAAAAGATTAATTCTGATGTCCACCGAGCTAAGTATTCACAACGATTTTGATCTGAGTACATTCAATACAATGGGGGTTTCTTCGAAAGCTTCTCATTTTATAGAAATCTCTTCAGTTAGTGAATTACAAAAAGCAGTTCGATTTGCTCAGGGGAAAAAACTCGATATCCTAATATTGGGAGGAGGGAGTAATATACTCTTTAAAAATGATTTTGACGGCCTGGTAATCTATAATGCACTTAAAGGAAGAGATTTTTTATCCGATACTGAGTTGAAAATAGCTGCCGGGGAGAATTGGCACGAGCTGGTTTTATTTTGTGTGGAACATGGCCTGGGAGGGATCGAAAATTTATCACTGATTCCGGGATCAGTTGGTGCAGCACCTATTCAAAACATCGGGGCGTACGGAGTAGAACTTGAAAATGTTTTTTTAAGCCTTGAAGCATTTATAATCGACTCAGGCGAATTAAAAACTTTCACCAAGGATGAGTGTAAATTTGGCTATAGAGAAAGCATTTTTAAAAAAGAACTTAAAGGAAAAGCCGTTATTACGTCGGTGACCTTACGCTTATCTAAAGATCACAATGTGAATACTTCATACAAAGCTTTATCGGAGAAGTTAGCGGAAAAAGGGATATCTGAACCTGATATCAAAGATATAAGTGATTGTGTGATAGAAATTCGTCAGAGTAAACTTCCTGACCCTAAGCAAATAGGCAATACAGGCAGTTTCTTCAAGAATCCGGTGATCTCTGTTCAGCACTTCAATCAGTTAAAGTCAGAATATCCGGATCTCCCAAGCTATCCTGTTACTGAAAGACAGGTAAAAGTTCCTGCCGGCTGGTTAATCGATAAAGCTGGATGGAAAGGCAGAAAAAGGGGAGATGCAGGGGTACATACTAAACAAGCGTTAGTGCTTGTGAACCATGGGAATGCCTCCGGAGAAGAAATATGGAACTTAGCAACAGAAATTTGCCTTTCAATAAAAGAGAAATTTAATATCTCGCTCGTACCGGAAGTAAATATTATAGGCTAAAATTAATAAAAGACTCATGGACTCATTTATTAAAACAACAATATTAATAGTAGTTACAGCACTTGTTTTACCAAGTTGTGTTTCTATACAAACGAGCCCTGTATCCGGTAATAAAAGAGCTTATGGTTATTCCTGGGAACAGGAGCTGCAATTAGGAAAAGAAGCTGATTCGGAAATAACAGCACAATATGGTTTGTACGATGATGAAGAACTTTCAAATTATGTGAGCAAACTTGGAAATGAATTGCTTGAGATCAGCCATTTTAACAGAGAAGACACCCCGGAAGAATATAAAAACACGGATTTTACATTCAGAGTGCTTGCAAGCCCGGTAGTAAATGCTTTTGCACTACCCGGAGGATACGTTTATGTGACAAGAGGCTTAATGGCTCATTTAGAAAATGAAGCTCAGTTAATGGTTGTATTGGGGCATGAGATCGGTCATGTAGCTGCAAGACATGCTTCTCAACGCGCTGCAGAACAGCAATTTGGGCAATTAGCTATAATTGGTGGCGCAGTATTGGGAGAGTCAATTGGATTAGATGGAGGGAATATTCTTCAGTTAAGTAGTCAGACTGCACAATTATTATTTCTAAGCTATAGCAGAGATGACGAAAGAGAATCTGATCAGCTAGGGGTTGAGTATTCTGCAATGAAAGGATACAAAGCAGCAGAAGGAGGAGAGTTTTTTACTTCCTTGAAAAGAATTTCCGAGAAATCAGGACAGAGCATCCCTTCGCATTTATCTTCACATCCTGATCCCGGTGAAAGAGAAAAAAATATTCCTGAATTAGCTGCTGAATGGGCTCAAAAAGGATACGAACAAACTATTGTTGATAATGAAGAATATTTAAACATGATTGACAACATCATGTATGGCCCCAACCCAAGAGAAGGGTTTGAACGGAATGGAATATTTTATCATCCGGATCTAAAATTTCAATTCCCGGTACCTGCAGGTTTCAGTGTCATTAATCAGGCTTCAGCGGTTATATTGGTAAATGAAAATCAGGATGCTATTGTGCAATTTTCCATTGACAATGAGAATTCAACTCCGGAAGCTTCTGTTAAGGCGTTTTTGAATCAGGAAGGAGTAAACACTACTGAGCAAAGCTCAACCAACCCGAACGGTTTGAATGGTTATGAAGCCGAAGCTAACCTCCAACAGGAAGACGGAACTTCATTGACCATAGATATTACCGCTCTGAGTTATAATGGAAATATTTACAGGTTTCTGAGTTATACTACATCTCAGCAGTTCGGAGAATATGAACAACAATTTGCTGCAGTTCCTGATGGTTTTGACCGACTTACTGACTCGTCAATTCTGAATATAAAACCTGTAAGACTGGAACTGGTAAAAACCACTAGATCAGGTTCCTTTTCCAGTTTTCTGCCTTCAAACCTGCCGATGAATATTGAACCGTTAGACATAGCAATTATTAATCAAGTTCAATTGGACCAGAATATCTCTGCTGGCAGTTGGATAAAAATACCTAAGCAATAAATGAGAAAACAATATCATATTCGAGAAGTTAATGGCGATACTCTGGCATGGGACGTGGATAAACTCGTAAAAATTTCAGAACACTATTTGCCGAAAGAAGTGATGATCGAGTCGATTGACGATATCGATAAAAATTTTTGGTTTCAGGGTAAAGATGATGTGCCTTCAGTTCGTGAAATAGCAAAACACATTGAATATGCAGAAAAAACAAGTTTTAAATATCCTGTTATTCTTTCATCAGATGGGAGGGTAATGGATGGAATGCATCGTATTCTGAAGGCTATAATGAAAGGGAAAGAAACTATCAAAGTAGTTCAATTTCTGGAAGATCCTGAGCCGGATCACAAGAACAAATCGTTGAAAGAACTTAAGTATTAGCCAGAGGTTTAACACCCAACTTTTTAAGCACCTTAAATTCATCCAGCAAAGTTTTATCCAGACTAATGTAGGGATATTCATATCTGTAAGGGCGATCTGTTCTGAGCTTCTGGAATAAAATTGCTTTATCCGGTCTAGAACAAATATTTCTGATATCAGCATCATATTCCCTGATAGGATGCAGCCTTAGAATCAGATTTAACAGTGTGTAATTTAAGTCGGAAATAGCTTGTTCTTTTTTAATGAGCATTGAATCAGCCGGATTGCTTTTAAATCCCAAAACAGACCCAATTTTATCACAAATTATTCCGGAAGCAATAAGTTTTCCCTGTTCAGAGTGTCCAGCCATATGAGGTGTGGAGATAAAGGCTTTTTTAGCTAACTCAGTATTAAAATCAGGTTCATTTTCCCAAACATCTATAACAACATCTTTAACCGATCCTGTTGCTAATGCATCAAGCAGAGCTGATTCATCTATTACACCACCCCGGGCTGCATTTATAATCAACTCGAAAGAACTTGAGTTTAGTTTATCCTTATCAAGCCAGTGAAATGTTGAATTGGGCTTGCCTTCAGTAAGAGGCACATGAAATGTTAGTATGTCACAATCCAAAATCTCTTGCAAACTAGCCGAATTAAATTCCTCGTGTGTCAATTCTTTTGGTGGATCATACATTTTGAATGGAATATTAAATTCCTGAAGTTGTTTTTTAACTTCTGATCCTGTCGCTCCGGCACCAATAACTCCGACGGTATAATCTTCAGGATTCTTGTTCTTTTTAATACTCCACAGAATCAGTACAGTTATTATATATTCACCAACAGTTTTTGCATTACAGCCTTTTGCATCAAAAACTTTGACTCCATTATTTTGAAAATATTGAGCATCGATATGATCAGAGCCTGAAGAAGCTGTACCAATTGCTTTCAAAGACTGAGGAATAGAAGGAATAGTAAATTCGTTTAGCTTTGTTACCGTACTCGCAATTAAAGCATCATAGCCATTTAATGATGGAATAGGATCCGAGTTGTTGTAGGTAGTTAATTCAATTTCATCGGGAAGAAATTGTGATAATTTGTAGATGTTTTGGTCTGCGAGAATTTTTAGCAATGTTATAACTATTTAACCTGAATTCTTATTTTATAATTACCGATCCGGGGCATCCGCCGGATGAAGAATCTAAAAAATCACATTCTTCATAATAATACTGAATGTTGGTAAGATGCCAATAGCCTAAAAATACAATTATAAATTCAGATTTATATTCATCGGGAAGTTCAGTATTAGAAAATAATGTAAAAGACTGTCCATAATTAGCTTCCGCTCCCAATCTTTTTTTAACAGGACTCCCCTGAACTACCAAAAATCTTTCACTTGTATGATCAATATAATCCCAGCTTCCCCCCAAAGGATAGTGATGCCATTCATTTCCATCCTCAGCTTTTACTTTCTTCACAGAAGGAGGCCAAATGTCCTTAGCAAAAATTTGAAAAACAGCAGAATCCGATCTTGCTATAGTTACGTTTTGAGAAGTGCCTGTAACTATATATTTGTACTCTGAACTTTCTTTATTGCGAAGAATCACCTTGAAGACATCTTCTCTCAATTGATCATCATAATATGCTTCTGAAGCCACAATATAACCGGAATTCGTAAACGGATCTGAAAATTGATCTTCTTTTTTTAAATGGTAAAAGCGTCCTGCATCAACATATAAAGTTCCTTCTTTATAATTCAGATCTTTAAAAGTATCAGCATCATTTCTGTCCGGTAAATATTTAAGTTTACCATCTTTATGAAGTGTTATATCGTCTTTATAGCTGTTTATGTTTTCTTCTAATTTCTGGGGATAGGGATGAACTATTGTTTTAAAGCTGCATCCTGTTGAAAATAAGATTCCAAAAAACAAGAGCAGATAAGCTTTTCCGGAATTGAAGTATGAAAAATCTCTCTTCATATAGAAGAAATATTAGTTTTTTGGCTATACTTGGGCTATGAATTCAAAGTACAATATTGTTTCCCTAATTCGCAAAAAACGAGATGGAAAAGTTCTTTCTAAGGATGAGATCCGTTTTTTAATTGACTCTTACACTGCTGATGAAATTCCTGATTATCAGATCAGTTCTTTTTTGATGGCGGCTTTCCTCAACGGATTGAATGACGAAGAATCTGCTGCATTAACAGAATCTATGCTTCATTCAGGTATAGTTGTGGATCTTTCGCATGTATCCGGAAAGAAAGTAGACAAACATTCTACCGGTGGTGTGGGTGATAAACTATCTCTTATACTTGCGCCCATTGTAGCAAGTGCCGGAGTGCCGGTTCCTATGATATCAGGCAGAGGACTTGGACATACCGGTGGGACCTTGGATAAATTAGAATCTATTCCCGGTTTTTATGTGGATGTGGATCTGGCACGGTATAAGGAGATTTTGGAAAAACAGAATCTGGTGCTTGTTGGACAAACCGAGGAAATTGCTCCTGCAGATAAAAGACTTTATGCACTACGTGATGTGACAGCAACTGTAGAATCCATTCCGTTAATTGCCGGCAGTATTATGAGTAAGAAACTTGCCGAAGGAATTGATGCCTTGGTACTGGATGTGAAATACGGTTCCGGGGCTTTTATGAAGACAGAAGAAGATGCCACAAAACTCGCTCAGGCTTTGGTTGGTATTGGAGAGCAATTCGAAAAAGAAACCATCGCGTATCTTACCAATATGAAGCAGCCTTTGGGTTACAAGATCGGTAATTGGTTTGAAGTGGAAGAATCCATTGATGCTCTGAAAGGTGAAGGCCCCGAAGATATTATGGAGATCTCACATCTGCTCTCCGGAACTATGATCTATTTAGGTGGAAAAGCAGATTCAGTTGAAAAAGGAATAGAAATCAGTAAACAGCAAGTTGAAAACGGTGAAGCTTTTCAAAAGTGGCTGGATATTGTGGAAGAGCAGGGTGGAGATATTTCATATATCAACAATCCCGGTAAATACCCGAATGCTGATTATGAGTTTGAATTGAAATCATCTGAAGATGGATATATCTCTGAGATGGATGCTTTCGAGATCGGAACCGCTTCTGTTGAGCTGGGAGCCGGGCGGAAAGTCAAAGAAGATGACGTGGATCCGCAAGCAGGAATTGTACTAAAAAAGAAAGTAGGAGATAAAATCACAAAAGGTGAAACAATTTTAGTGGCATATACGAACAAGCCAACCACGATCGAGCCTGTGACCGCTCAGTTGTATGGAGCAGTAACGATCTCAGATACAAAACCTGAAAAGGAGTTTCTGGTTACAAAAGTAGTTGACAAAAACGGGGTTCGGGATTTCCGGCTTTAAAATGTTGAATTACACTAATAATCAGTTAATTTGTATCTAATGAACATAGGGCATTAAAAAAAGGAAAAAAATCATGTTTAAAAGATTCATACGTGCATTAAAATCAATGTTTGGTGGGGTAATAAGCTCCATGGAAGACCCAAAATTAATTTTAGAGCAAAACATTCGAGATCTGAACGATCAAATCCCGCAAATGAATGAAAACATTGCGACGGTTAAAGCAAATTTGATCATGCTTCAGAAGGAGTCAAATCGAAACGAAAAGTTGATCGGTGAACTTACTTCTAAGATAAAATCTGCAATTCAGGCAAATCGTGATGACATTGCTGAGGGATATGCACTTCAACTCGAAAAGGCGAAAGAGAATTTTGCACACACAAAAGATCAGTTAGTTTTTGCTGAAAAAGCTTATGAAAAAGCACTGAAAGTGAAGAAAGTTTTCATGCGTGAAAAAGATCGCAAAATTCAGGAAGCTAAAGAAGCTTTACGCGCAAGCGAAAGAGCTGAATGGCAATCTAAAATTGCTGATACATTAGAGCAGTTTGAAGTTGGTGGCATGGATCAGACTCATGATGAGATGATCAGTCGACTAAACGAAAAAACGGCTAAGAATGAAGCTCGAATGGAGATCGCTTTAGATGGTATTGATACTGAGACTATGGAAATTGAAGCGAATGCTGAAAAGATCCGTGCTCAATCATTGGTAGAGCAATTCAAGCTTGAAATGGGTGAATCTTCCGGTTCAATCAACATAGATGAAGAACCTGTTGCTGAAGAATCTCCAAAAAAATCTGTTGGGAATAAAGAGAAAAACTAACGGAGACTCTTATGAGTAACAAAAGTGAAGAAGAACGAGAACGCCTGAAACAAGAATACAAGGAGCATTACCGTCGCATCAAAGAATTAAAAGAGCGCGGTAAAAGGGCTGAACAAAAAGGTAAGATCGCTCAGGCTGTCAACAATATGAATCCGGATAATTTACTGGAATCAGTTGATGAGTTTCTGGGAAAAGTTCGTGATAAAGTTACTCATGTTGAAGCCAGGCTGGACGTTGCTATGGATAGCATGGATGACGATTCTAAGCTTGAAACTGAGATCAAGAATGAACAGCACGAAGCTGAGTTAAAAAAGCAAAGGGCCAAACAAACCTTACAACAGGTTAAGGCTGAAATGGGGATGCTTTATTCCGAGATCGAAAAAACCGCAGACGAAATAAAAACGGAAAAAACGATCGGGACAAAAAAGGATCAGGTAAAGAATAAAGAAACCGATTCATCACCAGGCAACGATACAGAAAAAGAGTAATGTCAGCAGACGAACTAAACATCAATTATACTCGCGAAGCATTTATGAACCCCATTAACCTGGGAGGATTATTGATCGCTACACTTACCGCTTTTTTTATCAGCGATTTTGGGGATGCATCCAGCGTTATGCTTACAACCGTGTTTGGTTTGGAGCTGATGTATTTAGGTATCGTTCCTAAATTACCACGATTCAGAAAAAAGACAGAGCTGAAAAAGATCAAGGAGCGCCACGCTTCCAGTAATGAAAAAGATCTGTTTCAATCGCTGGATTCGGCAAGCCAGAAACGCTTTCTGGTGCTTAAACATCTTGCTAAAATGGTGCAGGAAAATTTTGAAAAACTTCCGTACAGTTCCCAAGGATTGCTGGACAACATCGGTAAGAAGATCGATGAACTGCTGGGAAATTATCTCACACTTCTGGATCTGATAAAACGCTATGAAGTGTATCTGAATACTTCTCTGGAAACAAACCTTAAAGAAGAAGTAATCCGACAAATAGAAGAAATTAAGACGATTGAATCTGAGAAGCTGAAGCGTACAAAAGCCCGTCGTGTGGCGATTATGCAAAAAAGACTTCAGAAATTTAAGATCGCAAAAGAGAAATATTTAGTGTGCGAAACTCATTTGGAAACCATAGAAGATGCAGTCAGATATATCTACGAGCAATCTATGACTATGAGTAATCCGGAAGAAATTGGTTTCCAATTAGATAACTTGTTAACCGAAGTGGACGAAACTTCGCAATTGATTGACGACTTAGATCAGGATATCTTACCTGAGTACACCACAGAATGGGAAACTGAACTGGACTTTGATTCTATTTTAGATGAACTTTCTGATGATGTATCAAACGTGTCAAGTACAAAGAAACAAGTTAAAGAATAATTCATGAGCTTATCATTTGAAACACTACTTTTGGATGTAGATGAATCTGGAGTGTGTGTACTTACAGTAAACCGTCCCGACAAAATGAACGCGTTAAATAATCAGGTTTTTGAAGAACTTGACGAAGCGTTAGATCATATCAGAGAAAGCAAAGAAATTAAGGCACTTATAGTAACAGGTGCAGGCGATAAAGCTTTTGTAGCCGGAGCTGATATAAAAGAATTAAACACTCTGGGAGATTCTGAAGCAAAAAAGAAATCACTTCGCGGGCAAAGAGTTTTTCAGAAACTGGAAGACCTGACTATTCCTGTGGTTGCAGCTGTAAATGGTTATGCTTTGGGAGGAGGGTGTGAACTCGCGATGGCTTGTCATATTCGTATTGCTTCTGAAAATGCACTGTTGGGCTTACCTGAAGTCAGCTTGGGATTAATCCCGGGATATGGAGGAACTCAGCGTTTGCCTAAATTAGTTGGAGAAGCTAAAGCTCTTGAATTAACACTTTCAGGCAGATTTGCAAAAGCAGAAGAAGCCAAAGAAATTGGATTGGTTAATCAGATAGCAGAAGGGTCAGCTTTAGAGTCAGCCAAGGAAATGGTTAAAAGTATGCTTAAACAAGGACCACTTGCTTTAAAAAATGCTATCTTGGCAATTAAAGAATCAGGTAATGAGTCAGGGTATAATTCTGAAGCAAATTTATTTGGAGAATTGTATAACACTGATGATTTTAAAGAAGGTACAAGTGCGTTTCTGGAAAAAAGGAAACCAACTTTTACCGGTAAATAAGAACTAACATTTCGTTAATGAAAGACGAACCTCCATCGAGTTTCACATATTGTAAAGAAGTAGAAAAAGGAGCCAAATAAATTATGGAATGGCTTCTCATTACCGGAACTATTTTATTGAGTGGATTTTTTTCGGGATCCGAAATTGCTTTTGTTACGGCAAATAAACTCAAACTTGAAGTAGCTTCCAGAAAAAATAATCTCATCTCAAGTTCTATCGGATTTTTTACTAAAAATCCCGATACTTTTCTCACGACTACTCTGGTTGGAAACAATATCGTTAATGTGGTTTACGCTACTTTAATGGCTCTGTTTCTTGTAGAACCCATTATGCATTACACCGATCTGTGGTTTGGTGTTGAGCCATCTTCATTTCAGATACTGGCAATACAAACGTTTATAGCTTCACTGATTATTATGCTTTTTGGGGAGATTCTTCCTAAAGCTGTTTTCAGAGCACAGGCAGATATCATGGTAAATGTGATAGCACTTCCGTTGAGATTATTTTACTGGATCTTAAGACCCTTGATTGCTCTGGCAAACGGATCTTCCAATGTGCTCATTAAATGGTTGGTGCCTGATGCAGAAAAAACCGAACAGTTTTATCGAAGGCAGGATGTGGAACTGATCGTAAAGGAACTGCGCGAAAGCGGAGGTAGTGAAGATATTGATGAAGATGACTCTGAGATTCTTCATAACGTTCTCGAACTTTCAAATATGCGCGTTAAGGAATCCATGATTCCCCGAATAGAAATTGAGGCTGTGGATAAATCTACGCCAATTGAAGAAGTGCTGAATACCATGATCGAATCAGGACATTCGAAGCTTCCTGTATACCGCGACAGTATTGACGATGTGATTGGTGTTGTATTTGCTCACGATTTCTTCAAAAACCCAAAGTCGTTGCATGAGATCATTCGTCCTATAAAACTGGTTCCTTCCAGTAAAAAGTCGAAAGACCTGATGCAGGAATTTCGTCAGTCTAATTTATCTGTAGCAATTGTGCTGGATGAATACGGTGGAACGGCAGGTATGATCACCATCGAAGATCTCCTCGAAGAAGTAGTTGGTGATATTCAGGATGAATATGATACCGATAGTGAGGTAATGAAGCGAATCGCGCCAAACAACTTTGTGATTAGCGGAAATGTTGAAATTGATGAGTTAATGAATGCATTCGAAGAAATTAAAATTCCTTTGGAACCTTCTCAGTATGATACCGTAGCGGGTTATGTTATCAATCATTTGGGGCGCATTCCAAAAGTGAATGAAGAAGTGCTGATTGAAGGCAATAAATTCATTATTAGTAAGGCGACTCAAAGCCGAATTGAGACAATAAGACTAACTATTATTGAGTAGGGCATATGTTTGATCATTATCCGAAGTGGTCGCAGGAATTTGCGAGAAAATACCTTAGCAGAACCATAAATACTTTTTTGATTCACGGAAACGTGCATGATATGGTTGCACTCAAAACCGATGAAGGCACAGAATTCAATCGTTTGAAGTCGTTTCTGTCAGACGAATTTTTCGGGGCACGTGATTTCGTGGTATTCTACGACAGAGCTTCCGGAATTTATTTCAGAGATAAAGAATCTCAACAGGATTTTAATCAGGCTATAGCCGGACGTGACAGTATTGTTGGAACAGAATACGCTAAAAAGATGCCTAAGGATCCTGTTCGTGTGATGTCTTTACTGGAACAGTATTTCCGACTTCGTCTAGATCAAAAGAAAAGCATAGCGCTTATTATTGATTATGCAGAAACCATCGTACCGATGAGTGATGCCGGTTCAACCGGAAATGAAGACAGAACTTCTCAGGTTTATCTATCACGTTGGGCACACGATCCGATGTTTTTGGCTTCGGATTTTACTTGTGTGATGATCACCGAAAACCTAGCTGACCTGAATAAAACCATTGTTCAGAATCCTTATACCACAGAGATCAAGATCAATATTCCGGGAGAAGAAGATCGGTTGGAGTTTGTGAAATTCGAAACCAAAAATGATGATTTCAAAAAGCTTTCAGAGGTTTCACCCGCGATCATAGCTCAGCAAACGGCCGGTTTGAATTATGTGAATATCCGAAGTGTGCTTTCGAATGCTCGTGAAAATCAGGAGAAGATCACTTTTGATGGATTATCGGAAAACAAAAAAGATCTGATCGAAGCGGAAGCTTATGGATTGTTAGAATTTGTGGAAACGCCGTATTCGCTCGATAACGTTGCCGGACACACTCATGTGAAGCAACACCTTCGTCAGGCAGTTAAAGCGCTTAAAGCAGGCCGACAGGATGTAATGCCGATGGGTTATCTGGTTTGTGGTCCGGTAGGAACGGGAAAAACATTCCTTGTGACTTGTTTTGCGAGTGAAGTTGGAATACCAATGGTGAAACTGAAGAATTTCAGAAGTCAATGGCAGGGGGTAACGGAAGGAAATCTCGAAAAGATCTTGTCTCTTCTAAAAGCGATGTCGCCGGTAGCAGTGATGATCGATGAAGCGGATGCTTATCTCGGAGATCGAAATGCAGGTGGAGACAGCGGAGTTTCCAGCCGTGTATTCTCGCAGATCGCTACTTTTATGAGTGATACCACCAATCGTGGTAAAATTGTTTGGTTTTTGATGACGGCACGTCCTGATCTGATGCCAATCGATTTAAAGCGACAGGGTAGGGCGGAAGAGCATTTGGCGTTATTTCCTCCTCACACCAAAGAAGAGCGAATTGAGTTGTATGAAGCAATGGCTAAGAAAACCAGCTTAAAGCTTACTGAAGATTATATTCCGGCAGTTGTTCAGCAAGGATTGAAGACATTCTCCGGTGCGGATATGGAAGCCGCTTTAACCCGTGCAAAATTCCGTGCAGCGGCAGAAGGCAGAAAGAAAGTCACACCGGAAATTCTGGATGCAGCATTAGCAGATTTCATTCCACCAACCTATCCGGAAGAAGTGGAATTACAGACTCTGAATGCAGTCATCGAATGTACATCTAAAGAATTACTTCCTGAGCGTTACCGCGAAATGGACCGTAATGAGATATTAGCTACGATCGAGGAGCTGAAATTTAGAGTAGGTTAGTCTCGATTTTTAATAATGGCTAAAATTGAAGGGAAAAAATTTTTTCGAAATGGAATAATTGCTTTTGGGGCATTTATAGGATGGTATTTTCTGTCCTTAATCTTGGGAGAGGTTATTTCCGAACTTCTGGGATATGATATCTCAAATCAAATCTACCAGATATTTTTTCTAACAGGCTTTGGGATCGCTACTTGGTTTTTTGTAATTAAGGCGAGAAGATTTAAAAGCTTCATCGGTGATCTCGAAAAGACTAATCCGAACATATCAAAAGGGATGAGTATTATTCATAAAATACAGATGTACTTTGGTTTTCTAATAATTCTGTTTGTGATATATACAATTTTCATGGAAGGAAAAGAGATTATTCAGATTCTAAGTGAGAATTAACTTCTGTTTTGGTTCTCGTAATTTCAAATTACAAAAGTGTGGTTTTCGGGTTCCTTTCTGCATCCTAAGCTATTGCTTGGGATAGAGTATTTAGAAATGTTGAAAAGATGAAGTTTAATGTTCGAATTTGGGAAATGGTTTATGTCTACTTTTGCATAGTTCTAGATACTTTACCATTCCAATCAATTCTTACTTCATCTTTGTAACCTGTTAGGGTAATTTTGTAAGACTTATTTCTTTCATTCCATTCTACCGTTAAGATATCTTCTTCCATTGCAAATTCACTGTTTAGATGGAAATCGAGTATCTCTGTTTTATAGATAACATCATTGTGTTTATCTGTAAAGACCATAAAGAAATGTTCGGGATATCCTAAATGATAGGCACCATCGTATCCGGTATATTGGCCAATAATTGTAACTTTCTGATTTAGATTAACTAAATCTTTAGATATAGAAAAATCATGGATGTCTACATCTGTGTAATAATATTTTCCGTTAATGTTGATCCTATTCCAAACATTATTAGTTAAATCTTTGTATCTAAATTTATAAAAGGTAGAATCAATCCTGACTTGTGTTAGGCTATTGAGTATTCCGGAAGGTTTTAAGTTCTTCAGGTTATGGTTTTCGAAAAGCACAATTTTCCTATTCATAGGATTTAGGAAATCAGGATATTCTTTTGAGTTTAAGGTTTCCATATTAGCAGGTATAACTGGTAAGTCTTTCTTCAAATATTTTGCAGAGGTGCTTTTTGGTTCAAAAGTACCCTCTTGTAAATTGTCATAGCTATAGCTTTTGTAGTAGGCATTCTTTTGGGAATACCATATTTCAGGAATTTCGCTTGTTAAAAACCCACTAAAAACATACCCCTGAGTATCGTCGTGATCTAAGCTTAATACTTTTAACCACTCTCCATGAATTTCTTGGTCTTCGTCTGTTATAGTGATTTTGATACCTGTTTTCTCTGAAATCAAAACCATTGTATTATGTTTAAGAGTGTAAAGCTTTTTAGACTCCAGAGATGGACTTTCTCGGACGATTAACCCGCTTTTCGCAGTAACATACATTCTATCTTGACCCAAACCCGGTAAAGTTAGCAGTAGAAATGCTGTAATTAAAGAAGCGGATTTGATATTTGTAACTAACAACTGCATAATTAGAACTTTTTTATTTTCTTATCTTTTCTCTTTGCTAAGAATTTTAATAATTCGACCATATACAATATCCGCTAAATTCCAGTTGTATAACTTGGGATCAGTTGTGCTTGTAAACTGAATAACTACCGCATCAATATCTTCGTCGTATTCGGCAATACTCTGATAACCGGGAACCCATCCTTTGTGATCATATTGATAAATTGAAGAGTAGATTTCTTGTTCTCCTTCTTCAAATAATGTCCCATCATTCAATGCACGCAGAAAGATTCCGACATCTTCAGCGGTGGCCAGCATACCATGCTCGTCTTCTTTTAAATCAAAGGGATGTCCAACATGATAACCGCTCATCACGCTGTCAATATTTACTTCATCTAGTGTTGCGAAAGTATTGTTAAGATTCAGCGGAGTCAGAACTTCTTCCTGAATGAACTGAAAGGTCTCATAACCCAGAATATTTTCCATGATCTTATTGAGTAACAGATAATTAGTATTGCAATACTCATAGTCTTCATCGGGTTTAAAGTTAGCCGGTTTGTCCAGAATCAGTGCAAGACTTTCTTCGTAGGTTTGTGTTGGGGCAGACCAGAAATTCGGGGCATCCGTAAAATTGGGAATGCCGCTTCGATGCTGTACCATCATCCTCAAAGTGATTGTACTTGCATTTTCGATCCTTCCATCAAGTTCGGGTAGGTAATCAGCAAGAGTTTCATCCAGATCCAAACGACCGTCATTGACCAGTTTAGTAACAGCAACCGCAGTGTAGAGCTTGCTGATACTGGCGATCTTGAATAAAGCTTTAGGATTAGCGGGTATTTTATTTTCCTTATTGTGAAAGCCCGCTGCATAAAAAGCGGGAGGTTCGCCTCCTTCATCTACATAAACTATTATTCCATCAAAGCCATGTTCGATCGCTTCATTTGCTTGATCCTGAACCGAGTCGGGCAGAGGTAATATCCACGCCCACACTAAAAGCCAGGGCACAAAGAACAAGGAAGTTATAGTGCCAACCAGCAATACTATTCTGAGTACAAGTTTTTTGGGTTTCTTTTTCATGCGATTTCAGGGCTTTTATCTTTTTGTTACCGGAATTGTTTTGGCTTCATGTTTTGATCGGCATTTTCTACGATCTGCTGAATTCTCTTTTGCCTTGTTTCTATTCTTTTTGCAGACACTATCCAGTACAAAAGTTGTTTTTTAACAGATTTGCTCAGGCTGTTAAAGTATTCCATTGAGCCTTTATACTTTTCAAATTCTGATTTCAGATCCTCAGGAATTACAAGTGCTTCAACTTCATCTAAAATTGTCCAGGAACCATTTTTCTTTGCGACTTGAATACTTTTGTAACCGGCTTCTTTCATAAGTCCCTGATCAATTAAAGTTTTCACTTTATCCTTATTGATCTTAGACCAATTACTTTTTGGTTTTCGCTTACAGAAATACTGTCTGTATTTTTCATTGTCTATGGCTTTTTTGGTGCTGTCGATCCAGCCAAAACAAAGAGCTTCATCTACCGATTCACTCCAGCTTAAATTATAATTCGGAGACTTTTTCTTATAAAAGATAAGCCAAACAGCTTCTTTTTTATTGTGATTTAATTCGAGCCAATCTCTCCAATCCTTTTTGTCAGAAGGACAAAATTCTTCAATGTCTTTCATACTCTGTTTCGCATTTTCGCTAAGGATACTCCAATACCCAATAATTGTTGCTAATATTTTAAGGGTTTGATCTGATCTTGTCTAGTTAGAACCTAAAAGTTAATCTGAATTAAAAAGAGATTATAGTATGGAGTTTAGAAGAATCTATTATTTCAATATCTGATCCATTATCCAGGCAGTATGAGTAGCTGAACTTCCGGAAGAAGGGTGCAAAAAGTTCCTGTCCATCAACGCTCTTTTCATGTCCTCAACATGATAAAACTGAATGTTTTCGGGATGTTCTATAAAGATTTTCTCTTGATCGGTTTCGCTATTCAGTTCAACATCCTTGTTCTTAAAAACAGAGAAACGGATCGTTCCTTTGCTACCGATGATCTGAACTTCATCTTCATAATGATGACTCCCAAAATTCCAGCTTCCCGATCCGGTGATTCCATTTTCGTAAATCCATGAACCCGTAACCGCATCTTTAGCAGTGTATAAGCCCAGTTGATTGGTGCTTATTCCTTTAGCTGTTTGAACAGAACCGAAATAGTAACTGAATAGATCTAGTCCATGGCAAGCCAGATCGTCGAAATAACCGGCTTTGGCTATTTTGGCATCGGTGCGCCAATTATAAGTACCAAGAAGATCGATCTCTTTTGGAGGACAGGAGTAGTTCCAGTTTATATGCCTGACCTCTCCGATATACTTTTGATCAAGCCATTCTTTGATTTTAAGAAAACGAGGTAATGACCTGCGGTAATAAGCTACAAACAAGGGGATTTTTTCAATTTTGAAAGCCCGGGTAATCTCTATGCATTCCTCATAGCTTGGTGCCATTGGTTTTTCAATACAGCACGGTTTTCCGGCTTTTGCAACTTTGAGAGCATATTCTAAATGGGAGTCGGGAGGAGTGGCGATATAAACAGCGTCAACGTCATCATCATTGATTAGTAGATCAGCATCTGTGTAATGCTTTTTTACCTTATGACGCTTAGCATAGTCTTTCACTTTTTCTTCATCACGCCTCATTACAGCAACTAGCTCAAAGCCATCAACTTTTTGGTATGCCGGACCGCTTTTAACTTCTGTTACATTTCCGCAGCCAATAATTCCCCAATTGATCTTCTTGCTCATAGAGTTGATAGTGATGAAAGATAAATTATAAATCTGATGCCGGAATAATCTAGTAATTATGAAGCTAAAATGATGATAGCTGAGGGTTTTATTTGGGTAAGTCTTTACTCCAAAGTTTCGTAATATTTTTACCGGCACTTTTATAGTCTGCTTTCTTTGCGTTTTTATTTCTCTCTTCGCAGGCCTGAGGGTCTTCATTAAATACTGATTCTGCAAAATTACGTCCAGCCATTGTGATTGCAGTCGTTTTATCAAATCTTAGTTGTTGGAACTGACTGAAGGCCTCTTCGGTAGTTTCAGCTTTTTCTAAAATTGAAGCAAAATGCCACGCATCTTCTATTGCTTGACAGGCACCTTGACCCGAAGTTGGTAAAGCAGCATGAGCAGCATCACCAATTAAACACACATTGTTTCTATACCACTTGGGAATAGAATTGTGGTCAAAAACCTCAATGTATTTAATGTTTTCTTCTTTGGTCAATGCGATAACTTCTTTGATATTTGGAGACCATGAACCAAATAGTTCAAGCAATAGATCTTTCGGGTTCTCATTTTTGAAAGATGAATTTAGAGGTAAGGATTTTCCTCCCGCCCAGTAACCTTTGTATTTATTTATCGGTACGATTCCAAAGCGTTCACCGCAACCCCAATAGTCTAAAACGTTGTTTTCCGGAAAAACAGGATGTTCACTTTCTACTATTCCAATCCAATTGACAAAATTTTGATAGATCGGCTGATTGGTACCATTCACATATTTTCGGGCAATTGAATTCATTCTTCCATCTGCACCAATTATGATGTCGGCTTTAACTGAAATCTCATTACCAAAGTTTATGAATGCAGTATTTCTTTGAGTGGAAATTTGTTGTGCATTATGATTGTAGTGTATAGGAATATTAAATTTATCAATCTTTTGAAGCAGAATTTCTTGCAGATCTTTGCGGATTATAGCAAAGCTTTTGGCTCCCATGTAGGAGTCAATTTCATTTATATTTATTGAGCCGATAAATTCACCTTTTTCTGTCCAACGTTGCATTTCATTTATTGAGCCCCCAATTTTTTCGATCTCACTAATGAGATTTAGTCTACTCAAAACTTTACTCGCATTTGCCCAAATAACGATACCGGCTCCAATCGTTGTCGCTTCATTTCTACGCTCATAGATCCGGATATTTTTAAAGTCTCTTTGATACAGAGCTATAGCCGTTGTTAATCCACCAACTCCAGCACCTAAAATAGCTATTTCAGAATCTTTCATATAAGGTTTGTAGTTCCTCTGATTATTTTTACTTTTATTTTGCAAGTAAAATATGTAATAACTTTCATAATGCAAGTAAAAATCAATGAATAATGAAACAAAAATTCAGGTCGAATTGTCCGATTAGTTCAGCACTTGACTTAATAGGGGATAAGTGGTCATTATTAATTATTAGAGATATGATGTTCTCAGGAAAGAAAACGTATAGCGAATTTAGCAACTCAAACGAAAAAATTGCTACGAATATCCTTTCAAACAGACTTACAATGCTTGAAGAACTTGAAATTATTAATAAGGGCAAACTTGAAGGAAACAAAAAGACCAATATCTATAGTCTTACACAGAAAGGGAAAGAGCTGTTGCCGATCATATTGGAAATTGCCCAATGGAGCGACAATAATTTGAATGACCATTTGCAAGATGGAGCAAAACCATTTGTCAATAAATTCAAATCAAACAAAGAAGGATTCATTCAAAACATGTACGCTCGTTTTGAAAAACAAGAAGGTTGATTTTGCTTGCGGCTAACGTTTAGTGTAACCGTCAATTACGGGTTTATATAGGTTAATATTTGGTTTGGCACTGACCCTTGCAATTCCGCGTGGATTCGGACGCAGTCGAATCCGACGTAATTGCGGTTATACATTGTTGGCAACTGGCTTTATTCAGTAATACCATTTAGCACCTTTTTCTTCAACTTCTTTTTTTCTGTATTCGGCAATTTTTCGGATTAGGTTTTCAGGTAGTGGGTTCTCAAATAAAAATTGAATCGAATCTTTTTTCGTTGCGAATCCAGTAAGTTCTTTCTCAAATGGTTTCAAAGATGGACCTGTCGGAATAAAACTCAAATGAGACTTATGAGCAGAATATGCAAAAAGTATAGTTTCTGATTCAAAAACTGGTTTTCCCCATTTTAATCCTTCTTTTGCTTCTGGCGCAACACTTTTTAGAATCGCTCGCAATTCTTTTATTTTCGCTTGAGCAATTTGAGGTAATTGCTCTATATATTCTTCTACATTTTCAGGTTTCTTTTTTTCCATTATATTCGTTTTTTTCAGCTTGTTGCCAACGGTCTGGTGTATGAGCAGTAGCGGATTTTAAGCAACTACTTTTCAGATTACAATATAGTTTAATTAAATGAAAAAACGGTTTGAGTGCTAACTCGAACCGCTATTGCTTATACACATTGTTGGCAACTGGCTTTTTTCAGTCGTAAATTCTAATTATTTCGCCATTTCCTTTTCCGTTTACACTTCTTACATATCCGTTAATTACTTTTTTCATTGGTATCGGATTGTGCCCTGGGAAATAATCTTTGTACTTTTCATAAGCATCTTCCACCATTCCAGAAGAAACTACATTTACTCTAATTCCGTTTTCAATTTCGAGCGCTACAGCTTGCACAAAACTATGAATTCCGCCATTTACCATAGCAGCACTGGTTGTTTTAGCCACAGGATCGTCTGCCAATATTCCTGTAGAGAGTGTGATTGAACCGCCTGAGTTTAAGTAATTTTTACCAATTCGAACAAGGTTTACCTGGCCCATTAATTTGCTCCTAAGCCCAATGTAGTAGTCGTCTTCTGTAAGTTCATTGAAATCGTCCCATTTTGCTTCTCCAGCGATACAAATTATAGCATCCAGTTTTCCAATTTTTTCAAACATTGACTTTATCGAACTACTATCAGCAATATCAACAGTTACGTCTCCATTGGTTCGTCCAGCGATTAATATTTCGTTCTTTTCATTAAAATGTGAAACAACAGTTTTTCCTATTGTTCCATTTCCTCCAATTATTAAAATTTTCATTGTTTTAATTTAAAGTTAAACATTTAGTCTTGTTGCATTTCTCTTTTTTATTTCTTGATTTATATATCGTTAAAGTTGCAATGACGCTCCAAAGTAAATTAGTTACAAATGGTGGAATTGCATTATAGTAATAACAGTTTATGGCTATTAAAAGACCTCCTAGTAAGTTTGAATACTTGCCGTAATCTAAATACTTTTTATTTTCAATCAGGGTTAGGGCATAGGCAAGGATTATTAATCCTGAACCAGACCAACCTAAAATGTCAATTAATAATTTCATAGTTTGTTATATTGCGAAATGTCGATATGTATATGTAAATTTTTTTAAGTTAAAAAATCAGTAAACTCCTTAATTGTCTTTTCATTCCTTTTTAAATAAGACCATTTTCCGTGTCTTGTTGATATTAAAAGTCCGCACTTTTCCATATTAGTTAGATAAGTTGAAATTGTTGATTGTGATAATCCTGCTTTTTCTTGGATATAGGTAACGCAAACACCATCATTAAAATGTTTTAAGGTCTCGTGTGGTGGGAAATGTTTCTCTGGCTCTTTCAGCCATTCCATAATCTGAAACCTTGTTTGATTAGATAAACATTTTCCTATTTCAGTTGCTGTTTTTAAATCCATACTGCAAACATATTTATAAATCTCGATATATCAAAATGAATTCAAATTTTGTTTGAACTTTGAAGTTTTTTTAGCTTGTTGCCAACGTGGCTGGGCTAAGTACAGTGGTTTTACCATTGAATTTAGTCCAAGTTGGGATGAGTTGCTACGCAACTTTGTACTTAGCCCAGCCACGTTGAAGAAGAAGAGCGGAGCGAATTCTTCTTCAACGGTCTCGGCTATGAGTAGTTGCGTGGGTTAACACTTAACTTTGCAAGTACACACCAAGCTGAAAATCCGCGAGGATTTTCAGAAGTAGGTAAGAACAAGCAATTACTTATAGCCATTGTTGGCAGTAATTATTTTAGTTCGTTAGCATATTTGAAAATGGCGGGCAGTCCACCAGTGTGCCAAAAAAGAACATTAGCATTAGTAGGAATTTTTTTTTCTTTTAAGAAATCTAACATTCCATAAAATGCTCTTCCTGTATAAACGGGGTCTAATAAAACACCTTCATTTTTTGCTAATTCGTTGATGGCATTAATTTCGTTATTAGTGACTACACCATAGCCATCCTTATCATAATCTCTATTTAAGCGAATATCCGAAAGTTGAAAATTTTTGTTGATATTCAACTTTTGCCCTCCTTCTTTTATTATGTTTAAAACAACTTCTTCGAGAGAAAGACCATTTGTTTCATCTTTATCTATACTTATAGGAATTAATTTTGCATTTAATTGATAGAGTTCTTTTCCAAGAGTTAATCCCGCTTGCATTCCCCCTGAACTTGACGCAAAAAATATATAATCTATTTTTAATTTTTGTTCAATCAATTGTTCTTTTAGCTCCTTAACAGCATTAACGAAACCCATAGCTCCTGTGAAATTTGAACCTCCATATGGAATTACGAAACATTTGTTCCCTTTATTCTCTAGCTTTTTTTTTAAGGTTTCTTTATCTTCTCCTTTTCTATTTTCACCTGTAAAATGTATTTCTGCTCCTAGGATAGACGAAAGCAATAAGTTTCCATCATATATTTCAGGTTTATCACCTCCCAAGAGTAAATGACATTTTAGTCCAGCTATTGAACAAGCAGCGGCAGTTTGTCTACAATGATTTGATTGTTGTGCTCCAGCTGTAATAATTGTATCACAATTTGCATCAAGAGCTTGTTTGATTAGATATTCTAATTTTCTAGTTTTATTTCCACCAGAGGCTAGCCCAGTATTATCATCTCTTTTAATAAAAACATTATAATCAGGATATTTTTTTGATACTTTTTTTAATTCATTTAAAGGAGTCGGAAAAAAACCTAAATTAAATTTATTGTCAATCATATTCTCATTTTGTTAATTACTGCCAACGTGGCTGGGCTAAGTACAGTGGTTTTACCATTGAATTTAGTCCAAGTTGGGATGAGTTGCTACGCAACTTTGTACTTAGCCCAGCCACGTTGAAGAAGAAGAGCGGAGCGAATTCTTCTTCAACGGCCATGGCTATAGCAAGTGCGGGATTTCACGGCACTTACTTTTCCGTTTAAGAGTTAGATTAATTTTTTGTAATTACTTGCATTTTAATACTTTAGCCCGCATTTGCTATAGCCGATGTTACCAATCGTATTTATTCGCTCTTGCTCAATTCTTTTATTTTCATTCTGGCGTGTTCATTACCTGGGTTTAGTTCAAGAGATTTCTTATAGTTTTCGATTGCTTTTTGAGTATCACCTAATGTTTCATAAGCTTCTCCTAAGCTATCATAGGAATTAGATGATTTCGGGTAATTTTCTACATTCAAGATGAAAAATTCCAATGCATTGGATTTGTCTTTATCATTTCCACTTTGTAGCATTCTATAACCTAATTGGTTTGCAAGATATTCTGGAGGCCGAAAATCCCATGAAAGTCGTTCCGAAAGTGCATTAAAATGTTGAGTTAATTGCTCTTTATCTTCCACATCACGATAGGAAATTCCATAGCCTTCAAAAATTGTTGAGATTCCGTTATGAAAAGCAATGATTGGAACTGAACTATGGTCTTCATTTTCGAAGTATTCTAATTTTGCAGGTAATTCACCTTTGCATTTACTATTCAATGACTCATATAATCGTACATGGCGATCACGATTTCTTATGTTCCTTTTGCCCCAATTGGCAGTGGCTATGTAAATGAATCGTTCAAATGATTGTTTAGTTAGGGAATCTAACTTTTTGTCCATGGTTTCTGAATCCCATGTTCCAAAACTTGGGTCAACCGCAATAAATGAATTGAAAAGTGTCTTTTCTTTCATATATGCATGAGTGGCCAACAAACCTCCTAAAGAATGACCAAAAAGAATTCGATATTGTTCTGTTCTATACTTTTGATCCAATTCGGGAATAAGCTCATCCGCTAAAAAGCTTAGAAAACGCTCTCCACCACCTGAATTATTCTCTCTTACTGTAACAATTTTGTCAGGTGTGTAGTCTCTTCTTCTATCAACGTTTTGAATACCCACCACTATCATCTCTGGAATTTTCCAGTTTCTGTATAAATCGGAACTCATATAATTGACCATACCTGAAAGAGCTTTAAAATGTACATTTCCGTCAAGAACAATAAGTAACGGATAGCTCTTATGGGAAGATTCTTGAACATTGTATGAATCAGGAAGACTAATCCAATATTCTCTATCTTCATTCAAAATATCAGACCTAAGTGAATGCTTTGTGCCAATTATAATTTCTCCAACATCTTGTGATTTTACCTGATTAATCCCTATTAGCAAAAGTAGTACTGCAATTATATTTTTACTCATTCTGTTGATTTCTATATGATTGGTAACGTGGCTGGGCTAAGTACAGTGGTTTTACCATTGAATTTAGTCCAAGTTGGGATGAGTTGCTACGCAACTTTGTACTTAGCCCAGCCACGTTGAAGAAGAAGAGCGGAGCGAATTCTTCTTCAACGTTTTGCAGCTACCCGAAGGTGGCGATTTCGAAGCACTTCACTGTCAACCAAGCACAAACTTTGATATAAGCACAAAGCTTGATTTAACCACTGAACCGCCACTTTTGGGTAGGTGCTGTTAGCGGCTGTGGTTCCCTATTGCTATTCAACTGCTTCCAAAAATTCATCGTCCAATGGCGAAATTGAAGGTCCGAAATAGTTTGTGAGATTTCCTTTCTCGTCAATCACATATTTACTAAAATTCCAATCTGGTTGATGGTTATTCCAACCATTTGCTTTGCTGTCCGTAAGCCATTTATAAAGTGGTTGTTGTTCCTCGTTTTTTATTACCACTCCTTTTTTTGCTATTGGAAATGATACACCATAATTCACCTTGCAAAATTGTGAAATTTCGTTATCATTGCTTTTTTCCTGTTCCATAAAGTCGTTGGCAGGAAAAGCAATTATAGCCAATTTGTCGCCTAATTTTTCGTGTAGTTTTTGTAATTCGGCATATTGTCCTGTGTAACCACAATTTGAAGCAGTATTTACAATCAAAACTTTCTTTCCCGAATAGGCAGAAAAGTCAATTGGTTTTCCATTGTTCAATGTTGCCTTTTGTTCGTAGAAAGGAACTGTTGGTGCCGTTTTACTTTCATTGTTTAAAACCGTGCCGTTTTTGCCAATTTTAGCCGCTATGCGAGTAAACGGATAAAGAAAACGCAATGCTTTTTGTTTGAACGTTGCCATAATCTGTTTGTTTTTATTGTTGAACCTTATGAGTATATTCTCTATCTAATTTTTAAGTTCATAAAATTATCTATTGCGTATGTGCTTGACCCGTCACTATCCTATTATGAAACTTCGTTCGCTAAATGCAGGAATTGTTGGCTCAGCTTCGTAGAAATATTTGATTTCATCACTGCTGTCCGTAAGCCCTAAGCTGTATAGCAAAGGCACGTAGTGGTCGGGGGTGGGGGCGGCTAACTTACCCAACTTATGACTGTTTTGGTAATTAATGAGATTGGCAAAGTTTCGTGCATTAATTTGTTGTTTGAGCCAAGCATCATATTCCGCTTCCCAACCGTAAAGGGTCATATCATTTTTTCGCATTTTTTGTCCTGCCAACTGCAAGTTATGGATAAGCGCACCGCTGCCTATTATTAGCACCCCTTTGTTACGCAAAGATTTTAATTGTTTGCCCAACTCATAATGGTATTCGGGTTTGGCGTAATAGTCAATGCTCAGCTGGAAAACAGGAATATTGGCATCGGGAAATAAGTGCATCAGCATTGGCCATGCACCGTGGTCTAATCCCCAATCGGTTGTTTCCGAAACGGAAGGAACGATTTTCTTTACTTCGCGGGCAATATCAGGCGAGCCTTTGGCTTTGTAATATACCTTGTAGTATTCTTCGGGAAAACCATAATAATCGTAAATCTGTTTTTGTTCGGGCGATATGTTTACGAACGTGCCTTTTGTGCACCAATGGGCTGATACAACCAACGCAGCTTTTACTTCATGACTCTTTTGCAGGGTAATTCCTAAATCATAAAGCTTTTGCCAAAATGCTCGTTCACTTCTTGAAACTGGAATATCCATTGGGTTTCCATGAGAGGTAAACAGCACAGGCATTTTTTTACCTTGTGAAGGAAGTGCGTCAGTAAAATTTTTAAAACTGCTTAATGTTCCCATTGCGGTTAAAGCTAAAATTGATTGAAGAAATTCTTTGCGTTCCATAGTGATTTATGCTTTGGGTTGAATAGGCGCTTTTTTATATCTACCCCATGCTATGAAAACTGCGATTGCTCCTAAAATCAAATTAATACCTAATGCTTGATATTCGGCATTGGATATATGATATATAAAAGCCAATACCATAATAATAAAAAGACCCAAAGCTGCCAATGGCGTAAAAATTGGTTTAATGCGCAACAAGGCAGGCAGTAAAAGCCCGATACCGCCAAGCAATTCAGAAATACCAATGAACCTGACCATGCCTGCAGAAAAGTCATTTACCCAAGTCATTGATTGACTAAGCTCTTCAATGGGTTGTGTTGCTTTCATGATTCCTGCCATTAAAAACATGGCTGCCAGTAATACCTGTGCCACCCACAAGGCAATATTCAGGGTTTTATTGTTCTTCTTTTCCATTTATTTACTTTTTGAATTTAGATAAAAGATATTCTTGGACAGTGGTTGGTTTACGACTAAGCAATTGTGTTAAATCAGTGGTAGAAATATTCATAGTATCGGCTGCAAAAGCAACTGCAAATGCTGTAAACATACGTGCGTAATCCTCCGGAATCCCATGTTGCATTAAGGTTTGCTGATAAACTTCTGGTTCGGGAGAAACATAGTTGATCGCAACTCCGGTAACTTCAGAAATGTGCTTCGCAATTTCCCCAAACGATACAGGTTGTTCGATACCGATGTTGTAAGTTTTATTTTCGTGTCCGCCTGTAGTTAAAACATTAGCAAGCGCTTCTGCAATTTCGTTTCGCAATACAAAATTTATTTTTCCCTCACCTGCCGGAACAAAAATGGTTTTGGTTTCCAATATCTGTTCCCCCACATAATCCATCAACATATCCATATAAAAACCGTTTGCAAAAATGGTATAGGTAATTTCGGATTCTTTAAGGTATTTTTCTGTTTTCACATGATCTTCGGCTATAAACCACAGCGGAGATGTTGGGTCTTCATGGGTTCTCATAAAACCTGTGTAGATGATATGCTTCACACCATTTTCTTTAGCAGCTTTGATTGCATTGATGTGCTGCACCGCTCTGCTTTTGGTCATTTCGCTGGAAGAAATCAGAAGCATAGTTTCTACGCCTTGCATTGCAGTGCGTAAGGAATCAAAATCATCATAGTTGCCTATTTTGACATCTATACCTTTAGATTTTAATTCTGCTGCCTTCGCTTCATCTCTTGCCAATGCTGAAATTTGTTTTGCTGCAATTCCTTTTTGAAGCAAAAAGTTAATAGTTGATTTTCCTAATTGTCCTGTTGCTCCTGTGATGAATACTTTGCTCATAATTTTTTTATTTTTTTAGTGAAACATTTTTTTAACCGGACAAAGATACTACTTTTGCTATACTTTAGTAACTACTATACCATAATATATCGCTATACTTTGGTATAGCATAAGTAAATAAAAAATAAAATGAGCAGAATATCAGAATTAGCCAAGGTAAAGAAATGTTCGGGAGAGTTTGTTTTAGCCGTAAACGACACGATGAACGTTTTAAATGGCAAATGGAAACTGCCCATTATAGGTTCTTTGCTCTATGGTAAAAAACGCTTCAAGGAATTGGAAAGGGAAATTCCTAAAATCACGCCCCGTATGCTTTCCAAAGAGCTGAAAGACCTGGAAGTTAATAGCATAGTAACCCGCACTGTTTATAATACCACTCCTGTTACTATAGAGTATGAATTGACGAAATCGGGAAATTCGCTCAATACGGTTTTGGATGCTATGATAGGATGGGGCTTGCAACACCGCAAAATGGTAATCGGAAAAAAGGAGAAGGTTGCTGAAACTGTCAGAGTTTAACAAAGTGGTGGACTTTTTTTAAATTTTTTTACTGTGTCGGCAGGTCGTGTATTTGTCTGTCAGAGGTCGGTCGGTTGGGTATTGCGGTTTCGTCCTACCATTGCCGCTAACGGTTTGCAGCTACAAGAAGTTGGCGATTTCGGAGCACAAAACTGTCAACCTACCACTCACTTTATTAGATGCACAAAGTTACAATTTACCACTGAACCGCCAATTTCTTGTAGGTGCTGTTAGTGGCTGCCCTTCTTTTTTCTGTGTCGTGTCATTAAGGATTGGTCTGTCGTGTGTGCGGTGGCTTGCACTCTCTTTTGCTTTTGCTCTTCCATCAAAAAAATAAAAATGAGCAAAAGCAAATGTGAGTGCAACTGGGTTGGCATTAATAGCAGGGTCTGTCGGGTGTGCAGTAGGTTGTCTCCAGAAGCTAATGAACCCCTATCTCATTTCCTGCTTGCAAAGGAGGTGGATATTTATCAAGTCCGAAACTTTAGTCATATTACTCACTCGGTACAGCCGAGCGAGTGGGGGAAGATTCTTAATCCTTAAAGTGACCTCTAGCAAATTGATATGATCGGAAAATTATTTTTTTTATTACTAATACCTCTTCTTCATTTCTTGGTGCATAAACCATGATAAAATTTAATGGCAAATAACCCCTTTTAGCAATTGGATGCAACTCTCCCCAACCTTTTTCAATCACATATTTTGCATCATTTAACGGTAAACCAAGATGTATACTGCCATCAGGCACTGGATGAAAATGAGCAAATTCATTTTCAATCATAAAAGCATTACAATGGTTACACATTTTATCTTCTGACAGACACATCGCCTGTGCACCAGGTACCGATATCTTGCTATTTGCTTGTGCTATGTCCGGTAGAGAAAATGCCCAATTCATAAGCTCGTTCACAAGTTTTCTATCAGTCGGTTGTTGGTCTAATTGCATATGTGGGTTGCTCGGTGTCGTAATTGGTTTGATTCCGATTCTTAAAGGAAGCTCAAATTCTAAGTTTAAAGGCATTTTATCAGATTGTTTAGAGGTTTGACTCATTGTTATAATTAGTGTTATTAAAAGCACACAAAAGACTTTCATAAGTTGTAAGAAAATATTTATCCTATACGAAATCCCCTGTTGCTAAATGCGGGTAATAGTTCTTCAAATGTGTGTTCAATGTTTTCGTTTTCATCCATCAGGGCTAAACTGTATATCAAAGGCACATAATGGTCGGGGGTGGGTGCTGCCATTAATCCTAATTTTTGCTTTTCGTAATTCACTATGCTTTGAACGTCCCGTTTGTCCAACTGTTGTTTTATCCATTTGTCAAATTCTATATCCCATCCATAGGGTGTCATATTACCATTAAAAAAACGCTTACCTGCTTCTTTTATATTATGCACTACTGCTCCGCTTCCGATTACTAAAACTCCTTTATCCCTAAGTGGCTTGAGTTGTTTTGCTAAATCAAAATGGTATTGTGCAGATTGGTAGTAATCAATGCTCATTTCAAACACAGGCA
Source organism: Balneola sp. (assembly GCA_017643645.1). Classification (GTDB taxonomy): domain Bacteria; phylum Bacteroidota; class Rhodothermia; order Balneolales; family Balneolaceae; genus Balneola. Next base: position 382,255 of record JAEPNB010000003.1, read on the forward strand.
CATCGGCTTTTGGGAACATGTGTTTAAGCATGGGCCATGCTCCGTGGTCTAATCCCCACTCGGTTGTTTCTTTAACTTTCGGAATAAGTTTGGTTACTTCTTTTGCCGTTTCGGGCGAACCTGGGGCAGGATATTTTTGGGTATAATATTCGGGCGGAAAACCGTAATAATCATAAATGGTTTCGGGTGCGGTGCTCACATTTACAAGCGTTCCTTTGGTGCACCAATGGGCTGACACGACTAAGACGGCTTTTATCTCGTGCTCTTTCCTGATTTTTTCTCCTACTTGTGTCAAACTTGTTAAAAATGGATTTGCATTCAACCCAAGCGGTATGTCCATCGGGTTACCATGTGAAGTAAAAAGCACAGGCATTTTTTTTGTCGCAGGTAATGAATCAGTGATTTTAGAAAATGCTTGTAGTTTCATGGTTTGAGCGGCTAATGGGGCTAACGCTAAAAGTTTTAAAAAATCTTTTCGCTGCATGAAATTATTTTTTTGTGAATGAAGCGAGCATTTCAGGATTACGCAAATAGTTGGCAACCCATACCAATAACAGCATTATTGCTTGTGGAATGAACATTTCTCCGTGCTCCATGTGTGTAGTTATTGCACCACCGAGATGAGCAGAGAGCAAGAGAACTCCCAAAGAGGATGTTCGGGGAATCAGAAACAAAATTGCTGCGATGAGTTCGCCCATTCCTATTAGCATAAGTTTACCGTCCAAACCCCATTTAACAAAGTTCTTGGCAATTTCTGCGTCTGCACCTGCCATTAGTTTCATGGTTGCACTCATAATGAATAATGCGGACATGATCCCGACAAATATCCAGTTTATGACTTTTCTTTTTTTTGACATTGTTTTTGTTTCCATAATTGTTTTGTTTAGATATTAATTGATTTTAAAAAGGTAAATAATAAAAAACCGTAGCTGCAATTATGCCTGCCACTATTCCTGTGTTTATCATCTGCCACGCTTTTGCACGGTCTTTTTTTCTGAATTCGGCTTGTTGTATGGTATCGCTTTTTCCGAGATTGCCGAAATTAAAAATACCCTTTATTCCAAATGCAACGCAGAAACGGAAATACCACTGCTGAAAACTAACTGCGAAAGATGTAACTGGAACAAACAGTGTTAATCTCCACAGTCGGTTTTCAGGCAGCAGCAATAAGACCACTATGAGAATAATCGTAACTGCCAGCGATGACAAGGCAGCAATTTTTCGTCTTTTCATTTCGTCTTTTCCGATGTTGCAAACTCCGGGGATGTAATGATTATTCGTTTCATCGTTAGGATTGATGTTACTCCCAAACTCTGTCATAGAAAGAATTTGAGGATTTAGTGCAATTGTTTTCATAGTTCTTTTTATTTAGGTGAATTGTAATAAAACCGTTCGTGAATTATTTTTCCATCCTTCCATCTTTGAACTGCAACTTGTTCCATTTTTGAACGGTTTCCGCCTTTGTAGGTCATATCAAATGACCATTCCACCATTGTAGTATTGTCGCCAATTGCAACTGCTTTTACTTCGGCTCCATGAAACTGTTCAATTGATGCCATCATCTGTTCCTGTGCTTTTTTCTCGCGTTCTCGGTTAGCTGTTTTTCCCTCGCAGATAGGGTTTGCGTTTTCCTGCATTACCACATCATCATGGTAGTATTTTTCAAATGCTTCCATGTTCTGACCGCTCATTATCATGCGGTTCATTTCTTCTACTGTTTCTTTAAGGTTCATAACAATGTTGATTTTTTAGGTTAGTATTTCATTTATTTGAGTGCAAATATAATTGATATATTGAAATGTGTCTATATTATTATTAAAAAAATTATTTAACCAATTCCATTTTAAGTGTTTCAAAGTATTTTTCCAGCATTTTCTTGTTAACTGATAATAAGGAATGCTGTCCGTCTTTTTTAACACTGACTAACTCACAATCGTAAAGTATTTTAAGGTGGTGTGAAATGGTGGGTTGGGATAGGGTAAAATGGTCTTCCAGTTCACCGCAGCTTATTTCACCATTAGCCATAAGGGTTTTTAATATTTTGTAGCGAGTGCCGTCAGCTAATGCTTTTGAAATTTTGAGGAGGTTCATCGTTTATATTTTTTGACAAAGATAAGTTTTAAAGCACTAAGTTGTCTATGGAGAACGGATTTTGTGCGTTTGGGCAAAAGCAAATGTGGTGCATACCAAAATAAAAAATAAAAAAGAATGCACCTCTTTTGCTTTTGCAGAAGGGATAGCCAAACGGCTTTGCCGAAATTTGTCCTGCTTTTTTGTCTGTCTGCCTGTCAAGTTACTGCGTCATTGTCTACGGAGAACGGTCGTTTTTTAGGGTTGCCACTAACGTGGCTGGGCTAAGTACAGTGGTTTTACCATTGAATTTAGTCCAAGTTGGGATGAGTTGCTACGCAACTTTGTACTTAGCCCAGCCACGTTGAAGAAGAAGAGCGGAGCGAATTCTTCTTCAACGGTTTGTATATGAAAAGTAGCGGATTTTTAAGCACTATCTTTTCGGTTTATAACTGACTTTAAATATATGAATTTCACTATGATTAAGCACCAAAACCGCTATTTTTTATATACGTTGTTACCCACTGGCTTTATTCCGTTCAGCTTGTTTTTCAGCGTTGGCTTGAAAGCTCTTTTGATTTTTGAGGTACGAGAAAAGCAAATGTGCTTGAAATTAGTAAAGGGAATTCATTTTTCCATTTGTTTAATCCAAAAATTGTAATTAAATTTGCATACTATAATTAGCGAAATATGTTCTACTATTACGGAAGAAAAAAACAAATATCAAAATATTATCCTAGTCCACAATGCGATACGATAGTAGAACCATTTGCTGGTGCTGCTGCATACTCTGCATATAAAGATAATTGGAAGAAAAATGTAATATTAATTGAAAAGGATGAAAAGGTTTACAAGATTTGGGATTGGTTAATTAATGAAGCTACTGAACAAGAAATATTAAATCTACCTGAATTAAAAATTGGTGAAAAAAGTTCAGATTTTCTTCATATCATTCACGCAGCAACTAAAATGGCTTTTCATTTTAAAACTATTAAAGTTACCGCGGTTCTTGAAAGAAATTGGGAAATAAGTAAGAGAATTATGTCTCAAAATTTGCATAAAGTTAAACACTGGCAAATATTAAATGATGATTATTCAAATGCACCAGATATAGAAGCTACTTGGTTTATTGACCCTCCTTATAAAGGTGAAGCGGGTTTAGGTTATAGACATAGTAGTAAATTGTTGGACTATGATAAACTAGCAGAATGGGCATTAAATAGAAAAGGCGAAGTTATATTTTGTGAAGGTAAAGAAGGTGATTACTTACCTTTTAAACCGTTAGTTGATTTAAAAGGTGTAGCTGGTAAAGTAAATAAAGAGATGATTTATTATAGGTCTGATGTTTTAGTTCCTGAACAAACTACCTTATTCTCCAATATCAATGTTTAGTAATTTTGAATATCTGTCAACGTGCTGTTTGTTGTCATAAAGTAGAATCCAACCTTCTCCCATTTTGATTTTACCACTTTTACGCATTCCAGTAACTTTAGTATTTCTACCAGTTGTTCCAGATATTTCACCCCAATCGTCAGGTGTTAATGTATCTGAAAAGAAAGCACCTGTTATTGCAGGGAAATTAAAGCCATTTTTATCGTTTACAAAATCCCAAATTATGCCAAGTAAATAATTAACCTCTCGATGATGTGCTTGCCAAGTTATGCCACTTATTTTTGAAATTCTAACTTCTCCCGCCCTTAAATTTGAGCCAGTTTTTAAATTCCCTATTGTACCTTTAATTTCTAAACCTTCGGGATAATTTCTTAAGATTTCTTCTGACGAACCTAAACCTGAAGTAGGAATAATATCTGGATGACCTTTTTCAATTGGATTAACTACTGAATCTTGAATATTTTCTACTAATTTAGTGCAAAATACAGCTCCAATTAAAGCTCCTGTAGTCTTGAAATCTATACTACGATATAAATTTGGTGGTAAAGTTTCTAAAAATAAATTTAGGCTATTAACTGATTCCAAAATTTCATTATGTGAAACTTGAAACCCGAGATTTCTATTGAAAGTTTTGTTTATCTTGTAATTCATTGAATAAATCTTTAATACTTATTTCTAAAGCATTAGCAATTTTTTCAATATTAATAAGAGTAATGTTTTTCTCTGCTCTTTCAATCATACCAATATATGTCCTGTGCAAATCGGCTTTGTGAGCCAATTCTTCTTGAGATAAGTCTTTTTCCTTTCGGATTTCTCGAACTTTATCCCCAAATTTTATTAGTATGTTTTGTTTTGATTCCATTGCTAATTAAAGTATGCAAAGCTAACTTTAGTATTCAGCTTAAACAACAGACTATAATTAGCATTATTAGTCAGTGGTGGGAAAAAAGCAATGTGTGCGATAGCACTCTTTGCTTTTGTGCGGCTGGTTTTCAGCTTGTGGGTAACGTGGCTGGGCTAAGTACAGTGGTTTTACCATTGAATTTAGTCCAAGTTGGGATGAGTTGCTACGCAACTTTGTACTTAGCCCAGCCACGTTGAAGAAGAAGAGCGGAGCGAATTCTTCTTCAACATAAGAATATGACGCATTTAGTTCATCATATCCCAGTTTCATGTTTAAGTTTTATTCAACATATTCTACTAAATTTAAAGAATATAATGAATACAAAAGATTTATTATCAAAGTACAAACATCAGCTTATTCTTAAAAATTATAGTTCAAATACAGTAAATGCTTATTTGAACGGATTAAAATTATTTCTTGGTTTTATAAAGGCCAAAAAGCTTAAAGAGGTTGGTGAAAAGGAATTGGAAAATTACTTTTACCATTGTAAGCAAAATTTAGGCTACAGCTATTCTACTATGAAGCAACATCTTGCTTCTATTAAGTTTTTATATGAAAACGTGCTTCTGGAAAAAAGTGATTTCGATTTCAATATAAAAATGAAAAAACCTTCTACCATACCAGAAGTGCTGTCAGTGGAAGAAGTACAAAGATTTCTAAATACATTTACTAATTTGAAGCATAAAGCAATTTTTACTCTTTGTTATTCGGCAGGGTTACGTTTAGGAGAGATCCTCAATATCAAAATTAGTGATATTGATTCAGACCGTATGCAAATTCGTATTAACCAAGCCAAAGGGAATAAGGACAGATATTCTATTTTATCACCAAAAGTTTTAGAGCTACTAAGAAAGTATGTGAAAGAGTACAAACCGTCAGAATATTTATTTGAAGGACAGAATGGAGGGAAATATTCGAGCGCTTCTGTTCAACAACTAATGAGGAGACATAGAAAAAAAGCCAATATCAAAAAGAAAGCCACTCCGCATACATTGCGTCATTCTTTCGCTACTCATCTTCTGGATAACGGAACCGACATTCGTTTTATTCAGGAATTATTAGGGCATCAACATATTTCTACAACTCAGATTTATACACATGTAAGCTCACGAAGCATGAAAGATGTTAAAAGTCCGATAGAGAACTTAGATATTTAAGTTCTTAATAATTCACCCAACACCGTATCAAAATCCTTCTCCAACTTAGGCTCAAATTCTTCTCCGGTGAGTAAACCGAATAATTCAGCATAGCGCTCGTACACTTCCATTCGGAAGGAGTCGGGGAGATCGGGGAGCGTATGTCCGTCTAAACCTTGGAAGTTGTGTTCCATTAACCATTCCCGAAGAAATTCCTTAGAGAGTTGTTTTTGTGGCTCACCTTTAGCCTGACGTTCATCATATCCATCTGAATAAAAGTAACGGGAAGAATCGGTGGTATGAACTTCATCGATCAATGTGAGTTCACCGTTGTACAATCCAAATTCGTATTTAGTATCTACCAGGATCAACCCTTGTTTGGCAGCAACTTCAGTACCCCGCTCAAAAAGTTTAAAAGCAGTTTCTCTGATCTGATTCCAAAGTTTTTGATCAACTATTCCGCGCTTCAGAATATCGGCTTCTGAAATGTCCTCATCATGACCTTCTGTAGCTTTGGTAGCAGGGGTGAGGAGAGGCTCCGGAAACTTATCATGCTCTTTCATTCCTTCGGGAAGCGGAGCTCCGCATAATTCTCTTAATCCCGACTTGTAAGTTCTCCATGCATGTCCGGTTAAATAACCACGGATCACAACTTCAATAGGAACCGGATCACATTTTTTGGCGATCGTCACATTCGGATGTGGAACATCAATAATGTGAGTAGCAACGATATCTTTAACTTTATCAAAAGAAAAAGCAGCCATTTGATTCAGTATCTGTCCCTTAAAAGGAATGGCTTGTTTCATGATGTAATCGAAAGCAGAGATGCGATCAGTTACAACGATGCCTAGCTTATCTGATCCAAGATCATAAACCTCCCGGACTTTTCCTTTGTAGGATTGTAATCCTTCAACAGCTGTTTCTGTAATACAATGATCGAGTGCTTCCTGAGTAGTAAAGTTTGCGTTCACTTTATTTTTTAGAATTTTTAGTTGATCCCCGTTCTATGAGTTCCGGATCTATAGTTGTTTGAATGAGATTCTGGTCCGGATTTCGAATAATTTCTGCTAATCTGGAAGTAGCCTGAACTCCGGTGGAATACATTTTCTGATTCACGGTAGTCAGGTCCATATACTTTGAAAATTTGATGTTATCATAGCCCATCAAAGCGATGTCTTCAGGAACACTCATCCCAAGTTTGTTGATGGCATGAATAGCTCCAAGTGCCTGGGTATCATTAGCGCAGAAAATAGCATCCGGAAAATTACCCATTTCAGCATATTTATTGATGGCTTCAAATCCTGCTTCTTCCGTAAAGCCACCATGCTTTTCAGAATCGCCTGTAATGAAAAGGCTTTCATCAATATTCATTTTATAATTCTTTAAGGCGTCAATAAAACCTCGCTCTCGTTCAGAAGAGGATTTGTTTTTGGTAACAGTACTTATCATTCCAATGTTCTGGAATCCATTTTTCACCAAATGTTCACCCGACATATATCCGCCTTTGTAATCATTCAGCATAAAATAATTATAGCTTTCATGTGCAGAGTTTACCAATACAACGGGTGTTTGTGTGGCTTGCAGAACCTCATGAATTTTGTCAGTTACATCGATGGAAAGAAGAATAAGTGCATCTGCTGTTCCTCGGTCAAAGAAATTATGAACAGCTTCTTCAGGATTCTTGGATCCGGTGTTATACAAGATGATATCCAGATCCATTTTACTGATCTCATCTTTAACACCTTTCAATACTTCATTGAAGAACGGAGTGGTAAAAGAAGGTACAGCAATGGCAAGCATTTGCGGTTCTTTGCTGGCCAGTTTCCGTGCATTTACCTGTGGACGGAAATTCAGTTCCTTTATTACATCATTTACTTTCACTTTGGTGTCTTCAGATACATTTTGAGAACCATTCAATACTCTTGATACGGTAGAGATAGCAACTCCGGCTCTTTTAGCTACCTCATAAATTGTCACTTTTTTATTCATACACACTCCTGATGTAAGATGCACTCACCCATTTATCATTATTTTCAAAGCGGTAAATCACACTTTTGAACGAGTATGAAGATAGTGAACTTTTTGAAAGATATTTATTACGGTAATTTTAAATCTGAAGAGGAACTTTTATCGTAGAATTTAGCATTATAGCCATTGTATAATGACAAGCCTTCTACAAATACCGTACTCTCTTTTCAGACCAATCTATGAAATGACATCATTTCACAGATCAGTAATTGATGATGTAAGCGATGAAGAACTGAAGCAAGCCTACAGTCATTGCAGGGCTATAACCCGTTATCACGCAAAGACTTTTTATTTAGCTACACGGTTTCTTCCTAATGATAAGCAAAGAGGTATTTTCGCAATCTATGGAATGTGCAGGTATTTGGATAATTTGGTTGATGAAGCCGAAGACCTTATCAGAGATGAAAAACTCACGCTCTCAGAAATAGATGAAAAGCTGGATAAGTTCAAAAAAGACTTGGATAATGTGTATGAAGGATATGCTGTTCACGATCCAATTCTTAGTGCATATGCTGATTCTTTAAAGAGATATAAAGTTTCTAAAGAATTACCTCTGTTGTTAATAGATGGAGTTCGTCAGGATCTTGAAATAACAAGATTTGAAAATTTTCAGGAGATCTATGATTACTCTTATAAAGTTGCTTCTGTTGTTGGTTTGATGACTATCGAAGTTTTTGGATATACTTCTGATGCGGCAATAGAAAAAGCTACTGATCTTGGAATAGCTATGCAGCTCACAAATATTCTCAGAGATGTTGGAGAAGATCTTGAACGCGGACGAATTTATATTCCAAAAGAAGACCTTCAAAAGTTCAATGTCACTGAAGAAGAACTCTTTGCTAAAAATAAAAGCGAAAAATTTATTGGGCTTATGAAATTTCAGATTGCAAGAGCCCGTGAATATTATGATCGTGCTTTTACAGGAATAGAGATGCTTGATAGAGATAGCCGCCTGCCGGTTTATCTTGCTCATAGAAACTATAGCCGTATTCTCGAAAAGATTGAAGAAAACGATTACGATGTTTTTAATAAACGCGCCTACCTGAATCAATCAGAAAAATTATACATTCTTCCTAAAGTGTTGCTCGACTTAAAAAAAGCAGTGTAAATCCACTTGGAGAATCTCTTAGTAAAGCGGTATTATTCCTTAAATAAAAAACCGTTTTTAAATGCCGGAAATAAAGAAAGTACTTATTGCAAACCGTGGTGAAATTGCACTACGAGTAATTCATTCTTGTAAAGAACTAGGAATTAAAACTGTTGCCGTATATTCGAGACCTGATGCAGCTTCGCCACACGTGCTACACGCAGATGAATCTGTATTTATAGGTGAAGCAGCTTCATCAGAGAGTTATCTGGTTATGGATAAGATCATTGATGCAGTTAAACAAACAGGCGCTGATGCTGTTCATCCGGGATATGGATTTCTGAGTGAAAATGCTGCTTTTTCTGAGCGTTGTGAAAAAGAAGGCATCATCTTTATCGGTCCGAAACCACATGCTATTACTGTTATGGGGGATAAAACGGCAGCTCGTGAATTGGTTACAAAATTAGGCATTCCAACGCCTCCTGGATTGAAGTCTGAACTAAAAGATCTGGAAGAAGCGTCTACGATCGCAGATGAGATCGGTTATCCAATACTCGTGAAAGCTGCTGCCGGTGGTGGTGGTAAGGGAATGAGAATTGTTCATAAAAAGGAAGAATTTGAAAGCAGTATTAAAGCGGCTAAATCCGAAGCAAAGAACGCTTTTGGTGACGACAGAATCTATATCGAAAAATACTTGGAAGAACCGCGTCATGTGGAATTTCAGGTTGTGGCCGATATGCATGGAAATGTAGTTCATGTTTTCGACAGAGAATGCTCTGTACAAAGACGTCACCAAAAAGTAATTGAAGAAGCTCCGTGTGCTTTACTTACTCCGGAGTTAAGAGAAAAAATGGCTGAAGCTGCGATAAAAGCTACAAAAGGTTGTGATTATATCGGAGCAGGAACCATTGAGTTCTTAGTAGATAAACATCTGGATTTTTATTTTCTGGAAATGAATACCCGGCTTCAGGTAGAGCATCCGGTAACAGAAATGATCTCGGGAGTTGATCTGGTTGCAACTCAGATCTTAGTAGCTGAAGGGAAAAAACTTCCATTTACTCAGGAAGACCTGAAGATCAACGGACATTCTATCGAGTGCAGGATTTATGCGGAAGATCCTGAGGATAATTTTTTACCAAGTACCGGAATGTTGAATAAACATCGAGTACCAACAGGTGATGGAATTCGTGTAGATGCCGGAGTGGAAGAAGGGCAGGAGGTAACGATTAATTATGATCCGATGATATCAAAGCTTACTGTGCATGGCAAAGACAGGAAAGCTGCTATCAGTAAAATGCTCAGAGCCCTGGATGAATATGAGATAGTTGGTTGCAAAACAACGATCCCTTTTTGTGAGTTTACATTAAAACACGAAGATTTTGTTGAAGCCAAATATGACACTCACTTTGTTAAAGATCACTTCAATCCTGAAGATCTTGAAAGCAAAGTGGACGAAAATATTCTTGCACTGGCCGCTACATTATTAAAACAAGTTGAAACAGAAGACCCCAAGGAAATGTTATCAGGCGGAAGCAATACTTCCGATTGGTGGCTGAACAGGAGATAACAAATTTATATGACTGAAGAACAAGCACTATTCGATAAAATATCTAAGCTTGCAACTGAACAAAGAAATGAAGCCAGCATGAAAATAGATGTTGCTTCACCTGAAGAAATTGTTCGCATAATTAATGAAGAAGATCAAAAAGTAGCTAAACTTGTTTCCCTGCGTTCTGAGGTTATTGCGGAAGCCGTTGAAGCAATAAGTGAAAGCTTTAATATAGGCGGTAGATTACTATATTTCGGAGCAGGGACCAGCGGTAGATTGGGTGTAGTGGATGCTTCAGAATGTCCACCAACCTTTGGATCAGATCCGGAACTTGTACAGGGCTTTATAGCCGGAGGTAAAGATGCTATGTACGTGGCTAAAGAAGGAGCCGAAGATTTTGAGGAAAACGGAGCATCAGATATCAGAGATAATGAGATCTTCCCGCCGGATGTAGTTTGCGGTTTAGCAGCCAGCGGCAGAACACCTTATGTTGTGGGTGCATTGAATGAAGCAAAGAAGAGAGGCTGTAAAACAATTATGGTTTCTACAGTACCGAAAGAACAAATTGATGTGGATGCCGATTATATTATAGATGTTCCTGTAGGCCCGGAAGTAGTTATGGGAAGTACAAGAATGAAAAGCGGAACTGCCCAAAAAATGGTTTTGAATATGCTGACTACAGGTGCCATGATCAGGCAAGGTAAAGTGTACGAAAATGTGATGGTGGACCTTCAGCTTACTAACAAAAAGCTGGTTGAAAGAGCAAAGAAGATCATTATGATATTCACAGACCTGAACTACGAAGAAGCGGCCGGATATCTGAAAAAAGCTGATAATCATGTTAAAACAGCAATTGTTATGGCGCTTGGTAAAGTAGAAAAAGATGAAGCCGAGAAGCTTTTAAACAAGCATAAAGGTTTTATTCGCAAAGCTCTCAAAGATATCTAAGTAAATGAAAGCATTATTCAGTGTTTTTCTCTGGCTTTATTTTTCATTTCTTTTCGCTGTCTTTTTTGTACTGATCTCGATCGTGTTTGTATTAACATTTCCGTTTGACCCATACAGAAAAGCTCCTAACAGGGTGCTTGCGATAATGGCAAAATTTATGATGAAAGCCAGCCCGAAATGGAAAATCAAGATTGTAGGAACTGAGAAGTTTGACCCTGAAATACCGACTGTGTTCATAGCAAACCACCAGAGCTTTTTGGATATGGCTCTGGCGTATCACTTACCATGGCAAATGAAATGGGTTTCTAAAAGAAGTCTTGCTTTGATTCCTGTTATGGGATGGCTGGTATGGCTGACGGGACATCTGACAATTAACAGAAGCAGTAAATCAGCATTAAAACGCCTTGATAATCTTGTACAACCACTAAAAGATAACATTCCGGTCATGATTTTTCCGGAAGGAACAAGAACTTTAGACGGTGAACTTAAAAGATTTAAAAACGGTGCCTTTTTGTTGGCTCATGAGTATGGGTTTAATTTACAACCGATGGTTTTGGATGGGGGACACATTGCAATGAAATCCGGGTCAAAAATTGTGGAGCCTAATATTAGCTTTACCATCTCGATCCTTGATCCTATTAAGACTTCAGAATTTAAAGATATTAACACATTAAAAGACCATGCTCATCGGTTAATAGATAAAGAATTGAAACGAATCAGAACTCATTGAAATTTTTTGATCCTGATAAGATATATAAGCGAATGCACTACCGTCACAGGTTTATGCTTTGCTTAAGTGTTTCACTACTTAGCATGATCTTAATTTTTAAATTTTGGCCTGGTTTTGCAACAGAAAACAACAACGATTATATAGAGCCAACTCAGGAAATATTTGTTGAACAGTCTATTGCTACAAAACAGGAAACAGCTCCTGCAAGCCCTCCTAAACCTCAAGTACCTGTACCTGTTCCTGATGATGAGGTTATTGAAGAGGATATTGAATTGCTCGATTTCGAGGATATTCTTTCATTAGATAAAATAGGGGAAGGGGATATCGGACAAACCGGTGATTCAGACGAACCGGTAGCGAGCCCCCAAAGTCCTCCAACTCCATTAAAAATTATTGAACCACCAACTCCGGAAGAAGCCAGAGCTGCAGGAATTATCGCAGAAGTATATGTAACTTTTCTGGTGGACAAAAAAGGCTTTGTTGAAGAAATATTCATTTCAAGTATCCGTAAATATCAGTCAAACGCTCAGGATTATGAAATTGTGCAGGAGATAGGATACGGAATAATGAGTGCTTCGCTAACCGCAGCAAAAAAATGGAGGTTTAATCCTGCGAAAGACAATGGAAAGCCGGTAAAAGCATATACCACACAAGTTTTTTCTTTTGGATTTTAGTTATTGATATAGGTTCAGAATAACTCTATCATTGACGCCCATTCTTATTGTTAAAACGGAGAGGTGCCGGAGCGGTCGAACGGGCTCGCCTGGAAAGCGTGTGTGCCTCACAAGGGTACCGAGGGTTCGAATCCCTCCCTCTCCGCTCTGCTTCACTGAAAAAAAGTTAAAATTCCTCTTATTCTTAAACTTTTTTAAACATCTTTTGAATAAACGTTAGTCTTTGTCAAAACCCAACCACTTCTTATTGGAATGAACCTGAATGTGTCTTTTCAGGTACTATTTTTAATTTTTAAAGTAGCTCAAAGGTAGTTGTGACTATAAAATATGAGGACTTCTTCCTATTGGAAAATCAAATAAAAAAATCTTAAAATTTAAATCTATTCAGTTAAAAGTTTGATTTTACACTGAAAGTTAGACTTATTTGTTATAAAAATTATCGCTTAAAATATAATATTTCAAAATGTTTATGTATTCTGCCGAAATAGGTAGCGCTTTTTTTATTACATATTGTTAATATGTCGGTTGAAAAATACTACGTATCATTTTCTGTTGTGGTTTCAAAAGCACAAAAGGGGATTAAATTAAAAATAAAATAAATATAGATGGCTAAATTCAAAATGTTGGGGATAGCGTGCGTCATAACGAGCTTATTGGCTTCTTGTGATCTGAGTTTTCCTGATAAACCTGATTTTACAACGGCTCATACTGTTGAAATTCCAATTATAAATAATAAAACTTACGTTTTTTTGGGAGACAGTACAGGAGCATTAATAGACTCAACAAGTGAAGATTTGGATTCTTTGTTTGTAGTAGACCCAACAAGCGGGCTGATCTCTATAACTACCGATGAAGAGTTTGACTTCGGAAGTTTGGACGATGCAATCCCTCAAATTGATGGTACAAGTGCCTCATTTAATTCCGAAGTTGGTGAAATTGAGATAGGTGATTTCTCTTCCGGAGGAGGAGATTTGGGTTCCACTAATTTCGCAGAAATTTCAGGAGGAGCTACACCACCAGCAGGAACACCTGTACCAGCCGGTGATAATTCAGCGAATCCTGTAACAATTAATATTGGAAATAATGCGGATTTCTTTACAAGTGCTACTATTAAAGATGGTTCTCTGGACATCACTGTAACGAATGAACTTGGTTTTGATATTCAATCACTAGAGATAACATTACTTTCTAATGGAACGCAGGTTGGAACGGCTGCAAACTTTGCCAATCTGACAAACGGTGCATCGGAAACCGCCAGTATCAATTTTACTGAAGGGGACGCTCTCGCAAATATTGCTGTGGATGTTGTAATTACCTGGGATAATTTTAATTACCCTGCTGATGACGGAGACCTTATAATTAATTCTGCTACAGGTAACAGCCTTTTTGCTTCCTCAGTTACGGCAAATCTGGAGTCTCAGGATTTCAGCACAACCAGTACATCAACATTTAGCGATACTGAATTCAGATTTACTGATCCTTCGCATTATGTGGAATTAAGTGCGGGACAAATTTCAGTTGCAAACCTGGTTAACAACATGGGAATCGGAATTGAAACACTGCAGATCTCTTTTCCAGGAATAAGAAATGATGATTTTGGTGTAGAAGATAGTCTGGTAATGAACTTCCCAACAATCCCTGCAAATACTGCTGCAACAGATGTAATTGTGGATTTAACCGGTTACAGACTTTTCGCAGATAATAATGAAGTAAGTTATAATATTGTTGCTGCTACGGAAAACACACAAACGGGACCAAATGCAGGTGCTGTAACAATTTCGGAAACAGATGAAATTACAGCAGATGTTGATATTTCAGGTTTAACAATCCAATCTGCTTTTGGTATTGTATTAGCACAAACTGTTTTGCTCGGTGATAATGATGTAACAAACGATACCGGCTCAGAGATACTGGATGTTTTTAATGATAATGAAGCTGAGGTAACTACCATTGACGGTTTAGATGAGTTTTCTGATCAAATCGATGGTTTCAAGTTTACTGAACCCGTCATAAATATCAATTACAATACAAATATAAGTATAGAAACTACGATCTATGCTGCTTTAGTTGGAGTAGATGCAGACGGAAATACAGTTTATCTGTCAGGAAAACCAGGTCAAGGTAATGAGGTTACCGCTAGCGATCCAATTACCGGTTTGGTGGCAAACGGACAACAGTTGCTACCGGAACAACTGGTTAAGTTTTCAATTGATAATGTAAGTGATTGTCAGAATAATATTTGCCAGATTGCATTCAATATCAATACCACAAATGTTGATGACTTCTTGAATAACCTTCCAAGCGACATTCGTTTTGTGGGTAGAGCAGTGGTTAACGAAAGCGAAAATGAAGCCTCTATTACTACACCACTGGAATTCGAGCCCGGCTTACAAGTTGACCTTCCTCTTGCTTTCAGAACAGAGGTTGGGAATCCTGCTAATTTTACTGATACCACAGAGGTTAGCCTTGACTTAGGAGATGATACAGAGTTGACTGAAGGCCAATTATTTATCCTTTATACCAACAATCTGCCAATTGGCCTGAACATCTTCTTATCATTTCAGGATACTACCAATAATATTGAACTGTTTACATTACCTAATCCGGGTAACGAACTTAGATTAGTTGCATCTCCTGTTGATGATGTTACCGGATTTTCTACCGGGGGACAGGAAAATAATACATTTATGGCATCCCTTACCGAGGAACAGCTTAGATTAATTAAACAAACTGATATTGTTGAATTTTCTATCAATCTCAGATCTTCAGAAAATAAAGCTGTAAGACTAAGAGCAAGTGATTCATTCAGACTGAGTTTAGGTGCTCGGATAAAAATTGAAAACAAAATTGGTGGAAAATAGGGATAACAAAATGAAAAAAGTTTTAACAATTAGTTTATTAGTTATTGTGGCGGCCTCTTTTGAGGGGTTTAGCCAATCACGACACTACGATTCCAGAAGTTTAGGAATGGGTGGTGGAGGAACAGCTTACTTAGATGGCTATCATGCCAATTTTGTGAATCCGGCAAACCTGATGATCAACTCAACAAACAACAGACCAAAGAGAAGTTTAGGTCTGGTAGGTGGAGTTGGACTAAGAGCCGGTGGAACTTTGATAAATCTTGATGTTTATGATCAATATTTAACTAAAGGTTTAACATTAGAAGGTGAGGTAGCTGATAATTTTCTTCGGGATCTTTTTGGAGGAACAAGTCCGGATCTTACCAGAAGCCAATCCACAACATTTAGTTTGGTTCCGTTTGGTTTTTCTAACAGAGGAAATAAATCCGCAGTTAGTTTAGTAACAAGGGTTAGATTCACCGAAAATTTCACTATAAACAGAGGTTTTGCTGAGCTAGGTGTATATGGTTTGGATCCTCAGGAACTGAATAGTGTTACTCCCGTTAACTTCAGCTTCGGCGGAGTTGGGTTTTCGGAAATATCATTAGGCTATGCACGTGAAATCCTCAGCTTGCCAAATCTACTCTTCGCAAAAAATGTGAAATTATATGCGGGTATTGCACCTAAATATATAATAGGAGTTCAGAATTCGACATTGGATTTTAATTCAACTATCGAGATTCAAAGAGCGAATAATAGTCAGTATGCTAACAGAATCATTCATAATTTCAATTATAGATTGAATACTGTAGGTAATGTTTCAGCTGATTTAAGAGAATTTGAAGCTGATTTCGAACGAACCGATACAGTTTCAGTAGGCGACTACTTAGGCGGTGATTATGCCAATGTAAATGCTACTGGATTTGGATTAGATATGGGTGCTACACTTGAAATGGATATTTCAGGAGTGCCAATTATCGACGGGTTTTTTGGAAAAAAGAAAACACTTCGTGTATCTATGTCGATAACAGATATAGGTAAAATTAACTTCGATAAAAATCCGACATCATTTACAGCTAACGGGACTTTCGATTTTACAGGTTCCAGTAATGACGAAGAACCCGGAGACTTCTATGATGATCTTGCGGATAGCCTTAAAAACAAAGTGTATGGTGATTTTGATGCCGAAGATATTGACGGTATAGAGTATGAACTACCTACTATGTTTAACTTTGGAGCTTCTTTGACAATGGGTAAACTTACTACTTCTGTAGATTATGGAGTCGGGTTTAATGAAAGTGGAACAAACAGTAAAAGAAGTACTTTAAATCTTGGTTTAGAATACAGATTACTGGGTTTAGTACCTTTGAGATTTGGTACCAGAGTTGGTGGTTATTCCTCTACTGTATACTCTGCAGGTGCCGGAATTGATCTTAACTTTCTTGAGCTTTCTGCCGGTGTATCCCTTGTGGGTAATGATACTGAAAATGGAGGCTCAGTTGCTGCAGCTTTTAGTGGATTGGTTCTGAGATTTTAAAAGAACTGGTTACGTTTTTAAAGGCTCATCTTTTTCAAAGTTGAGCCTTTTTTATTTCAACTATTTTGAGTTGAACCTTTCCAGTGATATTTCGGAAGAGACAGGCGAGTCATCTATCAGAAACAGAGATATTTCTTTAGCAAGTAAACTACTGTAGAGTAAACCTTTCGATCCCAATCCTGCAAAAACAGTACAATTCTCTATAGTAGGATGGAGGCCAATAATAGGCATTCTGTCAGGTGTAGAAGCCCTTACCCCAGACCATTGATCAATTAATCTATACTTCTCTTTAAGCTGAGGCATCACTCTAAGCATTCTCTTCTCTATATATTCCTTTCCCTGCTGATCGACTTCTTGATGAGTAAAGTTATGTTCGTAAGTACTGCCTGCCACAAAGGTCTTTGAATCTAATGAAGCAAAATATCCTAATGCAGAAATAGCTGCTTTGTAAGGAAAGTTATCATGGCATTCAAATATGGCAACCTGACCTTTTACAGGGTACAGAGGTAGTTCTTTCCAGAAATCGAATTCTTTGGTTTTGATACCAGCTGTAGTTATTAAATGTTTAGCTTCAAATTGGGTGCCGTCACTAAGGTTGAAATTCCAGCTTCCGGATGAGTTATCAAGTGTAAATTTCTTTTTTTCTAATATTTGTATGCCGTTATCTTTTAAATAATCGGACAAAGCCTGAAGGTATTTTGGAATAGCAACCGTGATCCCTGTTGAAACCCAAACTCCACCATACTCAGACTGTAAATCAGGGAAACGAGTTTTAATTTCATCCTCGGAAAGCCATTCACACCAATCATCAGGCCAATTGTTGGATTCAAGATTTTCCTGCATACGTCGGGCAATTTTGGAATCCATGGCAGGTCTCATAACACCGGAATGAGAAAAGAATTTCTCTGAACTGAATGGAGAGACTTCTTCCAGATTTGATTTTATAGCCTCTATTGATTCTTCTGCTCTCCACGATTTCGTTGCAAATCGTCCGGTTGCAGGGTTTGCCAGTCCAATAGGAGACCCGGAAGCCCCACCTCCAATTCCATGAGGATCAATAACAATTGCATTTACATCAGGAATAGAACTTATTTCTTTAGCAACTGACAGTCCTGCTAAACCTGCTCCTAAAATACAGAAGTCATATTTCATATCAGTTGTCCAAAAGAGGAATCAAATAATCAGATAGAATAAATTCTACTCCTGAATCATACATTTCTTTCATTGCAATTTGTACAGAGTTATCAATATCTATTCCTTTGATGGCATCGCATATCAGGTAGGTGTTATATCCAGATTTTATGGAATCCAAAGCGGTCCATTTAACACAAAAATCAGTGGCCAACCCACATATAAAAACAGTACTTATTTTCAGTGAGTCCAGATATCCTTTTAGTCCGGTACTAGTGGCTTTATCATTTTCAAAAAAAGCAGAATAAGAATCTACTTCCGGTCTGAATCCCTTTCTGACTATGATATTAGTATGATGGGTTTCCAGGTCTGGGTGGAATTCAGCTCCGCGGCTTTCTTGTACGCAGTGATTAGGCCATAAAATCTGCTCTCCATAATCGAAATCTAAAATATCGTAGGGGTTTTTATTTTTATGATTTGAAGCAAAGCTTGTATGATTATTGGGATGCCAGTCCTGAGTTTGAATTACGTATTCAAAAAAGGGAGAAAGCTTGTTAATGGGCTCTATTACATCATCTCCATCAGGAACGGCCAGCTTACCACCGGGACAGAAATCATTTTGGACATCTATAATTAAGAGTGCGTACATATCAGTTCGAATTTGTTTTAATTAATTGATCCCTGAGGTTCTTTAATTCCTGACTGATTCCCACCTTATAAACATGAGGATTATCAAATCGTTTATACTCAGGATTTAATCTTAATAATTGTTTTTTACAATATTCTGCACTTTCCTGAGCAGATGGAATATCAATTTCTAGTTTTCCATTTCGCATTACTCGTTCCATAAGGGGGGAAGAGTCAAGACTACTAACCTTGGTTTTTTTAATGGGAAAATGGGGATGCTCAATAACTGAAAATACACCTTCATCATTTAGTGAAATACCATCCGCATAGAAAGAACCATCTTCGTTGAAATAGCGGGTCACTTTTTTGATTCCGGGAAGGGTTATTTTTTCTACATTCTCAGATATTTTTAAAGTAGGCCGGCTGTTAACAGAAGCTAGTTTATAAACACCATCCAAAGCAGGATCGTCGTAAGCGGTTACCAGTTTTGTGCCAACACCAAAAATATCGATAGGCGCTTTCTGATCCAGTAAACTTTTGATTAAATACTCATCCAGCTGATTAGAAACCGCGATCTTCACATCTTTGAATCCTTCTTTATCAAGTAGCTTTCTTGCTTTTTTGGATAGATAGGCCAGGTCGCCACTATCAAGACGGATTGCCTTTAAAGAATGACCAGACTCCTCTAACTCTTTTGCTACGGTAATGGCATTCGGTATACCTTGATTCAGAGTATCATAAGTATCAACAAGAAGTATCGTGTTTTCAGGAAAGTGTTTCGCATATGCCCGGAAAGCAGAGAGTTCATCCGGAAAGGATTGAATCCAGGAGTGAGCCATAGTTCCGCTTACATTCAAACCATGTACTAATCCTGCATAAACATTTGAGCTTCCATTTAACCCGCCAATAACAGATGCTTTGCTGGCTTGTATCCCACCGAATCCCTGAGAACGTCTGAGCCCGAAATCAAGAACAGCTCTTTCACCCGCTACTTCCCGGAGTCTTGAAGCTTTTGTAGCAATCAAAGATTCAAAATTCAGAATGTTAAGCAGGAGTGTTTCAATAATTTGAGCTTCAATTACATTTCCTTCTACTCTTACAAGTGGTGTATTGTTAAATACAATTTCTCCTTCCTTGGCTGCGTGAATATCACAGTTTAACTCAAAGTTTTTCAGGTAATCTAAAAATTCATTTTTAAAACCTTGTGTGCGTAAATATTCTATTTCTGTATCACTAAACTTAAAATCTTTTAGGATTTCCAGCAGATCACCTATTCCTGCAAATACAGCATATCCACCTTTAAAGGGTAGTTTTCTGAAAAAATAATCAAAGCAGGCAGTATCTGATTTACGACCGGATAAAAAATATCCCTGAGCCATGCTCAGTTCGTAAAAATCTGTATAGATAGCAGGGTACTTTAGTAGCATTGTATTATAAGTGGTATTCTTTTGTACATATTAGCGATTATAACTTATTAAAACAGATGTGTAAAAGTTTATTATTGAGTTCAGCAAAATAATTATTTTCGCTATCTACCATAAAGATTTTTTGATTATGGTTTATAAGAGAATTTCTCCAATTAAAAGTTTAGCTCCATTTATTGAAGGTATTTGGATTCAGGAGGATGAGATGTATAACCCTTCTATTAGATATTCTCCTACCAAAATCTTACCTACTACTACATTTGATTTAGCATTTACATATGGAGATCTCTTTTTTGAATGCGAAAACAGTAAAAAAAATACTCTTTCTGATTTTCATCTCGTGGGCCAAAGAACCAAACCCAGCCTTATTGGGGTATCTGGGAAAACAGGTGTAATCTTAGTAAAGTTTTACCCTTGGGGTGTAGCTCCTTTCTTGAAGGTACCATTATCGGAATTAACTAATCAGGTAGTAGATTTAGAATTCTTATTTGAAAAACATTCAGTTTCTATATTTAGAGAAAGTTTGCTAGATGCAAAAACCCCTGATATTTCTGCAAAAATAATTCAGCGTTTTCTAACGGAATTATTAATACATGATAAAATTGATCCCTTAATTTTCCAAAGCATTAGAATAATAAATGAGGGTTTTGGGAAAATCAAAGTAAGTGAGCTTGCTAAAATCTTAAACGTAAGTCGCAGGCACTTATCTAGAAAATTTATGAGTGCAATTGGAATCAGTCCCAAAAAATTTTCCAGCATTATTAGATTTCAAAAAGCATTGTTTTTACAAACTAATGGAGTTCTTACTACGGAAGTAATGCATCATTGTGGTTATTATGATCAGGCACATATGATTAGTGAATTTAAAGAATTCTCTAATACAACCCCGAAATTTATCACCAAAAGTAAGGGCACAGAGTTAATGAATTATTTTAATACTCAATACAAATTGTCCCATTTATACAATACAACATATATGTAATTCACTAATGTTGGGTAATCTATTAACTATTATTTGATCAATATGAAATTAAATCGCTTTTTTATCAGAACAAGTTTTGGGCTTTTCCTTTTGATATTTTTCTTATCTGATACATATGCCCAAGATATTATCCCTTTTGATACAACTAACTGGGATATACAAACTGAGTCAATTATACATGAAAATTACAGAGGCTACGATGCAGTGTATATGAGAGGAGGAAGTCTTTTACTTAAAAATACTACATTCATAAATGGTACCATCGAATTTGATGTATTCCTTACTGAACGCCAGGGATTTCCCGGAGTTAACTTTAGGACTACAGAAGGAGGTAATAGTGAGCAATTCTATATAAGACCACATTTGCCAGGTAAACCAGATGCAAACCAAGCCACGCCTGTTGTTAACGGATTCACAGGATGGCAGTTATACTTTGGAGAGGAATACTCTGTGCCTTATGATTATAATTATGAGGATTGGACGCATGTGAAGTTAGTTGTTAATGACGACAAGGCTCAGGTGTTTTTTGATTATTCGGATGAACCACAACTGTCGTGGTATTTAAAACACCCACCCCGTGAAGGATCAGTGAGCATTGGAGGTGGAGGGCAAGCGCCAATGCATTATGCGAATTTTAAAATTAATAAAGATGAGTCGAAACTTTTCAAATTTAATGTTACTGAAAGAGCTAAAACAGAAGGAATTATAAAAGAATGGACAATTTCGGATAAGTTTGAAGAAAGTCGATTAAATGAATTAAGTGATATCAATAAGCTTATTCAGGAAAGAAGTTGGGATCATAAAATCAAGATTGAAGAAAATGATATTGCAAATATATCATGGGCAGCAAGCCGATTTGGAGACGGGAATACTGTTTTTGCAAAATTGATTATAAAATCAAATAAAGATCAGGTCAAGCTTTTCGAATTTGGGTATAGCGACAGGGTAGTAGCTATTTTAAATGGAACTCCAATATATAAAGGTAATAATGGATGGCGAACAAGGGATTACCGTTACTTAGGAACAGTAGGTCTATTTGATTCTATTTATCTAAATCTAAAAAAAGGTGATAATGAACTGTTGTTTGCCGTATCAGAAAGTTTTGGTGGATGGGGAATTACAGGTAGGTTTATAGATTATTCCGAAATAGAAATAAATTAAAATTATAATACAAAGGCTTCCAGAAACTGAAAGCCTTTGAATTAATTCTTTATAAAAGAGTTATAAAAATTTATGGCATACCTCTGTAATTTCTACGCTCTATGAATTTCTTGATCTTTTCATTGCCGATCCAAACCTTTTGATTGGTTTGTATATTAACAAATTCCAGGTTTATTGTGTAGAATACTGCGAGCGTTCTGCTGTCAACGGCTTCATCGACAATTGAGTTTATATTTCCGATCAACATGAAGTCAGCACCAAGTTCCTGACCTAATTTCTTAGTTGTTTCATAAGACGCATTGGCTTGCTGATCTAATCTCTCCTCCCGAACATCTTGTCGTTCTTCTGAACTAGCTACCACAGAGATTTCTCCTGAGTTCACGAATGACCGCTCAAGTTCTTTAGTAAATACTTCGGTATCAATATGCTCCATACTTTCGTTGCGAACACGTCCTACGATTACCACAGGCGGTTTCTGATTGTTTCTGTTGAATTGATTCAGCCATGGCTTTGATAAAGCATCAGTAATCATTTTTTCTGCTACCAAACGTGCATCGGTATCATTCCATTTGCCTGAAAGGTCTGTAGTTGTACTTGGATTTATACGGGTTACTTTTTGAGATGGCCGGCATCCAACCAGTACAAAAGCTAGCAACAATCCGGTTAATAGTGAATATTTCATAGTAGTAGGTTTTGTTTTAAAGTTAAGTTCTTAATTAGCGTAGATAGATTCTACCAATTCAAGTTCTGTTTGAGGAGTAATGGTTACATCAAATTCATCAAAATAGCGCACTCTTCCATTTCTCCCGATATATTCTATGCGTACAGTATTTATTCCTTCCGGAAGTTTGATGGTTTTCATCCAGGCTTGTCCGGGCATTGTTTGCCAGCTTCTCAGATCAGCTTTTTCAGTTGTTTCCTGAGCTATAAACCCTAAAAGCTGTAGCAAATCTCCCAGAAATTCATTCTTTTCTCTGACTGCCCCTGAAATTAATTTGGTACCAACTGCTTTTGTGCTGGCTCGAACCAATGCTCTGGAATAAATAATAGGTTGCTTGGCTTTATAAACTTCAGCGGACACCTTATCCATTTGTTCAATAAGGTCAAGTGGGATGGTTATAGAATCATTTACTACTGCGCGTACATAATTTACTTCAGAATGATATGTTTTGAGGACAGGGAATGAGAACTTCAGATAGAATTCATTGTCTTTTTCATCATCATAGTCATCCATAAATACCCTGGCATCCTCCTGAACTTTATAAGGCGCTCTTCCGGTAAAACCTGCAAGCAGTACATTATATGTATTTGGGTTCTGCAATTTTGATAGATCGCTTTTTACGAGATTCCTACCTGAACTTAAATTAGCTTGTTCCTTTAAAGCGATTTCAAGTTTCTCTCTTTCGATACGTGCATCATCAATATCACCGGCTTTAGCATAAAGAACAGTTGAAAGATAATGCCCCATAGCACTGTTCTGAATATTGATATCACCTGTTTTCCAATCTGTTTTACCTGTGGAATCGGATTTTGCAAAAGCACTGGCAAGCCCTTTTATTTTTATATCAAGTTGCGTCATTTTGTAAGTCATCCGACGTGTTTCCACCAATGCCGCATCCCAATCCTGAAGGTGAATAAAGTTTAGTGCTTTAAACGCGTTCAGATATACATCTTCGTAAGGTTCGCCGTCATATACCAGCTTATTGTCGTTGGTTAAGAAAGCACCTACACCCCGGCTCACACTTTTTGTGTAGTTTTGATCGATTTCATTTTCTGCATTGGATAGATAAAAACTACTGGAATCATATTTGGCGGAAAAGTGGTAGATCATGCCGCTTTCAAGATTATATAAAACCTGATCTTTGGAGCGGTAGATGTCTTTTTTCTTAAATTTCTTGAGCAGTTCTTCAGAGGATTGATAATCTGCTGCGGTAAAACTATCTCTTAGATCGAATTGAGCATCATCAAGCAAATAAGAATGGCATCCTGTAAAAACAAGTCCGATCATTAAAAAGCAGGGAATACCCAATTTTTTTAACTCAATGATGTTCAGGATGTAATTCCGAAGTTGTTGCAATCTAAATTAAATAAGTTGTTGACCGCTTGTTATATTAGCGAGATAAATCCCAAAACAATAGTACGATAATTCATTGAGATTGATACATCACATAAACGTGTTACTTGTTGTAACATTATTTTTTTCCTGTGCTACGCCTATAGCTCCAACCGGTGGTCCGGCTGATAAGGTTGGACCTGAAATAGAGGAGACTTCACCGGAAACAGGTACTGTAAATTATGAAGGGAGAGAATTCAGTTTTGAGTTTTCTGAGTTTGTAAATCGTTCTTCTTTCCAGAAAGAGCTTAACATTGAGCCTGATCTGGGAATTGAATATGAAGTTAAATGGAGAAGGAAGACGGCTACTGTGGAATTTGAAAAGGCCCTGCCTGATTCAACTACGATTATAATAACAGTTGGAGGAAATACCACTGATACGCGAAGTAATAAAATTGGAGCGCCTATACAACTAGCTGTATCAACAGGGGATGAGATAGATGAAGGTGAAATTATCGGTAGATTGAGAAGCGCCGAAACCGGTAAAGCTCAGACTGATATCAGGGTGATGTTGTACAGAGAGCCTTTTGATTTATCGAAGCCGGCAAATTATTCTTCGGAAACAGATACGGGAGGAGTTTTCAGATTTGGATATTTAAGGGAGGGAAAGTACAGAGCGTTTGCTCTTGACGACCGAAACAGAAACAAAATCTGGGACAGATCAAATGAGACGGCACGTCCCCTGAATACGGAGTTTATTAATTTATCAGACAATGGAAAAGATACACTCGATGTTGCGTACTGGTTTGAGGTAGATACATTAAAGCCAAAACTTCAGGCTATTGGTTTGCTTTCTACTCAGCGAATGAGATTACGTTTTGGTGAAGAAGTAAGATTTACTCCACAAACTAGTATCTCAATTGAAGACTCATCCGGAAATGAGTATACAACTGCTTTCCCTCTCTATATTCCTGAACAAGAACCTTTTATTGCTTTTGCATATGCAAGACAACCGCTAATTACCAATTCAAGCTACAGATTAAGTTTTACCGGTATAACAGATCTTTCCGGAAATGAAGCGACAGGTTTGGACGATACTTTTTTAGGTAGTGATCAGGAGGATACCGTAAGCCAGGATATTTTGGCTTTTAATGGTGAGAATGGCTTGTTTCCAGATCAAAGTCTGGAAATTGAATTTATCAAACCTATAACTCAACAAGAAGTAATAGACTCGACAGTGGTGATTGAAGGAGATGTGGATTTTAAGAATTGGCCGAGTATCACTGTTCAGGATAATAAGCTTACTATTCCGCCACAACAAAATTGGTTAGAGGGTGTAGACTATAAATTTCTTGTCTGGAATCCGAAAAGCAGAAGACGTCAACTCATAGATCCTAATATCTGGGATCCGGTTAATTTTGGGGGCATTGAAATAGATGTAACATCCCCTGATTCGACAGAAGCATTCAGGCTACAATTATATGATGATAAGAATACATTTTCTATTGATTCTACTTTCTCGAATTTTATCTCAATAGAAGATATACCTCCCATAAAATATACATTGGTTCTATTTCAGGACCTGAATGGGAATGGTATCTGGGATTATGGAGCTGTTGATCCATATATAAAGCCTGAGCCTTACTATATTCAGCAAAACATTAACATCCAGCGTGGATTTACTTCAGAAGTAAAAATAGATTTTAGATAATGGACGCGATTGAAGACTTGATACCCGAACAATATTTGATACTTGTATCTATCGGGATTATACTTTTTTTAACCATAGTTGCAGCGGCAGTATCTGCAAAACTTTTCAGAAGAGCGATCAAGAAATCAGAACAAGCAGAAGGCCTTTCAGATCTAACAAATCTCAAATTTCTGAAAAGAGGGGTTACCGTTCTTATTTACCTTATCGGTATTGGGTTCTCAATTTATGTGGTACCTGAATTCAGAGTGGTTGCAAAAGGGATGTTTGCCAGTGCCGGTTTATTGGCTATTGCAGTAGGTTTTGCGGCTCAACAAGCGCTTGCGAATATTGTGAGTGGTGTGTTTATCGTGATCTTTAAACCGTATAAGATTGGTGACAGGTTATTACTGCAAACCACTTTGAACGGAGTGGTTGAGGATATCAACCTCAGACATACTGTTATTCGAAATTTTGAAAACAAGCGCATTATTATCCCTAACTCGGTTATCAGTAACGAAGTGCTCATTAATTCGAACTACGGAGATGATAAGATCATAAAATGGATAGATATCGGCATCAGCTACGATTCTGATATTGATCTGGCCCGCAAGATCATGCAGGAAGAAGTGGAAGCTCATCCAAATTTCATTGATGGCAGAAATGATGAACAAAAAGAAGCGGGAGAACCATTGGTGCCGGTCAGAGTTATTTCTTTTGGAGATTCTTCTGTGAATCTCAGAGCCTGGGCATGGGCAGAAGATCCACCCAAAGCATTTGTATTGGGAACTGACCTGAATGAAAGCATCAAAAAACGGTTCGACAAAGAAGGAATTGAAATTCCGTTCCCGTACAGGACATTGGTTTATAAAGAGAACAAGAATAACAAGGAGATATGATGAGGGTGGGTGTAAAATTTCTAAATGTGGGAATATGTGTAGCTTTTTTAATGCTCCTGACTATGAACATTAATGCACAGCATGAAATTAGATCACTTAGTACCGCTGAAGTTGAGAGTTGGATGAAAACCAGAATCGAAACTCATAAGCTAGAGAGAGAATATCGGGCTAACGCAGAAAAGTATGACAGTGTAGTAGAAGCCTACTTTAAAGCCAGAGATGAATATCTGGTGAAGAATGGTTGGGATGTTCAGGAGTTTAAAGATATTGAAAGCGCGATCTATGATACCATAACCGGTATAGACGAACAGGAATCCATCGACGAAGAAAAAAAAGAGTTGCAATCAGAGGTAGACGCAGTAAATAAGAATGAATATCTAACCGCTGAGCAAAAAAAAGAGATCGTGGATGGAATGTATAAGGTTTTTGAAATACGCCAGGAAATGGTGGATGCTACAAAACACAACTGGCCCGCAGTAAAACCATATCGTGAGAAAATAAGAGTCCTAAACGATTGGATGGTCGGCAATATCTCTGACCCACCAACAATAGAGTAATTTTTATATCCTTTCTTAAATAAGGCCAACTAAACCAGACTAAACATTTTCAGTCGCTCTTAGTGCTTGTTTTATTTAATGCTTTTGCTATCTTGAGATTCAATGTTATACGATACTATTCAGATTTAGCAACTCAACTATGGAAACATATGTAATCGAACCAGTATTTAGAAACTTAGCGATAATAAACGTGATTTTAGGCGGACTAGGTTTAGTTTTTATAAGCTCATTGTTTTCGAAAAATAAAGATTCCAAAAACGTACAATGGACTATAATTACTTCTTTAGTATCATCAACTTGTTTCTTTATTAGTGCAATATTTTCTACTTCGGCAATCACTTACACTTATTACTATAATTCATCGAGTGTATATCATATGGCTCGAGAGATACCTGAAGCAATTTCTGCCGTTTTTTACTTTCCATCAGTAACAATATTTTTTATAGGCTTTTTATTTCTATCAGGTAGTATTGGATTATACGGTTGGGTATTCTCTAGAAAAGTAGGAATCGCATCAAGTATTGCAGCTATAGCTTTATTCGTAACCTCTTTAATAATGGCAATTGTCACTTTTTTTATACTTTAACTTTACCCAATTCAAATGAGTTGGGTAGTAAAAAAAAGCGTTCTATCCGGATCTTTTACCGTTCAGAACTTTAATAATTAAAACCAGACTCGCGTGCTTAAACGTTGGGTCGTTAGTTGTACATGTCTAATTCAAAAAAATATTGGTACTTGATAGCAGTCCAAACAGGCATAAGTCTCCTTGCTTTTACTTTTCTGGAGATATTAGGTGATAGTATTTATGTATACTTATCCTTGGGTTTTTTAATTATTACACCTGGTATTTATGCCGCGATCCACGCCTACAAAATTCAAACCAAAGCATTCAAAAAATATTTCTTCTTAATTGGCACATTTGCTTTAACCGCTACAAATTTAATTGTAGTTGGATTATTTATAGGCCAATTAGTAGCAATATTACTTGGAGTATGGACTTTTTCACCCCAAGATTAAAAAGTTGTACAACTAACAAGCGTTTCAAGCGGTTTCGTTTAGTGTTCGAAATTTTTATAATTAAAACCAGACTCGCCGCCTAATAGCAGGGCCGTTAATGTGTATTTAGAACATGAAATCTTACTATCTATTTTCACTATTATTTCTGTGTTATAGTTGTACTGTACAGTTACCTATTTCAAATGGTACTTATCTATTTCAACATAAATTTGCTGAACACCCGAATACAAGTAGTGATATCAGGTTCGAAGTCATAATTGATAACCCAAAAATTGTTGTTCGGAATAATGAAGAATCAAAAACTTGGCCTAGGGGTATTATTGAAGAAGGAGAACTCTTTTTCCAAGAAGCGTCTCAGAAATGGATAATAATCCAGTCAGATAAAGACAAGAATGCTCTTGAAGTTGGAGGTTGTACTGATGGACCAACAGTTGTTGATTTAGTTAACAAAATTTACTGGACCTGCTAAAAATTTAGCCTCGTTCTTTAGCTTACCCTCGTTTCGTAGCTCCGCTACGGAACTCAATATGGGAGCTCACCTCCGCATTTTTTATCAATAGATTATTCGATAATCATTTTTACAGCTTCTTATTTAATAAGGGGCTTTTTTTTGGTATTTTGGAATCGCTTCCATGAAATCATAATTAAAGCAAACGTATGTCGATCAAGACAGAAAAAAAATCTACAGAACTTAAAGAAGATAAGTATCCATTTAGCTTAACAGAGCCTCATAAACCTACTCATAAAGTACGTTTTGTAACGGCGGCCAGTTTATTTGATGGTCATGATGCCAGTATCAATATCATGCGTAGAATTTTGCAAAGCAGTGGAGTAGAGGTTATTCACTTGGGTCACAATCGCTCGGTTCATGAAATCGTGAATTGCGCTATTCAGGAAGATGTTCAGGGAATTGCAATAAGTTCGTATCAAGGTGGACATGTTGAGTATTTCAAATACATGATCGAGTTGCTGGAAGAGCAGGGAGCCGGACATATCAAAGTATTTGGTGGTGGTGGTGGAGTGATCGTTCAGGACGAAATTGACGATCTCCATGATGCAGGAGTTTCCCGGATCTTTTCTGTGGACGATGGTAGCGAAATGGGATTACAGGGAATGATCAATTATATGATCCACGAATGTGATTATGATCCTGTTGCAAAAACTGAGATCGATATTGAAAAAGTGCTCGATAAAGAGCCGAAAGCGATCGCAAGAGCTATAACGGCTCTGGAAAACGGAAATGGAGAGTTAATAAGCTTCTCTGATAAACAACTGTTAAAGAAAGACGGAAAACCACTTAAAGCAAAA
The DNA here is from genome assembly GCA_017643645.1 of Balneola sp. Classification (GTDB taxonomy): domain Bacteria; phylum Bacteroidota; class Rhodothermia; order Balneolales; family Balneolaceae; genus Balneola. Next base: position 411,996 of record JAEPNB010000003.1, read on the forward strand.
TCTGAGAAAACGATTCCTGTACTGGGAATCACAGGAACGGGTGGCGCAGGAAAGAGTTCGCTAACTGACGAGATCGTATTACGCTTTCTTACTGAGTTTGAAGATATCACCATCGGAATTATTTCTGTAGATCCTTCCAAAATTAAGACAGGAGGAGCGTTACTTGGTGATCGCATACGAATGAACAGTATCGACACAGAACGCGTGTATATGCGAAGTTTGGCGACCAGAGCGTCAAACAGAAGTACAAGTGCGGCTCTTACCGGAGCGATTGAACTGTATAAACAAGCCGGGTTTGATCTGATCATCGTAGAAACCAGTGGAATTGGTCAAAGCGGTACTGAGATTGTAGATATATCAGATATTCCAATTTATGTAATGACCAGCGAATATGGTGCAGCCACACAGTTAGAAAAGATCAATATGTTAGATCTTGCTGAAATTGTGGTGTTAAACAAATTTGAAAAGAAAGGTTCTTTAGATGCTTACAGAGATATTCGTAAGCAAATGATTCGTAATCGTGGTGAATGGCATGCTAAACCCGAAGATATGCCGGTATATCCAACGATTGCAGCTCAGTTCAATGACAAAGGAGTTAACAATCTGTTTGCTGCTATTGTTGAAAAGATCAACGAAAGATACAGTTTTGAGTGGAAGCCCAAGCTCTATACCGATGCTTCTCCTGCAGAAGATATTCAGGCTCAGGCGATCATCCCCGGAAAGAGAGTTCGTTATCTGAGTGAGATATCAGAGACGATTCGAAATTACCATGAATGGGCAGATCAACAATCTGAAATTGCCTCAAGATTATCTGAGGTTAATGGTACGCTGAATCAACTAAGTAATTGGAAGCCAGATAATAAAGAGGTGTTGGAAAATAATCTTAACAAGATGAAAGGCCACTGGATTTCTAAGCTGGATGTGGCTCCAAAAAAGATCTTGGATGGCTGGGATGATCTGTATAAACGATACAAACAAGAGACTTTTGATGTAAAGATCCGTGATCGGGTTATCAAAAATGAATTGTACCGTGAATCTTTAAGCGGATTGAAAATTCCTCGCGTAGCCATGCCGGATACCAAACACGAAGGAGAGAGGCTTAAGTTTGCTTTAAAAGAAAATCTCCCCGGTTATTTTCCGTATACCGCAGGTGTTTTCCCGTTTAAGCGAGAAGGAGAAGACCCAACCAGGATGTTTGCCGGTGAAGGGACTCCGGAGCGAACCAACAAGCGATTTCATTATGTAAGTGAAGGATTGGAAGCTGCACGCCTTTCCACCGCATTTGATTCAGTAACACTGTACGGAGAAGATCCCGGTTATCGTCCTGATATTTACGGAAAGATCGGTAATTCAGGCGTAAGCATTTGTACGCTGGATGACATGAAGAAACTTTACTCCGGTTTTGAGCTAACCAAGCCAACTACTTCTGTATCAATGACTATCAATGGTCCGGCACCAATGATCTTAGCTATGTTTATGAATACGGCTATCGATCAGGAAGTAGAAAGATATCTGAAAGCAGAGGGGAAGTGGGAGCAAGCGATCAAGGATGTTAAAACGAAGTATGAGAAGCTTGGATTGCCGGTTCCAAAATATTCAAATGAAATCCCTGCAGGAAATGATGAGTTCGGTTTAGGTTTACTTGGAATGACCGGTGACGAAGTTATTGACGCTGAAACTTATAATCGGATCAAAGAAAAAACACTTTCGTCGGTTCGTGGAACTGTACAGGCTGATATTTTGAAAGAAGATCAGGCGCAAAACACTTGTATATTCTCTACCGAATTTGCTCTTAAAATGATGGGTGACATACAGGAATACTTTACAGAGCATAAAGTTCGTAATTATTACTCTGTTTCAATTTCCGGGTATCATATCGCGGAAGCTGGAGCGAATCCGGTTACTCAGGCTGCACTTACACTGGCAAATGGATTTACTTATGTGGAGTATTACTTAGCCCGAGGATTGAGTATCGATGATTTCGCTCATAATCTGTCGTTCTTTTTCAGTAATGGATTGGATCCTGAATATGCAGTGATCGGACGTGTAGCGCGTCGTATTTGGGCGGTAGCGATGAGAAAGAAATACGCAGCCAATGATCGTTCTCAGAAGTTGAAATATCATATTCAAACCAGTGGTCGTTCGTTGCATGCACAGGAGATTCAGTTCAATGATATTCGTACAACATTACAGGCATTATTAGCAATTTATGATAATTGTAATTCATTGCACACCAATGCTTACGACGAAGCAATTACAACTCCTACTGAGGAGTCTGTACGTCGTGCATTAGCTATTCAGATGATCATTAACAAAGAGATGGGAACGGCGAAAAATGAGAACATCAATCAGGGTTCTTATTTCATTTCTGAACTGACCGATATGGTGGAAGAAGCTATCCTTACAGAGTTCGATCGAATCACAGAACGTGGTGGAGTTCTCGGTGCAATGGAAAGCATGTATCAACGCGGAAAGATCCAGGACGAAAGTTTGTATTACGAAACCAAAAAGCATACCGGAGAACTTCCGATCATCGGAGTAAATACTTTCCTGAAAGAAGGAGCCGGAGAAGAAGAGCAAAAGCCGATCGAGCTCATCCGTTCTACTGAAGAAGAGAAGAAGCAACAGATCGATAACTTAGAAGCTTTCTGGAAACGCAATGAATACAGAAATGCTGAAGCTATTGAGCGTTTGAAGGAAGTAGCCCGAAACAACGGTAACTTATTCGATGAACTCATGGAAACGGTTAAAGTGGCTTCGCTGGGACAGATATCTCATGCTTTGTATGAAGTTGGTGGGCAATATCGGCGTAACATGTGATCACTGATTGCACTGATTAGTTTTTGATTTTCGCTGATAAAAAATCTCCCTTCGAATGGAGACGATCATCCAAACAGTTCTTTGGATGATCCGAGGATGTCGTGAAGTTTATGAGTTGGTAAACCTCACGACATCCTCCGTCCGCCAGTAGGCGGACACCTCCTTCAAAGGAGGATTTTCTTGTCTTTTATTCTACTTTTTCTGAGTATTAAAACTAGCTATGGGTTTTTAATTGAGTCAGCTTTTCAGAATAGCTTCAGCCAAACAGAAAGGACAAAAAACCAGAGCGCATTAGCCAGAGTTAAAACAGTTAATCGTTGCCATTTTAACTTATGAAAGCCCTCGTTTTCCAGTTCCATTACAGTTTTTCCAATACGCGGGAGAAAAGTGCTAAACATCGAAATAAAGATATAAGGAGCACACACTATCAGAATTATGAGTTCTTTTTTTGAAAGTCCTTTTGATCTTTTTAACGCTTTTATTTTTTCTTTGCTCTTAGAACTTACGCTTTCGTTGTGCTCAATTTTTCTACTGGAATACCCTCTCTTAAGTAACTCCTTTTTTGCAATTAAGATTGCTTCGCTATCCCAGTCTTCGGCATTGGAAGTTATTTCGAATAATTCTTTGTCCGGTCTGGTTTCTATTGGTGGATTGAAGTTCATTCCTGATTCTAAGAGAAATATTTATTTCAAGCAATTAAATCTCCCTTCGAAGGGAGACGATCATCCAAACGGTTCTTTGGATGATCCGAGGGATGTCGTGAAGTTTATGAACTGGTAAACCGCACGACATCCTCCGTCCGGTTTTTACCGCACCAACGAGACGCTGGAGCTTGGTTGGGGCAGATGTATAAGGAATGGCTTTCTCTTTGCGTTCAAAACGGTAGCATTTTGATACCAGTTCGTCGTAAAGTTTAAGTCGTTCTTCCCATTTAGTCATTTCCTTCAACGAACTCTTTAAATTGCTGCATCCATTTGTCACCATGTTTACGATACATTCCGGGAAACAGAATAGCCATCAGTTTTGGCAACACCCAGTCAATGCGAGTGTATTCAAATTCATAATCATATCTGGTGCTGTTCTCATCCAGTGCTGTAAAGTTGCATTTCATGGTATTATCCATGTGTTTGTGATGATAGAAAGCCTCAAATGAGTGAGGAAGATTATTGGAAGTGATGGTTTCAGTAAGTTCCATTTTTCTCTTTCCATCATCGTAAAACATTTTGGACACGGCTCCATTTTTACCGGATTCTCCGCTGATGAGTTCTTTTCTTTGAAAACCATCCTGATATTCTTTCAGGTTAGCAGGATCAGCAAAAAGTCTGGCTACCAACTCAATAGGTTTGTTGATTACAATGGATCCTGAATGTTTCATACAGACTCCTTTTTGATCTGATTGAAGTATACTATTTTAAGATAGAATCATTTACTTAATTTCAAATTCAACTTTTTTTAGAACAAGAGATCTTCCAGGTTGGATAAGAAAACGTTTCTCCAAGATTTACCCATTCACCGATCCATTTAAAGCTTTCATCGGTAATTTCATAGAACGTCAGGCGATAATAACCATCAGTTCCATTTGGGGCGGCTTGCGGTCTGTAAAGAACGATCTTGCTTTCATCAGTCTTAATGCCTTCCCATGCACTTAACGTCGGTGAGGCCGGCACTGAGGAGTAGTAGTGTACATACCATTTACTGCTGTCAGCATTAAACTGGCGAATACTGCCTGAATGTAGCCCATCTGCTTTAAGTGTTTCATCCTGAACAGCCATGCCATTCATTATGTATTTCCATTTCCATAGCATTTGCACTTCATCATCCAAGGTGCCGTCAGGAGCTCTGCTTTCAGAAATACATTCACTAACTCCAATTAAAGGAGCAAAATCACCGGTTTGTGGAAATGCAGACGGATTTATCTGTCCGTATGGATGCTCTTCGTTTGGTTCGTATTCATATTGAGCTGAAACTGATACAACAGAAAAAGAAAGGAAGATCAACAGAAATATATTTTTCATACAGGCTGATTGAATTTGTTTGTACTTTAATAAGCAGAATTATTTTATAAGTTTTTTATCGGAAGTGTAAATGTTCGAAAATCAAAGATTACTTATTATCGGGACAGTATGGCCGGAGCCTGAATCTTCAGCAGCCGGCTCCCGGATGATGCAATTGATAGAGTTCTTTCAGGAAAACGAGTATGAAATTACATTCGCCTGTTCCGCTTCTAATCTGGAATTTTCTGAAGACCTGAACAAGCTTGGGATTAAAACCGAAAGCATCAAAATAAATGATTCCGGGTTTGATCGCTTAATAGAGGATCTAAAACCTGATGTTGTGCTTTTTGATCGGTTTATGACTGAAGAGCAATTTGGTTGGCGGGTTTCTGAGTATTGTCCGGATGCGCTGAAGATACTTGATACCGAAGATTTACATTGCTTGAGGTACGCCCGTCACAAAGCTCTGAAAAACGGCAATGAATTCAAGCTTGAAGATTTATATTCGGATGAAGCTCGCCGAGAAATTGCTGCTATTTATCGATGTGATATCTCATTGATCATTTCAAAATTTGAATACGAGCTACTCACAGATTTTTTCAACATTGACACAGAAATTTTGCATTACCTACCGTTTATGTTTGAAGAACTCGACTCGGATCATCTTTCTGATATTCCGAAATTTGAAGAGAGGCAGCATTTTATATCGATCGGTAATTTTTTGCATGAACCGAATTGGGATGCCGTGCGATTTCTGAAAGAAGATATCTGGAAACTCATCAGAAAAGAATTGCCAGAAGCAGAATTGCATATCTACGGTGCGTATACTTCTTTGAAAGTAGAGCAACTTCATAATAAGAGTGAAGGATTTCTGATAAAGGGGAGAGCAAACAGTGCAGAAGAAGTGTTGAAACATGCACGGGTTTTATTGGCACCGTTACGCTTTGGAGCCGGCTTAAAAGGAAAGTTCACGGATGCTATGAAATTTGGAACTCCATCAGTTACTACAAAAATCGGGGCTGAAGGAATGAAACCCAGTAAAGGATGGGGAGGAGTGCTGGGGGAAACTCCGGATGAGATCACTCAAAAAGCCATTCAGTTATATTCGGATAAGTCAGTATGGGTTGAAGCGCAAAAAACAGGGGTTCAGATATTCAACCAGCTGTTTAATAAAGCAAAGCATGGAGAAAGTTTTGGAGTAAAGATCGCTTCTGTAACCGAAAACCTTCAGGATCATCGAAAGAAAAACTTTATCGGATCTATGTTCCTTCAGAATACTCTTCAAAGTTATAAGTACATGAGCAAGTGGATAGAAGAAAAGAATAAAAACTTATAAATTGATTTATTACTTTCCTGAAACAGCTTTTGATTAAGAGAAATGAGCCGACAAAGAAATAAAAACAGACTTACCAACGATCTTGATTCAAGTGAAGAAGAAAAAGATTTCTCTGATTCTTATAGTGATGAAGCTCCTAAAGAAAAGCGAAAACCTTCAGATCCGGAAGATATCTTATCCAAAAGAAACACCTGGGTTATAGGGATCTTCATTGTAGTTGCAGTTTTATGGCGTTTTGAATGGAGTCCAATGAAAGCGGCTTACGGTATAGGAACTTCTATAACCAATTTATTTGATAGTGAGGAGACTCAGTCTGTTGGTCAGTCTTCCAATTCAGATGCTATGAGTTTAACCCAGCTTGACTATCTGGATCGTGTAAGGCAATTAGATTTTGGAAGCACACCGTCGACCTCTCAAATTACAACCTTGTACAACAGTGGGGTTTCCATCGACTACCTTGAAGCCCTGGATGATGTTGATTATTTGGATGAGCTAAATTATTCCGGTGTAATTGCTCTTAACAGTAATGGAATTACAAGCGATTACATCAACGGTCTTGAAGATCTGGATTATCTGGAGGAAGTAAATTATTCAGGTGTTATCGGTTTATACACCAGCGGGGTACCGATCAGTTATATTGAGCATTTAGAAAATATAGATTATCTGGAAGAGGTGAATTACTCAGGAATCATTGGTTTATATACTTCCGGAGTACCTGAAAGCTATTTGTCTACTTTAGATGATGTAGACTATCTGGAAGAAGTAAATTATTCCGGGATCATAGGTTTATACACATCAGGGGTATCTGAAGGATTTTTGCAAGCTCTATATCAAAGAGATCTTTTAGACGATATGAGCTATTCTGAAATCATCCGTTTACACCAAAGTGACGGTTGATCTGCAACTTATTTAGACTTTTCAATCCTTTCCAGAGACGCTCTGATATCTTTCAAGACTTCGAGTACATTTTCAGAATTGTCAGAACTTGTTGCAGATGAGGTATTTTCAGTTACAACGTCTCTTTGGTCGAGCACTTTGTCTCTGAAATCAGACGCGTTAACTATTCCGATCAAAGACAAGTCTGCTGATGCGGAAGCTGAACTACCGGCAGTCTCAATTTGAAGGATACTTAAACCGAAAGCTTTTAAAAGGGGGCCTTCTTTAAAAGTAAGATCCTGAATCTTATCTAAAGGAATGGTTTTCTCAGTTCTGAAAATATATCCCTTGTTAAATTTGAGTGAACGGGTTGTAAGTTCGCAGTGAAGTCTTTCGAAGTATTTATTCACAAAGTAGGATGCGAAGATCAACCAAATTGGTATAAAGGGAATCGTGAATATCATAACAACACACATCAGCACACCATACCATAAGAGATATGATTTTATCTTTGGATTGAAGCTGGCTTCTAATAAGGTTTTTGCCGGTTCTGTCATGTTTTCGAAATTTAATTATATAAAAAGGCGAGCTTAAAAATAAACCCGCCCTGAGTATAATTAAAAATGTGGTTCAGAACTATTGCTCTTTACTTGCTAATTCATTTTTCGGAATAAAGTCCATTGCCGCAGAATTCATACAGTATCTCAATCCTGTAGGTTCGGGGCCGTCATCAAAAACGTGACCTAAATGTCCACCACAATTTGAGCAAACGATCTCAGTTCTGGTCATAAAGTAGCTTTTATCCACTTCCTCAGCTACCAAAGAGTCTGCCAATGGTTTCCAAAAGCTTGGCCATCCTGAACGACTGTTATATTTATGTTCAGAACTGTATAGTTTTTGTCCGCATCCGGCACATACATAAAGTCCTTCTTCTTTGTTGTCGTTATACTCGTTAAACCAGGGTGCTTCTGTACCTTTACCTCGTAAAATTTTAAATTCTTTAGCTGTTAAAATTTCTTTCCATTCAGCTTCGGTTTTTTGATAAGGGTATTTTTTATCCGGATCGGGTTGTGTTTGAGTAGCCATAATATTGTCGGTATGATTATGCTCCTGAATAGCATCATCGGAATGTGCTGTTATAAAAAAAAGACCTATAAGAGCTATTGAAACAAATATTGCTAACGTTTTCATAATTATTGTCTGTTTTTAGTTTCATCTAACATAACAATAATACGAACTGAATTGTTTCACAGATTTATAACATCTGATCAATCCCAACCGTACTCAAAATCATAGTCGTTGAGAAGAGGTAGGTTTTTTTGTTTGAAAAACCTGACCCCAACAGTAAACCCAACCCACATACGATATTGACGACCTTTCCATTCGGGACTCCACAAACTATACCAGGTATAATCATTTGCCGTGTTAACTCTGCTAACCTGAATGTTATAACTAGGGCCTCCGTAAAGAGATAAACCTGAATTAAAGCGATTCCCAATTAAATACTTGTAAGAGAAGATCAGATTCGTCTTTTTTGTCCAATTTTCTTCAAAATGGTGAAGTACTGTAAATTCCTGATTCACGAAAAGCTTTTCGCTTTCTATTTTATCAAATGAATCATTGATATTCTTTTCCAAGCCAATACCTAAGCCAAATCGGTAAACATTCCTGTCAAAAGAGGTATTATAACCCAAAATAGCCATGTTATACACTCTGTGAGTTCCTGTTGTTATACCCATATCAGTAAACCCGGCATCAGAATATCGTATATCGAAGTTTTTACGACCATTTCCATAAAGGCTTAAAAAACCAACAGAGGCTCCTTCGAAATCTTTGGCAATATTTATAATACCAACCTGAAGGCCGGTAGCTGTTGTAGCATAGTTGAGGAATCCACCGAATTGAGCACCTTCCATTTCTTGTGTAATATTTGCTCCTGCAGAAATCATTAGCCCTTCCTGATATCTGGAGTAATTTAATCCACCTGTAATCATTAAACCACTTGAGTACTCTGATGACACATTAAATAAAGTTGAGATCATCAATCCTTCCATATTATCAGAAGCAACATTACCGCCTCCGGTAATAAACAAGCCGCTGGCATCTCCTTTGGCTGCATTGAAGACTCCTGAAATCATAAGACCTTCCATGTTATCCAAACCTATATTTCCACCACCTGTAATCTGTAACCCACTCATTGTTTGTTGAGAAATATTGAACAGACCTGAAATTTGAGCTCCCTCAACATCACCTCTGGCAATATTCGCTCCCAAAGATCCCTGTAAGCCTGAAAGGTCACCCCGGGCATAATTAAGAGCACCTGCAGCCTGTACTCCTTCAAGGTCATTTTTGCTGATATTGCCAAAACCGGCAATATGAATCCCTGAAAGATTTTCGCCGGCATAATTAACAAGACCGGCAATTCCAACTCCTTCAGCATAACCAGTAGTAGCATTTACTAAACCTGCTACCTGAAACCCTGAGGCATATTCTTTATTATAGTTATAAAGAGTTCCGAGCTCTAAGCCGTTTAAACCTCCATGATAACCACCTAAAAGATTTATGGAATATTTTGCGGTGTAGTCCGGAGCGGCAATCCCATTGGTGCCAATAGGATTTATTAAGGTAATGCGCCATTTTCGGTACTCCAGATCGCCATAACGGTTTTCATATCTTTGTGCTTGCAATGAGCTTACAGAAAAACTAAAGAGTAATACTGCTAAAATTGAAAGAGCAAAATGGTTATTCATAATCGGGTTCGATTTTAAGTTCGAACCCAATTACGGTATTCATTTAAAAATGTTACTTTTGGAAATAAAAAAGATCTGATAGAGATAAATCAGATTGGGTATCTTTCATCCAGAATTTCATTCCACATGGTTACTTCATTCACTTCTGAAAGCAAAGAGTCAGTATCGCCTTCAATAGTAATAGTTTCAATTTTATCTCCCTGTGAAATAGAATTCACGACCTTTTGGTCTGCCTCTGAAACTACTTTTCCGAATACGGAATGCTTTCCATCCAGCCAGGCTGTTTCGATATGTGTTATGAAAAACTGGCTTCCATTTGTGCCCGGTCCTGCATTTGCCATTGAGAGCACCCCGGGTGAATCGTGTCTTAATTCGGGATCGAACTCATCTTCAAATGAATAACCAGGACCGCCTCTGCCGTCACCATTAGGGCATCCGCCTTGGACCATAAAATTATCAATCACCCGATGAAAGGATAAATTATTGTAATAGCCTCTTTGAGACAGGTTTACGAAATTAGCGACTGTTTTAGGGGTTTTCTGTGGAAAAAGGTTGAGGTTTATATCACCCTTATTGGTTTTGATAATTGCTTTCATTGGATGTTATTTAATTATAAGACTTAGAAATAGAAAATTAGAATCGAGACCCGGATTTTCACTTCCGGTTTGCGCATTAGAAATATGATGAAATTTATATCCTGTTGCCAGGCTAACTGCTTTTGAAAAATGAGTTTGAATAGTAAATGATGGATCAAAGGTAAAGTTGAGTCTCCTTCCTTTATCAGTCGGGAATGTTGAATCCATTAGAATGAATGAACCTGAAACGCCAATCTGGTAAGAAAAAGTTCGATTGATTCTTTTTTCGAATAGAAAACCAATTGGTGAAAACCCTATTCCTTTGCCTTTAACAAATTCATTATTCATATCCCGTTTGGGATAATCAAAATGAAGAAGAGGAATAATATCAGCTGTGTAAAATAGCAGAGCGTTATCGGGATAAGCTCTTATGGCTTTACGAAAACCAATTCCAACAATTGTGGAAGTTGCGTTCTTGGTTTTTCCGAGCAAGAAAACAGAGGTAAACGAATATCCTGACCATACTCTGAATTGTATGGGTTGATCTTTAAGTTTCTCCTGGGCGAAAGATTTGTTATTTATGGAAAGAATAATAACTATAAATAACAGGGGCTTAATAAAACAACTCAAGATTTATTGTGTTTAGTAAGAAGAAGAATTGAAAGTCCCCAAATTAAAGCCCATGCACCTGCTAAATACCATTTGTGGATATAAATCAGAGCTCCCAGCGAAATGGCATAAATTAAATGATACACCCAGTTCGGCGTGTTCGTTTTTGAAGCTCGTTTTTGGAGTGAAGGCATAAATACCGCAAGAATTTTACTAAGAAGTAACAATCCGGTATATACCCATATTATTATAAAGGATGTATCGCTTGGTAAGAATATTGTAGAAATAATCACTCCCAGGAATACAAAATCTAAGATAGAATCTTTAAGCCAACTCATACGCTTTTTTTTACAAGGTAGCTGTTAATTCAAAAAAGTGACAGTAGTACTTTCTATTTTTTTGTAAGTGAAGTTATCCAAAGGATGTCATGGCGGTTAGCCGACTTACTTACCTGAGAAGGGGAAGAAGCGGAATTCCAATGCAGACCTTCTTTTGTAGTAACATCCACAATATAGCCCGAGACATGGATAATATGTCCTTCTCTTAAGCTGAAGAGACTGCTTTTTATATCTTCTGTAGAGGGTACAACATGCCACAGTAAAGTTTGGTTACTTATTATATCAGGATTAAGAGGCAGCCGTATTTTATTATAGGTGAAGGAACGATCTTTCAGTTTGAAATTGATATAGTCCACATTTTTCTGGTCTGAAACCTGACCCCACCCAGCTAAGATATCATATGTTGAAAACTCTGACATATTATCGAAAAAGTATCGCGATTTTTCCAGCACACGAACAGAAGCGGTTATCTTTTTATAGGGAGAAAAAGTATTTCCATCAAAAGTGATGTCTTTATTGTCGATTAGTTTACTAAACTCAGGTGCTTTTTCAGCTGTTATACCAGGGCCTCTGTTAATTGGAATCTCTGACCACGCCATTATTGATAATCCAATTATTACGCAGAGTAATAAATACTTAACCATCTTGTCTCCTTGATTTGTCCTTTTTCTTATAAGAGGATTAAGGGGTACTGTGCGTTACAAAAAGAAGTGATTAAGAAACGATTTTTTTATAATTGAGGTAGAATTTTTCCAGATCTTCGACATAGAAATTTTGGAGTGCGGGATTTCCGTCTGTCCCTAAAATATCTGAAAAAACAAAGGATTGAACTTGGTTATAATTAAATAATAGTTCCCCGTTTTCAAATATGATACCGTTAATATCATCAAATGAATATTCTAGTTTTTCGGAACTTAAAAGAATAACATCTCCCAGAAGAAAATGACCCTGTGAGTCTATAAATTGACTCGCTTCTATACTATGACGATGAACAATCTCTTGATTCATATATTCTTTTACCGAACTATTCATAACCATATATACTGAAGTTTTAGTGAGGCAAAGTTTAACTTCATTGTACTTATCTTTAATCTCAAAAAAAGCGGGTTTATCATTTACAGGATCGGTACTATCAGCTAGCAGAGTACTACTGAAAGTAATAATGCAAACGAAAATAAATGAGTGCTTTAAAAATTGCATTTTAAGACGTTAATCTATGTACATTGTTATATTCAACTTTATATATGACGTATTAAACATTGAATAGTTTCAACTTATTTTACGTTTTTTAAAATAAAACAAATTCTGAAGAAAAAAATTAGAATTCATGGCTCAAAATGAAGTGAATCCATTGGATTTTTTGATTCTTGTTGTGGACGATTCAAAGCCCAATGTGGTGCTCCTGTCTCATGTTTTGGAGAAAGAAGGTTTTCGTATTGAGAAATGCTACGACGGCGATGAAGCATTAAAGAAAGTGAAAGAAGTTAATCCTGATATCATCCTTCTGGATATAATGATGCCAAAAATGTCAGGATTGGAGGTAGGTAAAGCTTTAAGAATGTCTGAGTTTGAAGACATCCCAATTATATTTTTAAGTAGTTCGAATGAATCAGTTGATAAGGTAAAAGCTTTTGAGGCAGGGGGAGTAGATTTTATAAATAAACCTTTTGACAGGGATGAACTTATTACCAGAGTTCGAAACCACTTAATGCTTAAGGTGCTGAAAGAAGAAAGAGAAGAACAGCTTCGAACATTAAAAGAAAGAGAAGTTGAGCTAAGTGAAGCCAACCAAAAGAAACATAAGTTAATGAGAATGCTTAGCCATGACTTTAAGAATCCTATTTCAGGCATAATGGGATTGGTGACAATTCTCTTGGAGGATGACGAGCTTGATGAAGTCGAGAAAAATGAAATGCTTGATCTGATAAAAATAAGTAGTGAGAAACTATTAGAACTTGTGAAAGACCTTTTAGATAAAGAAGTAATCGGAGGTGAGTTTGGAGCTTTGGAGATGGATGAGGTGGATATTATTGATCTTGCAAATAATGTTATATCATATAATAAACCAAAGGCTGCACTAAAAAAAATAGATCTTAGCTTGAGCACTTTTCAGGATGAGTTAATTGTGAAGTTAGATAAAGAAAAAATTCGGTACGTGTTAAATACACTGGTTTCTAATGCGGTTAAGTTTACGCTGGTAGACGGAGAAGTAAATATTGAATTTCTTAATTTCAAAGATGACTCATTTTTAATTAAAATCAGTGATACAGGAATAGGAATTCCTAATACAATGCTACCAAATTTTTTAATATCATCTAATAAAGAACAAGTCTCAAATCCCGGAGGTATTTTGGGAGGTGGACTTGGACTTGAAGATGTTCAATCTTATGTCGATGCTCATGAAGGAAGGATATGGGTAGAGTCAGAAGAGAATAACGGAACAACCTTTTTTATAGAACTACCACTGGGAAATTTACAATAAATATGTCGCATACAATTTTAGTAATAGATGATGATGAACCAATTCACATTATGGCAAAAAGTTTGCTCGGTAAAGAATTTCAACTTGTTAATGCGAGAGATTCTCAGGAGGCTATAAATATACTTTCTGAAACTCCTGTAAATTTAATTTTATCAGATATTCATATGCCGGGATTATCCGGTTTAGAACTGCTGGAATCGATCAGAGACGATAAAGAAAAGAGCAAGATTCCTGTACTAATTATGACAAACCTTCCAACTGTTGAGAAGGAACAAAAAGCCCTGGATCTTGGAGCAGTTGATTTTATAAAAAAAGAGCGTTTCAATACAGATCGTGAAGGAGTTATTGAGTTGGTAAGAATGAAAATTCTTACAGATGTTAATGTAAAAGGTTTAGATGAGGATCTTGAGAAGAGTAAAAATAAACTTGTAATGAAATTGATGGAGTCAGCAATTAAAGGCTCTTTTACAGATACAGCTGAGACTTTTTGCACTTATTTATCAGACATTCTCAATAGTGATCTTTTAACTTTCTTTGTATTGGAAGAAGGAAACCCTAATCCACTTATCGTACATGGTGATGTTAAACCATCTGAAACTGATTTCTCTACTTTTCAAAATTCGAACTCTTTTGATCACTTAAGTGCTAAAAAAGAGTCCTATCTGAGCAATCATATTTATAACGAAGAATTTGGTTGCTTTCTTGACTTCTCTACCAAAAATGAAATGCCAGCAGAGATAGGTGTTCCTTTGTTTTCTGCAAATGAGAAAGCAATGTTGATGAATAATCTGAGTGCTCCAACAGAAGCGGAACTTTTCGGAATGTTGATAATTAAGCGGTCGAAATTATTTTCAAGTAAAGAATTCGAATTAATTTCAAGATTAGTAACACAAACCGGTGCAATACTTTGGAGGCTTTACCAAAAAAATAAATGAAACTGAATAATACTTCCGTCTTACTGATAATTGAAGGAACTTATCCCTGGTACAGAGGGGGAGTTAGTGAATGGGTCTATCAATATTTGAAAGAACTGGATAGTTATGATTTTCATATTCTTCAGGTAGCTACTGATGAATTTAAGCAACTGGATCCTTATAACGCTCTATATCCGATTACCGAAAATGTTAAGTCATTTACCCGTGTACCCCCACCAACTTTGAAATCGGATTGGGAAACGGCTAAAGAGACTTGGTTTCAATCTATTGTTGAATCGGTTCCTGTTTATAAATACAATACCATCCATGTAACTAACACAGGTTTTGCAGGATGGTTAGGTATTCGATTATCAGATGTTTTTAAAACCCCACTTGTACTAACTGAACACGCTTTATACTGGAAAGAGGTAGAAAAGGGAGCTGTAGCTTTGGAATGTGGCTACCAAATTCCGGATAATTTTGAAGCAAAATCAGAAATCGTAGATATTTTTAAACAAATTGCTTCTGAAGTCTATTCTTCTTCAGAAGAGGTTGTTTCGGTTTCAAGGATCAATATTCCATATCAAATACAATTTGGAGCAGATTCACCCATATATATTCCCAATGGGGTTCCTACTGATTTGTTAACCCCTGATAAAATAAGGAAGAAAACACCGGTTATAGGATGGATTGGAAGATGTGCGGAAATGAAAAATCCAAAACTGTTTTTTGAGATTGTGGAAGTGTTTCAGAATAAGTCTCTGGATGCAAGCTTTATTATGATGCTAAGCGATGCTAATGAAAAAGAACTTGAACAGGAAGTAAGGGCATTGGCAAAAAAATATCCTGAAGTAAATATGATCTGGAATGAACCGGCTCATCAGTATTTGCATCAGTTTGATATGTTGTGTATCACCAGTCATAATGAATCTCAACCTTTAGTTATGTTTGAAGCACTGTCAAATAAAGCATTGCCTATTGGCTGGGAAGTAGGGGATTTGACTTCCGAATTTGGTTTCGTTGTTCCATCAGGTACCAGCACCAACACTCTGGTTGATCAGGTAAGTGCCCTATGGGAAGATTCATCAAAATTCAATGAGTTGACGGAAAGCAAATATGATCTGGTAGCTTATAATCATACATGGACTTCCATTTTCAAAAAGTACGACGAGCTTTTCCGAGAACTTTTAGTTGAAGATGCTTAGAGATGGAAGAAGTAAAACCAGTCGTATTATTTGAAACAGAAGGATCTTATCCATTTAGCGGGGGAGGGGTAAGCACCTGGGCTCATATATTATGCACTGAGTTACAAGAAGAAGTGGATT
Organism: Balneola sp.; assembly: GCA_017643645.1. GTDB lineage: Bacteria > Bacteroidota > Rhodothermia > Balneolales > Balneolaceae > Balneola. The sequence continues at coordinate 428,015 of JAEPNB010000003.1, forward strand.
TTCATCTGATGGCAATTACAGGTAATCCATTTGTAGAACCACGTTATAAGCTTCCGAAGAATATAACAGATATTATCCATATCCCGCTTTGGGGCGTTGAGGAACCTGTCCATTATTTCGATAAAACAATTCCGTTCTCAGGACAAATTGAAAAAAAAGCCAGAACTACAAAAGAGGTAGTAAAACATCACTTTCTGCCATTATTTAGAGATTTTATTTCATGCCTGAATGACCCGTTTCAGGATGTAGACAAGATCAGTGACATCATATATGGATTTTGGAAATTTTTTCAATCCTACGATTATAAAATTACCATGAAAGAACCCATGCTTTGGGTAGTTTTCAAGGATTCGCTTCTAGAAAAATATGTTGAAAATTATGATCCCGAGTTAGGAGATACGCCAAAAGTAATCGATATGACTTTTGGGATGAGGTGGTTGTACCATTTTTTAATGCCTGTAGCTTCTCCGATCCCTAAAGAAGTGAATATCTCTCATTCTACGTTAGCCGGCTTTCCGGCTTTAGCTTCTATTGCAGCAAAGTATGAATATGGTATTCCCAGTATGGTAACGGATCACGGAGTGTATATGCGCGAACGTCTTATCAATGTTGGACGTTCTGATATGACTTTCTTTTCCAAAAAAATGCTTGTTGATCTCTCTACTATGATAACAAGAGCTGTTTATCATACTGCTGATCAGATTTCGCCGGTTACTACGGCAAATCAAAAATGGGAAGAACGCTTTGAAGCAAAACCAGAAAATATTTTACCGATATACAATGGTGTGGATACAGATCTTTTTAAACCTACACCTAAGCCAACTAAGACAGAAGGTACGCCAACGGTAATAGCTGTAGCTCAGGTATTTCCGTTAAAAGATATAGAGACAATGATTCGAACGTGTGCTGTAGTTCGGAAAACAATCCCAAACGTACAATTTACTGTATACGGTAGTTTGGATGTGGATACAGATTACGTAGAAACATGCAGGGAACTTATCAAAGAACTTGATCTTGAAGATAATTTCACGTTTGGTGGATTTCATAACAATCCAAGCATGATTTTTAATGAAGGGGATATATCGATTTTAACCTCTATATCTGAAGGGTTTCCATATACGGTAATTGAATCAATGAGCTGCGGCAGACCTGTTGTTGCAACCGATGTTGGAGGAATAAAAGACGCCTTAGAAGGGTGCGGAATACTTTGTAAACCGCGCTCACCTGAAGAAATTGCAGAGGGAGTAGTTCAGTTATTGGAGGATACCGACCTTAGAATTGAACTCGGAAATAAGTCCCGTGAGAAAGTACTTCTTAATTTTACTACAGACAGATCGGTTAAAAATTATCTGGAATCTTATAAACAACTGGCAGCTAAGCCAAGAGAACCTTTAAAAAATAAAGTAAAAACAAAGTCAGTATTAGACCTTCTTGAACATTTAAAAGTTAAGAGGTTGGCTCATGCAAACTGAAGAAAGAGACACTATTCTTGAAAAAGAAGATCTATCAGTTATTGAAGAATTGACTCAACAGGTTTATGACCTGATAGGAAATCCACTAAGTGTTTGGGCAGTGGCTGCTACCATTGAGTCGTTGGGAGTAAGAGATGTAGACGCAACTACTGATTATGGATTTAAGAGTGTTTTTGATTTAGCAGAGGAAGTTTATAAAAGGCTTAAAAAGCATATAAAAGGTAAGTATGAGGAAGAAAGTGAATCAGAGTTTAAACTTGGTGATGTAGGAGAAAGTTTTAAACTATTCTTCAAACATTTTGGTATGGGAGTACTTTTTACCATGCCGATGATTTCTCAGATTGCAGCTATTATTATTTTTGAATATGCGCTTTGGGCCTGGTTTCGTTTTAATGTGGCTCAGGCAACCATGATAGCCATGGGGACTATAGGAGCTTTTATTATTACCGGTGGTTTTATTCAGGTGCTTGGAAGGCTTGTTTCAAAATATATGGGGGAAACTAATTACTATTTAAGCTGGAAAGCTATTAAAGCAGTAATGTATTTTGCCATACCTCTTGTTTTGGGAATTGCTGCACTCGTTTTTATAGTAAATGTAGTTCTTCCGTTTTACCCTCAAAGAATGGTAACAATAGGGCTCACCTATTTTATCCTTATCTCCAGTATGATGCTTTCAGCGGCCGTTTTGTATGCTTCCCAGCAAAAGCTGATTATTTTAGGCAGTATTTTAGTAGGAACACTTTCCGTTGCATTTGGAATGGAAGTACTTGATTGGGGGATTTATCTCTCGCAATGGTTGGGAATAGGAATAACTACAGGGTCACAGATAATCTATATAATAATTTATTATCAGTATAAGATCAGATCTAGCCGTCAGCGTTTGTTTAAACAATCTCTGCCGAATCTTGAGGTGAGCTACTATAACACTTACCGATATTTCTTGTATGGTTTTGGGTATTTTACTTTTCTGTTTGTAGACAGAATTTTGGCTTGGTCTGCCGGACCACCACCACCACCCTATATCATTTGGTTCAATACTCCCTATGAACTTGGAATGGACTGGGCGTTATTAAGTTTTATATTTACAATAGCGTTGCTGGAGTTCATAATTCATTTATTTTCACATAGGATTATACCTGCTCAAAAGAAAACGGATATTGATAAGCTTAAGAAGTTCAATTTATACTTTAGTAATTTTTATTCATTACAACTTGTGCTTCTCTTTTTTGTTGGAATAATATCAATTGTATTGACTTATTACGGAGTGGAAGCTTTAAGAGTTTTTGAAGATGATTATCCCGAAATAAGAGATTTCTTCGCAAATCCATTAACCTTTAAGGTATTTTGGATGGGAAGTATTGGTTACTTGTTTTTGGTTTTTGGACTACTGAATTCACTATTCTTTTTTACAATGAATAGGCCGGAATTTGTACTTTATTCTATGCTCGCTGCATTAGCAGTTAATGCATTAACAGGCTATATATGTAGCAGAGTAATAGGATTTGAATATGCTGTAGTAGGTTTAATTGCAGGCTCTATTACATTTGCAGCAGTTACCGGATTAATCGGTAAAAGATTTTTTAAACATTTGGACTATTTTTATTACTCTGCATACTAAGGACATCCTATGAGTAAAGACGTAAAAGACTACATAAATATAATAGGAAGCAGGCTTGGAAAAGCCTTTGCGATAGATTCGTTTGGAACTGAAGAAGAGCTGGAGTTTTGGGCTCTTTCGGCAGAACATATGTCTCGTAAGCAAAACCCAACGTTTCAGAATATAATTACCTGGATAGATTTGTTGTATCAGGCTCCTGTACACTTTGTGTATAAACTGGAAAAAGAGCACCTTATACTTATTAAACGACAATTGATTTCAGAGAATTTATTACCTGAAAAATCCGGAGGAGGTAAGCCCGGGAAGGTAGACGCTCAAAGAACGCAGTTTATTCAGGATTTTGAAAATCAAATGCAGAATCTTGAGAAAAAGAGGCAGTGGGATGAAGACTTCAAAGAACATGGGGTTTCTGCTCATACAATCGGAAATTGTGAACATATCCCGCTCTACAAAAAGAACGGAGAATTTTGGGGCATATATGTAGTAGGGCCTAATATTAAAAGTCCTGAAAACATGGTTCCTAAGTTTTCAATTGTAAGTAGATTGTTATCTTCTTGGTTAATTACCTTAGATGAACAGGAAAAAGAATCCCAAAAAGAGTATCAGGATAAAGTTCATGGACTAGTTAGAGAACTAGGGACAGGAGCGTTAAATACAAAGGGGATTTCCGAACTCTTACTTTTATATATAATCAATTCTTTACAGGCGAAATCCGGCGCAGTCGTTGAGTATAAGAATGGAGCTCCTTTACTTATCGCTTCAAATAACCTGGATGAGCAATATCTGAAAGCACTTCTCGGGCTCTCGGGTGATAAAATGTATGATCTTACCGAAAATGGATTCAGTATTTCAGATTCAGGAAAAGAGATCGTAAATAAACTGGAAGTTGAGCCTTTGATTCTGCCATATATAGCTGAAGAGGCAAAAGGATTTATTTGGATACACAGAAGTGAAATAAACGAAAATAAAGACACCAATCCGGTGTTAGGTGATATATCTGTTATTGTAGCAAAACTTTTCGAATTCAGAGATGTTAATAAAAGCTTCTCAGACGACTTGCTTGATGCGTTTTATAAAATGCTTCGCGCAATTGAGAAAAAAAGAGAGAAAACTAAATATCATTCCCCAAGAATGATCGCTTTTGTTGAAATGTTCGGAATGCTTTTTGGATTGGATAATAATGAAATGGAGATCATTAAAACTACTGCAAAGTTACATGATATCGGATATGTAGGAGCAGCAGGCATTAGTTCTTTGGCGAGTATCGGGTCAGAACTGGCTCATCCTATCGCTGGAGCGACTATGATTAGTAATCTGCCGGTTCATAATGATATAATTGAAGGTATTAAAACTCACCATGAATGGGTTAATGGTAAAGGAACCCCTAATGAGATCAGAGGGGAAGATATTCCATGGACTGGTAAAATAATATCCGTATATGAATTTGTGGTAGATTTTTTCGAATCAAATCCTGATGTAGCTCCTGAAAAAGAAGAAGAAATGTTGGAGAAGCTGAAATCCAATTTAATAGAGCGTGCGGATGTTCAATTTGATATGGTATTGATTCCTACAGTTATACAACAACTAACAATGCTTGGTTGGTCAGGTTGTTCGCAATTGGGAGTTGAATAAGTTTCATTAATGCATAATAAGTTACCACTGATAATTATCTATTTGCTAACTGTAAATTGTATATCATCCAGTAATAAGCTCTCAGAAGGTTCGACCTACGACTCCTTTGGAGTTGTGTATTCTGATATCAATTCTACTTTGGCTTCCGGGTATAAACTGTTGATTGTAGAGCCGTATTTTTACAGCAAACAGGATATCAATGATTTCCATTCAAGAGGAATAAAAGTTGTAGCATATCTTTCTTTGGGAGAAGTGAATGAATCACGCAGATATTTCAATGATTTCAAAGAGATTGGATTAATTGGAAAGAATGAAAATCATGGTTCGTACTTTACAAATCTTTCTGATAATAGAATAAAGGATAAGTTCATCAACGAAATTGTTCCGGAGTTGCTTTCATATGGTTATGATGGCCTATTTCTGGACACCATTGACGCCGTGGCTCCATATACGCTCAGAAGAAGTATGGAACAGGACATGGTTGAGTTGATATCGGGTATAAGATCCCGCAACCCTGATAAGTTGTTAATTCAAAATGCGGGTTTTTTTCTGTTGGATAAAACAGCTGCTTATGTTGATGCAGTTACGATTGAAGCTGTAGCTTCAGGTTATGATTTCAACAAGAATGAATATCAAATCAAATCGAAAAAACAATATGAAGAAAGGCTGGATCTTATAGATTCTTTACATACTAGCTATGGGATTCCATTTTTGATTATTGATTTTGCAGAGAATTATGAAAACTCTTTACAAATTAAATCCAGATTAGAAGATTCCGGATTTCCTTATTTTATAAATAATATTGAGTTTCGGGGATTGCCAAATTTCAAAGGACAATCATCAAAACTAAAGAAAGGAGCATAATATGCCATATTGGTTAATTGTGTTCTTTTCTATTGCCCGGCTTGTTCTCTTTTTTGTGATCGTGTTTTCATGGATTGGTCCAAAATTCCTTCCACATACAAAAAAGTTACATGGAATTGATAAGATGCTTTACAGCTGGATCGGTATCGGGGGCACTATCATTCTCACGATTTTTATTCTAACGATTCTGAACCTATATGATTTGATCAGTATTTTTACTGTTTTAATATTGATCCCTATTTTTATTTCGTTCTTTAAGGAATGGAGAAGTGGTACATCGCTGGGGTCTATTTTTAAAGTAATAGAGAATAAAATAGTAGCTAATCAGGTACGGGTAATCGAATCCATCAAAATTTTTACCTATAAGGGTTTAAAGGATCGGTTTTCAGTGAAACGAGAGTTTTCTGTTTATGACAACAGATATAATATCGCCGCAGTGGTTATAGGCATAACTTCGTGTATTGTTCGCGTGATACCGGTACTAAAAAATGCAGCACCTTACAGCAGGGCATGGTATTTCGAGCTTGATGAAGTCAAGAATATCAGACTTCAGCAATATTTTGGAGAGTTGCCAATACCAAAAGGGATGCATTCTTTGGTAGGTATGTTCAGCAATCTTACACAAGTAGGACCTGAGCTCACCCTAAGCTTGCTTGGGAGCTTAACCAGTTTTCTTTTGACGATTATTATTTTTTGGTTGATCCGTGAAATCACAAAAGGTAAACGATTAACCGCCGCATTATTCGGAGCAAGTATTTTTGCGCTTATTCCTACATTATTACTTCCCTTAAGCCTTGAAGCTGAAACCGGCATTAATACTATTTTATTGGCGCTTTGTTTTGCCTTACCAACAGCTTTTATTTTTGTTAGGAATCTCAGGTCTGTTGATAAGGCTCCATGGTTTTATGTAACTATGGGGATTATTGCCACAGCCCTTACAGATATATTTGTTCTTTTAGTAGTGTTATTACCTTTTTTGATATATGGATTATTAGCTATTCCGAGAAAGAGATTTGCTATCAATTTGATTAAAGTGATTACCTATTTAATTATTGTTTTTACACTTTCCTTAAGTCCTTATTTCATTCATTTAATAACAATGGGACTGGATATTAATTCATTTTTTGAGTCTCAGCTCTTAGACACTCTTATATTCAGTTATTTCCCATTCTTAATTGCAGATCTAGAGGCTTTGAGTTCGATTTATCTTTATATAACCGGGGGCTTATTCATCGTCTTTTTGATTCTTCACTTCGTTCAAAAAAAGAAAAGCTTTGCGGATGAATTGGTTTATTTTGCAATGTTCGGATCTATGGCTTTTCTGTATTCTTCTCACAATAATTTAAGTATTTCATTTATTGATTTCGATCAACTCAATGCTTTTTATGCAATTCTCATTTCTGTGTTATGTGGGCTCGTTTTTTATGCTATATACACGTTAATTGAAGTGGTAATGAATATAAAACATCGTTTTGTGCGCTACAGCCAACCAATTTTAATTGTGTTATTAGTGGCAGGGGGCTTATTCCTTGCTGGTGGAGTAAATACAGGCAAAACGCTACCTCAAACATTACCGAATGGGTTCTTTGAATCTTACTACAAAATAATTAATGAAAGACTTCCTTTTACTTATGCCACGGTAAGTCCACCCATTGATAATGCATTGTCTAAGAACAGACATTATTTTATGAACTATGATTTTTTTCTGACAAGCTATGCTAATATAGATTCACTGTATCAGGAATATCTTGAACTTCCTAAAGAGCTGAGGCCTGATACTGCGAATATTCCCCCTGCAAGTATATTCGTTTTTATACAAAAGCCACCTTATGAATCAATACAGCAGGGAATCTTATTTGAACCGGGCGAGCAGATGCAAGCTTTAAGTGAATGGATTTCTAAATATAGTTCACTCCCAGGTAGAGAGGTTCTCGTATATAAAGAAACAGAGGATGCTGTTGTCTATGAGATAATCAATCAGAAAGACGGATCTAACATAGGTGATATTTTGATGAATATTTACCCAAAAGAGGAAGGACGTGCCGCTAAGTTATTTAAATAAATACTTACTTAGTTCATTACTATTTTTTGTTTTAATGGTTTTAAATAAACCGTTAAATGCACAAAATGAGATAGCTCCGATTATAATTCTGCAGAGTTCATCTGATGAATTTTCTGTTGAAGTTACTAACGAGTTGATCGAGGCATTTAAATATCCCGAATTCAAGTATGAAATCATGGATATTGATAAATCCCAAAATATTCCAATAGATAAAAAAACCAATCTTCTTATCAATACCAGCTCGAATATCACTTCAATAGATGATATAGAACTAAACAAGATCATTGATTATTTAGGGAAAGGTGGTAAAATGATCTTTTTTGGTACGGTAACAGATGAGAGGTTTGCATATATACAAGGGATCAAAGCCGGAGCCGATTATAATATCGATCAGACAGTTCGTGGAATTAAAGGAGTTGAAAACATATTTCCGGGCTATAAGGGAATGGAATTTTATTCAAACTTCAGTATTCCTCATAACCGATTAAAAAAGAGCAGTTTTACTGATCAAATCAGAGTACTTGCAACAGGTGTAACCGATGAAGATTACCCTATTTTATATGAGAATAATATTGGGCTTGGAACAGTATTAGTATTTAACAGTTATGTGCTTTATGAAAAGGACTACAGGGGTTTAATGTTTTCGTCGGTAATTAAAATGTTACCACATTTACCATACAGAAATGCAAATGTAGGTACTATTTTCCTGGATGATTTTCCTGCTCCGTTTTATAATACTAAGTTGGAACCTATTGCTACAGAATACGATGTAGAGCAAGCAGAGTTTGTCGCAAATATTTGGTGGCCGGATATGCAAAAACTTGCTGATTCTTTGCTAATCACATATTCTGCAATGACAGCCTTCAACTATAATGCAAATATAGTACCTCCATTCGATTACATAGAGTGGACATCTGCTACAATCAGAAGAAAGAACAGACTCGTTAATGCAAGCGTTTATCTGGCACAGGAAATAGCAGAATCCAGACACGAATTAGCTTTTCATGGTTATAACCATTTTTCATTATTGAATGAAGAATGGGATTCAAATTCATCATTTATGGAGTCCGCTTTAAACTCAGTAAAAAAGAGATGGAATGTTGATGATCTTGGACAGCTTCCGATAACCTATGTTCCTCCAACGAATTTTATAGATTCAACCGGGATACAGGCTTTAACAAGAGCTATGCCCTCGATAAAAGTTCTTAGTACCTTATATCTGGGAGAAAAAGAATATGGAGGAGCCAGAGGTTTTGGTCCCGACCCGTATTCAGATAAATTATTTAATTATCCAAGGATATCCAGTGGGTTTAATATAGATGGGAATTCAGTTTTTAATCAGCATAGTATGCAGCTACTAACCGGGGTATGGAATCATTTTGTTCACCCTGATGATGTATTTCAAGTTGTACAACGAGATGCTGATGCGTTTGAAAGTAGAAACCCTGATAATCTAGGTTGGAGATCTACTCCGGATACAACCACTTCACTATATCAGGAGTTTCTTAAAAGATTAAGCCATACAAAAAAACAGTATCCTTTTTTGCGGTTGGTTTCTGCAGACTATGGAGCAAACATAGCACAGGATTGGTTGAATGCAGATTCTGAATATCTGGAAACGGATGATCAGTATCTTGTGAATGTAAGACCTCCTGATGTTTATAAATCAGCAAGTGAAGACAAAGACGAAAAGTATTGGTTTATGTATGTGCCGAGGGAAGATCGGGCTGATATTGAGAAGCATTTAAGTAAGATAGTAGACGGATACACTTTTTCCAGATTTTGGGATGGGTACCTTTTTCAATTTTATTCGAAAAAAAATCTGATAAATATTCCTAAACCAAAATCGGATGAAAGAACTTCCAGAGAACTGGAATCAGGTTTAGCATTGGCTAAGAATAGATTTAATACTTATCTGACAAATCCTTTTTATTTAGCTGCTTCCTCTGTTACAGTTGAACCTGAAATTACCTTTGAACAACAACTTTCGGATGCGATAAACAGATACTTACGAAACCCTAAAAGTGTTCAGGCTCAGGAAGAGTTAATAGAACTTAGTATTGAAAACGATGAGGCGATGCGTGCTATTCAAATTCTTGAATTCAGGTTAAAGGCTAGCCCTGACTGGCAAAAGACTGACATAGACCGACTAGTTACTTATTATGGATTTGAAAGCGCTTATACAAGAGCTGAAAACTTTCTGGAAGAGCTTTGGAGAAAATATGGTGATGAAAAGGTTATTCTTTTAAAAAACAGAATAGCTGAACAGCTTGGTTTGTACTCACCTGAGTTTGTAAAGAGATGGAGACTTAGAGAAATCGAAGTTTATGGCGAAACCAATGAAACCATTCTTGCTTATGTAAATGCTGTTGAAAGTGTTGAAACCTGGCCGGAGATTAAACAAAGGTTAAGGAGTCTGATAAATAACGATCCGCAAAATGACAGCTTGTATGCGTATACAATTCAAAGATCATTTTATTATGAATCAGCAGATAGTACCATTGCACTGCTGGAAGAGTTTCCTGAGTGGTCTCATAATCAATTAAATGAATTTGCAGGGCAGTTTGCTAACATATATGGTTATCAGCTTTTTAATTATGACAAAGCTCTGTATTGGGCAGAACGATCGGAGAGTGTCTCAAACCGAACTAAATTAGAATGGATAGCTCAACAAAATGAACTAGATCAATTCTATGCCATCAGTAAAGATTATTTAAAGAATAATCCAGATAACGATTCCTTAAGAGTGTTTGCAGGTACAACTCTCTATTATCTTGGCTTTAAAGAAAGAGGATATGAAATCATGTATCCTTTATTCGGAAAAGGAAAGAGTACAGACACCGAAGCTCATCAGTTAATTGAAGAAGAATTTAAATTTATCACTTATAAGGACAAGAAAAATCTTTTCAGAAGATATCCGAACTTCTTCTCAGAGAAAGAAGAAGAGATATTTAAAACTGATTTACGATGGAATGAAGGAGTAAGAGCATCTTTGTTTGGGGAATACTTCTCAGACAATTTTGATAATCAATCTGCCAGAGGAGGTTTGTCGGTACAATTCGGGAACAGACTGGATAAATCTCATTTATTTAAACTGGAAGATATTTATGTAAATGACAGAGTTGGTAATCAAAATTTCTTTTCAAATTTTACAGGTATTGGATATGAATTCGAAAACAGAAAAGAAGACTATAGCCGTGTCTTTAGATTTGGTCCATCTATATTTTATGGAGAGGAAGGAATTTTGGCAGAAGCATTTGTTTCATATTCAATAAGCTATGATTCTACATTTACAGCTTTAAATTTGTCAATTGAACCTGTGTTTACGCGCCAGGCTATTGTTCAGGATATTTATAAGCTGAAGGGCGAATTCTATAGAGAAGATCCTTGGTTAAAAAACAAGTTCCTGACAACGGTTTCAGGATCGGGGCAGGTTTATACAAATGAAGTATTCGATTATTCTGTAACAGGGAGAGGATACCTTCAGCCTTGGGGAACTCCTTTCAGAGGAAGACTGATAGGTGAGTTAGGCTGGCAGGATGCTTCAAAAAACTTCCCAAATGCTGAACCATTTTTTACTCAGGATAATTATTTACTAAAAGGTTTAGGTTTTGATTTGAGATATCGAAACCCTAACGATTTTAGCTATGATTCTTTAATTGAACTGGAATTAATGGGAAAACACGCCTCAAGGGATGGATATTTTTTAACCGGACGTGCAAACGTAGAACATAAATTCAAAAAGTTCTGGCAAATTAAAGTGGGTACAGAATTTTCAACAAGTTCTGTATATCAGTCAAACAGAATATTCTTTACCATTTCTCATTTTTTTAAATACAAACTAAAACGCCCCGAACAAAAATAACTCAGAAGCGTATATTTCTTCATGAAAAAAATCAGGTCTCATATTGAGTGGGTTGCATTTACTACAGGATTGGTTCTTATGGCTACGATGGATCCTTTAAGTAACGGGACTTCTTTGTGCTTTTTTGAGTTTATTGGAATCGAATTTTGTCCGGGAGAAGGGCTGGGGCATTCCATTGCATGGATATTCAGAGGAGAGTTTGGAAATGCCATAAGCGCGAATCTTTTTGGTATTCCGGCCGTACTCATTTTAAGCTTGAGAATTCTACAGGTTTGGAAAGATCTTTATATAAATAAAACTACTACACAAACAGGACATACAGATGGCTGAAGTTTATGATTTTATACCTGAAGCAGAAGGAGACGAAGCTCTTTATTTAGCTAAACTTCTAACTTCACTTGATGATGAGAATAAAAAAAGATTCTCTAATGTATACAGATCCAGAAGAAAAGATCCGCAGACTATTCTTATACTTTGTCTTTTAGGATTTTTAGGTCTTGCAGGAGTACACAGATTTATATTAAATCAAATAGGAATGGGAATTTTATACTTCTTTACGGCAGGACTTTGTTTTATTGGAGTGATCGTAGATCTGGTTAACTATAAGGATCTTACTTTTCAGTACAACAGAAAGGTTGCTCAGGAAGTCAGATCTCTTTTATAAAAGCCCGAAAACACGATTTACATTAAACCCGAATCTGAAGTTTGGTTCAAAAAAATCAGTTTCGGTTCGGGTTAATAAGTGCTGTTCGGTAAACCATCTTCCGGACATAAAAAACATTTGAAATACATGACCACCGGTCTCTAACTCATAGACTAGGGCTGCGTGGTTTTTTGTTTCTGAAATTCTATCTCCGATTACAGGGAGATACTCGAATGAAATAGATTTTCTTTCATTGATCTTAAACCTGCCTGCAAATCCAAGACCATAAACGGTATTATACAATTCAGAATTTGCTTCTCTTTTAACAACAGTATTGAAGTGAGATATCATCGGAGAGACCTGAAAACTGAATTTATCACTGAATTTACGGGCTACCATAACTGAACCAAGATAATTCAGTCTTTCCTGGAATGTTAATCCAAAAGATTCTTTTTGTGTTCTGATTCCCATATTTCCCTTTAGCACAACGGAAACCGGAATCCTGTCCAGTTTTGTTTGATGAAGGATTCTGTAATCGATTGAAAAATCAATATTGTCTTCCCGGCTGGTTCGTCCAATTCCAATATTGAGATCATCAGTAAGTCCGTAACCAAAAGCTATCCGAACATTAGCCCCTTCATCAACTCCGAAAAAAGTTTCTATACCACCACGAACATCCCCGAAATTGTGCTGTATCATACTATTCAGATCGCCTTTACCTAAAAGTTGTACTGTTCCTAACCCCGCTATGTTTTTTGTTAGAAATGTTTCAGCAACCGGACCATCAGGATTTGCTCTTTTACGTTCTAATTGAGCACTAACAAGGCTAAACAAAAATAATGAAAACAATAATGTTGCTATACTTTTTCTCATATTTATCCATCTACCGGTTTTAATAAAGCATCGATTTTAATTTCTTGCTCTTTATCTACTTTAATAAATAAAATTTGTGGAGGCTCAATTTTATAATCTAACAAACTCAGAATCCAACCCGCAGTAACATGTAAGCCATTATCTTTCATCTGTAAGGTGCCCTCCACTTCAATTTCCTTTTCTACTCCATGGATCTTGAAGGTACCCTTCACAGTTACATCTTGTATTGCTGAAGATTCAGGGTCAAAATCTGTTACCAGTTTTCCAAAGAATTCAGCAAAAGGATATTTTTTGGTTTCTAAAGTGAGTTTCATGTCTTTATCACGTTTCCCATTTCCGGTATCTAACGTTTCCAGATCTATATAGAAATCTACTGTTTTTTCGTCCAGATTAATAAGACCAACGAGGTTCTCAGAATTTCCTTCAAAACTGTGTAAAGGAACTTTAGAATAGAATGTAGCTTTACCTTCTTCAGTTTTAAAGCTTTGTGAAAAACTGAAGGTTGTTGCAAAAAGAAGAGTTAATATCCCCAGAATTACTTTTTTCATACTAAATCACCTTTCT
>JAEPNB010000040.1 GCA_017643645.1 Balneola sp.
GGTTAATGGCAAGGATATTACAACCGAAGCAGCTGTTACAAAAGCGATGTACCTATTGGGGACGGGGGTTCCCGACAAATTGTTCAAGACAATTTTTGAGACGCCGCTACGTGGTGAAATGGTGTAAAATTAACGCTCCAAATTTCTATAACTGATTATTTTTTTGTTTATTGGTCGCCCTAAATGAAACAATAGAGAGGTGGCCGAGTGGTCGAAGGCGCACGCCTGGAAAGTGTGTATACACCAAAAGTGTATCGAGGGTTCGAATCCCTTCCTCTCTGCAAGGTATTTTAGTTTTTCTATTATAAAATTTTTATATCTTTAACATTATTAACTAACTAAATTTAAGTTTAAGTAAAATGAAAAAAATATCCTTTACTCTGGCTGCTGCCGGAATGTTTGTGATGGGAACTACAACTGCGTCTGCAGCAATGTTGCAAGAAGAAGCTGAAGCCAGCAAAGGTTTCACCCAGGTATTGAAAGAGCAATTTATCCAAGGGGGCCCTGCCTTCATGGGAATCGTATTGCTATGTTTGATCTTGGGATTGGCAGTTGCCATCGAAAGAATCATCTATTTGAATTTGGCAACTACAAATTCTACTAAACTGAAGCAACAAGTTGAGGACGCTTTGGCTTCAGGAGGTGTAGAAGCAGCCAAAGAAGTATGTAGAAACACTAAAGGACCTGTTGCGTCTATCTACTACCAAGGTTTGGATAGAGCTGACGAAGGATTGGAATCTGCTGAGAAAGCGGTTGTTTCCTACGGAGGTGTACAAATGGGCCAGTTGGAGAAAAACGTATCTTGGTTGTCCCTGTTTATCGCCATTGCTCCCATGCTTGGGTTCATGGGTACGGTAATCGGTATGATCCAGGCCTTCCAGAAAATTGCAGCTGTAGGTAACTTGAGTGCTTCCTTGATTGCAGGAGATATCCAGGTGGCGTTGTTGACAACCGTATTCGGTTTGATCACTGCGATTATCCTTCAGATTTTCTACAACTATATTATTGCTAAAATCGATAGTATCGTAAATGACATGGAAGACAGCTCCATCGCTTTGATCGACATGTTGGCTGCCCACAAGAAGTAATTACGAATTAAAAACTATCGAGAATCATGAATAAAATAGTTAAAATATTGCTCATCGTCATTGGATTGGTAGCTGCCGTACTTTGGTTCTCCCTTCCCTCTGCCGATGATCCAAGCGCCATCAACAGTGGAGCCATGAACTTTATGTTCGTCATTATGTACATCCTGTTGGC
>JAEPNB010000041.1 GCA_017643645.1 Balneola sp.
GGCTCGGCACTCTCCCGTTACCAAAAAACGAGCATATCGAAAGATTAATGAACAGTTGTCTTTTCGATTGGGTAAGGAGTTTCGTCAGCATGTCCCTGAAGATCCGAAAGTTAGAACAAGTCTAGGTATTGATCTCTTTTTGCCTTTTCGTAGGGAACGTAACGGATATGAAGCAGCAACTATCGTATCTGCCGACTTCACGACGAGAGAAAAAATTCAAGGTGAGCTTTATTTGGGGCAGAGAGATTTGTCCATGGCCACAACTGAGAAAGTCTTCCAAAATGGAGCGATATTTATTCTCCGTCCTGGTGGAAATATGAAGAAAAAAGATCTGGAGGTGGCTGAAGAGCAAGTTAACGATTTTTCTGTTTATCTAAAGAGTTTGCATGTTCCTCACTATCTTGGGAAGGATACGGACGAGTTGACTGATGCGATTAAAGACTGGTGCTTGGAAGGTGTGGCATAAATTTAAAATATCAAAAAGGAATTAGATGATTTCTCTACATAAAAAGCCGGAATAGATAGATTATTTGAATTCATAAGTAAGCCTGTATCTTGTGTCGAGGTCTGGTTGATAAGTAACCTACTCCGGTTTTGGTATTATTTTCCGCTCCCACTCAGTTTAATTATCACTCGCTGACAGAAACCCGCAAGATTCACCGTCTGAGTGGCTGAAATTTCTTGCAGATAGGTTCAGCCATATTCAGCGCTTATTTTTCAGTTCAAAAATTTCTTTTAATAAAGATCGGGGGCAGCTATTTACTTCATTGTTTATAGAAAGTTTTCCTATAGCAATGGTAAGTTTATGAGGATTTGACCTTTTGTAGTTAGATTTAGGTGGTAGGTGTTATTTATATTTCATCGCAATATAATGGAGTTAGGGTGTTTTCATAAATATTAATTTTCTTTTTTGTAGTGCGAAATTACACCTTCTAGTCTATCCAGAATTTCGGAAAAATTCCCGAAGTTTATTGTTTTCCAGTTTCTTTGGATTACTGATTTTGCAAAAATCGATTTCCCATATTCAGCTGATAAGTCTTTTGGTTCACGCTTGAAAGATTTTCCGTTTATTTTAGATGACAGAATACCTGGTTCAAAATAGCTCTCAATATCTGTATCTTTATTGTTTATTTTTGGAATAGGAACTAGGTATAGATTCTTATATATATGATAGAAGGCATCAGAACCATCTACAGTTTTTGAAAAATTCCCAGCCCGCTTTGCCGAGGAAAATATAGTTTTGGCGCCTTTGTCATTG
>JAEPNB010000042.1 GCA_017643645.1 Balneola sp.
ACACCGTTGGATTCTATGCCATTGACCATGGCAGCCCCAATTTTCCCGGTCACTAGTGGATCTTCGGAATAGTATTCAAAATTCCGTCCACAAAACGGGTGTCGGTGAATGTTTGCTCCTGGCCCCAATATGACATCGATGCCATACTCGAGTGCTTCATTGCCCATGGCATTGCCCACATTTTCCACTAATTCGGTGTTCCATGTTGATGCCAACAGCGTAGCTATAGGGAATGCGGTGCAGTAAAATGTTCGATCTATACCATCACGTTTAGGTTCTATTCTGAGCCCCGCCGGCCCATCGGAGAGATTAATACTCGGAATGCCGAGCCGTGGTGTGGACACAATGGTACCCACCACTCCGGGAATGCCTTCTCCCGGTTCCACCATTCCCATGCCGGAAGCCATTCCAGAACCCTTCAATAAGTGGATTTTCTCCTCCACAGTCATTTGGGAAAGTACATTCGCTACCCTAGCCTCAATAGGTTGACGGCTGTCTTCGTATACATCCAACTGGCCATTGCCATTTCGGTCCAGAAACGTGTAACCATCAATAGTCACTGACGGTATTTCTGTCCTTTCCGTGTAGTCATCCTCAAAATCCAGGAATTGTGAGCGTAAATACCACCCTCCGAACAGTCCTCCTACTAAAACTAATAACCGAAGAACACCGATGGTTTTCAACGAAATACGGAGTGCTTTTTTCATAATATATAGTTTGTGTCAACTTGACACAAATATAAAAAAGATTTAATTGTGGCAAAATGACACAAATCATTATTTTTGCTGTATGGACATCAATACTTTTATCGAAAACGGCCAACAAGATTATTTGCCCAATCTTTCGGTGGATATGGTCATCATCGGATTTCATGAAGACCAACTCAAGTGTTTGTTGCTTCAGATTGGGGATAAGTGGCTATTGCCCGGTGGGTATATCCTACGTTCGGAATCCGTGGAAGCGGCCACGGTGCGTATCCTAAGGGAACGAACAGGGTTGGAAGACCCCCACTTTAAGTTTTTGTCCGTTTTTGGCGGTGAAGACCGTAAGTTTACCAAGGAATGGCAGCAATTTTTTAAGGAATTAGACTTTCCCTTTAAAGAAAATTCTTGGTTGAACGACCGTTTTGTAACCCTCGCCCACTATTCCTTGGTCAATTTTGAAGAGACCCGACCGGTAATCGGTAATTTGGACTCGGCTTTTGGTTGGTTCAACATGAATGACCTCCCTCCTATGTGGATGGACCATCGGG
>JAEPNB010000043.1 GCA_017643645.1 Balneola sp.
AAAATTGATAGAACTTATGCACAGACCCAAGAAGTGCAAGGATTTTATGGAGACTCCCTGTTTTTGACCACTTTGAAGATTCCCATGGAGCGCATTGACGATTTCATGTATTTCTGTGAAGTGGACGAAGCATTTCAAAATGCGATAGCTTCCGAGGACAAACTGCAAATTTTGGATATCATGATTCGGAAAAGCAGGGCGTATTGGGAGAACAATGATTTGGATTGATTTTTTAGGAGTCGGGAGTGGTAAGTTACGAGTTATGGGTTTCGTGTTGGGAGTTGACACAAATTTCACGAATTAGCACCAATAGGGTTCGTCACCCTGGGCGCAGTCGAAGGGGCAGTCGAGAAATCTTTGTTGGAGTCGGGAGTCGGGAGTCAGCAATAAAATATCTAACATCTAAAGTCTCAATTCTGATATCTAAACGAATTTGGCAAGTTAATTGCGTTAGCTAGCATAAAACCGTAACATTGTTTCCCAATTAAAGATTATGATGCGATGAGGAAATTCAAGAAATTAAAAATGGCATTGCTTCCCATGGTACTTTTTCTAATGGTATCTTTTGCAACAGCCCATAAATTCTACGTCAGCGTTACCAATATTAATTATTCCGAGGATGATGCCGCCTTTCAGATTACAAGCCGGATATTTATTGATGATTTGGATAAACTTCTTAAGGAACGCTATGGGATTGAAGCCAAATTGGCGACACCGAATGAATCCAAGGTGGCAGATGAGTATATCGAAAAATACTTCAGGACAAAATTTTTGGTGGAACTCGACGGGGAACCTGCCAATTATACTTTTCTTGGAAAGCGGTACGACACCGATGTCGTAATCTGCTATTTGGAAATTTCCAATGTCAATTTATCGGAAACCAAAACCATGTCAGTACAGAACGAAATCCTTACCGATCTGTTCGATGAGCAAAAGAACATCGTGCATGTCAAATGGAAGGAAAACAAAAAAAGTTTTGTGCTCATTCGGGAAAACAATAAAGGAATGTTAAACTTATAACCTATTCTTAACAATTGGTTAAAATTAGTTATTTTTCACCCTTATAAAATCAGATAGAAAATGAACAGATTTAAGTATTGCTTTGCTTCCGTGTTGTTCCTTTTTGGTGCCATGGTCATGGCGCAAGAAGAGGGCGAAGTGAAACAGGAACGGGAGCCCGGTCATTACAACCAGAGTAAATTCAAACAATTGTATGAGGAGTTTTCAACTCCCA
>JAEPNB010000044.1 GCA_017643645.1 Balneola sp.
CCTGCCAGTAGTCATATGCTTGTCTCAAAGATTAAGCCATGCATGTCTAAGTATAAGCAATTATACAGCGAAACTGCGAATGGCTCATTATATAAGTTATCGTTTATTTGATAGTACCTTACTACTTGGATAACCGTGGTAATTCTAGAGCTAATACATGCTGAAAATCCCGACTTCGGAAGGGAGGTATTTATTAGATTAAAAACCAATGCCCTCTGGGCTCCTTGGTGATTCATAATAACTTTTCGAATCGCACGGCCTTGCGCCGGCGATGGTTCATTCAAATTTCTTCCCTATCAACTTTCGATGTTTGGGTATTGGCCAAACATGGTCGCAACGGGTAACGGAGGGTTAGGGCTCGACCCCGGAGAAGGAGCCTGAGAAACGGCTACTACATCCAAGGAAGGCAGCAGGCGCGCAAATTACCCAATCCCGATTCGGGGAGGTAGTGACAATAAATACTGATACAGGGCTCTTTTGGGTCTTGTAATTGGAATGAGTACAATTTAAATCTCTTAACGAGGAACAATTGGAGGGCAAGTCTGGTGCCAGCAGCCGCGGTAATTCCAGCTCCAATAGCGTATATTAAAGTTGTTGTGGTTAAAAAGCTCGTAGTTGAACCTTGGGCCTGGCTGGCCGGTCCGCCTCACCGCGTGTACTGGTCCGGCCGGGCCTTTCCCTCTGTGGAACCTCATGCCCTTCACTGGGTGTGGCGGGGAAACAGGACTTTTACTTTGAAAAAATTAGAGTGCTCCAGGCAGGCCTATGCTCGAATACATTAGCATGGAATAATAAAATAGGACGCGTGGTTCTATTTTGTTGGTTTCTAGGACCGCCGTAATGATTAATAGGGACAGTCGGGGGCATCAGTATTCAATTGTCAGAGGTGAAATTCTTAGATTTATTGAAGACTAACTACTGCGAAAGCATTTGCCAAGGATGTTTTCATTAATCAGGAACGAAAGTTAGGGGATCGAAGACGATCAGATACCGTCGTAGTCTTAACCATAAACTATGCCGACTAGGGATCGGACGATGTTATTTTTTGACGCGTTCGGCACCTTACGAGAAATCAAAGGCCGAGTAGAGTCGTCGCGCCTCGTTGCATCTCTAGTGATTATGCAGAGTGCTCAGCCAAGCGATCGACCCGACAAAATCCATCGTCTTCTCTACTATCGTAGCATCTATTCCGAAGACGGTTCCGCCATGCCAAACTTCATTTTTTC
>JAEPNB010000045.1 GCA_017643645.1 Balneola sp.
ATCATCAGCAGTTCTGATGTGTTGATCTCTCTTTACGATGTCAATGCGTCCGATTGGACGGGCAAACATTCCAAAAAATGCTTGCCGGTCAAATCGAAAGGGGAATGGTGGGTCGAGGAGGACTTGAACCTCCGACCTCACGCTTATCAGGCGTGCGCTCTAACCACCTGAGCTACCGACCCATTCGCGGTGGAGCACCTCGCACCCGTTAGGCGGCCGGCTCCGGTATTGGTGGAGCGTATCGGGATCGAACCGATGACCCCCTGCTTGCAAAGCAGGTGCTCTCCCAGCTGAGCTAACGCCCCAAGTCGTTTCGCCTGGCAAAACGACGTTGGTGTCGGCAGGCAATTGCACAGCAAATGCCGAGAGACACCTGTAATCCTGATCACCGCTCATCTCGCACGCGCCTTGCGCGCAAACCGCTTTCGCGAGCCGCGTTTCGGCGGAGCCGAAAAGCGGTTGGTGGGCCGAGGAGGACTCGAACCTCCGACCTCACGATTATCAGTCGTGCGCTCTAACCACCTGAGCTACCAGCCCGAAATGTTAACACCCCGGCCGGCGGGCGGCGCAAAGTGCACGGCATTGTTGTCATCTGCGAAGAAAGAGAAACGAAGACGGCGGCATCCGCGCCTGTTTTTGCGACCGGAATGACTTTCCGGTCATGTTCTGAAGAGTTCCGATAGGGCGTCGCTCCGAAGAGCGGACCCATAAGGGAACATCCTTAGAAAGGAGGTGATCCAGCCGCAGGTTCCCCTACGGCTACCTTGTTACGACTTCACCCCAGTCGCTGATCCTACCGTGGTTGGCTGCCCCCTGCGAACAGGTTGGCGCACCACCTTCGGGTAGAACCAACTCCCATGGTGTGACGGGCGGTGTGTACAAGGCCCGGGAACGTATTCACCGCGGCATGCTGATCCGCGATTACTAGCGATTCCGACTTCATGCTCTCGAGTTGCAGAGAACAATCCGAACTGAGACGGCTTTTGGAGATTAGCTCGGCCTCGCGGCCTCGCTGCCCTCTGTCACCGCCATTGTAGCACGTGTGTAGCCCAACCCGTAAGGGCCATGAGGACTTGACGTCATCCCCGCCTTCCTCCGGCTTGTCACCGGCAGTTCCCTTAGAGTTCCCAGCCAAACCTGTTGGCAACTAAGGGCAGGGGTTGCGCTCGTTGCGGGACTT
>JAEPNB010000046.1 GCA_017643645.1 Balneola sp.
TGCCTTGTTCATTGAACATTTTCGCAAGCGAGTACGCGGGCTCAGCCGTTGGAGCAGAGCGTTGAGAGCTTTCGCTGGTTTGGTGTTAATTGTGATGGGCGTGATGGTGTTAACCGGGCAGATGACCCGTTTTGCTACCTGGATGCTATCCACATTTCCTGTTCTGGGAGGGCTCGGCTGACGTTTTTAGTATGCGGTTAAGCGATCACATGTGGATAGTGTTTGTATAGAAAACTTTCCTCACAGTAATGCCTTTTTCAAGCTAGATTCAGCTTCGTCTGTTGTTATAGCGGGTCGCTTGAAGTCCGATCTCTTAGCTAATTTTGATTTGCTCTCGAGAAGGGCGACAGCCACAATTTTCCAACATCCAGAGACGGCGCTTATAGATGAAGGTTCTAATTGTCGAAGACAACGCGGTACTCGCAGAAAAAATCTCCGTTTGGCTTGCGAAGGAAAACTTTACTGTAGATGTTGCCCAAAACGGAAAAGAGGCAAATTTCTTCGTAGAGACAAGCAGTTATCAGGCGATCATTCTGGATATAGGACTGCCCGACGAGAACGGGCTTTCTTTGATGCAAAAATGGAGAAGCAACGGCAAAGATGAAGCCATCCTGATTCTAACTGCCAGGTCCAACTGGACAGAGAGAGTTGAAGGCTTGAATGCCGGGGCAGACGACTATCTTCCAAAACCGTTCGAATTTGATGAACTGAAAGCTCGACTTAGCGCCATCATAAGAAGAAAAGACGGGCGAACAACTGATAAGATAGCGGTTGATGGGTTTCTTCTAAGTTCAACCTACAGAACGCTAACAACCCCTGATCATAAAGAATTCAGGCTAACCGCAACAGAATATCGCCTTCTTCAATGCTTCCTTCGATCTCCTGACAGAGTCTTTTCCCAGGATGATCTTGTTGAATCACTTTACAATATCGAAAGATGCCCAACGCGAAATGTTGTTCAGGTATATATTGCGAGGCTTAGGAAAATACTTGGGAAAAAAAGAATAAAAACGTTGAGAGGGCAAGGTTACTATTTCGCGAGAGAGACCCACTAAAAAATTTATACTGCGAGTCACGTCAGTAACTCTCACCTGACTCGCAGAAAACCAAAAAATTACTGTTTCTTCAATAGATCAGCAACTAGCTCCTTGATTACTCGATGCTCTTCCT
>JAEPNB010000047.1 GCA_017643645.1 Balneola sp.
CACCAGCAGACCAGCCAGATTACTATGGTTACGTAAAGCATGGACTAAGTCGCTCAGCAGCCTCGGTTGAAGAATTACTGGCGCTGGTGGAGGGCACTATGGGCAGCCATACACCGAATATTGAAGCGGTTCGGTATTATAGTTCTACCTACCTAACCCAGTGGGAAAACAAGGAGGGTGATCTGGTTGCGTTGTGTTTATCACGGCTTTCTGCAGGGGCGTCGCTGCCGGTAAAAGCGGTTGATTTTGCGAAAGAAAAGTATGTCGATACTTCTAAATCCGTTACAGCTCCCTCTCCATAGTGCTCCATTTACCAAAGTTGTTGGTAATAAGTGGATTTGGCTGGAACGTATAAGAATCGGCGAAATGGCAACATATCCAAGAAATATAACTAACTACTCGGAATAACATAAAAAACTGTACAGGTACTGCACTAGCTTTATGGAATTGATAGATAGGATAGATAAGTAAGTTCTTGGAGAGGAGCGTAGTCTTATATTACATCAGGGGCTAGAGGTACCGGCGTTCGTAACATATGTTTATCATGCTTGGACATACTGTATGCTACGTCCTGAAGTTCGTACGACCTCTGCCACGAGAATCGCCTTTAACAGAATAGAATCCATGTGGGCATTTCGCCTGTGAAACGGTAAGTTTCATGGTGAATAAAGCCACTCATTTGACACATCTTGGTTTACTGGTTTCAGAAAGGGCGCTAAAAAGCGCCAAGAGGCACTTTTGATAGGGAAAATAAGACTACAGACAGTCGAAAATAGTGGAAATAGACCAACGTATTGTGTGCTCTATACACTGAACGTCCTCATCCAGATCACGCGTCCATTCCCAAGGATCCCAATCCAGTTCCCGCTGATTGATGAATAATACCCACTGTTGAAGTAGAGGGGTATCGCTTTTCGAAAAGTTGGCAGTTATTCAGGTCATTCTTTAACGAGTTTTTGACAAAATAGGAATTTCTGTGAGACGAGGAAATCTAGCTATAAAAAAAATAAAATTTTCATCAGTCGGAGTGTTTCTATTTATATTAGTACCTTTTTCCTATTTGGAGTTGTATGGTATCCGTATTATCGCAATTGGCCCTTTAGCTCTACTAGGTTCTATCGTTGTTCTAAGTAAGTACAAGTTAAAGTTGACAGTT
>JAEPNB010000048.1 GCA_017643645.1 Balneola sp.
GAAACCCACAGAAAATTGTGTCGTCCTTAGGTTCGGATTTCCTTTGGATGGTGGTTTTCGCCACAGCCATAGGCATTGGGCTTTCCTTTACAAAAGCCAAAAATTACGAAGGTGCAGGAGCAAGTAAAGTTGGGGGCATGTTCATTTATATTTTGGTGGCGACCATAGGTATGAAAATGGACTTGGGCAAGGTATTGGACAACCCTGGACTTATTGCCATCGGACTGATTTGGATTACCATTCATGCAGGACTGCTAATTCTGATGGCAAAACTGATCAAGGCACCATTCTTTTTCTTGGCCGTGGGCAGTCAGGCCAATGTGGGCGGCGCCGCATCGGCTCCCGTTGTCGCTGCGGAATTTCACCCTTCACTGACTTCGGTGGGTATCCTATTGGCCGTTTTTGGCTATGTGGTAGGAACGGCAGGAGCCTATTTGTGCGCTTTGTTGATGGAAGTGGCCTCCAATGTTTAATATTTTGAGAAGATTGTGCATCTTTGCCCAGCTAAAATTTTAAGATGAAGCGGATATTGTTTGTTATACTGATAGGAATCGCTGTGCTTGCCTGTGAAAAGAGCACGGAACATACCATGAACCTTAGTGGGAACATTAAAGGATTAAAAAAAGGAACCCTCTATTTGCAGCAATTCAAGGACTCTACCTTGGTAGTGTTGGATTCTTTACAAATTCAAGGGGATGGCAATTTCAGTTTTGCCCAAGAAGTGGAAGAACCTGAGATTTTCTATTTGTACCTCAAAAAAGAGGATAATAACGATATCAACGACCGTATTACCTTTTTTGGGGAAGCTGGTGACATTATCATCAATACCGCATGGAACACTTTTGACACGAATGCGGAAATTTCCGGGTCAAAATCCCATAAGAAGCTGGAGGAATTCTATCAAATGGCTTCTAAATTCAACATTAGGGAACTTGGCCTGATCCAACAAGGGTCATCTCCCGAAATGCAAGAGGATTCCATCGCTTTGGATTCCATTCAACGCTTGATCAATCAAAACACGATTGGCCGATATCGATATGCTCTTAACTTTGGGCTTAGCAATACCGATTCTTACGCCACTCCCTACATTATGATGACCGAGGCTCGGGAAGCCAATCCGAAATACCTGGATTCCATT
>JAEPNB010000049.1 GCA_017643645.1 Balneola sp.
AGTTGACGATTTTTATATGTTAACTGGTGCAATATACGTATTAAGTGCAGTGTATCGTATCTTTGAAACCCTAATTTTAACAAATGGCAGTCAATATAAACGTCGATCCCAAACAAAATATTATCATAAAAGGTGCCAAACTGCACAACCTTAAAGATATTGATGTTGTTATTCCACGTAATAAATTGGTGGTAATCACTGGTTTATCCGGTTCGGGCAAGTCCAGCCTGGCTTTTGACACGCTTTATGCCGAAGGACAGCGCAGGTATGTGGAAAGCCTATCCTCCTACGCACGCCAATTTTTGGGGAAGTTGGACAAACCCAAGGTTGACTATATTAAAGGTATAGCCCCTGCCATTGCCATAGAACAAAAAGTAAATTCCACCAACCCAAGATCTACGGTTGGCACCACAACAGAGATTTATGATTATCTGAAACTGTTGTACGCCCGTATCGGGAAGACCATCTCCCCCATTTCTGGCAAAGAGGTGAAAAAGCATACGGTCACCGATGTCATCAATCATATTAAAGGATTGAACGAAAGGGAGAAATTGCTGCTGTTGGCTCCCATAACCATTTCAGAAGATAGGGAAACCCTCAAATCCTTGGAACTTTTCTCCAAACAAGGCTACGCACGTATAAAATATAATGGAGAAGTCATTCGAATAGATGAGGCGCCAAAGGACATTGGCAAAACTTTTCATTTGGTGGTGGACCGTATCATTGTAAAAGATGATGAGGATTTTTACAATCGATTGGCCAATGCGGTGGACAATGCCTTTTTTGAAGGTAAGGGCGAATGTGCCATAGAGAACCTTCAAACGGGAGAAACCAAAACCTTCAGTAATCAGTTTGAGTTGGATGGGATGAAGTTTTTGGAGCCCAATGTGCACTTGTTCAGTTTTAACAATCCCTACGGGGCCTGCCCCAAATGCGAGGGCTATGGCGATGTAATTGGTATTGATGAAGATTTGGTGATTCCCAACACCGCCTTATCCGTCTACGAGAATGCGGTTTTCCCTTGGCGTGGCGATAGTATGGGCTGGTACCGCGACCAATTGGTGAACGCAGCCTATAAATTTGATTTTCCTATCCACAAGCCTTGGTTTCAGCT
>JAEPNB010000004.1 GCA_017643645.1 Balneola sp.
TCCAAGCTCCGGCTTCCCATCTAATACTGTCTAACGGCTCTTCGCTCGCAGTACCCAAAGTAGCATAATCAAAAGCATACCATGTTTGTGGAGTGTATGGAGCATCAGGTGTATCATTTAATGAACCTGCACCAACCCATAGAAGCTTTGTTTTAGGATGGATATCAAAACTTTCAGCTTTGATTCCTCTTAACACAGTATCAGGAGTTCCGAAACCACTGAATTCATCAGGCTTTTGGTATCTTAATACGAAACCATTTGTGTAACCAGCCCACCAAATAGTTTGGCCATCAGCTGAAACCTGAACATCTCTTGAGAAACTTGCTGTTGTTGTAATAACAACTTCTTCATTTTGAAGATTGCTGTCATACTTATAAATAGGTGCGTCGGTTCCAACCACACAACCTACATAAATATTTCCTTCAGCATCTGTACTTGCTTCTCCAAGAGAACAACCTGCGGTAGGATCTACCATTGCAAGTCCTTCACCGGTTTTATAATCAACCTTATAGAGTCTGTTGAACTGAGAAATAATGATATTTCCATCTTCTATACTTGTTTCAATTCCTCTACCGGAATAACCTTCATAAGCAGTGCCATCCCAAACTCTACCTAAAGTATCATTTGGAGTTGTTCCATCAGCATATACAATTACTTTAAGAGGTGAAAAATCAGCGGGTGTTCCGTCTGCATTGTAAACATAGACTGCTCTTGTTGTAAGAGTATCAGGATCTCCGTTGTTTCCGTCTCTGTTGGTGATAATAGTTTCAGTAGCTGAAAATGGCTGAACCCATACTTTCCCATCCGGATCTACAGCTACGCCATGTACTTCAAAAAACAAATCGCTGGTATTTGCAGTATCAGGTATAAATGTATTATCGAATGTCCAATTTTGTGCATTTACCAGCATAGGCGCAAGTAAAAAACACAATAGAATTAGTAGTTTGTTGTTTTTCATAGTTCTCCTTTTTGTATCCGTGTTTCTATAAGTTTATTTATTTGTTAAGTGTTTAACAGTCTGTACTGTATAATTTTTTCTAATTAAATCCAAAAATACCCGCTCTTGTACGATCGAACATATCCATAAAGTTCAGGCTTGCCGCATCTCCACCAACTACAACTACCGCAAATTCGTCATCTCTCCAGGTAATACTGAACGTTCCTTCTTTGATCATCCCGGAGTAAAAAGGTTTATGTCTTAAGGTAGGAAACACCCTTACAATACTTGTAGCTCCGTCATTTCCAATCAAAAGCTCGCCATTCGAAGCAAAGATCAGAGAGGTTATTAAACCATCATAGTTGGCCCCGAAATCAAAATAAAGTTCTCCGGCTCCCAGGTTACCTCCACCATCAATAGCGAATTTCCATACCTGCTGACTTCCGTTAATTTCGCCACCAACATACAATTCATTGTTGTTTTCAAAAAAGGCGACAGCATTAAATTGTCCGGTAAATGGAAACTTTGTTTCTGATTTATTGGAAGCATTAAATCTGTGAATTTGATCGCTATCTAAACCAACAACCCATAGAAACCCGTTATCATCGAAAACCATATCGTTAATTTTTAAGCCTGAGGATGAAGAAGCAGCCCAAACACCTTCCCTTTTATCATCTCCGAAAGTTTTAGTAAAAATAGCCCTGATTCCCTGTTGAGTTAAAAACAGATCATTACCCGGTCCTATTTCAAGATCACTATATGCAGTAAATCTCATTGTACTGTCTGCAGGATATGGTCTTGTATCATTTGGATCAGGTCTGGGTTCACCCGGATATTTCACTAAATCTCTGGTTATAGTACCATCAGGTGCTATTTTAGTATATCTGATCACGCCGTTACGATCTATAATTGTATAAATATTATTATCGCCATCTATACCAACAGGCGTTGTCGGCACATAACTAACATCTGTACCCGGATAAAACCCTTGTGGTTGCCTTAATGTGTAAGGATAACGTTCACTCAAGAATTCAGCATCTCTGACCCCGACTTGTACCGGTAAATTCGTTCCATGGATGGTGCCGGGACGTACAATTAATTCTGTTGTTGTAGCACTTAATATAACTCCGGGTGATCCTCCAAAATTAATAACCACTTCCTCTTCTACATCAGAAAAATTTTGTCCTGTTACTATTACGGAATCAACTCCGGCGAGATATTCGGGATCCGGAGAGATATTTGTTACAACGGGTCTTTCAGCGGGCAATTGGAATTCCGGATCAAAAATACTGTTCTCGTCTCCACAGTTCGAAAAAATCAGAGCCATTCCTGAAAGAATAATAATTCTTGTGTTCAATTCTTTGAAAGTTTTAAAGTACGTTTTCATTTAAAATCCAATTTGTGCACTTAACCGATTAACCTCTCCAAAAACTCCAAATTGGGTGTAGGAGTAGTCGATACTCAGGTTTAATTTGCTTAAAGGTTGAATAACCCCGAAACCGAATGACAATTTCTCTACATCTTTAGGAAATCCATAGCCACCTCTAAGTACAAACCTCTTCATAAAAGTATATTCTGTTCCTATAAAAATTTGTTCGTCATAATCTCTTGGTCTGTTGGTATCAATTGCTACCAATAAAGAATGTGTTTCGGGATCTATATCTGTTAGATCCAGAACATTCATTGAGATTCCTATCTTGAATGTCATCGGTAATTCTTCTTCTTCTTCCGCAAAAGATACTTCTTGTGAAAAGTTTCTGAGAGCGAACGCAAAATTCAGACTTTTAAAACCCGTTTTATAAAAAGCACCAAAATCCAATACTACAACTCCTGCCGAATATGATTCGGTAATATAACCGCCATTGTCATCAGTATTAACAGGAGCGGATGTCAAATCCTGATATGCATATTTAAAATTTGCTCCTACAGAAAACTTTTCTGTAATCGCATTGGCATAGGAAAGACCAATGGTCATTGCCGTTGGGTTTATAGTACCGTTATTCAAATAACCATCCTGATTATTTGGATCATTATCCCTTACTGTTGCTAAAATGTCCCCGTAATCCGCAGAAGTGGCATTCAAACCGAAAACACCAATATTTTTATTTCCGGGCTTGTATATGATAGATGCTGAGTTATAGCTTATATCCGCAAACGATTGTACTACACCTGCAGTAACGCTGATCCTATCCTCTACTAAAGCTAATGTTGCAGGATTATAGAAGGGACTGTAAGCACCCATGTTTACTGAGGTAACCGCATCTGACATTGCAGAAGCTCTTGCGGAAGTTGAGATAGACAAAAACTTCATACTTGTCTGAGCTCTTTTATCCTGAGCATTAAGCGATGGAATAGTTAAAATTAATAAAAAAAGTATGGTAGCTATTTTCTTCATATTTGTAGGAGCCCTTAGAGTATGATTACAATTTTACGAATGGCTACTTGTCCAAATTCATCGTCGTTGGGATCAGTATTTATTATTCGGGCGATATAAATACCGCTGGCAACTCGTTGCCTTGAATCAGTTCTCAAATCCCAGGATTCATCCCCGCTTCCACCTGTGTGGTCAATGGTACGAACCCTTTCACCTAATTCTGTATAGATTTCGATGGTACATTGACCCGGAATTTCATAAAACTGAATCCTGTCACTTCCATCAGAATCTGTAGTGAATAATAAACTGTTATCAGCACTTGCTGTATACGGGTTAGGAACCACTCTTATATCACTCATTGCTTCTCCTGCAGCTCTTAACAATGTGGCAGGGTCATAAGATTGTGTATAGTATCTGTTGCTTCTTAATTTAGTACCTGTAGGAGTATTACCCGTGTTGTCATTATTTGTAGACCCTATACTTACTATGTAATAGTAATAATTAAGTCCCCTGATAGGAACATCCAGTTTGAAACCTCCCGGATTTTCGGTTCTTCCGGTTTCACCATCCAGAATTGATGTCTCCGCAGGGCTTGCTTCGTAAAGTAACCTATATGTACTATCCACTCTTCCCTGAGCACGGTAAATCTCAAAACCATCGATATTTCCAATATCGCCCTGATATTCCCAGTCTAGCTGAATTCCTCCCCCTTTTGACTCCACATAAAACAGTGCCGGAGGTTCAGGAGATGCCGGAATTGAATAACCGGAATTGAAATTTTCTACCGCTCTTTCAAAAGTTTGAAATAATGAATCCCTTCCGGTAAACACCCATTCATTCTTGGTCATACTTAATGACTGACCATTCGTTTCATATGAAATATCAGAATACTGATCTCCTCCTGATTCAACAATTTCTTTAAACTGACGTCCTACTCCTTCAGCAATGTCTCTTGAAATACCACTTGTACCTTCTGCAATTACAATTCGTACACTTTCGCCCGGAGCCAGAGTATAGGGACCATAGCCATAGTTGTAAGCGAAACCTCCGTCATTATTTCCTAGTTTTGGGTCGCCTGTTGGTTGAATAAAACCATCATATCCACTAGGCTCTACCTTATAAGCATGACGTTCAGAATCTCTTCCTCTTGACATCATTTCATACTCAGCAACCATCTTGGTTTCATTAAATGCATCATTTTGGGCATACAACTTGTCATCATTATGCTCTTCTCGCATAGTGAATGGCTGTCCGGGATCATCAGAGTTATCGCTTGCAGATGCATCAGCATGGAGCGTAACCGTTCCAACAAAATGGTAAGCTTCTAATCGTCCGGTAGTATCTGCTGCTGTTAAATATCCACCAGATGTATTAGGAATAAAAATAGGAGCCCCGATATTATCATAGTTTGCATCCATAAAAGGCGGGAATCTGCCATGCCATGCAAATTGAGCTCTGAAATCTTCCGGTTCTGCAGGTCTTAGTCCATCACCGCGACGATCATTCATGGTATTTACCCCCCAACCGGTACCATTTCCAATGGTATGACGGGAAGCTTTTACAGGCGCCATTCTGTTTAAAAAATAAGGTATAAAGCCTTCCACAGTTTGATTTGGCAATTCAATTTCATCGTCAGCATCCGTATTACCGGTGTTTGTGAAGATATATTCTATTACATGGTAATTATCATGATACTGTTGACTGAATTGCATTGCCGTTCTTTGCACAGTAATACCCAACAAACTATTTACTGTAGTAACAATTTTACGGTCAGCTAACATATCGGAATCAACTTCATCATTGCTGACATCTTTAGAAAAAGATTGCAGCCCGTCTACAACTACTTCAGGAGGTGTAAACTTACTAATGGTTTTCATTTCGATAGGGGTAACCTCTCCCAGTCCCTGAACTCTTGGGCCGACATGTATAACTCTTTTCGAAAAAGTTGTACCATTTTCATCCGTAAAGTTTTCAGCGCCTAACCAGAGTGCTTTCATTGCCTGGGCATCCTGTCCAAGATAGATTGCAGGCCATTGCCAGCCACCCTGCTGCTCTTTTATAAATCCCTCTTCAATTTCAGAGCCAACGCTGGCATAGAAATTGTGGAAAGAACCTACTGATAACCACCTGTTTTCAACTTGTGCAAACAAGAAGCCTGAACAGCATATTAGTACTACTAGAAAAGAAGTCGTTTTTTTCAATGTTTTCCTAACTATCATTTAAGCTAAATTCTAAATTAAAATGAAAATCTCACACCAAACCGAATAGTGCGGGGATCCAAAAAGTTAAAAAATCGTTGGTTGGGCATATTGATATATGCTTTGTCGTCCAACACTTTATCTACAAAATTACCATCAGCGTCCACAAAACCACTTCCGTCCCACTGGTAGTACTTATCCTCAATTGAATTATAATATAGTGCCCGTGAGTTACCTGTATTTGGCAGTGTAGTATAAACCTCGATCGGAACATATTCGATTTCACTTGGGCGGTAGTCTCCGGGCTTGTCGCTACCGGAAACACGTTGATTCAACAACCCAATCTCTTCCCATGTATCTGAAGAAAGATGTAGTGAATTCATATAATCAAAGTAGTCATTCCCGTCAATTAACCCGGAATTGAATATACTGAAGTTTCTACGGTTAATAACGTTACTTATATCCGCAAAAAAACCTAAACGACCACCGGTTTCAAGATTAACTTCTTTAGCGAATCTCAAGCTTGTTCCCCAGAAATCTCTGTTTTGAACATTGTTAAGTACTCCCGGAATCGAACCTCCTCCGGTATAGGTGAAATAGCTTCCCGCCTGCCATGTAACTAATGGTACAATTTGCCAATCACCAAATGGACGGACTCCCAATAATTCAGGGCCAAAATTACTTGGTGAACGGAACTGAAGTCTCAGTCTGGCAAATGGTCGTGGAACAGGTTTGAATATATCATTATCGTCTGTTCTTCTGTCATAGTTTCTTTGATCAAACGGATTCTCATAGTTTTCTAAAGTTCCGAATAAACCTCTGGATAAGATACTGTAAGTATAATTTATCTCACCTTCAAAATAGCGACCCCTTTCTTTTCTGAAAGTAAGTTCCAATCCACGAACGTCACCATAAGATAAAGGCTGACTTACAGAGTAGCTGTTATTATCTCTACTAATATAATCAACCTGAATTGGCTGGTCAGACAAATCTTTATAATACCCACTTACTCTTATTAAATAATCCTCAAAAATATTATGCTCATATCCAACTTCATAAGCTACCGTTTTGGGCAATTTGTTCCTTGGAGACGCAACTCTTGTAACGGTGTTGGTAAAAGGCTCAACTCTGACAAGATATAAGTCTTCCGGATTTGGTAATTGTATGTAATGATCATAATTAAAAAACAACTTACTAACCTCTGTGATCGGAAAAGATACTCCCAGTCTCGGTTGTAAAACAATCTGAGGATCTACATCTGATACAGATGCAGTATCTAACGCACCAGCATTCCCACTATCAAAAAGATCCGTAAATGCATTGTAATCATACCACTCAATGTTTGGATCAGAGTAAGTTAATCGCAATCCTGCTCTTGCTATCATCCCTTGAAACTCTAGCTTGTTTTCTGCAAATACACCAATTCTAAGTGGCGTTGTATCCCAAACCGAAATAGTTCTACCGGATGGCAATACTTTATCAAATGAGCCGTAATTAGCCCGGCTGTTCTGCCTGATAATCTCAAAACCTGCCTTTAACTGATTCACTCTGTTAAGTTGGCTAGTCATTTTAAACTTCAGACTCATATATCCAAATCTACTTGTGTCTCGGGCTGTACTCATCCCAACTCCCATTCTCATCCCGGAACCCAAGCTACTGGCTGTCTCGTCAAAGAAGCCAAAAGGACCTTCATCAAAACCAACTCCACCAATCATAACTACGTCTGAAGTATCCCGGTATGCACCAGGGCTGGTATTATTTTCCTGATTAGAAGCATAAAATTGTACTTCATAGAAAGTTTTTGAAGAAAGGTTATGTGAAAACTCAACTCCTAAACGTCTGTTTATTTGCTCAGACGGAGCCCAATAGTCAGATGCATATATCCTTGATTCAATGAAGCTCACTCTTTCCATGTCAGTGGTAATATCCTCATCTGAGTCAAAGAAATTATTAGCTCCAGTTTGACTTTCGGTAGTACCCGTTAACCGGTTATAATAACCATCAATTGAGAGCTTCATTCCGGAAGCGATGTCGCTGGTTAATTTTCCCTGCCAAGTGGTTTGAATTTGTCTGTCCCTTGATAATGGAACTAAATAAATGTCTTGAGTTTGTCTGAAAGAAGTGGAGAATCGTAAATCACCAAAGCGTTCGCTTATAAAAGGAAACGGACCGCCAAACGTAAAATCTAAATCATAGTCAGGCTCAGAAACTCCCATATCTTTTCTGTGTTGATATAAGAACACCTGTTGCGCTGCGCTTGGAGATAGATCATTAAACGGATCACCATCATTCATTAATTGCTGAGAAAGTGCGTTCCAGCCTTGAAAACTTGGGTACTCCCTTTGTGTGTATGAATCCCATGCTCCGTTTGTAGTACCGGTCCATGCAACTTCATCATCCAGATATGGTCTCAACCAGTAAGAATTTGGATCGTTAATTGCCTGTCCTACATTTTTCTGTTGAGGAGGAGTAACCCTGATCAATCCATCAAGAGTATAACGATCTCTCTCTCCTTCTTTAGTTGTAACTGTAATAAGTCCGGATCTCAAATCACCGTACTCAGCGGAAATTCCACCCAACTGTACATTAATTCGTTCTATGGAAGTTAAACTTAAACCGGTCACAGGTCCGTTAGTTCTTGCAGAACCTAATGTACCGCCACCTAAATTAAAACCTACCTCATCTGTACCACTTCCCCGAACGCTTAATCCCTGAACACCTGCTTGTAAACCCACAGCTTCGGTAACACTTGTGATTGGCAATGCTTCTAGAGTTCCTTTATTGATATTTGCCTGGCTACCCGCAACATCCTTTTGTACTACAGGACGCTCGGCTATTACAACAATTTCCTCTCCTTCGAAGGTTTCTTCTCTCATAGTAATGTTAATCTCTGTGGTCTGATCAACATTTACTTCTACATTTTCAATAGTTAATGGAGAGAATCCAATATAAGTTGCTTTAAGAGTGTACGTTCCCGGTTCAACATTTAAAATTTGGTAGAAACCATCTGCCTCAGCTGCAGTTCCATTCTGAGTACCATCTATTATAACAGTAGCTCCGGGTAAAGGCTCCCCGGAAGAATCTTTAATGAAGCCATTGATTTTTCCCGATTGAGCGATTGCGCCGGTAGAAAATGTTAATAAGACGAAAAAAAATAGTAGCTGTTTTAAACCCATATATTTTCAGATTGAATAAAAGAAATCTATCCCATGGAAGGGCTTTTTTTGTTGTGCTAACATTTTAATAAAAAAAATTTATTGTTAAAAAAATTTAGTACTCCGGTAACATCTTTTGATACTTATCCGCTAATCCTTCTTTGAACAAAATTGAGACACTTTTTTTGCTCTGTAACCTGATACAGCCTTCTTTCTGGTTCTTAGAAAGTATATGTACATAATAAACACAATGCATTTTCCTTGAGAGTAAGACCAACTACTGAACAATAAAAATTTCTTTTAAAGTTTGTATAGATCTCAAATCAAGCCAAAAAAAAAAGCTCTTAATTAAGAGCTTTTTTTGATTCTTTTTTAACGTCTGTTTCCAAAAATTCTCAATAGGAAAATAAACATATTTATAAAGTCCAGATACAGAGCTAACGCCCCCATCACTGCACCCTTTTTACCTTGCTCAGAATCTGCATCTAACTCCAGGCTCATATTCTTTATTTTTTGAGTATCATAAGCTGTTAATCCGATAAAGATGGCTACACCTGCATAACTAATAATCCAATATAATGTTGAACTGGCCAGGAAAATATTAACGATCGTAGCAATAATAATCCCAATAATAGCCATAAATAAAAATCCACCAATCGATGTCAGGTCTTTCTTTGTGAAATAGCCGTAAGCACTACAAATACCAAAAGTACCGGCCGTAATAAAAAATGTAGATGCAATGGAGGCACTTGTGTATACATAAAACAGAACTGACAGGGTAACTCCGTTCAAAGCAGAATAGAGAACAAATAGAGCCGTGGCAAAGCCCGAACTCATTGAATCTATTCTGGACACCATCCACCAAACAAGCCCTAACTCAATGGCAATGAGTATATAGAATGGCGCTGCACTTGATGCGCCGGTAAACATTCCCATAAATGTACCCGAATCTGCAACTCTCAGTGCTACAATTCCGGTAATGGTCAGTGCTAATCCCATCCAAACGTACACTTTATTTATAAAAGTGGTTTGGATGCTTTTAATTTCTTCTGCAGTAAGTTGATGTACTTGATTCATGGTATTAAAAAAGGATTTAGTTCTTGATGATATGCAATCAAAATACTAAATCCTTCGTCAATTTGATATATGTTTAACCGCCGAACCAATAACTAAATTTAACTAGGAATACATTTGTTGGCTCCGGTTCAAACAGGCCTCTGAAATCATTACCAAAGTTGAATTCTCCATTTGGACTAAACCCATTTCTTTGTTGCTGCCATACTAAAAAGAAAGTAGAACCCGGACTATATTCCCATCTGAATACAGCATTACCTTGCAAAGCTCTTCTGTTAAAATCTAATCTCCAGTCTTCAATAGTGAATGGATCCTGACCTTGTGCAGGTTCTTTAAGATCGCTGTCGGGATCTATAGTTACTGATCCATCAGAATTCCTAACAAAAGAACCTTTATCGGTACCATATTCATCAAAACCAAAGCCGCCCGGATTATTAAATTCTTTGAATTTCGAAAACTTTCCTGTTCCTATAAATGGACGAACGTAAGTCTGAAGACTCATTTTCGTGTTAAAAGTCCAGTTCAATCTTATTTCAGTTGAAAAACTTGTTTGCTCGATGTCTGAGAATACGTATCTCCTCCCAAATGTATTATTGCCATCAATCGCTGATTCAGCATAATTCTGATTAGTAATAAATTGATCCACATCATTTTGGAATCCAAACTCGGGCTCAACGGATATCTGAATATAAGTTGTAGGTCTGTATGATAAGTAGCCCCAGAAGAAATGATCGTATTCCCCTACTCTGTCTTCTCTGTGAAATTGCCCTATTCCACCTGATAATCTTTTTGAACGATTAGAGTTAATATTGAAATTAAAATTCCAGCTCCCCGGCATTAGAAAAGTAGGTCCGCCTCGGGTTATTCTGTCTGAAATGGTGTCAAAATTTGCGTTAGCGTTTATATTAAAAGACCACAGGTTTTTGAATTGTAAATATGTTCCGGCATTGTAACCTCTGGAAATCAGGTTATTATCAAAATTCCATGCATGTGTGGTAAAGCTCCATATATTTACAAACTGGAAGAAACTTGGATCTCTTTCCTGATACATTACACTGGTTGTTACTGCTCTGTAATCAGCTCTGTTTTGGAAACCTATATCATTTGTTTCATACCCGGGCGTTACCATTGATCCGGTTACAGACCATGTCCAATGCTCTCCACTAGCTTTCTGAAGGCTTAATTCAGAGGCAAGACCACTCAAACTGGTTTTACTGTTATCCACTGATAGCCCATCTGAATCTACTCGTTGATAGTATCTCTGAGGCGCATTTTGTGTTCTGGTTATTGCCTCTGATGTACCAAAAACTGAACTTACCGAAGCTGTTCCACTAACTATCCACGTTCGGTTATTCCAACCGTGTTCGAAGTCTGCTCCGGTAATAAATGCGGAACTATGCAATCTGTCGTCGAAATAAGTTCCTCCTATATCTCTGTTCATTCCACTAAAAAAACCTCCAACAACTGTATTACCATTGTTAAAATCCTGTTTAAGTCGAGAAACCAAAAAATTATTGGATGGCTGAACTACAAAACTTCCTGTTGTATCATAAGATGTATTGTTTAAGGTATCCATTACAGTCAAATTAAAAGGAGAACTTTCTTCTAATGTCCTGCTATATAGCATTCCTATTGAAGTTCCTTGTTGAGTTTTTCCACTTAATTTAGCAGCTCCTAAAATTCTGGACTGCCTTGGTGCATCCGTAAAAGTTGTAGTAACTAAATTTGTATCTGAAGGATTGTAAAACCTCCCTCCATCCACAGAAGAATTAAACCCTCCAAAACCTCCCTGAGGAGAACGTCCTATACGTCTTGAATAAAAAGTATTCGGGTTTCCGTAATTATTAAATGTCTTTGTCCCCCCAAACCTGAATATTTCGTTTCCTTCCAAAAAGAATGGTCTTCTTTCAGAAAAGAACTGCTCAAATTGTGAAAGATTTATGGTAGCCGGATCTGCTTCAACCTGGCCAAAGTCAGGATTTATAGTAGCAGTCAATGTCAGATCAGAAGTAACACCGTATTTAATATCTCCACCAATATTGGCATCCAACTCATTTTCATTATAATATGGGTTGTTTGGATTACCGGGTGCTCTTTCCAAAACTGATGATACATAAGGAGTAATTTCCAATCTCCTGGGCTCTTCCAGATCTCTGATACCATTTAATCGACCGAATAAAGAAACACTTCCGGATGCTGACTGAGAAGTCGGAGCCCAAAAGTTATACTCCTGATGCCTCGCTATTCTTCGCTGAAAGTTAACTCCCCATGATTTTATATCATCTTTGGAGCTAAAACGTAATTGCGACATTGGAATTCTCATCTCTACTGACCAACCGCCTTCTACCATTTTTGCTTCAGCTTCCCAAACAGCATCCCATAATACATCTTCACCTCTGTCATCAAAATACAGGATATCTTTTTGAACACCTCTTGGGTTTACAGCAAAAGTAAAAGCCGTTCGCTTATCATTATAACTGTCTAAACTTACGTACACCCAGTCGCTGGTCTCATTTCCATCTCTTCTGAATAATGATGCAATTACAGAATCAGGAGCATTATCATATGCCATTATACCTACATATACTTCGTTGTCTGTATACAGTATTCTTGCTTCTGTTTTTTGGGATGGGTTTCCTCCGTCGCGGGGAGATCTTTGCGTAAAACCTGTAGCTACCGGAGCCGTGGCCCAAATTGCTTCATTAAGTATCCCGTCCAATTGTATATTTTGTCCGGAAATTCTCACAGCTTCCATTGTAGGATTTTGAGCATATCCGAAACGATAGTCTATATTATCTTTTTTAAGACTTAAGCTTCTCAGTTCTTCTCTTTCTTCCGGTAAATTTTGTTGTGCTTGTACTCCAAAATTCAGGCATAGCAATAGTAGGGTAATTGTAAATTTCCGCATGACAGTAGTGTTTTAAGGCTTTGGTAAGAAACTGCAAATCATTCTCTCCAAATGATTTGCAATCTTTTTAATTGACTCTGATAGTTAGACGAGCATAATTTTATTTCGTTACTCTGATTTACTAGTTTTTACGAATTGAAATATCTCCGTGGAGCGTTTTGAACAGATATTCCGGACCTCCTCCATTAACCTTACCGTATACCCATTTATTAATAGATACTTTGTACTGACCTTTTTTGGACGAGACTTGAGTATCCGTAGGGTTCCGTTCGATGTCCATATCAAAATTGGTATAAACATCTCCCCAGTCTGTTTTCATTTTTGCTGAAAACTTAGCAGTCTCAGGTAATGATATCTCTATATCACCATTCACACCTGTAAATGACATTGGTGCATTAGGATCGATCTTTACAAAACTAACTTCGATATCCCCGTTTACACTGTTTACTAATGCCGAGCCGGATATATCCGTTACTTCCACATCACCATTTACAGATTCGATCTCCACTTGCCCTTCTAAGCCTCTTACTTCCACGTCGCCGTGTACAGCATTCAGTTTTAAGGAAAAGTTTTTGGGTACATACACCGTCAGTTCAAGATCATTGTGCTGAGGCTGACTGTTTATTCTAACAACGTTATTATCTTCTGTGATCTCAAGGCTTAAACCACCTGATGATATCTTTCTCAAACCGTTTTTTCGGTTATTCCAATCTTCATCATCGTCTTCACCATTGTACTTAACGATAACATCCTGGCGATCATGTGTTTCTACGACTATATCGTCAGCATATACAAGATCAATTCTTAACATTCCTTTTTGTCCGGGTTTAGACAAGGGAACAGTTATATCGTCCTGAGCTGCCAAAGGGTTTGCAACAACCAACACAAGCAATGCACTAAATAGGGTAATTATTATTTTTTTCATGATTCTCTTATTTCTTGATTTTAGTTTCTTTTTCGGATGTAGGCACTTCCGTTAACCGTCTCGAATTCCATTTTTGCACCACCGTCTCCAATTTGGATTGGTGTGGATTTACCGATGCGGTATCTGTAACCTTTTCCGTCTTTTTCCTTGTTCAATTGGGCTTTAAGTCGAGTTACTTGTTCAAAATCTGTATAGAGATCACCGTGTAAACTTTCAAAAGTTACTACAGCACCTAAATCTTTTGGGGAATAAATTTCCATGCTTCCGTTTACGGTATTAAATCTTGAGTCATCTGTCGGACTCTTTGCAAAATATACTTCAATATCACCATTTACGGTATGTGCGTGAGTTTTACCCGCCACTTCTTTTAAAACTACATCTCCGTTTACATTTCCGGCATCCACTCCATTCATCATATTCTCAACGATGAGCTTTCCTCCGTTTACAGTGGATGCTTTTACCATCATGCTTTCTGGCATCTTTACTTCAATATTGAATTCAAAGTGAACCTCATCATAATCATCCCATCGGTTTCGATTCCAGTTCATGGAATGTCTCATTTTTCCATCTTTAAAACGCACTTCAACTCCGGGAGCTTGAACATATACATAAATTTTTCCTTCATGCTCTTCCTGGCGAAGATAGATCTCATCAATGGTTTTCTGGTCCAGCTCCCCTCGTTTCTTTCGGATGGTTTTGGAGCCCGTTATAAGGATTTCATCTCCGTCATAACCGCTGACTTTCAAATCACCATTTATGTTTTTTATGATAAACCCATCAATAGATGATAAAGCACTTTTCTTTATCTGAATGTCGATGCCTTCAGTTACTCTTTTATTTTGAGCAGTTACCTGAACTGCTATCAATCCTGCAAGTAGTATTCCTATGATCTTTTTCATGATTCTTCCTTCCTTAAAGCGACGCAATTGCGCTTTCCAGTTTCTCTTTTACATTGATATTTAGATTTCTTTCCTGAATCAGGTTTTCGAATTCTGATTTTGAGTTTTGAAGCCCCAGTTCAACCATGGCATCAGCTAACGCTATAATTACCACATCAGAGTTTTGAGCACCGATGGCACTAACCAACCCTTCGCGAACAGTTTCGTCTTCACCCCATTTCTTTAGGGTTTCAATGGTTTGAACTCTCACATTCACGCTTTCATCATTATTAAGTGTGAATAACAAAGCGCGTACAGCTTTTTCATCAGCTATCGGTAATTCTGCACTTATATTCACCGCTCTTAACCGGTCTGTTGTAGATGCACCTTCCAACATACTAACAATCATCATCTCTCTCATATCCTGCATTTGATTTGTTAATTCATTGATCTGGGAATCGTTGCTACCCACTTGTGCACCTATAAATCCACCTACTATCAACAGCACAAAAGCATATGCTAATCGAGGCATGGTTAAGGCTGCAAACAGTTCGTTCAACTTTTCTGAAATATTGAACATTGGTTTAGCGGAAGCTTTTTCTTCTTCCAGCATTGCATAAAACCTATCGCTC
This sequence comes from Balneola sp., assembly GCA_017643645.1. Lineage (GTDB taxonomy): Bacteria > Bacteroidota > Rhodothermia > Balneolales > Balneolaceae > Balneola. The sequence continues at coordinate 15,082 of JAEPNB010000004.1, forward strand.
ATTTCAGCAGATGGCTCCGGAGTAGAAACCATCTCCAGCTCATTGTGTAATTGTTCCATCGCCTTAAAGTCGATCATGTCGATCTCACCGCCGGCAATCAGAGCTTCTACCCTTGCTTTTTCTTGTTCATCTAATTCACCGTTTAAATATTCGGCGATCAGTTCTTCATATTTTTCATTCATCACTGTATTCCTCACTTAATGTGTGTACAATGTTTTTTAAATCTTTCATTGCCCTAAAGAATCTTACTTTTACTGCACTTTCAGTCACTCCCTGAATCTCTGCGATCTCTGCATATTTTAAACCTTCGTACCGGCTTAAGATCACTACCTCTTTCTTATCTTCATCGAGTTGATCGAGTGCTTTTTCAAGTATCTTCTTTCGTTTTGTTCGCTCGTCCATTTCACCAAATTCAGGAGAGGCATCACCCATTCGATCTTCATCAAGCTCTTCTTTTTCATTATGCTTTTTATTTTGGCGATAATGATCAATATGCGCATTACGAGCTATGCTGAACATCCATGTTGTAAATGCCCCTGATCCTGAATAGGTGCTTCGATATTTGAGCATGCGCTCGAACACCGATTGAACAAGATCTTCACTCACATCGGTTTGAAACGTTTTCTTGTAAAAAAAACTGTAAAGCGGCCGATTGTAGCGTTCGAATAAAAGGCCCAGTTTATCCAGGTCTCCTTCCTTCACTTTCATCATTAAAGCTTTATCTGTAGTTGAGTTCACTTATTTACCGTCTCAATGCCCGAAGTTTCGTGTTTTGTTTGTTACACTTGGTATTTGGGGAAAGGTTACATTTTTTTAGTATCGAGTTTTTAGTACTTAGTATTTAGTAACTCGATACTAAATACTAAGTACTAAAAGCTATCAAACAGGCAACCCTTCCATTCTCATTATTTCCAAAGCATTTGTACTTGGGCATGGACCTGATTTCAGCTTGAATTCGAAACTCATTTTCCCATCGGCAATAGATTCTACAAAATGCCAGTTACTCAATGCCTCGATTTCAGATTCCAGATCAGCAAGTTCCAGATCATGCGTGGAAACCATTCCGATTCCATTCTTCCCGGCTACTTCTCTCAGAAAAGCTGCACTACCGGCATAACGCTCTTTGTTATTTGTGCCCTTATAGATCTCATCCACAAAGAAGAACAATGGCTGATCTTCATCTTTGTTTAACTCGTCTAATAATTCCCGAAGACGCTTTACTTCAGCATAAAAATGAGACAAACCGTCACCCAGCGAATCATTCACATTGATGCTGGTAAAGATTCTGTACAAACCTGTATTTAATGATCTAGCATTTGCAGGTGCTCCCGAATAAGCCAAAACTAAATTGATTCCCACCGTTCTGAGAAATGTACTTTTACCCGCCATATTTGAACCGGTTATCAGAAACAGATCTTTTCCGGAATGTATTTCAAAATCGTTAGCTACTTTTTGGTTTTCGGGAATCAGCGGGTGACCAAGTTCTTCTGCCTTAAACAAAGCATCAGCATCTTTATTGAATGTTGGGAAAGAATAATCGCCATTCAGAAAAGCAAAATTAGCCATAGAATTTAAGGCTTCCAGTTCATAAAACTTATCGAGCCATTTTGTGATTTTTGGCTCCAATTCCTCTTTGAGGTTTTCCAGTCGCATCGAAAAATACAGATCCCAGGGAATAACTAAATTTATAAGCGGACCTAATACCTGATTTTTTTGGACGGATGCTGCTACAGAAAACCTTCTTACTTTTTTCAGAACAACAGATGGTTTAATTTTTTCTTCCTGATATACCTTCAAGAATTGTGATATTTCTTTGTCATCACTCGCTTTAAATCGTTCAACATGACTCAAAATATTACTGAAACTTCCCAGTAGTTTCTCCATTTGAAAAGCAGCGTCAAACAATCCTTTTACCTTATCACCGGTAAATTTAAGAGCGGTAAGATAACTGACAAACGAGATCACAACATATACACTGCTGAGCTTACCGATCATTGCTAAAATTCCCAAAGTAATATTTGAGACCGAGAGAATGATCATGATTACCAGGGGAAGAATAAAACCCGTTTTCTTTGGAAGTCGTAGCCAGTCCAACATCTGCTCCATGCTCCACTCATATCTGCCGGTTTTACTTTTAGTGAATAAAGCCTCTACTCTTAGTTTATCTCTGAATAATTGTAGTGGAGCTAATTCCTGTATCAATTGCTGTCGCTTTTTTATTGATTCTACTTCTCTTGATTGATTCAACAGCAAACCTGAAAGCACATTTGAGCTTCCTTCGTAGATGGATGTATCCATCAGCTGAAACAATGATCGTTTCCCAATGATGTTCAAGTCCTGAGCGTAAGGATGGTTCAAATATTTATCTCTGTTTATATCTCTGAAGGGTATTCCATCCCAGTTCAGTTCCAGACGTGCAATTTGCTCTTCCTTGATTTGCTTTAGAAATCCAAGTTTCTCAATGAATTGCTCAATTTTTTTATGTCTGCCCATCAGATTCAGAAATGCAATCACTGCTCCGATCAAAATCACCGAATAAACTAAATCATGTAAATGACCACTTGCCAGAAAAGCGAAAAGCAAAGTCAACATAAAAATAGTTAACCGTGCTCCTGATATTCTACTGCTCAACTTAGTATACAACTCGATCTTTCTGTCAATACGAGCTATATGGTGTTCAAATAATTTATTCAATTTAAAATAGATTTAGATAGATATCATTTTTCAAATTTAAGGATACAGCTTTTTTTAAAGATTACAGATTTAATCAAAGTTAATAGTTATTGGTTATTAGTTTTTTGTGCACCACTATTCACAAATAACCATTAACTATTCTTCAGCTCCACCAATGTAGCTCCCCAACTACTTCTGTCATCCGCTAAACGATAGGAAACAACAAACTCATTTTTATCCAACAAACTATGAACCGTTCTGCGAAGCACGCCTTTCCCTTTTCCGTGAATGATTCGAATGGAATAGATCCCTTTCTCCAGACAAGCTTCTATATAATCAGGAATCAGATCTCCCAATTCTTTAGGACTGAAAAGATGCAGGTCTAAAATTCCGTCAATCGGTAACTCTACTGGTTCCATTCTAGTTATGAGTTATGAGTTTTTAGTGTTGAGTTCACTTTTCACTTTTCACTTTTAAACATAATCGACCACTCTTCTTTCAGTAACTACCTTCTTAATAAACTGCACCACCCTCTGATGCTCCGGGTGAACTGCATACGCATTTAAAGCTTCCGCGTTTTTACAAATCGTTGTCAGAACTACATCACAGATAGCCTCATCATCACCGCTCAAAATATTGATCCCAACTTCTGCTGAATCCAATTCTTCGATTTTTGCAGGTAATCCTTCCAGCAATTCTTTCATGATCTCAGCGTTTTCCTGTTTAGTTTTCCCTTCTGCAACCGGTTTCAGTTTCCACATTACAATGTGTTTTATCATTTTCAAGAAAGTTATAAGTGATTAGTTCTCAGTGTTAAGTTTTCAGAATATCCAACTTCCATCAGGGAATAGCCAATATCCATTTACACAAATTTCTAATTCCCTTATTTACTTATTCCCAATTACTCAATTATTCCTAATTCAACTATTCGTAATTAACCACAGGAACCCTTAACTTTAAAATTCGGTTTTAAGCAACCTAAACGGCTTAATAATCAATAAAGAAAATCCCTTTACACTTGGATAACTTAGACTTAGATAAAATTACCGCTGAAGACCTTGGCGAAGCGCACATTGGTACTTCAGAACTTACTCCGCTCCGTGATGATGCTTTTGATCTTTCGGATTCAGAAAAAATCGACATCATTCAGGATCATTTTAAAGAGATCATGGAAACTCTTGGTTTAGATCTCAACGACGATAGCCTTAAAGGAACTCCGTACAGGGTTGCTAAAATGTTTGTGAAAGAAATTTTTAACGGACTTGATCCAAAAAACAAGCCTGAAGCCCGTACTTTTAGCAATAATTATGATTATAACGATATGGTGATGGAGAAGAACATTCAGGTGACTTCTTTTTGTGAGCACCATTTTCTTCCATTTATCGGCAAGGCTCACGTAGCTTATATTGCATCAGGTAAAGTGATCGGGTTGTCCAAGATCAATCGTCTGGTAGATTATTTTTCACGCAGACCACAGGTTCAGGAACGACTGACTCTGCAAATTGCCGATGCTCTTTCTGAAGCAATGGAAACCGATGATGTTGCTGTTTTTATCGACAGCAAACATTTGTGTGTATCAACCCGTGGAATTCGTGATGTAAGTAGTAGCACCATTACTACAGAATTCAGAGGAGCTTTCAAAGAGGAAGCAACTCAACGTAAATTTATTGACTTCATCAAAACTGACACCGAACTCTAATCGTTTTGTCTGAACAAAAACTACAAGTTTACAATACACTTACCAGAAAAAAAGAAGACTTTGAGCCACTGAACCCTCCGTTTGTGGGGATGTATGTATGTGGTCCAACGGTTTATGGTGATGCCCATCTCGGTCATGCCAAAAGCTATGTTTCTTTTGATCTGGTTTTGCGTTACCTCCGTTATCTCGGTTATAAAGTTCGCTACGTTCAGAATATTACAGATGTAGGACATTTAGTTGGCGACGGTGAAGAAGGTGAAGACAAACTTGGTAAGCAAGCTCGTTTAGAGCAAGTCGATCCAATGGAAATTGCTGAAAAGTATACCTACACATATTTCCGTGATATGGATGCTTTGAACGTCCTCCGCCCTGATATTGCTCCACGCGCAACCGGTCATATTCCTGAACAAATCGCTATGATCGAGAAATTGATCAAAAATGGACACGCTTATAACGCTGATGGCAACGTCTATTTTGATGTGCATTCTGATGAAGATTATGGGAAACTAAGTGGCAGAAAAACTGAAGAAGCTGAGTCTGGTACTCGTGTAGAATCTGCTTCAGACAAAAAGAATCCTGCTGATTTCGCTCTTTGGAAAAAAGCTGAAGATGATCACTTAATGAAATGGGATTCTCCGTGGGGAGTTGGTTATCCCGGATGGCATATTGAGTGTTCTGCTATGAGCACCAAATACTTAGGAGAAAGCTTTGATATCCACGGCGGTGGATTAGAGAACCAATTTCCGCACCACGAATGTGAGATCGCTCAATCTGAATGTGCTCATGATGCTCAGTTTGTAAAGTATTGGATGCATAACAACATGGTTACCCTTGAAGGACAAAAAATGGGTAAGTCATTGGGGAATGCGATCAATCTCCATCAATTTTTTACAGGAGAACACAAGCTTTTAACCAGAGCATGGGATTCTCAGGTAATTCGATTCTTCTTGCTTCAAAGTCATTACAGAAGTACTACAGATTTTTCAGAAGATGCATTGGAAGCAGCCGAAACAGGGCTAAAGAATCTTCATTCCATGATCTCAACCATTGAGAAAGCAGAAAATGGCTCCGGAGAATCGTTCGATATCGAAGGCTTTAAAACATCCTTTGAGAAGGTAATGAACGATGATTTCAATTCAGCTAAAGCAATTGCAGTTGTTTTTGAAAAACTGAAAGAGCTCCGGAAATCGATCAACGACCAGAAAACTCCTTCAAATATCGAAGAAGTTAAGTCTGTGATCAAAACGGTTGTTGATGATGTACTTGGGATCTGGCCACAGGAAAACGCCGGAGGCAGTGAGGAGTTGACCAAAGGACTTGTGGAACTTCTTATCGAGATTAGAAAAGAAGCCAGAGAAAACAAGAATTTTGCACTCTCGGATAAAGTCCGGGATGACCTGAAAGAGCTTGGCGTACAGCTCATGGATGGAAAAGAAGGAACTTCCTTCGAAATTGACTGATGAACCTGCTGAAAACCATATTCAGCAAGTTACTCATCGGACTTGTACGTTTTTATCAGCTTGCTATTTCTCCTTGGTTGGGAAGTAGTTGCCGATATTCCCCAACTTGTTCTCAGTATATGATTGATGCTGTGAAGGAATGGGGACCATTAAAAGGATTTTGGCTGGGAATTAAGAGAATTGGTAGTTGTCACCCCTGGGGTGGCGATGGACATGATCCGGTTCCGGAGAATCCAGAAAAACAATACAATGAACTTAACGAAGACAAATAACTAATAACCATTAACTAAATCAGGTTATTAGTTAATGGTTATTAGATTTCTAGACTATGAGTAAAATTACTTTTAAAGAAAGACTATCCGTAGAACAAGTAGAAGAAGCCAACGATCTGGCTCCGAAATTTCAGGAAGATGGATTAATTCCTGTAGTAACCACTGATTATACTTCCGGTGAGTTGCTTATGCATGGTTACATGAATGAAGAGGCATTCAAAAAGACCATTGAGCTAAGCGAAGCAGTTTACTACAGCCGAAGCAGAGAAACTTTATGGCATAAAGGCGCAACTTCCGGTTTGACACAAATCGTTAAAGAAATGAGAATTGATGACGATCAGGATTGTGTTTGGCTACGTGTTGAAGTTCAGGGCAATGGCGCCAGCTGTCATGTTGGATATCGTTCTTGTTTTTACAGAAGCGTACCAACCGGTGATGCATTCTTTGAAAAAGATGGTGAGTTGACCTTTGAAGAATCAGAAAAAGTATTCGATCCAAAAGAGGTGTACGGAGATGCACCAAATCCTACTAAGTTATAGCAATAACTAGTATATAGATGAATAAGTAATAAGGGGTGAGTTGAATTACATATCACCTTATTCACTTATCCACTTTTCTTAAAAGTTAAACTTACGTGACAACCACCTTATTTAATGTTTATACATTAATGTCGAAACATTAAAATAAATTATATACTAATGAAGTCACTAATATTAACTCTTATTGCTGTTTTTGGCTTATCTACGTTTGGAATTGCTCAGGACATGATGAGCACCAAGCACCTGAATGTAGATAAAGATGGAATTGCAATTAAAGGATATGACCCGGTAAGCTATTTCGTTTCTGAAGAACCTCAGGAAGGCAGAGAAGATCTTACTCATGAATATGAAGGTGCTACTTATCAATTCGCTAGTCAGGAAAACCTGAATACATTTAAAGCTGCCCCTGAAAAATACGTTCCTGCTTACGGCGGTTGGTGCGCTTATGCTGTTGGAAATGGATATACAGCGGATGCAAATCCAAAGACTTTTAAAATACTGGACGGAAAATTGCTGTTATTCTATAACAAGTTTTTTACCAATACTTTAGACAAGTGGAATAAAGATGAAAAGAATCTAAGTAAGAATGCAGAACAAAACTGGCCTGAGATCAAAGCTAAGAAACAAGGGAATTGAGTTATTGGTGATTAAGTGATTGAGTATACCAATAACTCAATCACTTAATCACCTATCTCTTCTCACGCATTAAAAACTCCTTTCAAACTCTCGTCTTTATTTCGAAGATCGATTCCTCCCTCCAGTATTGATTTCAAATTGGTCATATAAAACAGCCACCCTTCACCACAACCTACATAAAGATTTTTCTTCGGGTCTTCTTCAATTGGGATATTATGTTGAGACAGCTCCACCATTACGTGCTCATCATTTATCTGCGATAGTTTTACTTCCACATCACACTGATCCGTAAACATAAAACGGAAGTAATCTTTGCCGTTGAGTTCTAACACCTCTCGTTCTTCATATACAGAATCCGGATATCCATACCACATCCAGTAAAACATATCTCCGGGTTCGTAATGTTCATTTGCAGGACGTTTACTTCCATCCTTTTTTGTTGCTCCTGCACTTCTCAGAAACCAACTTTCTAATCCTTCTTGGGTAGTCCATGCATCATAAATTTTTTGCATCGGAGCCTTAACAGCAATTTTCTTTGTAAAGCTTTTCCATTGATCATTCATAACAACGATTGTTTGGTGAATATGAAATTAAATCTAAACTCATCGTAATTACAAAATCAATTTGTAAATAAGTGGATAAGTAGATAAGATATCCTCCACACTATTTGTTTACTAAGATGAAAAAAGACATTAGAGCATATCACGAAAAACAATCTGATTCGGATAAAAAGATCTGCGATCTACTTTACAAAGAGATCAATAAAACGCTTACTGAAGCAGAAAATAAGATTTGGCATGCTCATCCTGTTTGGTTTTTGGATGGAAACCCGATTGTAGGATATAGTAAATTGAAAGACTGCATCCGATTGATGTTCTGGAGCGGCATGGGATTTCACGAAGATCAATTAAAGCCAGGAACCGGAAAATTCGAAGATGCTTCAATCAGATATACTGATATTGAGCAAATCAATACTAAAGATCTGAAACGATGGCTCGAGAAATCCCGGGAAATTCAATGGGATTACAAAAACATCGTTAAACGAAAAGGAAAGCTGGAGCGACTAAAATAAGACCCAAATGGCTACTAAAAAAGAATTAAGCCCAAAACTAAAGGAAGAATTGATCGACATATTGAGAACCCGTTTTGAGGGAAATATGCACCGCCATGAAGGTTATGATTGGAATACTATTCAATCCAAATTGGAAGCTGATTCTGATAAGCTTTGGTCTCTGAATGAAATGGAGATCACCGGCGGAGAACCGGATATAGTAGACCTTGCTGATAATGATTCAGATTATCTTTTTGTGGATTGCTCACCTGAAAGTCCTAAAGGCAGACGAAGTCTTTGTTACGACCGAGAAGCACTGGAGTCCCGAAAAAAATATCCACCTCAAAGTTCTGTGATCGATGTCGCTAATGAAATGGGAATTGAACTTTTGACTGAAGAACAATATTACAAATTACAATCTTATGGTGAGTTTGATACCAAAACTTCCAGCTGGATATCAACTCCTTCTGAGGTAAGAGAACTGGGCGGTGCACTGTTTTGTGATCGCCGTTATAATCAAGTCTTTACCTATCACAATGGTGCTGATTCTTATTATGCAGCAAGAGGATTTCGGGGAGTTTTGAGAGTCTAAAATCAATTGAAACTATTGCGTAGAAAAGAATATATATTAGCATTCTACGAACTCTAACAAGTAATCCAATCTTAATACTTTGTATTGATTAATGTCTATGAAGTCATCCGATAACTATCATCTAAAGAAATCTAAATTACTATTCAAAGTATATGGTGGGTTCATTCTCTTTTCACTTTTTATTTCAATTGTGATCAGACCGCTTTTTGATGAAAACCTATACTTCTTAGATCTATTGGTGGGATTACCGGTACTTATTACTGTCTTTCTTTCACCTTTGGGACTTTACTACAGCATAAAAAGTATCAAGCAAAAAGAAGCTTCAAAAGTATTAAGATATAAATACTTGTATTACCATCTCTTTTTCTGCGTATTAATTCTTCTATTTATTTCTGTTTTTATAACTGATGTAAAACAGTTTTTCTAAAACCTCAGCACAAAAACCATATTTCTAGATCTGCATAAGCAGACAGATTCATACGCTTATACTTTCTCCTTATTCACTGATCAACTTATTCCCTTATTCACTTCTTCCGCCAAAACATCCGCAGCTTCCGGACATTCTCTGAACCATAATTCCGGCTCAACTAATTCAACTTCGGAAACGACTAGTTGATCTTCATTATCCCACATTACATCAACTCGTGCATAGGCAGGTAGTGGATCGCAAGCTTTTACTACTTCTTCTGCAAAAATGATTTCGTCTTCTGTAGCTTCGTAATTATGAACCGTTCCACCAAAATCATCCTGCACTCTGAAATCTCCGGTTTTTGCTTTTTTAAGAATAGCATGAGTAAACTTCCCTCCCATTACCATAAACGAAACCTCGCCTTTTGTGGCAATATTATGCTGGAATGGCTGAAGTATCATATCTTCTTTTGCAATTAGTTCTGCAAAAACTGCTTCGTGATCAACGATATTACCTGAATTGAGCTTATAAGTATGGCGAGCGGCTCCGGCAACGGTTGGTTTTAAGATCACATCTTCCCAACCTGCTTCATTATAAATATCTGAGAGAGTTCTGCTTTCTCCTCTTTTGATATACAAGGTCTCTACAATTCTGATGCCCTTTTTTTCTAAATCCCGAAGATAATGTTTATCCATATTCCAGCGGATGGTAGAAATTGGATTAATCAGTTCTGTTTGAGTCTCTACACGATCCAGCCATTGCTGAAATTCCTCAAACCGATCAAAATAATCCCAGGTAGTTCTGAAGATGGCACATTTGGTAGAAGTCCAATCGAAATCAGGATCTGCCCAATCTTTACGAATCACTTTTAGGTCGTGTTTCTCTAAAGCTTTTTTGAGCAGTTCCTCTTCCGTTAAAATGTTTTGAATGTAGTCATTCACTTTCTCCGGATTCAAATATCTGGATTCTGTTAAAATGACTACATCAAATTCACTCATTTTCTGCTTCTTTTTCTAGCACCGCTTTTGCGCTTTCCTTTTGGAAAACCGCCATCGTTACTTTTTCTTCTTCCGCCGCCGCTTCTTCCACCACCACCGGAATTGCTCTTTTTATCATCCTGAGCACGCTCAACGGCAACATCTCTGCCTTCAAACTTAGCTCCGGTTACACTGTTTGTCAATGCACTTTCATATCCGGTTTCAACTTCAAAGAATGAGAAATTATTCTGAAGATCAATCTTACCAAAATCAGGCTTAGAACCATTTAATTGCTCATTTACCAGTCCCATCAAACGAACAGGATTAAGTCCGTCTCGTCTTCCAACATTGATAAAGAAACGCTCATAACCTGCTTCGGTAATTCCACGATCTCTACCGCCACTTCTTCCACCACGATCATTTCTTCCTCCGCGGTCGTCATTTCTGCTTCCTTTTCTATCATTACCGCCCTGAGCGTTAAGATCATTGGAATTAGAATAGTAATCCAGGAATTGATTGAACTCTACAGACAGAAATTGTTTGATCAACGCTTCACGATCCAGATCAGCGAGTTTTTCCATCGCCTGTGGCAAAAACTTTTGCAATTGATTTTCATTAACTTTTGTGTCCTTGATGGTATCGATAAGATCCAGCATTCGAATTCCGCAGATCTCTTCACCACTTGGTACTTCTTTTTTGATGAAATCTTTACCGGACATCTTTTCCAGATCGCGAATTCTGCGAGTTTCTCTGGTGTGGATAATTGAAATCGAAATACCAGAATTACCGGCACGACCTGTTCTACCACTTCTGTGAATGTATACTTCCAGATCGTCAGGTAGATTGTAGTTAATTACGTGAGTTAATTCGTTAACATCCAATCCACGAGCAGCTACATCCGTTGCTACCAATAATTGCAGATCTTTAGTTCTGAAACGATTCATTACATCATCACGCTGAGCCTGTGAAAGGTCACCGTTCAGCAGATCAACATCATAACCATCTTTGTTCAGTTTAGTAGCGATTTCGGAAGTCTCACGACGTGTTCTGCAGAAAATGATCCCATACACATCAGGATTCATGTCTACAATTCTCTTAAGCGCTTCGAATCTGTTTTTTGCATGAACCATGTAATAATGATGCTCAACATTCTTTGCACCGGCATTACGCTCACCAACTTCGATCTCTTCAGGATTGTTCATGTACTTCGCTGACATCTTAGCAATTGCTTTCGGCATGGTTGCTGAGAATAAAAGTGTTTGTTTCTCTCTTGGAGTATCAGCCAGAATTGCGTCCAGATCATCCTGAAAACCCATATTCAGCATTTCATCAGCTTCATCCAACACAAGCGTTTTTACATTGCGAACATCTAATTTTTTTCTGTTGATGAGATCCAGCATACGACCGGGAGTTCCGATCACTACCTGACAACCGTTATTAAGAGCTTTGATCTGAGTAGAGATATTAGCTCCTCCGTAAACTGCTACTGTTTTAACTCCTTTCTGATACTTTGCGAAATCCTTAAGATCACGAGCGATCTGAATAGCTAATTCACGAGTTGGTGAAAGCACCAAAACCTGAACATTATCAGAATTTGTATCAATTTGATTTAAAGCAGGAAGTCCAAATGCACCGGTTTTACCGGTTCCTGTTTGCGCTAATGCTATCAGATCACGTTGAGAAGCGAGAATAGTAGGTATTGCTAATTCCTGTACTTCAGTGGGTTCAGTAAACCCTAATTTTTCAACTGCGTCGAGCAGTTCTTGTTTTAAACCTAGTTCTTTGAACGTTGGCATATAATTTTAACCGTTTTTATCCCGTTCAAAAACTGTGCTGTGAGTATTCCTGCCCGGGTCATTTTATTATTAGAGGTGAGCTAATGACAAGAGGCAAGCGAGACTGCTTGATTCATAAAAGCCAGCAATGATCTATAAACCTGAAGGTTGTTACAGAAGTAAAATTTCCAGTCTTATCGCGAACTCACAATTCAGTAAGCGTTAAATATACGGATTAATTCTACCAATAATGAGATCCTTCCTATAATTCTTTTTAATAAAAGATTTCCTGATTTATGCTCGAATATTCCTTCATATTTTTTTTATTTTGGCTCCATAAATTTAAACCGGATACTTAAAAATTTACATGCCTGTTAAAGCACACTATCCAAAAGCACTTGAAATCAGAGAACTGGAACAGAAGATCACAAGTGAGTTAAATCTTCACGGATTTATCTTATCCAGAACTATTTGGGGAACTTCTATTTGCTCTGATGAAGTAAATAATTCATTCAATATTTTCAGCAGATTATTTGTGGGACCGGGTCCTTTCAGATTTGGCGGAATTTCGGGACTACCGTTTACAGGAAAAACGGGTGTAATGGCTTTTGCCAGTCATATTCCGGATAAAGGAGGAGCTTTTATTTTATACGGTCCGCATATCGGAGTATCAAAAGAAGGTACAGCCGGAGAAATATTGCGTCAAAGACAGGATTCTAACTCCACTTGTTGTGGTTCTCTCATTGCCGGACTATCTGCAATTCAAAATCCTTCAACAATCGGTAAGGAAAATGCATCTGATTACCAACAAGCACAAGTTGTTAAGATGCTGAATGCAGAAAGAGATCAAATTCTAAGCGCAGACGATCAGATCAAAGAAGTGACAGAAAAAGCTTATGAGAAAATTCATACCCAAGTTAAAGAGCTTATTCATGATTGCAAAGATGCACTTGTGGGTAAAAAAATATATTTGATGGGCGGAATTGTGATCAACACCAATTGGGACGAGGAAGATTATTTTGATATCAGAAATTCAGAAGTGATCGAACTTACCTGATAAATCTTTCCCACGGCGATTTTTTTGTGATTGCTCCAATAAGAGCTACACCAACTATTATTACATGTATAATAGTTTTCATTCCGTTTGCAACTTCAGGAGAGATCATATAAATGTACCGCCCTCCCAGCCAATTGAAGATCATATAGAAGACAAAACCAATCGTCAAATTACCAAAGAACCGGATAGCGAATAAAGCTCCCGGATGATAATCACTGTCTATTTTTTCCTCGAATTCCTTATCAAATTCCTGCTTGCGGAGAACTCTTTCTATCTCACTTTCAAATTCCTTTTGCTCTAATTCTCTTTCTATCTTGCTTTTCATAATCAGTGCAGCCACAAAAATCACTGAAGTACAAAAAATTTAGTGGTTTCGTGTTTTAGTTATCGATTTATCTTGTTTTTATTGCTCATATCCCAAAATAGCAAAGCGGACTAATAATAAAAATTCAGGTCATACCTATAGATGATAGATAATTCGATAACAGTTTTTGAACAGTAAAATATATAGGCTCATCCCTGTAGATGGTAGATAATTCACTTACAAAAATTGACTTGTCTATAATTCTGACGATTTCAGAAAAAGCTTCCAACCACCCCGACCTTTAGAATTATTGGCGAGCCAAGAACGTAATGAAATCGACGGCTCCGAAGGAGCAATCATTACACTCAGGCTGACTTGGGAATATGCATCATACGAACGAAGACCTTTTGTAATGATTAGTCGATGTAATGGAGTTCTCGCCAATAATTCTTGTCGGGAGCTTTTGGTACTTTTGTCGGTACAAAAGTACATAGAACAAAGTAACTGAGCCTTATAGACACACTTAGCTTATAATAGGGTACCTACTTTTGTCTTGATACAAAAGTAGCAAAAGATCAAGCCGAAGTATTTAAGACGGGCTCACTGATCCTGCGCTGAATAATCCTAAAGGTCTTCGTTCATTCTGAGGTAATTAATACACTCTTCACCTGAAAGGATTATTCCTGCTTTGCAGACGCATCCGGATCAGGTTCACTTGTCCGTCTTAAATACTAAGGGCGAATTTTTATAGAACTATCACTATTAATCTGTCAACGAATTATCTGACATTTACAATCCCGAACTTTAGAATTATTATTGGCGAGAAAGAACTCGATGGTTATTAGAAACCCGGGGATAAATCCCCTTCTAGCTTATGTTCTTGTCTTAAACTCGTACATAAACAAGCAAGGACTTTAGTCCTGCGACTAATATTGCAACAGGTAAAGGACTCGAGTTTAGTTTTTTGCTAGTTCCGCAGCTGGGCTATGGAACTAGAGCAATCAGGGCAGCCACAAAATCACTGAATCACAAAAAATTTAGTGACTTTGTGTTTTAGTGGCCTTTTATTTTTCCTCATACATAAACTCGATCATATTTCCATCGGGATCAGCTATAAATAAGAATCTTCCCTTTTTTCTGTTTGCCGGACCGCTCATGATCGTTACTTCTTTTTCTCTGAAGTATTTTGCCAGCTCATCTATTTTCTCCGGTGTTTCCACATAAAACCCAAAATGGTCAACACGAAAATCTCTGGAAGTCGGGTCATAACTGGTTTCTGCTTCTACGATCACCATGGTATCTCCTCCACCGATGTCATACACAGCCATGCTCTGTCCCATAGTTCTTATAACTTCAAAGCCAAGAATGTCTCCGTAAAATTCTTTGGATGCATCGATCCTGTTTACCCGAATAGTAATGTGATTTAAACCTGAAGGCGTAAAATTCATGTCGTTCAATTAAAAATTAAGTATTGTTCAATAATCAATATCTTAAGTTAATTCTAAATTGTATAATTTCATTCCGAAATTCTTTCAAATCCTTTTTATTCGTGTCAACATTTTACATTGTAGCTACTCCGATTGGTAATCTTGGTGATCTTTCGCCCAGAGCGGTAGAGGTTTTAAAATCTGTAGATCATATTGCTTGTGAAGACACCCGTACTTCCGGCAAACTATTGACCGCCTTTGGAATAAACACTCCGAAATTTTCGTTTCATCTCCATAATGAGCATCATAAAGTTGAACACGTATTGAATATTTTGAGGGGTGGTCAATCGGTTGCATTGATCTCTGATGCAGGAATGCCAGGGATTTCTGATCCGGGATTTTTGGCCGTTCGGGCTATTAAACAAGAAGGAATTACGGTTACCGTTATCCCCGGACCTGATGCTGTTACTACAGCTTTAGTGGCAAGCGGACTTCCCTGCGATAAATATTGCTTCGAAGGATTTCTTCCGCCAAAAAAGGGACGACAAAAACGACTGAAAGAACTATCTGAAGAAGAACGGACGATCGTGTTCTATGAAAGTCCGCATCGCATTGTAAAATTACTCAAAGAATTGGAAGAACATTTTGAACCGGAACGATTGGCAGCGGTTGCCCGTGAACTCACCAAAAAATTTGAAGAAGTGGTACGAGCTCCTATTTCAGAATTAAAAGAAGACTTTGAAAACAGAGCTTCCATCAAAGGTGAAATTGCTGTTGTTGTTGCAGGAAAAGGGTATTCGGAATGATAAGTGGATTTTTAAATTTGAGTTTATCTAAAATTAAAGAGTCCTTCAGAGCGATAGCGAAGGATTACTTATATTGTACTAATTCCCAAAAATCGAATAAGAAATAATTGATGAACAAATTTCTCGAAAACAAATGGGCATTATCTATCACAGCCGGAGTTCTTCTCGGATTAAGCTTCCCTCCTGTTGATCTGTCATTTCTGAGCTTTCCCGCTTTTATATTTTTATTTTTGTTGGCTGATAAATGTGGTTCCAATAAACAACTGGCTTATTACAGTTATGCGGGATTTGTAGTCTGGAATTTGATCACAACCTACTGGTTAATGATGGCAAGTCTGGTCGCTGGAATTGCAGCCGTACTGGCAAACGCAGCTATCATGACCATTCCCCTTGTTCTTTTTCGGGTTTGTTCAAAAAGATTTGATAAAGCATGGGTGATCGCTCTTTTGCATGCTTCTATTTGGGTGAGTTATGAGTTTCTGCACCATAATTGGGATCTTTCCTGGCCTTGGTTAACACTTGGAAATGCATGGGCAAATCAGGTTTCTTTGATCCAGTACATCTCTGCTACGGGACATCTTGGGATTTCTTTTTGGGTGATCTTTACCAGCTCTTTAGCTTTTCTGGCATTTAAAAATAAAAAGCAATCTATTGCTCTGGCTGCTACTTTTGCCCTGCTATTACCATCTGGAATTTCACTCATGATGTTTTTAGGCTCTACTGAAGAACCGGCGATCAAAACAACCAGCGTAGCTGTCATTCAACCCAATCATGATTCTTATGAAAGTCATGGTGGATTAGGCAGCCATTCTGTGTTGATGGACAGTCTTTTCAGCATCACGAACAAAGTGATAACCGACGATACGGAATTGATCGTTTGGCCTGAAAATGCGGTTGACGCAGGAATCTACATGAATTCCAGAACTGCTTACAGCATCTCAGATTCAGCCCAAGCTTGGAATGCTTCGTTGATTACCGGAACCGGTTTATTTGAACTGTATGAAGAGCCTCCAACTTTGTACAGAGATATGGTTAATGGACGAGCAAGAAACTACTTTAACGCCGCTCTTTATGTTAATGCAGATGGCGAACGCACTCGTTACGACAAACATAACTTGGTACCCGTTGTAGAACGGTTCCCATTCGTGGAGTTCTTCAATAATATAGATGTTTTCGGTTGGCTGGATTGGGGTAACATCATGCAATTCGGAAAAGGATCAGAAGCTACTTCCCTAAAAACAAACAGTTTTACCACTCAGGGATTGATCTGTTATGATTCTGTGTATCCATCATGGATCAGAGAGTTTGTAAAAGACGAAGCTGACTTTATAACCATTATCACTAACGACGGATGGTGGGGAAATACCAGTGGACATTATCAGCATTTTGCTTACGCACGATTACGAGCCATCGAATTTGATCGCTGGATCGTGAGAAGTGCAAACAACGGATTTTCCGGCATCATAGATCCTGAAGGCAATGTACTCCAGAAAACCAACTACTGGGAACGAACCGGATTCACTTTTGATGTCCCTTCAAAATCCACCAAAACCATTTATACCAAATTCGGAGACTGGCTTGGGTATTTATGTCTGTTTTTAAGTGTTGGTGGGTTGGGGTTTGTGTGGTTTGGAAAGCTTCGTTTTAGAAGAGAAAATTAGTTATTTAAACTTCCCAGTTTAACATAATCTGTTTAATACTAAAATCTGAACGCCATGAATTTATCTTCGGAAACTCAGAACATTTATTCACAGATAGACACTGAATCACCCAAGTTTGGTGATCTAAAGAAAATTGCGAAAGATATCAAAACAGATCATTCTATGGCAATGGAGCTCTGGAATACCGGTGAGTATTTCCCCAGACTTTTAGCCGTTCTGATCATGGATAAAAAACTACTCACTCAAGAGTTGATCAATACATTGGATAAAGAAATGCAGAAGCATTCATCCGAGGAAAAGAATCGATTAATGGAATGGTTGATGGCAAATCAGCTTATGAAAGCTAAAAGTACCATCGCTTTAATGAATTCATGGGAAAATAGTCCTACGGTTCTTCAGAGACGCACTTATTGGTATTATCAGGCAAGATTGAGATGGACCGGACAAACTCCACCGGAAAATACGCCGGAGCTTCTTTCAAAAATTGAAACCAGTATTGCAGAAGAAGACCCTGACGTTCAATGGGCTATGAATTATACAGCAGCGTGGATTGGAGTCTATGATGAAAAATATCGTGATCGCTGTAAATCTATTGGCGAGAAAACAGGATTATATAAGGATGAAATTGTACCAAGAAACTGTACTCCCAGCTATTTACCATTATTTATAGAAATTGAAGTCGATAAAAGAAAATGACTAAGTAATTCATATTCAGCATCAGGGTTTTGGGATTTTTAATTGATCTGGCCCAAAGCTATCGCTTTACTGAAATTAATTAGGTATATATAAACGAAAGATGGATGTACAACTGTAAATACCTAAAGTGATGAATTTAATGAGAAAACCATTATATCTGCTATTTCTTGTCACCTTTCTATCCTGTAACCAAAAAAATAAAAAGCAGGCTGAGAAGTATTCACCTTATCAGGAAATAGCCTTTGTTTCAGATCGGGACGGCAACTCCGAAATTTATATGATGGATGTAAACGGAGACAGCCTGAAAAGGCTTACCAATAATGAATCTTTAGATTTTAGTCCTGACTGGGGAAAAGATGGTGCCTCTGTCTATTTCTATTCAAAAAGAGACGGAAATGAAGAGATCTATAGTGTAAACACTAAATCTACAGAAGTTACTCGTATTACAGATCATCCCGCAAAAGACGTTCTCCCCACGCCCTCCCCCGACGGTAAATTAATTGTATTTATGAGTGACAGAGATTCACTGAGCCGAAATGTATATGTGATGGATAAGGATGGCTCAAACATCAGATCTCTCACAAAAAATGCAATG
The DNA here is from genome assembly GCA_017643645.1 of Balneola sp. Lineage (GTDB taxonomy): Bacteria > Bacteroidota > Rhodothermia > Balneolales > Balneolaceae > Balneola. The sequence goes on from JAEPNB010000004.1 coordinate 33,711, forward strand.
TATGAAGAAAGTCCATCCTGGTCACCTGACGGTAAAAACATTCTCTTTACAAGACAACTAAGAGATTCTTCAGATAATACACACGCGGCAAACGGCGAAATTCACATTATGAATGCTGACGGAAGCAATGTTCGCAGATTGACCAACAAAAAGGGCTATGATTCAGGAGCTAAATTTTCTCCTGATGGTAAAAAAATCGCGTTCTACGGACTTAACGATCGTCAATGGGATCTTTATATTATGGATGCTGATGGAAGCAATTTAGTAAACCTGACAAATGACTCTATCGAATGCTATTCACCGGATTGGTCGCCGGATGGTAAATGGTTGGTCTATACAGCGGGATCCAAAGGCAATTACAATATCTGGAAAATTAATATCCTAACTAAAGAGAGAATACAATTAACAGATACTGAAGGAAGAAACGAAGGCCCTGTTTGGAGAAACTAAAAGAAGTTTGTGATACTGTTATGAATACTTATTCCATCTCAACATTCAGTATTAAATGTTCAATATCCGTTATTCTCTGACACTTATCTGGACTGAATAGCAATTCTGATATTGAATCTAATTTCCTGATTGGTTCGTGGAGGAATGGATGACCCTTTTGGTATTACGCGGTTATACGTGTATTCAAAGTTCGAATTTATGGTACTGGATATTCGGTAACCTATCACTAATGATCCGTTATACCGCTTTTGTCCTGTTTCGTTTTGAGGATCAAAGTCATAGGCATCTACATCTGTTCCTTTTTCATTAAAATTCTGAAATGCATTGATCAGGTCATTCACTAGAATGAAGTTTTGATCAGAATCTTCACTGAAGTTTCCACTTACTGCCAGATCAATATTGTTTTTAATATTAGGGAAGATAGGGATGGAGACCTTACGGAAAGTATAATTCAGATTTACTTTAAAGCCTTTTGATCTTCTTTCAGAAACCGTTTTACTGGATAAAGCAAAGCTTGTAAGTTTACTTGTTTCGTATCCAAAATCAGTTTTCAGAGCATTTTTCCAGGTTATATTAAGTTGAATAAGCGGACTAAATCTCTGATCAATAGTAATGGAAGCGGGTTCAAACTTATCTCTGTTATCATTAATGGTAATACCGCCAATGTTTTGAGAAGTCTCATCACCAAACTGATTTATAAATTGCCAACCCAGACGGTAAGTTCCTTTATAGCTGTGCGTTAATGAAGCCCGGTTCATGTTATCGCCCAGTAGTGGAATGAATTTCTCAAAACCCTGCCAGGTAACCCTCCAATTTGGTTTCGGTATCGGGGTAAATTCCTTTTGACCAATTCCTGACGAATTTCCTGATAAATAAGAGTTCCTGAAGTCATCCTGAAGAGTTACCCTGTTCAACACAGTTCTTCCGTCATTGTTTCCGTTTTCATCATCAATAACCCCGGCTTCTAAATCCTGGAAAGCTGTTCGAAGTTGTGTTCTGAAAAAATCTTCGTAGCCGGTTCCGAAAGCCCAAACAGACGAATTTATATCACCTGATGAAATATTTACAGAATTGAAATTATCCCCTACTGAATAAGTGATTGTTTCTGTAGTACGTTCATCCCAACGGGTAGCCCAGTCCAGGTCAATTGAAATATTATCGAATAATTTGAGTGTTGTGCCCAGCGTCAGATTATCTGAATACGTTTTATTTATAGCCAATGGGTTATTGTTGTTCCTTACCAATTGATCTCTCGATATATCCTCATTCAAACCTGTTCGGTATCCGAATGGTGGTGAGAAAGTACCTGAACTTTGATCACCAAAAGTATAAAACAATTGTGATTGACCTCCATACCCCTGTTGACTGGAACTTTTTCCTTTTCGATAGGAAAAGTCTACAGTTTTCATACTAAAAAGTGCCAGAACTAACTTTCTTCCTGCAAACTGAACATCTTCAAGTACATTTAACCCTCCGGTAGAAGTAGTATCATCTGCTGCAGGTTTTCCATTTTTTCTTCTTGCAGACTCCTTTTTATCACTATCCCGCACAGAATCTACAAATCCTATACCATCAATAATCTTTCCGACATTAAATTTAAATGTATTTGTAAGATCAAAGGTATTTGAAATTCTGGCTCCCAAATTCGATCCTCTGGGACTATTATTCCACTGAAATCCGCCGGAATATGAGGCGTTGTAAGTGATCCAGTTAAGTGCTTTAATAGTATTTAATTTTGGCCTCCAGCTGGCTGTATATGATTCTGAGTAACTTGACCTTCTGGCCGACACAGAATCTGTAGTAAGAATTTCGTTAAATACATCAAACGTAGGTTTAACCTGAAATCGAAGACTGTCCACACCGGTTTGATTCGTATTTTCGATGCCTATGTTCGACAGATCAAAATTCGTGTTTGATCTAAAAGAAGTAATTATAGAGGGTGTAAAGTTATAATTGAATCCGAAATTAGCTCTTTGAGTAAAAGAGTGTGTCTGTTGTATGGGCTGGATAGTTTCATCTCCCAGAATCTTTCTGCGCCTTTCATCATAGCTTCTTGAAACACTGGTAGAGGCATTTATACTCGAAGGCATATATCCGATTCTCAATCCTGACAAAATACTTAATCCTGGTAACTGCTCAGTAAACTTAAAAGGTCTGAAGAGTTTAACTCTTGGAAAAGTAAGACCATAATTTAATGTGGTTGAATAGTTCCAGTTATTTTGAAGAGCTAACTGCGGATTTTTTGAAGTTCCTTCATTATACACATAGCTGAGCTTCATCCTGTCTATAGTATATTGAGCTAACTTACTTTCAGAATTAGACTTTGTAATATTCGAAACATTCAAAGAGTATCCTTCTGTAACCGTTTGCACTTCCTCGATCTTTTCACTCACGTTTTGCTCAATTTCAGAATCCGGAATATCCGTTCTGGCTCTTTCAGATTCTATAAAATCATCAAGTCTGATGTCACCACGATCCGGTAAAAATTTTGGTGTAGAGGAATTCCTTCTGGCAGATACAGTTACCGGAAAAGACCACCCGAAACGATCCGGAATCAGCTTATGCAGATTTACCGTTGAGCTTACTGAATAGCCTAAATTATCAGAAACACTACGCTGTCCCAACCGAGAATCCAATCCGCCAAAACCGGTAGTTTGTCTGGTTACATTTGCATTCATAGTTGCAAAATCGGCTAGTTTTAAACTGGCTTTACCATTTGCCGCCCACCCGTTTTCATTGTCAAAGCCTGATAATCTAAGCTCGTTTACCCAGAACTCTGCATCCAACACAGGCGTCCCGGGTGCATTCGGATCTGTGCTATTCATATCGTGAGGGTTTCTTATTCCTATTGCTAATTCCGAAATCCGATCTAAGGATGGATTTCCTTTTATAGAAATAACTGCTCCGGGTGTCATACCATCAGGTAAAGGTGATTCCCCTATATATATTTCAGAAGGACTCTTGTTGCTTTTTCTTCTTTCCTCTTTTAAAACGTTGAAAGCAGAAATAACAATATTCATACTGTTATCATCGTATTTCCATACTTCTTCTGCTTCTGAATTAAGCCGACCACCTTCTGCCGGGTCATATGAGCCAAAATTAAAGTTAGGATCGCTCGGGGTTACCGGTTGTCTGTATTCATAAAAATCGTTGTCCAGATCTGTTCCCATCCGTATTACGAGTTCAGCATCTTCCCTGTTCTCATAACCCTCACCGTGAACAAACATTCTCATGTTCGAATAATTGAGGAAATTCAAACCACCGGGATATACTCTTTTCACTAAATTAATTTCCTGAGACCCTAATCCTTCCGTTTGAAGTACAAGTGACTGCTCATTAGCTAATGTTTGTGACTGTGCGCCCCTGTTTACCGCTCTTATAGCCCCTTCAGGCTGTCGGTAAGGAATCGGAGATCTGCTGGCATTCTCTTCTATGTTTACAGTTGCAACTTTAAAATCTGATGCCGATCCTCTCGACTCAGTAATACTCTCAGCTTCTCTCCATTGGCTACCAACAAATTCAAAAGTCGCAAAACGCATTGTGAAAGGCTCTTTATAACCAGACATCCACAAACGTATATATGAAATATTTTGAAACCCGTTAATATTACCAACCTTCCGGGTAAACTCACTTAGCGGAATCCGGATCAGTCTCCAGGTGTTTTCCTGAGTTCCTCCGCCTACTTTATCAACGATGAAGGTGCTGTCTGATCCAATTTCCAGATTATCAAAATCTGCAGGATTGTAGTTTATCTCATATTGAAAATAAGAGTTTTGTATCTCTACATTTGATGGGGTTATCAATCCCTCTTTCTCAGGTCTATTTGTAACGGCTCGTTTATCACCCCCGGCAACAGGAGTATTTCCATCATAATATCCTCTCAACCTGTGAAACCGTTCATGAAGTTTTAAACCATCCACTTTCGACTCCCCATAATACACATAGTCATCATTAGAAGGATCGGACTCTATTTCCTGATATTCAGGACTGTTAAGTCCATAAGCTTCTTCCATGTCTGCCAGGAAACCAGCGAAAAGAGCTTTCTCGGTCGTTTCAGGGCTGGAACCATCTTCATTCGGTACTCCGTCAAGTCCCACATCTTCAAGATCTCTGTTTTCGTTTGAAAATTGCCCCTGAGGAGGTGTGGGAATCGTTGGTATGTAGGATCTTCCTGCGGCATCTTTTTCTAAACTGGAAATGTTTTGAGCTAAGCCATCCTCTGAATTAGAAACACTATTGGGAACCACATCCTCAGAAATTATCCCCAGATCAATATAAATTTTACCCGCATAATCTTCGTTGATGTCCTGTGCATCGGGGTCTCTGCCGTCCGGTAAAATAGTTTGAACCCAAAATTCCAGAAATTCAATATTGTTTTGAGTAAGATCTTCCTGTCCGGTAGGCAAAACAGCTGTCATTCCTCCCCACATATCTTCCGGTTCATTTTCCAGCTTATTTTTTAAATCCTGATTGTAATTATATGGACCTCTTTTAGTTGGATTATAGTAGACATCCAGTGGTGTTATGATCTCTTCCTGAGGATTATTGGTTTCTCTTCCTCTGAAAACATCTCTTACAAATACAGGTCTTGATTCCGGGGTAACTTCAACATTTCCTAAAATATTTGAAACATTTCTGGGTATTTCATACCACACAAACTGAGCCCTGAGATCAGAACGAGCTATCTTTGACATCAGATCGGGAGCAGGGTTTTGATTATTCTCAAAATCAGCATCATAGCCGGGTACAGCTGCAGGCGCACTCGGAAGGTTCCATCTGGAAGCAATCTTAAACGGAATGCTGAACTCTGCTCCTTCAAAATCATCTATAAAAGAAAGTCCGTTTTCTTCATCTTCAAACAGAATTCCATCGTCGATAGCATCCCTTACAGCATTAGTTTGTGCTACTCCCGGTCTCAGTTGAGCAAATTCTCCGCTTACACTGAAATTAGATTCTGCTCTGGTCTGCAAAAGAGGAATCCTGTCAATAAAGCGGGTAAGCCACGGTGTATCAAATTCTGCATTAGCATCTAAACCGATTACGGTGTTATTGATGGGTTCATTTCCGACTCTGATTTTTTCTGAAAGAGTTTGTTCGTTCAATCGGAAAAAAGTACTTCCAAGGCTGATATTGTTGGAAACGAAATATTCTGCTCTTACCCCTGTAAAATTCTTTTGGCCAATAGAGAAAAACTGATTGTTCTCATATTCAACCCTTAGATTTTGTCCTGGAGCTAAAAACTTATCGTTTAAAATACTCACACTTCCGAAAGAATAATCAACTTCATAATCAACGCCGTCAATTAGTTCTGCTCCGTTTGCGAAAACCTTTACGGATCCCTCAACAAGGTCGCCCAGAAAAAATGAGCTTGAAACTCCTCCTTTGGAATTACCACTTATCTCATAAAACCTGTTTTGGGTGCTTTCGAAGGCAATGTCTTTCTTAGCTGAATACAGGGAATCAAATACCAATTCAGACTCATCTGTGGGTAAATCTGAGATCAGGGTATCAATTCTGGCTCCAAAAGGTTCCAGATAAGGAAACATAATTTTTCCAGTAAAAGGATCGAACCTAAGCCCGTCGAAATCAATTTTGCCATCCTTACCTAATGCCTGCTGAGAATCCTGAAGATCCAAACCGAGATCTTCTAAAAGCGTAGGTGTCCTTCCGGGAATTCTGTTAATCGACTGATTGTCTTTAGTGATCTCAAAATCAAACGTTAAACCTTCCTGGGTAACATTGGTCACTCCCAATGAATATATATTTCGCATAGTTAACTCCCATGCAAATTTATCAGGCGTCAGGTTTCTGGGCCTGAGTAACTTTAAATATGTTACACCTCCATTTTTTGGTTCAAGGTCTCCCACTTCAACAATATTACCCGGATCATCTAATGTAGAATATGAAAAAGAAACAGCTAAGGTTGCATTACTTCCCACTCTTCTTTTTAAGCTGATAATCCCTAAGGCTTCATTGAATTCGTAATCTTCACCACGTTTCAATTTTATATAATAACTACCCGGCTGAACGCTTCCCTTTAAATTCAGATCATCAGTTTGAACAGAATTATTATTCCTTCGGTCTTCCAGTTTTTGATCGTCAATTCGATCATTCTCAGGGTTTGGTGGCTCGAAAGATCCATCTGGGTTTTCAACAACTCCAAGATCAACAAACGCGTAAGCCCTGAATGATTCACTAGGCGCCGCTCCTGTTGCATCCTCTATCCAGACATTCATCTGGCTGAACTGAAAATCCGTTCCAATAAGAGGAAGATTATCCAGCATATTACTCTCAAATTGCTGACGATTATAGAAATCAATAAAGAAATGTTGATCATCGTCATAATCCGTCGGCCGTAATTCAAATTGAACTTCCTGAGAACCGCCTGTAATTGACTGACTTTTACTTTCTCCCTTTTGTTGTGATAACACTGAAGTCACTCTCAGAGGCCCTAATTCAGCAACGGATTTTATCCCAAACAAAGCGCCACCACCCTTTACCAGAGAATTTCCTGTTTCCATAGAAACGTTACCCAATTGGATACTTTTTATAATTTCATCTTCATACCCGGTGTATGCAATTTTAAGTCGGTTTTGATAATCAAACGTTCTCTCTGTGTCCCAATCCGTTGCTATAGTGAGTTTATCTCCAATACTACCCTGAATATTTAACTGAAGATTTTGATTGAAAGTAGGGTCTACCCTTTTTTGTTGATCCTCCGGAATATTTGGGTCTTCCACTTTTTGTATGGAAGCTCCTACATTCATGTTAGCAGAACCATTAACTCTTAAGTTTACCTCAGGTTTTCCAAAAATTGAAGTAAATGCTGAATTTTCTCCACCGGGAATTCTCAGACTGAAGTCTAAAAGACCTCTTCCCTGTTGTTCTTCCTTTTTCCCTTCTTGTATCAGCAAGCGGGAAAGCTCTCTTTTCTGAGCTTCTTTCTTTTCTGCAGCATAATTTTCAAAACTATAAAATCCCGGTACTAAAACTGAAGTCCCACTAATCTGCTGCTGAACTTTATAAGTAGAAAGACTGTCCCATGAAACTCTGGTTTTGAAATCATTTTCAGACAACCGGTAAATCTTCGGAATTTTTCTATTCGAAAACTCACTTACCGGAAATTGCTTAAAAGGAAAATAAAACTTAATTCCAACCAGAGAAGTATCAGCTACAACTTTAGAAGTGTCAATTACTGTTCTTTGCTGAGCGTAGCTATTCCATGAAGTAAAAAACACCGAGCCACAGAACAGGATCGCTGAAGTAAATAAGAGCCTAGTTGATTGATTCAAAAGACAGCTAAAACTGTAGATTTAAAACTTAGTTTCGTAGCAATTTAATTATAGGCCGTAGAACTTCATTAGAATTCGAATTGGCAACGATAATAACATATATTCACTTATCTTAAAAGTTTAAATCTACAAACCTTTATATATTTTTCATCCAATAAAATCCTTTTCTTTACGTGTAGAAAACGAGATTAGTACTTAAAAATATTCAATGCTAAGAAAATTTGTCAATAAACTACAGTCTGACCTTTTAAAAAAGCATATAGGTCCTTTTCTGTTCTGTTTTTTTACATTAATGTTTTTGTTGTTGATGCAGTTTCTGATCTTACATATAGATCAGCTAATTGGTAAAGACATTCCTCTTCTTGTGATTTTTGAACTCATAATCACAAATTTAGCTTATATGGTAGTTCTGGCTGCTCCCATGGCAGTATTAGTGGCTACTCTTATGGCTTTCGGTAAATTCTCTGAATTGCAGGAGCTTACTGCAATCCGCGCTTCCGGAGTTCATCCTATGAAGGTAATACTACCTGTTTTAACAGCCAGTATTCTGCTATGCATTGGTCTTGCATGGTTTTCAAACGATATGCTTCCCGAAGCAAACCATAAATCCCGATCACTGTTTATAGACATTAGGCTTAAAAAACCCGGTTTTGATTTAAAAGCTAATGAATTCTATGACGGTTTAGACGGATATATATTTTTAGTAGATCACATTGACAATGAAACTGATAGCCTGTACGGTATCACCTTGTTTCAAGAACCAACAAGAAATACAGACAGAGCTTTTATTAAGGCTAAAAAGGGATATTTGTTTTCCGAAAACAGTGAAATGCTTTCCCTCTATTTATTTGAAGGAAACATGCAGAAGTTTCCACTAACCTCTGATAGAAATAAAACAACTCTGGAAATTTCAAACTTTAAAGAACACCGTATTACCTTTGATCTGGCTGATCTGGCTTTTGAGAAGTCTGATCCCAAAAGAAGAAACCGCAGTGACAGAACAATGAATATACAATCGATGAAGGTTATTGTAGATTCATTATCTCTTGATATAAATAAACAAATACAAAATGCCGTGGCACTCAGGAATACATTACCTGATATAAATTCAGATGAACCCGGCAGAGAACGCAGATCTATTGAAGGTAATAATCCTGAAAATGATACAACACTTGTAACTTCATCTCTCGTAGTTAATGCTCAGTCAAGTTCAGGAGATCAAAAAAGAGTTCTTGAAACAGCTATTTCAGATCTGAATAATTATAAAGCTTCACTTCAAAATATTAAAGCAAACATCTTATTTCGGAAAAAAAGTGTGAACAGATACCTTGTCGAAATTCATAAAAAATTCTCTATTCCTTTCGCTTGTATTGTTTTTATACTTTTGGGTGCACCTATCGGCATAATGACTAAGCGGGGAAACTTTGGGGTTGCCGCGATGATAAGTACTGTAATTCTTACATTTTATTGGATCTCACTTATTCAGGGCGAAAAATTAGCGGATCGGTTATTTGTATCACCATTTGTAGGAATGTGGACATTTAACATCGTATTCTCGGTGATAGGTATAATACTTTTAATTCGTTTAACCACAGAATTCAGAATTTCTGATATTTTTTCGAAAGATGATTAACAAATTAGACAGGTATATCATATTCAAGCTATTTACGATTACCTTTTTTGTGATTGTAGTTCTTGTCTTCATATTTATTATGATCGATTTCTCAGAAAACAGTGATGACTATACAGATAAAGGTGCTCAAATGGCTGAAATCTGGGGCGATTATTACTCAAATTATATACCTGAAATGGTCCGACTTATACTGCCTGTTGCGGTATTTACTGCATGCTTATTTTTAACTGGGCAGTTATCGGAACGTTTAGAAATAACAGCCTTAAAAGCCGCCGGTATAAGTCTGTACAGATTAATTGTGCCATATCTTGTATTTGCTGTTCTTTGCGCCGGCACAATAAGTTTTTTGGATTCAAGTGTTATCCCCAATTCAAATAAGAAAAAAGCAGCTTTTGAAAAAAAATATCTTCAAAAAAAATCTGAATCTATAGACAGAAATGATATTTACCGGCAAGTCACAAAAAACTCAATTCTAAGTGTTAATTATTACGATGATAATCAGGATATAGCTTACAGAGTAAAATTAACAAATAGTGATAGTACCGGAGTTAAAAAAACTATTTCAGCCAATCAAATGGTTTGGGATAGTGAAGCAGATAACTGGACACTGAAGACTGTAACTGTCAGAGAGTTTTCTCAAAACGGATACCTGGAATCTACTATTTCTGAAATTGATACTTCCCTGAGTGTTTTTCCTAGAGATTTATCCAGATCGACCTCTGATATTTACCAACTTACATACGCTGAAGCAATAAATTATATTGACTCAATAGAACGCAGCGGAGCCGGAAATGTTAATATGCCTAAAGTACAGTTTTATGGAAGGCTAGTATATCCACTTTCTATAATCATCGTAATTATTGTCGGATTTGCTGTTGCTTCAGTTAGACGAAGAGGTGGAAAAGGAATCTATCTGGCTGCTGGTCTCGCTATAAGTTTTCTATACCTTGCCTTCATGAAGATTGCAGAACCTTTCGGATACTATGGAGCTATCAGCCCTGCTTTTGCAGCTTCAATAGCTCATATAAGTTTTTTTCTTGTGGGTGTTTTTCTTCTTGTATCAGCAAAAAAGTAATTATGCTTCAGGAACAGGTCCACGGTACATTGGAATATCTACTTTTTCTTTGCTGGAAGAAATAGCACCGTGTTCATCTTCAAACTTCTTAACATTATCCTGTAGCGCATTTGCCAACCTCTTGGCATGATCAGGTGTTAAGATCATTCTTTTTACTACTTTTGCTTTTGGAACACCCGGCATAACTGCGATAAAATCTAAAATAAACTCTGATGGAGAATGAGTGATCATTACGAGATTTGAATATGTTCCGGTAGCCTCATCTTCTTTGAGTTCTATCTCCATTTGTCCCGGGTTCATCGTTTGGTTCTGTTCAGCCATAATAGTTTAATCTAAAAATCCTTGTTTATTCATCCATTCATCGTTGTAAATCTTACCAATGTAACGGGTTCCACTATCAGGAAGTATAATTACCATAACATCGTTCGATCCTAACGGATATTCTTTTGCATAATCCAGTGCTCCTTTTACAGCGGAACCACAGGACCAACCTACAAATAAACCCTCTTCTTTTGACAAACGTCTGGTCATTAATGCAGAATCTTTATCGTTCACTTGAATAACTTCGTCCACATACTCGAAGTTTATCGCTTCAGGAATAATATCTTCACCAATTCCTTCCGTCATATAGGGTTTGATCTCATTTTCATCAAATACACCGGTTTCAAAATACTTTTTATAAACAGACCCTACACTGTCGATACCGATAATCTTAATATCCGGGTTTTTCTCTTTCAAAAATTTTGCAGTTCCTGAAATAGTACCACCGGTTCCCATTCCGGCTACAAAGTGAGTGATCTTTCCTTCGGTTTGCTCCCAAAGTTCGGGTCCGGTGCTCTCGTAATGCGCTTGAGTGTTACTCAGGTTATCATACTGATTCGGATAATAAGAATTAGGTGTTTCTTCACTTAAGCGCTTAGAAGTTGAGTAATAACTATCCGGATGATCTGCATCCACATTAGTTGGGCATACAATAACTTCCGCACCCAGCGCTTTTAAAATATCTACCTTCGACTGGCTTTGCTTATCCGTTGTAGTGAATATACATTTATACCCTCTTTGGATGGCAACAAGTGCCAAACCCATTCCTGTATTTCCTGAAGTTCCTTCAATAATAGTTCCACCGGGTTTTATCAATCCTTTTGCTTCAGCATCATCAATCATCTTTATAGCAATTCGATCTTTAATGCTCTGTCCGGGATTGAAATACTCTACTTTCGCCAACACCGTTCCGGGAACGTCTTTAGCTATTTTTTGAAGTTTTACCAGTGGAGTATTTCCTACTGCTTCAATTACTGAGTTGTAATACATTCGTTTCTTTCAGATTATTTATTCCCTTAAAGCTAAGGAATATTAGGGAGTGAAATGAACAGATGATTAGATTTTATTACAATCCCTTTCCGAAAGACAAACCACCAGTGATGAAAAACTCATTATGTCTTATTGAGTAACCGGGAGAAAAGAAAAATCTGACCATCCCGTCTCCTCTTTGAAGATTTTACCTCGGAAAACCATGGCTTGGATCTACCCAAACATCGGAAAAGTAAAGCCCTTGAACCCCAAATATCCATCAGAATTCATGTATGAGATTCCCATTCTTAAAACAGCGGGTCTTGTTGTTATTCGTTCAAAATTTAAAGAATATAATCCACCATGGCCTAAAAGTTCGAATTGAAGTACATGCAGAGGTTTTAGGGTACGTTCTGAGTTATCCTGAGAATGCACTTTACAGCAAAAATTAAGCTTAGAAATAAAACTGATCTCTAAATCTTTATAGATTATATAAACTGAGATTATGATTTATAATAGCTCAATAATTCCATACTTTTAAAAAAACTTAAAATTCATTCTAAGATGTTCATCGACCAGAAAAAACCTAAAGACTTTGATTGTGGCTATAACCTCGATCTGATGATTGCAGCCCTTCCCCGTATTAAAGACGAACAGGAACGTATCAAATATGCTAAACGAGCTGTTGGTTTAATAAAACAAAGCCATCCTACCTGGGTTGATGAAAATGGTAAAAGTGAAGCTGCCTGGGAGTATTTTTTTGAACTAGCCGAGTATGATCTCAATGAAATAGGCATTAAAAGTCCATTCGCTTCCGGTGAAGATGATGATGCTCAATAGTTTATATTCCTGTACTTAACTTTCTTACTGATTTAGTACACTAGTTTTTCTTGGGAATTGGCTTATCTATTCTTATTTTCAATTTAAATTGAAAGTTAATTACTGATAAGGCTTTTATGCCTCAAAATCGCTTGCAAAATCATTCTTTGACCTCCTTATTTGATTATCAGATAAGTAAGCAGGAACTTTCAGCACAGATTACTACTGCTATTAATTTATTCAGGAAGGGATCCAAAAAATACTTTTCTCTTTGTTTCCCAATTCAAAAAGTAGATGCTTTAGCTGTATTAGAACAAAATCCTGAAAAAGGCGCTTTTGAATATTATTGGGAGAAACCTTCTGAAGAATTTTCTATTGCAGCTGCCGGTGAACTGGCAAGAATCCGAACAACCGGTAATGCGAGATTTAAAGATGCTTCCTATTCAGGTAAGCAATTGATCAATGAGATTTTTTATTACTCAAAGCTGTCTCATTCAAAAACAGCTCCCCATTTATTCGGAGGGTTTTCTTTCCATGATCACAATGTGAGTAAAGACTGGTCTGAATTTGGGGCAGCTTCGTTTACATTGCCTGAATGGTCTGTTATTGTTGATGGTTCACTTTGTCTGCTTACGATTACATTTAAACTGAATACAGATGATACCATCCAAAGTATAGTACACAACATTTATAAAAGACTTGATTATTTGAATGAATTATGTTCTTCAGATACCTACGAAACAGGATCTGAATTTCTAAATAATCAACCAATTACATTACCTGATACTGACTCCAAAGAATTTTTTAGCTGGAAGTTTGCCATTGAAAACGCTACCGGTCACATTGATCAAAAAAGGTATGAGAAAATTGTACTTGCAAGAAAATTGAACATCAAAACCGATAATTCAGTTTCTGACACACATATTCTGAATCGTCTCAGACACCAGTATCCTGACTGTTACTCCTTTCTAATCCGTCAAAGTGAAAAAGCAAGTTTTATAGGTTGTACTCCCGAAAGACTAGCTTCCTTCAATAAAGATTATATTCTTACAGAAGGATTAGCCGGCAGCACTCCAAGAGGGAAAACTGCCTCTGAAGATGTACAACTGGAAAATGAATTACTGAAAAGTAAAAAAGACCGGAACGAACACGAATTTGTAATCAATGCAATTTTCAAAAACCTGAAATCTTATTCCGATTCCTTGCATATACCGGAACTTCCCTCCATCAAGAAACTCACAAATGTTCAGCACTTATACACTCCTATAAGAGCTCATATTAAAGAAGGTGTATCCAAAACAGAAGTCTTAAAAAACCTGCATCCAACACCTGCTGTTGGTGGTTATCCCAGAGAACAAGCAGTTCCGTACATCTCCCGGTTTGAAGATTTTGATCGTGGTTGGTATGCTGCTCCGGTTGGCTGGATAAACGCAAATGGAGACGGGGAATTCGTTGTTGCAATAAGAAGCGGGTTAATTAAAAAAGATGAAGTGAATTTTTATGCGGGATGTGGTATTGTTAAAGGCTCTGATCCCTTAAAAGAATGGGAAGAGACCAATCTTAAATTTATCCCAATGCTTTCAGCACTTGAATATGCAAGAAAATGATCCTCAAAATTTAGCCTTTTATTGGAGCACTCTCTTTGTCCGTTCTCTGTTTATAGAAGGAGTCAGAAATGTAGTTATTTCCCCCGGATCAAGATCTACTCCCCTTACTTTAGCTTTTTCTTCACATCCCGGAATTAACAAGACAATAGCAGTTGATGAAAGATCTGCTTCGTTTTTAGCATTAGGACAAGCTAAAGCTTCGGGTATTCCCAGTGTTTTGGTTTGCACATCAGGAACCGCATTGGCGAATTATAGTCCTGCAGTTCATGAAGCTACCAACTCAGGTACTCCTATGATCATAGCCAGTGCTGATCGTCCACCTCACTTACGAGGTTTGGGATCTTCACAAACTATCGATCAAATTAAGATCTTTGGTACTCAACCTGTTTTCTTTCATGAGATTGGTGAACCAAAAACAGAAATAAATAGCCAAAAAAGAGTTGAAGTTTTGGCACGACAAGCTGTTCAATGTGCTACTGAATTTACAGGTGTTTCACATATCAATTTCTCGTTTGATAAACCTTTTGAGCCTGAAGCTGATTTTTTAAAACTTATTGAAAAGGAAAATCTTAATCATTCCAAACGAGCTCAAACAGATTATTCTCAAACTCTCGAAAAAACTGCTTTAGGAGAAAAGTTCTGGTCTCAACTTATATCAGCTGAAAAACCTTTAATAATTGTTGGCCCCAAAACCTGCAGAACTGAGCTTGGATTTATCACCCCTCTTGCTCGTGCTATTTCAGCTCCTGTAATTGCAGAACCGGGTTCTAACATTCCTAACTCAAAACATATTATTTCAGGATACTCCGGTTTTTTAAAAGATCCTGAATTCAGAGATCAACTTAAACCAGACCTCATAATTCGGGCAGGATCATTTCCCATTTCCAAAGGCGTTCAGGAATTACTTTCTGAATGTGATGATATTCATCAAATCAGCTTTGCAAGTATCAGGATTCCAACTGATGGAGATACTCCACCTGACAGAACCATCCATTTAAAAAGCCCTCTTTCTATTCCTGATATTAATGGAAACGCGTCTCCTAAATGGCTTAAAGAATGGAAAAAGGTCTCAAAAAAATATTCTTCTTTTTTGGTAGACAACATACTTCCCTCGACTCCACTTACAGATGGATTCATTTTTAAGGAAGCCGGTGATCTGATACCCAAGAAGAGTTTTGTTATGCTTTCGAACTCATTTCCTGTTCGGGATCTGGCTTTATTTACCGACTTTTCAGGACATGAAATTTATGTAAACCGAGGTGCTGCCGGAATTGACGGCATTATTTCTACAACGGCAGGATTAAGTAGTGTTTTGAAAAAGACAGGAGTTCTGTTTATCGGCGATATTGCTTTTCTGCATGATATTAATGCTCTGTTACTCGCAAGAAATATTGATGAGCCTCTGATCATTGTTGTGCTGAATAACGGAGGAGGTACTATTTTTCGAATGTTACCCGTGTATAAATTCAAGAAGAAACATAATCAGCTTTTTGAGACACCTCAGGATGTTAGGATCGTTTCTTTGTGCAGAGGATTTAATGTGGATCATACTCTTGTATCAAAGCCCGAACAATTTTCCAGCGCTTTTGAAAGCTATATTGATAAACCCGGAGTTCATGTAATTGAATGTATAACTGATGCTGATGATTCCATGATTGAACGCCACAAGCTTTGGAATTTCTCTTTATCTTCTCAGAATGAAGATTAAGATCAGAGGAATTCAATACCACTACGAAATTCATCAGAACAAAGAACAACTACCTTTTTTAGTTCTTTTGCACGGCTTTATGGGTAGCCAAACATCATTCCGGGAACTGGTTCATTCTCTTTCTGAATTTTGCAATCCAATTACCATTGATCTGTTAGGACATGGAGAATCAGAAGGCTCTGAAATGCACTATCGGTTTGCATCAAAAGAACAATCAGCTGATCTGATCAAACTAATTTCCGAACAATTTCAATATCCTCTCTTCCTTTACGGGTACAGCATGGGCGGAAGACTGGCATTGCAAGTTGCTTTACAGCGCACCGACCTGATACAAGGTTTGATACTTGAAAGCACTACTTTTGGAATTGAGAATGAACAAGAGCGCCAGGCCAGACAAGCTTTAGATGGGCAACGTGCTGATTCAATAATGGGAAATTTCAATCAATTCCTTGAGGAATGGAAAAAGCTCCCAATTTTTGAATCGGAGCTATTAACTGAACGAATGAGAAATGAAATAGAGGAGATCCAAAAAAGACAAGATCCTATATCTATGAGTAATTCTCTACTGGGTTTCGGAACCGGTAGTATGCCATGCGTTAAAGAATATCTCAACATCTTATCAATGCCTGTGAAATTGCTTGCCGGAGCCAAGGATCAAAAATTCGTTAACGTTATGAGTTCAATGCAAACTCGGATCAAGCCGGCTTCTCTGAAGATTTTTGAAAAAGCGAATCATAGAGTACATTTAGAACAACCGGAAGCTGTTGTTCAGACAATTAAAAAATTTATACAAACCAATACGCTCAAATGAACTGGAATACAGTAAAAGAATACGAAGATATTACTTACAGAAAGCTTAATGGAGTTGCCAGAATTGCTTTCAACAGACCTGATGTTAGAAATGCTTTTCGTCCTAAAACTCTATTTGAGATGTATGAAGCATTTTCTGATGCAAAAGAGGACAATGACATTGGCGTGGTTTTACTAAGTGCAGAAGGCCCTTCTTCCAAAGACGGAAAATATTCATTTTGTTCCGGTGGAGATCAAAGAGTACGTTCAAAAACCGGATATCAGGCAGGTGATGGTATTAACCGTTTAAATGTTTTGGAACTACAAAGATTGATTCGTTTTATGCCAAAAGTAGTGATCGCAGTTGTTCCGGGTTGGGCAGTTGGTGGTGGTCATAGTTTACATGTTACCTGCGATTTGACCTTAGCTAGTAAGGAACACGCTATTTTTAAGCAAACAGATGCAGATGTTGCAAGCTTTGATGGTGGATTCGGCTCTGCCCTTCTAGCCAGACAGGTTGGACAAAAACGAGCTCGTGAGATTTTTTTTCTGGGAAGAAATTACAATGCTCAGGAAGCTTTTGATATGGGAATGGTAAACGCAGTAGTTCCCCATGATGATCTGGAAGCAACTGCATATGAATGGGCACAGGAAATTTTAGGTAAAAGCCCCACTGCTATTAAAATGATTAAATATGCTTTCAATCTTATTGATGACGGCTTAGTTGGGCAACAGATCTTTGCAGGAGAAGCTACCAGATTGGCCTACATGACCGACGAAGCTGAAGAAGGAAAGAATGCCTTCCTTGAAAAGCGTAAGCCGAACTGGGATAAATTTGACAGAAATCCATCATGAATCACCCTAATCAAGACACAACTATAGGGGGCTATTTTAAAGCCGGAAAGATTCTGTTCGGGGCTTTTATCTTTGGAGTTATCAATTTCGGGATTGTTATTGCTGTACTCTTTTTTTTGGAAGTTCTTCCGCTCGTTGTGTTCGCACCGGAGCTTTTGATTTACTTTATTGCCGGGAGTATCATTTTCTTCCTTCTTATGACTTATCTGGGTTCTTTAATTTTCAATAAGAAAATTACCAAGGTTAAAAGCAGTAAGGATTTTGCTCAAAAACTTTCTGTCTACAGAGAAGGTAAATTAATTCAGGCGGTCACTTTAGAAGCAGCCGCTTTATTAGCTATGGTTTTCGTAATGCTTAATACACACATTATTTTTGTAGTTATAGCAGTGCTCAGTCTTTTACAAATGATCAGAGTTTTTCCTAAAAAATCAGAAATGATCGAAGTTTTAGACCTCTCTTATTCTGAACAACAAAAACTGAATAACCCGGAGCACGATCTCAGATAGTTTACAGCTCCAGCTTGTAAATTTCCCCACTTTCCTCGACGATCATAACCGTTTCAGAATCAATAAAAGTAACACTTTCCACCTGGTCTGCTTCAAACTCATAACGTAAAATTTCTCCATCAAACATATCCTCAGTTTCATCATCATTGAAGATCCATAAAGACTTATAAGTGAGTACAGCAAGCTTACCAAAAGCATACTCAGCCGCTGTAACCTCATCATCAAAATCTATTTTTTGTACCAACTGAAATTCATTATTAGCCTCAGAATTCAGCTTTGAAAGTTTAAATAATTTTGTCTCACGTCCTCTGAATCTTTTCGTAAGCGCAAATAATTCTCCTTTTTTCCAGAAAACAGCTTCCACATCCATAGAGTAGTTCATAAACTTATACAAGAATCCTTTCGGTTTTTGATAAGAAATTTCGAATACTTCGTAATCCTCAGTTGATTCATCAGTTGTTGATGGGGCTTTTACCTTGATGATGGATTGATCAGACCTGCAGCTACAATTGTTACCAACATCTGCAATAAAAATATTCCCACTTTCATCGATCGCAACGTCTTCCCAATCTCTGTTTTTGATGCCTTTGACTTCCAACCCTTTTGAATCCTTATCCGGAAGTACTTCCCCTTTGTTATTTATGGCATATATTCGGTTTTTGGTTCCCGAATCTCCATGAACCCAATAAACATCCTTAAATCTTGAATCTTTAACTATTCCAGATACTTCATCCCGCGCCGGTTCATCAATACGTTTAAACTTTTCGAGATCTACTTTTTTCGTTGACTGAGAATGAGAATCTGAGTTAAAGCCAAAACTCAACGTTAAGAATAAAAATAAAACAGTTCTGAAATTCATTTAGTAGATTCGTTTACCCGTTAATATGATTTTTTTAGGATTGAAGATGAAAATACAACACGAAGAAACTGAAACAAAAGGCTCATTTTATATTTTAGTAGACGATGAAAGAGTAGCAGAACTAACGTATTCTAAAGCAGGTACCGATAAAATTATTCTGGATCACACTGAGGTTTCTGATAAACACCGTGGTGAAAGCCTGGGAAAGAAACTTGTGTATCATTCTGTTGATTTTGCCCGAAAACATAACCTTAAAATTCTACCTCTGTGCCCCTTTGCAAGAGCTGTATTTTCAAAAAATAAAGACATTTGGGATGTAACATAAAAAAGGAGCTGTTGTTTATTACAGCCCCTTTCCTGCTACTTATTTCCCTCTTCTGTTACGACTTCTATATTCCTTAAAAGAAAAATTTATATCGTCTTTTAATATTTGTTCGAAATCTTCCATTAACCGTTGATGCCTTCTGGCTTGGATGAAAAAATCTCTTCCATTATATAGGTACATATTCTCAAGTTTAGTTACGATTTTTCTTTGATCGCTTAACTGCTTATGTAGCAATCTGAGAGCTTTTTCATTAAAGGAAACTGTCTTTCCTGACCTTTTACTATATTCACTTCCTCGTGAATTTTTTTTATGTAAGCCTTTATCAAATGAATGAGTTAGCTCTCTCTTTACATACCATATTTTTTCTTTGGTATCATTGATTTCACTTCTCATTCTGCGAAGAATATCTTTTTTTATTCTTACAGCCTTTCGGACTTTATTTCTTTGAGAGGCTTCAAAAAAATTATCCAAATCTTTTTGGAAGGCATGAAACTCCCGTATGTCTTTATTAGTAAATCTTCTGGAATTCTCTTCAGTGTAATAAGAAATTTCAAAAGAAAGTCCTTTTTGTGACATACCATTATCTATTCCAATCAAGAGTGCAAAAAATAAGATTAAAGCTGTTAACCGTTTCATGGTTCCTCCTTGTTTATGATATAGCTTTATTGCCTGAATCAATTAACGCTGAAATAACCTCTGTCGTAACCACATATTCGTGTTAGCATACTTATGCTATGCCGAGGCTCTGATTTTGAAAGCAAGCTTTCCGTGACAAATTCGCCTAACAGTTTGAAACCCAAACAAATCGAATTTTAAATAAACATGAAAACTTTATCCATCACTCTTTTAATGGTACTTATATCCGGTACCGTATTTTCACAAAACAGACAAGGACAAAACAGAGCAACACCGCCACCCATTGCAGAACGAGTAAAAACGACATTGGAAAAATTAACTTCCGAGCTTTCTTTATCAAAAGAGCAGAAAGAATCTTCCATAAAAATATTTACTGATTTTTATAAATCCATCGATAATCTAAGATCAGCAGGTAACAGGCCCGACAGAAGTAAGATGAATTCCATCTCATTAAAAAGAGACAAAGAATTTTCTGCATTACTTAATGAAGATCAAAAAAAGAAATACAATAAATTAAAAGATGAACTCTTCTCCAGAAGGAGACGTCCAAATCAATAATTTTTCAAAGGGACAAACGTCCCTTTTTTTATGGAATAACTTTATTTCAGTTTTTTGTAACATCTCCGGGTATCTCTGCATCTAAGCAATAAACAACTGTATTGATCAATTCAGAAAACGAAACAAAACTTATTGAGAACGCACTGATTGGACAACAATCAGCATTTAAGACTTTGTATGAACGACACGTGGACGAATTGTACTGTTTCTTATCTCAATTCGCCGAGAATACTTCTCAAAAGGAAGAATGGACACAACGAGCT
This sequence comes from Balneola sp., assembly GCA_017643645.1. Taxonomy (GTDB): domain Bacteria; phylum Bacteroidota; class Rhodothermia; order Balneolales; family Balneolaceae; genus Balneola. The sequence continues at coordinate 54,376 of JAEPNB010000004.1, forward strand.
TTCATTAAGGCGTTTAATAAACTTGATCAATTCAATCAAAGATCCAGTTTCAAAACCTGGTTGTTTACTATTGGCTTAAACGAAATGAGGACAGATATGAGGAAGAAGATTCACTTTGAGAACATCGATGATAAACAGTTTGAACTCGAAGATTCCGAACCTGTTTATGAATCAAGTATTTGGTTCAAAGCTAAAGCGGCGATCAAACAACTGGCTCCTGATAAAAGAGTTATTTGTCTTCTTCACATAGCTGAGGATTACAGTCATGCTGAAATTGCAGAGATGATCGGCATTTCTGAAGGAACATCACGGGTTATTTTACACCGAGCTAAACAGGAACTCAGAACATTGGTTTCATCATGAAAAAAGAAAATTTCTACTCAGAAGACGACATGCCTTCTAACAATCAAAAAGAATTGATCTGGAATAATGTAAAAGCAAATATTCCGACAAGAACTAAACCCAATATTCTGTTCCATTGGAAAAGCTTTGCACTGGGTAACGTAGCTGCTCTTCTTTTGATCTTTGCCTCAATCGGGATTATTTCTACATACAATAATTTATTTGACCGGTCTTCTACTGAAGAACAGGTTTATGAGACTTTGAATACCGCTACTAAACAATTACAAGATCTTACTCCTTTACTAATTCAACAAGCCAGTGAACAAAATAAAAACTCCATTCAATCAACTGCTGATGCTATTGATGAAATTGATAAACTCATCAATGAGATTAAAACAGACATGCTGATAAATGGCTCATCTCCTGCAAAAGAGACCAGTTTAAAAAGGCTTTACGCTACAAAACTGGATTTCTACAAAGAAATTTTATTAAACCAAGAGGAACAATCATGAAACATCTGTCTCTATTACTATTCATTCTACTACCTGCATCACTTTTTGCCCAAAGTGGTGATAAAGAAGGAAACTTTAATGCCTCAAATATTGATCGATTGACGATTCGGATAGATGCAGGAATGACCATAAATATAACAGGTTCAGATACTGAGCAAATCACATATACCTATGAATTTGATGGAAACGATCAGGCTTATAATCATCTGTTTGAAAATTTTGATCCGAAGTTCAGCAACAACGGTGGCAGTGGTTATTTGAATATTGAGTTTCCTGCCCACAAAAAAAAGAATGTCAATTACCGGATTAAAAAGAATATTCTAACGCTCAGTATTCCTTCTCAAATCGAACTTGAACTGGTTAGCAGGTACTCTAAAATTGATGTTTCAAATATTGCACGAACAACAAGAATTGAAAACAGAAGTGGCTCTGTAAAGCTAAACAATATAGGACAGTCAGTTACTGTATCTAACGAGTATGGAAATATTGATGTGAATTCGATCAATGGGGATGTGGATATCACAAGCAGGTCATCAAGAGTAGATGCTAAAAATATAACCGGCAACCTGAATGTGAGAAGTAACTACTCCAAAATGAATCTTTCGAAGATCACAGGTATTCTGAATATTGAAAATAAAAGCGGCACAGTAAATGCATTTGATCTGGATTCAGATTTCAGGGCGAATGGTGATTATACAAATTATGAGCTCACAAATGTACGTGGTGATATTCAAATTAGTAATAAAAACGGAACCATTAGTATCGACAATGCAGAAAGCGTATTGATTTCGGGAGATTACTCTAATGTTAAAGCGTCAAATCTGAAAGGCGATAAAGTAATGATTGAAAGTAAATCTGCTAAACTGGAACTAAGTAATGTCCTTGGCAGTGTTATAGTTAATGGAGGGTATTTAAATATTGAACTTGAAAATATTTCAAATGACGTTTCCATCACAAACCGCTCCGGAAAAGTTACAGCAAAAGATATCAATGGTTCTTTTATCATAGATGGAGATTACAATAAGATCAAACTAGATGATTTCAAAGGCTCCGAAATTCAAATGGAAAACCGTTCCGGAGATATCGAAATAAATGCTTTAAACGATTTGAACCTTATAAATATAGAATCTTCTTACACCCCCATTAAACTAAATCTTTCTACTCCCTTTTCCGGTAATGTAAGATTTCATGTGACATACGGAAGACTAACACATCCTTACAAACTTAATGACGCCACTTTTGTTGACGAAAGAAACTCAACTAAAATAGAGGGAACTGTAGGAAACGGAAATGGACGAATGTATATAGAATCGAGAAACGGGAATGTGACAATAAACCAATAAAAGATCTTTTCTATTCATGGCGAATAGCATCAACGGGAGTTAGTTGAGCTGCCCTCCAGGCAGGATAGGTGCCGAAAATAATTCCAACGAACAATGCTATAACCAGGATAGATAGCACTGTTCCTGTACCTATTGCCGCCCTGAACTCTCCGATTTCTGTGAACGAATTCACTATAGGTACAAAAATGAATATCCCCACAATCCCTACGATCCAACCTATAATACATCCTACAAAAGAAATGGTAACTGATTCAGCCATAAACTGAAGAACGATATCTTTCTTCTTAGCTCCTGTGGCTTTTCGAATTCCAATTTCTTTTGTTCTTTCTGTAACTGATATCAACAAAACGTTCATTACCCCTATTCCCCCTACCAAAACAGAAATACCGGTAATAGCCCCCATTATCAGTTTGAATAATAATATGCCCTGACTGAACTGCTCAACTCTGGCTCTGTTTGTTGAAATTGTAAAAGCATCACTGGTTTCTTTGTAATTTCCGTCTAACCATTGTGTTATTTCATTCTCAATTTCAGGAATCTGCTCAGCTTTTTGGGCTTTTAGTACAATATCCGGGTATTCCTCGGATAACTCTGTATAAACTGAAGTTGGGATAAAAACTTTCTGAGTACTTTGATGTCCCCCCTTCAATATCCCTATGATCCGGAATTCAACATCTTCTATTTCAACTGTTTCTCCTATTAAACCATCTCTTGAATCTGAGAGCTTATCTGCTATCTGCGATGATAAAACAATGATTTTTGCACTATTGATCACATCCTCTTTGGATATATATCTTCCAAAAAACACGCTGTCATCCAAAAATTGTAATCCGAATTCCATACTTCCCTGTAAGTATATTCCTGAAACAGAATCCTTATAATTAATTTCGGCAGATCTGGTACCTGTATATTCTAACAGTGCTTTATCTTGAACCAAAGATTTCAATTCTTGTACTTTTTCAATAGTAAATTCGGGTCGGTCTTTAATTTGAATACGAATATCATCTACAGTCTTAGTTCGTTTCGAATTAACAGTGATCATATTAAGTGAAGTAGTGTTTGCCAACTGTTCTCTACCCGTTTGTTCCAATCCATCCCCTAATGCAAGGATACCAACCAATGCTGCCACCCCTATGATGATCCCTAGAGTTGATAAAAATGTATGGAGTGGATTGGCTCTGATATTTTGCAGCGCAATTGAAATAGACTTAAAGAATTGACCCATATCCTCCGATATTTTGAAAACAGGTACGTTTAAAATCTGAAGAGGTTACGCAATAAAAAAAGCTCTGCTTTAAAACTGAGCTTTAAATTGATGATATTTATTTTTACAACCCTTCAAAACCTCCAGCAGCCATCATCGTTCCAAAGATTAATACGAATATTATAAAGTAAAGTACTGTGGAAACGGCCAACATTATTAAAGCCGCTCTTGCCCAGTTTTTTTTGTTTGGATTTGCTGAATCACTAAATCCCCACACAAACAACATTATAAATCCTACCATAGGGATAAATGTAATAAGCATGGTTACCACCCAGTCTTTCAATGACATAACCGGGGCTGTTTCATGATTTTCCATATAAATACCTCGAATTTTGTTAGTTAGCTATCAGATAATGAGTAATCTGAATCAAAATTCAAAATTTTTAAGATATGCTATTTAATATTTATGGAAGTAGTAAAGTAGGTGTCTTCGATTTTAAACTTTGAATCTTCCCATGAAGCTGGTCCGAATCTCCCCCTGGCGTTATTAGAAAATCCATAATCCTCTTTTGGAATACCCAGAAAATTAGTATCAATTTTGCCGTTTTCATTTTTATCATGATAAACAGCTATGGCATATTCCCCATATGGAAGCATTTCCTGTGTCCAAACTATAGTCGTACTGTCTACGGGCAACACTATGGCATATACGGGATCTTTGGTGTATTTCTCTTTCGAATCAAACATTGCAATTCTGATTTCTCCCTTAATCTCATCTACCCCTTCAATATATAATCTGAATTCTGTGACAACTCCCTTTTCAGGATAGGAAATTTCCTGAGCTTTCAAGCTCATTTCTGAAAATATAGCTATCAAAAATAATGTAATTACTACCCGCATTCGTCTCATGATGTTTTTGTTTTTTCAAAACTAAGCAGATTATTACTACTTAAAAAGCGGATTATTGTTTCCTAATCTTCAGAAAAGTCGCTCACCATTTTCCACTTTCTGATCGGGACTTACAAGAATTACTTTTCCATTTCTATCGGGTAAGCCTGTCACTAAACACTCCGACATAAAAGGCCCTATCTGTTTAGGAGGAAAATTGACTACGGCAATAACTTGTTTCCCCATTAATTCTTCTTTTTGATAGTAATCAGTAATTTGAGCAGAAGATTTTTTAATCCAAATATCCTTTCCAAAATCTATAACCAGTTTATAAGCGGCTTTTCGGGCTTCAGGAAAATCTTTTACTTCTGTAATTGTACCAACTCTTAATTCGACTTGTTCAAAGTCATTCCACGTAATTTCTTTCATCTTGTTAGATCTTAAAATTTTATCTACCTAAGATACAAAAAATCCCTGCTTCCATTGAAAGCAGGGATTTTCTCAAAACAAATAAAATCTACTTCAATAACACCATAGACTTTGTTTGTCTATAGTTTTGTGCAACCAATTCATAGTAATAAATACCACTCGGCAGTGAAGAACCATCAAAATTAATTTGATGTCTTCCGGAAGACTTTGGTCCTGAATAGAGTTCAGATACTTTTTTCCCGAGTATATTATAAACTGTTAGACTTATATCAGATGAGCTCTCCAAATTAAAAGAAACCGTAGTACTCGGATTAAATGGGTTTGGATAGTTCTGATATAAAACAAACGAGTTAATAGTTTCTTCTGGCTCATTTGAGACTGTATTGTCGTAGCTATAAAAGGAACGGTACTCTTCATTCCAGGCTTGGAAGAAATAGCTTACTTTACTTTCTATTATAATACTACCATCGTACATGTAGTCGGTTCTATATTCAGGATTCCAACTTTTGGTTTCATCATCGTAATATTCTTCCAGTTGTTGAGTAACAAGCCCATTCTCTTTCTGATGTGTTAATCTTGAGTATGGTTCAAAGCCTATCTCTTCTGAATAAAGCTCATCATTATAGATATCAACAAAGTAAAAAACATCACTTATTTGCCTTATGTACCCATCCATGTCAATATCGTAGTAAATATATCTATCGATATAATCCTCATACGCATAGACTTCATGTAGATTACCATCCTTAAAGACTAAATAGGATAAAGTATCAGGCACTCCATCAAAAATAAAAGTAATTGAATCAGGGGTATGGTAAACTAACTCTGTTATTTCACCACTTATTCCTTCTTCTTCATACTTAGCTGAATCAAGTCTTCCCTCTTGATTATAAAACAAATATGTAGCGTAGTTAACCTCTCCGCTTGTATACGTGTTTACAATGGAAGTCAATTTACCACCTTCCATGTAGGAAAAATTAATGTTGCCAAAATGTACCCAGTTTTCATCCTGAAATATGTAAACCTCTTCTGTAATTAAAAGTCTGTCTTCTGAATAAGAAAAGACTCTTTTGTCTGAATCAACCCAATCAACCCCTTGCTTTATTTGAGTAATAATTTCACTTATTCCTCTATCAATAACTTTTGTTTTTCCTGCAATCGGAACCTTGTGGGGTTTAAGGTTTGCCCTCAATATGAGTTCTTTAGTTTCCTTTTTTTGTTTTTTACTGCTCACCTGTGCACTTGCAATTTGTGAACCACTTATCAGAGTGTAAATCAATACACATAATATTAGATAAACCGTTTTAGGCTGCATAATACCCTCTCTATTTATTTTATTGTTTTAGTAACCCAGTTTGTTGAAATAATTTAATTAAAAATCTAGCAAGCTAGAATACATCAACTAAACTTTTCTAAAAAAGCACTGAAAAAGAAAGAGAATAAATCACATAAAAATGTGATGATTAAAAGTTTAAACCTAAAACAGAAATTCTACTCTTATTCAACTTTTTAAAGTTATTCCAAAAAGTTTCTTTCGTGGTTTAATTTTTTACCAATCCAAAGACAGAGCTAAAAATAGCAGTGCCAAATAATAGGTTGGAAGCCCAATAAGCTTATTTTTAAATTCTGATTTAATAAATCTTTCTCTGGCCACAAACAAATCAGATACCGCAAAAAGAAAAGACCCCACCAGAACTCCATTTCTGTAATTACCCTCCCATGCGTAACCTGAAAGTGCGCACATGCTACCAATGATAAAAATATAAATGGATACAAATGCCCTAAAATCTGCAATCAAATTTGGTTTTAACCACACATAAGAATAAATCATCAAAACTATTGCTGCTATTGTTGATACCAAGAACGAAATACCAATGGTTCCTACTGATATAAAGGCAATTATAAATGCAATATGAGCAAATGCAAAGCTTGCTATCCCACTCTTAAAAAAAATGCTTTCATTACTTTTTATTAAAAATACATCACCAAAAAAACTAAAAAGGAAACCGATCAGCATCCAATTTGAATAAGGACTGGAAACATCTGCCAAGGTCAGCGCTATTAACACAAATGCTGATGAAGCAGTTATTTTGAAAACCCATTTACCTAATTTATTGTCATGCTTTTCAGCATATAATAAAGCGATACAGGCAACAAAACATTTTACTCCAAATATGAGTGTGAGCAGGTTCAAAAAATCTAATTAAAAAGTTTAGGACTGTTAACAACTACTCATGCCTAATTCCATTATTTAATTAATGTCATTGGTTTCATTTCTACAAAGCCGGTGGTTCGCAAACTGTAATAATAAATTCCACTGGATAATCCTGACGCGTCAAAAGTGACTGTGTGAATACCTGCTCTTTTCTGGCTGTTTTCTAGAGTTGCTACTTCTTCACCTAGTAAGTTATACACTTTTAGTTCTACCCGGGTTGTGTGAGATAATTTGTATGAAATCTGTGTTGTTGGGTTAAACGGATTAGGGTAATTTTGCAATAATATATGTTCACCCGGTATAATTATTTCCTCTTCTTCAATACTTACAGGCAAACCCGTGTTAAACATTCTGGGTTGTGACCACTCTCCTGTTCCGTGAGTATTCCTAGCCCGGACTTTCCAGTAATAGATATTATTACTTTGAAGATTACCAAAAACATATTCTCTGTTTAGTAACGATGTTTCTGATACAACTATATTGTTGAACATCTCATCTTTTGAAATTAATAGTTCATACTCATCAGCATCTGCAAGAGGCAGCCATCTCAGAAGCTGAGTTTCTTCAGTAACTCCTGTATCGTTTTGCGGACTTTGCAGATAAACCGGTATGGGCTTTGTATCAGGATCACTAACCGTGAAATAATGACTATATGACTTTCCCTGAAACTGAGCTTCAAATTTCCAGAGTCCTGTTTCAGCAAAGGAAGAAAGCGTATTTAACCAATACCAGTAAGAAGCTGCATAGTGAGGAACTTCATTGGATGCGTGATTCCAGCTTCTGAAATTTGTTTCTGATGGAGTAATAATCTTATAGGTAGTATTTTGTCCCTGAAGCTGGTCTCTGTAGTAAGCAGTTGTTACGATCTCTTCACCAACTAAAAACCCATCTTTATAATTTGGTGTTTCCGGTTCCGGACATTGATTAAAACTTGGGCCACTTGAATGAGTACGAAGTGCATTTATTTCTGAATCGTAATAATCCGGTTGTGATTTCCATAAACTGCCCGCTATTTGATTGCATGACCCCTTAAATGGATCCACTACAGCTCCATCTTCATCATGTAATTCAAAGTGAAGATGCGGCCCCGTTGAATTCCCTGAACTTCCTACTATTCCAAGATACTCCCCTTCCTCTACTTCCTCTCCAACTCGTTTTGAAGTAAGAGAATTCCTTTTTAAGTGTCCGTACCAGGCAACGCTTCCATCAGAATGTTGAATATACACTGCATTCCAATTTCTACTATTGAACGAACAACTTCTGTCATCATTCCCGTCACTACTATAAATAATAACCCCCGGTGCTCCAGCGACAACTGCTACTTCTCCATTATCCATTTTATTCCAGGCAAATGGCCACGTAAAAAAATCAGTTCCGGCATGGTTATATCCATTATCAGTATCATAAGTCCGGGTTCCGCATGTATAATCTTTAAGTTGTCTAGGGTAGCCTGAATTGAGATCCACAAAATTTGAAACACCATGATATCCGTAATCAAACAAATGACTTTCAGCTCTGAGAGGCCAGGAAAACCGAACATCTATATCTCCGGCTTTTACTAGCTTCCCAACTTTTTTCAGGCTATCAATATTTACTTCCAACTGATTCATTATTTCAGCACGTTGTTCAGTACTCAGATGATCTGATGGAAGATCAACCGATCCACCCCCATCCGGCTCTAAAAATTGGGCGTTAGCTATATTGACAGATGACAGTAAGCTAAAACTAAATAGTAAAATCCATTTCATAACTTTAATTTTTATAGTGATACTTGATCACAATAAAAAACTCTGTCAACTTTCGCTAACAGAGTTTTAAGGAAAACTTCAATAAGTGAGTAAAAGTCTTATGAAGCTGATTTAACAGTTTTTATAATCCTTGCTGCTGAGGTATAAGGGTCAGCGTTTGATGCAGGTCTGCGATCTTCCAACCAGCCCTTCCATCCATTCTCAACAGTTGCTATAGGAATTCGTATAGAAGCTCCCCTGTCAGATACACCATAACTGAATTCATCATGTGCAGCAGTTTCGTGCTTACCGGTAAGTCTTTCTTCATTATAAGCTCCGTACACAGCCATGTGCTCTTTTATAACGGGAGCAAAAGCATCGCAGATCTTATCGTAAATATCTTTTGATCCTGCTTCTCTCAATACTGAGTTTGAGAAATTAGCATGCATTCCGGATCCATTCCAGTCAGTATTGCCAAGTGGTTTTGGATGCCAGTTTATAGTTAAACCATATTGCTCGGCTGTTCTTTCCAACAAATAACGAGCAACCCAGGTCTGATCACCTGCTTCATCAGCACCTTTTGCAAAAATCTGAAACTCCCATTGGCCTGCTGCTACTTCTGCATTAATACCCTCTACATTTAAACCTGCTTCAAGACAAATATCCAGATGCTCTTCAACCAAATCTCTTCCAAAAGCCTTGTCTGCTCCAACTCCACAATAGTATGGTCCCTGAGGCGCAGGATATCCACCTACAGGAAATCCATAAGGCATATTTGTTTCCGGATCCCATAGAAAGTATTCCTGCTCAAATCCGAACCAAAAATCATTGTCATGATCATCGATAGTAGCTCTTCCGTTTGTTTCATGCGGAGTCCCGTCTGCATTCAAAACTTCTGTCATAACTAAATAAGCATTTACACGAGCCGGGTCTCTGTAAATTGCCACCGGTTTTAGCAAACAATCCGAAGAATTCCCAACTGCTTGTTGAGTTGAACTTCCATCGAAAGACCAAATTGGTGCGTCTTCAAGTTTACCGGAAAAATCGTGAAGAACTTTTGTTTTGCTACGAAGTCCCTGCGTAGGAGCCGTTCCATCTAACCAAATATATTCGAGTTTTGATGCAGACATTTTTGTAATGATTTTTGAAATTTAAATTAACGGCTTAAGATAAGTTCTTTATTAAATAAGACTCAATTATTTTGGTATTTTTTTATTAACAATTAATTAAAAAAGGTTTGTAATTTTAATAACCATATTTAATTATGTTTATCAAAAACAAAAGCGCTTCCAGACTTAAGAATTTAGTGGCATAGGATTTTCACTTCACTTTTTTAGGCTACAACTAAAGTAGTATCTTATATTCAAAATGTTTCCACATAAATTTTCATGTAATTTTTAATTTTTGAACACATCTAATTTAAAAATTTGGGTAGAAGCTGCGCGTCCGAAAACTCTTACCGCTGCTTTCGTTCCCGTTCTTGTTGGAGCTACTATTGCTTATCAACATGAACTTATCAACTGGACAGCAACTACTGTTGCTCTTATCTGTGCTTTTTTAATTCAGATTGGGACTAATTTTGCCAATGATTATTTCGATTTTGTAAAGGGTGCGGATACTGATGAAAGAATTGGTTTTGAACGAGCTACAGCAAAAGGTTTGATCTCTCCCAAAACTATGCTGAATGCCACTATCATTTGTATGGCTTTAGCATTTGTATTTGGTCTTTATTTAGTCTGGATTGGCGGTACGATTGTCTTGATCATAGGCCTGTTATCATTGTTATTTGGCGTGCTTTATACAGGCGGCCCTTTTCCTCTGGGTTATAACGGTCTTGGAGATCTGTTTGTCTTTCTATTTTTTGGCATAGTTGCAGTAATGACTACTTACTATGTTAATGCTTTAGCATGGTCGGCGGATACTTTTTGGGCTTCGTTGGCTGTAGGAGCTTTGTGCACTAATATTTTAGTGGTCAATAACTTGAGAGACGTTGAACAAGATAAAATAGCAGGTAAAAAAACTCTGGGGGTACTCTTTGGCGAAACAATGCTTAAACTGGAGTACACATTCATGATCATGCTTGCTTTCGCCATTCCTCCTCATTTTTATTTTCAACTTGGTTATAGTGAGTGGATCTTTCTGCCATTTCTGGTTCTACCGATCGCGTTGTTTCACACTAAAACTATATGGACGGAAACAGAAAAGAAAAACCTGAATCAACAGCTTGAGAAGACTGCCAAATTCATGACCATATTCGGATTACTTTTTTCTATCGGAATCATCTTATAATGCTCAAATTTTATACTTATAAAATTCCTTTTCAATCTCCTTTTTCTATATCAGGAGCTGATTATGAATTCAGAGAAGGTGTAATTTTAGAATTTGATCATGACGGAATTCAGGCTTTTGGCGAAATAGCTCCTCTACCCGGCTTTTCTGCCTTTACCTTAGATCAGGTTATCTCCGTACTTCAACTCAATAAAGAACCCTTAGAAAATGCACTTGTAAAAGGTGAATTTCCTCAGTTTTTTTATGTGCTATCTCAAATACATAACATTCCATCGCTCAAGTTTGGATTGGATAGTTTATATCATGATTATTTATCAAAACGAAAAGGTGTTTCACTAGCTGAGTATTTATTTCCTGAGATGCAAAAATCAAAAATTCCTTCAAATGCTGTATTAAGTATAACAGATGTAAAATCATCGTTGAACAGTGCAACAAAGATGATTCAAGATGGTTTTAAAACTCTTAAGGTTAAAGTTGGCAGAAACTTCGAAAAGGAATTTCAACTTCTGAAGGCCCTAAGATCTGAACATCCTTCCGTTCGGATCAGAATTGATGCAAACAGATCATGGAGTTTTGAAGAAGCTGTTTCAAACCTCCTACAACTTGAGTCTTTAAATATTGAATACTGTGAAGAGCCTTTAATCTCTAAAGAAGTTCATCACCTGAGCCTTCTTAAGAAGGAAACAGCAATTAAATTAGCCGCAGATGAATCTATTCGGAACAAAAAAGATGCTGAGGTACTATCAGTGCAAAATGGGTTTGATGTTTTCGTTTTAAAACCAATGATGATCGGTAGTTTTTCGGAAATTTACGTAACAAAGCAACAGGCAAACTCTCATTATATTGACATGGTGATTACCACATCGTTAGAAAGTAAAATAGGAAGGATAATTACGGCAATTTTAGCACTGGGTTGGGGCGCAAAAAAATATGCGCACGGATTAGCAACGGGTTCACTTTTATCACACGATCTGAATGATGAAACTGAGATAAATTCGGGTTCTTATGTTATTCCCCAAAAACCGGGTATTGGAATTGATTTGAATTATAAATACTTGAAAGAGATTATATAAATAGTGTTTAAATCTAGATTACATATGTTTGAATTCGGAAAATCAGAACCTCAAAAGGTTTTTTTGACTTCCGAACATGGAATGTATACCTATAGCGACCTGGAAAGATTTACCGGGTTTTTTCTTGATATCATCAAACAAAAATCAGATTCTGTAAAATGGCCGATCGCTTTTATATCTGAATCTTCTGATTTGTTAATATTTTCTATTGCAGCTGCTTGGAAGCTTGGAATACCTATCATTCCGTTAAGTCCTAAGCTTACACAAAAAGAACTAGAGGGTATAGTTCAGGAATTAAGTCCTTCTCTGATCTTTTGTGATACAGCAAACCGGAACAGACTTTCCGGAGAAGATGTAGTTCATATGGATGAGAACTTCTTTCTGAATGCTTTCACTTTCGATATCAGAGAACTGGAATTACCTAACCCATCCAAGATCAAAGACAGTTCCATATTTGGGTATTTCCTGACTTCCGGCACTACCGGCAAATCTAAGATCGTTCCGTTGAAAAGACGTCAGATGATTTCAGCAGCAAAAGCGTCCGCAAAAAACTTTCAGCCTGAACCCAATCACTTTTGGCTATTATGTTTACCACTTAACCATGTTGGTGGAATCTCCATAATATTCAGATCATTACTCTACGGCTCTGCTATTTACAGAATGGGGCAATTTAATGAAGAGATGGTAACAGAATTTCTTTCCGAAAATCCAAGATTTCAAGCGGCTTCATTAGTACCAACTATGTTATCCAGACTTTTAAAGAATCCGTTATTTAAAACCCACAGAGATTTCAAAGCTATATTACTGGGTGGCGGACCAACTACACAACAACTTTTGAAAAGATCGGTTGAAAGAGGAATTCCGATCGTTTCCAGTTATGGAATGACCGAAACATGTGCACAAATTGTAGCCAATGCTATGACTACACCTTCAGGCATGTATACTCCACTTAAAAGTGTAGGCAAGCCCTTTCCTCCCAACCAATTACAAATAAGAGACAACAAAGGAAAAGTATTAGGAAAAAATCAGTCCGGTATGATCTGGCTGAAAGGCCCTCAGGTGTTTGACGGCTATTATGAAACAGATGAGAATGAAGATGCTTTTGATAAAAATGGTTGGTTCAGAACCGGAGATTATGGCCATCTAAATGGATTTGATCAGCTTTTTATAGAATCCAGAAGGGAAGATCTGATCATCACCGGCGGAGAAAATGTAAATCCTGTTGAGGTTGAACAAGCTATTCAACGTTTACCACTGATAAAAGAGGCTGTTGTAATAGGAATTCCTGATGAAGAATGGGGACAAAAAGTTACAGCTGTTATAACTTTGCTAAATGGTAAGACCCCGGATATTGAAGAAATGAAAAACATGCTTTCTACGGAACTCACTGATTTCAAAATCCCTAAAGAACTGGTAGTGGTAGACAAATTACCAAAAACCGTAATGGGAAAAGTGAAAAGATGGGAGCTTGCTCAACAGATTATAAAAAAGTGAATTAATTATTTAAGACTTTGGAAGTGATAACGTAAACGTTGTGCCCTTCCCTTCTTCGCTTTCAAAATCTATGTCTCCATTATGTAAGTTCGTAAATACCTTTACTATCCAAAGACCTAAACCTGAACCAATTTCATTTTTTGTTCCTTCAGATGAATCAGAAAATGCATTAAAAATAGTTTCCTTTTGAGCTTCAGCTATTCCAACTCCATTGTCTTTGACTGTAATTAAATATTTGCCCTTTTTCTCCTTAAGATCGACCTCGATCTTTCCGTCCTGCTTAGTAAACTTGATGGCGTTTTGGATTAAGTTGTTTAGAACAGAGATCATCTTCTCTACATCAACATTGAGTTTCGAACCATTGGGAAGATCTGAGTTTGTAATAAACTCAATCCCTTTCATTTCGAAATAGATTCTATGGTTCTTTGCCAGCTTATTGAAAATATCTTCAGGAGTTACTTCTCTTTTATTTACATGAATTTCTCCGTCATCAAATCTGGCCAGAGTAAGCATATTATCCAAAAACCTTGCATGACTATCAGCACTGATCTCGATCAGCTCTATGTACTTGAAAATATCTTTCAAGTCAGGATCTTCTCCCTGAAGTTCACCTCTGATCAACTCATTTGCTATTTTTATAGATCCAATTGGAGTTTTAGAATCATGAGAAACCATAGCTATTAAACGGTTTTTCAACTTTAAAAGATCATCAAGTTCCTCTATACACTTTTGAGTATTAGCCATTAGCAATCCCGCTTCATCTTCAAAATGCTTTGGTAATGCCGGGATCTTTTTATCAGAATTATATTTAATGACCGCTTTATTAGTCATTAAAATGGGCGCAAGTAAACGAAAAATAAAATACAGCGTTACGGAAGCTCCAACCACTGTTGCAGCTAATACTACAAGCAGAATAGAAACTCTTTCTTCAACCGGAAAATAAATAGTAAGGTAAATGAACAGACCTATTAACGGGATGTGTGTTCCGATGAACGCTATCAGGAAAATTTTCCCGGTATATCCTTTTGGCCGTTTTAACTTACTTATAAGACTGTAGAATGATAATTTGCTGTCCATAAAAAATTTACTTGATGAATTTACTAACCTTATCGACGGCTTTACATGAATTTTAATCCTGTAATTTTTTCAATCCCAATCTTTTTGGGCTTATGAGTATAGATATATTGGGAATACTCTTTGAATCCAAAAGTAAGTGGTTTTTTGAGTAGAAATCTTAAAACTCAGCTTGATCCCTGCCTTAGCTTAAGTGCTTATTGTTTGATTATTACAACCCCACCCTTTCAAAAATAACATCTACATTTCTGGTGTGATGTTTCAGGTCAAAAGCATCTTCGATCTCTTCTTTGCTGAGTTGTGATGAAATAAACTCGTCGTTGTCTATCAATGGGCGGAACAGCTTTTGATTTTCCCACGACTCCATCGCCAGTGGTTGAACAGCATCGTACGCTTCTTCTCTGTTGATGCCTTTGTCGATCAGTTTATTCAGAATACGCTGTGAAAAAACAAGTCCCTGTGTTTTCCAGATGTTCGCTTCCATATTTTCTTCAAATACCACCAGATTCTCGATCACATTCGCAAAACGTGAAAGCATATAATCCAGTAATGTAGTTGCATCCGGAAGAATGATACGCTCCGCAGATGAGTGCGAAATATCACGTTCGTGCCACAGCGGGATGTTTTCAAAAGCAGTAACCATATAACCGCGAAGTACTCTGGCACAACCTGTAATATTCTCAGAGCTGATCGGGTTTCTTTTGTGCGGCATAGATGACGAACCCTTCTGCCCTTTTCTGAACGCTTCTTCTGCTTCACGAACTTCACTGCGTTGCAAATGACGAACTTCCACCGCCATTTTTTCCATCGTTGATCCGATCAATGCCAAAGTAGATATATAGTAAGCGTGTCTGTCTCTCTGTAAGGTTTGGGTTGAGATCGGAGCCGGAGTTAATCCTAATTTCTCGCAGGTGTACTGTTCTACTTCAGGAGGAATGTTTGCAAAAGTTCCTACCGAGCCGGACAGTTTCCCAAACTCAACATCAGCAGCAGCTTTTTCGAAGCGCTCTAAGTTTCTTTTCATTTCGGCATACCAAAGTGCGCACTTCAATCCGAAAGTCGTTGGCTCCGCATGAATTCCGTGCGTTCTGCCCATCATCACAGTGTACTTATGAGCCTTTGCCTTTTCGCCCAGAACTGAAATAATTCGCTCCAGATCTTCTTTGATCAACTTATTCGCTTGTTTTAGACGAACTCCCCAAGCTGTGTCTACCACATCCGTGGAAGTCAATCCGTAGTGGATCCATTTTTTTTCTTCACCCAACGTTTCTGATACCGCGCGTGTAAAAGCCACCACATCGTGACGGGTTTTGGCTTCAATTTCTTTTATTCTATCTAACTTGAAAGATGCTTTTTCATACAATTTATCTACATCTTCCATTGGGATGGTTCCCAGTTTTGCCCATGCCCAACACGCTGCAAGCTCAACCTCCAACCAGGCCTGAAATTGATTTTCTTCCGTCCAAATGTCTTCCATTTCTTTGCGGGAATATCGGGATATCATAAAAGTAATTAGTTTGAAATTCTGAGGTTGTTTAAAGATACAGCTTATGATCAGAGAATGCTCTTTGTCTTAACGTTTTTTTCGAATTCTAAAATTTTAAGAGAAAAAGGTTGGAATAAAATTTTATTAATCGTAATATTGCAATGAACAAATAGACAAGTAATGGGACTTACCAAAACCGAAATTTTTACAGAGCAACAAAACAAGATCGCAGTGTTTGCAAAAGCCTTTGCTCATCCTGCCCGCGTTGCCATACTCCAACAATTATTTTCTACCGATTCCTGCATTTGCGGTGACTTAGTTGAAGAAATTGGTCTCGCTCAACCTACGATCTCTCAGCACTTAAAAGAGCTGAAGAATCTAGGGCTTATTCAGGGAAATATTGAAGGAACCAGTGTGTGCTATTGCATAAACAAAGAAAACTGGTCGGAGATGAAATCGATCATTACTCAATTTCTGGATCAGGATATTAACGGAACGAACTTAAACTGCTGCTAACTTTAAACACATCACTACAGAATCATGAAATTATCTCAAATTAAACGAACCCTTGTCGACCTGGAATCTATCGCCTTCCAATTACCGAACGGTGAATTGGTTCCAAGACATTTTCACGTGACCGAAGTCGGAATGATCACCAAGAACTTCATCGATTGCGGCGGAACACTAAGAAATGAGGAAGTGATCAACTTTCAGTTGTGGAGTGCCAACGATTACGATCACCGCATCCATCCTGAAAAACTGTTGCACATCATTGAGCTGTCTGAAAAGACCTTAGGACTTCCTGATCTGGATATCGAAGTAGAATATCAGGGTGAAACCATTGGCAAATACGGACTCGATTTTGACGGTACTAATTTCCTGCTTACTACCAAAGCGACTGATTGTCTGGCTAAGGAAAATTGCGGTGTTCCTGCTTCCAAACCAAAAGTTAAACTATCCGAGCTTCAAACAGCTGAGTGCTGTGCTCCCGGAAGTGGTTGCTGTTAATCCGTTAATGATCTGAAAATGACCACAACTACATCTCCCCTTTTTGATGAGCTATTGAGCTACGCCAAAGAACTGGAACAGAATTTTGATTCCATCCCGGAAGATCGAAAAGACAAACTGCGTTCTTTTAGTGAGTATCTTTCCAAAAAATGGAATACAAACCAAACTCCGAAAGCAATTATCATTTGTACTCATAATTCCAGAAGAAGTCATTTGGGACAGTTGTGGTTAGCGGTTGGAGCCGATCATTACGGACTTCCTGAGATCGAAACTTTTTCAGGTGGAACCGAAGCCACCGCTTTTCATCCAAATGCAGTTAACGCAGTTCGAAGAGCCGGATTTAAGGTAGAAGCCGAAGATACCGACGCCTCCAACCCGGTTTATAATATTTCCTGGAAAGTTGAAATGGAAGCATATAAAGCTTTCTCAACCCGGTTTGATGAAGCTCCGAATCCGACTAAAGAATTCGCTGCCATTATGGTGTGTTCGGAAGCTGATCAAGGATGCCCTTTTGTGCCCGGAACAGATTTCAGGCTTGCTCTTCCTTTTGAAGACCCCAAAGCCTTTGACGGAACCGATCTTCAGGATGTAAAATACGATGAGCGCTGTAAACAGATCGGTACAGAAATGTTATTTGTAATGAGTAATGTAGAGTTGAAATGAGAAAATATTTTGCTGAATTCATCGGAACTTTCGCTTTAGTTTTTTGTGGAACCGGAGCAATTGTGATCAATGATGTAACCGGAGGAACGGTAACGCATGTTGGAATAGCCATTACCTTTGGATTGATCGTTACGGCGATGATCTACGCATTTGGTAAAATTTCCGGAGCGCATATCAATCCTGCGGTTTCCATTGCTTTTGCAGTCACCGATCGTTTTAACGAAAAGCAGGTCGCTCCATATATCATTGCTCAGGTTGGCGGAGCCATTTTTGCTTCCCTGATCTTGGCTTTTCTGTTTCAGGAGCACGAAGGATTGGGCGCTACCCTTCCGGCCGGAGAATGGCACCAAACCTTTATTCTGGAAATAATTCTTACCTACTTTTTGATGGTGGTGATCTTATTTGTAAGTCAAAACAAAGCTGTCACTGAATTCACCGGATTGGCTGTAGGATTTGTAGTTTTACTTGAAGCCATGTTTGCCGGACCGATCACAGGTGCTTCCATGAATCCTGCCCGCTCCATCGCCCCTGCCATCGTATCCGGAAATCTAACTCATCTTTGGATGTATATAGTTGCACCAATTATTGGCGCTCTTCTAGCTAGCGGAACTTGGTTTTTATTGAGGGAAGAAGATTAAAAGCTTTCATCTTTATTTAGTCCCATTTTGTTCATTATTTATTAGAATAAAATGATAGCCATGTTTTGATAATAATAGAGTTTTATTAATCTTACTCCTTCTTATTTAAGAATAAGATGAATAAAACTTAAACATGAAATTGGGATAAAGTGAATAGAGTGCGTGTTATGCCGATGTTGTAGCCAATTTGAGAAACGAAATATGGAACAAACCATTTTACCTGTTGAATCAATTCAAGAAAGAGATGTCGATTTAATTTTACTTGAAGAATTATCGACTGACAATTCATTTTGCGAATGGTTTATAAGAGAACTTGACTTGCCAAATTTGACTTCTGTAAATGGAGCTTGGAGAAGTATTTCAGATTTCGGTCTTGGCGAAACTGACATTTTATTTTCATATAATTCGAGCGATAAGAAAATATTCGTGCTTATAGAAAATAAATTAGACGCTACATTTCAAAACGAACAATTCAATCGCTACCTAAAACGAGCAGAGGAATATTTAACAAATAAAAAGTGCCACAACGCTTTTACAGTATTAATTGCACCAAAACTTTACTGCGAAAACCAAAGCGACTTTGAAAACTATTTGACTTACGAAATAATTGCCGAAAGACTTGAATTTGTTGGAAGCAAAAGAAATTTATTCAAGAGTAATTTATTACAAATCGCAACTGAAAAATTAAGACGAGGTTATCAACCTGTAAACTCTATTCCTGTTCAAAATTTTTGGCATTCATATTGGCGATTTAAGGTAAAAAACTATCCAAGTCTTAAAATGAAAAAGCCAGACATTGTTCCTCACAACAGTGATTGGCCAATGCTTTATGATGACAGATTAAAAAACATTGTGTTTTATCACAAACTTGGACAAGGAAATACAGATGCAACTTTTAGAGGTTTTCCTGAAGAAGTTGAATTTAAAATAAAAGAACTGCTTCCTGAATGGGCTAAATTTGAAAAGCATAGTAAAAGTTTTTCAATTAGAGTTTTTTCAGGAAAAATAGACCGAACAAAAGGTTTTAACGAACAATTAGAAATTGTAGATAACGGTTTAAAAAATCTTGAGCGGATAAGGAATTGGATAATTGAAAATAAAAACTGGCTACAACAATGGCTATAAGTAATTGCTTGTTCTCGCCTGCTTCTGAAAATCCTCGCGGATTTTTAAGCTTGGTGTGTACTTGCAAAGTTAACCGCTAACCCACGCAACTACGCATAGCCGAGACCGTTGTGCACCATTTAAGAAAACGCAGAATTGAATCAAGAAATCAAAATATCACGTTCGGACTTAATCGCAAAATGCGACCAATATCTGAATGGAGAAATTGAAGAAAAGGATTTTGAAAATTATGCGTGGAATCTTATAACCGAAGAAAATATTGATTGGGACGATGATGTAATACCAGATATCATTTATCAATGGGACAGTCCAGAAATCAATTTTCCGATTACTAAACAAAACGTAAGACTTTGGAAACATCAATTGGAAACTGACGAGGACTTATTAGCTGATTACAATTTGTGGAACGCACATATCGAACGACAAAAAGCGATTTGCGAAAAATATGAGTCTAAATGGAATCCGATTAACAAAAAGCTAAAAATTGGAATTGGTTCTGACTTAAATGCTGACCCAATTCACGGATTAAGGCATCCAAAGGTAAAAGGCACTACAGGTTGGTACATTTGGACAGGAGAATATTCGGAATCTGATGATTTTTTCAAACCAATGTGTGCGGAACATTTGCTTCAAATCCGACCTGAATTAATTAAATATTTCGGACTTGATGTTGGATTCAGATTTTTAGTAGACAAAAATGGATATGAAGATGTTTGGTTCGCTAAAGAAATAACAGAATTGAAATAAAAAAGAACACGGTAGCCAATTTGAAATGAGAATCCGTTTAGAAAAGAAAAATAGAATAACGATTGATTTTGTTCAGATGGAAATTGATGAACATCTGTTGAAAATTCAATCTGGAAAATTAGGAGAAAGCGGCGTTTCTGATTCTATTAAACATTGTGGAACTAATGAAAAAGCAATCAATGAATTGAATAAACTCAAACAAGAATTTATTCAAAAAAAATATATTGAAATAAAAACCCAAAAAAGACCAAGTGATTTTAATGGAGTTTATGATAAAGCGAAATGGCATTTTGATGGAGAGTTTCCGAAAGAATTAAACAATTTCCAAGGTTATGTTCATACCGGATTTTATTTGACTTGGATTATTGAAAATGGACTTTTCGATACAAATGGAGATGACTATTTGAATTCTGAAATTTCTAAAGTCAAAAAAAAGGAATTGACAGGAGCTGAATTTTTTGAACGTAATCTTGATGGTGTATTAATGGACGATGACTTGACTGAATTAGGAAATGAATTCACCTACAATTACTATGAGAAAGGAAATTTTTTAGACGATTATTCGAAAACTTTAGGGACTGATTTACCGACACTTTATCATATCCAAGACAATTGGGAAAATTATGAGAAATTCAAGCCATTGCTGGACAAAAGATTTAAACGCTGGGAGAAATCGAAAAAACCAAAATGGTGGAAATTAAATTGAAAAAAATGGCTGCAACCAATCTAGTGCAAGCGTCGCGCTTGTGCGAAAATATTTGGTCTGGTAAATAGAATCTAAGCACCACAAAGATCCTGATCCGCCAGCTGGCGGACAGGATAAACCTGATTTTTAAATCTCATCAAAAACCAGTTGTGCAGATTCTTCGCAGGTTTGCTCAGAATGACCTTATTTAGCTCTATTTTATTCATTGTAGATCAGGATCAAATGATTTTTCTGCTTTGATAATAATTCGATTTTATTCATTTTATTCCTTCTTAGTTAAGATTAATGTGAATAAAACATCAGATTATGAAAAGACAAGCAATCAACCCAGCCAACGACTGGGGAGCTGGATTCGATATGAACCAAGCTGAAGTTATATCAGACTTTAGTGAATTAATTAAATTTTCGGGTCAAACTTCTCTTATAGCGGATAGTACTGCTGATCTTGGAGTACGTGTTAAACATCCCAACGACCAACGAAAGCAGATGGAGTTCATCCTTCATTCAATTGACAGTCTACTGAAACAAGCAGGAATGACGAGAAAAAATATCATTCATATTACTTTTTACACTACGGATATGGAAGGTTTTTTAGGGAATTATGATGTGTATTCCAATTGGATAAAAGAGGCGAATATACGTCCAACACAATCTGCAATTGGTGTAAATCAGTTGGTTTCACCTGAAATGAAATTAGAAATAGAAGTAACCGGTGCACAATAGTGGATAAAATTATGCCCCAATCCAGCGTAAGCATCGCGCTTGTGCGGAAATATTTGGTCTAGTAAATAGAATCTAAACTCCACAAAGATCCTGAAACTAGTTCAGGATGACCTATTTAATTATATCTGAATCGTTTATAATTCTGCTTTCTAATACGATTATTCCTTATTGTAGGCGCAACTTAAAAATGAGGAATGAAAAAACTATTTGCAGTACTATTGTTTGTCCAGCTGGTTGGTTGTAGAGAAACCCGGAAAAATAATCCCGAAAACATTATTGAGGATTTCGTTACACAAGTAGAATCTGATCTCCAAAGTGATAACATAAATGGGAGTATGTCGGTAGCGGTTATAAAATCTGATAAAATTCTTTCCTCAGATGCTTTTGGTTATCTGAACCATAATAAAACTGATGTTTCAGATTCTGAACCCCTTTATAGAATAGGATCTGTAACAAAGTCATTTACCGGATTCCTTTTAGTAAAATTACATCAGGATAGTGTTCTGAATATGAATGATCCTGTTGAAAAATATTTACCTGAGATAAAATCCTTGAACGATTATGATAAATATTCTCCAATTACTTTTAAGCAATTAGCTTCTCATACATCAGGTCTGGATCGCGACACAAGAAACAGGGAGTCTAATTTTGGTTCCGTTACAGAATGGGAAGAAAAACTGATTAATGCACTTCCTCAAACTTCTTTCAGATCAAAACCGGGCGAGAGGTTTAGATACTCAAATATTGGATATGCCATTTTGGGATTAGCCATGTCCAGAGCTACAAACAAAACGTATATAGAACTGATTGAAGATCAAATTCTTTCTCCTTTAAACATGAGGAATACTTTTTTTGTTATACCTGAAGAGAAAAAGCAAAAACTTGCGGAAGGCATGGCGGGTGGACCAACAGCTGAGTTAAACTTTCAGCTACCTTCAGATGAACATAATGGACGAGGATACCGAATTCCCAATGGCGGACTATATTCTACTGTTTTAGATTTAGCTGAATTTATGAAAGCTTGTATGGGAGAAACCAAGCTATTGAATGAAGAGAGTTTAGAAATACTACAATCAACACAAACCCCGACAACAAGACTAAGAGCCAACTATAGCCTGGGATTTAATTTATACTCTGATCAGGGAATTAATACAGTTGGTCACGGAGGTTCAACTCCCGGATATTCAGCTCATTTTGAATTTGAAAAGGATAGTAAATACGGTGTGATTCTTCTGAGAAACTATAATTTTGGAAATACCAATTTAGACCTCAGATCGAATGCACTGTTAAGGACTTTAAGTACCTTAGATTTATAATTCTAAGAAAATTTCGCCCTCATTCTTTAAGGCGGAAAAGTGAGTGTGATCCGAATTCACAAACCATCCCGGATTACTTTATTTAATATTATCCTGAATAAGTTCGTGGTATAATATATCAGCAATATTTACACAACATTTATCCATGAATATAACAGGAAAGTCGATCAGGCCTTTTATAGGGGCAAAAAGCTACACTGTTTCACGAAGGTTTTATCGGGATCTTGGGTTTGAAGAAATAATCATATCTGATAAAATGTCTTATTTCCATATTGACGATTTCGGGTTTTATTTACAAGACGCTTACGTTAAAGACTGGATCGATAATTCAATGATTTTCTTTGAAGTAAGTGACTTAGATGCCACATTAAAACAGGTACAAGGTTTAGCATTGACTGATGAATATGAAAATGTACGATTGTCTGAAATCGTATATAATGACTGGGGAAATGAATTTTTCCTTCACGATCCCAGTGGAATATTATGGCATTTTGGAAAGTTTAAAACATAAGGTCTTTCAAGGCGGTTCATTTGAACCAATCAAGTCATGTCATGCTGTACAGCGAAGCGAAGTAGAGCCGGGTTCTGCATCTTTAACGATTGATAACTTTGGGAGAAAGGTTCAAGATGAGAAAAAAGGAAATGGCAGCTTTTTTAATACCAATTCCTAAAATTATTACTTCTCCTTCTTAAGATTTAAATTCCTTTCAACAAATCTCAGCTATGAAGTTTCTTTTAGCGGTATCATTTTCTTTTTTATTTATGACTACACTTTGCTTCGGTCAGTCAATTTATACCTATTCCCCTCCTGCTGAGTTGGAAGACGGATGGCATACTGCTGATATGAGAGCTTTGGATGTAGACACTACACTTATTTACAGGTTATTCAGTCAGGTAGTAACCGGAGGAAATAAACTGCACAGTGCTTTATTGGTTAAGAATGATCAGCTAATTATTGAGGAATACTTTAACGATCATTCGGTAAACAAACAGCACGACATGCGATCTGTGACCAAGAGCATCCGTTCCATTCTGTTGGGAATTGCCATCGATAAGGGATTCATTGAAAGTGTTAATGATCCAATATCTAAGTATTTAAAGAGTCATAGCCCCAAAAAGAATTTAGACAGCAGAAAAGTAGAAATTACTATCAAGCATTTATTGACAATGACCGGCGGTTGGGATTGTAATGACTGGGACAAAAAATCGGAAGGACAGGAAGATAAAGTATATCGCAAAAAAGACTGGGTACAGTTTACTCTTGATCTGCCGATGATCAATGATCCGGGAAAAGTGTCTGCCTATTGTTCGATGGGAGCGATTTTGGTGGCGGAGATCATCAGTCAATCTTCGGGAATGGAGATTGATGATTTTGCTAATGCTTATCTTTTTAAACCACTTGGTATCGAAAATGTAAGCTGGGGACATACTTCAAAAAAGAAAGTCATTTCATCGGGCAAAAGATTGTATATAACTTCCAGAGATCTGGCCAAAATCGGATTACTTATGCTGAATAATGGAAGATGGAATAACGAACAGATCGTATCCGAAGACTGGGTTAGAGAATCCACTTCCTCAGCAACAAAGATAACCGGAATGGATTATGGATATTTCTGGTGGAATATTCCGTTCAACGTAAATGGAAAAGTCATAAACTCAGTAACCGCCACAGGAAATGGAGGTCAATACATTATGATTCTCCCGGAGTTTGATTTGGTTGCCGTGTTTACAGGAGGAGCTTACAATTCTCAGGAAGACAAACTACCCTTTGCAATAATGGATAAGGTTTTTCTTTCTACTTTTGCGGATAAATAGTTTATCATAGACTTGTGAGTTGAACTTAGATTTCTCTGTCATCAGCCCGGACTGGTTCAACTTGAAATGACAAGACTCAATATTGAGGAATTTTCCAGATTTAGGTTTTTTTAAACTACTTCACTAAACCAAAAGGAATTTCAAACCTGCAATAGGTTCTGAATTTAAGAGAATTATCTAAGAAGCAAACAGAAAGCTAATAAACCCGATAAAGCCAGGTTTCTATAATTCCTCGGCCGTCATCTAAAGCAATTGATAGTAACTGTTTCTTCTCTTTTACTTTAAAATTGAACGGGGACTCCAATATTCTTAAACCACTTTTCTTTTTTAGCCTTATTCCCTGTCCTGAGATGATATCTGTGTTTGGTTCAAAATCTCCTTCTGGAATATGTTCTGTGAGAATAACGTATTTATAGTCTTTCAATTTTTGAACCACTCTCTTTACCTCTGCATTCGATAAGTGCTGAAGAACTTGTCTTAGTATTACACAATCAGCAGCAGGTAGGTCATCATTGGCGATATTCAAACACCGGAATTGCAAATGATCGGCTTTGAACATATTCTTATTTCTATCGATCAATTCAGGTACAATATCTACAGCGATGTATTTCTTTGAGTGCTGTACCAATTCTTTTCCCACATTGAAATCTCCGCATCCCAAGTCACAAACCGCTAGTAAGTTATCAAAAGAAGACAAAAATGATTTTACAACATTGATATACGGATCTACTAACTCAGAAAGATGTGAGCCATCCCCTGAATAAAATTCGTCGTTCTCTCCTCCCCAAAGGTTCATTTCATAGACCTGCTTCATTGCCGCTCTGGTAGGCCATGGAATTTTAGTCCTTTTAGTTCTGTCTTTTTTATCATTCATAAAACCAACGATCGATCTTCGAACTCACGATTGACTCTGAGCAAGTATTTATTCAATTTGGAATAATCTTCATTCAGTCGCATCAAAATTATGAGTTAAATATGGTATCAGAATATATTGAAAGTATTAAAAAGGAGTTAGAGTATTATAAAACTGCAGGCGAAAAGACTTTTGCTCAACTTGATGAACATGATCTTTTTTGGCAATACAACGAAGAATCTAATTCTATAGGGATCATCGTAAATCATCTTTGTGGTAATATGATTTCCCGTTGGACTGACTTTTTAACCTCTGACGGAGAAAAAGAATGGAGAAATCGCGACTTAGAATTTGAGCCGGTTATTAAAACAAAGGAAGAGCTACTTTCAAAATGGAATGCAGGTTGGGAATGCCTGTTTAATGCACTTAGCTTAATAAATGAAGAAAATTTTGAAATTAAAGTTTACATCCGAAATCAGGAACATTCAATTATGCAAGCTGTAAACAGGCAGCTTGCGCACTATTCAAGCCACATTGGCCAAATTGCATATATAGGTCGAATGATCAAAGGGAAAAACTGGAGCAGTCTTTCAATTCCCATAGGAAAGTCAAAGGAATTCAATAAAGAAAAATTCAGCAAGGGAAAGCATGGTGGTCATTTTTCAGATAATTTGAAATAAGATCAGGAAATCTCTTATTTACTTTTATCCGAGTAGAGATTAAAACTACGGATTGTTACATGATTACTAAAATGAGCGGACTATATAACTAAGACCGTTCATAAACCAAAAAAGTCAGGTCATCGGTTTCACGGCGATCGGTTTCGATCCAGGTTTTGCCGATATCATCACGATATTCAGGAAAGTAAGTATCCCCATCGTATTCTTTATTTACCTGTGTTACGATCATTTTATCGGCCATAGGTAGCGCATCTCTGTATAAGACTCCACCACCTATGATGAATATTTCTTCTTCATCCAATTCATCCAGTGCAATTTGCAAGGAAGTATATGTATCAACATTATCGTAGGTTTTGGTTCTGGACAGAACGATGTTTTTTCTACCGGGAAGTGGGATCTCATTCAGTTCTTCAAACACGCCTCTTCCCATGATCATTGTTCCGCCCAAGGTGGTTTGTTTGAAGTGCTTCAGGTCTTCAGGATAGCGCCATGGTAGTCCACCTTCTTTCCCAATTACCAAATTTGGGTCATGGGCTACAACAATGGTCAAAGTCATACTGCAACCTCAAATTTGATCACAGGATCAGGGTCGTAGTTATGAAGTTTAAAATCATCAAAAGTCAGCTCGTCAACCGGTTTTTTGGCAATTTCCAAAGTTGGCAATTCACGAGGTTCTCTTTTAAGCTGTTCTTTCAGACCATCCACATGATTTACGTAGATGTGAGCGTCCACAATAGTATGAGCGAATGTACCGGGTTCTAAACCAACTTCCTGAGCTATTGCCATCGTTAAAGCTGAGTAACAAGCCAGATTAAATGGAATTCCCAAAGCAATGTCACCCGAACGTTGAGTAAGGTGGCAGTTCAGTTTTCCATTACTCACATTAAAAATATACATGATATGACACGGGGGAAGTGCCATTTCTCCCAACAAACCCGGATGCCAGGTACTTACCACAATTCTTCGGCTGTTCGGATTAGTTTTGAGCATATCGATAGCACGTTGAACCTGATCAAATTCTTTACGAACCCATGTTTCACTTTCAACAGCACCTCCGGTTCCTTCCAGATTTACATTTTCTTTTTCCAGATAAGGGAATCGTCTCCAAAGCACAGGGTATATCGGACCAACGTGCCCGTCTTCATCTGCCCATGCATCCCAGATATGGCAATCGTTTTCATCGCGTAGCCAACGAATGTGATCTTCTCCGCGTAAATACCAAAGCAATTCCAGAATAACAGAGCGGAAAAATACTTTTTTAGTAGTCAATAAAGGAAATCCTTCTGAGAGATCTACTTTATAGAATTCCGCAAAATTTGATATGGTATCGGTACCTGTTCTGTTTTCTTTTCGTACGCCGTTTTCAAGAACGTTTTTTACAAGATCCAGATATGCTTTCATTGATTGATATAACGATTAGAGTAAAATTCCACTGAGTAAAAATACAGCAATGCTAAAATAAATAATGATTCCGCTTACATCCACTATTGTTGCAACAAAAGGTGCTGATGAAACAGCCGGATCGAGTCCGACTTTAGATAATATAAAAGGAAGCATCGCTCCTATCACATTTCCAAATACAACGATGAGTAATAAACTGGATGCAACAACACTGGCCTTAAGAACCAGTTCCATATTCATCGGATCGCCATCAATTAAACCCCAGACGATCAAAGTAGCAAACCCTAAAACTCCAAGTATAGTGCCTAACATCAGGCCTGAACTTCCTTCTTTTTTAAGAACCATTTTCCACCCGTCTGATTTAATATCGTCCGTTGCCAGTGCACGAATGATCAGTGTTGCAGCCTGTGAACCGGAATTCCCACCACTTGCGATTAATAATGGCACAAAGTAAGATAGCAACACAATTTTTTGGAGCACTTCTTCATAGCCACTCATGGTTAGTGCTGTCAAAATCTGCCCGACAAAAAGAACGATCAACCAAGTGATTCTTTTCTTCACAAGTTTACCAACACTAGTCTGAGAATAGTAATCATCCAGTGCGTCCATACCCGCCATTTTCTGCATATCCTCGGTTGCTTCTTCCTCAGCAACATCGATCACGTCATCTACAGTAACAATACCAACCAAAATCCCATCCGTATCAACAACCGGAAGAGCCGCTCTGTCATACTTTGCGAACATTTTTACCGCTTCTTCCTGATCTTCATAAGCCATTAAGGTTTCGAATGATCTGTCCATCAATGTTTCGATAGTCTCTTCAGGGTCGGCAAGTATCAATTCTGTTAACCGTAAATCATCGATCAGATATTCCTTGTCATCAACTACATAAATACGGTTTAAGGTCTCTGCTACTTCTGCATATTTACGGATGTGTTTCATGCTCCGCTCAATGGTCCAGTCTGTCTTTACACGAACGTATCTTGGTGTCATCAAACGTCCAACACTCTCCTCCGGATAACCGAGCAACTTCTTGACTTGCTTCTGGTCTTCCAGATTCATCGAGTTCATCACACGTTGAGTAAGATGACCCGGCAATTCTTCCATCAGAGACACTTGCTCATCAGGCTCCAGATTTACCATTACATCGCTCAACTGTTGGCGGTTAAAGAGTTCAAGTAACTCTACTCCTTTACCTGATGGGAGCGCAGAAAAAACGTCTGCTGCCAAAGGCTTTTTGAGGAGTCTGAAAATAACTACCGCTACATCCCCTTCAAGTTCTACCAAAAGGTCGGCTATATCAGCTGCCGGAACATCAGCCAGAACGTCTTTGAGAGCCACCCAGTCTTTTGCCTGGATAAGTTCTTCGAATTCCGGTTTTATGAGCTGCACAAGCATAGTCAGAGGACTTAAAAAATGATTCTTTCAGCAGGCTAAGAATCGTATTAAATCGACCAAAAAACAAGTTTAGATATTGATGATTTGTTGGTGATTTTTATTCAAGCTTACTTTTATTGTAGGGTGTTTGTTCGTATTAAAAAAATGAGCGTCTCTGTAGATGTCAGATAATTCACATACAAAAAATTATCGCACTTATAATCCTGACAATTTTAATCTGGTTCCGATGCTCTGCGTCGGAACCGAACCTTCCCGGCTACGAAGTAGTTCCTTTGCTCTCTGTACTTTTGTACCGACAAAAGTACCAAAAACTCCCGACAAGAATTATTGGCGCGAACTCCATTACATCGACTAATCATTACAAAAGGTCTACGTACGTATGATGCATATTCACAAATCAGCCTGAATGTAATGATTGCTCCTTCGGAGCCGTCGATTTCATTACGTTCTTGGCTCGCCAATAATTCTAAAGGTCGGTGTAGTTGGAAGCTTTTTCTGAAACCGTAGTGAATTATCTAATTTCTACAAGGATGATCAAGTATTTGACTTTCGGTTAGAACCTACCGAACACCCAAAGTTTTAAGAGCAATTTTTGCAGCTTCCTGCTCCGCACTTTTTTTACTTCTTCCCTGCCCGGTACCCAGTTCTTTGTTATCAACTAAAACCTTGATCTCAAATATTTTATCATGACCAGGTCCGGATTCCGATACTACTTTATAACTTGGCAAACTCATTTTTTCGGCTTGAGTAAACTCCAGAAGTGCACTTTTAAAATTATCTACCTGATTTACCAGTTTTTTGAAATCTACCTGTTTCTCAAATACTTCGGAAACAAACTTGAAAGCATACGCATATCCTTTTGTTATATAAACTGCTGCTATGATAGATTCAAAAACATCTGCTAAAATGCTCTTTGAAATACTTACCTGATCTGACCTCTCTCCCAGTTCAAGTAGATCTTCGATTCCCAACTTTATTGAAAATTTAGCTAAGGTCTCTCCTTTCACAAGCTTTGCTCTGCTTTTGGTTAAAAACCCTTCATTAGCAGTGGGAAATTTTTCAAAGAGAACTTCTGCAGCAATTAAATCAAGGACTGCATCACCAAGAAATTCCAACCTTTCGTAGGAATCGTGGGTTGAATATTGGTCGTTGGCAAGTGTAGACCGGTGTCGAAGTGCTTTCAAAAAAAGAGAAGGATCATCGATTTCAAAACCAATGATCCTTTCCAATTGTAATAACCGTTCGTTTTTAACCTGATCTTTTGATAGATCTTTTTTCTTAAATAAAGACCTTAACCAGGTTGGCATAAACTATTATTCTTCAAATTTTTTGAATACTAACGAAGTGTTATGTCCACCAAACCCGAAAGCATTGTTAACTGCATACTTTACATCTCTGGCAACAGCTTCATTTGCAGTATAATTAAGATC
Source organism: Balneola sp. (assembly GCA_017643645.1). Taxonomy (GTDB): domain Bacteria; phylum Bacteroidota; class Rhodothermia; order Balneolales; family Balneolaceae; genus Balneola. The sequence continues at coordinate 84,955 of JAEPNB010000004.1, forward strand.
ACATTTAGGATCCTGATCAATCAAATTAATTGTTGGCGGAACCAAACTGTGATAGATAGCAAGCAAGGAAGCAACTGATTCGATAGCTCCAGCCGCACCTAAAGTGTGTCCGGTCATAGACTTAGTGGAATTCAAGTTGATCTTTTTAGCATGATCACCGAAAACTTTCTTAATAGAATTTGTTTCAGCGATATCACCAAGAGGAGTTGAAGTTCCGTGCATGTTAATATGATCGACATCTTCCGGCTTAATTCCAGCAGCTTCCAGCGCGTTATTCATAGCTAACTGAACTCCACCACCATCAGGATCCGGAGCAGTAATATGATATGCATCAGCAGAATATCCGTAACCTACGATCTCGCCATATATTCTGGCTCCACGTTTTTTGGCCATTTCATATTCTTCCAGAAAGAAAATTCCGGCTCCTTCCCCCAGTACAAAACCATCGCGGTTAACATCGAATGGTCTGGAAGCAGTGGCAGGATCATCATTTCTGGTAGACATAGCTTTCATAGAATTAAATCCTGAAATACCAATCTGTGTAACCGGGGCTTCAGAACCACCTGTTACTGCCATATCTGACTGTCCATACCGAATTGCATCATATGCCGCACCAATATTGTTAGATCCGGTAGCACACGCAGAGACAACACTGTAGTTTGGTCCCCTGAACCCGTACTTAATAGAGATCTGTCCCGGAACTAAATCCGGAATAAGCATTGGAATAAAAAAGGGAGATACACCACGTGCACCTCTATTGTGGAACTCAATTGATTGATCGTAGAATGTCTTCATACCACCAATTCCGGTTCCTACAATAACAGCAACCCGATCTTTATCAATTGATTCAAGATCGATACTACTGTCTTTAATAGCCTCTTCAGAAGCTACCAATGCATATTGGGCAACATTATCCAGCCTGCGCGCTTCTTTTCTATCGAAATAGTCGGAAGATTCGTACTCTGGTATTGTTGCAGCAAATTTTGTTGGAAATCCTTCAGTATCAAAGTGCTCAATAGTTCTTGCACCACTTTTACCTGAGATCAACCCATTCCAGAAATCAGGAGCACTCTTACCAATTGGGGTAAGAGCGCCAATTCCTGTTACAACGACTCTACGTGTTGTCATAAATTAAATAAAGTTTTTTAAGATAGTTTACCCGAAAGGTAGCTTACTGCATCACCAACTGTTGCAATGTTTTCAGCATCTTCATCAGGAATACTGAGATCGAATTCTTTTTCGAATTCCATAATTAACTCAACAGTATCTAGTGAGTCAGCTCCAAGATCATTTGTGAAGTTTGCATCTGAAACAACTTCTGATTCATCAACACCAAGTTTATCGATGATAATGTCTTTTACTTTTGATTCTACATCTTGTGACATATTGTGTCCTTTAAGGTTATTTAGTAGTTAAGTTTTACTATAATAAATTAAACATAAAAATTCATTCAAGCACTAGCAATAAGCTACATTGCCATTCCGCCATCCACACGGATAGTTTCGCCGGTAATATAAGCACTCATATCTGATGCTAAAAATACAACTGCATCAGCAACTTCAGTGGCTTCTCCTGCTCTTCCAAGAGGGGTTTCAGCCTTAATTCCTTCTAAAACTTTTTCATCCAATTGATCAGTCATATCGGTTAGAATGTATCCCGGAGCAATTACGTTCGCTCTTATATTTCGAGATGCAAGTTCTTTAGCATAAGACTTTGTAAAGCCAATAATACCTGCTTTTGAAGCAGAATAGTTGGTTTGGCCACCGTTTCCTGAAATTCCAACCACCGAACTGATATTAATGATTGAACCGCCTCTATTCTTCATCATTGGTCTGGCTGAAGCTTTAGAGTAGTTAAATACGCTCTTCAAATTTGTGGTGATCACATCATCCCACTGTTCTTCACTCATTCTGAGTATCAAATTATCTTTTGTAATACCCGCATTGTTAACAAGTACATCAATCTTACCGAATTCTTCAGTTATAGCCTTAATAACACCTTCAGCCTGCGTATAGTCCACAGCATCAGCCTGAAAAGCTAAGCCTTTTTGTCCTAAAGCTTCAATCTCTTTAACAACTTCATTGGCAGCATCAGCTGAACGAGCGTAAGTAATGGCTACGTCAGCACCAAATTCTGCGAGTCTGATTGCAATCGATCTTCCGATTCCGCGACTTCCTCCTGTTACTAAACAGCTTTTTCCTTCTAAAGATAAACCCATAATTATTTTGTTATTGATGTCCTGAAATTTCTGCTTTTCTATCTGTTCTTTTAACCAAACCCTGTAAAACTTTACCCGGTCCAACTTCAACAAAAGAGGTAGCCCCATTGGCAATCATGTTCTGTAATGTCTGTGTCCAGCGAACGGGATTCATCAGTTGATCCAGTAAATTTGATCTTATTTCGTCAACATCAGACGTTGGTTTTGCTGTAAAGTTGCTGTAGATCGGGCATGATGGAGTGTTTATTTTCAAATTCTCCAGCGATTCCTTCAATCCTACAAAAGCCGGTTCCATTAATGAAGAGTGGAAAGCTCCTGACACCGGTAATAACATAGCCATTCTTGCTCCATCTTCTTTAGCAATATCAACCGCTGCTTTTACAGCTTCTGTATATCCTGAAATCACTAACTGTCCGGGACAATTATAATTAGCTGCCACAACTTCTTTTCCGGTTTGTTCCTCAGCTTTTTTGCAAACAAGTTCTACTTTGTCGTCATCCATACCAATAATAGCGGCCATTGTTCCGGGATTGGATGCTCCTGCTGCCTGCATTAGCTCCCCACGTCTTCGAACGATCTTCAGTGCATCTTCAAAACTTACTGCGTTACAGGCAACTAATGCTGAAAACTCTCCAAGACTATGGCCTGCAACCATATCAGGTGTTGCATCTAATGTTTTGTATAAGGCAACAGAATGAAGAAATATTGCAGGCTGTGTAAATTCAGTTTGCTTTAATTTTTCTTCAGGACCTTCAAACATTACAGACTTCAGGTCAATTCCTAAAATCTCGTTGGCATCTTCAACCATTTTGGCAAAGTCAGAATTTGCCTCGTTATGATCTTTACCCATTCCAACGAATTGAGAACCTTGTCCCGGAAAAAGATATGCTGTACTCATTATTTAATTCCCCATTTAAGATAAATAGCGCCCCAGGTAAATCCTCCTCCAAAAGCAGCGAGAATCAGATTATCTCCGTAGTTCAGTTTGTCTTTCCAATCGTACAGACAAAGAGGAATTGTACCGGCGGTGGTATTGCCGTATTTATTGATGTTTATCATCACTTTCTCAGAAGATAAACCCATTCTGTTTGCAGTTGCATCAATAATTCTCAAATTGGCCTGATGTGGAACCAGCCACGCTACATCTTCAGGTTCCAGATTATTTTTCTTCATGATCTCAAGAGAAACATCTGCCATCCCCATTGTTGCTTTTTTGAAAACTGCACGACCATCCTGAGTGATATAATGTTGTCTGTTTTCAACAGTCTCTTTAGTTGCAGGGTTTCTGCTTCCTCCGGCGTGTTGATATAAACTGCAATTGGTATCTCCTTCGGTATGATGAATTTGATCGATCAAACCGGTTCCATCATTAGATTCTTCAAGCAATACTGCTCCTGCACCATCTCCAAAAAGGATGCTGGTGGTTCGGTCGGTGTAATCAAGTATTGAGCTCATTTTATCAGAACCGATAACCAATACTTTTTTTGCTCTGCCTGATTCGATGTACATTGAACCCGTACTCACGGCATATAAAAACCCTGAGCATGCTGCAGAAAGGTCGAACGCAAAAGCATTTGTTGCACCAATCATATTCTGAACGAGGCAAGCAGTTGCCGGAAACAAAAAGTCAGGAGTAACTGTTGCTAAAATTACCAGATCAATTTCAGAAGCATCAACGCCAGCATTTTCAAGTGCTTCTTTAGCTGCCTCAGCTCCCATAAATGCTGTTGCTTTATCAGGATCTTTTAAAATTCTTCTTTCAGAGATGCCTGTTCTTGTTCTTATCCACTCATCATTGGTGTCCATGAGCTTTTCCAGCTCAAAGTTGGTCATTCTGAACTCAGGTAAATAATGCCCGACTGCAGTGATCTTTGCTTGTTTTACGTCCATAAAAGATTAAATCAGTTTAGTGATGATACGATTTTGCCGTTAACATCATTTTCGATGCAAGACACTGCGCTTTTAATCATATTTTTAATTGCAAGAGGTGAGCTACCCCCGTGACCTACTATACTTACACCATTAACACCCAGAAAAGGAACACCACCTACTCTTTCATAATTAAAAGGAGCTAATGCTGTTTTCAGAATCTTTTGAGCGGCAATTATTTCATCAACTTCAAGATCCAGTTTTGAAACTGCTCTTTCCACTAATTTCATAATGGTTGCAGGAATAGATTCTCCGAATTTCAATAAAATATTTCCAACTAAACCATCAGTTAAATATACATCAGCTTTGCCTGAAAGAATATCTTTCCCTTCTACGTTGCCGATAAAACCCGGTAAATCCTTAATGTGATTATGAATGGCTTTCAGCTCTTCCGTTCCTTTTTCATCTTCTTCCCCAACATTTAGAAGACCAACAGTAGGTGATTCAATTCCTATAATATTACGACAATATACTTGCCCCATTTTTGCAAATTGAAGAGCTACTTCAGGTTTTATTTCCAAATTTGCACCGGCATCTAATAAAAGGCGGAATCCTTTTACCGTTGGGTAATAAGCACCAATTGTAGGGCGAAGAATCCCTTTCAATTTGCCCAAAATAAAGGTAGATGCTGCAAGTAAAGCTCCGGTATTCCCCGCGCTTACAAATGCATCGCATTTACCCGCTTTGTGTAATCCCATTCCGATTACAATAGACGATTGTTGCTTACCTTTTACTGCTGTAGCGGGAGACTCTTCCATTCCGATGATCTGAGGAGCGTCCTGAATAAGAACACGTTTCTTATCGTATTCTTTTCCTTCCAGCTCTTTTTTTATCAAATCCTCAGGCCCTAAAAGAAGAACAGTTAAACTTTCGTCTTCCTGTACTGCTAATAAAGCTCCTTCAACAGGAGCCTTTGGGTAATGATCTCCACCGGCTGCATCTACTGCAACAATCATAATGTTTTATTTAGTTAGCGGCTGCTTTTGTAACCTGACGACCTCTGTAGTGCCCACATTCAGTGCAAGCATGGTGATATCTGTGGAGTTCGCCGCAGTTTGAACATTTCGCTAAGGTAACATCAGAAATTGCGTGGTGTGCACGTCGTTTGTTCTTTCGTGCATTCGAGGTTTTTCGCTTTGGATGTGCCATTTATTTACTTAATTATTTCTTTAATTCTTTTAATGCTTCCCATCTTGGGTCGATGCTTTCTTCCTCTTCATCAGAATCGTCACCAAATTGTTGGTGTACATACTCTTTAGGGTTTCCTTCATCATCCAAAAAACGGGGATGTAATTTTTTTACCGGGAGATTGAGCAATATGCTATCCAACACATCCTGCTCTAAGTCTATTTGTTTAGAATGAATATCAATGTTCCTGATGGAGCCTTTTTCATCCGCCGATTCTTCTACTTCTTCTGCTTTAAATAAAACTTCATAATTGGTTTCAATCTGATGATCAAATTCATCTAAAGACCGGTCACAAATAAGTTTTATATCAGCTTTTAATCCAAATTTAACCTGGATAAACTGAAGTGTGCGATAGAAGTTGATATCGAGTACAGCTCCTTCAAACGGAACTTCCTCAATCTCAAGATCATCGCTTTCTAATTCGATGGTTCTTTGGCTTTGTCCTTCAGGTATTTCAAAGATCTTAAACTTCAACATAGAATGTCTCCTTTACAGCTTGTAAATATAAGGATTATCCTACACGCTTACAATCAATTAAAAAGACCAAATAGTCGTTTATCAACCTGCTCAATTATGGATCCTAAATCTTCATTATTATTTACAAAATCGAGGTCATCGGTTTCAATAATGAGCTTTTCATGCGGATAACGATCAATCCAATCCTCATATAACCTGTTCAGCCTTTCAAGATAATCGATCCGGATAGTGTTCTCATAATCTCTTCCCCGCTGCTGAATTTGATTTACCAGAGTGGGAACCTGAGCACGCAGATAAATAAGTAAGTCGGGCGGACGCAAGTAATGGCTCATTTCATGAAATAAAGCTTCGTAATTAGTGAAATCTCGATCACTCATCAAACTCATTTCATGAAGGTTTTTTGCAAAAATTTCCACATCCTCATAAATGGTTCTGTCCTGAATCAGGCTTATATCATTTTCAAGCATCTCTTTCTGATGTCTAAATCTGCTGGACAGAAAATAGATCTGAAGATTAAAACTCCATCTGCGCATGTCTTCGTAGAAATCTGCAAGATATGGATTATCATCTACAGACTCGTAAAAAGCCTCCCACCCGAAATGCTTTGACAACAAACTGGTGAGAGATGATTTTCCTGCACCAATATTCCCGGCTACTGCTATATATTTAGATTTTTTCTTTTTCGTTTCGCTCATAAGTTCCTTTTAATCTTTTCCAAGCAAACGGTACATTGCTTTTTTGTAATCTTCAACCCCAGGTTGGTTAAACGGGTTAACTCCCAAACTATATACAAATATCCCCGTCAGTAATTCAAAAAAGTAAATTAGTTCCCCAATTACTTCTGCATTCAAAGAGCTCAACGATAAATTTATAATCGGAACCTCTCCATTTTTGTGCGCTTCAGTTGTACCGATCCTTGCTTTAGTATTAATATCATGAAAAGACTTTCCTGCCAGATAATTTAATCTATCATGATCCCCTTCCAATGAGTTCACTTTCAGATCTGAAATAGGTTTTTCAACAGCAATAAAAGTTTCCATCAAGCTTCTGGTACCTTGCTGAATAAACTGTCCTAAACTATGCAGATCAGTAGAAAAAGAAGCAACGGTTGGAAAAATCCCTTTACCCTCTTTGCCTTCACTTTCTCCCATTAATTGCTGAATCCATCCACCAAAAGATTGTAACTCAGGCTCAAAGCATGAAAACACATCAATGGTAATTCCTTTTTCATGAAGAGCTCTGCGGACAGCTGCGTACTTCACTATTTCTGTTGCGTCCTCTTCATACTTGTTAAATGCGGATACGGCTCCGTAAAAAAGTGTTTTTATATCGATTCCGGCAACTGCAATTGGTATCAGCCCAACAGGTGTTAACACCGAAAATCTACCGCCTACATCTTCCGGAATAACAAATTTCCTGTACCCTTTTTCTTCAATTAGTCCGTTCAGAACTCCACCTTCACTACTGGTGGTGCAAATAATCCGATCAGCCGATTTCTCTTCATACAGTTCATCCATAACTTCACGGATCATTCTGAATGAAAGTGCTGTTTCTAAGGTAGAACCTGATTTTGAGATTACATTTACATACACACTTTTCGGAGTTCCATCCTGTTTTGGAGCTTTTATATAAGCTAAAAGCTGCTTAAGGTATTTTCCTCCCATATGGTGACCCGCAAAAAGTATTTCCGGTCCCTTTTTATTAAAATGAGGAGAAAGCGCATCAATAACCGCTTTCGCACCTAAATAAGAACCTCCTATTCCACAGACTATAAAAACATCAGCATTATTACGGATGTCTTTACCTAAAGAACTTACCTTTTCTAATAAAGCATCGTTTGGTGATTTTAACAGATCTCTCCACCCTAACCACTCGGATCCTTCACCTGATTTTTCTTTAAGCTGAATAAGCGCTTCTTCGCACTTTACAAGTGATTCATTGTATGCTTCTTCAGAAATAAATTCTTTAGCAATATCGGTATTAATTGAAATCATTATCTAAGTAGTTTGGCTAGTTCTATAAGTGAGTGATCAAGATCTTTTTTTCTGTCGACAGCAACTTTAATTGGAGTAATTTTAATATCACCATTAACGATCCCAACCATCACACCGCTATGTCCTTCCATCAGTGTTTTAATTGCGGCGGCTCCCAACCTGCTTGCCAAAACCCGATCCCGGGCTGTCGGAGAACCACCTCTTTGAATATGTCCTAAAATGCAGACACGCATATCATATTTTTTGAAATCATCACGAATCTGCTCTGCTAATTGAATAGCTCCTCCTGATTCATCTCCTTCTGCTACAACAATCAGACTACTTCTAACCTGATTCTTAAGCATATTTTTAAGCTGGGACTTTACATCTTCGATATCCATCAACTCTTCCGGTAGTAAAGCCAGTTCAGCTCCTCCGGCTATACTGGTTTCGAGCGCAATGAAACCGGCATCTCTACCCATAACCTCCACCAGGAACATTCGTTCATGAGCATCAGCCGTATCCCTGATCTTATCTACAGCATCAAGTGCCGTATTTAATGCGGTATCATATCCAATAGTTTCATCGGTTCCGATAATGTCATTGTCTATAGTAGCAGGAATACCAATTACTTTTATTCCATGCTCTTTACTGAAAATATTTGCTCCTGTAAAAGTCCCGTCTCCGCCAATAACTACAAGCGCATCTATATTATATTTCTTAATCGTTTCTGCAGCCTTGGTCCTTCCTTCTTCTGTTCTGAATTCCTGAGAGCGCGCAGATTTAAGAATAGTACCTCCTCTTTGGATAATATTTGAAACAGAATTATTTTTCATGGGCTTCACTTCATTGTGAATTAATCCATGATATCCATGTCTGATTCCAAAAACTTTTAACTCATATTTTGCTGCAACCCTTACTACAGCACGTACAGCAGCATTCATTCCGGGTGAATCTCCTCCGCTTGTTAAAACCCCAATGGTTTCAAGCCCGGCTAACTTCTTAATCATAATTTTCTTTTAAGTGAGTGTGTGTGATTAGTCCTAAATATTTGTCGTATATATTAACTAAATTTCGAGCTGTTCAAGTTTAAGAAAATTTAAACATATTTGATGGCTGATAACGTTTCCCTTGCCAGAATTGAAAAAAATTCTGTGGTTCGTAAATCTTTAAAAGAAATTACCGCTCCTGTTTCAGAACATTTATCTGAATTCAGATCTTTTTTTAAAGATACCGTTAAAACGGATGTGTTTCTACTGGATCAAATTCTTAGATATCTGCACAAACAAAAAGGGAAGGAACTCCGCCCTACTCTTGTTTTTATGACTGCAAATTTATTCGATGGAATTTCCAAGAGAAGCCATATTGCAGCTACAATGATCGAATTGTTACACACTGCTACCCTTATTCATGATGATGTTGTGGATGAAGCTAACTCCAGACGTGGATTTGTGAGCATCAATAAGATCTGGAAAAATAAAGCGGGAGTATTACTTGGAGATTTTCTTCTCTCAAGAGGACTATTAGTTTCACTTGAAAACAAAGAGTACAAGTTACTGGAAGTACAATCCAAAGCAGTTCAAAAAATGAGCGAAGGGGAACTTCGTCAACTTAAAACTGCCGGGTTATTTAATATGACTGAAGAGCGATACTTCCAGATCATCTCAGAAAAAACGGCCAGCCTTATCTCTACCTGCTGTGAGTGCGGAGCAGTATCTGCTACCAATGATATAGAGCAGCACGAATTAATGGCAGACATCGGGATGAGTATCGGAATTGCTTTTCAAATCAGGGACGACCTTTTTGATTATGGCATGTATGATATCGGCAAACCCAAACGAAACGATATTCAGGAACGTAAAGTAACTCTACCTTTAATAAAGGCATTGGAACACAGCTCCAAAAAAGAATCGGCACATATCCGGGCGTTAATGAAGAAAAGAAAAAAGACTACGAAGAATATTGATGAGATCGTAGACTTTGTTCATGATAAAGGTGGTATGGATTATGCAAAACAGAGTATGTATGAATATGCTAACAAAGCGATAGAAGGATTAGAAAAAATTCCTGAGTCACAAGCCAGACAAGATTTTGTTGACCTGATTCACTATGTAATTACCCGTAAGAAATAATGTAAATGGCTGAACAAACCAGTTTATTTATTTCTGATGTTCATCTCGGAGCTTTTGATGCAATTACTGAGAAACAAATTGAAGACGAACTCATCGCGCTTATCAATCATTGTTGTGAACAAAAGATCAAGATCTATATTCTTGGCGACCTCTTTGATTACTGGATGGAGTATCCGAAAAAAAAATTCATCCCAACTGTTGGGCAAAAGGTATTGCAAGCCTTCCAAAAGCATAACACACAATGTGAACCCACCACCTATATCACAGGAAACCATGATAACTGGACGTACGGCCATTTCGAAGATCTGGGATTTGACGTGGAATGCAATTACCGCATTATCAAGCAAAATGGTTTTAATACCTTATTAATGCATGGCGATGGAAGGTTTGGAAAAAGTGATGACTTGCTACGCCCCTTTTTTCATGGAGTGTTAAGAAGTAAATATTTTGTAAAAATGTTTCAGGCATTTCTGCCTCCTGAACTGGGAATTCCCGTTATGAAAAAATTCTCAGGCTTTTCTAAAATGAAGGATAACAGAACTCCCATTCCTTTGGATAAACATGCAAAGCGCGTACTCAAAGAAAAGGATATAGACTTTATAATAATGGGGCATGATCATATTCCCCGAATGGAAACATTTAAAGCCGGAACGTATATAAACCTTGGAACCTTTTTCTATCATAAAACGGTAGCTCTTTACAACAATGGAGCTTATCAACTCGTTAGATGGAGTGCTTCTGATAAAGAATTTGTACCTTTCACTGAATCAAGTGTTGTAGAATGAGCGATAAAAAAGAACCTATTGATCACCAACGGTATTTTAACGATCCTGAATACCGCAAAGAAGTACTGGCTGAGCGAAAAGCCAAAGAAAATAAAACGCCTGAATCTTCTTCTAAGTACGGTTTCGAATCTGACAACCTCAGAAAAAAAATTCTTACCTGGGCCGGGGCGGTCGTTGGTACACTTTTAGTTGCAGTAATTGGTTACGTTATATTTCTTTTTCAGGGACTTCCCCCTCTCGAAAAGCTGGAAAACCCTGACACTGCCATTGCTACCGAAGTACGAAGCAGAGACGGTGTTGTTTTAGATAAATATTTTACGGAAAACAGAACTTGGGTTCCTTATGATCAAATTTCACCACATGTTATAAATGCACTGGTAGCTACAGAAGATCACCGCTTTTATAGCCATTGGGGAATTGATATGGTGAGAACTTTGGCAATTCCTTTTAATTTAATGCGCGGTCGTGTGGAAGGTGGGTCAACGCTTAGCCAACAGCTTGCCCGTAATCTTTATAAAGAAATTGGATTAAAATTTTCCATTTCCAGAAAATTCAGGGAAATGATAACCGCTGTTCAGATCGAGCAAAACTATACCAAGCGGGAGATCATAGAGATGTATCTCAATACAGTTGAGTACAGTAACAGCGCCTTTGGAATTGAAGCAGCGGCCAGAACTCATTACAACAAGCCCGCCAAAGAATTAACACTTTCTGAATCTGCAGTTTTAGTTGGTTCAGTAAATGCGGTTTATGCGTACAACCCTCGAATCTATCCCGAAAGGTCTCAAAGGAGAAGAAATATTGTTCTTTACCTGATGAACAATCAAGGGTTTATTGACTCCACCTATTACAATCAGCTTAAACAAGAACCCATTACTCTTGACTACCAACCTCCATCAAAAGCAGGCAGAGTGAGCAGATATTTCGGTGAGTATGTTCGTCAAAAAATTTCCGGTTGGGCTGAAGAAAACGGATATGATATTTACAAAGATGGGTTGGTTATATACACTACTATAGATTCCAGACTTCAAAAACATGCGGAAAGAGCGCTAAGTACTAAACTCGATTCCCTTCAAAAAATATTTGAATACGAATGGACTACTCCCGGAAGTGATGAATACATGGATCAGCTCTGGGATGAATTTCCGACTTTTAAAGACAGCTTTCTGGAAGAGACCGATCGATATAAAAACGGCTATCAAACCTATAATACCAAAATCCGAAAAGTAGTTTTGGACAGCCTTAAAGCCGATGAAGCTTTTGTTGATTCAGTACTTAAAGCCCGTACAAGATTAGAAGCCAGTTTTGTGGCTATTGAGCCTTCTAACGGTAATATTCTGGCCTGGGTTGGTGGTTCAAATTACGGCAACGTCCAGTTTGATCATGTGTATCAATCCAGAAGGCAAGTAGGTTCTACCTTTAAGCCTTTTGTGTATTCCGTAGCTATTGATAACGGGTTTAAACCATATCACAAGTTCTCGAAATTCCCAATTTCATTTCGCGACAGAAACGGTAAAGTTTGGAATCCTAAGGATTCGGAAATTGCCAGTGGACCGAATGAAGTGCCTTTGAGAGAAGCTTTGGCAAGAAGTATGAATAATGTAACCGTTCGTCTGCTGCCGGAACTAGCCGGCTATCCCGGAACTAATAAATTATGGGAGCTGGATGCTGCTGCCAGAAAGATCAAAGCAATGGCTTCTAATTTAGGTGTGGATATGAGTAACACTCCCGCCTACCCTTCCATTGCTTTAGGAACCGCAGAAGCTTCTTTACTGGAAATGACTTCCGCTTACACAACTTTTGCAAACAATGGAGTTCATATTGAACCCATTGCAATCACCAGAATTGAAGATAAAGAAGGGAATGTACTACAGGAATATTTCCCTGAATACCGCAAAGAAGTGATCAGTCCTGAAACAGCGTATATGATGGTTGATATGTTGCGTGGCGTGATCAGAGGTGGTGAGGGATACTTCGGAACAGGTGTGCGCTTAAGAAATGTGTACGGCGTTCGACAGGATATTGCAGGCAAAACAGGAACTACGAATGATGCTTCTGATAACTGGTTTATCGGAATGACCCCACATATTGTAATGGGCGCCTGGGTTGGTGGTGAGGATCGCCGGATTCGTTTCCCTCAGGATGGAAGCTACAGTATAGGTCAGGGTGCCAGAACAGCACTTCCTATTGTAGGTACTTTCATTAATTATGTAACTGATGACCCTGAAGCATATTGGGGTTACGACGCCTTTTCTCCTCCTCCCGGCTTTGTAATGCCGGAAGATCCCAAAGAAGTTCGTGATGAATTGGGGACTGATAAAAATCGTGGCAGGATTGGGTGGTAATTTAATCCACCAAGTACCTCATCAATATCACAGCAAATTGCTGATTATTTGGAGCTAACGGAGAATTAAAACCCACTTTAAAAGTCCCGTTTTCGTTGGTTACATACCTTGCTGTGAACATTGCAGCTTCACCGAAAACAGCTATTTTTCCTTTTCCATCACTTATAAAAGCTCCTTGTGCATAGTTTTCCAGATCAATGGTTTTTGTAGAATCAGCAAACCGCCATGCTATCTCCGGTTCAAGGCTGATATCTCCTTTTTTAAAAGACAGAATAAGCTCAGGTTCCTCAGGATATATAAAAGCACTACTGGTAAAAGTTGTATCCGGTTGTTGGGCTTATATAAACCAAGTGGAAACAGAATTAATCATTACAATAAATATTACTCTACTCATTTCTGTTGTTTTCTCTCAGCAAGCTTTAAGCATATTTATTTTCCCATATCTCTTCCAATTCTTCCAGGCTTTTGCCTTTGGTTTCAGGAATAAATTTGAGTGTAAAAATGATCAATAGAATTATAAATCCTGAAAAAATGAAATACGGCAAAGAATTATTCCAAAATCCTTCTGTATTTACAGTGCTTTCCGCTACTACCGGAAAAGATTGAGAAACAGCATAATTAGCGGCCCATTGTGCTGCAACTGCTATGGATAACGCTTTACTACGTACACTGTTTGGGAATATTTCAGATAGCAACACCCAAGTTACCGGCCCCATAGAAAGAGAAAATGATCCAATAAACATCAAAATACCAATCAAAGAAAGTATCCCAACCTGATTGCTCATAAGTGTAATACCAAGTAGTAAAAACCCGGCTAACATTCCTAAAGATCCATAAATAATAAGTGGTTTACGACCTAGCTTATCTACAGAATACATTGCAATAAATGTACATATGAAATTTATTCCGGCTAACAGTATTTGCTGTTTTAAAATATCTTCCTGACCAAATCCTAAAGCCTTTTCAAAGATATCAGCACCATAATATAAAACTGCATTTATCCCTGTTGTTTGTTGTAAGATTGATAACACACTACCAATGATAATAACAGGTAAAACAGACTTGCTTAATATTGATTTTAATTCCTTTTTATTGTCGTTTACTATTGAAAGTTTTATCTCTTCGTATTCTTTTTTTGCTAATTGTTCTCCATGTATTGATTTTAGAATATCTAAAGCTTCATCTGTTCTGTTTTTTATCACTAGCCATCTTGGGCTTCTTGGTACAAAAAACAACAAACCTAAAAACAGAATGCATGGAATAAGTTCAGACCAAAACATATATCTCCATCCATATTCCAGGTTTTCAATCTCAGTCATCGAACTTCCAATAAAATAGGTAGCCAAGAATACTACAAAAAAACCGGTGACTATTGCTACCTGATAATAGGTAACCATTTTACCTCTGCTCGCTGCAGGAGAGATTTCTGCTATATACATTGGAGCAGTCATTGAAGCTATACCAATCCCTAAACCCCCTAATACTCTGAAAAAAATCAAGATTTCAATAGATTGGGGAAAAAAAGATGGTAATCCCGATCCCCAAGCTGATAGAGTAAAAAGAACGGCTGATAAAATTAAAGTCGTTTTCCTTCCTAAATAATTACTTAAGAAGCCGGCGATTATAGCTCCCACAAAGCAACCCACCAAAGCACTGCTTACCGCCCATCCTTTCATAAAAGTTGAAAGTTCAAAAAATTTAGAAAAGTAAAATTGAGAGCCGTTTATGACACCTGTATCGTACCCAAAAAGTAAACCACCTAATGAAGCAACAACAGTGGCTAGAACTAATAATCTATTATTCATCCGAAGTATTTTTTTATCCGAAATAATACATTAAATATAGGTACAATAAAAAAGCCGATTCTCTTTCGAAAACCAGCTTTATAATTTCAAGAAGAACAAGATTATTTATTCTTTAATAACAGATTCAGCTAATAAAGTGAGTTTGTTTTTAGCTACTTCCACAAATCCACCGGAAATCTTATAATAAGTTTCCCCTTCAGATTTACGAACCAACACGTCTCCTTCTTCTAATGTAGAAACGATAGGAGCGTGATTTGCTTTAACTTCAAAACTTCCCTGAGTGCCCGGCATTTTTACACCAGTAACATCGCCCTCAAATATAGAGCCTTCAGGAGTTAAGATCTGTGCTATAAAAGTACTCATGCTTTATAATTAAGCTTCTTCAGATTCTGCGAGCATTTTCTCGCCTTTTTCAATTGCTTCGTTGATATCACCAACCATATAGAAAGCTCCTTCAGGTAAGTGATCCAATTCGCCTTCGATGATCATCTTAACACCTTTAACGGTATCTTCGATCTTCACATACTTACCTGCAGAACCGGTAAACTGCTCTGCTACGAAGAATGGCTGAGAGAAGAAACGCTGAACACGACGTGCACGGCTTACAGTTTGCTTATCTTCATCAGAAAGCTCATCCATACCAAGAATAGCAATGATATCCTGAAGATCTTTGTAGTTTTGAAGAAGTACAGTCGCTTTACGAGCTGTTTCGTAATGCTCTTCTCCTACTACTTTTGGATCAACGATTCTTGAAGTTGAATCCAATGGATCTACCGCAGGATAAATACCGATCTGCGTTAGCGCACGGTTCAGTACTGTAGTTGCATCCAAGTGAGTAAATGTTGTTGCCGGAGCAGGGTCAGTCAAATCATCCGCAGGTACATAAACAGCCTGTACAGATGTAATAGAACCTTTCTTCGTAGAAGTAATACGCTCCTGCATAGCACCCATCTCAGTTGCCAATGTTGGCTGGTAACCTACCGCCGATGGCATACGACCAAGAAGTGCTGATACCTCAGAACCTGCCTGAGTAAATCTGAAAATATTATCGATGAACAACAGAATATCTCTGGAAACTTCATCACGGAAATACTCAGCAACAGTCAACCCTGAAAGAGCTACACGAGCACGTGCTCCCGGAGGCTCGTTCATCTGACCAAACACTAAGGTTGCCTGAGATTCTTTTAATTTAGATTCGTCAACTTTAGAAAGATCCCACTCTCCTGCTTCCATTGACTCTTTGAATTCATCACCGTAGTTAATTACTCCGGATTCGATAAACTCACGAAGAAGGTCATTTCCTTCACGTGTTCTTTCACCAACACCTGCAAACACTGATAAACCACCATGCTGCTTCGCGATGTTGTTAATTAATTCCTGGATCAATACGGTTTTACCTACACCGGCACCACCGAAAAGACCAATTTTTCCACCTTTTGCATATGGACAAAGAAGATCAACTACTTTAATTCCTGTTTCCAACATCTCAGTAGATGTAGCAAGTTGATCAAAAGCAGGAGCTTCACGGTGAATCGGGTAATTTCTTTTTCCTTCCGGAGCTTTGATTCCATCAATCGCTTCGCCTACCACATTGAATAAACGTCCACGGATGTCTTCCCCAACAGGCATTGAAATGTTTTTACCTGTATCGATAACTTCCATTCCTCTTACCAATCCATCGGTAGAATCCATGGCGATAGTACGCACACGATCTTCACCTAAGTGTTGAGCTACCTCCAAATAAAGAGTTGAGCCGTCGGTTGGATTTTCAATAGTTAGGGCATTTAGGATGGCAGGGGTTTCGCCATCGGTAAAGTCAACGTCGACAACAGGTCCGATTACCTGTGCAATTGTTCCTTTATTCATGTGCTAAATCGCGATTTTATTAAAATTTTTTGGTAGTCTGAGTAGTTGAAAATTTGCACTCCTGCAAAGGCTGGTAAAGATAGGGAGATATGCTGTGAGAGGCAATCCTTTTTCACGTAAAATTAAAAAGAATAGCTGTACAAATGATATTCCTGAAACAACGAGTCATTCAGAGGCTACCGCCGATAGATCTGCACAGCGTTAATCTTGCTCGGTTCTTTAAATGGGCAGACTATTCGCTATCGCTCTGAGTGACTATGTTAGCCATAACCAAACCAAAACAACGAGTCATTCAGAGGCTACTGCCGATGAATCTGCACAACATAAATCTTGCCCAGTTCTTTAGATGGGTAGACTCTTCGCTATCGCTCTGAGTGACTATGTTAGTTATTACCAAACCCATATAAACACACGCCCCTGAAGGGGCTTCTAGTTAAAAGGCTTATCAAAAATTAGGTGTGACATTCTAATTCTTAGTTTAAACAAACAAGTTCTTCAGGGCTTGTGGTTTTACAAATTTGATTCATCTTTTATTTAAGGGCTTTCGCTATCGGTCTGGCTATCACACCAACCTAAAAATTAACTCATGTAAAATCTCAGAAATTACTTTAACATTTTCTGACTTTCTCTCGTCCTATATTCGGTCTAATTATCAATCTCTTATCATCACAATGAAATTACAATTCAGATTCCTTTTTGCATTCCTGTTTACAGGTCTCCTTTTGAGCTCATGCTCCAACAACAAACAAGAATTCTCAGTTAATTACGAGAAGTTCACACTCGATAACGGATTAGAAGTCATATTCCATGAAGACAACTCTGATCCGGTCACCGCAGTTGCCTTAACTTTCCACGTTGGGTCTGCACGGGAAATAGAAGGTAAAACCGGTTTTGCGCATCTTTTTGAGCATCTGCTTTTTTTAGAATCTGAAAATCTGGGGAAAGGCGGATTGGATAAAATGAGTAGTCGCATTGGTGGCTCAGGAGCAAACGGTTCAACCAGTAGAGACCGAACCAATTATTTCCAAACAGTACCAAACGATGCCCTCGAAAAAATGATCTGGGCCGAAGCGGATAAATTAGGCTATTTCATAAATACAGTTACTGAAGCGGTAGTTGCCAAAGAGAAACAAGTTGTGAAAAATGAAAAACGCCAGGGCGTTGATAATGCGCCTTATGGTCATGCAAGTTATGTGATTGGTAAGAATCTTTATCCACAGGGACATCCATATAATCACCAGGTTATTGGTTCTCTGGAAGATCTTCAGAACGCTACTCTGGCTGATGTGAAGGAGTTTTACCGAAAATGGTATGTACCCAACAATGCAACTCTGGTAATTGCCGGAGATTTTGATACTGAACAAGCCAAAGAATGGGTAGAAAAATATTTTGCTGAAATTCCGCGTGGAGAAGAGATCACTCCTCTTCCCGAGGCTCCTGTTGAAGTTGATGAAACAAAAAAATTATTCTATGAGGATAACTTTGCTCGTCTTCCTGAACTAAGAATGGTTTGGCCAACCGTAAAGCAATATCATCCTGATATGTATGCGCTTGATATTTTAACTCAGCTACTCACTGATGGTAAAAAAGCACCTTTCAATAAAGTGTTGGTAGAGGAAGACCAGGTTTCTTCAAACGTATTCATGTTCAGTCAAAATGCTGAAATAGCAGGCGAAACTACCTTATTAATCCGAGCCTATCCGGGAACAGATCTTGATAAAGTATCGGAATCAGTAAACAAAGCGTTTAAAAAATTCGAGACTGAAGGATTTACTGAAGCTGATCTGGACAGAATTAAAGCCGGAATTGAAACTCAGTTCTACAATGGACTTTCCAGCGTTTTAGGTAAAGCTTTCCAGTTGGCTCAGTACAATATTTTTGCGGGTGATCCGGGATATATCAACGAAGATATTCAGAAGACTCTCGCAGTTACTAAAGATGACATCATGAGAGTGTATGAAGAATACATCAAAGGTGAGAATTTCATCGCAACCAGTTTTGTTCCTCAGGGACAAGCTGAACTTGCTCTCGAAAATTCTGAACCTGCTGAAGTGGTAGAAGAGCAAATCGTACAAGGAAAAGCAAACGAAGAATTTGAACTTCCTGAAGAAACAGAATACGAAAGAACGGCTTCTAGTTTTGACAGAACCGTTGAGCCTCCTTATGGTGAAAGCCCGGATGTGAAAGTGCCTGAAGTATGGGAAGGCTCATTAGAAAACGGAATGCAGGTGTTCGGTATTGAAAATACAGAACTGCCCCTTGTACAGTTTACAATAGAAATTGAAGGTGGTTTATTGTTAGAAAACACTTCCAAAACAGGAGTTTCAAATTTAATGGCAGATCTTATGACCAGAGGAACTACGAATAAAACTCCTGAGCAGTTAGAAGAGGCTATCAATGAACTTGGGGCTTCCATCAATGTAAATGCCGGCAGACAAACCATCACCATCACGGGAAATACATTAGCCCGTAATTATCACAAAACACTTGATCTGGTTGAAGAAATTATATTAGAACCACGCTGGGACGAGACCGAATTTGAATTAGCTAAACAAAGCACATTAAGTCAAATCGCTCAGCAAAGTGCCAACCCAAACAGTATTGCTTCAAATGCCTATAACAAATTGCTGTATGGTGAAGACCATATTCTTTCTTACAACTCGATTGGTACAACTTCGAGCGTGGAATCCATTACTATTCAGGATCTGAAAGATTATTACAAAGCATACTTCTCTCCTTCCGTAGCTGATTTTATGATCGTTGGTTCTATATCAAAAAGTGAAGTAATGAGTTCATTGACTGATCTTGAAGCTCAGTGGGAAGCTAAGTCGGTAGATATTCCTGAATTTGAAACTCCGGAAAGACCTGAAAAATCTACCGTGTATTTTTATGATGTCCCAAATGCCAAGCAATCCGTAATTAGATTCGGATATTTGGCTATGCCTGAAACTCACGAAGATTATTATCCTGCTACTGTTATGAATTATATTCTTGGTGGTGGTGGATTTGCTTCCCGATTTACTCAAGAACTTCGCGAAGGCAAAGGATATACATACGGAATCAGATCCGGATTTTCAGGATCAAACATTGCCGGACCGTTTACAATCAGTAGCGGCGTTCGTACAAACGTGACTTATGAATCTGCTGATTTGGTGAAAGAGATTCTGGAAAACTATCCTTCTACTTTTACCGATACCGATCTTGAGACTACAAAAAGCTTTTTGTTAAAAAGTAATGCACGAAGCTTTGAAACTCTTGGCGCCAAACTGAATATGCTGGATAACATAAGTGATTATGGCTGGAGCCCGAATTATGTGAAAGAGCGTGAGCAGATCGTAAAAGACATGACTAAAGAAAAGATATCTCAATTAGCTCAGAAATATGCGAATCCTGATCAAATGATCTGGTTGGTGGTTGGTGATGCCAAAACACAAATGGATAGATTGGAACAACTAGGGTTCGGTGAGCCTGTTCTGATTAATAACAGGTTTAAGGAAGGGAATTAAAACAAGTTTATTTTCTTTTTCAATATACAGTAGGGATGTATCGCGAAACATCCCTATTGTATATGATGGAAATTCTATATGAGAAGAATAGAACAACTAATTGAATTACTCAACCTCCAAAAACATCCTGAAGGCGGTTACTTCAAAGAAACTTACCGAAGTGAAGGGGTTATCCCTTCTGAAGTTTTAAAAGATGGCATTGATGGAGATCGAAACTATTGTACGGGTATTTACTTCTTACTCACCTCAGATAATTTTTCTGCTTTTCATCGGATCAAACAGGATGAAATGTGCCATTATTATGAAGGCTCTCCATTAACCGTTCATATGATTGACAAAGAGGGAAATTACTCTTTCCAAAAAGTAGGATTGCATCTTGAAAGTGATGAGGTTCCACAATTTGTAGTTCCTAAAGGAGTTTGGTTTGCCTCTGAAGTTCAAGAGCCTGATTCGTATTCCCTTGTAGGCTGCACTGTTTCTCCCGGTTTTGATTTCAAAGATTTTGAATTAGCAGAAAAAGACTCTCTAATTTCAGAATTTCCAAAACACTCTGAAATTATTGGTCGTCTATCAAGGTAGAACTTTTAAATTTTCATCACATCCGGCACTAAAGATTCAAAGCTAGAATCTTTATATTCAAAATGTAAATTTTGAAACTAACTACCCGTATGAAAAATCTTGACTCTTCTGTTCAACAAAAAATTGATCAATGGCTGGAAGGCAGCTATGATGAAAATGCAAAGCAAGAGATTCGTTCGTTAATCGATCAAGAAAAATTCGAAGAACTAACAGATGCATTCTACAAAGATCTGGAATTTGGAACAGGTGGTTTGCGTGGAATAATGGGTGTTGGCTCAAATCGGGTTAACAAATACACCTTTGGAGTTGCTACTCAGGGATTCAGTAACTTCCTCAAGAAAACCTATCCAGATCAGCAGATAAAAGTGGCTATTGCGCACGATTGCAGAAATAATTCAGACACGCTGGCTAAAGTTGTAGCTGATGTTTTTTCAGCAAATGGAATCAAAGTATATTTCTTTGAAGGATTACGCCCGACTCCGGAATTATCTTATGCCGTAAGAGAATTGAATTGCCAGGGAGGTGTCGTTCTTACAGCTTCTCACAATCCTAAGGAATACAACGGATTTAAAGCATACGGAGCTGATGGCGGTCAATTGGTGTCGCCTCACGACAAAGCAGTGATGGATGAAGTACAAAAAGTCGCTTCTGTAGATGAGGTTAAATTTGAAGGGAATAATGATCTTATTGAGTTGATCGGAGAAGGTATCGATCAGAAATATTTAGCAGAATTGAAAAAACTATCAGTTTCTGAAAAGGAAATACAAAATCAGAAAGATCTGAAGATCGTCTTCTCGCCCATTCACGGAACTGCAGGAGTATTAGTTCCTCCTGCTCTTAAAATGTATGGTTTTGAAAATGTGACATTGGTTGAAGAACAAATGGTTGTGGATGGAAATTTCCCAACAGTAGTATATCCAAATCCGGAAGAACAAGACGCACTTGCAATGGCTCTGGATAAAGCCAAAGAAATTGATGCCGAATTAGTAATGGCAACGGATCCGGATGCGGACAGAATCGGAATTGCAGTAAAAGATACTTCGGGTGAATGGACGCTGCTAAATGGTAATCAGACAGCATGCCTGATCATAAATTACATGCTTACTGCCTGGAAGAATGCCGGTAAACTGAATGGAAATCAGTATATCGTAAAAACGGTGGTTACTTCTTACCTGATTGATGAAATAGCTGAGTCTTATTCTGTGGATTGTTTCAACACCCTTACCGGTTTCAAATATATCGGTGAACTCATGACCAATTTTGAAGGCGAAAAAGAATTCATTGCCGGTGGTGAAGAAAGCTACGGCTACCTGATCGGTGAACACGTTCGTGATAAAGATGCTGTAGTTTCAGCCGTTATAATTGCAGAAATGGCTGCGTATTACAAGGATAATGGATCTAGTCTGTATGAAGCACTTCTGGAAATGTATGTCGATTTTGGAATCTACCAGGAAAAACTGATCTCTATTACTAAGAAAGGAAAATCAGGTGCAGAAGAAATTCTGGAAATGATGAAAAACTTCAGAGAAACCCCTCCGGTTTCACTTGGCGGTTCTGATGTGGTTACAATTAAGGATTATAAATCAGCGAAAGAAAAGAATGTTAAGACGGGTGAGGTTTCTCAAATCGACCTCCCTTCATCAAATGTGCTGCAGTTTATAACTGAAGATGGTGCAATTATTTCTGCTCGTCCTTCAGGAACAGAGCCTAAGATCAAATTCTATTGTAGCGTTAACGATACTATAGCCACCGTTCATGAATATCCGTTTGTTCAGAAAAAATTGATGAATAAGATCGATCAGATTATGGAAGAGCTTGCAGGTTAGTCACCTTAACTCAAAGATCTTACCGGCTTTTTGAGTGATAATATCCTGCATTTCCAGTTGTAGCAGCGCAACCAGTAATTCGCTTGTATGGACATTCAATTCATCAGCCAGATCGTCTATTTGAAAAGATTGTTGCTCCAGTTGCTCGCAAATGGAAGTACTTAGTTTATCCAGCTTATATTCTTTCCAGCTTGGTGCTTTTTTAGGTAGTTCCTTTGCACTGTTTCCATCAGATTCAAAATCGATGGGTAGTTCTACTAAAATATCATCTACAACCTGAACCAGTTTTGCAGCTCCTTTTTTGATGAGATAATTACATCCTGTTCCTGAAGGATTTTCTAAATGATGAGGAATTGCGAAAACTTCACGGTTTTGATCCAGTGCCAGTTCTGCAGTGATCATGCTGCCTCCTTTTATTCCGGATTCGATTACAACTACACCAAGGCTCAGTCCACTTACAACTCTGTTTCGCAAAGGAAAGTTATTTTTATCAGGGATCATACCCAAAGGAAACTCTGAAATAACAGCTCCACCTGATTTAACAATTTCATTCGCGACTTCCGTATTACTCTTTGGATACAGATTATCAATTCCCGACCCTAAAACAGCAACCGTTGTACCACCAACATTCAAAGCAGATTGATGTCCGATAGTATCAATTCCATATGCTAATCCACTAAAAATGCACAACCCTTTTTCTGCCAGCTTGGTGGAAAATTTCTGAGCCTGTTTCTTTCCGTAAGTAGACGCATTTCTGGTTCCTACAACTGCTACTCCGGGTTTTTTAAGAGCTTCAGGATCGCCTTTCAACCAATACAGAATGGGAGGATCGTAAATTTCTTTTAATAAGTTCGGGTATTCCGGATCCCTCATCGTAATGATCTGAGCGCCGATCTTTTCGGTATCTTCTATTTGCTGATCAACACTTTCCCAGTCATCAAATGATAAAATGGCCAATGCTGTAGCCTCTCCAACTCCTTCATAACTTCTGAGCTGAGTTTTACTGAGGTTGAATAGATTTTCGAGTTGATCACATTCCTGAACCAAATGCCTCACTCTCTTGCTCCCCAGTCCGGGAATCAGAGTTAGCGCAATTAAGTTTCTAAGAATCGATTTGTTTTGCATGTTGAAGTTTTTCCCAAAGTGCTTCTCTAAGTTCATCCACACCATGTCCGGTAGCAGATGAAATTGGAATTACGGGAATTTCATCATCAAAATGAAGTTTTTTATCTAACTTAAAACCTTGTTTTAAATCCATCTTAGTGATAGCTAATATTCTGGGCTTGTCGAGAAGGTCTTTTCGATAGGCTTTTAACTCGTTCACCAAAGCATTGTACTCATACTCAATATCCGTTTGAGAACTCACCATGAACAACAAAATGCTGTTTCGTTCAATATGGCGAAGAAACTGAATTCCCAATCCTTTTCCCTGATGTGCTTCTTCAATAATTCCGGGAATATCAGCCATTACAAAACTTCGGTAATCAGAGAATTTAACTACTCCCAAATTTGGTTCAAGTGTGGTAAACGGATAGTCAGCTATCTTAGGTTTTGCATGAGAAAGCGCTGAAAGCAACGTGCTTTTTCCGGCGTTCGGGAATCCAACCAAGCCGACATCTGCAATAAGTTTAAGCTCGAGTTCTACTACTCTCTCCTCTCCCATTTCTCCTTCCTGAGCATATTGAGGAGTTTGATTTACCGAACTTTTGAAGTGCCAGTTTCCGAGTCCACCTCTACCACCTTTGGCGATAACGATCTCTTCCTCATCTTCGGTGATCTCACCCATTCTTTCTCGGGTTTCTGCATCAAAAGCGACCGTGCCTAACGGAACCTGAAGTATGATCGATTCTCCGTCTTTACCGGTAGAACGACTGCTACTACCATTTGCCCCGCCTTTAGCTTTGATATATTTCTTGTAGCGAAGATCCAGAATGGTATTTAGTTGAGCATTTCCTTTAAGAATGATACTTCCGCCTCTTCCTCCATCTCCTCCATCCGGACCGCCTTTGGGGACATATTTTTCCCGTCTCATATGAGCAGAACCATCTCCACCCTTTCCGGCGGTAACATAAATTTTAGCGTAATCTGCGAATCTCATTCTTCGAGGTTAATGGTTATTAGTTATTGGTTTCATTTCTACAAATAACCAATAACTAATAACTTTTTAAAAATTGACAGGGTCTAAATCAGTTACTTCTTGTGAAGAACCAACTTCAAAAGTTTAGTAAGCTTGGATTTCATCGTATTTCTTGGAACTATAAAATCCAGAAACCCATGCTCCAGTAAATATTCTGCGGTCTGGAATCCTTCCGGAAGATCACGACCAATTGTCTGACGAACTACTCTTGGTCCTGCAAAAGCAATAAGTGCGCCGGGCTCTGCAACATTAAAATCACCAAGCATGGCATAACTTGCAGTCACACCACCAGTTGTTGGATGCGTCATATAAGAAATGTACGGCACTCCATCTTCTTCCAGCTGAGCCAGTTTTGCTGATGTCTTAGCCATTTGCATCAAACTCAAAACACTTTCCATCATTCTGGCGCCGCCTGTTTGTGAAATAATGATCAAAGGTATTTTATTCTCTCTTGCATGATCAATTGCGATTCCAAGTCGTTCACCAACTACGGAACCCATACTACCACCGATAAAACCGAAGTCCATACAACCAACTACAAGATCGATTCCATTCATTTTACCAACACCAACACGAGCTGCGTCAGACAATCCTGATTTCTTTTGAGAATCAGCTAATCGGTCTTTGTATTTCTTAGTATCAGAAAATTCCAGAGGATCGGTCGGCATAATATTCTGACCCAACTCTTCAAATTTATTATCATCAAAAATGATCGAAAAGTACTGCTTACTTCCAATTCTGAAGTGATAACCGCTTAAAGGATCAACCCATAAGTTTTCTTCCAATTCGCGACGATGAATCGTTTCACCGGTAGTTGGAACCTTAACCCAAACGCCTTCCGGCATTTCTTTTTTAGTCTCGGTCTGAATATTTTCGTCTTTTCTTTTAAACCAACTCATAGTTTGTAATTGAATTTTTTTAGAGGCACAAAATAACCATTCTTAACCTTAAATAAGAATCTGATTATGTGTTCGTGTTATTAACCTGACTACTGCTGATATAATTCGAATTCAGCTCTTCAGGATATGTTTTAATACAGAAATCGGTGTGATTTTTCAGTTGAAAAAGTCTGATCAAAGACTTCGCTGAAATAAAACTATCATCAAAGATCTGTGCGTTTTCTAAAGCTTTTTTACTGATTCGTTCGATTCCTGTTCCGATCAAAGTGTGACCGGCTTCAATTTGCTCTTCCAAATCAGTAAGTTCTGTCACTTTTGCTTCTGAAAGGATTTCGAGCTCAGCATTAAGTTTAAAAACTTGATGATACACATGGTTCCTTCTTGCATCGATAATCGAGTGAATAGCTTCTGAGCTACTATCTGTTGCCATTGCAAAGGATGCCAATGTATTACAAGCAAACAGGTCCACATCCTTACCAAACATAATTCCTTTGATCGCACTTGCTGCGATTCGCAATCCGGTGTAGGAACCAGGACCATTGCTTACTAATACAGCATTCAGATCTTCTAATTTGAAGTCATGCTCCTTCATTAATTCCTGAGTGAACAAGAATAGATTATCGGAATGAACACTTCTGCCTTGAATACGTTTCTCGAATACCTTTCCGTCTGTATTCTGAAAAGCTACCGAGCAAATGTTTGTTGAAGTTTCGTAAGCTAGGATTTTTTTAACCATTCCTCACCGTCTTCTGTCATTTCGAGTTGAATCCGCTGCACAGCGGATGACCGAGAAATCTTCATAACTATAATTTATTTCGAAAATCATTAGATGTCTCACATTCGTTCGACATGACAAATATTCGTTTTTACCTTAACTCATTAATCACCAACTCACCACGGTTAAAGATGCCGACTGCTCTACCGGTCAACTTCTTATTCAGATAGGGAGAGTTTTTAGATTTTGAACGAACGTTTTTCGGATCAAAGGTCCACTCTTCATCGGTATTGAAGAATGTAAGATTTGCTTGTGCTCCTTCTTCGAGTGCAGGAACTTCAAGATTTAAAATTTTCCGTGGATTATAACTCAGTTTTTCAACCAGTTGCTGAAGGTTCAATTTCTTGGTTTTGAATAATCTCATATTGGAGATACTCCAGGCTGTTTCTAATCCAATTATTCCGTTTGGAGCATAAATGAATTCCACTTCTTTTTCTTCAATAGCGTGAGGAGCATGATCGGTACAGATTACATCAATAGTTCCGTCAACCAATCCTTCTATCATCGCGTCCACATCTTCTTGTGTTCTTAGCGGCGGATGCATTTTGAAATTAGTATTGAACTTTTGCTTCTCAATTTCTTCGTCCGTCAGATCAAAATGATGAGCGCATACTTCTGTGGTTACATTAATTCCTTTTTTCTTTCCTTCTCTAACAAGGTCGACTGCTCCTTTTGTACTGATGTGTGCTACATGAATATGTCCACCTGTGTATTCAGCCAATAAAATATCACGAGCGATCATGGTTTCTTCAGCGATTGAAGGTGTTCCGTCTAAACCAAGTCTGGTAGAAACTCTTCCCTCATTCATATGCCCCGGTCTTGAAAGCGCGAGGTCTTCTTCATGATTAATTATCGGCATTCCAAGCATGGAAGAATATTCCAGAGCAACACGCATCACCTGAGAATCATAAACCGGATCTCCGTCGTCACTGAACGCAACCGCTCCTCCGTCTTTCATGTCTCCCATTTCAGCGATCGACTTTCCTGCTCTGTCTTTGGTTACACAGCCGATCGGATGTACATCAACCGGAGTTTCATTTCCTTTTTTGATGATGTATTCCACCACATCTCTGGTGTGCGTAGCCGGTCGAGTATTCGGCATACAAGCAACCGCTGTAAATCCACCAAAAGCCGCTGCTGCGCAACCGGTTTTGATGGTTTCTTTGTGCTCATAACCGGGCTCACGTAAATGGATGTGCATGTCCATCCAACCCGGACTTACAAAAGCTCCTTCAAAATCATGAGAATCTTCTTCTTTGTCGGCTTTTAAAGATTTTCCTATTTCTGAGATCTTTCCATCTTGTATTCTGATGTCTATTGTGTCTTTTCCGTTGTGTTCTTTACTAACCGGACGAAGATTTTTCAGGAGCATTTTAAGCTATTTAGATTTTTGAATTGGACAAATATAAGGCTTTATGATTTGAATATTGAAAGGCATTATTGGAATCTTAGTTAATATCTTTATGTCTTCAGCTTAATGAAATAGGTTTATTACTGTTTGCCAGCGAAGTCCTTCAGGTCTTCGCTAGGAGGTCGTGTCTTCTGTCAATAATCATTACATTAAGATTTTAGCCATATCAAGCCGTCCCTTTTTCTCCTATTCTAGATTCATTGCTGTACTATTCGCGAATACCTGAAGGAATTCGCTGGCTAATGTTTTAATACTATCTATTTAACCAGTCTCTTCAATTCTTTTGAGTAGGATATGGATTTATGGTGTTCTTCTTGTTGATAGATATAGTTTCTGACTTTCGGAATATCCTTTTCGCTTACTGAGAAAACACCATAACCATTCTGCCATTTGAATGTTTCTTGCAGGTTCGCGTTCAGATTTATCCATCTTGACGAGGCTCCTTTTAATAAATTTATTACATCTGAAATTTTCTGTGTGGTTTTTAGACGAATCAATAAATGAACATGGTCTTCGATTCCATTTATTACATCAACAAGTATGTCATTTTTCTCTCCGTATGTTTTTAGATAATTAAATAGATCATATCTAAAAGACCTGAACAAGTTTGGTTTCCGAAGTTTCGTACTCCAAACAATATGAAGCCAAACTGATGAATACGTTTTCGGCATTATGAAATATGTTTGTTACTGTTTGCCAGAGAAGTCCTTCAGGTCTTCGCTATAGAAGTAAGACCGTTTCACACACCATTCCTTACAAAACGTTGTCCCCTATTCGGATTCTCAGTTGTCATTCTATAAATTGATCAAATGGAAGAACAGAGATTATTATTTGAGCAGATCCGAACTAAGCTGATCGAAAAGGAAAAGATGGTTACCGCCGGAAAGATGATGAGCACCGAAGCCATCAAATATGATGGGAATGTATTTGTATTTATTTCTAAGAATGGAAATATGGTTTTCAAATTCGGAAAAACCTTTGATCCGGAAGCTCAGGATTTTGAATCTATTCCTTTCAATCCATTCAAAAATAAAGGTCCGTTGGCAGGCTGGTTTGAAGTTTCCTTTTCCCAACATGAATTATGGGAATTTCTGACTCAGGAAGCATTAACTGTAATCAAAAAAAATAAATAATCATGGCTTTAAATCAGGAATATGTCGATTACATCGTCGATCAACTATCAGAATTTGAAGGTGCATCACCCAAAAAAATGTTTGGCGGCGTTGGGATCTTCAAAGACAAGATCATGTTTGCCATGGTGACCAGTGAAAATGCATTCTATTTCAGAGTGAATGATGAATTGATTCCAAAGTTTGAAGCCGAAGGAATGAAACCCTTTGATCATGCCAAAAAAGGCAAAGGAATGCCGTATTGGTCAGCGCCGGCTCATGTAGTTGAAGACAAAAAACTAATGAAGCAATGGGCTGAAGACTCCTATGAAGCTGCAACTTTAGCTAAAAAGAAGTAATTGTGATCGACCAAAACTACATCTCGTTTTTTGAAGGACTTGAAAAAAACAACCAAAAAGAATGGTTTGATGATCATCGAAAAGATTATGAAAATCATGTTCGAAAGCCTTTTATCGAATTGATAGAAGCTTTAATTCCTGCTCTTCTCGAAATTGAACCTGATCTCCATACAGACGCCAAGAAAACATTATTCAGGATCAACAGAGATATCCGCTTTTCGAAAGATAAAACTCCATATAACACACTTATGAAAGCCAGTTTATCCTCTGCAGGTAAAAAATCGGAGGTCCCGGGCTTTTATGTCGGCATCGGAGCAGAAAATGTCCATGTTGGAGGTGGATTATATCAGCTTTCTAAAGACAGACTTACAAAAGTCAGGGATTTGATAGCATCTCACAAAGAAGAGTTCACCAGCATAGTTACTGATCCTGAATTCAAGAGTAATTTCGGAGAACTGCAGGGCGAACGCAATAAAAGACTCGATAAAAAATATTCTGATCTGGAAGATGAACTCCCATACATAGCTAATAAGCAATTTTATGCTATGGCAAAATTCAAGACTTCGACGCTTGTTAAAAAGAACAATCAGATAGAAACGCTTATGAAATATTTTCGGGCTATTCAGCCTTTACACGCTTTTTTAAATAGAGCTTTTTAGTCACTCTTGTAGAAGTTAGATAATTCACTTACAAAAATTGACTTGTTTATGATCCTTAGGATTTCCGAAACAGCTTCCAATTACACCGACCTTTAGAATTATTGGCGAGCCAAGAACGCAATGAAATCGACGGCTCCAAAGGAGCAATCATTACACTCAGGCTCGTTTGTGAATATGCATCATACGAACGTAGACCTTTTGTAATGATTAGTCGATGTAATGGAGTTCGCGCCAATAATTCTTGTCGGGAGCTTTTGGTACTTTTGTCGGTACAAAAGTACACATATCAAGTAAATGTACTCACAATACTTAAGTAAAGACCTCCTCTGTCTCCTCCTACAACAGGAGGAGGACTCGTTGATAAAAATTAGAATCAACTCGGGAATTCCCCTCCTTATCCAAGGAGGGGCGAACTACTCAGAACCAAAGAATTTGTTTCGTAGCTGGGGAGGTCCGTTTCCAACGCATAGCATCGAGTCCAGATAAAAAGGCTTAACCTAGCACAAGTATCTCTACTAAACTGTCAACGAATTACCTGACACCTACAACTCTGTCTTAGAAAACAGAGTTTTTACATTTAATACTTTGCTCCCGTTAAACAACAAATACAGAGATCCTGCAAGCATCATAATAGCCGGAAAAGCACCGGGATAAGTATCTCCGGTATGAACCATTAATAGTGCGATAATAAAATTACCAATCATTATTACGGCTGCAATACGAACCTGAAATCCGATTATAAAAAGTATTCCACAAATGAATTGCGCGTAAACAGACACAACTGCTGAAACCAAAGGGATTGGAAACCCGAAGTTTGTTAAAAACTCCGAAAATTCAAGCATTCTGTCCCACGAAAAGACATTATCCTGAGTTCCATAGATCAAATGGAAGCCGATGATCAACCGGATAAAAACTTCTGCATAGTCTTTGTGTTTCTCAAAGAATATATTCGCTCTTTCAATCATACATTTAATGTTTATTCAAGTGAACCGATAGTATAGAGTACCTGATCATAAAATAGCATTATTCTTAGTTAATCCGTTTATTCTCTGATTACAAGGATTGAATTCCTTCAAAAACATGGTAAAAGATGAATAAATATATGTTGATTTTTCGGGGTCAGGATGGAGTTGATACTTCCGATGCCGCCCTCAAAGAACGAATAAGTTTACATGTGAACTGGATCAAGAAGCTTGGTGATCAACACATAGATTCACAACGTCTGGAAGACTCCGGGACCCATCTTATAAGTCATGATCGTGTAATTACAGACGGACCTTTTATCGAAGCAAAAGAGATCATACTTGGATATACAATTATTGCAGCTAAAAATATGGATGAAGCTGTTTTTCTAACCAAAACCTGCCCCTTATTAAATTACTTTGAAATTATGGTCAGGCCGGTGATCAGCTAATTAGTGAAAAAATCTTTTTCAAATGTAGCAGCCAGATCGTAATTAAAGAACTCTATCATTTTAGTTTGAGTGCCTTTTTTCATTCCGATCTTTTTCGGTAACCAAACACCATCCACTTCTGTGTATTCATCAATCGTATAATTTATAACCGACTGATATTTCCCATCCAGAAAATATACCTGTTTCATAAAAGGACGATATGTGTCTTTTGAGATGTAGTACATTTCTTCTCCGTATCTCAAACCTGAAAGCCGGATGATATATGCTTCTGATTCTCCTATTTTGATCTCTCCTTCATAATAGACATCTAGTCTCTTATCTTCATAATCGAAAAGGTTATTCTCATACAGATTAAATTGTTCTTCCTCGTTCAGTTTCCGACCTTTTAAACTCTGAACTACCTCCCCTTCCTCTTTATCAATTTTCTTGATCCATCCTTTTCTGCCGTGCCTTCCAAAGAAAATATATTCATCTTCGGTTTTTTGATCTATACGAAACCAATCATTTTTCATATAAAAAAGATCGAAAGTAGCTTTTTCACCGGTCTGGTAAGTGATTTCTCCAGTTGTTTGAAATGATTCAACTTCTAAATTCTTCTCTCTTCCTCCCAGTGCAGCCACCACTCGTTCAACCAGTTCATTCAATTCTTTATCGTACTCATAAATATCCAGCAGATATCGGTTCCTGTCCTGAGTAAACGCAGATGGGCTTATAAAAAAGAGAAGCAGTATAAAGATGAAAATCTTCTTCATAACGATAGAATTTCTCTCATTATACTAAATCAGAATCAATAAATCCCGTATGTTTCCTTCAAACCAATTTATTTATGTCCGAACAAACACCTTTTCTTTTTGATATACCTTCCGTTTCCGAATTAACCGGAAAGATTAAAACTGTACTCGAACAGAATTTTATGGATATTCTGGTTGAAGGCGAAGCCAGTAATGTGAAACGAAGTGCAAACGGGCACTATTACTTTACTTTGAAAGATTCAGGAGCTCAACTTCCTTGTGTAATATGGAGAAGTACCGTACAGCGCTTGGGAATAGAACTTACCGACGGACAGCAAATAGTCATTGGTGGAGATATTCAGGTTTACGAACCCCATGGTCGTTATCAAATGATTGTAAATCTGGTTCAGCAAGCAGGAATTGGAAAACTTCAACAAGCCTTTGAGAAGTTAAAAGCAAAACTGAAGTCTGAAGGTTTATTTGATGATATACATAAACTGGCGCTTCCTAAATTTCCTCAAAGGATCGGAGTAGTAACTTCTAAGACAACAGCTGCTTTTCAGGATATCAGGGCTACTCTTCAGAAAAGATGGCCCCTTGCGGAAGTAAAACTGTTTCATGCCAGCGTACAAGGAGTGAATGCAGCTCCCGAAATTGTAAATGGAATAAATTACTTCTCCAATCATAAGAATGTGGATGTAGTAATTATTGGTCGTGGTGGTGGTTCGCTCGAAGATCTGTGGCCATTTAATGAGGAAGCGGTGGCAAGAGCTGTTTTTCATTGTGAGATCCCAATCATAAGTGCTGTTGGACACGAAATTGATTTTTCTATTTCAGATTTTGTTGCAGATTCAAGAGCGGCTACTCCAACTCATGCTGCTGTAATGGCTGTTCCGGATATCAACGAAATAAACATGAAAATTGAAGATCTGTACAGGAGACTTCAGCTCAATACCTCAGGAGCAGTACAATTTTATAAAGATCGTGTTAAAAACCTTGCCGGTTCTTATGCCCTTCTTGCGGTTCAGCAAAAAATGAAAAATGCCGGAACTAAAATTACCAATCTTAGAGAACAGCTTGGACATCGGGCTACCTCCTCGATAAGAAATCAAAAAGATATTTTACTCGATTTTCAACATCGTCTGGACAAACAAAACCCGAATGGACCTCTCGAAAAAGGATTCGCACGTGTATGGCAAGATGAAAAGTGGATCAGAAACTCTAATGATCTCCTTCAAAAAGAGTCTTTTGATATAGAGTGGAAAGATGATCGAATCAAAATATGACAACACCTTCTGAAAAAGCAGAGATTATCGTACTTGGAAGTGGCGTTTCAGGTTTAACTACGGCACTTACTTTACTTGAAAATGGGTATGATGCCCGCATAATTGCACGTGAACATTTCAATGACACCGTTTCTGCAAATGCAGCTGCTGTTTGGTTCCCGTACAAAGCATTACCCGTAGAAAAGGTAGTTAAATGGAGTAATCTGTCATATACAAGATTTAAGGAGTTAGCCGAGATTCCGGAAAGCGGAGTTTCAATAGTTCCTTTCAGAATTATTGAGTCGGCAGATGAAACTCCATTCTGGCTCGATGCCTTGCCCAAAGAAGCGGACATGAGCCGAAACAACATTACAGTTCTTGGATCCGATTTTAATTCCTACTCCTGTTCTATTCCTTTGATTGAAACTCATATCTATCTTCCTTTCCTGCATGATAAATTCCTCGAAAACGGTGGTACTATTCAATATCAGGAGATCAAGGATATTAAAAGTCTAGCTAAGCAACCTCCTGTTATCAATTGCACCGGGTTAGGTTCAAGAGAATTGTGCAACGATAAAGAACTGTATCCCATCCACGGACAAACAGTAAAAATCAAATCCACTGAAAATACAGTTGGTTTAGCATTCGATAAATTCCCGGATGAACCGGATAATGAATTAGCATATTTCATTCCCAGATCTGACTGTACCATTTTAGGGGGCTCTGCTTTTAAAAATGTAGAATCAAAAGCTATTGATGAAGACCTTACTCAACGAATTATAGAGCGTTGTCTTTTACTGGATCCGAAACTTGAAACAGAGCACATTATCTCTTCACATGTTGGATTACGTCCCGGAAGAAGCCAGATAAGACTTGAACAAGATCCAGAGGTTTCAGTTATTCATAATTACGGTCATGGTGGAGCAGGATTTACCGTATCCTGGGGTTGTGCCGCTGAAGTTCTAACTATAGTTCAAAAATTCTTCGATAATGAATGATCGCTATTTTTTTACTTCAATACGTCTTGGATTCAGGAAATTTAAAGAATCTGATTTTGAATTTTTTTATTCAATGAACTCAGATCAGGAAGTTATGAAACACTTCCCCTCTGTTTTGGATAAAGAGCAAACGCTTTCATTAATGAACAGGATCAACAATCATATTGATGAACGTGGTTTTGGATTTTATGCCGTAGACCTTCTTTCTGAAAATGCTTTCATAGGTTTTATTGGTTTAAAGAGAACCAATTTTGAAGCTGATTTTACTCCATGTGTTGAAATAGGCTGGCGTCTGGATAAAAAGTATTGGAATCGTGGTCTTGCAACGGAGGGCTCAGCACGATGTTTAGACTTCGCCTTTTCTGATCTTAATTTAAATGAAGTGTACTCATTCACTGCACTGCTCAATAAAGCTTCAGAGAGAGTGATGCAGAAAATAGGAATGAAAAAGATCGGAGAATTTGATCACCCATTAGTTGAAGATAATCATCCTTTAAAAGCCCATTGCTTGTACAGAATTTCAAAAGGAACTTAAAAATATATTTTTCACTTCTATCGGAATGGATTTAACTGTTCCGTAATTTTTGTTAATCAAAAACTCCCTCAATTCAATCATGAAGAAATTTTTTAGTTCTGTATTTCTGCTTTTCACAATTTTCTTGTTTTCAGGTTCAATAAATGCTCAAGAATCAAATTTTCAATTTTATGGAAATGTGCGTTTAGCACATATTGGAACTGATACCGATGCAAATGGACTTGGAGGAGATAATACTTTATTGCGAATTCGTCCCGGTGTTAAGTATTTCTTCAATGAAAATCATTCTTTTTCAGGTCGGTTAGTGTATTTGGTTTCTAAAGAAGCAGAACCGTTTGAGTTTACTATCAAAGCAAACGGAAACCGCCAATTGGCTTACGGTTCACTTTCCTTCGACGAATTTTACTATCAATACACTAACGAAGACTTCCTTTTGAAGGCTGGGCGATTCCAAAAATCTATAAGCGTTTTATCAAATGCAGGTCGGTCGCACCTAAGATTTCAAAGTAATGCAAATTTCGTGCATTGGAGTGATGGATTATATCTTAAAAAAGGTTTGAACAGTGAATGGTTTGGAGAAGCTATTATCGAATATCAAAACCGGGATGCTCTTTCATTTCCATACAAGGCAAATCTGAACTATGGTAATTCTGAACATAATTTTAACTACTATCTGGGAGCTGAAAACAGGACACGTGACCAGAATAATATTATCCAAAAAGGTTTTGGAATTTTCTTTGCACCTAACGCATACTTAAAACCGGATGGGTTTTCAACTTATGTGGCATTAGCCTCAAGAATAACCTTTGACTTTCCTGCTGAAGATGTATTGAAAGGCGGGTCTTTCAGGATTGTTGGAGAACTTGGTCAAAACTTGAATACTGAATTCAAAAACGGAACAAGTGCCGTTACTTCTTTTGGGATCAATAAATATGCCGAAAAACATGAATTAATGGTAGAGTTTGCCAGCACCGATTCACAATGGTTAACTGCCAGCCCTTACGGGGTAAATTCTGAAGAAATTGAAATCAGATATCGATTTATTTTCAGCTCAGATCTAAACTTTGATATTCGTTACAGAATCCGGGAATCCAGATTTGATATTGTTCCTACTCAGTACAGTACATTTTTAAGAGCTACTTATTCCTTCTGAAATCAGTTTTCCTGCTTCGCATAGCAGCCCAGAATAGTAAGCTCGGCTGCTTTTTCTTCCAGTTTTTTAAGTGCTTTCTTAGTTTCAGGATCTGCTGTATTTGCAATGATATCCAAGTGGAAAGAATACTTCCATGGTTCATTCAGCCTGGGCCGCGATTCCAGCTTGCTCATATTGATTCCAAACTCATGCAGCACATTCAGGCACTCGATCAAAGAACCTTCCTCATTAGATGTCACCATCAAAAGTGATGTTTTTGCCGGAATCTGAAGATCAACTTTAACCGGTTTTGGAGCTACGATTACAAACCGAGTATAATTCTCTTTTTGGTTAGCAATGTCGTGAGCAATCACTTTTAAACCATAATGATCAGCGGCGTGCGCTCCGGCTATTGCTGCCTGAGACAGATCTCCATCTTCCAAAACTTTCCGTGCTGAAATTGCTGTATCCAGATAAGACTCTACTTTACATCTCGGAAGTCTTGAGAGAAAATGAGTGCATTGTGCGAT
Source organism: Balneola sp. (assembly GCA_017643645.1). Lineage (GTDB taxonomy): Bacteria > Bacteroidota > Rhodothermia > Balneolales > Balneolaceae > Balneola. The sequence goes on from JAEPNB010000004.1 coordinate 121,538, forward strand.
CGCTTGCGGATGAGATAATATTCTTCGGATCTGTGAAACATCCACATCTTCAACTGCTAACAGGCAATGAACTATTTTCAGGATCTCCTCGCCCACAATATGCAAATGTGCTTCTCCCAGAATGTCGTACGTATCATTGATGGAGCCGGCTGTTGTATTTTCGATAGGTAAGCAAGCCAAATCAACTTCACCTTCCTTCACTGCTTTTGCAGCTCCTAAAAAGGTGTCGTACCCATAGCTCTCTACTTTTCCGTAACGTTCACCAAAATGTCGCTGAATGGCCAGATGCGAATAGGCTCCATTTGTTCCCTGGTAACTTACCTTGATGGTTTCGCCATTGCTCTTATTCTGATGATCAACCAAAGAATGAGTTTGAAATCGAACAGAGTTTGTGATGATCTCTCGGAATAAATGTTCTGCATAGTATCTGTCCAGACCTATTTCCTGAGCAAAATGACGAATCCGATTCAGAAGTTGCTCCTCCCTCTCCATATCTCGGATTCCGGCTTCTTTGTCGATCTTAAGCGCTGCAACTTCTTTTACAATATCCTGCCGTTCAGCAACCGCTTTAAGTATGGTTTTATCAATTTGGTCTAGACGTTCCCGAATAGATTCAAGTTCTTTTTTCATATCATATCTATTTCGATGAACCGAGAAGGTAGTAAGTTTAAATTCAAGTTGAGGGAATTTTTTAGAAGGAACTGACATTATCATCTCAAAAAAGAATAAAATGTCTATTCCGAATAAGTATAAACTTCCTGTTTCCATTGCACTATGTTTGCTTATAGGATTTCTCTCCGGAATCTCAACTTCAGAAAGCATTTCAGGATGGTATTCATCATTAGAAAAACCCTTCTTTAATCCACCGAATTGGATATTCGGCCCTGTATGGACTTTCCTTTACATCTTGATGGGGATGGCTTTAGGAAAAATTTGGAGCTCTGATATTTCAGGTAAAGAAAAGAATAAAGCTATTTTCGTTTTTGGTTCTCAATTAGTTATAAACGCGCTATGGAGTATCTTTTTCTTTGGGATGCAAAACCCAATATTGGCTTTTATTGACATCATTATTTTAATTATTCTGATCGTCTACACCATCAAATTGTTCAAGCCCATCAACAGAATGGCTTCATGGCTTTTATATCCATATTTGGTCTGGGTGAGTTTTGCAACTGTTCTTAACTTATCAATCATATTATTGAATAACTAGATATCAGCACTTGCAAATGCATGTCTATTGATTCATCTTCTCAGGAAATAAATACCCTGATATGAATCGAAAAACTTTTCTCAAAAACTCCTCTCTTGCATTGGGAGCTTTATCTGCGATGCCTCTCCGTAATTTTATCCCAAGTAAAGAATTTATCAGCAAACGACCACCGGTTTCTGAACGAACCTTTAGCAGTTCTGCTGTGGAAGAAGTAATCAAAGAGATGAAATCTGTTATTAAAGATGAGGAAGTAGCCTGGCTTTTTGAGAACTGTTATCCCAATACACTCGATACTACGGTTGACTTTGAATATATAGATGGAAAACCGGATACTTTCATCATAACAGGAGATATCGATGCCATGTGGTTGAGAGATTCCACTGCTCAGGTTTGGCCTTACCTGCCGCTAATTAATAAAGATGAAAAGCTGAAAGAGTTGGTAAAGGGGCTCATCAATCGCCAAATGAAATGTATCAATCTGGATCCTTATGCGAATGCTTTTTACAAAGATGTAACTAAAGAATCGTACTGGAAAGAGGATTCAGCTCAAATGCTTCCCGGAATTCACGAACGTAAATGGGAAATTGATTCTTTGTGCTATGCTGTTCGTCTGTCGAATGCTTATTACCAAATTACCGGCGACACATCCGCTTTTGATGAAGATTGGGATAAAGCGATGAAACTCGCAGTTCAAACACTCAGAACTGAGCAACGCATGGATGGAACCACTCCGTATCGTTTTGCAAGAAGAACATCCGTAATGATCGACAGTCCGCCTTTTAACGGAACCGGAAGACAATTAAAACCAACCGGATTGATCTGTTCTGCTTTCCGTCCTTCTGACGATTCCACCATTTATCAGTACCTGATCCCGTCCAATTTATTTGCGGTTACTTCGCTGAATCAGCTTCATGATATTTATATGAACGAACTTGATAATCATGATTTCGCTCATGAGTGTAAGATGTTCGCAAAACAAGTTGAACAGGCTATCGAAGATCAAGCCGTTTTTGAGCATCTGAATTTCGGTAAGATCTACGCTTACGAAGTAGACGGTTTTGGAAACAAGATCTTCATGGATGATGCCAACGTTCCTTCTCTGATGTCATTACCTTATATAGAAGCTGTAAAACCGGAAAGTCAACTTTACAAAAACACCCGAAAGTTCTTGTTGAGTGAAAACAACCCCTATTTCAATTCGGGTACCGCCGCAACGGGACAAGGAAGTCCTCATTCCGGAAAAGACAGTATTTGGCCGATGGGAATCATTTTAAGAGCTATTACCAGTTATGACCCTGAAGAGATCTCATTATGCATCAAGATGCTTAAAGAAACGCATGCCGACACCGGTTTTATGCACGAAAGCTTCTACAAAAATGATGCAACTCAATACACCAGAGACTGGTTTGCGTGGGCAAATACGCTGTTTGGAGAAATGCTCATCAAAGTAAATGGAGAGCATCCCCGGGTCTTAGAAAAACAGTTTTAGTTACTCCACTGGTTTTAACAGCTTTTTCTTAGGAAGCGTAAACTCTATTGTTGTACCGTTTCCATTAGAATGAGCATCTACACGACCAAAATGTTTAACAATAATTCGGTTCACAATTGCTAACCCAACTCCGGAACCTTTTACAGTATTTTCATCATGTAGTCGTTGGAAAACATCGAACATCTTATGCTTATATTTTTCATCAAAGCCAATTCCGTAATCCTTAACGAAGTAGGTAATTTCATTTTCTAAAACTTCAGCTGATACGTCTATCTTTATTTTTTCCTGATTGATCGAATACTTAACTGCATTTGAAAGTAAGTTATTCACCACCTGTTTCAGCATCGCTTCATCGCCATACACGGAAGGCAATTCTTCCATATTCAATTCGATCACTTTTTGAGTATTTTCGCCCGCTTTGATCTCATTAACCGATTCATTAAAAAGCAGATTCATATCTATCATTGAGTCCGTTTTGTCTTTTCTTCCAAGTCTTGAGAACTCAAGAATACCCTGTATCAACTCATTCATTTTCAATGAACTGCTCGAAATATTCTGAAGTTTTCTTGTGCCCTCTTCACCAAGTTGATCAATATGATCTTCTTCAAGCATTGCTGAAAATCCCAAAATGGCTCTTACAGGTATTTGAAGATCATGTGAAATGGAATAACTAAAACTCTCCAGCTCGCTGTTCATTTCTTCCAAAGCTTTGGTTCTGTGCTTTACCTTATCTTCCAGGTTTTCATTCAAAGACTTAATTTCATCATTCGCTTCCTGTAATGAAGCCGGACTTGGAATTCTGAGTAGTTCCGGCATACTTTTCCAAAGCATAAATACTGTCCCAACCGATACCAATGCCATAATTATTTTGATCATCCCGGAAATATCGTAGTAAGGAATCCAGACATTTACGATCATCATCACATGAACGGTTCCACAAGCGACTATAAATACAGCGAAAGCTACCAAAAGGGCATTAACCTCAACATCCTTTCGCTTGTTGACGAAATAGATCAATAAGCCCGGAATCATGTAATAAGAAAAGGCTGTTACCCCATCTCCCAAAACGTTACTCCACAACGTAGCAGGCTCCCAAAAATAGCAAGCTCCATGTGGCATATAATTGTTATTGAAGATTTCAAAGATCGAGTTAAGTAATAAAATTCCGTCCATAGAAGTATGATGAGGTTACGTATATATCTAAATTAACTCTAATTCGTATTCAAAAGCCATTTACTTAATTTAATCTAATCCTTTAGAGACAAATCTAAGTCAACATTGAACCTCATTAAATTCAAATACGTTTTTGTTCTCACTCTCCTTTTCTATGGGTTAATATCAGGTATTCATGCGCAGGATATGATCCAAAAAGTGATCATCCAATCTAATGATGGGATGAGATTTGACCTTGATGAAATACAAGTACATGCAGGTGCTACAATTGAACTGACACTAGTTCATACAGGTAAACGCACTAAAGAAGAAATGGGGCATAATTTTGTTCTGCTCAATAAAGAGGTTGAAATCCGACCTTTTGCAATGAGCGTACTCGATGAGAAGGAAAATGGATATGTACCTGAATCAAAAGAAGACATTATAGTTTTTACCGATGTTATTGGTGGTGGTGAATCAACTACCATTACGTTTGAAGCTCCTCCAAAAGGCATTTATAATTTTCTGTGTTCGGTACCCGGACATTTCGGCTTAATGCAAGGCAAGTTTATCGTTGAGTAACAAACCAGCCCTGCTCTTTTTTTTACGATTTGTCAGAAATTTTTTCAGAGAGCACCGCAATCTGAAATTCCATTCGTTTCATTTCACGTAAGATGGAATTCTTATCCATTTGCATCCAGTGCCAAAGCTTTACCATTCCATTCATAATCAAACCAATAATCATAATAGCTCCATATCTTGCCATTAACATAGGGTCTGTTTCGGTGAAATACTTGTAGCCAAACCAAAAGGCAAATACTGTAATTACCACGTTTACGATAGTAATAAAAATCGCCCATCCCCCTAACCTTCCGGTGTACAATCCGCCCCACTGCTTGAATAATCCTTCTTCGTCAAGCTCGTGATAGAACTTGGCTTCTTCTTTGTTTAACGACTCTTCTATAAGTTTGTCTATGTCTTCTTTTTTCATAATAGTTCCAACTGGTTTATTTGATGGTTTTCTTTAAATATTCTCTGGCAGTATATAATCTCGATTTTACTGTTCCCGAAGAGATTTCCAGCACACTTGAGATCTCCTTTATGCTCAAATTATCCACGTAAAATAATTCCAGAACAATCCTCTGAGCATCCGATATCAAATTCATACTCTTTCTTATTTCGTTGATCCTGGCACCTCTGAGATCGTTTTCTTCCACTTGATCACTTGACGAGTTTTCCTGCTCTGAATCCGACTTTCGATTTCTTTCTTTTTGTTGATGACGGATCCAGTCTATAGCTTTATTGCGGGCTATGTTCAGTGCCCACGCTTCGAATCCAACCTGAAATTTTACTTCTTCCAGCTTCGTGATGATCGCATACCAACAATCCTGGCTGATATCATGTACCGAATCTTTATTTCTGGTGTGATAATAAATCTTAGATCTCAACTGAGGATTAAATCTCCTGATCAACTCCTTTAAAGCCTCCTTTTCTCCGGATTGGTATTCCCGGGCAAGTGATTCATTCAGAATATGATTTGATCTGTTATTCATCTCACAAGCATAGTCGTTCAAAAAAGGGAAAGGTTCATATTTATTTTGAAGACATGGAAAATATCTTAAGTCATTTCTGCTGATGTTGGGAAATTCTTTGATAGATATTAATAAACAAATTAATGGGTCATTCTGAAGTCCTCACTGGTAAACTTGATTTGGAGTGTTGGTGGTGCCATAGATTTAGTCAGGTGCACAAATCAGGGATTTATCCCGCAGCGATTGAAGGTGGGTAAATCGCAAACCGCCGGCCCTGAAGGACCTGCTAGTTTAAAATCCTCTCAAACGATCTGTGATTTTCATGGTCTAGTGTTGAATGCAGATAAAATGGAAACCCTTTTTAATGAACTATCGGTTCTTACAAAAAGCTTCCAACTACACCGACCTTTAGAATTATTGGCGAGGAAAGAACGTAATGAAATCGACGGCTCCGGAGGAGCGATCATTACACTCAGGATGATTCGTGAATATGCATCATATGAACGAAGACCTTTTGTAATGATTAGTCGATGCAATGGAGTTCGCTCCAATAATTCTTGTCGGGAGCTTTTGGTACTTTTGTCGGTACAAAAGTACACATAACCCAAAAATTTGCTTGAAATTCGGGGAGGTCCGTTTCCGACGCAGAGCAACCAAAATCCATCTGACGGATTACCCGTCTGATGGATTGGAGTAGGAATCCCTTTTTTTAAAACTCAATTTTCCAGCTCAGCAACGGCAATACCAACCCCTCTTTAATAAGATCTACTTCTTCCGTTTTGAAGTTATAATCGAATCTTGGATCCTTGGCTCCTAATAAGTTTTTTACCTGAAGAGCCCATAAGGTCGAGTAGTTTTCTTTGTTCGTTCTGTACGTAACTGAAAGATCAACGATGTAATGCGTATCAAACTGTTGCGAAAATGCTCTGGTTTCATCGAATACCACTTCTTCGGCATTAATAGATGCAGTTTGAAGAACCGGACTGTAACGCTCCCCACCTGTTATACTTCCCCTTACATTTAATCCCAGTAAATTTCGTCCTTCTCTTAAATTGAATTCTTTCCCAAAAAGAACATTCGCTGCTATTTTCTGATCAAAGCGACCATTTCTCCAGATTCCATCTCCGCCTTTGTATCTGTTTGAATAAAAAGTACCGGTCAGTAAATAATAATATCTTTTACTCATAAATCGCTCTACCGTTAATTCTATTCCGTAGTTCTCTCCTTTTCCTTCATTTACCAAGGCGTCCGTAAATGTGAAATCATGCACATAATTCAGCATCGAAAAACTACTGTCCGCGATAACCGGTACATCAAACATATTCTGCCAAAACCCCTCGATCTTAATTCGATGCACCTCTCCGATTCCCTGATCTACAGAAGCTACCAAATGATGCGCTTTGCTTGTTTTAAGGTTTTTATTCGGAAAATTTGCCTGCGGTTGCACAAAATAAACATCCAATTCTTCGATCTGACTGTGTAATCCGTAGCCAATATTTAATGCTGTTTCAGGTAACACCTGCCAACTGATCGCAGCTCTGGGTTCCAGAACAAATTCATCATTTACTGAAAACCACTGTCCGTGTAAACCTCCCAAAACTGATAACCGCGGTGACATATTGAATTCTGATTGATGATATACCTGATACAGCTGCGCCTGATCTTTTTGCCGGATCAGACTTTGATAAGGAGATGAGTTGTCAGGTTTTCCAGCCAGATCAAAATTGAAATAAAGCTGTTGTAATTCCACACCTGTACGTGTGGTTATTCTTTTCCCAAGTCCTTGATTCAAAAATGTTTTAAAAGCCAATCGATTTGTATTGTCATCAATATTCAGATATGGATTCAGATTTAAATTATCGTCAAAACGTTCTTCTGAATATTCAGTGGAATTACCAGATAAAGCCAGAGTGCTTTTCAGATATCCTTTGTTGTTTACGGTGATGCTATGTGAAAATCCAACAGCCCCTACTCCCAGATCAATTCGGTTTTCTGTGAAATCGCTGAATGCATATTCCCACTTGCTTGAGTCTGTTTTAGCTTCCATAGTTTGAAGGTCCAAACCTCCGATTCCCCAAAACTCAAAGCGGCCACTATTTTGGGTTGGCACATCAATTTTGAAAGACAGATCCTGATATTGAATTCGTCCCTCCACAGGTAACAATGGTTGTAAAAGCGTTAAAGTGGAAAACCGGTAATTGAACAAATAGGTAGCAGAGCCGTTCTTTTTTATAGGACCTCCGGAACTTGCCTCCAATCCATTTATACCGATTTGTACAGCGTGCTCTCTTTTGTTTCTGTTTCCTGATCTGAAGTTAATATCAAACACACCGGAAAGCGCATTTCCATATTCTGAAGGAAAAGCACCGGTAAAAAAATCCGAGTTCGAAAGTAGTTGAGCACTGAATAATGTCAATCCCCCACCGCCCGCTACTGAAAGGCCTGCAAAATGATTTGGGTTCGGGATCTCAATTCCTTCCAATCGCCATTGCACACTTTTGGGTGCATTTCCACGAATCGAAATAGCATTATTCTGAACACCTCCGGTTGAGTTCACTCCCGGAAAAACTGTCACTAATCTACCCGGATCGTCTAATCCGCCTGCATAACGTTGTGTTTCTTCTACCGTGAATTGTTTCACACTTACTTTGGCAAAATCGTTGATGGGTTTGTCTTTCTGAATAGTGGCAACCACCTCAATGGCTTCTCCTTCAAATACAGATTCTTCCATTTCAACATTAAGAACCGTTTGTTTACCTGAGCTGACCAGAATATTTCGCAATATCACCGTCTCGAATCCTAGATAGCTGAACTTAATATCATGTCTGCCCAGCGGGACATTCTTCAAAACAAAATTCCCATGTTCATCCGTGGATGTTCCAATAAGCGGCTCGTGATTCAGAACTAAAACATTAACTCCGATAAGTGTTTCCTGAGTCAGCCTGTCTATTACCACTCCCGTGATTTCCTGAGTTTGAGGTGATGTCGAATGTCGGGCAAATACTGAAAATGAAAGTCCGGTCAGAATCAGAAATAGTGAAATTTTTCTCATGAATATTTTATTGTGGTTAATTGATTCGCACAAAAATACCTTCTTATATCGCCTTAAACGTCCACACCGTTGGGACTGGACTTCTTTTTTGCGGATTACGCTGTCCTGTTAGATTGTGAATTGTTAATGCCTTTGAGCTCGGTCATCTCGCGGCGTATGCCCGAGATCTGGATTTATATGAAGACTAGACTCTTGATAACGATCCAGATTCTTGATCGCAAAGTAGAAAAAACCTCCTCTGTCTCCTCCTGCAACAGGAGCAGGACTCGTTGATAAAATTAGAATCGACTCGGTAATTCCCCTCCTTATCCAAGGAGGGGCGAACTACTCAGAACCCAAAAATTTGTTTCGGAACCGGGGAGGTCCGTTTCTTATCTCAACAACAAAAATAAAAAAAGGACGTCATCTCACGGCGTATGCCCGAGATTTGGATTTATATGAAGACTACACTCTTGATAACGATCCGGATTCCTGCCTTTCAAGAAATGAGTGTAAAGTAGAAAAGACCTCCTCTGTCTCCTCCTGCAACAGGAGGAGGACTCGTTGATAAAATTAGAATCAACTCAGGGATTCCCCTCCTTATCCAAGGAGGGGCGAACTACTCAGAACCAAAGAATCTGTTTCAGAACCGGGGAGGTCCGTTTCTTGCTCAGCAACAAAAATAAAAAAAGGACGTCATCTCGCGGCGTATGCCCGAGATCTGGATTTATATGAAGACTACACTCTTGATAACGATCCGGATTCCTGCCTCCGCAGGAATGACCTGATTTAATGCTATTGAAATGTTCTTAAGGAGCCCCCCTCCCTAATCATAGGGAGGGGACGGGGGTGGGTTAGAAACCGGAGCCGAGAAATCTGATTGAACTAACAGTCTTCACAAAGAAACTGATCCGCCAGCTGGCGGACAGGATGACCTATTTATGTGATTTTGAGTGTATTAAAAAGGTTCTGACATGAAACAATTAGCATCAAAAAAATACAATCGAATCCGACCTTTAGAATTATTGGCGAGCCAAGAACGGAATGAAATCGACGACTCCGAAGGAGCAATCATTACACTCAGGCTGATTCGTAAATGTGTTCAGTAAGAACGTAGACCTTTTGTAATGATTAGTCGATGTAATGGAGTTCGCGCCAATAATTCTTGTCGGGAGCTTTTGGTACTTTTGTCTTGATACAAAAGTACCAAAAGATCAAGCCGAAGTATTTAAGACGGGTTCACTGATCCTGCGCTGAATAATCCTAAAGGTCTTCGTGCATTCTGAGAAAAGTTATGAAACTGTTCACCTGAAAGGATTATTCCTGCTTCGCAGACGCATCCGGATCACGCTCTCTTCTCCGTTTTAAATACTAAGGGCGAATTTTTCTATAACGATAACTATTAATCTGTCAAAGAATTATCTAACATCTACAAGGATGACCCAACCTCTTCTATCTTAACCCTCAAGAGACTTTTTATACTGCGACGGAGTTAAACCTGTATGCTTTTTGAAAACCGAGTTAAACGATGATTTAGAATTAAAACCCGATTCTAATCCGATTCCCAGTAACGTGAAATTATGGAATTCAGGATCTTTTATCGCCTGTTTTACACTTTCTATCCGATAGCTGTTTACGAAATCGTAGAAACTGGCATCAGCAAATGTATTGATCACTTCCGTTAAATTGTGAGTGGAAATACTCATCAGTCCGGCAAGTTCGGCTAAACTGAGATCACTACGTAAATACGGTTTATCTTTATCCATCAACGCACAAAGCTGCTGATGCAATTCTTTGCCTTGCTCTTCATTTAATCCGGAGCGCGTGTAACTTTCCTGTCGTGGTTTCTCCTCTTTAGAAACTTGCTTCTCTTCCCTTCCAATCGGAGTAAAGAACTCAGCCTGTTTCAATCCCATATAACCGATGCTATACACAAAAATGGTAGAGGCGAGAAGTGTAAAATCGGTGTATTCGCTAAGCATATCACTGAATGAGCTTACCGTGTATAGAACTCCGGCAGTAATTCCGAGCAGCGTTCCTGCCAGTACAAAACCCTGCAACCAATCCAGATTTCGTTTTTCCAGTGTGGAATAATTCGCCCTGATCTTTTTTCTGTACTGATACAGATCCCTGATTATAAAAGGTAAGTAAGCGAGACTGTACACTACTTTGAAATGAGTGATCCATTCACTTCCGTACTGCAATTCACCGGTTTCGCTAAGCAGACTTAGTTTGGTTTCCCCTGAATTAAAATAAAATGGAAGGAAATACAGCGTTAAAAAGACAAATGGGATGAAATGCTTTTTCTGAGCAAGAGTCAGTCGCTCATTCCCTTTTATTAATGTTTCGGAATAAAGATAGAGCAACGGACCGTACAGTAAAGTAATTGAGAAATCCAGACCGATTACATGAGGATAGTTGTAATGCAAACCAACACTCAGCAAAGCCGCCATAGCCAGATCAATAGTAAAAACCAGCATTAATGCAGCCAGAATCCGGTTCGAAAGTTGATTCACTTTCTTAGAAACCAGCAGAAAAGTAAGCATCAAACCGTGAACAGCTCCCAGAAAAAATATCACACTCATGTAAATTGCACCATATAATTCGATCTCATAAATGAAAGATAACACTTATGAGCTAATGAGGAAGCGGGTATTAAATTTTCGGAGGTAGATATCTATTTGAGATTTCTTTTTTATATCCGAAACCCCAGACAGGTCATCTCGCGGCGTATGCCCGAGATCCGGATAGTTTTAGAGGATTATGACTGTGATCACGATCCAGATTCCTGACCGCAAAGTAGAAAAGACCTCCTCTGTCTCCTCCTGCAACAGGAGGAGGACGCGTTGATAAAACTAGAATCAACCCGGAAATTCCCCTCCTTATCCAAGGAGGGGCGAACTATTCGGAACCCAGAAATTTGTTTCGGAGCCGGGGAGGTCCGTTTCTTATCTCAAAAACCAAAATCCGTCAGCCGTGCAAAGCCCGACAGACGGAGGTGTAGCTATCCATCATTTCGCTGAAAGCGGGGTGATGGAAGTTGTCACAACGTTGATCGGAGTGACGGATATAACAACCAAAAACAAACCCCAGAAAGATCCTGATCCGCCAGCTGGCGGACAGGATGACCCCTAAATTGAAAATCCCTAGAATCAACTCGGGAATTCCCCTCCTTACCCAAGGAGGGGCGAACTACTCAGAACCCAAAAATTTGTTTCGGAATCGGGGAGGTCCGGTTAAAAACACTTCTGTTTCGAAAGATCGACGATTATTTTTACTATACAACAGGTTCTCAGACCCGCGGAACGTAAAATCCCAACGCTAAATCAGTAAATGCACGCATGAATCCCAAGGTTGATTTCTTTTTTAATAAAAACAGTAAATGGCAGGACGAATATGAATTATTGAGAACCATTATTCTGGATTGCGGACTGACCGAAGAATTAAAATGGGGCAAACCATGCTACACCGTAAACGGGAACAATGTGGTGCTGATACACGGATTCAAAGACTATTGCGCGCTATTGTTCCATAAAGGAGTGCTGCTGAATGATGCAGAAGATATTTTAGTACAGCAAACCAAAAATGTACAGTCGGCACGACAAATTCGCTTCACCGATGTGGAACAAATATACGATATGATGGCGATCATACGATCTTATATCTTTGAAGCGGTTGAAGTGGAAAAAGCAGGACTGGAAGTGCCGATGAAAAAGACTTCTGACTTTGAAATGGCAGAAGAATTCCGGGAAAAGCTGGAAGCCATGCCGGAACTTAAAGAAGCTTTTAAATCACTAACTCCCGGCCGACAAAGAGGCTATCTCCTCCACTTCTCCGGAGCCAAACAATCTAAAACCCGGACTTCACGAGTTGAAAAATGCATTCCTGACATCATGGAAGGCAAAGGACTGAACGATCGCTGAGCCAGATCAAGTCCGACCGAATTGACAAGCCGAATTTGTACGCGAAATATCTAACTGCATTTAGAACGGCGAATTAAAACCCCAACTTCCGTACGGGCGGATCGTAATCCGCCCCGTTTGGTTTTACCGTTGATGAATCCATTCCGAAATTGCAAATCCCTTGAACAACCAACCAGAAATACCCGAATAATAAGTTTTTGCTTTACTTGCTGGAATTGTTCACTTTATCCAAATTATTTTAAGAATAACTTGAATAGAACTCAAACATCAAACCGGAATAACATGAAAAGAATGTGTGTTATACCTTTGTTATTTGGGATTAAAAAACCCTCTTGAAATGACAAAAAAAAGTCGAAAAGAACTTTTATCTGTAAATAACATTCAGATTGCTAATTACAACTTCACTAAAAATGAACTAGATGAGAACATCATACTAGGTGAAGGTGGATCTGGAATAGTTTTTAAGATTGAACAAGAGTTTGTACCTGAGGTAAATTCAACACGTGCAATAAAATTTTTTGTATTCAAGGACGATTTGATAAACAAACTTGATACATATATATCGACCTTAAACTTTGAAGATGAAATAGTAAATATCTCAAAATTCAATCATCAAAATATTCTTAAAATTATTGACGGTGGTTATTATAAAAGGGATGGTATAAATATCCCTTATATTGTATCTGACTTTGTCTCAGGAAAAACTCTTGAAGAGTTACTAGAAAATGCAGAACTGAGAGAACAGTATTTTTCTCGAAAGGAATCAATATTTGACCTTTTTAAACAAATCCTTGACGGACTAATTTACCTTCATAATCGACAGTTTTATCATTGTGACATTGCACCTAAGAATATTTTTATCAGCTTAAATTCAGAAAGTTATCATGTAATAATTGGAGACTTAGGGGTTGGGAAAACTCTTGATAAACAAACAAAAAAAGAGAATACAGAGTTTTTGATTACAGGGACAAGAGCTTTTATGCCTAAGTCTGTCTCAGAACTAAAAGACACTAAAGTTGATTATGAAACTCTTAAGTCATTGCAACCTCTTTGGGATTTGCATGCTGTTAAGCTAACATTTATAGAGTGTATAGAAAAGATATTTAAAATAAGTATTGAAGCCAAAACGGAGTTATCATGGTTGAATGCTTTAATATCTATTGTTCAAAAAAATTATGATAGTTTATTTGACTTGCAACAAAAGATTGAAATGGTAAGACCAATTCATAGAACAATTGCAGGTTTACCAGAATTATCCGAATCAGATGGTGGCAGTTGGAAAAAACTAATGCCACTAAATGATGTATTGTTCACTTATAGAATTAAAAAAATAGCTAATCATCCTTCACTTCTTCGATTAAGAAACGTTCCTCAATTACTTATGGGTTCAATAATTTTTCCTGGGTCAAATCATACGAGATATGAACATCTTTTAGGTACTTATGAAAATATGAGAAGAGTTCTAATTGGTTTGTTGAAAAAGGAAAAATTTATTGAACTACTCAACAAAGAAACTCTTGAACTCGCCTTGATTTCTTCCCTCCTAGCAAATGCAGCAAGGTTTCCTTACTCATTTGCAATACATGAACTAAGAAATTCCGACAAATCAATTTTAAAGCAAGTCAATCAAAAAAATCTTTTGGATAAGATTTTAAACTACAAAGAAGAAGATAACGGATTCAAGTATAGTTTACTAGATACGATAAATCAATACTTTGGAGAGGTAGATATAGATTTGGTAAAGAAGATTATTTGTGGTTCACCATCAGGATTCAGAAAACCAGAGGTACAAATAATTTATTCACTATTAAACTCGTCGATTGATGTAAGAGTTTTAGACTTCCTTCAACGCGACCCATACCATCTCGGTATGTCAAATGGTTTCCAACTTGATTTTGAGAGCTTAGTTAATTTTTTAGATATTCATAATAATAAAATTGCGATTACAAGTCCTGGAGTGAGTTCTGTAGAACAAGTTATTTCTGCAAGATATTGGCTATATAAAAATATTTATTGGAATCAACCGAATAGAGCATATACTGCTATGCTTAAACAAATTATATATGGACTAATTAAGGAAAATGATTTTGAGAAAACTATAATTGACCAGTTTCTATTTTCTACACCTACTCAATTACTTCATACTTTCAGCGGATTTGCCACCGAAAACGCTAAGATATTAGACTTAATCAATTTAATCAGTTCCAAAAGACCTAGAATGTTTAAACGTTTGTATCTTATAAATAAATCTGAAGAAGACAGTGTATTAAGTGGTATTTGTGATAGAATTTCAGAATTAAAATTTTCAGAGTTAGATTTATTGAGAACAGAACTTGAATCAGCTTTATCTTCAATAATAAAATTTGACGAGAATAAAATTAATATCCTTATAGATATCCCGAGAGACGAAAATAAAAAGCTTGGAAAAGACATCAACGTAGTTAAATATGACAAATCAATTACTAAACTGACAGATATTTCTGGAATCGTAAGTGGAATAAATAACTATTTCGATTCTCACCTGCAATGGTTAAGAATTTACATTCACCCAGACTACAAAAGACAATTAAAAGACAATGATAATTGGAAAAAGACACAAGCAAGTATTAAGGAATTTTTGATTTCTAAACTAGGATAAGAACCCAATTTATTATAAGAATAAGATAAAAGAGTTCGTTTTATGGCATTGTTGGATATAATTTGAAAAATAAATAGAATATGGCAAAAGTATCTTTAGACGCATTACTTCCTAGAGAAGATTTTGATATTGATGAAACCCAGAATTCAGCAAAAAAGAAAGAGTCATTCTCGATATCTGATTTAAGAGAAGATGACTTTTTCTATTTGACATTGAGAAAACCAGACTTCCAGAGAGAAACAAATGAATGGACACCTCAAAAAATATCTGAATTGATAAAAAGTTTTATTAATGGCGAATTAATTCCAGCAGTAATTCTGTGGAGAAGTAAAGGGGGCTTTAATTTCGTTATTGATGGCTCTCATAGAGTTAGTTCTTTGGTTGCTTGGATTAATGATGACTATGGTGATGGACCGATAACAAAGGAAAGCTTTAATGGTTCAATACCTGAAGAACAAATACAAATAGGAGAAAGAACCAGAAGATTAGTTGAAAAAGAAGTTGGAAAATATAAGGATTATCAATTAGCACTTAAATTTCCAGAAAGGGTTTCAGAAGAAATCCAGCGTAAGGCAAAAAATCTTGGTTCAATTGCTGTTCAACTTCAATGGGTTGAAGGTGATGCAGATGTCGCAGAGGCATCCTTCTTTAAAATTAATCAACAAGCTGCTAAAATTGATCCAACGGAATTAAAGCTCATTAAATCACGAAAAAAGCCAAATGGAATTGCATCAAGAGCTATAATAAAAGGCGGAAAAGGACATCAATATTGGTCCAAATTTAAACAAGATAAAGTTGACAATATAGAGCAATTAGCAGAAGAAATAAATAAGTCATTTTTCTTACCTAAACTTAAAAACCCTGTTAAAACTCTTGATTTACCAATCGGGGGTAAAGGTTATTCAAGTCAAAGCCCTCTTTTAATATTCGAATACGTAAATATGGTAAACCGTATATCTGAAATTGATGATGTAGAAGATGACGTTGACGGAGAAAAAACGATAGAATTTCTAAAAAAGAGTAAAAAAATCTCTAATCTCATAAATAGTACTCATCCTTCTTCTTTAGGCCTTCATCCCGCTGTGTATTTTTATTCAAAGGGTGGCAGACATAAAACAGCATCCTTTTTTGCTGTCACCGAATTACTAATGGAATTAGAAAGAACGAAAAGGTTTAAACAATTTACAGATTGTCGAGAAATATTTGAAGAGATATTAATCGATTACGACTTTGTGGTTCAACAGATTTTAAGACATTATAGAAGTTCATCCAAAGCAATACCTCATATTAAGAACTTCTTATTATCCTTAATTAATGAGTTACAAAGCTCATCCAAAAATGATGCAATTACAAACGTTCTAAAGTTAGATGAATATAAATTCATTAAAGGTGTCGATTTTGACGATAGCATAATAACATCTAAAGATTTTTCAGATGAGACTAAATCAGCAGCTTTCATAACAGAAGCATTATCTAATGCTGTAAGATGTAAAATTTGCAATGCTAGAATGCACACAAACTCTATAACAATTGACCATATTACAAGAAAAGAAGAAGGTGGAATAGGAAATTTTGGAAATGCACAATTAGCACATCCATATTGTAACAGCACCTATAAGAACTAATTGAATAATGTCTAACAAGACCTAAAATGCTTTAAAGTATTTTAAGCAAAATGTTCTGTCAAATTAGATACTGAAAAAACATCTCAAAAATGTTTACCCTCTTTACCAAGACAGTCACTTCAAAATTACAGCTCCGGAATTCTCGAACTTTCACCCTCAGCCATCCAACAAATTCATTGCAATGGAATACGATCATTTCAACGTTGATATAGAACATAAAATAGCTCAAGTTGCTTTCAACCGGCCGGAAAAGTCGAACGCGCTGAACATGGACGCCTGGCTTGAGATGCGATCCATTTTTGAAATGCTTTCAGAAACCGCTGAAGTGAGAGTGATCATTCTATCCGGAAAAGGAAAACATTTCTGTGCCGGAATAGATCTGGAGTTGTTAATGTCGATCGATCAATTGCGAGCTATTTCCGATCAAGACCAACGAAGTGAGAAAGCCAAAGAATTCATTCTAACTCTTCAGCAGGCAGTTACCTCCATAGAAAAATGTTCCAAACCGGTGATCGCTGCCGTCCAAAACGGGTGTATCGGCGGTGGAGTAGATATTTTTGCGGCTTGTGATCTAAGATATTGCACTAAAGACGCTTACTTCTGCATCAAAGAAATTGATCTGGCTATGGTTGCTGATCTGGGCACTCTTCAACGCTTACCAAAGATCATCTCCCCTTCCATAGTTGCAGAAATGGCCTACACCGGAAAGAATGTATTCGGTCCCGAAGCCAAAGAAATTCATTTAGTAAACGAATGTTTTGACACGGAAGAATTATTGCACGAAGGCGTTACGAAAATTGCCGCAACTATTGCTGAAAAATCACCCATTTCCATTCGGGGCACTAAAAACATATTAAGACATTCAAGAGAACATTCCGTTGAAGAAGGCCTCGAATATATTGCAGAGTGGAATTCCACGATGTTATTCTCTGATGATATGGCTGAAGTATTTGAAGCCATGAAGGAAAAGCGGAAACCTGATTTTAAGGATTGAAGCCTACATCGGCTTTACTTCTCCACCCTGTGGCATAATATCGATTTCTGCAACATTTGCTTCAGATACAGTATTGGTGTAATTTTGCATCAAAAACATGGCACGTCAGAGCATTACATTTACAAGACCAAATGATGAATGGTTGAAATCTCAGGTTGAGAACGAAGAATATTCCAGTAAAAGTGAATTAGTTAACGATCTAGTGCGGCAGGCAAGAAATCAGAACGCTGAGATAAACTGGATCAGAGCAAAACTCGAAAGAGCTGAAAAAAGTGGTTTTACCACCGACACTAAAGAAGAGATACTAAACCAATCAAAATCTCAGCTGAAAAATGGCTGATTATCGGTTAAGCAATGAAGCTAAAATAGATTTAATAAGAATTCATCAGTACGGTATCAAACAGTTCGGTGTACAACAAGCCGATCTCTATTTTAAAGCTCTATTTGATTGCTTTGATAATATTTCTGAAAGACCATTCTCTTTTGAATCCGTTGATTATATCAAATCAGGATACCGACGATGTGTTTGCGTTTCGGATAGTATTTATTTCAAAATTAATAATGAGAGAGTAGAAATAATGGCAGTTATTGGAAAGCAGGATTTGTCAAACATTTTGTAAGCCGATTCAATAAATAAAAGCCTACATCGGCTTTACTTCTCCACCCTGTGGCATAATATCGATTTCTTCCACCACGCTTCTGGGGCTGAGTTCAGAAAGGGAAACGATCATTCTTCCCACATCTTCAGGATCGATCAGCTTTTCAGTTTCAATATCCACATCTTCCCAGGAAGTGGAGTAAGTTTGTCCCAGATTAACAGCCGAAACCGCAATGTTGGTCTTGGCTAATTCTTTCCGCAGAGAGCGCGTGTAACCCAAAAGCGCATGTTTACTCATCGTGTACGCGCCGCTGTCTCCATAGCCTTTTTTGGAAGCCTGAGAGCAAATATTCACGATCAAGCCTCGCTCCTGTTCTTTCAACACCGGAAGCACTTTTTTTGTGATATTGAAGGTGGATAATGTATTGAGTCGGTATTGTCGGTCAAATTCTTCAGCGGTTGTATCTGCTAACTGCTTGAATAAAAACGCCCCGGCATTGTTAACCAAAATTCCCGGATTCAAAGATCTGAAATCAATAGCAGCAATTTCTTCTTCTGAAGACAGGTCTGCTGAAATGATTTCTACTTTTGGTGCGCCCCGATCCAGACATTGCTGTTTAGCTTTTTCCAGATCGGAAGTGTTGCGTGCAATCAGCACTAAAGGATGATCAGTTTTTTCAGCGAACAGCTTTGCTATGGAAAGACCGATTCCTTTGCTCCCTCCTGTTATCAAAACAGACGATTCTTTAAAACTCATTACGGAACCTTCAAAAACTTGTGCGTCTGCAGGCTGATTCCCCACTCAGGATGTTCTTTCACATATTCCACAATTAGAGGAATGGATTTCGGAGTGTCCCATTCCGGTTGTAGTAATATAGTCGTTCCTTCGGGACATTTAGCTGCGTTTTCTTCTGCCCAAGCCAGATCTTTGTTGGTAAGAACGACTACTTTCAATTCATCCACAAATTCAAAGATCTCTTCAGTCGGTTTTTTAAATCTCTTTGGCGAAAGTGTGATCCAGTCTAATTCTCCGGTCAACGGAGATGAGCCACTGGTTTCAATATGGATCTGAACACCAAGTGAATGCAGTGCTTTTGTAAGCGGAAACAGATCGTGCATCAATGGTTCCCCACCGGTGATAACTACAAACGGAGCGCCACTTTCTTTTACGACTTCCACCAGCTCAGAAACTTTCATCACCGGGTGACCTTCTTCTTCCCAGCTTTCCTTTACATCGCACCACCAGCAGTTTACATCACAACCCGCCGTTCTGATGAAATAGGAAGCTCTTCCCGAATGCGCACCTTCGCCCTGTATCGTATAGAAATGCTCCACGATCGGATATTCGACGTCGAGTATCTCTTTTTCATCGTTCATTAAAGCAACCGGTTGCTTGTTCATAGTATTGGAGGAACTGTTTATAAAAACGGGATTTTATTGATCTAACAAAATACGGCTAATACTAACCAGAAGAAACCTGAGGATGGGACTTGTTGAAGTCATCTCGCGGCGTATGCCCGAGATCTGGATCTTTTTTGAAGATCACACTCTTTAATTGCGATCCAGATTCCTGCCTACGCAGGAATGACTTTGTTTGTAGTTATTAAAGTTAAAAACCTCCTCTGTCTCCTCCTGCAACAGGAGGAGGACTCGTTGATAAAATTTATAATCAATTCGGGAATTCTCCTCCTTATCCAAGGAGGGGCGTACTATTCAGAACCCAAGAAAATGTTTCGGAGCCGGAGAGGTCCGGTTCTTACTCAGCAACTAGGACTAGTTGAAGTCATCTCGCGGCGTATGCCCGAGATCTGGATCTTTTTGAAGATCACACTCTTTGATAACAATCCAGATTCCTGCCTTCGCAGGAATGACTTTGTTTGTAGTTATTAAAGTTAAAGACCTCCTCTGTCTCCTCCTGTAACAGGAGGAGGACTCGTTGATAAAATTTATAATCAACTCGGGAATCCCCCTCCTTATCCAAGGAGGGGCGAACTACTCAGAACCCAAGAAACTGTTTCGGAACCGGGGAGGTCCGTTTCTTACTCAGCAACCAGGACTAGTTGAGGTTGTGACAACGTTGATAGGTGTCTTGGGTTCAATAAATGGGAATAAACCCCACAAAGATCCTGATCCGCCAGCTGGCGGACAGGATGACCTATTTATGTGATTTTGAGTGCATTAAAAAGGTTCTGACATGAAATAATTAGCATCAAAAAAATACAATCGAATCCGACCTTTGGAATTATTCAGCGTCAATTAATCGAGCCCGGTTTTAATACTTCGCCTTGATCTTTTGTTACTTTTGTATCAAGACAAAAGTAAGTGAGTAATTTCTCAGCCCTGTTATTACGAAGATACATCAGACGGGCTATCCGTCAGATGGATGGGAAAGAAAAATCCTACTACTCGTCCTTATCTGTATACTCTACCCAGCAGGTCTCCGTTTCCCATACAATCACTTTGAGATCAATTCCTGTCGGAATTCTTTTTGTAGTTTCTGTATGGATAAACTCTGCAATACGTTCTGCTGTGGTATTCGCCTCGATCAGATCGTTAAGGAAACCGTGATCAAGTCCACCTTTATCCGCATCTTTTGCTGCCCACTTGAGTTCTTTAAAATCGCAGACCATATCATCTGTTTTCAAATAAGCAGATGGATTCAATTTATTGGATTTCGCAGAGATCTTAACTTTATAGGAATGCCCGTGCATTCTTCCGCATTTTCCGTCGTATCCTTCAATGAAATGTGCGGCATCAAATTTAAATTCGGTATGTAGTGTCCACGTTGGCATGTAATTCCGGCAACTGTTTTAAAATATTAGCATAAAAAAAGCTCATCATCAGATGAGCCCTTCAAAAATAAGAGATTTTTATAAGAATTACTCGTTTCGCTTTATCGGACAACCTTTTGGAGCACTTCTTTTAACTTCAATTTCTGTACCTGAGGCTAAAGCCTGAATAGCATCTTCCAGATATTGATTTTTAACAGCTGAAGCATTGTTCGCATTATCATCTATGCTGCCTTTATAAACCAACTTCAAAGATCCATCAAATAAAAATACCTCGGGAGTTCTGGTAGCGCCGAATGCATCCGCAATTACGTGGTCTTTATCTGATGCATACAAAAAATTATAGGTTTGTTTGGTTGCTCTGCGTTTCATGTCACTCAATGATTCACCACGCTCTCTGATCCTTTCATTAGGATTGAGTACAAGCATTCCAATATTATTGAGTCGTGCAGTGTTTGCAGCTGCCTTTATCCTGTCTTCCCATCTTGAAACCAACGGACAGGTATTGCATGAGAACACAACTAATATTCCGTTTTGTTGTGCTGTTTGTGAAAGAGTAATTGATCGCCCGTTTATATCTTCAACACTGTGATCAAGCATTGGAGCTTCATCTCCAATACTCAATGATCTTTGTGCATTTACCTCCATTGAGAATGCAACTACAAGTATAAACAGGGATATGAATTTCAGCGATTTCATTTTTCTAATGACTTCTTGGTCAGATAACCACAAGTTATAACTCATCGAACGGATTCCAAAAATGTTTATTGAAGTTAACGGTATATTCTGAAGTGAATTCCACCCCTTCTTGTTCCAATCTCTCACGCATTGAGTCATCTTCAAAAAAAGCTCTGCCGGTAAGTTGTCCAAGACGGTTTAAAACTCTGTGCGCCGGAATATGATAACCAAGTTGTTCGGGATCGTAATTATTAAGTGCATAACCAACCATTCTTGCTCCGGATTCAACTCCCAGATATCCTGCAATCACACCGTAAGAAGTAACTCTGCCCTCCGGTATTTTTGCTACAACCTCATAAACTCTTTGATAAAAGTCTTTGGTGGATGGTTTCATTGATCCAGTTTGAATAATGTTTTAGCAGTTTGAGATGTCTGATCCACAACTTCTTTAACGCTGATCTCAAAAATATCAGATAATTTCTCAGCCGTGAATTTCATGAAAGCAGGTTCATTTCGCTTTCCCCTTTTCGGGGTCGGGGATAAATAGGGAGCGTCAGTTTCAAGAACCATTTTTTCTAATGGAAGTTCAGCCACTGTTTTATCTACGCCACCATTTTTGAAGGTAACCACACCTCCTATTCCCAGATGTAATCCCATATCGATTGCGCGCTTTCCTTCTTCTACCGTGCCGTTAAAGCAATGCCAAATTCCTTTTAGTGTACCATCCTGCTCCTGCTCAATGATATGCAAAAGATCATCTGTACTTTCCCTGTTATGAAGTATGATCGGTTTGTTAACTTTCTTGGCAACCCTGCAATGCGCATGTAAACTTAACTTCTGCTCTGTGATATGATCCTTACTCCAGTAGTAATCCAGACCTGTTTCACCTACCCCGATTATATCTTCATTGGAGCAAAGCTCTAATAATTTCTTTTCGAAACCATTCTCCAATTCTTCAACATCACAGGGATGAAGTCCGGCCATTTTATGAAATTCGATTCCTTCAAAACTCAGCGAATCCATTTGTTTCAAGGAGCCAAAATCTATGGCAGGCATCAGAATAGTATTAATTCCTGCTTCGACCGCTCTTTTATAAACTTCCTCTCTGTCTTCATCAAAGTCTTTCAAATAGATATGTGAATGAGTATCGATCATTTTGATGAACTTATTTTAAAATTCTCGATTAAAATCAGTATCTGATCCAGTCTTTATCTTCCAGCCATTGAATTAAAGCCGGTAAAAAGGTCAATGAAGTCAATAATGTCATTCCAATTCCAATCACTGCCATAACGCCCAATGATTGCAATCCGGGGTGACTCGTAAATAAAAGACCGGCAAAACCAAGCATGGTAGTTATAGATCCCATCGAAATATGTTGACCTGTACTGGAAAGGACTGCCCACATGGAATTTTCACCTTCATCCCGATATCTGTGAGCCAGATGAACTCCACTGTCTTCACCAATTCCCAAAATAGCAGGGAGAACCACCAGATTATAAAAATTAAATTGAAGATCGAATATCATCATAATTCCGAATAGCCAAAGTAAACCAACAACAAGAGGCAACATAGAAATTACCGACCATCTGAACGATCGAAAGGTAAAGATCATGAACAGGTAAATGATAATGAATGTAGCGCCAACCATATACGGACTTTCTGTTCGCATAAGATCAAGCATGGAAGCTGCAACTATAGATGTACTGGCAGCATAATAAGTTTTTCCATTGTCCAGAGTCACTGAGCCGATATCGTCCTTAAAAGCGATGGATTTCTTTCCGTCAGAAAGTCCCACCGAAGGATAAATGATCACAAATCTTCCGACTTCTCCGTCTTTGGTTATAAATTTTGACTTGAGGTACGGAGGGATTTGATCGATCGTTAACGGCTCTCTGGTCTGAGCGGCTCTTCGCAGTTTATCGAGGTCTTCATCTTCCTTATTTCTGATGAATGTATTGTCTAATAATTCCCGGACTCTGGCAATTTTCTGTAGCTTTCCTTCTTCCTCTACTTCTGTGGCCGGAAACCGATCCTGAAGTGCTTCAATACTTAATATAGTAGGAGAACTTGTGTCAGCTTCCATTTTTTGGTTTAACACTTCAACTAAATTTTCTACTTCACTGTCAGAATCTGCGATAATGTAAGCCGGATTTCTTTTGTCTGAACTTCCAACCTGACCGGCTACTTCTCTGAATTTTTCATAAGCAGGATAGGTTGGTTCCAGCGTTCCGAAATCGTATTGAAAACTCAAGGTTCCGCTAAACCCTACTACAACAGCTGAAAGAACTAAACCGGCCACAACCGTAGTTCTTGCATATGGGTATTTTTTATTTTCCATTGAATTGGAAGTTGATTCCTTTTTAGAAAATAAAACCCAGTTAAATTTCTCAAAGATCACCAGTAATGACGGAAGCACATAGAGCATTGCAAATAGAGCAAGCATAATTCCTGTTCCGGAAATAAATCCGAATTCCGAGAATCCTCTGAAGTCAGCAAACATCAATATATACAGTGCAGAAGCCGTTGTAAATGCACTTACAAAAATTGCTTCACCGGTTTTATCGTTGGTTGTAAGAATAGCTTCTTCCACGGAAAGTCCGGATGAACGTAATTCTATATATCTGGCGTAATAATGAATTCCATAATCGATGCCCAGCCCGAATAATATCACGAACAGAACCGAGGTCATTGTGTTCAGCATTCCCAGATAGAAATAGGTGATCCCAAAAGTCCACACCAGACTCATGATGAGAGGTAAACCAATAATTAACACCGGAACCGGCATTCTGATTACATGACTCCAAATACTGTGATTCAGGTCTTCATTTCTCCCTCTTCTGTAATGAATATATTTCTTTATAAAGAAGTACATCATAACCAGAAGAACTACACTGGAAATACCTGTCGCAAAGCTGCCTAGAACATCACTCATGATCGATGTAAGTTCCTCAAGATGCCTTTTTAACCGACCTCCAAATTGAACTTCCATATCGGGATGATAAGAACCCGGATTCATTGCAGTAAGAAGTGAGTCATATTTTACGAACATGTCTTCCAGATACCGGATATCACTTTTAGAACCGGTGGGAAAGAACTTCAGCACCATGACGGTACTGTCTTCATTTATCGGATATTCAGAAGGAACCAGTACATCGTAACTTTCTTTAAAGCTATCTGCTTTGTCTTCTCCGTTGTCAGAATTTTCTTCCTCATCTTCTTCAAAATCGATAAAAAAGGGATTTGCTTCTTCTCTGGCATTATCGATCTCTTCCTGAAGCCAATCCGTTATATCTTCCAGCTCTTCATCACTGGCCAGATACAAGGCATTATCCTTAATGATATCGGTGTCTTTTCGAAACTCTGCTCTTTTGAAATATTTGTCGTTGTACCTTGGGTAAAATAGTTCCAGAGTTTTTGGGATCAGATCTTCAGCGAACCTCTTATTTGCTTCAAAACTGGGTGATTTGATCGCGACCTGCATTTCAGTTTCACCACCAACCGTATTCTTTAACTTCTCAAGAGCCAATACATTAGGATGATTCTTTGGTAAAAGATTTGCAATGTCTGTGTCTATCTTTAACTGAATAGAATAATACCCGCCAACTACAGCTAATAACAGACAAACACCAAGAACTAAAAAAGGATGTTTAATATTTAATTTTAACAGTGGCTGAAACAGCCGTAGAATTTTTTTCATTTAGTAATAGCCGGAATTTCTTTAAGCTTGTAATTTACTGAAAAGATCAGTGAATGTTGAAATGTTTTCTCCATTAAGACCAACAGTAATGTATTCAAAGGTTTTAAAACGATAACTGAACCAGTATTTTTGTTCTGAGTAACACAACATACTTTTCCATTGTGGAATTTCATATTTCTCACTCTTGCAATTATTGAGTGTGTTGCAGATAATTAAAATCTCATTTTTTCACATTCATAAAACTTTATACCTTCCTTAAAAAGATACTTCAATACATTTTATTTCCTGATCAAAAACTTGAAATCTGAACTTACAATTCAAATCTTCTTTGATTTTACAAGTAAAACAGCTTCTGAGACTCTCCATATTGAAAATCGTTTGATTACACAGGGCTTAAATCAAAAACAACGATATGAAAACAGAATTAAGTAAGGAAATATTATGTTTATCAATACTACATACGAAAATAGTATGTTATACTTTTTGAACTGCATCTTTAAACACTAACAAATTCATGAAATTAAAATTTTATCTGATAATATTATTTTTAATGCCGAGTCAAGTTTTAATCTCACAGGATTATTTAAAAAAGCCTGTCGGAGATGTGAATTACCTTTCCTTGGATGAGCTCAGACAGCATGAAAAAAGCGGTGGTTATTATAATGAATTCTGGAATTATCATATCGAATTAGATAACGGAGCAGAGATTTACCTGAACTATTCTATTTCTCATTATGGAGGAATTCGAGATGCTACAACCGGAGCCAGACTTTCTTTGTTAAACTGGAAAGGAAAGGATTACAAAGCAGCCAGAGAATACGATCTGAATAAGCTGGTATTTGACGAAAACACTTATAAATTCTTTTTGAACCCTGAGCGGGGTATCTGGTTTGAAGGGAAATTGCCGGATAGCCATAAAGTTCATTATAAAACAAATAAGAACGGCACACACTTTGATATAAATATTGACTTTACAGACATTGAAAAAAGTTTTACCTGGGGCGACGGGCAATTTGAACTTGGTGATAGTGATTTAGCCGGAATGTATGTTCAGGTGCCGGCAGCTAAAGTGAAGGGATACATTGCGTTAGATTATGACACTGTTTATGTATCCGGGAATGCTACAATGACTCAGCTTCATCAAACCAACATTGGAACCAGATTATTCGATAAAAGCTTCAGGTTTTCTCAAATTGATGACAACAACTATTCAGGTGGGTATTTTCTGATTCCTAAAGATGCCGGGGATGAAGTTGTTGGATTTGGATTTGAAAACAAAAACGGAGTCCTGAATTTAAAAAAGCCTGTTTCTATTTCTATTCTTGAAACTGAGGAATACAAAGGAGAGAATGTATCAAGTAAGATTAAAATATGTTACCAGAATGAACAGTGTGACACTATTTCAATTCAAAATATTGATGAGAAAGTTACTATGCTTGATGAATTAGGAGGCTTGAAAAAAATAATTGCTAAGCGGTTCCTGGGGGGAGATATCATTGAGTTAAGAGGAACAGGGTTGATAAATGGCAAACAACCCGTTCATTACAGCTTGACTAAATTAGATTAGGTAGAAAGAATTTTTTCAGCATACTGTAGCATTTCAGGAGTATCTACATCCTGCCAAAAACCATCTTCTACATCTACAGTATGCATATTTCCTTTTTCAGCTAAATCCTGAACACCTTCTGAAATTGAAGTGTCTCCGTTTAACTCAAAGTGATTGTTAAGTGCATCCAAAATTCCTCTGGTACACACAAACACTCCGGTATCTATACAGTTAAAATTCTCGATCTTTTTCCCGATTGATACAATTTTGTCGTCCTTCGATAGAACTTTCGTTGCATCATCCATATCAAAAATCGTATCGATCTTATAATCAACTAACAGAGCGGCGGCTCCCTGCTTTGGCTTATAATTTCTGGCTATTTCCATCAATTTATTGCCAAGTATATGATCCGCCATTGTCATGATAAATAAATCACCTAAATGATCAGATGCGGACAATACAGAAACTCCGTTACTTAAATTAAAACGCTCATTAAAAACAAATACTAATGGAGTATTTCCTTTGTAGGAGTCTCTAATTGCCTTTTCAATTTCTTTATGACCATGTCCTAGAACTATTACAATTTTTGAGCAACCTGCAACCTCTAAACTGGAAATAGTTCTGAAAATGAGGGGCTTTCCGGCTACCGGTGTTAATGGTTTAAATTCAGTTACTGCACTTACACCTTCAAGTCTGGATCCAAATCCGGCCGCTAAAATGAGCCCTGCTTTTTCTGACATAAATTAGCTTAATGCCTCTTCTTCAAAATTCTCAGAAAGATGTGTTACCGGTTTTTCTCCTGCAATAACACGCAGAGTATTTTTCAATCTGAAGTGCTGAATAAAGATATCATGCTCCGGAATATGACCTGCTTTAACCTGAGGACTCTTGAAGTAGAAAGACAGCCATTCCTGAATTCCACCTTTTCCTGCTCTTTTTGCAAAATCTAAAAATAAAGCGAGATCCAGAACGATCGGTGCAGCTAATATGGAATCTCTGCATAAGAAATCTACTTTGATCTGCATGTCATATCCCATCCATCCAAAAATATCTATGTTATCCCAGCCTTCTTTTTCGTCCCCTCTTGGTGGGTAGTAATTTATTCTTACTTTGTGATATAAATCACCATAAAGATCTTTATATAATTCAGGCTGAAGGATAGAATCCAGTACTCCTGTTTTACTCACTTCTTTAGATTTGAAACTTTCAGGATCATCTAATACTTCACCATCTCTGTTCCCCAAGATATTTGTAGAGAACCAACCTCTGATTCCCAGCATTCTGGTTTTAAAACCCGGAGCCAGAATAGTTTTCATCAGTGTTTGACCTGTTTTAAAATCTTTACCTGCAATAGGTACACCTTCTTGTTCAGCCAGTTGCTCCAGAGCAGGAAAATCTGCAGATAAATTTGGTGCCCCATTTGCATAAGGAACACCTTCTTTGATTGCTGCATATGCGTATAATTGAGAAGGTGCTATGGAATCATCATTGTTTCTTAGTCCTTCTTCAAAAGCTTCTATAGACTTATGACAGTCTGAATGATGCAAATGAACTTCAGTTGAACCACACCAAACCATAACGGCTCTGTCGGCACCTGTTTCTTTAATTTTATTTCTGATATCCTCTCTAAGTGATTCAGCCAATTCCATTTTATTGGTTGCAGCTTTCACATTTGGTCCATCAAGCTTTTTAACATATCTCTGGTTAAAAGCGGCTTCCATTGGTAATATTTTTTCAAGCTCATCCTTTAACGGATCCAGATCCTGAGGCTTTAAAACATTTGCGTTTTTAGCTGCTTCAAAAGCATTGTCTGCTTTTACATCCCAACCACCGAAAACAATATCATCTAAACCTGCTAGATCTAAAAAATCTTTAATAAGGGGATTCCTATTCTCTGATCGGGAACCCAACCTAATAGTTTGTAATTGTGTTAAAGAACCAAAGGGTTTACTTAAATTCTTTCTGGCAGAAACTACTCCGGCCATAAAAGTGGTAGCAACTGCTCCCATTCCCGGTGTTAATACTAAAAGTTTACCTTTGTGTTGGGCAATATCAGGCTTCGTCATTGTATAAAGTATCAGAATTAATTATTTGTGCTGAAATCTTAGCAAAGATAGGCTTTTTTGCTCGATTAATCGAACTAAGTTTATCTGATTTGCAACTTACTTCTCATTATTTACTAGCTCTTGTATCGCTTCCCAGATTCTTTCACAATTTTTTCCGTCAGCACCCAGCATATACTTATCAAGAAACATTTTAGATTTTTCTTTACAACAATCAGGATCATCAAACGCTTTATCAAGCTGTTGGAGCAATTCAGAAAAGTTCATTGCCAGTAAACCGCCATTTTCCTGTGGTGGCAATTTCCAGATATACTTTACTGAATCCAGTTTTTTTGTACGCAGACCAATAACGGTACTTTTCTTCCACTGAAACTCTTCGTCGTCACTTCTTACAGGATATACATGTAATGTAGGTCTGCCGGTTGCATAAAAAAGATTAGCGATACTACTGAAATTAGTAATCAGAATATCCGAAACCATCATATCTAAAAGGTTGTCGGGATCTCTGTCTTTAAATTTTAATAATACATTCGGATGCCTTTCACTTAGTTCTTCCAGAAAATCAACATAATAACTTTCAAAGCGGTAAGAATCATGTAATCGGAGAATCACATTTGCGTTTTGATCTTCAATTTTTTGGAACAGCTTTTCAAACAATTTTGAGTCTTTACCCCAATGAGAAAAAACTTCCCCGTAATGCCATGTGGGAGCAATTAGCACTGTTTTCCGATTTACAATATCAAAAGGAACATATGGTTGAAGTTCCTCTTTGGATAAAGGCTTTCTCAATAGATCATGACTTGCTGCCCCTAAAACCCTGCAGTTTTCAGGATGGAAGCCACTTATTTTCGTTCTGTGCTCAAAATCCCAATCTCCGAAACATTGCCACATGAAATTTGAGTTTGGCTCCATTGCACTTCCCCAGGCAGATTTCAAAGATCTATGTAACCAGTGGAATTCTTCTACATCATTAGGCCCTTTCCAACCAAATCCATGCCATAGCATAAAACCATTGGGAGATGCTGCTTTTAATGGAATTTTATTATCCATAATAGTGACATCCGGCTTAAATGATCCCGGTTTAAACCAGTAACTCATCAAAGTTTTTTTTATTAACTCTGCTTTAAGCGGGAATAATTTTGAGATACCTTCCGCTTCAAACCTATCCGGGTCGGAAAGTAATACCTTAATTGTTACACCCGGTTGTTTATCTAAAAACTGAGTTAACCAAAAAAGATCGGCGCCAAACGTAGAAGCTTTAATCAGTATGTTCATTAAAAGCTGTTCAAAAAATCTTAAATTATTTTACTTAAATCGGTCGAAAATATACATCATTTAATAGATAAAATATAAATCCTTTTAGAGCATCATTTTATTATCTTTAAATAAATTCGAACTTTATAACTCAGAATGCCTCCAAAGAGGAACGTAGCTTTATTTTCAACGTCATTTCTGCCTTATTCTCAAACTTTTATCTATGATGAAATAAGAGCCCACTCTGATAATTATGAGATAACTGTATTTTGTAAAGATCGTCAGAACGAGGAACGGTTTCCCTATGAAAAATTTCATAAACCCGGTGGAAAATTATCGGAAATAATTTACCAAAATATCGCTTATTGGCCTTCATTCAATAAAATCATAGGCAACGGCAACTTTGATCTGATCCATGCACATTTTGGAACCGGAGCAGTTTATTCTTTGCCGTATGTTAAGAAATTTAAGATCCCTTTCGTTGTTACTTTTCACGGAAATGATGTAGCGGCTTTAATGGGAACTCAGAAATATAAATCAAACAGATGGCGATACTACTCGAAGCATAAACAAATTTTCGAACATGCGACTTTACTGTTAGCTGCAAGCGAAGAGTTACGTGCATTGTTAATAGAATTAGGCGCTGATCCATCTAAAGTCAAAGTCTATCATCTTGGGATTGATCTCTCAAAATTTGAATATCAGGAACCTGAGCCCCGGGGAAAAACTAAATTTGTAATGATCGGTCGGTTTACCCCAAAAAAAGCACATATCTATGTACTGAGAGCATTCGAAAAATTAATAAAGGATGGACTGAACGCTTCTTTAACTTTTATAGGGTCCGGTGAATTAAAAAATGAAGCGATTAATTTTGTAGAAGAGAATGATCTCTCATCAGCTGTAGATTTTAAAGGAATTCTAACTCCGGATGAAGTCTCAGAAGTATTAAAATCATCGGATGTGTTGGTTGCCCCGAGTATTGTAGCTTTTGATCAAGACAGAGAAAGTGGATTAATAGTTGTTAAAGAAGCCGGTGGCGTTGGTATTCCTGCTATAGGTACATGGCATGGAGGAATTCATGAAATTATAGAAGATGGAAAAACAGGTTTTTTAATACCGGAAAGGAATGTCCCTGAGCTTATTAAAAAAATGAAGCTGTTCATTGAACAACCCGAATTAATTAAAACGTTTGGAGCCGCTTCCAGAAAAAAAATGGAAAAAGATTACAATCTTTTTAGTCAGGTAAAAAAGCTCGAAGCATTTTATGAAGAAGCAATAAATGAACATGAGCGTATCTAAAGAATTAAAAAAGGGAGCTTTTGTAAACTTCTTTGGTGTAGTCGGAAAAATGGCTGCTCCCGCTTTTCTTATAGTTGTAAACCGACTTTACGGACCTGAAGTATTTGGGATTTATATAACTGCCAATGTAGCGATTGAAATTATCATTGCGTTTCTGAGCTCAGGATTTAAAGACGGTGCTCTGATCTTTGTTTCCCGTTTTGCCGATAGTAAAGACGAACAAAAGGATCTTTACACAGCCTTGTCAAACGCCTTTTTATGGAGCGTTGGGCTTTCTCTTCTTGTATTCGCAATTTCAATTCTGTTCGGCAAACAACTTCTGGAAATGATTTATCAGGATGATTTTTCTTCCTCTCTGATAACTATTTTTCAAATAATGGTTTTGTCTATTCCATTGATGGCCTTTGAGCGCATTGTTTTAGCATCTACACAAGGGTTAAAAATCATGAAGTATGATGCGATCAATAATGGATGGTTAAGACCTCTGGCACTCTTGATCTTCTCAATTCTGTTCTGGTTTATCACACCTACAATTACAGGAATGGCTTTGGCTTATTTCGCTTGCCAGGCGCTGTTGTTTTTAATTTCTCTGTTTATTTATAACAAATTATTTAGTTGGAAGAAGCTTCTATCAGCGTTCAGGAATTTTAAAATTAATTCTGAACTCGTTGAGTTTGCGATCCCACAAAGCTTGAATATGACCCTAAATCGTTTCATTACCGGGATTGATATTTTGATGCTTCCGGCATTCGGGTTTGGTCCCGCTATTGTTGGATTTTATGGAGCAGGATCTATGTTAATAAGAGAGATACGGTCCGTTAAAATGATCTTTTCAACTGCATTCAATCCATTTATTGTAAGACTTCATAAGGAGAAAAAATTTGATGAGCTATCGCATCATTTTTCAAAAACGGCATCCTGGATTACTACTATTGCATTCCCAATCATTTTATTAATGACGGTTTTTAAAGACCACCTGTTAATCTTTATACATCCTGAATATGGAGGAGATGCGTCCTTCATGTTTTTCCTCTTGCCTATTCCTTATTTGTACTGCTCATTTAGTCTTGCGGGAAATATCGTTGCTATGACAGGACATTCAAAACTCAATCTCATGAATAGTCTGATTGTTGCGTCTTCTAATATTGTGATGAATTTACTATTGATTCCAAGATTTGGGGTAGTTGGAGCAGCTTCAGCTTCAGCAATAGCGATGTTTATACTTGTTTGCTTTGAAATGATTGAAGCAAGGTTTGTGGCAAAAGCTAAAATGTATTTCAGAGATGTATACAGAGCTCATTTAGCCGGTCTGGCAGCAACTTCATTTTTACTGTTCGCTTTTCTAACTAATAATGAAAGCCTTGGCTTGATTAAAAACCCCTTTATTCAGGCTGTAGGAATAATTCTAATTACGGGTGGAATTCTCGGGATTGATAAAATCAAAAAGCTAAAGACTAAGTTAAGTTAGATCTTTGTTAAACTTCTGTGATTGAGCAGGCTACAAATTTGCCAGCTTATTTTTAACTACTTTCATAAGAATTAAAAGAAGATGTACAGGAAAGAAGAATTTGTACGCCGGATAGTACCTGTAAATAATTTTTGTACAATAATTATACTGATTCTTCCACTCTCTCTTCATTGAAAAACTTCTTTTACCCATCCCGCCTTCAATGTCCATCCTTCGAATTAATTCCGGTTTACTTCTGAAGTCTAATCTCAAATCTTCAGTAAGAATCTTATTCAATTTGAATGCAAACGAATGCTCATCCTGATTAGTCACATTTACATCCCATAAACCCGCTTTTAGCGCCCATTCTTTCCTAATGGAAGAATTGGTTCCATGCAACCATTCTACATTTTCCACATCCTCATTGAATTGAGCAAAAGTGTATGGAAACTTAAAAAAACTGTAACTCATACATGTATTTCTTATGATAGGAGTCATCCATTTTAAATAGGGATAACCATCATTACCTTCAAAAATATGTCTTCCGGTGAACCCAACAAGCTTGGGGTCTTGGTAGGCTTCTATGTGCCCCTTAATCCATTCATCGGACGCAGGAAGGTCATCATCATCAATAAAAATTAAAATCTCTCCTGAGGCGTTTTTAACGCCTTCATTTCTGGCTTTGGGACCTCCAAGAGGTTTGTATTTCAGGAGTTTAATTCTTTGATCAGTAGCAGTAACAGCTTCAAGTTTATTCCAGTCCTCATCATTATAATCGGTTGATTGTTCAACTATAATGATTTCAAAGTTCCTGTAATTTTGAACTCTTAAAGCATCAATAAGTTCAAGCAATGCAGGAAGCCTGTTATATGATCGGACTATTACAGAAGCTGTTATTTCCACTAACTTCGGGCTGCTCTTTTTCTCAATGTATTCAACAATGAATCAAAGCCCTTTCTTTTAATTATTCTTTGGAACTGTCTGTTATACGATTCAGCTGTTGATACTTCATCAAGAATCAGATCTGTGATTACCCACTCTCCGCTTTCTTTAACCAGCGTATAATCTACCGGCGTTCTTATATCATCCAGTTCTGCAAATGTCTTTACCGTTGCTTCATTCCCATCTACGGTAATAGAGTTGTAGGTAACTTCTGCTCTGTAAATATCTAATTTATTCAAAGATTGATCTCTTACTATTGTAGCAAATAGTTCCACAAATTCAGATTGAATCTCAGTACTCAAAGTATCATAAGTATCTTCAAGTGCATATCTAGCCATAGATTCAAAATCTATGATCCCGTTAATAATGTCTTTTATTTCTGCTCTTTGCTCATTGCTATATTCTGAGCCTTCCGGGCCCAACAATGTTTTAACTTGTTCGTCTCGTTCTTTTAGTAATGTCTTTATTTCTTCTTCAGGTGTTTGGGCTTGAACCATTGCCGTAAGAGCAATAATAAACATCAAAACTGGAAATATTCTTTGTGTCATTCTTTAATTATTTTGTTGTAAAAGCTGTAACGGTATTCCCGCTGCATTATTTAGTTTTGCCATAGAAGTATTGAATTCAAAAATACTTTCTTTTTCTTTAAGTCTTAATTCAAGTTCCATTTTCATGGCATCAATTAGATCTTTTACTTCACCTATACCAAAATCATAATCCTGTTGTTCCATGCGTAACCAGCGTTTGGTAGTAAGTAAAGCTTCGTCAGTTTTCTGCACCTTAACTTCTGCTACAGATGCTTTTTGATAAGCCTGATTTACTTCTAAAAGTATTCCATCCTTAGCTGCTTCTGATAAATAATCCATTTTCTTAATTTCTATCTTCACTCGTTCCAGCTGTGTTTTAGCCTGGAAAAAATTCAGATTCTGACGTATTGTTAATCCAACTGCAGTATTTAAGGTATTTTCCGGAGTATTGATAAAAGGATTGGGTTGTCTGGGGCGAATTGGAGTTGAAGCAAATGTCGCTGTAAATCCTAAATAAAGACCGGGAAGGTTACTAGCTTTCTGATAATCAATATATTTCATCAATGCTTCTTTACCCTTGTCTATACCTCTTATCTCATTTCTATTTAAGAAAGCGCTGTTCTGATAATAAACGAGACTTGAAAGTTCTGAATTCATCGGATCCAAAAACCTGATGGAAGGTGTATATATAATTTGGTTCTCATTCCTTAAAAGATAATTCCATGTTTGTTTAACGAAAACCAGACTTTCATCAACTTCTGCTTTTTGTATACCAAACTGAGCTTTAAACACTTTAAACTTATAGATGTCTGTTTCATCAATATCATCACCCTCTTCCTGAGCATCATCCAAAGAATTCTCTACCTGCTCGATCTTTTCCTCCGCATCTTTCAATAACCTCTCAATTTCCAGGGCCAGTACATAGCTGTAATACAATTCGAACAAACGGACTTCCATGTCTTCTTTCTTTGCCTGAAATTCAAACTCAGTTGCTTTAACTGCTTCTTGTGCCGCAGATACTGCTTTATTTATTGAACCCCAGGTAAATACCGGCTGAACTCCGCTAATTCTCATTCGATTAAAAACACCAACTTTATCCCAGTCATTTTTTGCGTTTGGATCCAGATAAATTTGTTCCTCCGGAAAATTGCCCGGCGAAGTAACACCCGGGACAAGAGCGTGTTCAGACCTAAAAGACAAACTAGGTAAAATTCTCTGGTCCTTTGCTAAGTCTACCCTATTTTCAGAAAGATCAATGTTGGTTTTTTCATACTTAATTTGTCCCGAATTGCTAATTCCTAGATCAATAAAATCCTGAAGAGAAATTTCCAAAGTATCTTGAGCAGAAATTGAGCTGGTTAAAACAATCAGGGAAAGGATGAAAATAGAAAAGATTTTTTTCATAGAATTTTTTTGAGCTTGTAACGCAACAAAATATCAATTATTTAAATAAAAATAGCCCTAAAAGGGCTATTTAAAAAATGCGGAGAGTGAGGGATTCTCCCGAAGGGATGCCTTTGGCAGAACCCCTTGTACTTTGCTAAATAATACCTCGTGCTTTCAAATATTTATAACCATCGATTGATTTAAAGAATCTTTCTCTCTTAACTGCTTCAGAACGAGTTTCAAATTCTTCAAAATAATGCAATTTCCACGGTCGCCTTCCTTTTGTGTAACGAACACGTCCTGCATTATGTGATTTCAATCTCTCACCAACATTACTACTACTTCCATAGTAATATGTTTGATGAGTTTGGCTTATCAATATATAAGCGTAAAACATGCGGAGAGTGAGGGATTCGAACCCCCGGTACCTTGCGGCACAACGGTTTTCAAGACCGCCGCATTCGACCACTCTGCCAACTCTCCGTCGAAATATTCAATAAAATAGAACTGAAACTAATTATTCACTAAGTGCCTGCGCACCGGAAACAATTTCAGAGATTTCAGTTGTAATAGCACTTTGTCTAGCCTGGTTGTACTTAAGTTTCAGATCACGCTCTAATTCTTTTGCATTTTCCGTAGCACTATCCATAGCAGACATTCTTGCACCTTGCTCAGAAGCATTAGATTCAAGCACAGCTTTCCACAATTGAGTGTTCAAATGCAGAGGTAATAGCTTCTCTAAAATTGCTTCAGAATTCGGCTCGTAAATATAGTCAATAGAAGTTTTAGAATCACCCTCTGATTTCACTCTAAAACTATCCGGATCAATAGGTAAAACTTTATCGATTTTTCTATTCTGAGCTATCACAGATTTGAACTCATTAAATACGATATAAACCTCATCATAAGTATTTGCTACAAAATCTTTTGCAGCAGATTCCATGATCGCTGAAGTTGGATCATATTCAATAGTATCAAAGAATCCCGGAAAAGATTCAACTACATTATAACTTCTCTTCTTAAAGTGAGCTGTAGCTTTCTTTCCGATGGTAACCAACGAAACAGTTCCTGCTTCTAACTGATCTGAGAAATTCTTCGCTAAACTTTTTTCAAGTTCTTTGAAAAGATTGTTGTTGAATCCACCACAAAGTCCACGGTCAGAACCTACTACAATAAACAGCAGGTTTTGATTAGTTTCAGATTTCTCAACCAAAGGATTGGAAATACTTCCACTATCAGCTAAACGACCAACAACATTCTGAATCTTAGCAGCATATGGACGGGTTTTAGTCATCCGTTCCTGTGCTTTTCTAAGTTTAGCCGCAGCAACCATTTTCATAGCTTTGGTTATTTGCTGAGTGCTGTTTACAGAACTAATTCTGTTTCTTATGTCGCGTAAATTAGCCATAGATTAAGCTTCTTGTCCTGCGAGAACTTGATCAATTACTGTTTTTGCTGAATCGAGTACTTTCGTTCCAAACTCATCGCTAAGAACACCTGATTTAGCTAACTCTTCCATTTCTGTGCTGTACTTAGAAAGTACAGTTTCAAGGAATTGAGTTTCAAACTCACTAATTAGATCAACAGGCAACTTATCAAGAAGCCCTGCATCGTTAACTTTCAGCAGAACGATCTGTCTTTCAACCTGAAGTGGCTGATAAACATCTTGTTTCAACAGTTCTACCGTTCTTTCACCTTTTCTCAATTGAGCTTGTGTAGCTGCATCAAGATCAGATCCGAACTTAGCAAAAGCTTCTAATTCACGGTACTGAGCCAAATCAAGCTTCAATGTACCTGATAGTTTCTTCATTGATTTAACCTGAGCAGATCCACCTACACGAGATACCGAAGTACCAACGTCAATTGCAGGACGAATACCGGAGTTAAATAAGTCAGTATCCAAAAAGATCTGACCATCAGTAATAGAAATTACGTTTGTCGGGATGTAAGCAGAAACGTCACCCGCTTGTGTTTCAATAACAGGAAGTGCTGTTAGCGATCCACCACCTTTTACCATTGGCCTTAAGCCTTCAGGTATGTTGTTCATTGCCTGAGCTACTTTATCATCATTAATGATCTTAGCAGAACGCTCAAGTAAACGACTGTGAAGATAGAATACATCACCTGGATAAGCTTCACGTCCCGGAGGTCTTTTCAGAAGTAGAGACATCTCACGGTATGCAACAGCTTGCTTAGAAAGATCATCATAAATTACCAATGCGTGACGACCAGTATCACGGATATATTCTCCAACAGCTGCTCCGGCAAAAGGTGCGATATACTGCATAGGAGCTGAAGAACTTGCAGGAGCAGATACAACAACTGTGTAATCCATTGCTCCGTTTTCTTCAAGAACTTGCTTAATACCTGCAACTGTTGATCCTTTCTGACCAATTGCTACATAAATACAAAAAACAGGCTTCTCAGAATTCTGAGTTGCTTTCTGGTTTAGAATGGTGTCAATTGCAACAGAAGTTTTTCCGGTCTGACGATCACCAATAATAAGCTCACGTTGTCCTCTACCAATAGGGATCAAAGAATCAATAGCTTTAATACCTGTTTGAAGTGGCTCGGTAACCGGCTCACGGTAAATTACACCGGGAGCTTTACGCTCTAGAGGCAGCTTAACAGTGTCGCCCGTAATTGGACCTTTACCGTCAATTGGGTTTCCAAGAGGATCGATAACACGACCTAAAACACCTTCACCTACATTAATAGATGCAATGTCTTGAGTTCTTTTAACAGTATGGCCTTCTTTTACAGAACTTGAAGAGCCGAACAACACGATACCCACGTTGTCTTCTTCAAGGTTAAGTACCATTCCTGTAATGTTATTACCATTTTCATCTTTAGAATCCGGTAATTCCACAAGCTCACCCGCTTGCACTTTAGAGAGACCATAAACACGTGCAATACCGTCACCTACTTCAAGTACGGTACCTACATCATAAACATCAGCTTCGTTGTCGAAACCGCTTAGTTGTTTACGTAATATGGCTGAAACTTCGTCTGGTCTGACTTGGCTCATTGTATTATTAATTTCTAAATCTTTTCAAATTCTTGTTATTCCATCGATGACTCGAGGAATCTTGTTTCAAGCTGTTCTAGCTTATGCTTAACTGTAGCATCAATTACAGTGTCATCAATTTTTACTGAAATCCCACCTCTCAGGTCATCTTGTTCTTTAAGATCAAGATTTACTGTTTTTGAAGTAGTTCTTTCAAGCATTTTTGTCAGTTCAGTGATCTGTCCTGTTTCTAATGCTTTCGCAGTTTTTACTTCAACGGTTATGATTCCAGCATGAACGTTGTAAACATCTATAAACGCAGTAGCTACTTCGTCAAGAATATCTTCTCTGCCCTTATTAGTAAGTAAACCAATAAACCGAGAAACTTCTTTAGATACTTTACCATCAAAAATTGAAGATAAAGCATTTCGTTTATCAGCCGGTTTTACCACAGGGCTTTTAAGAAACACTCTTAATTCTTTAGAGCCTTCGATAGTTTCTTTGATAAGATGAATATCTTTCAAAGTATTCTCAATCGAGTTCTGCTCATCAGCACTTTCAAGAAGCGCTGTTGCGTAACGTTTTGCTGCTTTTGATACCAACATCAGCTAAGCTTAGTTTTTTGACAAGTCGGTAATAAAATTATCGACCAGCTTGTTGTTCTTATCGTTATCTAGTTCCGCATCGATGATCATAGAAGCAGATTTGATCGCTAATTGAGCAACTTCATTACGAAGTTCCAATAACGCCTGCTTCTTTTCGTGCTCAATAGAAGCTTTCGCTTGTTCTATTATTTGAGCAGCTTCATCTTTAGCTTTCGAAATTCGTTCTGAACGAAGGAGTTCCGCTTCTTCTAAAGCTTCCTTTCGGATTTTTTGAGCTTTAGCTTCAGCTTCACGGAGTGCTTTTTCGTTATCTTTCGATACTTCTTCTGCTCTCGCTAAAGCTCTCTCAGCAGATTCTAAAGAATCTTTGATCTTCGCTTCTCGAGATACAAGTGCATCCATGATAGGCGGAACTGCATACTTCATCATTACCAGAATAAATACGATCATGGAAATAAGTATCCACAATGCAAATCCCGGATTAAATGATAATAAGCCTCCTCCGCCTGCTAAAAGAAAAGTCATTTCTTATCCTTTATTATTGACCAATTCCAAGAGCAAGAAGGATACAGATAACTGCACCTAAAAGAGCAACACCCTCGATGAAAGCCGCAGTAAGAATCATTGCGCCACGGATATCTCCGGATGCTTCTGGCTGACGAGCGATACTTTCTGTAGCTCCTTTACCAATCATTCCGATTCCGATTCCAGCACCAAGTGCTACGATTCCAGCTCCAATACCAGCTGCTAAAAGTCCCATAGTATTCTTTATTTATTTGTTAGAGTTTATATGAGTTTAATTTCTTTACGATACATGCTCAACATGATACTCTTCTTCATCATGGTGATGATCTTCAGCAGCCATTCCAATAAATACTGCGGAAAGAAGAGTGAAAATGTATGCCTGTAACAATCCTACAAAAACTTTCAGAGCATATAACACAACAGTAAGTGTTACTGAAACAACACTAATACCGTATGCTCCTACCGTGCCAAATAATTCAGCAAAAATGAAGATCAACCCTAAGATTGCGATGATCATGATCTTTCCTGAAAGCATGTTTGCAAACAGCCGAATTGCAAGAGCGAATGGCTTTGTGAAAACCCCTAAAATCTCAACCGGAGTTAAAATTGCTCTTACCCATGTTGGAACCCCTGGGAACCAGAAAATATGTCCCCAATAATCTTTTGTACCACTGAATTGGGTAATTACAAAAGTCATTAAAGCCAGAGTAGCAGTAACAGTAAGGTCTGCTGTTGCTGTTGCCGCCCATGGAAGCAAACCAAACAAATTCATGAATGCAATCCCCATGAACATGGTAAAGAAATACGGCACGTACTTATCTGCTTTGTGATCATCAATGTTTGCACGAGCAACATCGTCACGAATAAACACAAATAGTACTTCAAAAATATTCTGTAGCGTACCTTTAGGCTCAACGTCTTTCCCTACTCCTTTCTGGTATCTGCGAGACATTGCAACTGTGAACCATACAGCCAAAATCATTCCAAACCAGAAATACATTAAGTGAGAGGTAATGGACAAATCAAAAGCAATTTTACCACCATTGGTTGCAACAAGTATCTCATCAACTACTTCGAAATCAGCTGATTTAGCTGCAGATTTTGTACTTAAGAAAGCTTTAAATGATGTATTACCTTCAGCATCTTCTAAAAAGATCAACCTTGGCAAATATATCTTTCCACCATTTATAAAATGTGGAATCTTTAAATAATCGTGGTCAGCAACAGTACCCATCACGTCCAGAGGTGAACCGCCTTCTTTCTCTTCTGCTGCAAAAGTGTTTGAAGTACTAACCGATAAAAATAAGAGTGTCAGAAATACGCGACGCAGGGTCTGGATCATTACTTAATTGCTGCTTTTATTTTGTAGTAGTTGATTGAAAAAAATCATTTCCGTTATAGACTGATAAAGATAGGAAATTATGAAACTAACTGTAAAGTAGATTTCATCAATTTTTGTCAGTCCAAGTAAAATTCCCATGGCTGCTAATACAAGTAGAAATCTGATCACCATAGAGAAGAAAAAAACCTTTAAAAATAGCTTAGAATCAGCATTCCAGAAATTATCGAGTATCCAGGCACTGCTTAAAACGAAAATGAGACTTAAAAGAAATCCACAAATTACCGCTACTGCTGGATCAATTGGTAAAAAAAACGGAGAGATCAGCGCGAGTATGAGCGGGATCACATTAAATTTTGCGAGCTTTTTAATCATTCTTTTTCTGGTCGTGACCTCCGTCACTTTGAGCAATTTTAAATATTAAAACGAAGAATAAAGCGATCCCTGTTACCGCACCAAGTAGTACTCCGTAAGGTGAAGAATTCAGAAACTTATCTGCTAAATAACCAAGTCCAATAGGTATTAA
Source organism: Balneola sp. (assembly GCA_017643645.1). GTDB lineage: Bacteria > Bacteroidota > Rhodothermia > Balneolales > Balneolaceae > Balneola. The sequence goes on from JAEPNB010000004.1 coordinate 163,360, forward strand.
AAGAGTAGCCGCTATTTCGGCTCCAAGAGCGAGGTACCTAGCGTATTCTTCAGGCAAGCGCATTTGCTATGCTTTAGCTCCTTTTAGCTGAGTCTCTTCTGCGTAATCAGCATCATTGTTTTGGGAAAGGTTTTTCACATCAGATCCCATCTTACACGTTCCGTTTATTTGAGCACCTTCCTCTACGACAAGTGTTTTTGTGAAAATATTTCCGTCAATAATTGCTTCCTTCCTAAGGATAAGACGACTGCTTACTTTCACATCTCCCTCCACTTTACCAGCTATATCTGCATCAGATGAGGAAACATTACCTTTCACCAATCCATTATTGGTAAGTATTATTTTACCTTTTGATATTGCCTCGCCAACTATAGTGCCACTTACCCTTATATCTGAATTGGCGTGCAGGTTTCCTTTAATTTTTGTGCCTTCATTTATAATATTCACTGAAGGAGACTGACTTGTAGAATTACTCACGGTTTTACTCTTTTTGTTTTTGTTAAACATACTCATTAAAAAATTAAATAGGCTAATGGGTTTTGCGATATACCATTCTTCCAGATTTCAAAATGGAGATGAGGCCCTGAACTTGAAACACCAGTATTTCCTATTAGGCCCAGAACATCTCCTTTCAATACTTTTTCTCCTTTTGTTTTATACAGCTTTGAACAATGCTTGTAGGTACTAACAAGCCCGTCCTTATGTTGCACGGATATTACATATCCAAAATCAATTGTCCAACTGCTGGATATTACTGTACCGTCTGCCACATTCATAAACATTTCATTTTCTTTGGTAGCTATATCTAATCCGAAATGACCTTCAAGTGGCTCATATCCTCTGGTTCTGGTTCCTTGAGCAGGAGTACGCGTTGGAAAATCGGGAGCATTGGCTAAAATGTTGGCAGAGATAAGATTTCCATTATCAAATTGCTCAAATACATTTAGATTAGCGAAAGATTGTGATAACCCTGAGCTGTTATCCTGTTCATTGGTAGCAGAAACGGAAGTCAATCTTTCATTCAATGCAAGTGTTGTATCCTGATTAAGTCTTATAACCTCTTTTATCTCTCTTAATTGCTGATCTCTTACATCCAAAGAATCCTGAAGTGAAAGTATGCGTTCTGAGATATTTTGAATTTCTCTTCTTATTTCCACTTCATCCGTATTATACAACAAACCACCCAGTGGTGTAAGCATGAAAACCAAAGCTACAATAATTGAAAAAAAAACGGACAGCACAGTAAAGCTGATGAACAGATTGTTTGGCTTTAACCTGTAAGAATCATCCTGTCCTGGCTTGGTATCATCGAGCAAAATTATTTCTAATATTTTGTGACGATCTTTAAAAAGTCTTTTTATAAATGACTTCATGTTTTGGAATATTCGTGGTTCTTCACAATTTCATTAAAAAATACAGACAATTCACCTGTTAATTTTATTCTATCGTATTTCTGAACTAACCCGGATGATGCTAAAGGGAACTTATTTTGTTTCCACAAAAGAAAAATTTCCTCAATTTTTTCAATTACAGTATCGATAACAATTGGTGGTGCATGATATCCAATTTTATATTCATTCAGTAGTCTGGAAGACTCACCTTTATGAACCAAACCTAATACCGGTTTTTTTGTTCCAATATACTCAAAGAGTTTCCCTGTTTTGATCTGTTGCAAATTTTCTGAAAAATTCGAGATCATCCATAAAATATCCGCTTTTAACAAATTCGCTACCGAAACGTCATGTGACAGATATCCATAATCAGAAACTATTTCTTCCAGATTAAGTTCTTTGATCAGCTTCTTAATTCTTAAATCCAACCCTCCCTGGAAGTGTAAATGTATTTTACTTTTAAAATCAGGGTTTTTATCACAAAGAGAATAAATTGCTTTCAGAAAAACATCAGGCTGGTTCGATTCATAGAAAAGACCACTGTACAGCCAGTTCATTTTTCCTTCTTTATATTTTAAGTTCGATAACTCTTTATTTAAAAAATCTTCCGGGTCAAAACCATGAGGAATTACTTTAATATTTACAGGGTTTTGTTCGGAAACTTTAGCAATACTTTCAGCTGCATAATCGTCCAAAGCGATAACTCCTGAAGACTGATTTAACCAGCCCTTCTCCATCTCTTGTTTTTTTTGAACTCTGTTTTCGGATTCTCCTGAGTCAAAATGATTTCCTGTAAACAAATCTCTGTAGTCCAAAACATAAGGAATATCAGTTGCTTTGTTGAGGCTTTGTGCGATCAAATGATTACTGAATGGAGGAGCTGAACTAAATATAAGATCAATACTACCGCTCTCTATAATTTCTTTTCCTTTATTAACTGAAGGCTCAATCCATCCTTTTTTATTATCCGGAAAATATATTCGTTTGGAGAGCTTTCTTAGTACTTTTGCTAAACCTCCGGTAACCAGACCTGTACTTTTTTTCCCGCCACCGAACCTGTGAAATGGAGTATTCGCTTTTACTCTGTGAATCTCTATATCTAATTGATTCAACTCTTTTTCAAGAGATTCATCAAAGAATTGATACGCACCCGGCTCGGGACATAAGATGATGGGATTCCAACCAAATTCTTTTAAATATTTGGCGAATTTTAATGATCTCTGAACACCACTACCTCCCATAGGCGGAAAGTAGTAGACAATAAAGAGTACATTTTTCATTAAACTCAAAAATTACACCGAATAGTTCGGAGCTTCTTTTGTTATTTGTACTGAATGCGGGTGGCTTTCCTTGTATGCAGCCGCTGATATCTGAACAAATTCTGCTATTTTCATCCCTTCAATATTTTCAGCACCGCAATAACCCATAGCGGCTCTCAAGCCACCGGTCATTTGATGAACCACTTCACCTAAATACCCTTTAAACGGAACACGACCTTCAATACCTTCCGGAACTAATTTATTGATGTCATCTTCAACATCCTGAAAATATCTGTCTTTAGAGCCTTTCTTCATTGCACCAATGCTTCCCATACCACGGTATGATTTATACTTGCGCGATTCATATATAATGGTCTCTCCCGGGCTTTCGTCTACTCCGGCAAACATAGAACCCATCATTACAACATCTGCTCCTCCTGCAATTGCTTTCGGGATATCTCCTGTTTGCTTGATTCCACCGTCTGCAATTAATCCAATACCATTTTCTTTACAAAATTCTGCTACTTCCATTACAGCACTTAGCTGGGGCACCCCAACTCCGGTTACCACTCTTGTTGTACAAATTGAACCGGGACCAACTCCAACTTTTACAACATCTGCACCTGCCTCTGCTAAAGCTTCAGCTCCCGCTCTTGTTGCAATATTTCCACCAATTATATTCAATTCCGGATATTCTGCTTTAATCTTAGATACTGTTTGAAGCACTCCATCAGAATGACCATGAGCGGTATCTACAGTAATTACATCAACACCGGCATTCACCAAAGCTTCCACTCTGTCCATTGTATCAGCAGTAACTCCAACTGCGGCTCCAACTCTTAATCTTCCTAAACTATCCTTGCACGCATTCGGGAAGTTCATTTTCTTTTCTATATCCTTGAAAGTGATCAATCCAACCAACTTGTTCTTTGAATCTACAATCGGCAACTTTTCCACCTTAAAGTGTTGAAGAATCTTCTCTGCCTGTTTAAGAGTAGTCCCCTCTTTTGCTGTATAAAGATCTTCTTTAGTCATGATCTCACCTAATTTCTTAGACATATCAGATTCAAAACGAAGATCACGGTTTGTAACGATACCGATTAAAATCCCAGCTTCATCTACTATTGGTATTCCACCAATTTTATGCATGCGCATAAGTGAGCGAGCGTCTTTTACTGTAGAATTTTCATCCAAAGTAACCGGATCAACAATCATTCCACTTTCGCTTCTTTTAACCAAGCGAACTTGTTCAGCCTGCTCTTCAATGGTCATATTTTTGTGAAGCATTGCAATTCCACCTTCACGAGCAAGTGCAATTGCCAGGCGGTATTCAGAAACCGTATCCATTGCTGCACTAACAATAGGTATATTCAATTTAAGAGTTGGAGTAAGTTGAACACTTATATCTACATCTCTTGGTAATATTTTGGAATAATTTGGTACTAATAAAACGTCATCGTACGTAAGCCCCTGGCGGGTGATGCGTTCAAATGGAGAAGAATCGTTCATTTTATACATGAAACAATAAAAGTTTGGCTTGCAGTTTTTCAAAGATAAGGATATCTGTAAGGAAGTGCTTGTAGTTTAAACTATTTTTTAAGCTTTCCGTAGATACTGGCGGAAATTAATTCAACTTTATGGGCAATAATCATATTTATACAAAAAAAGAGATCAGTAAAATCCTCAAAAGAGCATCTGAAATTCAAACTCAGAAAGATCTTTATGGTGACAGAGACGGACTCACAGAGCAGGAAATTCTGGAACTTGCTAACGAAGTTGGAATTGACAAGGCATCTCTTTTAGAGGCCATACATATTCATGATAAACCCGATTTTGATCAGGAATTTAAATGGAGTAAAGTAACCTCAAAAATACAAGAGGTAACTTATGTTGATAAAGAAATGTCTTTAGAACAATGGGAAGATGTTGTTCAGGAGATCAGAAAAGTAACCGGAGGAATCGGCAAATCAGGAAAAATTGGTAAGTCTTTTGAATGGGAGCAAAGAAGGCGTGAATTTGGCTATAAACATATTTCACTAACACCTAAAGATGGAAAAACAAAAATTCAGTATGTCCATAACTGGACAGCAATGAAGATCCCACTTTTATTTATCCCTGCATTTCTGGGCTCTGTTTTTATGTTAGTTGCTTTAAAAGGAATCGGACTTCCCAAATCAACAGCTGTAATGTTTGCACCATTAGGTGGATTGGTTGCCTTTACAGGAGGACTTACCTATCTGAAATATCATTACAACAAGGAAAAAAGACGACTTAAGAATATGATCAGCGCTATTTCAAAAAAGATAAGCTCTTCCGGGAATGCGAAGATCTCTATAGAAGACGAAGATGTTTATTCCAATGAAAATACCGCCAACAAATCCGGAAACAGAACCCACTAAATTGTCGGCGGTTTACAACTTCATGCAAGAGATTTCACTTTCAACGCTTTAATAGCAGCTTCCAGAGAGCAAATTCCATCCCGAAAACTACTTACCCAAAAGTGAACCGTATTTCTTCTTTGCTGAACGAACTGATCACAGCTTGAATAATAGCCTTTCAATTCCTGAACCATGAAACGAATGTCATCATAGATCTCGATCTTTAATTCATCAGGTAATTCTCCCCAGCCCATTAACTCAAAGGTCTGCTGCATTTCTACAAACTCTTGTTTGCTTTCTTTTTTGATACGATTTAAAAGCGGAGCAACAAAAAGTTTAGTTTCTGATTTTTTAGAGATTGCCGGAGTTGTAAGTGTATGAAGTGTCATGATAGTTGGGTTTTGTTTTATTGTTTACCCAAACTTAATCATACAGAGTGACAACATAGTGTCACCTTAATAAAAATAAATTTCCTTATACTATTTTACACCATTAATAGAGTTTAAAGCACCAATCAATATTTCCATTTCTTTATCCTTTTTAAAAGGAAACAAGTCTATTGCCTTTTCCTCTGCTGATTCTGTTGCATAGCCATGAACTTTCTTCCCGCTATTTGTCAATCTAACTTTACTCTTCTTGAGATCCACGGGACTATCTTCACGCTCAATAAGTCCGATTTTTTCGAGTTTTGGTAGCCTACGAGTCAGATCTGTAGTTGAAATTCCAACTTGTTTAGCCAGCTCTGCTCTTTCAATTTGATGGTTTCTTGCTTTATTCAACACATGAAGGATAATATAATCATCCAATCCAACTCCATTTATGCCCAATCTCGAATCAAATCTTCTTCTGACTTTTGATTGTGTAATTGAGAGGTCAATGAAAAATTGAAGTTTTGTGCTTAATTCGTTCATGTGTTTAAAATTAATTTATAGGAATCACTCACATATTCTAGCATTAAGATGCTAAGGTATCACCTTTAAATAATGAGTTTATAGATAGTACAACTTTACACTTAAATGAGTTTACTATGTTTAATAACAAACCAATCCGTGAAAAAGCTACTATAAACGGTTCTTCAATGGCTGATATCGCTTTTCTGCTACTCATCTTTTTCTTAGTTACTACAACCATCAATGTAGATACCGGGATATCTTTAGTACTGCCTCCCCCTATTCAAGATGACAGACCTCAAGTACATGAAAGAAATCTTATGAATATTCTTGTAAATGCAGAGGGGTTGATCAGGATGGATGATAAACCTGTATTGATCGAAGAAGTAAAACCAATTCTCAGTGAATTCATCAATAACAAAGGAAAAGATCCTGAACTGTCAGATTCTCCCCAAAAAGCAATTATATCCTTAAAAACTCAGCGAGAAACACCTTACAAGGTTTATATTGATATGCTTGATGAAGTGATGGGAACTTACAAACAGCTCAGAAATGAGGCAGCTATTTCGGAATTTGGAATTGAATTCAAATCGCTTGTTAACAACAGCTCGCAAAAACAACTGATAATAAAGATGTATCCCAAAAATATTTCCGTTGCTGAATCGAGTGAGCTCTGATTTGAATATCAATGAGATTTATGTACATTATTTATGTACATTATTTATGTACATAAATAAATTACAATGAAAAAAGTCCCTGTAAATCAAGTTAGAGAAGAGTTAGCAAAATATTTGGCGGCAGCTGAAAATGGTGAGGAAATCATAATCACTAAACATAACAAACCAGTTGCCAAACTGGTGAACTATACCGAACCCAGGAAAAATAAACTTCCTGATATGACGGAATTCAGAAAGCAATTTAAAATAAAGGGAAAACCTATGTCAGAGTTTGTAATTGACATAAGAAAGGAAGACAAGTATTGATGTATATAGATACAAGTTGTCTTTTCGCTTTTTATATTGACGAGACAAACTCGAACCATGTTGATGAGTTGATCAATAAAAGTCCTGATGTTTATATAAGCAGACTCACCATAATAGAAATGCTTTCTTCCTTAAAAAAGAGAGCCAGAATGAATGAAATATCTAATTCCTCAGTAAAGAAAATATATGCTTTGTTCAAAGATCATATAAGCATTGGTATTTTCAAGGTTTTGGATTTAGATAGCATAGTATTTTCAAACGCAGAGATTTTGCTTTCTTCCACCTCAACGCCTCTTCGAACTTTAGATGCTTTACATCTTGCCGCTGCCTCTGAAAATAATCTTAAAATATTTACTTTCGATAAAACACTTATAAAAGCAGCAAAGGAACTTCAAATAGGAACTTTAGACTAATCAACAGGATAAATACTCTTCTTGGCTGCAAGGAGAGTATTTTTCATCAGCATTGCTACTGTCATTGGACCAACCCCACCAGGAACCGGAGTGATCCAACTGGCTTTTTTCTTCTCAGCTTCGAATCAAAATCATGAATCTGTTAAAATTTAAATGATAAAGAGAATGATGGCTGGAAACCCAAATCATATACCTCTGCTGGTACACTTACGAATCTCTGACTCCCTGAACTTTCTTCCAGTCCGAAACCGAAATCACGATACCAGGGATTCGAAATATTGAATACATTATACAGGTTTGCTGAAACTTCAAGATCTGACTTTTTGATTTTACCTGTATATGAGATTCTCAAATCTGTTCTAACGTAATCATCAAGTCTTTTTCTTTCCTGTTCTCCAAAAGTACTCAACTTATTTGGTGTTCCTGTACCAAATATCTGTGTAATTGAAGATTCAATACCATAAGGAAAATTAATTTTTATTGACCCCGTATACTGCCAAGTACGATCCCAATCAGCCGGAAAGGGATCACCGCCATTTATATCCTGATTTTGCAATTCCATTCGGCTTAGCGTCACCGATTGATTTAACTCAAATCGATCGTACTCATTAATTACTAAAAGTTCAATACCTCTACCTGTTCCCGAGTTGTCTGAAAACCAAGGTGAAGCACTAAAAACATTTGTCACAGAGTACGTATCTATCTCATGTAAACGAAGATTTTCGTAATTTTTCCAGTAAGCTTCCAGCTGAGCCAAGAAGTGTTTTTGTTCTAAATATATACCCGTCGTAAAATTATCCACATAAGCTGGGGCTTGTCTTTCATCTACTAACACCCATACATCGGAGCTCAGTACATTACTGAATGAAATACGATTCATATACTGATAATTTCTGCTATAGCCACCCCCAAAGCTCAGTAATCTCCCATTTAGAATTTGTGCATCTACTCTTGGCGAAATATTCAAATAATCACCTTGAGAATAATAATGTGTACGTATTCCGGCTTTTACTTTCAGAAATGATAACGGAATAAACTCAGAGTTAAACCACATATCCAATCTACTTGCCTTATCATCTTTGAAATAAGAAGGTCGTTCAAATGAATCCTCAAAATATTCGCCGAAATAGTAATGATAGCTGAAGCCCCCAGCCATCTTCGTTTTTGCTTGAATCCATTCCATCTTTTCTTTGAATACAAGTTCGTTAAAAACACTTTTTATGGTAATATCAGAGGTGAAGCTTTCTAAAGCTCCTGTGCCTGAATTGATCTGGGTATAGGTAAAGTCATCTTTAGAGAAATGAGTATTAAATACGCTCCATCCTATAGTTACATTACTAAACAATCGCTGATTGAGCCGGCTTTGCATATGTCCACTAAACTTTCCATTCTTCCAGCGGTTCTCACTATTAACTGGTTTATACTCTACTTGATCATCCTGACCTGTATTAAAGCTACGGAATAACCGTTCTGCGTCAACAGAGATGTCATCTGTCCCATAATAACCGCTCAATATAAATCTTGAACCTGAATTGGTTTCCAGATTTAACTTTGCGTGAACATCCCCAAATGAAGCAGTTGATACAATCGGGCGAACTAAATCCGTTCTCAATGTTACATTATCAGATATCAGATACTTCGTGGAGCGATCAACATCCAATCCCCAATTGATGATTTCATCATTTCCTGTCCAATTCAACTGTTCAATTAATGATGTTCTCCCTGACAATAGAAAACTAGCTTTTCCTTCTAAAAGAGGCCCTTCAACCGTGGCATTTAGTGATGTATTACTAACTCCTATATCCGCATGATAACTATTTACTGAACCGGTTCTTGTAATCAAATCGAGGATACCCCCTACATTTCCCTGATAGCTTGCTGGTATAATCCCATAATAAATTCCACTTGTCTGAAGGGCATCTGAATTAAAGTTATCAAATAGTCCAAACAAATGAGTTTGATTGTAAATGGTAACTCCATCAAGTAATACCTTAAAACCATCAGCAGGGCTCCCTCTTACGTTAAGACCTTCGCTTAAAGCCGGTCCTAATGTTACAGATGGTAGCTGCTGCAACGCCTTAATCGTGTTGTCTTCTCCTAAAATATTTCCCTGAGCAATATCTATCGTTTTCTGAACCAATGCATTATCCGAAAACTGACGAAATCCGGTAACTATTACCTCTTTGGAATTAGTAACTACAGGATTAAGACGTATTGATAGTTGATCCATGGTTTTCAACTCTTTTGAAGTGAGTCTAAGTATCAGTGTTTCATATCCTATATACGAACTTTTAAGTTCTATTTGTTCTTTCTCGTCTTGAATCTGAATATTGAAATAACCGGCTTCATTAGCGGCCACTCCGGTGACTTCTCCATTTATCACCCAACTGACAGTTGCATAAGGCAAACGCTCACCTGTACTTGCGTCTATAATAAAACCCTGAAATGATATTTCCTTACCCAAATCAGATTCTTTTGTTCTAAAGATGACCACTTGTCTAAGTGTTTCATCTACTATGAGATCTAGACCATTCTGTTTGAGCTCTACTTTTAATATTTCAAATATATTCTCAGGTGATCCATTCAAAGATATCGTTTTTCCTTGTACCATCGACTCCCTATACAATAAGGTATAGCCGGTTTTATGGTTCAGTTCTTCCAGGACCTCCAACAGTGGCTTTTTTGAAAATGCATATTGGGCTTTTAATGGTGTTGATTTACTCCCTACAACTAACCCTATAAATAGTAAAACACTGAGGAATCTCCCCATTCATCTCCTATTCGGTTTCGGAAATAAATTGGTACTCTTTTTCTTTAATCATTTCAAAATCTCCATTTAATATAAGTGCCAGATATTCCAGGCTTCGATCTTCTGACTCCAACGAAAGTCCTCCACTTAAGGTCACCAATTTAACTTCCTCCGGGATGAGGACTTTAATATTGAAGTGTTGTTCCAGTTCCGCAATGATACTACTAACATCTTTATTACTGAAATTTAATTGATTATTTCTCCAGTCATTAAATTCCCGGGCATTAGCTTGTTCATTCTTACTTAATGTACCATTTTTTACTGCTTGTGCAGATTCACCCGGCTGCAGTATAATCTGATTTGATATAATTATATGCTCAAAACTAACCGAGCCTTCTTCAAGATAAACCTCCGAAGTTCCTCCCCAATTGCTTAGGTTGAAACGTGTTCCTAATACAGACACTTTTCCACTACCTGCTGTTACTGTGAACTCTCGATTCTCCTTTTTTGCAACATTGAAAAATCCTTCCCCTTCCAAAGAGTATTCCTGCAGGTCATTGGAAAAATTGATTTCAGTCAGTTCCGAATAAGGTCTTAAAATTACTTCTGTACCATCTTTTAGAGTAACTGTACCAGTATCTGCAAAAGTTTGCAATATCATTTCCGGAGATTGGTTGATAAATGTATAATACAAACCTATAAAGGATGCAACCAAAAACGACGCTGCCACCGCCCATGTTTTGAAATTGATCCGTTTATCTAAACTATGGATTCTAGTCGTAGACGATATTGATTGATTGATATTATTCCAGACTTCATTCTTACCTGATTCTGCTATAGGCTGAAAGTTCTCTTCTTTGAATCTTGAGAGAACTTGAATTAAAGGATCTTCAATTAAATCTAAGCCAATCCTTCCTTCAAGATAGTTATCGAATTTGGAACTAAGTTTTTGATTAATATCTGAGCTTTGTCCTTCCATATGATCTTAAACTTCAAATTCCACGTTTAGGGCAATCAAGTTAATTCCCTGGTTCTCGCTATTTTCAACAGCTCTTCCATCAGCTTCAATCTCTTGACCTGCATCAAGAGCATCTTTGACGGCCTGAAGGCTCATCAAGTCTCCACTGATAACCGTTTCTTCAGTGACTTGTATCACTGCTCCATTATCTAAAGTAAATGTTCCCCCAGATAGATTTACACTCTGAACCATACCGTTAAAATTGATTGTATCATCGTCCTCAGTGTCACTCCCTGCTTCAAACTCTACCTCAGTTGCAATGTAATTCAAAGAATCCTGATCGATATACCGAGCACTACCATCTGCAATTACTCCAATTTGGTTATTCAATGCATTCGCAACTTCTTCAAGAGAAATATAATCTCCCTCAGATTCAAAACTAGTTCCCTCATCGACACCAATAATTGTCCCATCCAGTAAAGTAAAAGTGTTCTTTTGTAAATCAACAGACTGAACTCCCTGTTCAAACTCAAGCTCATCATTCTCATCATCATTATCCTCGTCCAGTTCGAACTCTACCTCAGAAGCCTTAAATACTTCGTTATCCAAAACTCCCACACCTTCAGCCCTAACAAAAGGAGTTGATTCCAAGGCTGTACTTACTGCTTGCAAGGTGAACAGATCACTTTCAGCAGATACTTTAGTTTGATCGTTGATCTTAACCGTTATACCGCTAGCCAACGTAAAGGATGATTGTGAAATGTTTACTGAAATAATCTTTCCCTCAAACTCTCTACTTAGGTCCGTAACATTTCCATTATCCAGATTAATTTGAAAAAGAGAGGGTGCACTAGCAAATCTAAGCATAGCAGTACCATCTCCAACTAAATCAAGGCTGCCTCTTATAGCTCTTGAAACATTTTTATCGTTAGGGTCTTCAATAACCAATGAATAACTAAGTGTGCCCGAAGCCCCTTGTTCCAAACTAATATTCTGATCAATAACCGCTTTTTCAACAACTATATTCAAAAAATTGACTTCCAGCTGATATGCTCGTTCAAATGGTGTCTCATTCTGCAAAGTTACACTTTGAAAAAACCCTGACCCGTTATGAACGCCGTCTACTTCTAATACACCAATCTGTGAATTCACTCCATTGATTAGAAAAGTATCCTTCCTTGCAAAAAAAGAGGTGCGACTGAGTGTTTGTATTTCACCATTCCTGGCTGAGGTATATACTATTGAACTTGTATTTCCATCTACTAAATTCAGGTCATTAATGAACTGTCCGTCCTGGTTCTTATAAATATATCTGAGTGTATCAAAAACTTGTTTTTTATAGTCGTTGATCTCTATAAATCGTTCAAAACTAAGTTCATGTACTCCCGTTTCGGAAATATATTTGTAGCTGATATCACTCTCATCTCCTCTACCAGCATTATCATCATGACCGCCTGTTTTAGCCTTACTATTTGAAGTGCGTATAAAACCAGAGCTTGATATTTGGGTGATGGCGTCATAAAAACTTCCAATTATTCCGGAATTTTCATCGGATAGAGACTCTCCTATAATCTGACCTACTGCTTCAATATCTTCTTGGGTAATCGTATTCAAACTGCCTTTATCCAGATTCAGTGAGCAGGCAGACATAAAAAATACTGTTAAAACTAAAATAAAGCGCATAATACAGTGTTGATGTTTCTTTTTATCGTTCATGTACTGCTAATACAATCAACTCCCCGTTTAACCACTAATCTGATTCGGATTTAGTTCATAAAAATAATTTACAGCAATCCTAACATCCTTAAATGCTTTAGTCATATGATTCTCAACAGTATTTTTACTTATGCTCATCATCTCCGCAGTTTCTTTATAAGTAAATTCCTGCATAAAACAGAGTTCAAATACAGCCTTCCTTTTTTCGGGCATACCATCTATAGCATTTTGAACAATCTCCATTAATTCTTTGCCTTTGAGTTCTTCTTCCGGATTTTCCAGGGCATACTCATATTCATTTGGAGTAGCATCATCATTAAATTTGTTCTGGCTTTTAAAATGATTGAGCATACGGGTATAGGCTATTCTGTATAGATATGATCTTAAGGATTTATCTTCTTCAATCTGATCTCTGTGTTCCCATATATACAGAAAAGCATTTTGAATGATATCCTGAGCAACATCGGTGCTTGATCCCCGGGCTCTTAAATATCTAATCAATGGGTCATAGTAAAAATCAAAAAACTTCTGAAAGGCTTGCTTATCACCCTCCTTAATCAATCTGGAAATTTCTTTCGAATCTAGAAGTTTACCTGTATTAAAAGCTAACAGTATGAATATGATCTGAACAAATAACACTACAGCATAGAAAATTAATTTTCGATAGACTGCAAAGATACTTTAAATTAAAACGAGCACAAAAAAAACCAGGCTGTCACTCCTGGTTTTCTGTGGGTATTAATGGGATGATTAAACACAATGAGTATTTACCTATTTATGCTCTAGTCATCGTCATCGTCGTCGTCATCATCAATTTCTATCTCTTCAAAACCGTTTTTAATTTCGACTTCAAATTCAAGAATATTCCCAGTAGTTGAGTAATCATAGTCAGACAAAACGAAGACTGTTCCATCAGTCCTCAAGAACCAGTTAACAGGATTAATATTAATCCTTAATAATTTACTTATTGAATTATCTGTCACTTCTAAAGGTGGACTAAATTCCATCTCAATTTCCAATTCAGCTTCAGCATATGTTGTAAAAGCTGTCGTATCTCCTTGATCTGAAATAAAATTACCAATAATGACCATACTTGCTTCGTCAGGCCAGTTCGGGAATTCATTGCGTACTAACTCAGCTAACAGTTGCTTACCTTCCTGATCTTCATCCGCTTCTTCACTAAGATCCAGATCATCAATCTCAAATTCGAGCTCCTCGTAGAGACCAGGTTCAATTGTGCTGGTATTTAGGTTTAAAGTATCAGCCGTTAGGGGTAAGTCAACGAAAAATGGTTCAGATTTAAATTCCTCGCATTCATCTTCCTCATTACCCTCAAGGTCTTCACATTCCGAATCTACCCGTTCAAGTTCAAAATCTTCTACAATGAAACGGAGATCCGTTATAACGAGCGTTCCGTTACTTCCTTGAATACTAAGAGCATCATTCGTTTGTAGACCGTTAGCGGAATATCCCACTTTTGATTTAGTGGCTGTTGATCCTTTATTTGCAAACTGTAGGGTTACATCACTTGGCGTTGGGTTATCGCTGTTCGTTGCCGAACAACCTGTTATTAGCAAAGCTGCTATAAGGCTAATTGCAACTATAGAATATTTATTAACTAGCATATTACACCATATTTTTTAAGGTTTTTAAATTTACTTCTATCGTATATACAATTAAGTGCAGGGGGTACCACTAATACTATCTGAACTTTTTTTATAGGATAGGTTAAAACTGTAAGTTCTATCTCCTAAAATTAGTTAATCCAATACATTTTAAAGCTTGTAGAAGCTTCACGTCTCTGTTTATTTAGATCTGGCGAAGCAAGCGACTTGAAATGAGGGTTGGGGTGTTTAAGCAGTATGTGATTTAAGTAATTACTTCGATGATTAAATCTAAATTCATTTTCTTTTAAATAGAAAATAAAAGTTTGTCGAGATTTCCATTAAATTGAGTTAAACACTGCTTAGCATAACCCAAATTCTATAAATGTGATTAGCATCTCACCCATGCTTACTGGAGAGCAGTCAGTTTCCAAAATGCAATTCATCCACTTCTGCCACGTCCCAGACTAGACAGTTGGACTGACTCTATACAACAATTATGACTCACAAACGACGATACACATTAGTAACTGATCGTCTTGACAGACCCGTTAAATGGGCTGTTATCTGTGACGGTAAAATCCATAACTAATTGTCGCTATTTCACTCCGGATATTTTTAAACACTTATAATGCTTGATCTTTACAAAAAGAATGTTCCCGCATAGATTCTAATTTCTAAGGCTTTCAGAAATCAATTAAACTATAGTGGCTGAAGTAGCTAAGACCTGAATAAAACACAAAAAATTCTCCTTATTCAGGATAAATACTCTTCTTAGCAGCAAGGAGAGTATTTTTCATCAGCATTGCTACTGTCATTGGACCAACCCCACCGGGAACCGGAGTGATCCAGCTGGCTTTTTTCTTTACGGATTCAAAGTCTACATCCCCAACTAATTTGTACCCTTTTTCAGAAGTTTCATCAGCCACTCTGTTAATTCCCACATCCACAATAACAGCGCCTTCTTTTACCATTTCAGCCTTTACCAGATGCGGTTGTCCTGCAGCTACGATCAGAATATCAGCATTAATGGTATGCAGAGTAAGATCTTTGGTATATTTATGACAAATAGTAGTGGTCGCTTTTCCGGATGAATTCTCTCTTGAAAGCATCGTTGCCATAGGAGAGCCGACTATATTACTTGCACCAATAACAACTGCATGTTTTGCTTTCACTCCAATGCTGTAATGTTTGAATAATTCCATCACACCGGCGGGAGTACAACTTTTAAAGCAAGGTTGATCCAATGATAATCTCCCTACATTCATAGGATGGAATCCGTCCACATCTTTTCGGTGATCTATGGTTTCAATCACATCATGAGAACTTAAATGAGACGGTAAGGGAAGCTGAACTAAAATCCCATCGATAGAATCGTCAGTATTGTATTCCCGAATCAAGGCTTTCAGCTCTTTCGCTGAGATGGTATCCTGTAATATTTCTGTTTTGGTTTCAATACCAACATCTTCACAAGCTTTTGTTTTGGCCCCGGTATACACTCTTGATGCAGGATCATCTCCAACCAATACTACTTGCAGAAAAGGAGCTCTGTTTCCTTTTGCTTTCCAATCAGAAACATCTTCCCTCACTCGATCTCTGACCAGTTCTGCTACTTTTTTACCATCAATGATTTCTGCACTCATGCTATCGTTCTATATTATATTTTTTCATTTTGTTGTAGATATGGCTGCGCTGTAAACCCACCGCATCTGCAGTTTGTGAAATATTCCAATCGTTCTTTTCGAGTTGTTTGACCAAAAACATTCGTTCTGCGGTCTCTTTAAAATCCTGGAAATTATCAGTCTCATCTGCAAGTCCGCCAAGATCTTTTCCATCTATTTTTTTTGTCTTTAATACACTTTCAACAGATTCCTTGTCTATTAAACCGTCAGCTGATAAGATACCTAATCTTTCTACTGCGTTATACAGTTCACGAACATTTCCTGTCCACTTTCTTTTCTTGAGGGCTTTTAATCCCGAATCGTCAAACTCTACCGATGAAAAACTGATATCAGTTGCTTTTAGTTTTTCAAGACAGGATTTGGCAATTAACGGAATATCTCCGGTTCTGTCGTTTAAACAAGGCACTTCGATAGGAATTACACTGATTCTGTGAAACAGGTCTTCTCTAAAATTTCCTTCTTTAATTTCAGCTTGAAGGTCTTTATTGGTAGCGGCCAGAATCCTTACATCAACTTTGATAGATCCATTTCCTCCAACCCGCGTAATGGTATTTTCCTGAAGAGCACGAAGTACTTTAGCCTGTGCCTCTAGACTCATATCACCGATCTCATCCAGAAAGAGTGTACCTCCATCAGCTTGCTCGAACTTACCGATTCTTTGCTCATTCGCACCGGTAAAAGCACCTTTTTCGTGGCCAAAAAGCTCACTTTCCAATAATTCCGAAGGAATTGCAGCGCAGTTTACTTCAACAAATACTTCTCCACTTCTCGGGCTTTTTTCATGAATCCATTTTGCTACCAACTCTTTACCGGTTCCGTTTTCGCCAGTGATCAAAACTCTGGATTGTGTCGGAGCTACTTTATCGATCATTTCCTTGATCTTAGTAATAGCTTTACTTTCTCCAACGATCTCCTGGATCTTCGGTAGCTTTTTTCTGATCTGCTTTACTTCTTTAGCCAGATCCTGTTGAGAAAGTGCGTTTCTGACTGTTAGAAGCAATCTGTTCAGGTCAGGTGGTTTTTCAAGAAAATCGAAGGCTCCCATTTTTGTAGCTTCCACGGCAATATCAATGGTGCCATGACCTGAGATCATGATTACCGGGAATTCAAATCCGGACGTTCTTATTTGCCGGAGCGTTTCGATGCCGTCAATCCCTTTCATCTTGATATCCAGAAATAACAAATCGAATTCATTTTTGGAGATCATTTCTAAAGTTTCTGTACCACTTTCAGCCAGAGAAACTTCATAATCTTCGAATTCAAGAATTTCCTTCAGAGTATTACGAATACCTCTTTCATCGTCTGTAACTAAGATATGTGGTTTAGATTTCGACATGGCTGAATCTAATCAATATTTTTCATACAGATATTGCAAAATCTGCTGATGAGAATTATCTACGGGACGTACTTTTCCTGCAAAATGATTGGTGGCTAAACTGAATACAATTTGTTTACCTGATCGGGTAGTCATGTAACCACTTAGTGTCCTCACTCCACTTACATACCCTGTTTTTGCACGGATATTATTATACAATTCGGTTCCTTTAAACCGATGAGCAATGGAACCATCAATTCCTGCAATCGGAAAGCTATCATAGAATACATTCCATCCTTCATGGGATTTCATCGAATATAGCAACTTGCTGATGTTTCCGGTTGTGGTATAATTCCCCATTGCCAAACCGGAACCATCGTTCATTTTCACCAAATTAGTATCCAGTCCTTGTTCAGCCAGAAAATTGCGCACTTCTTTAATACCGTTTTCGAAGGTACCCGGAATTCCCTGCTCTTCCGCAGCCAGAGTTTTCAGCATCATTTCCGTATAGAAGTTATCGCTTTCCTTATTCGCCCATTTTACTAATTCAGTAAGTGGCTTGGAAGAGTGGGAAGCTAATAACTCATATTCTGAATATTCTAAACCAGTTTCTAATTCAAAATTATTCTGTCCTAAAAGATCAATTCCGATTAACTCGTGACTGGACAGGTAATCCTGAAATTTCATTCCATTATTTTTTAAAAAAGCATCAAAAGATTCTAAAAAGAAAGAACCGGCATAAAGAATAGACAGTGATTCTTTTTCAATATAACCTTGCGGTAACTTGCTGGCCAAAACAATGCGATCGCTTCCAAGTCCTCTTCTGTAATATTCATCGTACTTTTTGCTCGGCTCTACAATCTCTTGATTATTAATTAGGTTAATTGTTGGTCTCTCAAAAACATCTACAGGATATTCTTCAGAAATTTCAACCGGCCATGATGTTGGAAATGATTCAACTCTAGGTCGATCTCCAACTTCGCCATCAGCAGTTACAATGATATCAACTGCATTGTTATTGAATGATAATGGAGCTATTTCAACACCATAATAAAAACTCAGATCATACCAATCCCAACCTGTAGGATATACTTCACTATCGAAATACCTTTCATCTCCTACTAAGTTTCCGTCTATTTTTGCTATTCCTACTTCCTTTAACTGTTCCAAATAACTCTTGAAAACAAAATATCTGTCATCATTATATAAAAACCCACTTATACTTGGATCTCCAGAGCCTCTGATAATCAAATCTCCTTGCCAGGTCGAATCTATAAGCTCACCATCTCCATAAATATTGGTGGTGTATTTGAAATCACTGCCCAACCGATCCAAAACTGCAGCAAGTGTATATAATTTCTGATTGGACGCGGGTATTATGAGTTTATCAGAATTGAAATTTTCCAGTTTATTACCGGATTCATCCAAAACAGTTAATGTCCAAAATGCTTCCTGATTAGGTAGAGTTTCCAACAACTGCTCAAGATCCTGTGCCGATAATGAAACAGATACAATAAACGAGAAAACTATGAGCACTAAGGTTCTTAACAATCTCATTTTAACCCGGAAAATATTTTTCTTCTTCTTCTTGAAAAGCCTCGAGTATTTGTTGAGAGCTTTCGCAACTAAAAACCTGCTCCCTGAATGTTCCACTATTCATTAATCTTGAAATCCTGCTTAACAACTTAATATGGATACTATTCTTTTCATTCGGTCCTACCAATAAAAATACCAGTCGAACCGGAGTATCATCAACAGAGTTAAATTCAAGTGGTTCTTTAAGAACTGCAAAAGCGCCGTGATTTTCATCAACAAGTTCTGTCTTACAATGCGGAATCGCTAAGCCTTTTCCCACGCCTGTTGACATTACCTGCTCTCTCTCCCAAACAGCATCTTTAACTTCCTGTAAATGCACAGCGCCTATCTTATCGCTTAAAGCATCTACCAAAACTGAAATCAATTCCTGTTTATCACTTACTTCAAGCTCAGAAAGAATGGTTTCGGGTTTCAATAATGAGAATAGGTTCATCTGTAGCTTGTTAAATATTGGGATTTCAAGTCTTGGAATATAGCCAGTTGAATGGGAATCAATCAAAGATTATTTGTTTGATTTTGGGCAACTCCGATACTAAATCCTTAAACTAGGGTATGGATTGGTTACAAGGCACACTTACTATTTTTAAAAAGGATCTGAAGACAGAGTTCAGAACACGGTTTGCATTCAATATGGTGATCGCTTTTGTAATATCTGCTCTTCTTTTGATCATGTTCACATTAAAAGCACAGGAACTTAATCCAACTCCAAAAAGTGGTTTAATTTGGATCATCGTTTTATTTGCAGCTCTTTCTTCGTTGGGAAGAAGTTTTATTTCTGAGACAGATAAAAATACCTACAACCTGTTGCGAATTTATGGCTCAGGAACATCTGTGTTTTCCGGAAAACTACTTTACAACATCGCTTTTAGTTTTGTAATCAATGTCTTCACTTTTGGTATTTATATTTTTCTGGTTGATCTCTCTATAGTCTCTTGGAGTTCTTTTTTAACAATTCTGATTTTTGGCACCATTGGTTTATCAGGTGTTTCTACAATGATCGCTGCCATCGTTTCTCAAGCCGACAGAAAGGGAGCTATTTTTTCAGTATTGACCATTCCGCTTTTTATCCCATTTATTTTGCTGCTGACAAGTATTACAAAAAGTGCATTTATAGACGGATCTTCAGAAGGATTTACTAACGATTTTTCAGCATTAATTGGTTTTATCGGAGTTACTATAACAGCCGGAATTTTACTATTTGAATACATTTGGGAGGAATAATTGAATATTTCGTTCGGAAATAATCGTCTTGTTGGACAAAAAAGAGCTAAAAGCCAGATCGAGAGAATGCTTACTTCGGAGAGGATTAGTCATGCTTATCTAATTTCAGGAGCTCCGGGAGTTGGAAAAACCGCTTTTGCTTTGGCTTTTGCCGAGGCAATAAATGGAGTTAGTAATATTTCAGATTTAGGTGAATATCAGAATTCCAAAAAGTCGTCCTGGTTTTCCCATCCTGATATCCATGTATTTATTCCAAAGCCTACTTCAGCTAAAACCGAAGAAGTAAGAGAAAGACTCGAATTACTTTCGAAAGATCCATATGAGATCATAAACTTCGCTCAGCGTCCTTCTCTTCATGATGAAAGCTCCTCTAAAAACTTACAGGCATTTTATCCCATTGATTACTTCAGAGATGAAATAAGACCGGTAGCAAAGCTCCGTCCGAATGAAGGTGAGCGAGTTGTGGTAATCATGACTCAGGTTGAAACTATGAGAAAGGAAACTGCCAACGCCTTTCTTAAATTACTCGAGGAGCCTTCTGATCGTCTGATGTTTATTCTAACTACAGAAAGCTATGAAAGCCTTCTCCCTACTATTACTTCAAGATGCCAGCATATACCGTTAGGAACTTTAACACAGCGAGAAGTTGAACAAGGGTTAACGGATATAGATAACATTTCTCCTGATGACGCTGCGTATTTAGCCCGAGTTTCGAATGGCAATTATGCCGCAACCCGCTTTTTTGATGTAGCAAAACTGAAACAGAATCGTGAGGAAGTTGTAGAATTTCTTCGTTATTCTTTCAGTCAGGATGCAACGGCTCTTTCTAGAATCTCACAAGACTGGCAAAGCTCAAACAATATTGAAGGAATGATCGCGATTACCAATTTACTGGAAATGTATATTCGAGATCTGATCGTTTACAAAGAAACTGAGAATGAAAAATTGGTTACAAACGTTGATCAAATAGATTCCATTAAAAAATTCGTGGAAGCTTTAAGTGAAGCTAAACTGGAAAAAATGCTTATACATATTGATGAATGCCGTCCGATGCTCAGACAGAATGTATCTCCAAAGTTGATGTTTGTTGTTCTCTCATTCAGGTTTTCAGCATTAATGAGAGGCTTAGAACCTTATATATCTGAAAATGAAAACTGGAAACATTTACCTGCATTTGTTGAATAATGACCGGAATTAAGTTTTATAAAATGGAAGGTGCAGGTAACGATTTTGTGGTTATCGACAACAGAGAGCTTCAGTTTTCTATAGAGGAGATTATTGCTTTTACTCCTGTTATATGCAGCAGACGATTTGGTATCGGAGCGGATGGACTAATTGCATTGGAAAACCCTCAAATCGATGGGGCTGATTATACCATGATCTACAGAAATGCAGATGGCAGTGATGCCGGCATGTGTGGAAACGGGAGCCGATGCCTGGCTTTATTTGCTGCCACTCATGGATTCGATTCTTCACAATCTTTTAATGTTCATGGTTCTATATACAAAGCTGAAGTCGATCTTAAGAATAATTCAGTATCGGTTAGATTTCCTGATGTTTCTTTACCCGTAAATATTAAAATTAACGAACACGAACTTATACAGGTGTATACCGGCACTGAACACGTTGCTAATTTTGTAGCTTCGGATCAACTGGATAAAGAATCCGAATTGGTATCCACAGGATCAGCTCTCAGAAACCATAACTCTCTAAATCCTCCCGGTTCGAATGTAAATTTTGTATGTAAAACTGATCAGTCTGCTATCCGATTACAAACATATGAAAGAGGTGTTGAAGGTTTAACTTTAGCGTGCGGAACAGGAGCTATTGCATCTGCTATTGCAACACATTTCTCCTCACAAAGCAATCTGATTAATAATAATTATTTAGTAAGGGTTGCAGGGGGCGATTTGAATGTATCTTTTAAATACGATGCTGACAAAAGCGTTTATACAAATATTGAACTTTCAGGACCTGCTAATTTCGTATTTGAAGGAAAAATTAATGTATAGATTTTCCCTGCTTTTTATTGTGATTTGCTGTTTTTCATGTTCAGGGTCTTCTGATCTTGCTACGCGTTATTCTGACTCCCCCGGTGAGCAGGACAGAGGTTTACTTTTGGTCTCAAATCAACTCCCGACTCCTGATTCATTCAAGAGTATCCAGCTTTACAGAAAAGGAAATAGCAACAATCCTCCTATTATCAATCTCAATAACAGAGAAAAGCTCGTGCTGGAATTTGATGAGCTTACTTCTATATCAGGACAGTTCAGAATCACTTTTGAGCATTTTGACCAAAACTGGAATCCAAGTAATATTCCTGAAGCATGGTATTTGGATGGTTTTAATGAATTAGTAGTTTCCGGAGGAGAGAAAAACGCCTTATCAAAACCCAATTTTTTCCATTATAAAACTGAGTTTCCCAATAATGTTCTGAAATTTACCACAAGTGGCAATTACTTATTGAATGTGTATGATTATTCATCCAATACAAAACTCTTTAGTATTCCATTTTTTGTTACTGAACAAGTGGGTAAAATAACATCAAGAGTAGAAACACTTTTTAATTCCGGAGATAACTTTGCAGCTACTGATCAACTGTTTTCAACTTACGATTATCCGGAAGAAGTAGAGTTTCCACAATTTGATCTGGCTTTCAGCTTTGTACAAAATCGTTTTTGGGGAAGTGCAAAATCTACATCAACATTTGATGTAACCACTCCCGGGAAGATTCGCTTTTATACCCCGAGAAATAACTCTTTCTCATCGGGTTTTGATTTTATACCTCTTGACCTTACTGACCTGAACATCAATCTTGATAAAATTGAGGACTGGCAACCGGAATACACTCCACCCAGAATCTTACTAAAAAGAGATATTTTAAACTTTTCTGCATCACCAAATACCACATTTACTTCCAATTTCGGCAAACCTGAGAAGAATAGAGATTCAAGGTATGCAGAAACTACATTCAGGTTTGATTCAGGTACTTTGAATACTGAATTCACTGAACTTTATGTGGCGGGTGATTTTAACTCGTGGATATTAGACAGAGAATCAAAACTAAATTATAATTCAGAAACAGATTTATGGACGAACCGCTTTTTAATAAAGCAGGGGAACTATCGCTATAAGTACTTTCAAAAAAGTATCGATTCTGTAAATTCAGAACCAGTCCCTATTAATGACTCTGTCACGAACAGATATCAGGAATACAGGGCGTTTGTCTATTTTCTGGATCCTGCAAAAAACTATCAACGACTTTTGATATCCGGTAGTTTTAATTCTAAATAATAGTCTAGAAATCAATCCCAATTGAAAAATAATGAACAGGGTCTGATTTAAATCCGGTTCTGTCATATGCCCATCCAATATCGTAACCAAATGGCAAACCAAACAATATTGACCTCAGACCAAATCCACCACCAATAAGAACATCCCCATCTAAATAGGTGAATTCCGAAAAACTGTTATTCTGAGGGTTATAAGTATATCCGATCCTTTCCTTAGCTACCGTAAAGTCGAGTTCTTTTCCATTTACAGCAAGCTCGGCGTCAGGACTGCTGTCACGATTAATACGTAAGTTGTAATCTATTCTTTGACCCCAGGCAGTACCGGCGTCCAAAAATGCAAGTCCGGTTATATTATACAAGGGTAAAATAGGAATAGCTCCGGGAACAATTGCCGCAAATAATGGAAATCTGAATTCAGCATTTATGAGACTAAAATTATTCCCATTAATGGAATTGTATTCAAACCCTCTTAATGGTAAAGCAGGAACTGTAAAGAAATTATCCGTTATACGATCTGCTGAGAAACCATTTGCCGAATATTGTTGATTAAGCCATCCAAGTTTTCCACCTAAAAAATAGTTTTGGGCATCTTTTCCAACCGATAAACCTGTAGAAAACCGAAGAGCAAAAGTATATCTGGAACCTAAATCAATATATTTTCTGAAATCACCTAAAACAGAAGCAAATTCGGGAGCTGTGCTTCCTATTACAGGACTACCGCTTAACCCAACTGAGTATCTGTAACCACCTGTTGGAGTGATAAATCCCGGTTTGGTTTTGTCATCTGTATAAACTACTTCAGGATATATGAACCTGCTGCTTTCACTTCTGTCAGCTACACTATTGTTAGTTCTGTCTGTGACGGAGTTAAAATCCAAATCAACATTTAATAATGTAAAGTTAAAGTCAATTCTTCTAAATTTGTCAAATGGATATTGAACGGTAGCACCTAATCCATAGGTTCTGTAGCGAATTAACTCACCAAATATATTCTGATATCTTCTGGAAGTGTGAAAGTAATTGGCAAAATAATTTGTTCTGTTTTTTAAGTTACCATACTGAAAACTATAATCACTTTCCCTGAGGTCAAATACAAAATTAGTACCTAAAGCTATTTGATGATCGCCAAGAAGATCACTTATTATAAACTGAGTAAGTGCATAAGAGCCATATGTAGAAGCAACAAAAGTAGGACTATAAGCTATATCTACATCAAATTTAAGTCTGTATTCCTGAGGAACATATCTTCCGTCTTCAGTTAAGTTATTTTCGATTGTAAACGCTTCAACATCTTTTAAATAGATAGTAGAATCTTGAATTACATCATCAGCAAACACGTAATTTCTAAAATCGATATTACTTCCATCCTGTTCTTCATTTGATAGCGAATCTGATTGTGTTTTTTCTTTGACCTCAACTTCCGATATAGAAACCACGCCTTCCTCAAATAATGACTGTGCGTATTTAGTTGCCGGTACTCTTTGAGCCTGAGTTTCATCAGCACGTCTTTTAGCCCAGTAATTATCAGTTATAGTTTTTTCAACTTTTCGGTTTAAAGGGGATTTCAATAAAAATATATCCAAATACCCACTATTAATTGAATTAAATGCCAGTTTACTGCCGTCTGCACTAATGGAAATTTGAGACACACCGCTTTGTAAATCTGTAACAGGGGTAGTAGTTCTTGTTCTTAAATCCAGCTCTTTAAGATTTTGAATACCGTTCTCATCAGAAATAAAAAGTACTTTTCCTGTGCGTGTTGTGATGGGTTGAAATTCATTCCATAAGGGAGTGTCCGTTATTTGCGATGCTGTATTTGCTCCGATACTGACTCTGTATATATCTGTTTGGTAAATTCCATTGTTTTTAAACAAACTATAACTAGTCAGGGTTTCTCCCAGAGCTACACTCTCCCCTCTGTCTGATACAAAGAATACTGATTTTGAATCCTCTGACCACGCCGGCTCTCTGTCAGAATAAATATCTTTGGTAAGGTTATTAAGCTCTTTGGAGCTCAAATCATAAATAAAAATATCCTGAAAAGGGCCTATATTACCATCAAAAGCTATTTTTGATCCGTCAGGTGACCACGATACTGAACCAATAGCATCTATACTTGGAAATTTTAACTTTTCAATGTTCTTTGTGTTGTAATCAATAATAGCAATATCATCTCTTCCTTTCGTTTTTGTTGATAATGCTACTTTTGAGCCATCGGGCGACCATGCTAAATTAGGATTCAGAATATTCAATTCTTCAAAATCAGGATTATCTTCACCTCTGATTAATGTTTTTAACTTTCTTCCATTAATTGTGCTTATCACAACTACATCGAAGTAGCCTCTGCTGTTAGTTATGAAAGCAACTTTATCTCCCTGTGGGGAAATTGCAGCGCTTGTATTATAGGTGCCGAAGTCTCCCCTTTTTGTAAGAAGAGTGGCTAAGGCATCAGCTCTTTGCCGTTCTGCTACTTCGGGATAATATCTTTTCTTCAATGCTTCTGTCCAGGCTTTTGAAAGATCTTCAATATTCATCCCCAGTGAAGTTGTTAATCCGTACTCCAGACTTCTGCTTGTCTTTATACTTTGTAAGATCTCAGCGATTTTTTCTCTGCCATATTCTTCAACAATATAGTTCCAGAATGACTGCCCGCCCCTGTAAGCATAATATCCGCTCAGATATCTAAGTGGTGGCAAATAATTATTAATAACCGCATCTCTTACAAACATATCTGTGTTGGTGTCCCAGCCCAGAGCCGTATATTCTGCTAATCCTTCTTCGAACCAAAGTGGAAATACTAATTGAATGTTATTTTGAATGATGGAATTCAGTGATCCTCCATAAAACATATCATTGAATACGGCATGAACTAACTCGTGATGAATCGTCCTTCTAAAATCACTGTACTCCCCATCAAAAGGTATAGTCATTCTGTTTTTATACTTATCTGTAACCCCGCCTATGCCTTCCGCGCTGGATGGTAAATTAACTACATTTGTTTGAGAGAAATCATTGTGTGAATCATAAATAATTACAGAAATTCTATCAGACAATTCATGATCGAAATCATCTTTCAGTTGCTTGTAAGCACTTTCCACACTCATTGAAGCAAACTCTGCCAGTTTGTAGTTTTTTGAGCCATAGTAATACACATCAAAATGCTTAGACTGAAGGTATCTCCATTCAAAATCTTCGTACTGGACTCTGTTTTTCCCGTACGGAAAATATTGACCATAACTTATACTTGAAGCTAATAAGCCTGCTAAAACGGTTAATAATATACGTGCCTTCATATCAGTACCAGTTTATTTTGCTAGTGTAAAATCAATTTGTCTTTTTTGGGTATTCGTGCTTTCAACTTTTACTTTAATACCGTCACCAAGTTTATAGGATCTCCCGGAAGAACGCCCAACCAAAGCATGTGTTTTTTGATTAAAAACGTAATAATCCCCTTTAAGATCGGAAACTCTGACCATGCCTTCACAGTAAATATCATCTAAGTTCACAAAAATGCCTCTTTCTGTAACACCGGTTATAGTGCCTTTGAATGTTTCGCCTATTTTTGTACTTAAAAATTCCACTTGCTTTAATTTTATAGAATCTCTTTCGGCATCCACTGCAACTCTTTCACGACTGCTACAATGTTCTCCGTGTTTTGTGAGTGCTTCAAAATTGTAACCTGTTGTACCGGAAGTATATTTTTTCAGTAATCTATGAACAATCACATCAGGGTAACGTCGTATAGGGCTGGTAAAGTGTGCGTAATGCGGAAAACCTAATCCGAAGTGCCCGATATTAGCCGGAGAATATTCCGCTTTTGCCATTGATCGTAGCATTAATCCATTTACAATAGACTCAACGGGTGTATCTTTTACTTTTTGAAGCAGATTATTAATCTTTTTAGGAGTCATGTTTTCGGTTACTTCAAAAGTAATATCAAATGGTGCTACTTGTTCAGCTACTCCTGCAAGTTTTTCCTGATCCGGTTTATCATGTATTCTGTAAAAGAATGGGAACAAATTTTTAGATTTCTTTTTTCCCGACTCTTTTCTAAGATTCTCAATATGCAAAGCAACAGTTTTGTTTGCCATCAACATACATTCTTCGATCAATCGGTGAGCAAAAATCCTCTTTTTAATTATTACTTCTATAGGGGTTCCTTTATCATCGAGAACAAACTTAGGTTCGGGATTGTCAAAATCGATCGCTCCTTCTTTAAACCTTTTCTTGTATAAAGCTTTGGCTAATTTTTCTGCTGACTTGAGCTCTTTTTTATATTTATGATTTGCTCCGTCCAGTACTTCCTGAGCTTCTTCATAGCTAAAACGTTGTCTCGAATGAATTGCAGTTTCTTCTACAGAATAATCCACCAAATTACCTTTGGAATCAATTTCCATGAAACAACTGTAAGTAAGTTTGTCTTCATTTGGACGAAGACTACAAACCCCGTTACTTAGTTTCTCAGGCAGCATTGGAATTACTCTGTCAACCAAATAAACACTGGTTCCTCTGCTGTAAGCTTCCTTATCGAGAATTGTATCAGGGGTTACATAATGACTTACATCGGCTATATGGACTCCTAAATAGTAATTCCCGTTTTCAAGTACTTCTATACTCAACGCGTCATCAAAATCTTTTGCATCTGCAGGATCTATTGTAAACACAAAATCTTCCCGCATATCTTTACGTCGTTCAAATTCCTCTTTTGGAATCTCAACAGGAATTCTTTCTGCAAAAGTTTCTACTTCTTTATCAAAATCTGCTCTTAGTTCATTTTCAGCCAAAATTGACAGAATATTAGCATCATTAGTCCCCGATTTACCTAAAATTGAAGTCACTACCGCTTCCGGCAAAGCTTTAGGATGAGTCCAGTTTTTAAGTTTAAAAAGAACTTTATCGTCATTATGAGCGCCGTTAACATTGTCCTTTAAAACAAAAAAATTAACATGGGCAGACTTCTGATCGGGCTCTATCAAATAGGTTCTGTCTCCGGTTCTTTTAAAAGTACCAACGTAAAATTCTTTACCTCGTTTTAAGATATCAACAACTTTCCCTTTCGGTTGTCCGCTGTTTCTTTTTCCGGTGATTTTAACTGAAACAATGTCATTTGGTAAGCATAAGCCTGTATCGTTTCCGGGAATCATTATATCTTCTTCCATCCCTTCTACAATTACATAACCGGTACCTCTTGGAGTGAGCTGAATGTATCCTTCAACTAAATTAGAATCTTCTTTCTTAATTTTTTTGTGAGATGTTCTTAGTTGAATCTGTGGTCCGTTTTTGCTTAAGATTCCTTTCTTAGCAAGTATTCCTATAGCTTTATCCAGTTTGCGATGCTCTTTTTTACTGTTTATAGCTAAAGCATTTGCAATTACATCTCTTTGTAATGAATTATTTGGGCTACTTTTTACAAGATCAATTATTATTTGTTCTAAACTACTTTCTCGTGAGCTTCTACTCATTAATTCCTTTTTTAACTGGGATTTTCATTCCCATTGTTTTCTTCTTCTTTTTTATTTTTGCCGAATAATTTTCTAAATGGACTTCCCAGTCTCCTGAAAAAATCCTGCCAGGTATTAAAACTTACTTCCGCTTCTACGCCTACCCCGTTTATATCCTGGCCTTGCTGTGTTTCCTGCCCGTTAGACAGGTTACTGAATGTAGGGTCTTGCCTGTGAAAAGCGGTAACAGAAAATGTTCTGTTGATTTTATACGTAGCTCCCAAATCTCCGATATTAGATTGAGCTCCGGTTAGTTGTCCATCTCTGCGGATAATAATTCTGTCATTATAAAGTCTCAGTGCCAATCCTAAATCGACTTGATTGTAGGTATTTAAATTAAAATCTATATCAAAACTACTTATATCGCTACTTAATAACGAGTTAATTTGATTGGAAAGCAAAGGACTTATTAATTGGTTCGATATCAATGGATTTAGAACAGCTCCACTGCCTGTAAAGTTCTCTGTTAGTGATGAAGCTCCATTTACTGAAGTGGCAGGAATAAAATCTCCCATTAACAAAAAGCTTGTGGCCTGTAGTAATTTCTCATCTTCGTTTCTGTTTAATGATGCAATTTGAGTTGATAGAGTTGAACTTTGTCTGGCTTCGAATGTATTGGGAAGTCGAAAGTAAAAATTATTCTCAATACTTGAGATAGAACCACTAATGTTAAGCACTAGATCCACCGGTGTTCGTTGGATATTGCTTGGATCTGTTAAATCCAAATCTGAGCGGGATGTAGTTAATGTTCTGATGTTTGGCCTGGCTGAATATACAGCGTTAATATTTAAACGAGCGTTATCCGGTTCCCCTTCCCAAATTATACTTCCACCGGACTCCAGATTGAATCGTCTTGTAAAAATATCACCACTAACAAGTTGGTAATTCCCATCACTGATATCAAACCTTCCGAAAATACTCAAATCCTCATCTTCTAGACGAATTCTTAATCGACCGGTACCATTGGCAGTTATCACATCTCCTGTTATCTGATCAAAAATAAGCCGGACTGTCATCGGGTTATTAGCAATAAACTGAAGATCCAACGTAAACCTCTCGGCAAAAGTAAGTTCCGAAAGATCGATTTGTTCATTTACAGAAAATGAAGGGTTATTTGATGACGATGTTGAATCAAGTCCATATTCATCAAAAGACGAAACAAAGCGAATAAACTTATTATCTTCATTGAATTCAGTTTCTTCAAGCAAAGGCAATTCTACTTGTGAAAAATCTGAAATTAACATTGGCTCAATGGTCGTCAAAACAGGGCTAATATTGGTCCCTGAAATATTTACAACCCCGGTTCCGTAAGCCTTACCAAAGAAAGGAACAGTAGGATCAAAATTATTATTCAGAAACTGAAATTCTTCAGTATCAATTCTGATATCCATATTATGGACTGGCTGGAAATCATTAAAGTTATACCAACCATCTAATACAGCAAGCCCTCCGGATGGATCTATTAAAAATATATCTTTAAACACCAGTCCTTCTGCACGTGTAAAAGTAATCGGACCCTGACCGTAATAATAGGTATCTAAAAATCGTGGCTTCATATACACCGCATCTTCCGGACCAATATCATAATCTACTTTGAAATCATAAGTATCAAGATTTCCCCATACTTCTCCTGATCCCGTAGCTACACCTGCCATTTCTGTAAATACTTTCGGGATCAGAAAAGGAACTATCCAAAGATCAACTGTATTAAAATCTAAATTAAAGTGGTAAAGTGAGTCTGCTTCCGGAAATTCGCCATTAACAGGTGCCAGTACATATCCTGAAAATTCAAGGTTTTGTCCTTCTCGGTCATTCCTTTCAAAGTAGGACGGATAAACAGTAGAATCTGTTGTTACATTTACATTAGTATCGAATCTATTTAAATCCTTATTAAATACACTTGATATCTCAAAGTCACCAACTGTTTGATTGTTCAAAGAGAACGCATTTAAATTGATCATTCCTTCAACGGTTGGCAAACGGGTTAGTGTTCGAGTGGTAAAAACACCGTTCAGGTTCCCCCCAAAATCAACTTTTCCATTTATCAAATCTGAGATTCGATCCAGTTTTACACCTCGAAAAAAATAATTTACTGAATCAGAAGCATCATCACTGAATGCTCCGTCAATATTGAAAAATTCTTCACGATTCTGAAAAGTAAAGTCCTCAAAAACCAATTTTTCACTATCGGTAAAAGTCAGGGCAGGTACATCTTTATTTTCCCATGAATACACATCCGATCCTAGTTTAAAATCATTTATTTTTGTAGTTATTGATGTATCCGTTAAAAATCCCGTGCTTTCAAGCACTAATTGTGCTTCCTCACCTATTACTTTAATTTTGTTGGATATTTTTAAAGAATCCCTTGTCATATCAAAATCAAAATCAAATCCTTTTGTTTCAAAATAGGGAGTATTAAAACGAACCATGTCTGCGCTTATCAAAAGATTTGAAAATTCCTTTAAGCTTTGTTTATATCGGAAACTACCTGTAAACTGAGTTCTTACGGAATCAGCTTTAAAACCATTTATTTCAAAGTTTGTATCAAAAAGATCTGCATTAAATAGTAAGCGTGTTGTATCTACAGTAATATTGGAGGTTAACCTGGTAGAAGCTTTCATGTCCGGGAATGCAGGAAAATATTGCTTTAAAAGACGTACATCTTTTAACTGTGCTGTGATATTAAAATCCTGATTATTAAGCTTTTGAATATTTTCTATTTTTGCTTCAGTAAAAGGTTTTGTAAAGAACTCTTCTTCCAATCGCTCTTTAAAAAATCCAACCCAGTAATTTGTTAACGGGAGCAAGTTTGAGATTGTAAAATTTCCTTCTAAACTAACATCTGCAGCCGTGGTGGTAACTCTTACCGATCGATTAGTTGAGGAGAGATTGGCAATATCTGCGTACAGAAGTTGGGGTTTCAGGGTATCACCATTTGATGTAGAAAAGGGAATATTAACATTTAAGACTCCTGTAGCATCATTAATAGAGGTGCCTTCAAAATCAGCGCTATATTCAATATCCATTATAACATCTGAAAGGCTATTGGATTGAAAAAAATACTGAAGACTTAAATTATCGCCTCTACCTTCAAGTTTTAAAGACTTTTTCTCCTTTGAAAAATTTAATTCCCCTTCTCCCTCTAGTATACCTTCCCGTGCTTCGACTAAAAACTTTGGTGAAATAATTTTATCTCTTCCTGTTGCACTAATATTGATTCTAGAAAATGTTGTATCGTTGATTTCCAGATTACTGGAAGAGAAATTTAATAGATCGAAGCTTGTAGGATCACTATAATCAGAAGTTTTAAACTCCCCTTTTGAAGTAATATTGGTTGTTTTAATAAAATTCCCAACCAGGTTTCCAATGTTCAATGAATCGGTTTCAAACTGAACATTAAGTGTTTTTTCTTCAGCAAATCCCATTTTTCCAATGAGAGAAATCTTACCTCGTCTTCCTTCGCTTACAAAACTCCCTTCCGTTCCTTCAAGATCTCCTGTTAATCCTGCAGATAGCCTTGTATTTGAAATTGCCTGAAGCTGATACCCATTTACATCCGGAAAAAAATATTTAACATCGGATGTATCAAGTAATACATCGGTAAATGTTAAATCATATTGAAACGGATCTTCTTTATCGAAATTAAAAAGTTTGCCCGAGGCATTGATTGATGAACTTCCGTATTCAACTTTTGTTGAATTCACATTTACCTCTTTGATCCCGCCTGAAAAATCAGCTTTTACAAATAATGGGTATTTAAAATCCGGGAGCTCCGGAAGCAGTGCATTTATCCGGTCCTTGGATACCGAAAACTCATCAATATCTAAATCATATTCAGCTTCTCTGAGCTGTTTTACAAAATCCAGCTCAAAAATATTTATCCCGTCTATTCTTCCTGTAAAGTTTACATAGGAATCATTATTAATAAAATTAAATGAGTTGAATTCAAGGAATCTATTGTCACTGTATATCTGTCCAAATACCTGGCTCCGTCCTAACTCTATTTCATCAGCAACAAAAGACATTCTTTCAATATCAAGAAACCGTTCATCCTGTTTATATTCAAAAAACATAGCCAGATCAAGTTCTTTAATTACTAAACTATCTGAATTTGAAGTAAACTGGTTTGGCTTATATGCATTTCGGATCAATACTTCTCCTTCTGTAATCGTTACATTAGGAGCTAAAATTTCAAAAAATGGTCTCTTAGTTTCTGTAGTATCAATTTCAGATGACTGCACTTTTTTCTTCTTAAGCGCATACAATAATGAGGTATCTGATTCAGGATCGATTAAAATTTCGGGCGATTTAATATTAAGTCCTGTGACTACAAATCTCTGTTGAAATAATGCCGGAACATTCAGATTAGCTGAGATACTATCACTTTTGAAAACAGAAATAACACTGGATGAATCCGGATAGAGGTTTACATTTTTCAGCTCAATCCTGAACGGGATCAAACCGTCTAATTCTCCAATTGTAAATACTCCGTTATACTTTTCACTAAAATTAGTTTCAATACGAGTGGCAAGATATGTTTTAGCCGGCTCAAGTTGAATAAGACCAAACACAATTCCACCACCAATAACGGCAGTTAAAACAATTACTGCTATTATTGCCCAAAAAGTGTTCCAAACTCTATGTAGCCATCTTACTACGGGCACTATTTAAATTCCTGAATTATATATTTCCATGATTCTTTGATAAGAGAAATGTCATTTACAACTTTCGCTCTTGCTTGTCCTGTTTCTTCCAATACGATAAATCTGATTGAGCCGTCTTTAACTTTTTTGTCATGAAGCATTAAGTTTGCTAATTCTTCTTCTGTTTCCAGAGGCTCAAATGTCGAAGTATACAACGCCCTGAATGCAGATAAATTGGTTATATCTATATTAAATCCTAATAAATTTGAAAGCTTAACTGCTCCCCACATACCCATATAAACCGCTTCACCATGAGAGGAATTTTCGTATCCCCGAACTCTTTCAATAACATGAGCAAAAGTATGCCCGAAATTAAGAACCTCACGCAATCCGGATTCCTTAAAATCCTTTGATACAATATCAGACTTTATTTTAGCGCATTTAGTAACTAATTGTTCCCATTCTTTTGAATAGGTGAATTTTTCTGAAACGGATAATGATTTAAGGTTCGAAAAAATAGATTCATCTTGTATCATCCCGTATTTAATTACTTCACCCAAACCATTAATAATTTCTTTTTGAGGAAGGGTTTCTAAAAATTTCAGATCTGAAAATACTGCCTTTGGTTCATAAAACGCTCCAATCAGGTTTTTACCCACAGAATGATTAACACCGGTTTTCCCGCCAATTGAACTGTCTACCATCGCCAGTAAAGTCGTAGGAATATGAATCAGTGGCATACCTCTTAAAACAGAAGAAGCTACATATCCGCCTAAATCTCCTGTAACTCCACCCCCAATTACTATTACGGGTGTTTGGCGCTCAACTTTAGCTTCCAGAATCTTATTAGTAATATTAGTGAATTGTGACAAGCTTTTGCTTTGCTCACCTTCCGGTACTGAACAGAAAATTGGTTCATCGAACAGTCCTGAAATTTCTTTTATGAAAGTTTTTCTATAAAGCTCCAGAACATTTTCATCAACTATAAATACCGCTTTATTTAATCCAAAATTTACAGCGAGATACTCATTTACTTCATTTTCCAGTTGGTAACCAACATGAATATTATGATGATTTGTATACGTTGTATTCAGCTGAATACGGTTAGACATAATTTTTAATTTTATTGATCAGTCTTTTTACAACTGCTTCTTTTTCCTCAATTCCCGTTGTAGTGAGCCTGACTTGCGCCTGATTGTAGAATTCTTTTCTTGCCGAATATAAGGTTTCTAACTCATTTTTAAGTGTTTCCTTATTTTTAATTTCACCTTTTTCATTTCGAACAATTGGCCTTTTTGGATTTCTGAGAACCCGATCTAAAATCACTTCTAAGGGTGTTTCCAAATAGATCAATAATCCATGTACTTTTAAATGATCTACAATGTGTTGGTTTTGAAGCGCTCCCCCACCTAGAGCTACAACTCCTTTGAAAGATTTTGTTAATTCCAGCAGGTATTCCCACTCTTTGGTTCTGAAATACTCTTCTCCATATTCTTTAAATATTCGGGGAATTGACATACCCTCTTTTTTTACCAGATACTTGTCCAAATCATGAAATGGTAATTCTAATTCCTGAGCAAGCATTGAACCGATTGCGCTTTTGCCGGTTCCCATAAAGCCCGTAATATAGAAGCTGTCTTTAAACTGTTTCAGTCTGTACTCACTCATTGATCCGGTTTTTTAGGTTTTACAAACTCCACTTCTTCCTTATCAACTAAAACGGCACCTGCAGGAGCTCCTTTCGGCTTTCTCACATATTTCTTTTTAGTAACTATTACCGGAACCACTTCAGCTCCTTTGGCTTTGGAATTGAATGCTGCAAAAGATGCGACTTCCAGAATTACATTTTTTGGAGGCATTCCTTTATCATTTCCCATTCTGATCAAAGCGTGTGAGCCAGACACTTTTCTGGCATGTAACCAAATGTCCTCTTTATGGCTCATTTGTACTAATTTGTCATTACTTTTTGCGTTTTTCCCTATCCAAACCGGGTAATTTTCTACTTCCAGAGTATGAAAAGGCAACGTTTCTTCATTTTCTTCCTTATCTCCAATTCCCAATTCTCCTAATGTTTTTGATTTGTCTTTTTTCCAGTCTTTAAGTTTATAAAGCTTATTAATTTTCTCGATCTCATTTCTCAATTTTTCCAGCTCTTCTTTTTTGTTTTCCAGAACAGGAATTCTTTCTAATGCTTCTTCATAAGATCTTATTGAGTTTCTGGATTTAGAGTAATACTTCTCGGCGTTTTCAATAACTGTAAGTTTTTCATCCAGGGGGATTTCTATCTCCGAGCCTTCCCCATACAAATCATTAACTTTAATCTTTGATGGATTCTCAGGTTTTAAATGGCCGTTTGCCATCAACAAATGTCCGAATTTTTCATATTTCTCAGCTCTCTCAAAACCTTTATCCGCTTTATCTAAATTTCTGAGACCGGATGTAACTCTTTTTAATTGCCTTTTGATTTGTTTGAGCAGATCTGCTTTTAATTGCCTTAAACGTTGATCATGCGAATAGTTTTTATACCTGTATGCAATCAGATCATTTATGCTGTCAAAAAACCTTTCCGTTTTCAATGGAAGGATACGTTCAGAAAAAAGTGCAGTATTCCCGTTCTCAAGTAATCTCCAGAAAGGATTATTTTCTACTTCATCAGTAAGTTTTTTTATGAAGTCCACAACCTGTTCCTCATTCATACTTTCAACATCATGTTCTGAAATGACATCAGCGAGGTTGTTTCTTGGAATCAGAGGGTTTAGTGATGTTAATTTCTGTTTTACTGACCCTTTCTCTTTAAAATTTTTAAAAAGGTCGATTTCTTTTTCTTCCGGTATATCAATCTCCTCTATTTCATTCCCTTTAAAAGAATCTATCAGTTCTTCATCTTTTAGAAGCAGTACGTTTCCATTGTTACTGAATATTTTGAATACAAGTTCATACTCATCTTCCATAATAATGGATAGAATGCGATCTGTTTCTGCCAATTCCACATTTTTTACAGATAACCCATACAGATCTCCGAAAAAAGCAATTGTGTTCCTTTTCTTAGGATTTGAATAATAATCCAGAAACAAAGCCATATTCCCCGGACTGGTACTGAAAACAAGCTTATGGTGATCATCAGCTTCTCCTTCTATAAAAAATTCTATCAAATTTTTATACCTGGTGTTGGCTAATACAATTTTTTTACCAACAATTTTGGATTTAATGAATTCCTTTAAATATTTTAATTCGTAATAATTCAATGAGAGCTTAAAGTTTTAATACTGATTCTAAGTAAGAGGTTTATGGAATATCCTATTTTTAATTCGATCATTAATACCGTTGATACTAATCTGGAAAAAAGAGGAATATCAACTAAAATGTTTAAGACTTGGGAAAATAATAAAATAAATGCCACCGGTTTAGAATTAGAAATAAATCTTTCTGACATTTCATCTTTTATTCGAATGTTATCAATTAATTTTGATTGGGACAGTTTCAGAGAGACTGCATTAGCCAAAAAACTGGATGGCCTTGATTCACATCCATTCCTTACGATGGACAAACTTAAAAACACAAATGTTAGTCCGACCATTGATGTGGAAATGTCCTGGTTCTTTAATGAGGAAACTTGTCAGCCAATAAAACCTGATAGAAATGGAAATTACAGAGTTGAGAATGCCAGTCGTTGGATGGAATCGGTTAGTAAAGATGTAAATGAGCTTCTTGCTAAAGACGATATTATAACCCGCTGGCATGTTGAAATTGAAGGAGATCAAAATGGGAAATATTTATCTACCATTAATTTGATCTCTTATTTTCAATATCAAATTGATACTCCAAAAAACCTCCCGGAAGTTAATCAGCTTGTTAGTCGACGTTTACAGGAATTGTTATTCAAAGCAAATAAAGTAATAACCATTTCTGACAAAATACTTTCCAAGACTATAGCTGCTTAATGGCTGAACCAAAGCTAGTTGTGGTTCATAGTTTCTATAACCCGAATGATGCGTATGCGGCAAAATCAATACTGGAAGATTCCGACATACCGGCTTTTCTTCTAGATAGTAATACGAGTACTTCAACCTTTGGATCAGCAATTGCTATAGGCGGTAACAGACTTGCAGTAGCAGATTATGATCTTAAAGAAGCAGGGTTAATTATTGAAGAATTCCTAAAACTTATAAATGACCCGAGTATAGAAACTGAAACGATACGCTGTCCAAGGTGTCATTCAGAGTTAGTAACCAATAAGCCGGTTATTATTATTAAGGCTTTGCTCACGTTCTTTATTACTACGCTATTTCTATTCAGCTCAAACCCTTATTATTATTGTAAACGCTGCAAGTACAAGTGGAATGAAAACAAACGAGCATAAAAAAGGCTCTGATTGAATTAATCAGAGCCTGAAATTTATTTCTTCTTCTTATGTCTGTTTTTTCTCAGACGCTTTTTGCGTTTGTGCTTTGCAATTTTTGAACGCTTTCTTTTTTTACCGCTTGGCATAAATGGTCACCAAAAATTTCTGGTTGTTATTTCTATGAATTGATCAGCTTTAAAAATAAGAACTTTTCAAAGTATTTCTAAATCATTTTTTAAGCCGATACACTTTCGTTAACTGCTTCTTTAAAATCTTTTGATACTTTCAGCATCGGAACATACTGCTCCGGAACTATGACTTCTTCGTTAGTTTTGGGATTTCGAGCAACTCTTTGTGCTCGCTTTACAACTTTAAAGCTACCAAAACCGCGTAATTCGATATGTTCGCCTCGTTTCATAGCGTCAATAACAGTTTCCATAAAACCATTAACAACGGCTTCTGTTTCTACTTTAGTTAACCCTACTGATGATGATATAATATCTACAATGTCTGCTTTAGTCATAACTTTTATCCCTGATAAAATTTATTTTTCGTATTAAGCCAATCGTTTAAAAAAACAAAGCTTACTTCAAATCGTTCACTTAAAATAAATATAATTTCGGAGGAAATTGTTAAAGAAAAAATGTTATCCATAATTATTCCTAAATCTTTTATACTTTCATGGGTCATAAAAAGCTACTAATTCAAAATTAAATGATTGCATGGAATTATTTGAAAGTATTGTAAACAGTTTAAACGATCTAGTCTGGAGTACTCCATCCAACTTCCCATTTATGGTTGTTGTTCTTCTTAGTTTCGGGATTTTTATCACTTTACGTCTTGGTTTTGTACAGGTTCGCAAATTCGGTCATGGTGTGCTTTCCGTGATGGGTAAGTATGACCACCCTGATGCCGTTGGTGACGTAAATCACTTTCAAGCATTAACCACTGCACTCTCAGCAACCGTTGGTATTGGTAACATTGCCGGAGTTGCTATCGCCATTCACTACGGTGGACCCGGTGCTCTTTTTTGGATGTGGGTTACTGCATTCTTTGGTATGGCCATCAAATATACAGAATGTACGTTAGCTGTTAAATACAGAGTGGTAAATGATGATGGATCAGTTTCTGGTGGACCGATGTATTACATCGAAAAAGGTCTTGGAGAAAACTGGAAATGGCTTGCCGTCTTTTTTGCAGCGATGGCTGTAATCTGTTCGTTCCTGACAGGAAATGCAGTTCAGGCAAACACAGTTGCTGATACAATGCGAAGTACTTTCTTAGTTCCGGGTTGGGTTACCGGATTAGTTACTGCCTCCCTGGTTGGAGTTGTAATTATCGGTGGAATTAAAAGAATTGGAAAAGTTACTGCGAGCCTGATGCCGGTAATGGCAATTATTTATGTGTTAGGAGCTTTGGTTATTCTTCTGATGAACGCCAGTGAAGTAATTCCAGCGTTTAAAACTATTTTATCATACGCATTCACTCCGGAAGCAGGAATATTCGGTGTTGGATCAGGTGTATTCTTAACAACTTTAGTTTGGGGTATCAAACGTGGTTTATTCTCGAATGAAGCCGGTCAGGGATCTGCTCCAATCGCTCACGGTGCTGCTAAAACAAAAGAGCCAGTTCGTGAAGGTGTTGTTGCTTTATTAGAGCCATTCATTGATACGCTTGTAGTTTGTACAATGACAGGACTTGTGATCGTTAGTACAGGCGTTTGGGAACAAAAGCATGATGTACCGTTCTTAGCTTCAAGTTTAGAAAACACTTATGAAATTGAACAAGGAAATTCCTTGATTATCGTTGATGGTGTCCCTACAAATGGTAATGTTATCAGAAACGACCATCCAACAGGAGAGTTTTACACAGATGAAAGCAGAACTCAATTATTCAACGGTTCTATTTCTTTAGACGGTGACAATTATGTAGCCAAAAGCATTGATGGTAATGAAGTTACAGAATTGCATTCTTCTATTATAGAAAACGGAGCTCCGCTAACAGCTTTAGCTTTTGAAAAAGGACTTCCTTTTGCCGGAGGTAAATACATTGTAACGATTTGTGTGATCTTATTCGGTATCTCTACGGCAATTAGCTGGAGCTACTATGGTGACCGTTCTATTCAATATCTTGCCGGAGACAAGTCCATTATTTATTACAAAATGGTTTATCTGGTTATGCACTTTCTGGGAGCTATACTCGCCCTCGAAACCGTCTGGGCAATTGGTGATATCGCGCTTGGTTTAATGACATTCCCGAATATCATAGCATTATTTGCGCTTTCAGGAACCGTAGCCGTAGCCAGCAAAACTTATTTCGCTAAAATGAAAGACCAAATAGGTAAATAGTTTTATGAATAATGTATTGGAAGTCGACCATCCCGTAATTGATATTTATTTAACTGCTTTACGGGATAAGACTACCAAAACGGCACCATTCAGAAGAGCGATGGCTAATATCGGAAACATATTAGCCTATCACGCTTTGAGTGAATTACCGTTAACTGAATTTGAAGTTGAAACACCCATTCAGAAAACCAGTGGGTTCACTCCTTCTACAGATGTTGTAGTAATTCCTATTTTAAGAGCCGGATTAAGTCTTGTGGATGGAATAATCAATTTTATTCCGGAGGCAAAAGTGGGACATATCGGAGTATACCGTCATGAAGAAACACATGAGCCGGTTAATTACTATCACAACCTTCCAAATGGGATTGAAGATGCATTCACTCTGGTTGTGGATCCGATGCTTGCCACAGGCGGCAGTGGTAGCCATGCAGTTAAGTTTCTGAAAGAATCAGGAGCTAAAAATATCCGTTTTGTTGCACTCATAGCAGCTCCGGAAGGGATCGAGCGTCTGCAAACTGATCATCCTGATGTTCCCATTATTACTGCTTCAATAGATGAAAAGCTTAATGACCAGGCCTATATCATCCCCGGCTTGGGTGACGCCGGAGATCGCTATTTTGGGACAACTTAAGTACATATTTGCTTCATTAGTTCTTTTTTTGGTATTGCCTCAATGCACAGAGTTATCTGAATATGATAACGAACGCATTCAGGAGGCTTTAGGAGATTCTTTAATCACCAGTTCCACCACAAAACATGTTGATATGGACATTATCGAAAACGGAACTTTAAAACTAAATCTGAAAAGCAGTCGTGCGCTTACCATCACTGAAGACAGAAATAAAACAACTTACCTGAGTGGACCTGTGGCAATAGATATCTTCAAAAGTGATACTCTGGATACAGAGGTTTCTGCTGACAGTGCCATTTACTTACCTAAAGACGCGCAATTCGAACTGTTCGGAAATGTGATCGTTCATTCTCAAAATGGACGTTTTCTGTATTCCGAGTATTTGAAGTGGCTGAGAAAAGATGACGAAGTTACCACTCCGGGAAGAGTTCTCATCATTACAAAAACCGACAGCATTGCAGCAACAGGATTTGTTGGAAATACAGATCTTACAAATTACACTCTGACTGAAGTAACCGGGAAAACTCAGTTCAATTGAGCAAAGCGATCAAATATCTGCCTTTTTTGATAGTGCTATTTGGCATCAATACTACTGCTGTACATGCCCAGACAACCGTTCAGATAGAAAGCGTTAAAACACTGAAAAGCATTACGGTAGACGGCGAACCTGTCCGGAAATTATATGAAGCCAGATTAAGAACCGGTGGTTTTACAATTGTATGCGACAGTGCCTGGCAATTCCTCGAAAAAGATGAGTTCAGAGCCTTTGGAAACATTCAGATCACCACCCCGACCGAAACTATCTGGACCGATTCCTTGGTCTATTACAATGTGCTTGATTTCAGCCAACTCAGAGGTCGGGTAATTATTAAACAGGACAGCACCCTACTATTCGGAAATAAAGTAGACTTTAATTTTGTCTCTAAAGTTGGTCGTTTTCTGGATGAAATCAGATTAGAAGACAACGAGAATGGAATTTTGAAAGCTCAATCCGGGGTCTATTTTCAAAATCAGGACAGTGCCGAATTTCGTGGAAATGTTCAACTTGAAGATTCAGCTCAATATGTGGAAGGCGATAGTTTGTTCATTAATCGTAAATCTAAATTCCTTCGCTTATTTGATAATCTTTTGGTTATTGACAGCACAAATAATGCTTTGCTTACCGGAGAATATTTAGAAGCAGATTCAACCGGAAGAAGATATTTAAAAGGAAACGGTTATCTTCGTCGAACAGTAGAGGATTCAGTAAGTTCAGATACCACCCATATTTTTGCTGAAGAAATTGAACTCAATGAAAAAGATTCCACCACAACTATAGATGCTTTTACGGATGTAAATGTATGGACAGAAAAATTTTCTTCTCTTTCAGATACTTTGCTTTACAATTCTGATACGGAACTCTTCCGTTTAAAAGGAAATCCCAAAGCCTGGAATAAAAATATACAGCTCTCAGGTCCCTTTATCTTTGTTCAGCTTGATAGTAGCGAAGTTCAAAGCCTGACCTCTTACCCGGAACCATTTGCCGTTCAGGAAGATACGGTAACAGGAAGATTAAATCAGATCAAAGGCGATACACTGATTGCGGATTTTAAGAACGGTAACATTTCAAGGATCCGGATACATCCAAACAGTGAAGTCTTATATCATATCACTAACGAAAATAATGAACCGGACGGTGCTTTTGAAAGTACTTCTCCCAAAACAGTTCTGATCTTCGAAAACGGTGAGATGGTTGAAGCTAAAATGGGCAAAAATCAGGGGCTATTTTTACCTGAGTATACCGAATTGGATAGCCGGCGATTAGAAGGTTTTATCTGGACACCGGAGCTTCGTCCCGAAAAACCAACTATCGATCCGCAACCTACCCTTCCTCCCATTCCTGCAGATCGGCCTTTCGAATTACCTAAGAGGTTTGTGGAGTTTATGAAAGAGCTTTCAGAGTTTAAATGAAAAATTACACCTTCAAACAAAGAGAAATTGAATTAGTAAAGAATATTCTTCGAGATCCGCCAAAGAAGATTTGGTATGATTTAGTTTGGTATGTCTTTGACTATGGTAATTATCACATCAAGCTTGTATGCCTTGATGTACCTGCAGATAGTCAGAATAAATCAGATGAAGCAATTATTGCTTCTATTAATAAAATAGAAGATAAATTTGATCCCTCGGAAGCAACTGAATTAGTTTGTGAACTAGAGAAAATACAAAGCATACATATAGTCAGAACATTTTTGTATTTCACGACTAACCGAAACTATACTTGGATTGAAAAATTTTGCAAACAAAGCCTTCATAAGATTAAATCCCTTTTTAATGATGGAGAAGATCTTGTAGGTGATTTACTTTCGAAAACATCTGGAGGATATTTTGAAATTGTTTGTAAACCAAATTCTAAAGAAGCAAAAAGTATAAATCCAAAGCATGCAAATCTGTTGGACGTAGGATTGCTGATTAAGATTAATGATAAATATCTCCGGGCATACCTGCGAAACAATGGATATGGCTTTCACATTTGGGATGGAAAATTCTTCTTTAGCGAAAAAGAGTTGACTCAAGATTATGATCTTTATGAATTCATTGAAGTTGAAGAAATCTAGTACCAAGGGTTTAAACCTTATTCTCAATCTCCTGTTAGAAAGTTCTTGGCAAAAGCTCTGCTAGAGTTCCATCACCCCGCTTTCAGCGAAATGATGGATAGCTACTTCTCCGTGTGTCTGGCTTTGCACGGCTGACGGATTTTGTTGAATCTATTTTGACATTGTGTATTCAAAGAACTACTGCCCTTAGTATTTAAGACGGACAAGTGAACCTGATCCGGATGCGTCTGCAAAGCAGGAATAATCCTTTCAGGTGAAGAGTGTATTAATTACCTCAGAATGAACGAAGACCTTTAGGATTATTCAGCGTAGGATCAGTGAGCCCGTCTTAAATACTTCGGCTTGATCTTTTGCTACTTTTGTATCAAGACAAAAGTAGGTACCCTATTATAAGCTAAGTGTGTTTACAGGATTCAGTTCCTTAGCTCTATGTACTTTTGTACCGATACTGAGCTCCCTCAGCACATGCGGCAGTACCAAAAGCTCCCGACAAGAATTATTGGCGAGAACTCCATTACATCGACTAATCATTACAAAAGGTCTTCCTGCGTATTATGCATATTCACAAATCAGCCTGAGTGTAATGATTGCTCCTTCGGAGGCGTCGATTTCATTACGTTCTTGACCGCCAATAATTCTAAAGGTCGGTGTGGTTGGAGGCTTTTTCTGAAACCGTCATTTGTTTAGGAGTGTGACTATTTTTAAATGTAAGGCGTATGAACGAGATCTGGATTCTTTTCAAAAATCTGCTAACCCTCCGGACGTAAACGTCCTCCTAGTTTAAATTATCAAATTAGATATTTAAACTAGGAGAGCCTTCAGGCTCGGCGAAAAGGCTATTGTTAGACTATACGAATCCTATTATAGTTTAAACGTCACGCTTGGACGAGTACTTTGCCGGAATTACCCAGGCGAAACGCTTGAATTGGTTGTTACATAAATTCAAAAAATGATGGGTCATCCTGTCCGTAAAGTCGTAGTAAACCCATCAAAAATTACACGACATCTTAAAAGTTTACCCAGTCCGCTTAATTAAAAATTGTAATCCCCTTACCTGATTTTCTGCATTATTGCTTTTCCAATAGTATTTTGATCAAAACTAACTCGACTAAATTATGAAACGACTCTTCTCAACAGCTCTATTCTTAGTACTTCTGCTAACTTCATTAACTGCTCAGAAATTTACTCTTCCCGATCATGCAGATAAAACGGTTGAAACTAAACATGAAGTCACGATCAATGGACAGAAAATTCCGTATTCAGCAACT
Source organism: Balneola sp. (assembly GCA_017643645.1). GTDB lineage: Bacteria > Bacteroidota > Rhodothermia > Balneolales > Balneolaceae > Balneola. The sequence continues at coordinate 208,138 of JAEPNB010000004.1, forward strand.
ACCGGATTTCAGCCGTTTTTTGATGACGATATGGAACCGATCGCTACATTAAACTACACCTATTATAAGAGAACTGATATCAAAGACGACAGCCGCCGACCACTAATGATCTCGTTCAACGGCGGACCGGGTTCTGCTTCCGTTTGGATGCATTTGGCTTATACCGGACCCAAAGTCCTGCGTATTGACGATGAAGGATTTCCAATTCAGCCTTACGGAGTTAAAGACAATCCTCATTCTATTTTAGATGTTGCTGATATTGTTTTTGTGAATCCTGTAAACACCGGCTATTCCAGAATTTTGGATGAAGAAGCAGACAGAAAACAATTCTTCGGTGTAAATCAGGATATCGCATATCTGGCAGAATGGATCAATCTGTTTATGACCAGAGTAAATCGCTGGAGATCACCAAAATACCTGATCGGAGAAAGTTACGGAACAACCAGAGTTTCAGGTTTGGCTTTAGCGCTCCAAAGCAGACAATGGATGTATATAAACGGAGTGATCTTAGTATCACCTACGGAGTTAGGAGTTCATACTTCAGAACGCAGAAGAGATGGACCGCTCGGAGCTTCCCTCCGACTTCCTTACTTCACAGCGGCGGCTTGGTATCACAACAAATTACCAAGTGATCTGCAATCCAAAGATCTGTTGGAAGTTTTACCGCTTGCAGAAGAATATGCAGTTAATGAATTAATGCCTGTGCTTGCCAAAGGTGGTTTTGTGAGCGATGAAGAACGCGAACAAGCTGCGGAAATGATGGCTCGTTATTCAGGAATTTCCAAGAAAGTGATTCTTCAACATAATCTGGATGTGCCCCCCTCCTTTTTCTGGAAGGAATTACTTCGTGAGGAAGGCCATACCGTAGGAAGACTGGATTCCCGCTACAAAGGATTAGATAAAACCGATGCAGGAAGTAGCCCTGATTTTAATTCTGAGCTTACATCCTGGTTGCATTCCTTTACTCCCGCTATCAATTACTATTTTGCGAATCATTTGAATTTCAAGACTGACCTGAAATACAATATGTTTGGTCCTGTTGGTCCCTGGGACAGAACCGGAAACAACACCGGCGAGAATTTACGTCAGGCAATGGCACAAAATCCGTTTTTACACACCATGGTTCAGAGCGGTTATTACGATGGAGCCACCAAATATTTTGATGCCAAATATACCATGTGGCAGATCGACCCAAGTGGCAAAATGAAAGATCGTTTTTCTTTTAAAGGCTACCGCAGTGGGCACATGATGTACTTACGTGCCGAAGATCTAAAAAACGCCAATGATGACATTCGGGAATTTATAGAAACCTCATTACCTCCGGTGGATACTCCGGCTAAATATTGATGGATAACACTTCAAAACCGGTCTGACAGATTGCCTGTCTGACCGAGATTTTGAATTGGCTGAAATCAGTTTTTCTTAATTCTGAATAATAAAATGAAAATAACAACTTGGAACTGTAATGGTGCTCTTCGTAAAAAGTTTGAAACTTTAGAAAAGTTACAGTCCGATATTTATGTTGTTCAGGAATGTGAAAATCCTGTTTTAACAAAGAACTCAAAGTACAAAGAATGGTCAAATAACCACCTTTGGATAGGCGATAATAAAAACAAAGGCATTGGGATTTTTGCAAGGGCAGAGATCGACCTTGTTCAACTAGATTGGTCTAATACTTACAAAGACCACACTGTTAAGTACTTTCTGCCTTGTCGTGTTGATGGTCAATTCAACTTAATCAACGTTTGGGCTCATAGAAACAACTCACCAAACTTTGGTTATATAGGTCAACTGTGGAAATACCTTCAAACTAACAGAGATAAATTTAACAATCTTATTCTTACAGGTGATCTCAATAGTAATACTATCTGGGATCAATGGGATAGGTGGTGGAATCATTCTGATATTGTTCTAGAACTTGGTGAACTTGGTATTCAAAGTTTATATCACCAGTTCTTTGACGAAGAGCAAGGGCAAGAGTCTCAACCGACTTTCTACTTACAAAGAAAATTAGAGAAACCATATCATATAGATTATGCCTTTGCAAGTGAGTCCATAGCTGAACGATTAGTCAAAATAGAAATTGGAAGTGTTTCTGAATGGCTTGAAATAAGTGATCATCTTCCTTTAACTTTCGAATTATCTTAAACGAGTGAATACTTAGGCACTCTCTTAATAATGCCCAAGTTGTACTTTGAGGGGATTTCTTATTTATTTATTCTGTTCTTCTGATTCATTGAATAGATGAACTGCTTATTTATAAGACTTATTTAAATAAACTTCCCTGAGTTTTAAACTCGGAATAAAAACCGGATCAACCTATGCCAGCAAAAACAGACACCAGCCATCACGATGAACGCATAGCCAAAATGACCTTCGCTTCGGTGTATCCGCATTATGTAACCAAAGTAGAAAAGAAGGGAAAGACAAAAGAAGAGCTCCATCAGGTTATTGAATGGCTGACCGGTTATGACGAACAGAAAATTCAGGAGTTGATCGACTCTAAAGTTAACTTCGAAGATTTCTTTAAGGGAGCAACTTTAAATCCCAATGCACATCTTATTACCGGAGTAATCTGTGGCTACAGAGTAGAAGAGATCACTAATAAAACCACGCGGGAATGCCGTTATCTGGACAAACTGATCGATGAACTTGCAAGAGGTAAAAAGATGGAGAATATTTTAAGGAGTGAGAATTAGGAATATGGAAATAGGTGAATTGGGAATGATTCAATGAAGAATTAAGAATTTTTCGATTTGGAATAGCCCATTTATTTAATGAAAGCGTCAGCTCTTTAGATGTCAAATAATTCGTTAGCAAATTAGTAATGATAGTTTGGGAAAATCCGCCCTTAGTATTTAAGACGGAGAAGAGAGCGTGATCCGGATGCGTCTGCGAAGCAGGAATAATCCTTTCTGGTGAAGAAAATATTAACTTTCTCGGAATGAGCGAAGACCTTTTGCCGAAGGCATTCCTTCGGAAAGGATTATTCAGCGGAGGATCAGTGAGCCCGTCTTAAATACTTCAGCTTGATCTTTTGCTACTTTTGTATCAAGACAAAAGTAGGTAGCAATTCCAGTTCAAACGTTAGTTGGGGGGGATTAGGAATATGGAAATAGGTGAATTGGAAATAAAGGTTCACCGTATTCCTAATTCACCTATTCCTAATTCCCTGCAACAAAGTATTTAAATCCCAGTACTACTTCGCGTCTATTAATTAAATTATCTTTCTGTGGAATTAGATCTCATCAAAAAAAACAAAGTATTCATTACACTATTCTCTGCATTATTGGTATTTGTTCATTTGTTATTTGAACATTTCCACGGAGGGATCGTTACTCATTATATCTTACAAGATGACAGCCTGCCCGGAATCTCAAACTGGTGGGGCCTGTTTACTTTTCCTTTGGCTACCTGGGTTGTTCTGCTTAGAATTGAAAAAAGAAATAATGCTTCAGAAAAGGAACACAACAAGAATATTCTATATCGCTTAGTAAGCGCAATCATATTCGGAATTGTAGTGTCATATCTATTTTCAATTGAGTCGACCGGTCTTGATTATTTGATGCTGACCTTATTCGCTTTATCTCTTTTTATCCCTCTTTATTTCGGCGAATATCTTCTTGGTTTCACCATTGGAACCATGTTTATGTTTGGCGCAAATATCCCGATCATAGGCGGTATAGTGCTTCTTTCTATTCTTTTTCTGCTCTACAGCATTCCAAGATTTGTTTTTAGATTCGTAGGATCAAAAATGGACTGAGGAAAAGAGAATGAGAATGTATTGTGAGCCAATAAGTGATAATTAGGAATAAGGGAATAGATGAATTAGGAATATGAAACTTTGTTCTATTCCTAATTCTCACTCTTCCAGAACGTGTCTTTATTTGACCAGAATCATTTTTCTACTGTAAGACATTCCTCCCGAGCTTAATCGATAAATATAGACTCCACTTGATAATTTGCTGGCATCGAAATTCACACTGTGATTCCCGGAATTCAGTCTTCCATCAACCAAACTTGCTACTTCCTGACCTAATAAATTGTATACTTTTAATTGTACAACAGAAGCTGATGGAAGCTCAAACGAAATATTGGTGCTTGGGTTAAATGGGTTCGGATAGTTTTGATCCAACTTAAACTTATCTGCAATTTCAAGCGATTCTGTTTCATTAGAAACTGCAACTACGGCGTCAAGTCCGCATAACACATCAAATACCAAAGCTCCGAATGTATTTATTGCGGAAAAATCGTTTATCGCCAATACCAGGGTGATATTTTTCTCAGCCCAATGAAAAGAAAAAGAATTATGAACTCCATTTCCGCCATGTCCAAATAAACTTGCCGTTTCACCACTAGCAGTAATTAAAGTAAACATTGTAGTTTCGTAGCCATGCGTTTGTGTTATCTTAGAAAAACATGCCACATTCTGAGCAATCACTTCTGAGGAGCCGTTAGCCGGTACTTTGAGTGCATCCATTGTCTGTTTTGTAAGTAAGCTGTCTGTATAATAATTCCTGTAAAAAATAGCGGCATCTGTAGATGTGGAAATATGAGCACTATTTCCGGAACGAGAACTCAAATAAGAAGTATGTGACCAAGTGCTTCTGTTTTCACTTCCTGACCATACTCCGTTCAATGAAGTCATATCTATATTCTTTCCTGAACTCAGATATGAACTTTCCATCTCTAATGGTGTAAATATGCGTTCTTCAAAAACTGTTTCCAGGCTTTTACCTGAAACTTCTTCAATAATAAAACTCAGTATATAACTATTGCTACTCGAATAATTATGAAATCCTTTACTCTGGTATGGTTCCGGCATATAGCTAAGAATATCTTTGGGGTCCCAAACTTTGGAACGATCTGACCAAACTGCGTTCCACAATACACCTTCATTTGGCGTCCACACTTCTTTGAGTCCGCTGGTATGCTGTAAAAGCTGCTTTATGGTAATGGTGCTATCTACGTTTGGAATCTCTTGAGTATTTAAATAATCACCTATCGGGTCATCGATATTAATCAATCCCTCTTCTATCATTTGCAAAATCACAAAACCCGTAAGTGGCTTAGTACCGCTTGCCCAATGCCAATTTTTATCCGTGCTGATAGCATCGTTGACTCCATTTGCATATCCACTTGTGAATGTTACTACTGTGTCGGTCGGAAAAATAACGGTAAGTCCTGCTCCTTCAATTCCATAAGGATTAAGTTTTGAATCCAGTATTCCTTGAATGTTATCTATTACTGCATCATAGATTTGAGCACTGGCGGTATTAAAAGTGATTGTAAGAATGAATAATAAACTGATAAAGGTTTTCATGACAGATATATTTGATTTGGGTTATCACCAAAATCAAAATTTCGGAGTATATCTCCCTTTACTATTGTTTCAATCTCAAGGAATATTGTTCCAAATTGAGCTATGAGCTTGTTTCTCTTTCCTTAGAGGGGCTGTAATTAAATTTTTCAGAATAGAGTTTTGAAAAATAATTAGGATCACCGAAACCCACTTTGTATGCTATTTCAGAAATCGAGTAATTGGTTTTTTTGATCAATTTTTGAGCTTCAATTAAGCGAATATCACGAATAAAAATGGAAGTGGATTTATTAGTTAAAGCCTTCAATTTCCTATGGAGCTGAGTGCGGCTAACTCCCATTTCTTTGCAGATGTGTTCTATACCAAACAGCTCATCACTTAAATGATCCAGTAACAAAATCCGAAGTTTTATAATGAACTCATCTTCCATTTTTTCCACTTCAAAACCTTCATTGTATCTGGCCCGAATGCGTTCTCGTTGTGCAAGAAGATTTTGCAAATGAATCATCAACTCCGACTCATTAAATGGTTTTGAAAGGTAAATATCAGCACCGGATTTTAAACCGAATAATCTGGATTCTACATCGGCTTTTGCCGTTAACAGAATAATGGGAATATGGCTGGTTGCTTTGTCATTTTTAAGCTCATCGGTTAATTCGATACCATCTTTTTCGGGCATCATTACGTCGCTTACTATGATATCAGGAATGAACTTTCTTGCTTTTTCAAGTCCATCATTTCCATCAATAGCAGTTATAACTTCAAATTCCTCCGAGATGATCGAATACACAAAATCCCGTACATCGGTGTTGTCTTCAACCAACAAAACAACATTTTTATCCGTATTTGCTATTTCCCGGCTTTCTATTCCACTATTTAAAGCGATATTCTTTAGCTCTTGATTTGTTACTTCTTCATTTATTATAATTCTTTCTGCATTATTAGTAATGGGGATATTGATTGTAAATGTGGTTCCTACACCCAAGATACTTTCAACGCTGATCTCGCCATCCATTAAATGCACTAATTCTTTTGTTAACGAAAGCCCTATTCCTGAACCTTGATGATTAGAATGAGTTGTTTCAGCTTGATAAAAACGATCAAATATTTTAGAAATGGCTTTCTCTTCTATTCCCCTGCCGGTGTCACTTAATTTGATGTTAAGCTTTCTTGATTCTCTGGTTACAAATACATTTATAGTCCCACCCTTTGGAGTAAATTTAATGGCATTAGATATCAAATTCTGGAAAATCAAGTCAAGTTTATCCCGATCATAATCCATGATAATTTCATCGTAATCAGATTCAAAATATATACTAACCTGATTCTCTTTGGCATAGGAATAATAAGATTGTAGTAAGTAACTCAAGTATTTAAGAATGTCTGTTTGCACCAGCTTTAACTTTGCATTGCTGCTTTCAAGTTTTGATAACTCCAGAATTTGATTAATTAAACCGAGTAGTTTTTGGGAATTTCTTTTTATTACAATGCCTGTTGCTTCCGGCAGCCTTCCTGCCAAACCATTTATTACAGTAAGAGGCGTTCTAAATTCGTGAGAAATATTCGTAAAAAACCTGGTTTTAAATTCATCTACCTCTTTCAATCTTTTAGCTTCTGATTCAGCCATATCTCTGACTAACTTACTTTTATAAAAGCGGAATCCGATAAAACCTAAAACGCATATATACATAAAATACGCAATTGGATTTGCCCACCAAGGTGCTAAAATTCGAAAAGAAGCCAATTCAACTGGTTGCGACCATATTCCATCATTATTTGATGCTTTAACAAAGAAAGAATACTCACCAGGAGGCAGGCTTAAATAAATAACCGATCGTTGCAATGTATTCTCTGACCAATCATTATCAATTCCTTCCATATAATAAGAGTATTCATTTCTTGAAGGGTCATTAAAGTGTATTGCAGTTACATCAAACTCAATATCGTTTTCATTATACTTCATGGTTATTCCGTTAACCATATTTCTATTCCAAATAGAATCAATACGACTTTGATTTACACGAACTTCCTTAAGTACAATCGAGGGCGTAAACCTGTTATTCATTAATTGATCGGAGAAAAAAGTAAAGAAACCACCATGTCCATCAGTAAAAACCCTGCCTGATTCACTTATTGTTTTAACCGAGGCATATTCTGAATTCATTGGATTATAAAGCCAATTTGGAAGCTCAAAAACGGTAGTCATGTTGTCCGGATCTATAGCAATCGAACCCCGAGAACCTTTATCAATCCAAACGTAGCCATTCTTGTCCTTTACCAATTCATTAATGCGAATTTTTGGTGCAAATTCAGGATCATCTAAATGAGCTGTCAGTATTTTAGTTTCTTTATCAAATACGAGAATACCTTGTTCATAGCCTATCCATAATTGTCCATTTTCAAGCTCAATAATATTTCCGATTCCCCTTCTGAAATCGAAATCCAGATAGGCTTCTTTATTCCATTCCAGTGCTTCACCCTCCATTTCATAGTATTCAAGCCGATGCTCTTTTTTCCACACCCATATTTTATCTCCACTATCATCAATAAGAAACTTATCGATGTCCTTTACTTCACCGCCAATTTCTTCAAATAGCCTAAGTTCTAACGTTTCTGTATCTATTTTACCTAGCCGTGAACCTACTATAAACCAAATATCTCCATTCTTATCTTTTTTGAAATGATAAACACCCTTAAATGAAATAAGCTCTTCGTATTCATATATATTTTGTGTATCCCAATGCATCTTCTCCATGGATGCAGGATCAATTCTTGTCAACCCATTTAAACTGCCTACCCAAATAAACCCTTTATCATCTTTGATTAGGTTGAATATTGATCCATTTACAATTTTATATCCACTCTCATTTTGGTAGAACTTCCCGGTCTCCGTATCATATTTGAGCAGTAATCCGGACCCTCCTATCCAATAATTTCCGTCATCATCTTCTAAAAATTTATGTACATAGTTTTTAGTCTCACCATCCGGTAACTGGATATATTCGAATTGATCATAACCTGAATTAAGTTTAAGGATTGATCCGGGATCGGAAGCAAAAAAAATATTACCAAACGAGTCTTCCAATATTGCTTCAGAATTTGACGCTTCATAAAATTTCCTGGAAAGAATTTGAAACTCTTTATTCAGCTCGAGTTCTAAAATCCCATTATTTAATCCCAACCAATAGATCCCTTTTGAATCCTTGTATACTCGCCTGATCTGCTGATTTTCATTAAGTATTGGTGCAATCTCTGAAACTACTTGATCTTCTTTAACTATGATTATTTTATCGTTAGATGGTATTAGTACTTCATTTGTATCAGTTATATGAATGTCATTTTGATCTGTGATATCTGCAACGTTTTGAACTTTGATCCCTTCTTCTTTGGAATACCACATTTTGTACAAAGAACCACTTAAAAAATATATTTCACCTTCATCGTTAATTTCAGCAATAATAGGTCTTTCAAGATTTATGTAGGTATTATCTATCTCAATTACTTCCAGATCCTTTAAGTTTTTGGAAACCTTAATTCGGGTTATTTTACTTTCTGATATCACCCACATAAAATCATCATCAGAGCCTACCCAAAAAGTTCTTTCTGCCCTTGAATCCCAATTCGAATTGTTTGGATCTAATAAATAAGACGCTCCATTCTCTATTATGTTTATTCCACCCTTATCAGCTGTAACCCAAATTCTGCCAAATTTATCCTCAGCTATAGTTGATACAAAAGTACCTTTGAAGCCCATACTATCTGCTAAATTATAAGTAAACGGCTCAAGTGAATATCCATCATATACATTCACTCCGTAAACAGTGCCAATCCATAAAAGTTTTCTGGAATCCTGAAATAAACTTACTGCGTATTCTTCAGTTGCGATCTTTTCAAAATTCAATCCATTAGATCGTACTATTTCTGGCTGGGATAGCTGAAAAACTGATTGAAATAGAAGTATAACCCCGAATATTGTTGTCACTATTCTACTATTTTATGAACATCTTTTCAGCAGAATAAATCTTAAGAAAAAAAGAATATTCTCTGAATAGGTACAATAAACCAATTGGGCATATCAAATGCCAAAAATCAAAAAAGTCATATATCATTAAATTTATAAATTTACACTGAGCTTATTTAATTTTTAGTCATGACTAAATATTTTTATATTCACATAAAAATAATCCAACACCATGACTACCCGAAAAATACAATCCACTTGTGCAGTATTGCTTTTGGTTGCAGCTATCTACTCTTGTGATAGTTTGATTCCTGAAGCCCCTGCAGAAAGTGACTTACTCGATGGCCCAACTGAAGGGCTTTCCACCTCCGAACAATCCAGATTTCTTAAAGGCGATATCGCTTTTAATGATGAGGTGTTTACACCTGAATCAGGTCTTGGCCCCGTTTTTGTAGCCAATTCTTGTGGAAGCTGTCATGCCGGAGACGGAAAAGGACATCCTTTCACAACATTAACCCGGTTTGGGCAGACGCAACCAAACACAGCTCCTGATATCACTATCGGCGGACCGCAACTCCAAAACAGAGCCATTCCCGGTTTCGAACCTGAGACTATTCCAGATGGTGTTCCTTCTATGGATTTTACACCACCTGCTGTTACAGGATTGGGTTTTCTTGAAGCGTTAACTGATCAACAAATTCTGGATAATGCCGATCCCAACGATTCTGATCGTGATGGTATTTCCGGTGTTCCGAATTATATTAATGCTCCATCCTATTTTATTCCAAAACCATCTCATCAACCTGTTGGTGGACAATACATTGGTCGTTTTGGTAAAAAAGCTGCTGCAGTTGATCTTCTTCATCAAACTGTAGGTGCATATAATCAGGACATGGGAGTAACTTCTACCTTCAATCCCATTGATCCGCATACAGGATTATCGACAGATCCTGAAGTTAGTGATCAAACCATCCGCGATGTAGTATTCTATCTTCAAACACTCAAAGCTCCCATCCAAAGAGACGCGGACGATCCCGAAGTCATCAGAGGTAAAGAAGTTTTTATGAGCATCAGTTGCTCTTCCTGTCATGTTCCGTCTTTCACTACACCGCAATCAGATATTGACGCTCTTTCCAATAAAACGATTTTTCCGTACTCAGATCTCTTACTCCACGATATGGGCTCCGGACTGGATGACGGTGCTACCGAAGGTTCAGCAGAAACTTTTGAATGGAGAACTCCACCACTTTGGGGATTAGGTTTAGCGCCGGAATCACAAGGTAGAGAATTCTTTCTCATGCACGATGGAAGAGCAAAAAGCATTCAAGAAGCTATTGAACTTCATGGTGGAGAAGCTCAGCAAAGCAGAGATGATTTTGTAGCGCTAAGTGATGCTGACAAACAAGCTCTTCTCAAATTCCTGAGGTCGCTGTAATGAACAGAGAAGAATTTATAAAAGTATGCGGATTGAGTTGCGCAGGATTGATCTCCACTTCACTGTTTCTTCAGGGATGTGCAGGTACTAAATATCTGAATGCAGATATCAATGGTAATTTTATGGAGATTCCATTGAGCGCCTTCTCAACAGAAGATGGCATCTCTTCCAGAGACTATCTCGTCGTTGAAAACAGTAAACTCAGTTATCCGATTGCTGTTTACCGCCATGATTCCGAAACCTACACTGCTCTTTTGATGCGATGTACACATCAAGGTACGGAACTCAGAGTTTTTGGGGATCGCCTGGAATGTCCGGCTCACGGTAGTGAATTCACAAATAACGGTTCAGTTCAAAGCGGTCCCGCAGATGAAGAGCTCAGAACCTTCCCTGTCCTTATTGAATCAGAAATTTTAAAGATCGATCTACGATGAAAAAGCTAATTATCACATTATTTATTGGACTCCTGTCACAGCAACTTATTGCCCAGGTTGATCAATCATTGTTGAAAGATGATCGATCAGATTCACTGGAAAATGCAATGAATATGGATGCATTGAGCAACCGTGTTTATGCTACATCAAGCTCTCCGGTTTCGATTGGTGGTTATCTGGAAGCGGATTACAAGTATATTGGTGAAGACGGACTCACTGACGGACATTCATTCCGAATTCCCAGAGTAACGCTGTTTATCACCTCTTCTATTAGCTCCAGAATCAAGTTCATGAGTGAGTTTGAGTTTGAAGAAGGCGGTGAAGAGATCGCCATTGAATTTGCTGCGATGGATGTAAATTTTCATCCGCTCCTGAACTTAAGAGGCGGAGTTGTTGTGAATCCGATTGGTGCATTTAATCAAAATCATGACGGACCAAAATGGGAATTTGTTGATCGTCCAATTGCAATGACACAAATGCTACCCGCAACATGGAGCAATGTTGGTTTTGGACTTTATGGAAAAATGTACAAGCAGGATTGGGCTGTTGGATACGAAGCCTATCTCACCAACGGCTTTGATAATTCTATAACCACTAATACTGAAAACAGAACTTTTTTACCTGCTTCAAAGGACAATAAGGAGCGTTTTGAAGAATCCAGTAATGGCGAACCTTTGTTTACCGGAAAGATTGCAGTCCGTAATCAAAATATTGGCGAGCTAGGATTGTCATACATGGGCGGAATTTATAATACTCATGAAGATGACGGCTTGACACTTGATGAGCCGAGAAGACTGGATGTATTTGCTGTAGATTTTAACACAGAATTACCTTTTTCAGATACTTACATAGTTGGCGAGTGGGCATGGGTTTTTGTGAACGTCCCAAATACATTCACTCAGCAATACGGAGAAAAGCAAAGCGGTGGCTTTCTGGATATTGTCCAACCTGTAATTGATAAACGAATGTTTGGTTTTGATGATGCCGTTTTCAATGTGGCTCTTAGACTGGAATCCGTTGATTGGAATGTTGGCACTTTTAATGAAACAGATGGTAATATCGGAGATGAGATCTGGGCTGTAGTTCCCGGAATAAGCTTCCGCCCTACATATCAAACCGTATTCAGACTAAACTATCGCTATCAGGAGCAAACAGATATTCTTGGAAATCCTCCGGCAAAAACCAGTGGCATTGAAATAGGTTTTGCTACTTATTTTTAGAATACGCTTTCTTCTTGGTATATAAAATTGATCATCTCTGTAGATGTTATGTAATTAGATAACAGATTGATAATGATAGTTCGAAGAAACCTTCTCCCTTAGGATTTAAGACGGACAAGAGAGCGTGATCCGTATGCGTCTGCGAAGCAGGAATAATCCTTTCTGGTGAAAAGTTTACTAACTTTCTCAGAACGAACGAAGACCTTTAGGATTATTCAGCGCAGGCAAGATTGATCTTTTGTCCCAATTCTATGCGTTGGAAACGGACCTCCCCAGCTACGAAACACATTCTTTGGTTCTGAGTAGTTCGCCCCTCCTTGAATAAGGAGGGGAATTCCAAAGTTGATTCTAACTTTTTATCAACGAGTCCTCCTCCTGTTGTAGGAGGAGACAGAGGAGGTCTTTCTTAAGGATCGTGAGTACATTTACTTGGTAATATACTTTTGTGCCGACAAAAGTACCAAACGCTCCCGACAAGAATTATTGGCGCGAACTCCATTACATCGACTAATCATTACAAAAGGTCTTCGCTCGTATGATACACATTCAAGAACCAGCCAGAAGTGTAATGATTGCTCCTTCGGAGCCGTCGATTTCATTACGTTCTTGGTTCGCCAATAATTGTAAAGGTCGGTGTAGTTGGAATTTTTTTCTGAAATCGTCAGGATTATAAACAAGACATTTTTTGTAAGTGAATTATCTAACTTCTACACTTCTTGTAATTGTATTCTATCAAGCTTTAAACCATCAGATCCTTCAGGTTCTGCAGAGTTCCAAGTAGGTCATTCTTCTTATACTATTTAATCCGATTTGATTTGAATAATAAAGTCATCCTGAGGACACTTCCGAAGGATCTGCACATCTATTTTCTATACTAACTTGAACTTTGCAGACTCTTCGCTATCGCTCTGAGTGACTTTTTTCTTTTTCTTGTCTATCATGACTACCATTAATCATGCAAATTGTAAAATTATCAGAACAGAACGTAGCAGCCCTCGCTCATCTCTTTGTTGAGTTGTGGCCGGAGTGTACTTATGAAACTGAGTTTGAGTACTGCAAACAGATTCTGGAGAAAGAGAATCAGACAGCTTTTTTAGTAAATGAAAAAGGTGAATACATTGCTTTTGCATACCTCTCACTTCGAAATGATTTTGTAGAAGGCGCAACCTCCTATCCCATTGCTTATCTGGAAGGCATTTACGTAGAAGAATCCTTCCGAAAAACCGGAATAGCTTCAAAGTTGATCCAACGAGCAGAGCAATGGGCTAAAGAAAACGGAAGTTCTCAACTCGCCTCAGACGTTGAAATAAACAACGAGCAAAGTATTCGCTTCCATAACAAATCTGGCTTTCTGGAAGAAAACAGAATTGTTTGTTTCATCAAAGACCTGAAATCTGATTAAACCTCCTCCAGTTCTGCATTTTCCTTCATCACACGTTCCTGTACATCAAAAGGAACCTGAGCATAATGAGAGAATGTTCGGTTGTAGGTGGCGCTTCCCTGAGTCATCGATTTTAAGCTCGTGGAATAGTGATCCAATTCTTCAAGAGGTACATGTGCTTTTATTTTTTGCAATGCTCCTTCAGCATCCATTCCCTGAACTTGTCCGCGGCGAGTTCCCAAGTCGCTTAATACTTCTCCCATATAATCCTGAGGAACGATCACTTCAATTTCATAGATAGGCTCCAATAATTTCGGATTTGCTTTCAAAAAGCCATCCCTGAAAGCCATTCTAGCTGCAGTTTTAAAAGCTGCTTCATTAGAATCCACAGAATGCATAGAACCATCAAATACAGACACTCTGATATCACGGGCACAACAACCACTCATCGGACCGTTTTGCATTTTTTCCATCACTCCTTTCAGAATTGCAGGCATAAACCGGTTATCGATTACACCACCAACTATGCAATTATTGAATACCAGTTTGCCTCCCCACGGAAGATCGTGAACATCAGTATTCCGTACTTTCATGTCGGGTGGATCAGCCATTCCTTCTTCGTAAGGTTCTATTAATAATTCCACTTCGGCATATTGTCCTGCACCGCCTGATTGCTTTTTATGCTTGTATTTCGATCTTACCTGAGTGGTAATAGATTCCCGATAAGGAATTTTCGGGGTAATAAACTCAACATCCAGTTTGAAGCGATTTCGAAGCTGGTGCTCAATTACTCCCAGATGTTCTTCGCCCTGTGCATGAATGATGATCTGACGTAATTCCTGGCTATGCTCAATTATAATAGAAGGGTCTTCTCTGTGAATCTGATGAAGCGCGTTACCAAGTTTGTCTTCATCTCCTTCATTGGTAAGCTTTACGGCCGTTCGGATTGTTGTAGGCGGAAATTCAATTTCTTCAAGAACTATATTATTTCCTTTTTCCGAAAGAGTGTGATTTACTTCCCCATCCTTCAACTTTACAACTGCACCAATATCCCCGGTTTTGATCTCGTTTATGCTGATGCGTTTGTGTCCTTCTGTGAGGTAGAGACTTCCTAGTCTTACTGAGTTCGAAGTTGAATTATTCATCAGATCCATTCCCGCAACGGAAGATCCACTGTATTGTTTAAAATAGATCAGATCCCCAACATGAGATTCCGAATATGTCTTAAATAAAAACAGCACAGGCTTTCCGTCGGGATCCAGTTCAAAGTCGTCTCCATTCTGGCTTTTTGGAGCATTTCCTTCCAAAGGATTCGGAGCGATGTCATCCAGAAAACCCATTACACGACCGGTTCCCATATTCCTTGCTGCACACACACAAAACAACGGATGAATCTGTCCTTTTACTAATGAAAGGTGTAATCCTTCCTCCATTTGTTCTTCATCCAGTTCCCCATGTTCGAAGTAAATTTCCATTAAGGACTCGTCATTTTCTGCGATGATCTCAATCAATTCCTGATGCAGTTTCTCAGCCTTATCTTTCAGTGAATCCGGGATAGGCAATTTATCGGGTTTCCCGCCTCCTTCCGGAAATTCGTACATCGTCATTCTGAGTACATCCACTATTGCGTGAAAGTCATTTCCTTCGCTGTACGGAAATTGTACTACCGTAACTTCTCTTCCAAAATGTTCTTTTGCTTCCTGAACAGTTTGCCAGAAATCAGAACGTTCGTTATCAAGTTTATTAACTACAAAAATCGATGAGACTTCATATTTACGGGCATATTTCCATAATGAATCCGTTCCTACTTCTACTCCGTTTTCAGCATTTAACGTGAAAATGGCTGTATCGGCTACTCTTAACGGACCAACTACTTCACCTACATAATCTGAAGTTCCCGGGGTGTCGATCAGATTGATCTTGTGCCCTCTCCAATCCAGATTCATAAACGATGAATAAATGGATTTTTCTTTCTCTTTCTCCAATTCATGATAATCGGAGACTGTATTTCCTTCTTCTATGGTTCCTCTTCTGTTAATAGCTCCGGCTTCAAACAACATAGTTTCAGCTAAGGTTGTTTTACCGGAGCCGGAATGGCCCAACAACACAACATTTCGGATTCTTGCAGGATCGTATACTTTCATAGTGAACTCCTTGGATTGCTAAGGTTTTTTGTTTTCTCTTGATGAAAACTTTAAGCGCTTCCTTTTTTTACGCTATATTTGGCAATAATTTTAAGAACGTTCGCACGAGTACGGCGAATAGCTAATTTAAACGGCTACGGGAAATAAGCAAGATGAAAAAAATTCTTCTCATACAAACAGGTGGAACCATTGCGATGAGCGCTAAAGGCGAAGGTGTGGAGCTGGATCCTGAAGCCTGGTCTGATTTGCTTATCAAACAAATTCCCGAGTTAGAAGAACTTGCTGAAATTACTACTTACCCGCTTTTTTTCGAAGACAGCTCTGATCTGAATGCAGAGCATTGGGTAAATCTTGCTCAATGCATAGATGTTAATTACGAAAAATATGACGGCTTCGTGATCCTGCACGGAACAGATACCATGGCTTATACGGCGTCCGCACTGTCATATTCGTTACAGAATTTAGCCAAGCCAGTGATCTTTACCGGTAGTCAGGTTCCGATGAGCAGCGTGAGAAGTGATGCCCGCCGAAACCTGATCAATTCCATCGAAATGGCGACTACTGAATTACAGGAAGTTGGAATTTGCTTTAATGATCACGTCTACCGCGGAAACCGGGCCACTAAACTGAGTATCGGTGATTTTGATGCATTTGGTTCTCCGAATTTAGACCCAATTGCTGAGATTGGTTTAGATATTGAACTTCATGTTCCGCCTAAAAAACTGATTCCTGCTTTCGAGAACAACGCTGCTTTTTCAAATGAGATATTTGTTCTTACCGTCCATCCTTCACTCAGCATGAATATTCTCGATTGTTTAGATCTCACCAAATTGAAAGCGATCATTGTCCGAACTTTTGGTAGCGGTAATTTTCCAATGAAAGGAGTATACAATATGATTCCATTTTTTGAAAAGTGCAGAGATCACGGGGTAATTGTAGCCATTGTTTCTCAGGCGGATTATGACGCTGTGAATTTAACTAAATATCCTGCCGGACGAGCTGCGTTAAATGTTGGTGCTGTATCAGGGGGAGATATGACTATGGAAGCAGCACTTACAAAATTAATGTTTCTTCTGGCTCAATCAGATTCAAAAGAATACATTGAAGCGCAATTTCAAATCCCAATGGCCGGCGAGCTTACTGTTGATAAATAGATTTATGCAGATTTTGCCCAAGAATTAAAATATTTTGACCCACCCCCGTCCCCTCCCTAATGTTAGGGAGGGGTGCTCCATAGGAGCGGGGAGGGTTAGCTTTAAAATTTCGATTAGTTTATAGCACATTAAAATCCAAAAGATGAGCCTTACATACACCAATTATTTAAAAATAAACGAACTGTTGGAACTTCAACAGCTCAAATCAGATCCTAAAGAACATGATGAAACGCTGTTCATTATTATCCATCAAACCTATGAATTGTGGTTCAAGCAGATCATTCATGAATTTGGAAAACTGAACAAAGAACTTTCGGCAGGAAATACATGGAATTCCATCAAAACGATGAGACGAATTCTGACCATCATGAAAACACTCGTTTCTCAGGTAGATATTCTGGAAACCATGACTCCACTGGAATTCAACAGCTTCAGAAAGTTTTTAGGGGAATCGAGTGGATTTCAGTCGCTGCAATTTCGTGAAATCGAGATCTTATGTGGATTAAGATTTCAATTGATGAAAGAGGCTCATAAAGATGATCCGAACCACATCGAAATCCTGGAACAGAAAATGGAAGAGCCTACTATCTGGGAAAGTTTTTGTGCTTATCTGAAGAAAAAAGGCTATTCGGTTTCATCCCCGAGAGAGAATCAACGAGGGCTTGTTTTCAATACATCCGAAGAAAACCAACAAGAGCTGATCAAAATGATGAATGAACATCAGGAAGCAGCTTTGGTAAGCGAGTTGTTGGTAGATTTTGATGAAGGTTTGCAGGAATGGAGATACCGTCACGTTAAAATGGTACAGCGAACCATCGGTACTAAAAAAGGAACAGGGGGATCAGAAGGTGTTGCTTACCTTCAGCGCACATTAAACCAGACTATCTTTCCGGACCTTTGGGAAATCAGGTCTTCTTTTTAGCTCAATTGTATTTTTCCTGAATTATATTAGATTTAATTAGTTCTTTTCTTTCAAGACCTGAAAAAGGGATTAGGTTATTGTAAATAAATTCAACTAATTAGATATTATGAAATGTCCGAATTGTGGCCAAAGGTCAAAGAGGTTAATTAATATAACACCATCAACCGGGGTAAGTTTCAGAAAAAGCATTGAAGGTTATTATAAATGCCGTGCATGCAATGTACTGTTAAAACATCAAAAAAATTCCTGGGGATTAACCAAGTTCAAAAAGCAATATTGGATTTACAATGTAGCTCTTTTTACACTTTTAGTAGTCTATTTGAATTTCGGAATCTTTTATATTAAATCTATCTTTCCTGATCTACCTGCCTGGCTTGCTTTCTCTATTATTACTAGTCCGGTAGTACTTTTTTTGATTTTTATGGGCTATACAGCACAAAATTATGCTCTTATAGAAATTTCTGCAGACGAAGCTGACTATCCTGAAGAACAAAAATCATCTATACTTTCAATGATTTCCCTGTTTCTTGTTGCCGTAGCTGTAATATTTGGATTTACCTATGTAACCGGATCAACGGATATTTCCAAGACCCATCCATTTTTATATGTTGCAGGTACGTTTTTATTTCTGGGGCTTCTTACTATTGTCGGGCTTTATATGATCAAAAAAATGAACGAAAAACAAGATCTAGAGAGATAGTCCAACCATTTCTAATCTGATCTTTATCATTCAAATTCCTACCTCCACTGGAATGACTATCTTTTTATCGTGTTGGGAAACAAAAATTGAGTTCTATTCTACTTAAAAAATTTTGTGGTTTTGTGTTTTAGTGGCTAACATCTTCTTATGAAAAACATCGACGAATTAGCACAACAACTCATCCCTCATTACTCACATTTCAGAGTTTCTGAACGACTTCTCTTTACCGGACATTCTCATCAGGCCTGGCCGGATGTAGCGCTGGAAGGACAGAAAGAGTATTTCATGGACACCGCAGAGCTGGTGGACAAAAAGTGGGAAAAAGCTGCCGAGAAGACAGAAATACTGAGAAACTATTTAAGAGGATTTTATGACGATCCCGATGGATTCTACTGCCGCGAAGAAAGCACACACGTTCTTTTTGTAAGCTGGATGAGTGGACTTGATCTGAAGAATAAGCCCAAGATCATTTCAACTGATGGAGAATTTCATTCACTGTTTCGTCAACTTCATCGCCTGGAAGAAGAAGGTTTGGAAGTAACTTATGTTGCAACCGATCCCGATGAAAGTTTTGCAGAACGAATTATCTCTGAAATCGACGATAGAACTTCTGCAATAATGCTGTCACGAGTTTATTTCGAATCCAGCCTGATCAATCACCATCTCACAAAAATTGCACAAGCAGCAAGAAAGCACTGCGTTCCTGTTTTAATTGATGACTATCACGGAACTAATGTCGCACCGTTATCAATCAGAGAAGCTGATCTGGAAGATTGTTTTATTCTGATCGGAGGTTACAAATATCTGCAATGGGGCGAAGCCAATTGTTTCCTGAGATTTCCTAAAGACTGTGATATGCGTCCCGCAATAACGGGTTGGTTCGCTTCCTTCAGTACATTGGAAAAGCCCCGAGACAACTCCCCTACTCACTATGATCATTCCGATCAACGCTTTGCAAGTGGAACTTATGATCCTTCCTCTCAGTATCGCGCGGCTAAAGTGGTCGAGTTTTTTGGAGAACAAGGACTTACTAAAGAAGTTCTGAGAGACCAGTATGTCCAAAAAGTAGAACTACTTAAAAAGCATTTTCTCGATAAAGATTTTGATCCATCTGTAATTCGACTTACTCATGAGAAAGCGATTGCTGAACATAATGGAGGCTTCTTATCTCTTACTTCACCAAAAGCCAGAGAAATAAGAGCAGAATTACTGGCTCGTGATATTTTCACCGATGCCAGAGATCAGATCATTCGATTTGGACCGGCTCCTTATACTACTACAACTCAGATTGACGAAGTGATGCTTGCTCTAAAAGAAGTAATAAATGCTCTTTAACTACAAAACAATTTCGACTTTTTTTGTAGTCATTATTACCTCATTTACTGTATTTGCTCAAACTGAATATTCAATCTCCGGCACTGTAAAAAGTCAGGTTGGTCTTGATCCAATTGCAGGAGCTCAAATCTTCCTGAATGGTTCAACTATCGGAACGCTTTCTGATGGAGACGGCAATTTTACTTTATCAGGTATACCCGAGGGAGCTCATGATCTGATTGTTCAAAGCCTTGGTTTCGAAAGTGTTACTTCTTTAATTCGAACGGATCATTTGGAGGATGGATACTCTTTTATAATGAAAGAGAAAGTGTACAATCTGGATGAAATTACTGTTAAACCAAACAGCCAGGACTGGAAATATAACTTTGAACAATTTCGAAAGATGTTTATTGGTGTAGGTCCCTTTTCGAAGAACACTAAAATCAAAAATAAAGAAGTGGTGAACTTTGATTTTGATTTGGATAACAGGACTCTGAATGCATTTGCTTACGAAACAATTGAAGTAGAAAACAAAGACCTTGGCTACCGGATCTTTTTTTTCTTAGAGAAATTTGAGATCGACTATAAATCAGGAAGATTCTTTTTCTACGGCCAGACTTTTTTTGAAGAGATGAGTTCCAGCAGGAAAAAAACCCGGAATAAATGGAAAGAAAATCGGGAGAAAGCTTATTTAGGGTCTTTTGCTCATTTCACTAAATCTTTAATTGATCAAAAAATTGTTGAAAATGGTTTTGTTGTAAAAGCAGAAGAAAGAGACGATGATGCACGGTATTTATATACGGATACAGTGCCACAATCACAGTTTTTCTATCAAGTTGACAGCTCCTATTATGAATACAGCTTTGTTAATTTTTTGAATGTCACCTATGAAAATGAATACGAAGACATTACTTATTTGTATTCGATAGCAAAACCCTTCGACAGCAATCCCCGTCTTTTGTCGGATTATCAAAACTCTTCCATAACGCTGATCTCTGATTCAGTTCTGGTAGATAGATCCGGATTTATTCTCGACCCAACCTCAATTCTTTTTGATGGATACTGGGCATTTGAAAAGCTTTCTGATATGCTTCCACTTACTTATGAAATATCCGCAGATTTAGCAGAATAAGTGAGAGGATTTATTTTCAGGGAAAAATCTCAAAAGACTAGCACCAAATTTCAGACAAATAACAAAGCTTAATTAAATACTTTATCGTAATAGGTTTTGAATTTACTAGTATCAATTTGAGCCGATTTTTCTAATTCGAATTCAGTACCGTTCCAAAAGCTCACGTAAACAGAATCCGATCGATGCCGTTCTTCTGTTTCATCATCTTCCCAGCGTTCTGTTCTCCAATTTACAAGATCTAACTTTCCGTCTTCGTTTATATCTAATAACCAGCCATCAACTTCATACACCCAGGTGCCATCCGCACCACTATCAGCAATCAATTGTTTGGTTGTAAAATTATCTTCTATGTGATCAAAAACAAGCAAAGAGATTTTTTGGGGGCTGTATGTTGATAGATGACGGATTAGAAAACCAGAATAGTTATCATCAATATTAATTTTGCCAATCAAATAAGCTTTATTTTCAACTGATAGATAGTTTGAAATTAAAGCGTTCCATTCACTATCGATTAATTTCCCATCGAATTCTATGATTTTACTTGAAGTGTAATCATCATTCCATTCTTCAAAATAAAAGACATGCAAAGTATCAGAGCTAATTACTTCTGTATTCTCTTCTAAATAATCAAAAAGCTCTTGAGCCTGAGATACTGCTAAATTTTGAACAAATAAAGCGAGTACTGTTGTTATGAAAATTTTCATTTTAAATTATATTGAAGCATTAATTGATTAAAAAAACGAATCTAATTTGTATCGCTTAAAATAAACAAAATCAGTTAAGAAGCACCCTGTCTATAAATCTGATTTAAACTTTTTTTGTAAGGAATTCTTTTTTGATTGTCTTACTAAGAACCAAGGTTTGGTAAATCTCAATTTTCAAACTACAAATTCCAGACAAATGAAAAATTACAATCTAGAAGAACGTACATTGGTCTTTGCGAAAGCAACGAGAGTCTTCGTTAAAAAAACTTCCGAGTTGTACTTCTAACTTCGAAGATGGTAAACAGTTGGTCAGGTCTTCGGGTTCTATCGAGCAAATTATATAGAAACCAATGAAGCTTTGAGTAAAAAAGACTTCAAAATGAGAATGAAGATCTCCAGAAAAGAAGCTAAAGAAACATGCTACTGGCTAAAACTAATAGATACCGGTAATGATGAACATCTCGAAAAAGAACGATCAGATTTGCTGGATGAAGCAACACAATTATTGAAAATAATGTCTTCAATAATTCTGAAAGCTGCTTAATTTGGAATTTGAAGTTTGAAAATTGTGATTTAAAAAATTTAGAAATAAATTTTTTTCTTACATATATCGAACATATATTCTTTCGCAGAAGATGATGACACGATATGACACCCTGCCTTGTTAACTTTGCAGTAAATAAATTCAAAAATAAATGTAATCATGGCTGACTCAAAAGAAAGATCTAAAGCATTAGATATTGCCGTCGGGCAAATTGAAAAACAACACGGGAAAGGAACCATCATGAAGTTGGGCGGGGATGCCGTTCAGGATGTGGACGTTATTTCAACCGGTTCCATTATGGTAGATTATGCATTGGGCGTACAAGGTGTACCAAGAGGTAGAGTAACGGAAATTTACGGCCCTGAGGCGAGTGGTAAAACTACTTTGGCACTACAGGTAATTGCACAGGCACAAAAAAATGGCGGATACGCTGCTTTTATTGATGCAGAACACGCTTTCGATCCCAGATATGCTAAAGCACTGGGGATAAAAGTTGACGAACTTCTTGTATCACAACCTGACAGTGGTGAACAAGCGCTCGAAATTACAGAAACATTGATTCGCTCCGGTGCGCTAGATGTGATCGTTGTTGACTCCGTAGCCGCACTGGTTCCAAGAGCGGAATTGGAAGGCGAAATGGGTGACTCTCATATGGGCTTACAAGCTCGTTTGATGTCGCAGGCTCTCAGAAAAATCACAGGTATTGTGAGTAAAACACATACTTCCTGCATTTTCATTAATCAGGTTCGTGAAAAGATCGGAGTTATGTTTGGTAATCCTGAAACCACCACAGGTGGTCGCGCACTTAAATTCTATTCTTCTGTTCGTTTGGATATCCGCAGAATTGGAGCTATTAAGAAAGGTGATGAAGTAATTGGTAACCGAACTAAAGTAAAAGTTGCCAAGAATAAAGTGGCCCCTCCTTTCAAAGTGGTTGAGTTCAATATCATGTATGGAAAAGGAACTTCATTGATTGCTGAAATTCTGGATCTGGCTGTTGAATTCGATGTAATTGAGAAACGTGGTAGCTGGTTCCGCTATGATGGCGAACCTATCGGACAAGGTGCTGACGCCGCAATGCAGTTCTTGGAAGAAGATCCTAAGCTTTGTGCAAGCATTGAGAAACTGGTACGGGCTAAACTTCGTGGAGAGGAACTGGATGAACCAATTCCTGATGCATCCAAAGAGAAGGAAAAAGAGCCTGAGAAAGCTGAAGCCTGATCTGTACTGACAACATTCAAAAGCTCTGTTCTTAAACAACAGAGCTTTTTGTTTTTAAAGCTATGAGTTATTCAAACAAGATATATTCGAAGAAAGAACCTGAACTTCCGGTTACAATTCATCGGATTGAAGTTCAGAAAAAAAACTCTTTCAGATATTCTCTGTATTCGGAAAACGGTTTTATATCCGGCGTGTCTGATGCTACTTTGACCAAACAAAACCTCCGTAAAGGAACTGTCATTGACGAACAGCTATATGCTGAGATCCAAAAGGAAGAAGAAAGTTGGTTAATAAGAGAATATTTAATTCGCCTGTTGGGCAGACGGGATCATGCTAGCCATGAGTTGCGGCTAAAAGGGATCAAAAAAGGCTTTGATTCCGAAATTCTGGATCAAATCATTGCTGAACTCGAGGAAAAAAGTTATATCAATAACTATGCTTTTGCTAAAAAGTATGCACATGATAAATTCAGGTTTAATAATTGGGGACCAAACAAGATAAAAGCCGAGCTATCAAAAAAGAAGATCGGAAAAAGCACTATTACTCAGGTTTTGGAGGAAGAATTTGATCAACAATCAAAGATTGAAACCATAAGCGAGTTGATCGAAAAGAAGAAACCCGCACTTTTACGAACAGATCCGGAAAAAAGAAGAAAAAAAATATTCGATTATTTATTTAGAAAAGGATACGATTCTAGTATTATATTGAAAGAAATAGACGGCTTACTGGAATCATTGAATAAATGAAAAACATAACCTTAGAAAAAATAGTAAAATTTGCCATTGGCATTGCAGCCATTGCCGTTCTTGGTTGGGTTTTAGTAAAGCTGGGGAACTTGGTGCTTTATCTGGTTCTTGCTTTGATTCTGAGTTATGTTTTAGATCCTATCGTAAACTGGTTACAGAGAAATAAAGTCCCCAGAACGCTTGCCATTACCCTCACACTTTCAGCTGTAATTCTGGTTTTTGTTTATGCTTCTACCACCGTTATTCCGAAAGTGGCAGACCAAATGGTTCAGCTGGCCCGCCAACTTGATATTCAGAATATTGAAAGTATAGCCAATCAGGTTGAAACTAAGTTAAGTGATGATTACGATTTTATTCCCGAGGGCTTTTTAAGTAACAACCTCACTCAGGTTTTAAATTCCTTGTTTGATTTCGATCAGTTTTCATCTGTCTTCAGTAATGTTGTCGGAGTTTTTACAGATATATTTTCCGCCATTTTAGTGGTTCCTTTTGCTGCATTCTTTTTCCTGAAAGATGGCTCCAAGATCCGAAGAGATCTTTTATTGCTGATCCCGAACAAATATTTCGAAACATCATTAACACTAATCGATAAAATTGAAAAAAGGTTAGGCCTTTATTTCAGAAGTGTTTTATTGCAAAGCTTACTGGTCGCAGCCAGTTCATGGGCAACACTTTCTGTTGCAGGATTAGATAATTCCCTTTCTGTTGGTATTGCTGTGGGTTTAGCCAATACTATCCCCTATTTTGGTCCGATTATCGGTTATATACTTTCTATAATTATTTCAATAATAGAAACCGGGGACTTCTCTTTGGTACTGGTTTGCATGATAGCTATTCTGATCGTGCAGATGCTTGATAATATTGTATTCCAACCTCTTCTCTTTTCCCGTTCAGCTGATATGCATCCTGTAGCAATTTTATTTATCATTTTAATTGGTGCAGAAGTGGCCGGTATTTTGGGGATGTTGGTGGCGATTCCATTAGCTACAGTTATTAGAATCACCATAATTCAGATAAGCTGGAGCTTCAATAATTATCAGGTTTTCAATCAGGATCCTGAACTGACCAAAAATCCTTCCGGTTAGCTATTTCTATCCTGATTAGCAGTGAAACTTTGTGTATCTTCAGTCAAGTATTTCTGCAACTTCAAATAAATCACTGTTGAAGAACATTGTTGTATTTGCATCCGGTTCTGGATCAAATTTTCAGTCAATTATTAATGCGGTTTCAAATGGGAAACTGACTGCAAATATTGTTGGATTAATCACCAATAATAAATCTGCTTTTGCACTCGAGAGAGCTCAGAAACACGGAATTCCTACCTTTATCATTTCTCCGGACCAATTCAATAGCGAATCGGAGTATTCAAAAAAAGTTCTTTCAAAACTTGAAGAGTGGAATGCTGATCTGTTAATTCTGGCGGGTTATTTAAAGAAAATTCCCATAGAAATCATTCAGTCTTTTGACAACAGGATTCTGAATATCCATCCTTCCCTGCTTCCAAAGTACGGAGGTAAAGGATTTTATGGATCTAAAGTTCATGAAGCTGTGATCCGGAATAAAGATTCTCAGTCGGGTTGCACTGTACATGTAGTAACTGCTGAATATGATGAAGGTCCGGTTATTGGTCAATCAACAGTTCAAGTTACTGATTCCGACACCGCAACATCTCTCGCTGAAAAAGTGCTTGAAAGAGAGCATATATTACTGCCTGAGACTATTCAAAAATATCTAACAACACTAAAAAACTAATAAAGTGGCATTAAAACCTCTTTCATCTCTACCTACAACACCGCTTAAAATTAATCGGGCATTACTTTCTGTATCCGACAAAACCAATATTGTTGAATTGGCAACTGCGCTTCATAATAATGGGGTTACTTTAATTTCTACCGGAGGAACAGCAAAAGCTATTTCGGAAGCAGGAATACCGGTGAAAGATGTTTCTGAAATAACAGATTTTAATGAATGCCTTGATGGTAGGGTTAAAACTCTTCATCCTTTGGTTCATGGGGGAATTTTAGCCAGGACTAGTCACGCAAGTGATGTTGAAGAGATACAGAAACTGGGAATATCTCCTATCGAATTAGTTGTAGTAAATCTTTACCCATTTAAAGAGAAAGTGAAAGAAGATATCACTCCTGCCACAGCTACTGAATTTATTGATATTGGCGGACCAACCATGATAAGAGCAGCAGCTAAGAATTTTGCACATGTTGGAATATTAAGCTCTCCTGATCAATACGAAGATTTTATTTACGAACTTAATGAAGGAAACGGAATCTCATTTGAAATGAGAAAGTCCTTAGCGAAAGACGCTTTCAATCATACGGCTGATTATGATTCTGCTATTGCGAACTATTTCAATGATCTGGTGGATGAAGAGCCTGTAAAACAATTCAATGTTTCTGTACCTCTTTCGCAGGAACTGAGATACGGAGAAAATCCGCATCAGAAAGCAGCTGTATATGGAGAACAAGATTCAATAATTGACTGTTTTCACGGAAAGCAACTCAGCTATAATAACTTTATAGATGTGGATGCGGCTTTGAATATTATTTCCTCGTTCAGTAATGATAAATCTACTTGCGCCATTATCAAACACACTATTCCTTGTGGAGTTGGAATTGGAGAAAATCTAACTGAAGCGTATAAAAAAGCTTTCAGTACAGATACTGTATCGCCTTTTGGAGGAATTGTTGTTGTTAACAAAGAACTGGATTTAGAAACTGCCCAGGCTATTGATAAAATTTTCACAGAGATCATTATTGCACCCGGTTTTTCTGACGAAGCTCTGGAATTGCTGACTCAGAAAAAAAACAGACGATTAATCCGGATCAAAAAGCAGGTAAGTGAAGTACAAGCCAAATCTTTCAGATCCATTTTTGGTGGCTTGTTAACTCAGGATGCAGATCTAGAGCCTGTTGATCAAAATGATTTCAAAGTTGTAACAGAAAGGAAACCTACGGATGAAGAAATGAATGACCTGCTTTTTGCATGGAAAGTTGTTCGAAATGTGAAGTCCAATGCTATTGTTTATGCAAAAGAAGGAAGAACATTAGGTATTGGTTCCGGACAAACTAGTCGTGTGGATTCTTCTGAAATAGCGGTTGATAAAGCAAAAAAAGAAGGATTGAATCTATCCGGCTCAGCTATCGCTTCCGATGCGTTCTTCCCTTTTTCTGATGGAATTGAAGCAGCAGCAAAGGCTGGTGCCACATCAGTAATACAACCCGGTGGAAGTATTCGTGATGAAGAAGTTATTGCAAAAGCCAACGAATTCGGCATGACGATGATCTTTACCGGAAAAAGGCATTTTAAACATTAAAAATTATATTTCGCATATACACTTTCATTCTCGTATTTTCAAAAATAACTACCCAGCACTTTTAAACATCTACTATTTTGGCAATGTCTGATAATTACGGAATCCCGTCCCCTGCTTCCTCAAAAAATAAACAGAAAAAGGGGCTTCTAGATTTTCTATATACCGATATCGCGATTGATCTTGGTACAGCTAATACCCTGATCTACGCTCGTGGTGAAGGTATCGTTTTGGATGAGCCAAGTATTGTTGCTCTGAATCAAAATAACATTCCTGTAACCACCGGTCATGAAGCTCGGTTGATGCATGAGAAAACTCACAGAAATATCAGAACCGTACGACCTTTAAGAGATGGTGTAATTGCTGATTTTGAAGTTGCTGAACATATGATCAGAGGTATGATCAAAAAAGTGAAGATGAAATGGTATTCATCAACACGCCAGATGGTTATTTGTGTTCCCAGTGGTATTACAGAAGTAGAGCGTAGAGCTGTAAGAGATAGTGCTGAACATGCAGGAGCTAAAGAAGTTTACTTGGTAGATGAACCGATGGCAGCAGCTATTGGAATCGGATTAGATGTTCATGAGCCCGTAGGTAGTATGATTGTAGATATTGGTGGAGGAACTACTGAAATTGCCGTGATCGCTTTATCTGGTATTGTTTACGCTCAATCAGTAAGACTTGGTGGTGATGAACTGAATGATGACATTATAAATTATTTCAGAAGAAATCATAATCTTTTGATCGGTGAAAGAACTGCTGAAAAGATAAAATGCGAAATAGGATCTGCAGCTCCTCTTGATGAAGAACTTGAAATGATAACAAAAGGACGTGATCTTGTAAATGGTGTACCAAGAACCAGACATATTACCTCCAAGGATGCCCGGGAAGCGATCGCTGAATCTGTTAACACCATAGTTGAGTCTATAACAAAATCTCTGGAGCAAACCCCACCCGAACTTTCTGCCGATATTCTGGATCGCGGAATTATGTTAACCGGTGGCGGTGCTTTGCTTAAGAACCTCGATAAACTCATCATGGAAACTACTGATCTACCTGTTCATATTGCAGAAGATCCGTTAACGGCAGTAGTAAGAGGTACGGGAGCAATTTTAGAAAACCTGGATTATTATCGTCCTGTTATTTCTTAATTGAATCATTGAATGCAATTTAAAACACTTAAAGTTGGTGAAGCTAAAGACTATATAATCACTGCCATTCTCATTTTACTTTCGGTAACTATTGCTGTTAGTAGAAATCAAGGCGGTATACATAGTTTGCGTCAATTTTCAGCAATTACAGTTAGTGTTTTACAATCACCACTCGCCAATATCCGGGTATATCGGCAAGCACTTACAACAAATACCTATTTACAGCGCCAGAATATTCTTCTGCAAGATGAATTAAGTAAACTCAGAGCCATTGAACAAGAGAATATAGAGCTTCGAAAACTACTCTCATTTCAGGACTCTACTGAGTTTAACCTTACACCAACCCTTATAATCGGTAAAGAACTGAATGGCATTAATAAGAGTCTGACTATAAATTCAGGAAGTTCAAAAAATGTTAAAGTTGGAATGCCATTAGTTACCTCCGATGGTTTGCTTGGAAAGGTAATTCTCACCACTGCCGATTATGCTCAGGTTCTTCCTTATAACAATAGCCTCTTCAGGGTAAGCGGGCTTATTCAGGAAAATAATGCACCCGGTATCGTTTCCTGGAACGGTGAAAGCCTTACCGAAATGGTAATAGATTTTATCCCGCAGACAATACCTGTTGAAGCAGGATATACTGTTGTAACTTCCGGATTCAGTAATGAACTGCCGGCTGGAATTCCAATTGGTTCAGTAATAAGAACCGAAATTGAAGAAGGAAAAGAAACTCAACGAATTTTTTTAAAGCCCTTTGCTTCTTTAGCTCAGGCTTCTCAAGGTTTCATAATTAATTTTACTCCTGATTCATCCCTTACTAATTTGAATGATCAATATGAGGATATTTTTGAGTGAGAAATAAGCTTTTAAAACATATTGGAATCGGAATTGTATTTGTTTTATCTCAACTACTTATTTTTCAGTACTTAACCATCTATGGTACAATAGCAGATCCTGTATTGGTTTTTATACTTTGGACTGCATTAAAGTACAAACGTCATGAAGTACTGTTTTTTGCTGCCGGTTTAGGATTCTTTCAGGATGCACTTTTTGATTCATGGGGAATAAATATGTTTGCTAAAACAATTACCATGTTCCTGCTCTACAAAATTGTTTCCCGGAACTCAGAAGTCCGTTTAATAATATGGCAAGCTTTTGTATTAATACTTGGAGCCGCTTTTCTGCATAACCTCTTTTATTTAGGTTTTTCATCATTTTTAAATGTTTATGAATTTTCTTTCTCGCCTATAATTTTGTTGATCGGAAGCAGTTTATATACTGCTCTGATAGGTAGTATTTTACACATTCTTAAAGGAGATGCTAATTAATGAACAATTCATCTAACAGAATTCGAACTTCTATATTTGCCTTACAGGCAATTATGGTTTTGATCTGTTTAGTTGTTCTTGGAAGAATCTTTTATCTGCAGATCGTTCAATATGAGGTTTATGATGAACTTGGGGATCAAAATTCAATTCGTCAGGAATATGTAGATGCTGCCCGTGGATTAATTTATGACCGGAATGGAACACTTTTAGTAGACAACCAACCTATATATTCGGTAACTATTACCCCTCTTAACTTTGACTCAGAAAATATCCCTCTACTAGCCGACCTTTTGGGAGAACCGGACAGCCTTGTTACTGAAATGGTAAATGATGCCAAAAGGTATTCCCGCTTCAGAACATCTAAGCTTATCACAGATGTTGATTTCAAAGTCTTTTCCCTTATTCAGGAAAACCTCTGGCAACTCCCCGGAATCGGTCATCAAATTGACAGTAAAAGAAACTATCCGGCCCCGCTGACAGCTTCTCATATTTTTGGCTACCTCCGAGAGGCGGATGAAAACGATTATAAACAAACTGAGTCGATTCGTTTGGGTGACAAGATTGGCAAAAGTGGACTTGAATTATACTATCAGGATAATTTAAAGGGTGATCTGGGAATAAATTATTTAAAAGTAAACGCTCTTGGGCAATCTTTAGGAAAATATACAGAGCAAAAAATTGCGAAGCCTCCGGTTCAGGGCGACAACCTGATTACAACCCTTGATGCAGATCTACAGGCTTTTGCTGAGCAACTTATGAAAGGAAAAAGTGGTGGTATCGTAGCTATGAATCCTAATACAGGAGAAATATTAGCTCTTGTCAGTTCTCCCGAGTACGAAGTAAAAAAACTTGCCGGAAGAATCGATAAAGAGTACTGGCAATTTATCAACTCGGATTCAACCCGTCCATTATTCAACAGAGCAATATCAAGTCGTCAACCTCCAGGCTCAACTTTTAAACCTCTTATGGGAATAATTGGTTTACATCTTGGAATTGTGACACCTGAAACTGAAATTTATAACAGTGGTTACTATATGAGAGGTAGGCCATATAAAGATCTTGCCGACCCCGGACTTTATGATATGGAATCCGCTATAGCTCATTCCAGTAACACTTATTTTCTAAGTGTAATGGATAAAATTGCTACTTCAGGTAAACTCAATACATGGAGTAAATTAGCTAAAGATTTTGGTCTTGGTGTTCCGAATGATATTGACCTTCCGAGTGCAAATCGTGGGATTTTACCTGATAGTACATACTTAGACAATCGTTTTGGAAAAAATAAATGGGGCCTCGGAGATGTATTGAATTTCGGTATTGGTCAAGGAGCCGTTTCTGCTTCTCCTCTTCAGATCGCTCAAATGACCAGCTCTATTGTAAATGGCGGATATAAAATTGAGCCGCATTTACTAAGAGCGGTAGTACGTGCTGATGGAAGTATTGAACAAAATAATACCACAAAGAAAAAGATCGAATGGGTTAAAGATGAGTATCTCAATACGGTCAAAAAAGGCATGAGAAGAAATGTATTAGAAGGAAGTGGCCGTTTCTATGCCTCTATTCCGGATGTTCAGGTTTCCGGTAAAACAGGAACTGCACAAAACCCGTTTGGTTTTTCACATGGCTGGTATACATCATTCGCACCGGCAGAAAATCCTGAAATTGTAGTTACCGTTTTTCTAGAAAACGCTGGATTTGCCTCTATTTCAGCGGTTCCAGTGGCTTCTCTGATATTAGAGAAGTACCTGAAGGGCGATGTAGAAAGACAATGGCTGGTTAACTATGTGTTAAACTTTGTTCCAAAAGAAGATAACTCTGAAGCATCGGCAGGCCAATGAATAACCTTAGAAATTTAAATTGGTCAATATTTGGAGCTTGGATAGTACTGGCAGTTATAGGATTAGTTGCTATTTACAGCGCTACTCAGGGACCTGTTTCTGAGTTTCTACCCGACTATATACAGAATAATTTTGCTAAACAGCTTGTTTGGGTTGGGATTGCAGTAGTCTTTGTGTTGTGCTTTCAGTTTTTTACCCCCCGCTCCTACATGCAGTTATCATATCTTTTCTATGCTATTGGATTAATACTGATGATAAGCACTTTTTTGTTTGGCACTGAAATAAACGGAGCTAAAAGCTGGTTAAGAATCGGTTTTTTCAACTTGCAATCAAGTGAGCTTATGAAAATTGCCACTATATTGGCTACAGCTCAATACTTAACCAGTCGCAGAGATATCACAGCCGAGAATATTCGGTATGCGTTAATCGCTGTTGTAATGATTTTGGTC
This sequence comes from Balneola sp., assembly GCA_017643645.1. Lineage (GTDB taxonomy): Bacteria > Bacteroidota > Rhodothermia > Balneolales > Balneolaceae > Balneola. The sequence continues at coordinate 240,561 of JAEPNB010000004.1, forward strand.
CCGACTATTTTTGTAATTCTTCAGAATGACTTTGGAACTGCGATTGTATTTCTGGCCTTGATACCGGTTATGCTTTTTTGGTCAGGTTTACCATATGGTGTTTCCATATATATTGTTTCTCCGGCTTTTATACTTTATCTAACTGTTTTTGACTGGAAACTTGGAGCAGTTGCAACCATTCTCGTCTCTTTTCTGATCTTCATGGTTCAAAAAAGAGTATGGCTTACTGTAACCTCATTGGTAACCGGTATTATAACTGTGGTAGGAGTAAATCTGGCTTTAACAGATATTTTGCAACCACATCAAATTGCAAGAATTACGGCATTTACAAATCCTGCATTTGATCCTACTGGTGCCGGATGGAATGTGATTCAAGCAAAAACTGCCATCGGATCCGGAGGATTGTTAGGAAAAGGATTTATGGAAGGAACCCAAACACAGTTAAAATTTCTTCCAGAACAATGGACGGACTTTATTTCCTGCGTTATTGGAGAAGAATTCGGCTTTATGGGACTGGGGTTGTTAGTTGTTACTTTCCTGTTCTTATTTTTAAAATTATTGAGGCTTGCTGGTAACCATAAACATCCTTTTGCTCAACTTGTAACAGTAAGTGTTACCGCTGTATTTTTTATACATTTTGTAGTGAATATCGGAAGTGCAACAGCTTTACTTCCTGTAATTGGTATTCCTCTTCCATTTGTGAGTTACGGAGGCTCTGCTTTCCTGACCAATTCTCTGATGTTAGCTATTTGCCTGAATATGGACCTCTATAAAAGAGACTTCAGCATTTACCGTTAAATTTTTTGATACTTTTTATCGGTTCCCAGCTTAAAACCTAACCGATGATGGGGAGTATATCCGAATTGCTTTAATGCTTTTTTATGATGAGGTGTTGGGTAACCAACATTAGACTTCCAGTCAAACTCGGGAAACTTTCCATCTAATCTTTTCATATATCTGTCCCTGTAATTTTTTGCAAGAATTGAAGCTGCTCCGATTGACAAGGACTTATCATCTCCTTTAATAATACACGTATGTGGAATAAGAGACGTCGTATATTTATTCCCATCTACCAACAAATAGTCAGGATTTGCTCCTTCTGCTTCAGCACATTTTTGCATAGTATTTATAGATGCCCACAAAATATTGAGATCAAATATTTCTTTAATTGAGCCTTCCTGAATTGTATAAAAAAGTGCTTTTTCTTTAATTTCTTCTTCTAATAACAATCTATTCTTCTCGTTAATGGCTTTACTGTCTTTTATTCCATCGATCTTAATCCCCTCTTCGAATATTACACCCGCAGCAACTACCGGACCGCATAAACATCCCCTCCCCACTTCATCCAGCCCCATAATTCTTTTAAAACCTTCATTCCATAGTTCTTCTTCAATCTTTGTGCGGTTAGAGTTCATAACAAATATTTAGTAGTTTGATAAAACATGGAACTGTTTAAAGATAAGATGTATTTAAATATTAAAATAAGATATGAATTTTAAATACACACAATGGGATGAGCGTTTTGGGAAAGATGGAAATAAGTCTCCCTTCGAAACACTATGGAATCTTTTTCAGGAACTCCTTACAATTTCAAGTGGGGATGTAGCTCAAGCTCTTAAATGGCTTACAGAATTAGATAAGGAGTACCGAATTACTGATCAGTTTGATGAAGTATATTCGTTAGGTGATTTTATGGATGATCTCAAAGATCGCGGATATATAGACAAAAATGATCAAGAGCAGGTTGTAATTACAAAAAAAACTGAACGAAGCCTCCGTCAGAAATCTCTTGAAGAAATATTTAAAAACCTGAAAAAAGGAGGCTTGGGTTCTCATAAAACTCAACATACGGGAAAAGGATTAGAGCGTCAGCCCGAAACAAGAAAATGGAATCCCGGAAGTGATATCGGCCAAATTGATTCTGTCGGTACTATGCTCAATATGCTAAATCATAGTAGTATAGATAATGTAAATCTGCAGGAGGACGATATTTCGGTCTACGATACAGACCATTATACTTCAGTCTCTACCGTCCTTTTAATTGACATAAGCCACTCGATGATACTTTATGGTGAAGACAGGATTACACCTGCTAAGAAGGTTGCTATGGCTTTGTCTGAGCTCATTCTTACAAGTTATGCGAAAGATTCACTTGATATCATAGTTTTCGGAAATGAAGCGTGGGAAATTCAGATAAATGATCTGCCTTATTTAAAAGTTGGTCCGTATCATACAAACACTTTACAGGGATTAGAAAGAGCCCGGCACCTCTTACAAAGAAAAAAGTTTTCGAATAAGCAGATTTTCATGATCACTGACGGAAAGCCTTCCTGCATTATTGAAAATGGCAGACTTTATAAAAACAGTTTTGGGTTAGACCGGAAAATAGTAAATAAGGTCTTGGATGAAGCTGTAAAATGCAGAAGAGAGCAAATACCGATAACAACCTTTATGATAGCCAGTGATCCTTATCTACAAAGCTTTGTAAGAGAGATGACCGAAGCAAACAAAGGGAAAGCATATTTCGCCTCTCTTGATGATTTGGGTGGATATATTTTCGAAGATTATATACAGAACCGACGAAAGAATGTTAAATAAAAAAAGCCATTGTTTTAAAAACAATGGCTCTGATATAAATTTGGGAGTTACTTAAATTCCTAACTCTACCATAACTGCATCAGTAATATTGTACTTTGAACCATATTCCTGAGAAGCATAAAGTATTATAATGTCTCCGGAACTTGTAGTAGTATTGAGTACATAAGCCAACCCTTTTTGTTCGGCTACAGCACTGATTGCGGCACCAATTTGATTTTGCAAGGGTCCCAGGAGCTCATTTCTCTTATTTTGGATTTCTTGCTGGGCTGTTCTGGTAGCTTCGTTAAGGTCGTTACTCATTTGTTGCAATTTCTCTTCCTCAGCTGTTTTTGCTGCAGCAGAAATTACATCTTTCTTTTGCTCGTATACGTTAACCGCATTCTGAAGCTCGAGCTCTTTTTGCTCGATTTCTAAAGATTTTCTATCTGCAAAATTCTTAAGCCTTTGTTGAACGGCTTTCATTTCGGGCATTCTGTTAAGAACAGCCTGAGGGTTTACAAAACCTATTTTTAGTTCCTGAGATTGAGCATTTGTGTCTACTGCTAATAATAGAGTGAAGAGTAAACCTAAGCCTATTGAAAACTTCTTTAACATGATTGTATTTTTATGATTGTTTTAATTTTTCCAGTACTAATTCCGTGATATTCATTTGATCATCTGAAGCATAAAAAATAAATGCTCCGGCGTTTACTGATCCTTCATTTAAAACCAAATCCAGACCTAAAGAATCTGCAACTGTTTTGATGGTAGCAAAAACCTTGTTCTCTATTGGTTGAAGCAAAGTAATCTGCCTTTGCTGAACTTCATTTAAGCTCTTTTGACGCTCATCCTCAAAATCTTGATTTTTTTGGATCAACTCCTGTTCTCTTTGTTGTCTTTGCTCAAGTGTTAGTACTTCTTTTGCAGCACTGTAATCATCAAATTCCTTTTGTAAAGCTACAGCCTGTATCGCGAGAAGGGAGTCTTTTCTTTGTAAAAGTTGACCTATCTCATTGTCAATAGCCTGTACTTCCGGTAACTGTGATAAAATCACTTCCGGGTTTGTATACCCTATCTTAATTTGAGATTGTGCTTCAAAGCTTAAGAACATTAAGAATAAAGCTATTAATGCTATTTTTTTCATCTATTTTATTAAAAGTTTTTGAATTATTGTTCTATTTCAATTCCAAGTTCCAATAAAACTTGTTCGTTTAAATTCCATTCGCCACGGGCATAAACCATATAAACATCTCCCGATCTGTCAAACACAAAGTCCATTCCGTTTCTTTGTGCAACATTACGAACGGCTGCAAAAACCTGTCTTTGTATTGGTTCAAGTAATTCTTTCTGTTTTTGGAAATATTCACCATCCGGACCAAATTTCTGAGCGGTAAAATTATCTAACTGTCTTTTCTTAGTATTTATTTCCTGAATCTTTTCTTTCTTTATTTCTTCTGTATACAGTATTTCTTTTGCAGAATAATCTTCTTCAAGATTTTCGATTTCCAGACGGAGTTGCTGAATTTCATTTTTCCACCCGTCACTAAGAATTTTCAACCTTTGTTCTATACCTGTATACTCAGGAATCTTAGAGAGTACAAAATCAGACTCATAGTAACCGATTTTCTGATCCTGGCCATAAATATGACCGGAAAACAAAATGATTAATGATAATAAAGTGATATTTCTTAAAACAACTTTCATTAGAACGGAGCTCCAATATTAAACAGGAATTCCCAATTGCCAGCTTCAACAGCCGGTCTTGTTCCAGAAACTCCATCGAATCTGTAACCATAACTTAAATCAACTAATCCAAGTATTGGAAGGAATAACCTAACCCCAACACCTGCTGATCTTTTAAGTTCAAATGGGTCGTACTCTGAAAAATTCAAGTATGAATTTCCTGCATCAACAAAAGTATATGGTATCAATTGCAATTGCTCATTCTGAACCGCAGGGTAACGCATTTCTAATGTAAATTTATTGAATAATCGTCCACCAACCTGAACTCCATCTACAAAGGGAGCGATACTCTGTCCAATTCCTCCCGGATAGCCTCTCATATCAATATTATCATATAAAAAGCTTTGTCTCTGTTGTAACTGAGTACCACCAACCAAAAATCTCTGGAAATCACTTCTGTTTGACACAGTAAAGTATCCAATATAACCAAAATTTGCTGTACTTGTCAGAATCAGCTTATTCGTAAGAGGGAAATGACTTTGATAGGCTGTTTTAATTTTGTAGTAATCCGAAAAACCCTCAATAGGTAATGCAATCTCACCCGACAAACTTATTTTAGAACCAATATTTGGTGAAATAGGATTGTCTAGTGAATTTCTTTCCAATAATTGCTCAATTGTAATAGAGTTTGATATTCCTGCACGCTGAAAGCTGGTTGTTTGATTTACATCATACAATTGATAACCTAGAGTAGTTCGTGTTGAAAAATAATCATCAGGCCATTTTAGACGCTTTCCTACTGAAATACTTCCGGTAAAGAGTTCACTTTTTCCTGTACTAAAACCGGTATTATTAATAAGATTGTAAGACAGATTCACTCCCAAAGAAGTAGGTTTTCCATTCAGCCAAGGCTCCACAAAATTGATAGAATAACTTTGGTAACCCTGACCTGTAACCTGCACTCCCAATGATAATTTCTGCCCATCTCCGGAAGGAATTGGCGCCCATCCTCCTTTTTCAAATGCTCTTTTGATGGAGAAATTATTGAAGTTTACTCTGGCAGAAATAATAGCTCCGATAGTTTGTCCGCCATATCCACCTGAAAACTCGAAATTATCAGTTGAAACAGATTCATCCAGTCTGTAATTAATATCTACAGTTTTATTATTTCTATCCGGTAAAACATCGGGTTGTAAGTTTTGAGCATCAAAATAACCCAGAGTTCCAACTTCACGAATTGTTCTGATAATTGCTTCTCTGCTGTATTTATTTCCGGGAACGGTTCTTAATGTTCTTCTTACAACATCATCATGAGTCTTGGTGTTTCCTGAAAATGAAACCTCATTAATTGTAGCAATTTCATCCTCATAGATATCAATATGAATATCTAAAGAATCCTCAGCAACTTTATCTATAGTAGGTATGGCCTGGAAAAATAAATATCCGATATTTTGGTAAAGTGAAGTAACATCTGAACTATTCTTATTGATTGTAAGATTAGCTTCAAATTTCTGTTGATCGAAAACCTCTCCTTCCTCAAATTCCAGTGCATTAGTCAACTGCTCATCGGTATAAACCGTATTTCCATCCCAGGTGATATTCCTAACTTTATATTGGGGACCTTCTTCTAATGTGATTGTAACCCCTACACCGTCTAAATCCTTCACATAATTATATATAAAAACTGAATCGCTTACCACTCTTACATCAGCATACCCATTTTTCCTATAATAGGCCAGGACATTGTCCAATCCTTCTTCAAAATCATCCTGCTTATACACTTTTTTAGAAAGAATTTTCCACCATTTATCCTCTTTTAGCGGTTTCATTTTTTTGGTAAGCTTTCTGTCTGAGAATGCTTCGTTTCCTTCAAACTTTATGTCTTTGATCTCTAATCTGACTCCGGCATCCACATTAAAAATCAGCCTACCCCTGTTCTCTAAGTTTTCAGCTTTTTCAACTTTTGCATCTACTTCTGTATACCAGTAACCCTTTTCTTTATAAAATCTGTGAATGGTATTTTTAGCTTTTGCAATAACAGCATCAGTTATTGCCACTCCCGGTGTGATTATAATTAAGTCTTTAAGATCTCTTCTTTGTGATCTTTTTACCCCTTCTATTTTATATTCTATTAAACGTGGTTTTTCTGTTACTTTGATTATAAGACTAATTTCAGATAAACTGATTTCTTCTATCAGAACTTCTACGTCAGCAAATAAACCTGACCGGAATAGCCTTTTAATAGCATCGGGAATATCTTCTCCCGGGTAAGTAATTTGTCTTCCTACTGTTAAAGAACTGGCATTAACTATAAACTGCTCTCTCGTACTTTCGTTGCCATCTACCTTGATGGATTTAATTGTATACTCCTGAGGTGTATTCTGAGTTGGATCTGTAATTTCAAACGTATCCTGTGCTCTTAATTCATTTACAAATGTCCCTATTATTAATACACAAATTGAGGCAATAAATATTCTTTTCAACAAACTATATACTTCTTTTTTAAGGTTCACTTATTCTTATTTTTTAATAAACGGGCTGCCAACCCTTTTTCGTCTTCAGATTTTTTAACTTTTCCAAATCTTCGGTCTCGACTTTGGTACGAATCGATTGCTTTATATAATTCTTCGCGTCTGAAATCAGGCCAAAACTGCTCTGTTATATATAATTCAGAATAAGCAAGTTGCCACAAAAGAAAGTTACTAATTCTATATTCACCACTTGTTCTGATGATGAGATCAGGATCAGGAACTTCTGCTGTTGAAAGATGATCAGCTATCATTTGATCATTTATCAAAGTAGGATCAAGCCTGCCCTCTTTAACATGAGTAGCTATTTTCTTTACAGCTTCTGTAATATCCCATCTTCCAGAGTAACTTAATGCCAAACATAATTGAAGACGATCATTATCTTCAGTTAGTTCTATTGCTTCTTTCAACTGTTTTTTGCAATCCTCAGGAAACCTGTCTGTTTGTCCTATTGTAACTAACCTGATATTATTCTCATGTAGATTATCAGCTTCTTTTCTCAATGAAGATACGAGCAATCTCATTAATCCTCGCACTTCAGCAGAAGGTCTTCCCCAGTTCTCTGTAGAAAATGCATATAAAGTTAAATACTTGACTCCCAGTTGAGCACAAGATTCTGTAATATCCCTTACTGAATCAACACCCACTTTATGGCCATGTAATCGTATGCTTCCCTTACTACGTGCCCATCTACCATTGCCATCCATAATTATAGCAATATGCTCTGGAATTTCTCCGGACTTCTTCAATTCCAGTTGTTTTTCCTGATCGGCTTTGGTCTGTTCAGTATTTGTTAGCGTAAGTTTTTTCAAAAATTATAGCTGATTTTCAAGCCTTAAAAAATAGGCTAATAATCGCCATATATCAAGGCAAGAAATACTTTCAATGATTTAATTTTTGTTGTAGAGATATCATTTCTAAAACAGCTAACGCGGCTTCACCACCTTTGTTTCCTTTTTCTCCCACTCTTTCTAAAGCTTGCTTTACATCATCCGTTGTTAACACTCCAAACGCTACTGGTTTTTTTGAGCGTATATTGATATCAGTAATTCCTCTGGTAACAGCATCACAAACGTATTCGAAATGAGGAGTTCCTCCTCTTATTACTACTCCCAAAGCTATAATCCCATCAACGGACTTACTATCCAACATACTTTGAACAGCTAAAGGGAGTTCAAAAGAACCCGGACATCTGGCTACTATTATGTCCTCTTCAATGATACCATTTCCCTTTAATGCTTTCAGAGCTCCTTCCAACATTCTTTCTGTGATCGAAGAATTCCATCTTGAAACAACAATTCCAATTTTAGCATCTTTCGGTTTGGTACTTCCTTCTATATATGTAATACTCATGCTACTCTTTTACTAGGATAGTTTGTTTTCTTTGATCTGTCATTCTTTTCATTGAAGCTACATATTTCTCAGCTATGGCAACAACTCCAACTAGTGAATGCCCTGTTTCAATACTTCCGTGATAATCACTCCCGCCGGTTTTCAACAAAGATTTTTTGTCACACAAGTTCGAATAAAATTCCTGTTTTCTAAAATTGTGACTAGGGTGTATACACTCCAGCCCATCAATACCCATATTTATGAATTCTTCTATTTCTACTTCTGAGTATAATCTTCCCGGATGAGCCAAAATAGCTGCTCCACCTACATTTTTTATCATTTGTATTGCTTCCTGAGAAGTGGGATAGCTATTCTTAATTTCACCCAGTTTTTCATTACTTAAATATAACTCAAAAGCCTCATTAAAACTCGAAACGTATCCTTTGTCTATCAGTATTTTCGCAATGTGAGGCCTGCCCAGATTTCCTCCTGCAGCTTCTGCCCAAACCTCATTATAGTCTACATCGATTTTACGGTTATTTAAGGTATTTATGATGCCTTTTATCCTTGCTATTCTTTTGCCCCTCTGGTTATTTAAAAAATCACCAAAGTAATCTGTATCTGTTTCAAAATAATAAGCAAGTATATGTACTTCCTTTTCCTTAAACACAGTAGTTACCTCAACGCCCGGTATTAGTTCTATTCCGTATTCATCTGCGAATGGACGAGCTTGTTTATAGCCTTCGAAAGTGTCGTGATCTGTAATTGACACTGTTTTCAACTTCTTTGATGCAGCCAGCATAATCACTTCTTCAGGCGATAATTTTCCGTCTGAACATGTAGTGTGGATATGGAGATCTGCTTTATGAGGCATTAGTTTTTGCCTGATAGCAAGGAATCAATTTTATCTGGATTATCAATAAGATGAATAGCAGATTTAAGTTGCTCATCTTTTGAAAGCGAAGCTTCTGTTCTGACTGATTGCCCTCCGCTTCTGGCTTTTAGTTCTAACCAGATCATTTTCTCAACAAAATCTTTACTCCGGTTCAACTCTTCCTCTTTTTGAACTTCAATCAGCTTTCTTAATTGATTAATTTGCAGTTCAGCTCCTTCAACTTCTGAAAGGTCATTTTGTATAACATCTAAGTGATCCTCGGTCTCATTAGCAAAACTGAAGCCTGTTTCACCCAGATAGATTTTGAAATCTTCAAATATACCTTCCGGAATATCTTCAAAATCAGAGTCTCTATTTTTTGCGTAATACTCAGTTGTAAAATCAAAAACAGCTCCTTTTTGTAGCAAAGATATTTCTATCAAACTTGGTTCTTCTGTTTTTACTACAACATCAGGTTCAATCCCCCTGCCTTCATTAACTGTTCGTCCGTTCTTTGTCTTATAAACCGCTGAAGATGACTCGCGCTTAACTACTCCCGAATTCCTTCCTTCATGAGTATAATCAATTGATTGAATACTTCTGCCACTAGGAATATAATAGCGAGCTATTGTAACCTTTAAAGAGGTATTGTACGGAAGAGGTTTTACGATCTGAACTAACCCTTTACCAAAGCTCTGTTCTCCCAAGATAACTGCTCTGTCCAAATCCTGAAGAGCTCCGGAAACTACTTCAGAAGCACTTGCACTACCCCCGTTTACTAAAACTACAACCGGTTCGTTAAAAAAGATTGGTTCTTCAGTTGAAAACGTTTGATTATACTCAGCTATCCTTCCCCGGTTTTCTACCACCATTAAACCAGGTTCAACAAATTTATCAATAATAGAAACAGCTTCCTGTAGAATCCCTCCCGGGTTGTCTCTGAGGTCGAGCACCAGCCCTTTTAATGCTGTCTGATTCCCTAAATTAATTAAAGCACTTCTTACTTCGTCAGCAGATCTCAAACCAAACTGACTTAATTTTATATAACCAATATCTTTTGAATCTCCGATCAAGGTAGCATATGAAACATTCTTCACTTCTATTCTTTCTCTGGACAACTCAAAATCGAGAGTTTGACTAACTCCAAAGCGTTTAATTGAAATAGTAACTTTTGATCCTACTTCTCCAATCGTTAATGTCTGAACCTCTTCCGGTTGTAAATTCTCTGTTGATATTCCATCAATAGCTATAATTTCATCTCCGGCTTTTAAACCACTTCTTTCCGCGGGCCCACCCTCAGTTGGAGCAATAATAACCACTTTATTGTCTCTGTAACCTGCTTCTATTCCTATTCCTGCATAGTTTCCACGAGATAGTATTTCCGCTTGTTCATTTTGAGATTCATTGTATATAATAGTGTATGGATCCAAAGTTTCCAGCATTGCATCCAAACCTATTCTCATTAGTTTTTCAGGATCAACCTCGTCAACATAGTCTAAAGCAACATTTTCGTACGTTTTGCTGAAAATGGAAAAGTTTTTCTTTATCAGAAAATATATATCTGTTTGCTGAGCATTAGCAGTTTTTGCAGAAATGATAAAACATATCAATAATAAACTAATGCTAAGTACCTTTTTCATAACTATTGCTTACCTATTTTCAGAACCTGACCTACTACTATGGTAGAGCCTGAAATACCGTTTAAACTCCTTAGCGAAGAAATGCTTACTCCGAAGCTCTCTGCAATTTCACCAAGTGTATCATTTTTACGAACAGTATAAGTCTTGAATCCGTTTGAAGCTCCCGAAGCTGAAGCTAATAGAATATTTTCACCCCTTCTTTGCTTCCTTTCCAGTTCTTGCTTATTACTGTAGCTCATAGAATTTACTTTTTCGTAATGAGCTTTATTTTGTGAGGAAACATAAACTGTTAGATTTTGTCCTACACGAATTGTATTTCCTATTCCATTCCAAGCCCTGATCTCAAAAGCTCTCACATCATACCATTCAGCAATATGACCTATAGTATCTCCTGTTTTTACCTTATAAGTCAGTTTTGTTGAATTTGATGGGGCACTTGAGCGGGTTGGTGTAGAGCGAGACCGGCTTGTATTTGTAATATTTGTAGGACGATTGGCAGAAATTTTACCTGCGCTTCCTGCCGGTAATGGAATTACAAGTTTTTGCCCCGGATGAATAACATTTGAAAGGTTATCATTACTGGCATAAATACCACGGACTGTTGTACCATACTTTTGAGCAATTAATCCAATAGATTCTCCTCTTCTTACAGTATGCACGGTCATATCCTGAGCTCTGTTATCTTTCGGAATTTCTTTATACGCGATCAAAAACTCTTCCTTTTTTCCTGTTGGAATCTTCAGCGGATATTTATTTCCCGGAGGTGTAGCCCATCGCAAAAGCTCAGGATTAAAATCCTTCAACTCATCTACCGAAATTCCGGTTGCTTCTGCAAGAGCATCTAAAGGCATCAATCCATCCACCTCAACTACGTCATAGCTGTAAGGCTCTCCTTCATATTTTCTCTGGAAACCAAACTCTTCAGGATTTAAACCAATCATGGCTGTAGCTATAAAGCCCGGAACATATCCTCTGGTTTCTCTTGGCAAATAAGGATATGCTTCCCAATAATTTTTTTCTCCACCTGCTCTTCTGATGGCTCGGTTTAAACCTCTGGGACTGATATTGTAATTTGCCATTGCTAAATGCCAGTCTCCCCAAATATCATAAAGATCTCTTAAGTGTCGTGCAGCAGCGCGAGTTGCTTTTTCAGGATCTCTTCTTTCATCAACCCACCAGTTCACTTCCAATCCATAAACTCGTCCGGTTGCTGCAATAAACTGCCACATACCAACGGCTGCAGCCCAACTTCTTGCATTGGGATTCAAACCACTTTCAATAAAAGCTAAATACGCCAGTTCAGAAGGTACTTTTTCTTCTTTAAAAATTTTCTGGATCATCGGCATATAAATTTCAGAACGCTGCAGCCAAAGCTCCATAACTTCAGGCCTTTTAAGAGTATAGTACACTAAACTATTCGTGACATATCTATTCTGAATAAGCGGTACATCCGTTTTAGTCAACATTACATCTTTCGGAAAATCGAAATCTTCATTCAAGTAGGCATCATCATCTGCGAAAAGTTCTTCCTGAATCGCAAAAATTTCCCCTTGAGGTTCATTAGCTGATTCTGAAATACCGTAAAACTGCCTGTATTCTGTTATAACAGCCCTTGAAAGCTCTATAAACCTACGATCGGATCTCAATTCCGGATAGTCATCTAATAGCGCCTGAGATGCGTTTACGGCATCGTTTATATGCGTTTCAGCTTCGAGTGGGTTTTCGTCTAACTGAGACTCCAAACTCAGTACATGCAACTGATAAATATCCGTTACCCTTCTTAAAATGTCTTTTTGAAAAGAATCCAGTTCTAAGCTTACAGGATCACGTTCCGGTTCAACTTGAATAGTCTTATTTTCCAAAGGATTTGCAACCGGCAAAAGACGCAATGGCATCTTTTCAGTTTTAATAATTGTTGAATCTTGTGCAAAAATGGAAGTAGTGCTTAAAAATAGCGCACCACATAAACTGATCTTAAAAATCTTATGCATACTCGTCTGTAGTTTGAATCTTGCTTAAAGTACTAAATTAAAGCCTTAATTATTGAAAAAAGGCATTTTTAATCCCCACCCTTCAACCTTGTAAAAGCGTGGTTATTGTTTAACAGAAATAGATTTACTTATTTTTTTCTCTTGCCCTGACCATCCTTGGACAACGGGCCATCTCCTTCCGGTCCCGAATGCTTTTGCAGACATTTTTAGACCGGGCGCCGACTGATATCTTTTGTGTTCATTGATATCAACTAAACTAAGAATTTTATCAACCAGTTTTTCTTCAAAACCCTTGTTAATGATTTCTTCTCTTGAAAGCTGCTGCTCAAGGTAGTATTCAAGAATTGTATCTAAAGTTCCGTAATCCGGTAAAGAATCTGAATCTTTTTGATCGGGTCTTAATTCAGCGCTTGGTTCTTTCTGAATTATAGAATTCGGGATCACTTCTTTCTGATAATATTTTTGGTTTAACCAACCGCACATTTCATACACTTCTTTTTTATAAAGATCTGATATAACTCCAAGTCCTCCCGCCATATCTCCATATAAAGTACAATAACCTACTGCAGTTTCTGATTTATTTCCGGTGTTCAAAAGCATATAACCAAATTTATTAGCCATAGCCATTAGCAAATCACCTCTGGTTCTGCTTTGAAGGTTTTCTTCAGCCACATTAAATTCTGTTCCTTCAAAAACCTCTTTAAGCTGATCTAAATAAGAATCATAAATTGATTTTATAGCAATTTTATGCAATTTAATCCCAAGATTTTGAGCCAGAGTTTCAGAATCAGAAACACTCCCTGCAGAAGAAAATTCTGAAGGCATTGTAACTGCTATTACATTTTCGGCTCCAAGTGCTTCTTTTGCAATAACAGCAACCAAAGCTGAGTCAATTCCTCCACTCAATCCTAAAATTACTTTCTTTGCCGCTTTAGATTTTCTTAAATAATCCTGAAGACCTAACACCAAACCATTAAACATACTTTCAATTCTTTCAGGAACATCTAATCGATCCGAGGTGTCTCCAATAGAAACCACTTCTTTAGTGGAGGGGTCGAATTCTACATCGATATAAGTACTCGCAAATCTTTTGGCTCTGCTTTTTATCTCGCCATCTTTATTGAGTGCAAGAGAATCCCCATCAAAAATAAGTTCGGTATTTGCCCCAACCTGATTCACATAAAACAAAGGGATATTCAGTTCATCCGCATGCTTTTGAAGCATTCCTACACGGCTTATCGGTTTTGTTTTTGTAAATGGTGAAGCAGACACATTGATGATAGCCTGAGCACCTTTATTGGCAAGAACTTCAGCCGGATTTACAGAATAGGTATGATAATTTATCTCATTGTCATTGAACCAAATATCTTCACAAACGGTAATGCCGTACAAAGTGCCGTTTATAGAGATAGGTTCAAATTCAGTACCCGGTTCAAAATATCTGAGATCATCAAATACATCATAAGTAGGTAATAGTGCTTTATGAACTCTGGCTATTTCCTTCCCGTGTTGAGCCACAATTGCTGAATTGAATATCTTTCTGCCTATTCCATGATTTTGTGAAATCGAACCGAATATAACTGCAGTTTCTCCTGTACATTCAATCAGTTCATTATTAATCCGGTAGCAAGACTCACGGAATACCGTTCTTTCAAGAAGGTCCATTGGAGGGTAGCCACAAACTATCAATTCCGGCAAAATCAGAATATCTATTCCGTCTTCAGTAGCTTTTCTTATTGCTTCTGTGATCAACTTTTTATTCCCGATCAGATCTCCAATAGTGGGATTAAGTTGTGCTAAGCGTATTGTAGAAGATTTTTTCATTGCTGAAAGATAGTACTGATTACGACAAATGGCGAAAAATTCATCTTACGTAAAATCAGATTTAATGAACTGCTTTAAACCCGTTGAAATGCCTCAATATCTTTATTGATTGAGGCGGTAATTTCGTCAACTTCAAAGGGTTTTTGCAAATAGCTACATATCAAACCTGATTCAAGTGCCTCTTCGATTTCCGGTATTTTATGATACCCAGACAGGATATTATAAGGACATGCTTTATAAAACTCCTGAGCTTTTCTTATAAACTCGAGTCCGTTCATACCGGGCATTTTCATATCTGATATTACCAAATCGAAAGAGTCATCTTCTGACAATATTTCCAATCCTTTCTCAGGACTTTTTGCTGTAACAATTTCGAAATTCTCTGCTAATAAATTTTCAAACAAAAACAGGTTCATTGCTTCATCATCAACGTAAAGCACTTTTTTCAAGTTTGACATCTAAATTTTTGGTATCTCTTTTTTGAATTCTAATTTTACAGTTGTTCCTTTATCGACAATTGAATCAATTTCTATATCGCCGTTTAGTTCTTTTATAATGTTGTAGACTATAGATAAGCCTAATCCCGTGCCTTTCCCTTGTTCTTTTGTGGTAAAGAAAGGATCAAAAATCTTATTCAGCATTTCATCAGGAATTCCACATCCTGAATCTGTTATAGAAACTATTGTTTTGTCTTCTGCTTCTTTTGCTGAAATTGATATTTCTCCATCACCTTCAATAGCATGAATTGAGTTGGTTATCAGATTAGAAAAAACCTGATATAATTTACCTTCGTTACCAATGATAAATATATCCTTAGTTGCATACTCACGTGATACATTTATTCTGTTTTTCAGATCATGATCCAGAATGATAAGTGTGTCATCTATAACTTTATTTAAAAACACTCTGTTGTTGACCTTATCAGAAGTAGAAGTAAATGCCCCCAGACTTTTTGTAATATTCATGATCTTATCTACTCCAAGATCTATACCATCCAGAACGGTCTTAAAGGTGTCTTTATCACTAATTATAATTTCAGAATTATTCTGTTCTGTAATCTGCTTTATAATTTCTTTGCCGGACTTTATATAGTTTAACGGATTATTTATTTCATGTGCAATTCCGGCTGTTAACACCCCCAAAGCAGCCATTTTCTCTGTTTGAACCAACTTAATATGTGCTTCTTCAAGATTTTTATATGCCTCCTTTAAGTTTCTGTTTTGCATATCTATTTCTTCTGTTCTTCTGCTAACTAATTTTCTTAAAGTCTCTCTTTGTTTAATCAGATAAAAAACTCTCAGTCTGTATATAGAATATCCAATAGTTATTAGAAGCAGAATACTTAAAAGTATGAACCAGAGTTCCTGATAAAATGGTTTCTTAATTAAAAAAGTGACTGCTTTCTGCTCGCTCCAATCTCCTGACTCGACTCTGCCTTTTACTAAAAGAGTATATTTTCCGGGATTTAGATTCGTATACCGGATCGGGCTATTTGAAATATCTGACGTTAAATTCCAGCCCTCTTCAAAACCATCCAACTTATATTGAAATGACATTGCGTCTTCATTAAAGAATGAGATAGCTCTGAATTTTAATTCAACACTATTCTCATCATAGCTTATAGATCTCTCAGATTGTTCAGTTAGCCTTGTACCGTCCAGTGTCCTGAACTCTTTAAGTTCAATATTTGGAATAAAGTCTGTATTTATTTCCTCACTATTTTCCAGTACTGAAACCCCGGCGTCGGTCCCTATCCAAATATCTCCTTTTGAATCTTCGAGTAAAGCATTTCTATTAATTTCATTACCAATCAACCCATTTCCTTTATTGTACTGAATCAATTCCTTACCATCTGTTTTAAAAATACCGTCGTTGGTACCTACCCATAAATTGTTTTCGGAATCTCTCATTATCGAGTAAGCCGGATTTCTGCCAAGTTCTAAAGCATCATATCTGACTATTTTCCCATCTTCTAATTTCCCTAAACCCGCTTCGGTAGCTACTAAGTACTCGCCATTCCATATCT
This sequence comes from Balneola sp., assembly GCA_017643645.1. Lineage (GTDB taxonomy): Bacteria > Bacteroidota > Rhodothermia > Balneolales > Balneolaceae > Balneola. Next base: position 257,036 of record JAEPNB010000004.1, read on the forward strand.
CAATATCATAAGTACTATTTAATGATTGCTCATTTACAACATATTTTTGAATATCTGTACCATCAGTAATATATACTCCTCGAATAGATAGAATGGCTAGCTTATCTTTTCCAATTGTGACAATATTTCTTATACCATCAAAATTGCCGAAAAGCTGTAATTTTTGATCTGTAAATTTATAAACTGAATTAGAATTAGCTACTAATAAATCGCCTTTATAAAGGCTTAATGAAGTAACTACATTGTTCAGAATTTTGGAATCGTATGGACGGATCTTACCATTTTTTATACTGATCAATCCACCACTTGAAAGTGCTAAGAAAATTCGTCCGTCATTTGTTTGCTCCATATCTAAAATCCTGGTAACAAAGTCTGGATACCGATTCCTTAAATCTATAGAGGTTATTCTCCCTTTATTATAGAAGTTTAAAGCCCTTGGATTGGCAAGTACAATACGCCCGTCAACACCTTCAAGAATACTGCTTACTTCATCTTCAATCAGGTTTGTATTGCTGTTAAAGTTTCTGAATCTCATTAAGTTGAACTTGAATAACCCTCTGTTATCACCAACCCAGTAGTTATTTTCAGCATCAACGAAGATCTGATTGCTTAACAGGTTTTGTTGACGTGCTAATACTTTGAGAGGTTTCCAATCGCCGGTCTCTTCATCTACAAATGAAGCTACGCTGAAACTGCTGTAGTAGATTCTTTCATTCTCATCTATTTCTAAGCTGTATTTTTTAAAACTTGATTCTGAAAAAATCCCAAGCTCATCTGAAATCAGCTCATAATTTTCTTCTGTTATTTTCCCAATCCAGTTTAATCCCAACAAATAAAAAGAGTTGTTGTGTTTATTGATAGTAAGAACATTCCTGCTCTGAAAATCGAACTCATTCAATTTACTGTAAACAATCTTATCCCTCTCTAATGTAAAAACACCTTCTCTTGTAGTTATATAAAGTTGCCCTTCTATATCTACAAAGTTATTGATCAAAGCATCTTTTCCGGCAGTACTTAACTCTGTAATCTCCCATTCAGAGTGGTCTTCATATAATTGGTAAACTTTATTTTTGAAACCAAGGAAAACTTCATTCTTTACCGTTTTGAATGAAAAAGAGGCTCGGTTATTTGGCCAGGAATTCGGAGTTTTTACTTCTATCCACTCATTGTTTGCATAGTATTGGACGGTCAATCCTTCTTTATTATAGCCTGCAACCCAAATTCTACCAAGACCATCTTTTTGTATATAAGAATGTTCTGTAAATGGTAATCTCAACGACTCGGGAAACAAATACCATTCAGAAGCGTCGTAAGTAGTTACTCCCCTTGAGGTTATAAACCACATAACCATATTGTCTGCCTGGGAAATTGAATATACCGAATTTGAAGGCATTCCATCCGTTGTAGAATATGTTTTTGCGGGATAGAACTGACTGAGAAGTGTCGTAGGAACTAACCAAGTTATAAATAAGACTAAGAAAAAAAAATGGTGAAATTTCACATCACAAATTTTTGAAAATTATGATCAAAGGTACAACGAATCTAAACGAAAGGCGATGTAATTATAAAGCATAACCAACTTTAAACCTACATTACAATTCTAACATCAGCTTTATATTCTGAAAAAGGAGACTTTTATTCAAAGCCTCCTTTTAATTTTTGTCGATAAGAAATTAAATCCTAATCATTCACTTCCTTTAATAGTTCTTCGATCGCTCTTTCAAGTTGCTGATCTCTACCTGAATTTATTACTCCGGGCATATTCTTAACTTTTACATCCGGTTCGGTTTGCAGATTTTCCATCCAGCGGCCGGCTTTGTCTTTAGCACTTACCGGAACTACTCCCCAATAACCACCGTTGGGTAAACCTTCCCAACCTGCCCAACTACAAGTACCGGGAACAGGCATTCCTAAGGTAATTCCAATCTTCAGATCCGTATAACCCTGAGCATAACAATGACCATCAGAATAATTACTTTCGTTAAACATGGTAAGTGTAGGTTTGGTCCAGCGGGATGTCGGCTCTCCTCCAACAACTTTAGCTTCTGTAGCATAGGTAATGAATTCCTCCCCTGTAAAGAACATGGCTAGATCTGCAACCAAATCACCACCGCCATTAAATCGGGTATCCACGATGATCCCTTTTGCTTCCAGATATTTACCCAACATATCTTCGTAAATATCCCGATAAGGACCGTCTCCCATTCCGGGAATGTGAACATAGCCTAACTGACCATTACTTTTTTCCCAGACTTCTTTTTCATTCATTCGCACAAAGCGATCGTATAATAAACCTCGTTCTGCTCCTAAAGAAATCGGCTTCACGGTAACCTGTTTGGCATTTTTTCCTTTACTGTCTGTGACTTCAAGCAATGTAAATTTATCTGCTTTTCGGTTCAGATAACTTGCCATATCTCTGTTTGCTGAAACCGTTTCGCCGTCAATTTTTTGGATGATCATTCCTGCTTCGATCTCTAAAGCTTCTTTATCCAGCGGACCACCATCAATAACTTCTGTGATCTTAATTCCATCGCCTTTATGATTGTAATCCCAGAATATTCCAAGAGAAGCCGTTGCATCACCGTTTTCGATATTGTTACTATATCCTGCTCCTGCGTGAGAAACATTCAATTCTCCAAGCATTTCGGATAGCACTTCTGCAAACTCGTATCCATTGGAAGTATGTGGCACATATTTCTGATATTCTTCATACAGCATATCCCAGTCGTTTCCGTGGAAAGTTGGCTCATAGAAAATATTCTTGGTTCTGATATACACATGCTCGAACATTTTTTGCCTTTCTTTGTCCGCATCGTATTCCATTTCTCCGGAAATCGAAATTCCTTTTGTACTACCGCCGGAAAGATCCACTTTTGAAATTCTACCGCTGCTTAGTAAATACAAATTTTCCATTTTTTTGTCCCAAACCAAGCTACCGCCACCGGTATTCAAGCCGATCAATTTCTTAGTATCCCGAGTTCTGAGCTCAGTTTCCCAAAGATCGTATCTTCCCTCAAATCTGGATAAGTAATACAATTTCTCACCATCTTTTGAAAGCGAAGCATCAGAAAGATTACTGGAATGAATGGTAAGTTTAGCTTTTCTATCCTTCATTCCATCCCAATCAAATTCAAGAGATTTTACTTCCTCTTTTTTCTCATCCTTCTTTTCGTCTTCTTTTTTGTCTTCGGATTCTTCATCCTTCTTATTCGCTTTTTCGATCTCTTGCATCAACTCATAATCTTCTTTACTCATGCGGAATTTATCCCAGGCATCCTGATCAAAAAACATGGCATACACATCTGATTGACTGCTTCCGCTGGTGGCATAGCTTTTCAATCCGTCTCTGTTACTGAACCAGATCATCTGCTTTCCTTCATTCATCCATTTCGGAGAATAATCGTAATAACCACTTTCTGTCAGGTTGATTCTTTCTTTACCATCTGCTGATAAAAGCAATACTTCGCTGTTATTCAATAGCTTATTCCAATCTACCAGTAACCATTTGCTATCCGGACTCCAGGTAAAGTATTTGTCTCCATCGCGCATGTGAAACAGATCTTCCGGAGTTAACAGATCTACCGTATTTCCTGATTCAACATCCTGAATTCGGAGTGTTCTTCTTCCTGCAATGTAAGCCAGCTTCTTCCCATCAGGAGAATACTCAGGCAGGTAATTGTCTTCTTTTGTTTCAACTACGGCTTCTTCTTTCAAAAGCGTTGAAGCAAAGAAAAACGGTTCTTCTTCTCTTACTTTTTCTGATTTGTAGATGCTCCACTTTCCGTTTCTTTCGCTGGAATACACTAAACTTTTTCCATCGGGAGTGAAAGTGATGAATCGCTCTGTTTCGGGAGTATTGGTAATTCTTTTGGTAAGTGAACCATCGATAGAAGTCACGAATACTTCTCCACGAGCTACAAATGCAATTTCTTTTCCATTGGGATGAACAGCCATTTCCTGAACACCACCGTTGATAGTGATGAACTTATCAGAATTGCTCTTTTCCTGAGTTCTGATGTTCACGTTCACTTTCTTTGGCTGCTCTCCTTCTTTCATGGTATACAGTTCGCCATCGTATCCGAATGAAAGCGTTCCATTTCCCATACTTAAGAAACGAACCGGATGCAGATCAAAATTGGTCAACTGAGTATTTTGTGAAGGATTAGCCAATGAAAGCTTATGGACATTAAAGCTGCCGCTTTCCTCACTCAGGTAATACAAAGATTTCTCATCTGCACTGTAAATTGGCTGACGATCTTCCCCTTCAAAACTGGTGATCATTTTATGAGCTTTACTCTTGGTATCGTAGGTCCAGATATCTCGTGTGATGGAAGAAGTGTGATGTTTTCTCCACTCATTCTCTCCTCCCTTTTTATCATGATACACCATCTGTGATCCATCTTTATTTACCTGAACAAATTCTGCAGTAACGGTAAATATCTGATCAACCCGTCCACCGTTTACCGGAACGGAATACAACTCAGGTTGAGATCCTGTCGGGTACTGACGATGTTCTTTGGTATCCATTCGAAGCGCTCCGAAAACAATATTCTTTCCATCTGCCGAAAAAGTAAACGGCTTTTCATCATTAGAATGAAAAGTCAATCTCTTTGCAGCTCCGCCTTGAGCACTCATCATATAGATATCAAAATTTCCGTACCGATCGGAAGCAAAAGCAATGGACTTTCCGTCTTTGCTCCAAACCGGCATATAATCGTGAGCTTCATGGAAAGTAAGTTGAGTGGCATCTCCACCGGTTGACGCTACTGAATATAAATCACCTTTATACGTAAAGACGATGGTTGAGCCATCCGGCGAAATAGTTTGATAACGGATCCATTGTGGATTGGTTTGTGCAAAAGTGATGCTTGAAAATAATAATACAAAACAAGCGTATAGAAATGATTTCATAGATCCCGAAAATTAGTTTATAAAAGAAAATATATACGAATGTATGCAAAAAAGTTGAATGGGGGTTGTAAATAGTTTTTGAAGCTAAATCTAAAAACTATCCCTCGGATCAAGCCGAGAACCGTCGGCTTGACCATCTCCCTTCGAAGGGAGATTGTTGTACTTCGATTAAAAAAATACTCTTAGAATTTCTTAAAATTTATATCTCTGAAAAAATTATATCTAAAACTGTGGCAGTTTTACCGTCTAAAGCTCTGACCTTACTTTCTACTTTTTGGTTCAATAAATCTTCTGGAATACTTTTAAAGTCTAATTTTTCAAAATAATCTGTAATTCTATTTTTGACTTCGATCATTTTTTCTGGAGTTTCTTTGACATAATCGTACCCATCCAACCATAGAATTTTTTTTCTTTTATTTAATTCGAATAAATAATATTCACCAAGTGAACTTATGAGTATTCGAATCAGATATCGTGCTTTAACTTCTAATTCCTCAATTCTTTTTCCATTATCCCGAGTGATGATATTTCCCTTTTTGTCTAAAAAGAATCTTAACTCTTGCGAAGCACCATAATTCATATCATCACCATGATATATCATGGTATTAAATGCACGTTCAGCATCTTCTTTGATTTTGAGAATTTTAGATGTGAATTTTCCAGAGTAGTCTCTTTTGTTTTCACATGATTTAAGCACCAATTCTCTAAAATTATTACTCATAATTAAATCACCTCGGATACCTAATCCCCTCCACCATTTCCTGAACATCTTCCGGTGGATCGGGGTAAAATGATTTAACGCTTAAAGCTACGATCAGATTGATCAACATTCCGAAGGTTCCGATTCCTTCCGGAGAAATACCAAACCACCAGTTTTCAGGAATATTTAATTCAGGAAAAGCGATCTTGAAATAGATGATGTAGGCCAGCGTGAATATCAATCCGGCAATCATTCCGGCGAGAGCGCCTTGCTTGTTCATCTTTTTGTAGAAAATTCCCAAAATAATTGCAGGGAAGAACGAAGCCGCCGCTAAACCAAAGGCAATAGCCACAACCTGGGCTACAAATCCCGGGGGATTAATTCCAAAATATCCGGCAACAACAACTGCCACTGCAGCAGCAATTCTTGCATATCGTAATTCAGCTTTATCAGTAATATCTTTGTTGAACTGCTTTTTGATCAGATCATGAGAAACTGACGTCGAGATCACCAAAAGTAATCCCGCTGCGGTTGAAAGTGCTGCTGCCAATCCACCGGCTGCAACCAGAGCTGCTACCCAAGCAGGCAAACCTGCGATCTCAGGATTAGCCAATACCATTATGTCCCGATCTACATATAACTCGTTGTTGTTAGCTGTCACTTCATTAGAGATCATCACCTGATTATTGGCTCCTCTTCTGATATCCAATCCGTCCCGAATAATATCCGGAGCTCCAACAATGGCTGCTCCCGGTGCATAATTGATAATTCCATCCTCGTTTTTATCCACCCAATTTAACAGCGCCGTTTCTTCCCAAGTGCTGAACCATGGAGGCATTTCTTCATACGGTTGTTCGCTTACTGTTTCGATCAGATTTGTTCTGGCAAACACCGCTATTGCAGGAGCGGTTGTATAAAGAATTGCTATAAAGATCAGTGCATATCCTACAGAAATTCTGGCATCTTTTACTTTTGGAACGGTGAAGAATCGAACGATCACATGTGGAAGTCCCGCTGTACCCACCATCAACGCCACGGTTATAAAAAATACATCCTGCATACTTTTGGTACCTGAAGTGTACTCAGCAAAACCTAATTCTGTATGCAATTGATCCAGTTTGTCTAACAAATACATTCCTGAGCCATCCGTAACCGTAGAACCAAATCCGATTTGAGGAATCGGGCTTCCGGTTAGTTGCATCGAAATGAAAAATGCCGGCACCATAAAGGCAAAGATCAACACGCAATACTGAGCGACTTGTGTATAGGTAATTCCCTTCATTCCCCCCAAAACGGCGTAAAAGAAAACGATCGCCATTCCGATGATCACTCCCCAGAAAATATCTACTTCCAGAAATTTTGAAAATACAAGTCCAACTCCACGCATTTGTCCGGCTACGTAAGTAAAGGAGACGATCAGAGCACAAATTACAGCAACAGTTCTTGCTGTATTTGAATAGTAGCGATCACCGATAAAATCAGGGACTGTAAACTTTCCGAACTTTCTCAGATACGGAGCTAGTAACAATGCCAACAACACATAACCACCAGTCCATCCCATCAGATAAACAGTTCCGTCGTAACCCATGAATGAGATCAATCCCGCCATGGAAAGAAATGAAGCGGCCGACATCCAATCTGCTGCTGTTGCCATTCCATTTGTTAACGGATTAACAGCTCCTTCAGCTACATAAAATTCACTCGTTGATCCTGCCCGAGACCAAATCGCGATTCCGATGTAAAGAGCAAAAGTGATTCCAACAAGAATATAAGTCCATACTTGAACATCCATTATACGTCCTCCTCGTTTACACCGAATTTCTTATCTAAACGATTCATCAGGTATACATAGATAAATATAAGCACCACAAACACATAGATAGATCCTTGTTGAGCGAACCAGAATCCTAGTTTGAATCCACCCATCTTAAAATTATTGAGCCAGGGAGCGAGTAAAATTCCGAATCCGTACGAAACGGTAAACCAGATACTTAATAATACGCTCAGATACTGGAGATTCTTTTTCCAGTAGCCTTTCAGGTCTTTTTCTTGTGTCATTATCCTCCGAAATTATTCACCAAGAGTATGAGGTTTTTCGATTAATGAAGCAAATTGTGATGGTTGTGATTAGACTAATCAATAACCTGAATCTTGTGTTGCTTTTAAAATCCGGGAACAAAAGTTCACAGAAACATTATACCCGCTATTACCATTAACTTACTCTCTCGATATGAAATCACTATTTTTTCTTTTAGCTGCTTCAATATTATTCTTCCTGAACTGTACTACAATGGGCGCCGGAGGATATTCTTCATATCCATCGGTATATATGAATGAAGAACCTTTATTAGCAAAGTCCTTATTTGCTTCTGACAACGCTATTATTTCACAGGCTGCTATCGACACTATTCTTTCCAGTCGCATTAAAATTCCCGAAAATTCAAAGGTGGCTTTAATTAAATTTGCAGGTCCAACAGAACATAATTCATCTACTTACGGATACGGTTACTGGAGGTCGGAAGCCTATTTAAAACTTCAGCAATCGTATGTTGATACGTTAACCTCCAAAATTGAACATTCGAGTAAAATTAACTCGGTTTCAGTTTTGCCATCCCTTTTGACTCCGCAAAGTCCGACAATACCGGTATTAAGAGAAGCATCAGTAAGGCTTCAATCTCCGCTTTTGGTCATATACAGAATCAACAGCGACATTTATGAAGAATACCGGGTGTTCAGAGCTAACAAATCTAAAGCTTATGCCACTGTTGAAGTTGTATTACTGGATGTAAGAACAGGGATAATCCCTTTTACCTCTATCGTTACCAGAGAATATCAATCTTCAAAAAGTAAAGAAGACACCAATGACAGAGATCTGATAAGAAGAACTGAACAAGAAGCCGTGAACAGAGCTTTAGAAAAAGTAGCTGAAGAATTGATCCATTATTTAAATACTAATTAATTACCCTCATAAAATTTCGTTGATCAAATTCTTTCGGAGATTCGATTAATAGATTACTTTAAATGTAATCCGTCGCTAATTCTATATAGTTATGAATCTTCACAAGACTTTTATCTATTGCTTTTTGTTTCTATATGGAATGATCTCTGCTTGTTCTTCTAATTCGTCTCATAAAATGGATAAGCAGTTTCAGTCAATCCTATCAGATCCAAGTTTGGTAAATTTTCCCGGGGTTATTTTAGCAGTTTATGATATGAAAACAGACTCGAAATGGATCGGTGTTAAAGGTTTAGCAGATATAGAAGATGCCACACCAATGGAAGAACAAAGCCGATTTCATGTAGGCAGTGTAACTAAATTATACACAGCAGTTGCTGTTTTAAAATTGATAGATGAAGGGAAGTTGTCATTGAAAACTAAGGTGACTGATATTTTGGATTCGCCAATCATCTACAACATTCCGTACATAACTCAAATTGAAGTAAAACATCTTTTAGATCATTCGAGTGGAATTTATGGATTTAATAATGATATGGAGTACATCGAGTCAATGCTGGGTGAAACTTCAAAAACCGGTGAAGTATGGGCTAAAGAAGAATTGATCGCTTTGGCTGACAGCTCCAGAGCAGAACCTTTTGGGGAACCTGAAACCGGGTCGTATTACGGAGATACAAACTATGTATTACTTGATATGATCGTAGAAAAAGTAGCGGGCATAAGTTTAAGAGAATACATTACAGATGAATTCATTATTCCACTTAGACTTTCTAATACAGGCTACTTTGATGTATCTCCTGATCCAAATCAGTTTGAAATTTCAGCTACTACACAAGGTTATATCAAAAACTCTGAAATCATTGAATCTATTATTAACATTTCTGATCGTTTTCCCCGCCTCCAAGACAGTTTGATCAACACTACAAATGCCGGAGAGCAAATAGATGGTGGAGCTGCAATCATAAGTAATACAGATGATTTGATCACTTTCTCGAGTGCATTATACAGTGGGGAATTACTTTCCGAAAAAAGTATGGATTTTCTACTTGCAGTCAATGATTCACTAAAAGAACAGGAGAAGGGTACTGATGAACAACGAATTTTAAGAACTTATAATCGAGATTCAGGTATCGTTTACACTTCTCAGGGAGATGGTCCTTCAGGTTTTCACAGCGTTCTGGCTTATGATCCAGATACTAAATTGATTATCGTAGCTTATACAAATGTATTCGGTTACTTCAATGAACATAATATTTTGCTCAATATGGTTGACCGGATTATTAAAATAAGTGAATATGGTAGCTGAAGTTTTGTAATCTTAATTCTTAATACAATAATCTCTGTTTGATGCCGGTGTAAATTATTGATAACGAGATGAAACAAGTTGTAAAGGGAATTGCTCCAATTCGATTTTTTATATATCTGCTAAGAATTAGTTCGTAAAAGTTAGTGACCATACTCTTTAATCACACACCATGAAAAGGTTTAGAATCAGATTTGGCTTCCTTGCATATATCGCTATTACCACATCAGCTTTATATTCTCAACAAACGGCAAACCCTGAAAATGAAATCAGAGCGGTATTTATAAATGAAGCGCCTGATATAGATGGCGATATCAGCGACTTTGTCTGGACAACTATTACTCCTATTACCAATTTTATTCAGGTTTGGCCAAATGATGGAAAACCGGCTACTGAGGATTCTGAAGTGCGTATCGCTTATGACAGAGATAACCTTTATTTCGCTTTTCGATTTTATGATAAAAATCCTGAGTTGATTAGAGCAAAAAATCTCGAACGTGGAGGCAGAAATGATCGGGATGATCACGCATATATTGGCTTGGATACATTTGGTGACGGAAGGAACGCATACCTGTTTGAAATGAATGCTTTGGGAACTCAGGATGATGCTACCATCACGGATGAACGTCTCACCATAACCAGTTTTTCCTGGGATGCAGTATTTATAAGCGAAACTATTATTGACGATCAGGGCTGGACCTTAGAAGTTTCCATTCCCTTTAGACAACTGAGGTTTCCGGATGATGAGGAGCTGAATTTCGGTATTATGCTATCGAGAACTATAAATCGGAAAAACGAACGCGTTCTTTGGCCAAGAATTGGTTTAGAATATGGGAATTTTACTTCCTTAGCTGCTGTATCTCAATACGGGAAACTAACAGGCATTAAAGATATAAACAGAGGTAAAAATTTAGAGATCAAGCCATACGTAATAGGTGGAGCTCAGGAAATTCGTCCCGATCTGGCTAATGAAGATACTAATGTAGAATACACAGAAGATATTGGTGTTGATATCAAATACGGGATCTCTTCTAACCTGACTTTAGACCTTACAGTAAATACTGATTTTGCTCAGGTTGAATCAGATAATGTTCAGCTTAATCTTACTCGATTTAACCTTTTCTTCCCAGAAAAAAGAGAATTCTTTTTAGAAAGATCCGGACTTTTTGAACATGGGAATTTACGCAGCACCCAAACTTATTTTTCCAGAAGAATTGGATTAACAAATGAAATTCTCGCAGGTGCCCGTATGACCGGTCAAGTAGGAAAAACATCCATCGGGGCATTAAACATAGAAACCGGAAGTGAAATGAAGGACTTTCTGGGATCTAATTCAACGAATAACACGGTGGTTCGTTTTCGTAATGATATTTTCCCAAGAGCCACAGCCGGTGCTATATTTACTAATACACAGATCGGCAACGACTACAATCGAGCGTTAGGATTTGATACTCAATATCGCTTTGGCAGTGCAAGTTTATTTAATGCCTGGTTTACGAATGTATGGGACGATCAGGAACTCTTTAATGATGCTGCAGGACATGCTTCTCTCCGATTTAGAAATGATCTGTACTCAGCACAAATTTCTTATACCAATGTAGGAATTAACTATAATCCGGTGTTAGGCTTTGTTCGGCGACGTGATATGCGTCAGTATGATGTTCGAGGAAATTATAATCCCAAAATTCCAGGTGTTAAAACCATTAACAGAATTATTATCAGTGGGCTATACGACTATATAGAAGGTCAGGATGGTGTAAAGCAATCGACTGAATTTGAGTTTGAAAGCACTGTAGAGTTTCAAAGAAGAGACCGATTGTCGATGGAATTCAGCAATCAATTCGAACGATTATTTGCCCCATTCCCCATTCGCCCAAATACTACAATTCAGGCCGGAGATTATACCTTTAATCGTTTTCAAATAAACGGCGAAACAGATTCAAGTAGAAGGTTATTTGCTAATGCAGGCATAGAATTTGGTGAATTTTACAATGGAAACAGAACGGACATAAGTGGTGGATTTGGCTTGAGACAATCTCAGCATCTTACACTTGAAGGCCACATCAATCATTCTATAATAGATCTACCTGTAAATAACGGAGAATTTGATGCTACAACTGTTTCAATGTCTATTTTAGGAGCATTCAGCAGAAAACTATTCACCAAAACACTGATTCAATACGATAACTTTTCCCGGGACATACAAGCAAACTTACGTGTTGATTGGATTCATACTCCGGGAAGTGATCTGTTTTTTGTATTCAACACTTCATATCACATTACCGGTGATAATGAAGTTCTTTTTGATCCGAACAGGGATTTTATCCTGAATAATGAGACTGCAATTGTGAAGCTTACTTATTTGATTCTGCTTTAAACAGGAATATGAACACCACTCCTTTTAAGCTACGAGTGGTGCTCATATATTATTTAATCCTCGAGTTCTGACTTCGTTTCTGAAAGTTTTGCCAAGCTAAAAGCTCCTACAGCCATTACAAGATCTCTTACTGCTACATCTACATAGTGCCATGTAAGCAACAAAGACAATGCAATAGCGATTAACCAGGCCATTACTAAATAAGCTCCCTCTTTTACTTTATAAAAGACCAAAGCTCCTGCAACGATCTCAATCACTCCTACTATCATCATGAATGTGGATGCTTCAAAAGGAAGAATTTCAATAACAGACGGAGCCAGATAGTGTGTCCAATCGGTTAAAATGTTGGTAAACTTATCTAAACCTGCCACTATAGGCACGATCCCGTAAGTATATTTAAGTATCGATTGGATTTGAGTAGTATTTGAATTCATAATTATGTTGTTTTGTGTTATGCTTTGGTTCGCATTTACCCTTTAGATTGAAAAATTGAATTCCGGTTACATTTTTTTTTGTAACCACTTAACTGATATTTCATCTAATGTGAAAAAGACTTTATGAAAACACTTAGAATTCAAGATCACACTACTTACAACTTTTCAGATAATGAGATAGTTAAACGCATTCTGAATGGAGAGAAAGAACTCTATGAGATTTTGGTGAGGAGAAATAATCAAAAGCTGTTCAGAGTTTTACGCGGATACTTGAAAAATGAGATGGATGTTAAAGACGCCATGCAGGAAACCTATCTGAAAGCATTTGAAAAACTATCTCAGTTTAACCATGAATCAAAATTCTCTACCTGGCTAATAAGAATAGGCATCAACGAAGCCCTTGCCCGCCTCAATTCCTTTAAAAAAACGTTTAATCTGATCGATCATTCAGTCTCGGTTTCGACTCAAAAATCGTTCAAAGCTGATCATATCCAAGAACTTAATCCTGAAAGAAAAATGATCCAAAAAGAAGCTGTTGTATTACTGGAAAAAGCCGTTGATCAGCTTAAACCAAAATACCGAGCTCCTTTCATAATGCAGGAAGCGGAAGGAATGAGTGTTAAAGAAATTTCGCATTGTTTAGATATTACTGAGTCAAACGTGAAAGTTCGTGTACACCGTGCTCGCACTATGATCAAAGAGCATTTATTTGATCTGTCGATCGATCAAAATATTCTGGAATTCGGCTTTAGTAAATGTGATGAGATCACAGAAAAAGTGATGAAGGATATTCTGGTGAATTAGATTTTTACCAATCATTAAGCAACTGCCGCTTCATGATTAAACTTGTTTCTGTAATCAATTGGGGTTAGCCCTGTGATCTTTTTGAATGTATTTCTGAATGACTTGGTATCAGAATACCCGACCTGATACATGACTTCATTTACATTTTTTCGGCTGGTCTCAAAATCCCGTTTTGCAGCTTCAACTTTCACTCGCTGGATATATTCACTTACTGTGTTACTTGTTGCCTTCTTAAACCTGCGTTCCAAAGTACGACGACTCAGCGCCACTTTTTCTGCCAGCTCATCGACACGGATGGTGTTTTCATAATTATTTTCGATGAAATCCTGTACCGCAATTACTTCCTTGTCTTCATGGTCTTTTTGCCCTTGGAATATCATAAATGCTGACTGGCTGTTTCTGTCGATGTCAATAGAAAAAGCTTTAGAAATGAATATCGCCATTTCCCTGCCGGCGTACTTTTCGATCAAATGGAGAATTAAATTCAAAAAGGAATAAGCGCCACCACTTGTATAAATTCCATCTTCTGAAGTCATAATTTTGTCATCTACTAAATGCACTTTTGGAAACATCTGTTTGAACTTTCCGGCATGTAGCCAATGTGTGGCACATTGTTTTCCATCCAGTAATCCCGTAGAAGCCAGAAAAAAAGCTCCTATACAAAAGCTGGCTACCTCTGCCCCATTTTTATATTGATCTATTACCCATGGCGCTAACTCTTTGTTTTGCTCCAGTCCGGTTTCAGTATCATCATGAATAGCGGGAATTATGATCAGATCTGTTTTTTCGACTTCGCTTACCAGCAGGTCAGGGCTTGAAGTAAAGAAACCGGTTGATTGTGGAATCTCTTTTTCCAGCCCTACCAGATGAACATCAAAAACAGCGTCTCTACCCATTTGCTGAGCAATCCCATTTACCTGAGAAAAGATCTGATGCGCTCCGGCTATATTTACTAAACTGGTGTGTCCGCGTGGTATAAGTATAGATACATGTCTCATGTTCAACTGATAGTTTGGTAGGATTTGTATAAATCTATACAAGCTCTATGTCGCAATCAACCCTCAAGATTGGCGTATTTACACCTTACACAATGCATTTTTTGATGTTATAATAGTTGAATACATTCAGTAACGAATAAATAAATACATATAATCATATGAGAAAAATAATTTCATTCATGCACATATCGCTTGACGGTTTTGTAGCGGGACCTACCGGAGAAATGGACTGGATCAAAGTTGATCAGGAAATATTTGACCATGTTGGTAAGCGGATAAGTGAAGGTGACACTGCATTATATGGACGTGTAACTTATGAAATGATGGAAAGTTACTGGCCTACTGCAGCAGACAAACCGAATGCAACTAAGCACGACATTGAACATTCAAGGTGGTATAAAAAAGTCCATAAAGTTGTTTTGTCAAGAACAATGGAAGATGTGGACTTACCTAATACAACAATTATTAGCGACAACCTTTCGGACAGACTAAATCAAATAAAGCAAGAGTCCGGTAATGAAATCTTGCTTTTTGGTAGCCCAAAAGCAACACATTCACTTACTCAACAAAACTTAATTGACGGTTACTGGCTGTTTGTTAATCCGGTCATTCTTGGGCAAGGCATTCCTCTATTTGTGAAGAACCAAGAAAAAACCAAACTAAAACTATTACCTGCAACCAGACAATTTTCTTGTGGTGTAACTGAACTAAACTACGAAGTAGATAGAAAATAAAACCAATCAATAACTAAACTCAATTCGCATGAAATCTGTAAATCCTTACCTCAACTTTAAAGGCAACGCTGAAGAAGCTTTCAATTTTTACCAGAGTGTATTTGGTGGAGAATTAGATATTATTCGTTTTAAAGATATGGATGATAACATGGGAGTTACCGGCGATGATCTGAATAAGATAGCCAATGTTACCTTGCCTATTGGCGCAGAAACACTCCTTTTGGGATCAGATGCTGTAGGTTCCTGGGGAGAATCCTTTCAAAGAGGAAATGACTTTTATATTAATCTGGAACCTGAAAGCCCTGAAGAAGCAAAGCAACTTTTTGATAATATCTCAGAAGGAGGACAGATAGAAATGCCTCTTCAAAAAACGGAATGGGCTGAATATTTTGGTATGTGTTCCGACCCTTTTGGTATTCGCTGGATGGTGAATTATGAAGGAAAGTAGATCTTAAAAAGAATAGTAATCAGAATCAGAATCTAAATTCAGACATAATGAACACTAAGAAAATCTGGGCTAATTTAGCTGTCGAAGATGTTGAAAAAACCCGAGACTTTTATCTGAAAATAGGGTTCAGAGCAAATGGTCCTAATCACACTACAGAAGAATTAACCAGTTTTCTGGTGGGTGAAGACGATTTCGTTATTCATTTTTTTAAAAAAGAACGTCTGAAGTGGAGCCTTGAGGGAGAACTTGCAGACCTGTCTAAGGGAAACGAGGTCATGTTCACTCTTTCAGCAGATAGTAAGGAAGAAGTTGATGAATGGGCAAAAGAAGTTAAAAAAGCCGGAGGAACGGTTTTCAGTGAACCCCAAGTAATTATGGAAAAATGGTACGGATGTGGCTTTTCCGATTTAGATGGACATAAGTTTAATGTGTTTTATAGCGGAAAGTAGAAAGACTGAAATTATAATCCAGAAATGAAAAAGTAATCATTATGTCATCTGTAAAAAGAATCGTTACAAATATACAAACGCAGGATATTTCAACTGCCAAAATCTTTTATCAAGACATTCTTGGTCTTGAACAGCTTATGGATCTCGGATTTATTGCAACCTATGGCTCGAACAAGAAATCAAAAGTTCAAATCAGTTTTATGACAGAAGGCGGCTCAGAAACACCTGTTCCTGATCTATCTATTGAAGTTGATGATGTAGACCTAATATTTGAACGTATGAAAAAGAAAGGATTCAAAATTGAATATGGACCTGTTGATGAACCCTGGGGAGTTCGTCGGTATTTTGTCCGTGATCCGTTTGGTAAACTCGTCAATATACTTGCCCATTTGTAATCTGAAGAATATTTGACTTTAAAACTGTTCAACATAAAATGAAGAATACCATGAAGAAAATTCACTCAGAAATCACTATAAATGCATCTCCGGAAACCGTATGGAATGTCATGCTTGAAGATGATACGTACAGGAAATGGACGAGCGCTTTTGCAGAAGGTTCGCATTACGAAGGAAGTTGGAAACAGGGAGAAAAAATGCTCTTTCTCGACCCTGAAGGAACCGGAATGGTTTCCATCATTGCCGAATTACGACCTCATGAGTTCATCTCGCTAGAACATATAGGTATCATACAAGACGGAATAGAAGACACTGAAAGTGAGGATGCAAAAAAGTGGGCTCCGGCTTTTGAGAACTATACTTTTGAAGAGGTCAAAGGGAAAACCAAGCTATCGATCGATATGGATATTTTAGATGAGTTTGAAGAAATGTTTACCGAAATGTGGAAAAATGCCTTAAAGAAATTGAAAGTCCTTTCAGAAAACGTTTAGATATGAAAACAGAAGTCTTAAATAAATTTGATAAAGCTACAAGTGAGCTACTCGAATTGCTTTCCTCTCTAACTGAAGAGCAACTGAACATCCCTCCTTTCGAAAATAGCTGGACAGCAGGTCAACTCGGGGATCATTTATATCGATCTTATAGTGTAATGGAAATACTTACCGGTACTGTTGAAGATGCTGATCGGGCACCGGATGAGAAACTACCTGAAATTGAAAAGCTCTTCCTGGATTTTTCGATCAAAATGGATTCCCCAAAAGAGATACTTCCTTCAACCAAACCTATTAAGAAAGAAATTTTAATAGATGGTTTAGATAAACGTATTGCTTCA
Source organism: Balneola sp. (assembly GCA_017643645.1). GTDB lineage: Bacteria > Bacteroidota > Rhodothermia > Balneolales > Balneolaceae > Balneola. The sequence continues at coordinate 274,377 of JAEPNB010000004.1, forward strand.
CAAAAGGATATTATTCTTACCAAAGACCTGTCTAAAATTTGTAAGGATTTTGAAATTCCGGAATATGGTCCGTTTACCCGTTTGGAGTGGATCGGGTTCAATACGATTCATACACAGCGACATGTACACCAATTAAAAGATATCATTCAGAAAATACAGAACTAAAAACTATCAGTAAATAAATGGTAAAAGTATTTAAGACAGATATTGATACCCCCAAGGAAGCCAAATTAATTATCGATCAATTACTGCAATTACATCCAAAAGGAAGAATTACCGTGGATCTGGACGATTGCGATAAAGTTTTGAGAGTTGAAACAAAACAAGCCACAACCTCCGATATAATGGATACCGTTCACAACAAAGGATTTGAATGTGAAGTTTTACCGTAGTTCTGTAATTGAATTTTTAGTTCTTCGAATGATCGTACATATTGGTTATCTAAAACTGCAGAAGAACGACTTACAGCACTTGAAACTCTAAGACAACAACATGTCAGACTTAACGGCATTCAGCCTAGACTTCAAAGAGTTTGTGGAGTTATTAAACAAAAATGAAGTTGAGTATTTGTTGTAACCACAGAGAACACAGAGGCTTGTTTTATATTTTCTGGTCAAGTGAATGACTCTTTTCTTCCTTATCTCAAGCTCCTGTTTTTATTTTAATTTCTTCAAAAAACCGAACAGAAGAGCTTTATTTATCAGACCAAAAACTTACTTCATCATTCAATATTCTTCTTTTCATTATTCGGTATCCTAATTTTCTCCATGCCCTCTGTGGTTAATCTACAAAAAACCCCGACCCACATTCCGCAGGTCAGGGTTTATCCTGTTCTCCATGAAAGAAATTCTTAGTAAAGGGCGGATTGCCATCCGCCCCAACTTTTAACTACAACCCGAAGTTGAACCGCAAGTAATACACTTCATACACGTTCCGTTTCGAACCATCGTCATACTACCACATTCCGGACAAGCATCACCGGTATAACCCAGTTGCTTCGCCTTTTCGTAATCAGTTTCGTAACTGGAAGCTGATTTTGCTTTAGCCTGTGGTGCAACTGCATCCACTGTTTGCTTCTGCGGTTCTGCAACCGGAGCTTTTGCAACAGTTTTGGTGGTTTCCACTACTTCACCGCCGGGCGTTGGACGCAAATCTCTGGTTGAGATCTCGTCTGCCGGTACGTGAGCTAAATCTTCACGACCTAAGTAAGCAACCGCTAATTCACGGAAGATATAATCGATTACTGAAGTACTCATTTTCACATGAGGGTTTCCGGTAACCATTCCGCTTGGCTCGAACTTGGTGAATACAAAAGCATCCACGAATTCTTCTAACGGCACTCCGTGTTGTAAACCAAGAGAGATCGAAATTGCAAAACAGTTCAGTAAACTTCTGAATGCGGCTCCTTCACGGTGCATATCAATAAAGATCTCACCAAGCTGACCGTTTTCGTACTCACCGGTTCTCAGATAAACGCTTTGTCCACCAATCTTAACTTTCTGAGTATATCCTTCTCTTCTGAATGGAAGTCTTTGGCGACGAGCTAAATATTTATGAATAATTCGTTCTGCAACTTCAACAACTTTGTCTTGTTCTGCTGTTGTTGATCCATCTGCGGTATCCTCTTCTTCATCTTCTAATTCTTCAAATACATCAGCCAAACTGTTCAGCGGCTGACTTAATTTTGAACCGTCACGATAAAGCGCATTTGCTTTCAACATCATTTCCCACGAAAGCATATACGCATCTTTCATGTCTTCGATGGTAGCTTCGTTCGGAAGGTTGATGGTTTTTGAAATCGCTCCGGACAAGAACGGTTGTGCTGCTGCCATCATTCTGATGTGACCACGAGCTGAAATAAATCTTGTTCCTGTTCTACCACATTTATTTGCGCAATCAAAAACAGCTAGGTGCTCATCTTTTAAATAAGGAGCTCCTTCCACTGTCATAGTACCACAAACATAATCGTTTGCTTCAGTGATCTGCTCGCGGCTGAATCCTAAGTGACGCAGCATATCAAAAGTAACATCGCTTAGTTGTTCTTCACTAATTCCAAGAACATCTTTGCAGAAATCTTCGCCGAGTGTCCACTGGTTGAAAGCAAACTTTATATCAAAACTACTTGGCAGTGCTGCTTCAACAGCTTCCAGTTTTTCATCGGTAAATCCTTTCGCTTTTAGTGTCTCAGGATTCACATGTGGGCAACCATCTAAACTAGCTGCGCCTTTAGCGTAATCGATAATAGCTTTGGACTCTTTTGCAGAATAGCCTAATGTCTTTAAAGCTTTCGGTACACTTTGGTTGATGATCTTAAAATAACCACCGCCTGCAAGTTTCTTGAATTTCACCAATGCGAAATCAGGCTCAACTCCGGTAGTATCACAATCCATAACCAGACCAATAGTTCCGGTTGGTGCAAGTACCGTTACCTGAGCATTTCTGTATCCGTTTTTCTCACCAAGTGCCACAGCACGATCTGAGTTTTCTTTAGCTGCTTTTAGCAGGTAATCAGGACAAATTGTAGCATCGATTCCCATCGGCTTAACCGTTAATCCTTCATACTCTTTAGGATCAGCATTGTAAGCTGCTCTTCTGTGATTTCTCATCACGCGAAGCATATGCTCTTTGTTTCTTTCGTAACCTTTAAAAGCACCTAATTCACCAGCCATTTCAGCACTGGTTTCATACGCTTTCATATGCATTATCGAAGTGATGGCTCCGGCTGTTGCTATTCCTTCATCACTATCATAAGGAATTCCCTGAACCATTAAAGCGGCTCCGATATTTGCATATCCAAGACCTAACGTTCTGAATACGTATGACAGATCTGCAATTTCTTTAGATGGGAACTGAGCCATCAACACTGAGATCTCAAGGACGGTTGTCCAGATTCTTGAAGCATAGCTAATTGACTCAACATCAAATGTAGTGCATTCTTCATCTTTGAAATACTTCATCAAATTAAGAGAAGCCAAATTACACGCTGTGTTATCCAGAAACATATACTCAGAGCAAGGATTACTTGCTTTAATCTCGCCATCTTCCGGGCAAGTGTGCCATTCGTTGATGGTGTCATGATATTGAGTTCCCGGATCTGCTGAAGCCCAGGCTGCGTAAGCAATCTGATCCCAAAGATCATTTGCTTCAATCACTTTCATTGGTTCCGGCTCGCGATTTTCTTTCTTCGCTTTTGCTTTTTCAACTCTCCAGATAAGATTCCACTGTCCGTCGTCTTTAACCGCCTGCATAAATGCATTCGGAACACGAACGGAGTTATTAGAATTTTGTCCGGCTACAGTTGCATACGCTTCTGAATTCCAGTCAGTGTCGTAAGTATCAAACTTAATATCTGTAACGCCCTGAGCTGCTAACTGAATTACACGCTCAATATAGTTCAGTGGAACCTGATCACGTTTTGCCTGACGAATTACTTTTCCAAGCTCTTTATTCTTCAGCGGATCGCGACTCATTGCGCCGTTAAAAGTTCTGCCTTCGATCTCAACAGGAGTATGGCACAACTTGATAATATCTTTTAAATGCTTTTGCGTGATCTTTGAACCGGAAACCAATGCCGCAACTTTTTGCTCTTCCTGAACTTTCCAGTTGATGTACTCTTCAATATCCGGGTGATCCAGATCAAGAGTAACCATTTTAGCAGCACGACGAGTTGTTCCACCGGACTTGATCGCTCCTGCTGCTCTGTCACCAATTTTCAGGAAGCTCATTAATCCGGATGATTTACCACCACCACTTAAAGGTTCATTTGCTCCTCGGATATTGGAGAAATTACTTCCTGTTCCGGATCCATACTTGAAAAGACGAGCTTCACGAACCCACAGATCCATGATCCCTCCTTCATTCACCAAATCATCATCTACACTCTGGATGAAACAAGCATGTGGTTGCGGATGTGTGTAGGAATCTTTTGATTTTGTAAGCTTACCTGTCTTTGCATCAACATAGTAATGTCCCTGAGCCGGTCCGTTAATTCCATACGCCCAGTTCAACCCTGTATTAAACCATTGCGGAGAATTCGGTGCCGCCATTTGGTTTGCAAGCATATAGCACAACTCATCATAAAATACTTTCGCGTCTTCCTCTGAATCAAAGTAATCGTGCTTCCAACCCCAATACGTCCAACAACCCGCCAGTCTACTGAAAACCTGACGACTATCCACTTCATGCGAAAATCTATCTTTCTCGTCCAGCTCTTTCAAGGCTTTCGAATCAGCTTCTGATCTTTGCAACCATTTAGGCACTCCTTTCTCAGAAACTTTTTTAAGCTTAGCCGGCACTCCTGCTTTACGGAAATATTTTTGCGCTATAATATCTGTTGCAACCTGAGACCAACTATCAGGAACCTGAACGTCAGACATATGGAAAACCTGTGAACCATCCGGGTTCTTGATTTCCGAAGTTCGGGATTCAAATTTCATTGAGTCGTATGGGGTCTTCCAATCCGCTTGAGTATAGAAGCGCGTAAATTTCATTTATTTCTCCGTTTTTTCATTGCTAAAATCTTCTTCATGTCTTCGGGCTGATAGAGTAGGTTAAACCTTTAAGCCAGGAGCCTATTCTCCTTTAGAAGTGAGATTTAATATAGATGTGAGGCTTGGAGTGAGCAAGTTAAATCTGAATTACTTTTCCACAAAAAGAAGCACTTATCCACATTAACAATTACCAGATTAATTCTCTCGAAAAAAGCAGTGTTATTAATGATTTTTTTTAAGGTTAATCTGAATAATAAATCACCAATAAAATAAAAAAAGCTTTCCTTATATACTGTTAAAGAAAGCTTTTTGTTAATTCACGAATTAAAAGTTATCCACATTTGTATTATAATTAAATTCAATTTATATATTATAATATTAATAAATAAATCATGAAATTTTACATATTAGTTAATATTATTTATTGAATTTTATAGTTAAAAATATCCAACAATTTAATCTGAATTTTTTTACAATAGATTAACTTGAACTGCTTATTCCGCTGAAAAATAAAATGCCCCCGGAATAATTCCTGTTGGAAAACTGTCTACTTTTACACCGTTTAGATTGTATTGAATTGCTAACCCGGATTGGGCAAAATTCTTGGCATCAGCCCCCCAAATAAATTGACCTTCATCCGATGTGGAAAACCCTAATGAATAAAAATTCTTTTCTATAAATGCTGAATCCATAACTTCAAAAGTATTCATATCAATACTCATTACATCACCATTCATGAGGTAAGCAATATCATCCAGATCATTGATTACCAAATCGCCGGGATGTCCACCAACTTCAAAACTAGTTACTACTTCAGCTGTTGTACCATTGATCACATAGATCATTCCGGGAGTGTCATCGTTTGGGTCGCTGAAGTCGCCGTAAGCTCCTGCACAAACTACCCATAACTGATCGTTGTCTTGCTTCAAAATACTTACAGGATTATCACCTACCGTAATGGTTCCGGTAACTTCATCTGTAGCTGTATTTATTACGCTGAGTGTATTGCCATTACCAAATCCGCTATTTGCCACATAAGCCCGCTCGCCAACAACAGCTATTCCCTCAGGGTTTGATCCTACTGCAATAATGGAAGCTTCTTCATTGGTTTCCAGATCGATCACGGAAACTGAATTCCCATAAAGATTTGTAACATATGCTTTGGCTTCGCTGACCTGAACCAGTTCTCTGGGACTGGCTTCATTCGCTATTCTGATCGTCGCTATCTTTGTCAATGTTTCCTTATCCACCACTTCAATTTTGCTGGAATTATTTACAACCAGATATAAACGATCTCCTATTTCCGTAGCGCTGTAAAGTATATCTCCGATTGGTGAACCATTTTCATTCTCATATTGGTTTTGAGACACTTCGCCTGTTACAGGATCATAAGTGGTGATACTTGCATTGGCTTGTCCAAAATTTCCTTCATTCAGAACAAATACTCCGTTCAAAGTGGTTCCTGAGTCCGAATCACTTTTATCACAAGCTGTGGTTAGGGATATTAATATTGCAGACGCAATTAGCAGTGGTCTTTTCATTAGTTACTTTTTTTATGTTTTATAGTTAGTGTTATTAAAAAATTTCTGAGGGGCTGTGGATACAGACGTACCACTTCGTATTTCTCATCAAGAATATTATTCACCTGCACACTAAGATCGACTTGTGTTTTCCTGATGGTTTTAGAATAGTTAATCGATGCATCCAGCACGAAGTAAGACGGCTCAGGATCTCGAATGTCGTTTTGTTCCGTGGAGTATCTTTCTGAAACCCAGTTGCCGTGTACTGATGTTCTCAAACCTCCCCTGCTCACTGAAATTGAACCCGAGGATTTCCATTTCGGCACATATGGAAGTTGGTCACCGACAGCCGCATCGCCATCAAATCTGGCTTCATCAATTGTAGATCTTGTGTAACTCGAAGATTGAGAATAGCTGAGTTTATAAGTTCCCAATTCAATTTCTTTGAAAGCAGTCCATTCTACTCCATAACTTAACAGTGACAGATAATTCTGAGCCCTGAAGAAAGTTCCACCTCCGGGATTCCATTTAATCCCATTCGAAATATCCATTCTGAAAAAAGTAAGGTTGTGATCTCCAACATTTTTCCACTGATCTGTTATTCCAATTCCGGCTTCTGTTAAAATTGCAGTTTCCGGCTTCAGGTCTTCATTACCGCCTTGTGGCCAGTACAGATCATTAAAGGTAGGAGCTCTGAAGTTCCTTGAAACCAGTGAATGAAAGTATATTTCATCTTCGATGATCTGATAGTTGATTCCAAGCGAAGGACTCACCGCTGCTCCAAAATCAGAATAATGATCTATTCTAATGGTGGGAAAAATTCCCAGAGCCTTAGTTGGTGATATTTCAGCCATCAACTGCTCACTTGCAAGATTTCTGTATTTCTTCTCAGTGTAATTATTGGTCTTTACTTCTGTAAAATAAGCTGATGTAATATTAGTGAATGATACCGCAGACGAAACGTAAACAGTTGCAGTCCACTCATTATTCCACTCTCTTCCTGTACTTATACTTTCAATATTCCTGTTCGGATCAAAATAGTCGAGTTCGGTTTGTGCCAGATAGGATTTTATTCCGTGTTGCACATTCCCCGTTCTGAAATGAAATGAATTTACCCAACGATAGGCCGAATCATATTGTCTGGAAGTTCCGGATCCGACGAATACATTTTCGGGAATTTCATGATCTGATTTCAGATACCAGAATTTTGACTGAAACCTTTTTCCTTCTTTGTTCCACCCGGCTTGTAGCTGAAACTGATCGTTATCAAAAGTTGCATGCCTTCGATTTTCTTCCTGCTCCGTATTTCTGTCGTAATATCTGTAGTCGTTCTCATTTTCCTGAATTGACCCACCTAAACCCAGTGTCCAGTTCCCGGTTTCAAATCCGATATTCCCGAATGTGATATAATTAGAGTTGGAACCTATTGATTGTCCTGCAGAGAATTGTCCGGAATTTATCGAAGAAGCCAATGATACTGATCCACTGATGCCACTGCCATAAGTTGAACTTCCCGAACCTGAACTGACTTCAACTGAAGAAAATGCTCCTGACCTGATTAAGGAAAGATCGAGCACACCTAGCATTGAATGATTGATCGGCATGCCTTCCCAAAGTACCCGGGTTTGTTCTCCTCCAAAACCTCTGAATGAAGCCAAAGAAACAGCTCCCGGAGCATTCGAACGAACAAAAATAGAAGAATATCGGCTTAGTGCTTCACCAAGTGATTGCCCATTTGTATTTGCTAATTGTACTGAATCAATCAATACAGTATGACTTGGTTGCTTAATAACAGGAATTCTGTAGCGGGTGGACGTAACCGTGATCTCTTTCATTTCCAGAGTATCAGAGACAACCTGTGCCGATACATTTGAAGAAAGCCAAAGTGAAACAGCTATAAAAAGGGTTATAAACCTCATGTAATAATTCTTAGATCTTTTTTCCCGAAAGATGCTATGAAAAATTTACGTATTGGCAGGTCTCCTGGCTTTCCTTGTGCAGCGCCTTCCCGATCCTATTGATCAGTGGCAAAGGTGAGGCTGCGGTTCCGGCTATTGCCGAAAAGGATTACAGTTGCGGGAACAGCTTCCGATTTAGCTGAAGATTCAGATTCACGGAATTCCCTTTTAATTCAGAAACGAACTTGTTTCTAAAACCAACACCGTTGACTTTTAAATTACAAACAGATCAAATCACAAACAACCCCCTGTATATGGAATATTCAATGTCCAATATCCAACATTCAATTGTGAACTTTGTTATTGGGTATTGGTTGTTGACTGTTGGTTGTTGAATATTGATAACTCTCTTTTTACACATTTGTGATGTTGGATGAACATTCCTTGTCTACCTTAGGTTACAGAGAAAGAAAACTGATATGATATATAGTTCGTATTCATTAACAGATAAGAATTTTTAATTAATTACAGATCTGATGAGATCATTTATAACAACTTTTTTACTTATAGCTTTTTTAAGCTCTTTTACTGCTGCTCAGGATTCTCTTGTAATCCCGATCACTAGTTTTAATCCTGCTGAATTTGATGAAGATGCAGATGGTAACAAATGGCAGCGACTTACACTTCCCAAAAAGGACTGGACGGAATACACTTTAGTCACAGATGGTGATATTCCTCACATTAAAGCAGTAAGTAATAATTCCGCTTCCGGATGGAAATATTTGATAGATATTGATCCCAGAGAATACCCCATCATCGAATGGCAATGGAAAATTGATGGCGTATTGGAAAATGGAGATATGACAGAAAAAGACGGGGATGACTATACCGCTCGGATCTATATCACCTATGAATACAGCAGAAAAGATCTCCCATTCGGTGAAAGAATCAAATACGGGACTATGAAAACGTTCACCAGTTTTGATATTCCGCTTCGTTCGATGAACTACGTTTGGGCAAATAAAGCAAAGATCGGCAGAGTTCAGGAAAACGTATTCACAAATTGGGTACATATGGTTGCTACTGAATCAGGCAATGATAAAGCAGGCACCTGGATTACTTCCACAGCTAATGTTTATGATTCTTATAAAGAAGCCTTTGAAGAAGAGCCTAAAAATATAACTGGCGTTGCTATAATGACTGACTCTGACAACTCAAAAGGTTCGGCTACAGCGTATTACGGTAACATTGTTTTTAAAAAGAAGAAATAAGTCTGAGTACTTCAAAAGTTAAAACTAAACACCAACACGGGCGTAAACGCCTCCTAGCTTAAACCTTATCGATTTCGATCAAAGCAATTAAATTAGCAGATCCTTTAGATTCTGCGGATTTGGTTCAGGATTCCAGACTAATATTAATATCTAAACACGAACACGGACGTAAACGTCCTCCTAGTTAAAGGTCTTTGATTCAGATCAAAGCAATTTAAACCAGCAGATCCTTCAGGTTCTGCGGATTTGGTTCAACAGATTGGCAAAAGACTCTACCCTTTTTTCTTTGCCTTGTAACATCTTCTTTTCTGTGTCGTCTAAGCGTTTGTAATCAATTCAAACGCTTTTTTATTATGAAAATTAAACAACTTGGCTATTTATCCGCAGCATTACTCCTTACACTTTCAGCTTGCGGAAACGAAGGAAACAATAATGATGAAAATGGTGACGATGAAGAAATCGTGGTTATCCCCGTAGAAGCAACTACCGTATCCCGTGGTGATATTTCTGCTTACTACTCAAATACAGCAACTTTAGAAGCCGAACAAGAAGCTTTAGTTGTGGCTAAGGTCAGAGGCATTATAAATCAGGTTTTAGTTGAAGAGGGCGACAGAGTTAAAGCCGGACAAGTAATTGCCAGGATTGAAGACGAACAGTATAGAATTGAAGCTGAAAGAGCCAAATCTAATATGGACCGTTTGTACAACGACTTCAAGAGAAGTAAGGAATTGTACGATAAACAAGCCATTTCAGTAGAAGAATATCAAAACAAGCAATTTGAGTATGAAGCTCAAAAATCAGCTTATGAGCTTGCAAAACTAAATCAGGAATATACTTCCATCAAGTCACCAATAAGTGGGGTTATTTCTGAAAGGCTGATCAAAAAAGGAAATATGATCGGTACAGATCAAAATGTTTATCGGGTAACTGATTTCGATCCCTTACAAGCAATTCTATATGTACCTGAGCATGAAATGGCTAAGATCAACAAGAACCAGCCTGCGGAAATCAAAGTAGATGCATTACCAGGACAGTCATTTAAAGCTCATGTTGAAAGAATAAGCCCAATCGTTGATCCAACAACGGGAACATTCAAAGTGACCGTTGTCATTGATGAAAAAAGCGACAAACTAAAGCCGGGTATGTTTGGCAGAGTCAAAATTGTTTATGACACCAGACTCAGCACAAAAATGATCCCTAAAGTTGCGGTGATGTCAGAGGATGAAACTCAAACGGTCTTTGTAGTCAGAGACTCACTCGCTTACAAAAAGATCATTAAAACAGGATATGTGAACGGAAGCAATATCGAGATCCTGGAAGGACTTGAAGACGGTGAAGTAGTTGTAACTACCGGACAGGGAAGCCTGAAAGACAGCGCAAAAGTTAATGTAGTTCGCAGCTAAGAGGAACTCCGATATGAAACTCATAGATTTCTCCGTAAAGCGAAAAGTAACCATTTCGATGTTTACAGTGGCGATTCTGTTATTCGGAATTGTCTCACTTTCGCGCCTGAATGTAAACCTGCTTCCGGATCTCAGTTATCCAACTCTTACTGTTCGCACTGAGTTTGAAGGAGCCGCTCCTATTGAAGTTGAAAACCTTATCTCAAAACCGATTGAAGAAGCAGTTGGAGTTGTTAAAGGCGTTAAGCTGGTTCGTTCAATTTCCAGAGCGGGACAATCTGATGTTGTTCTCGAATTTGCCTGGGGAACCAACATGGATATTGCCAATTTGGATGTAATCGCAAAACTGGATGCTATTCAACTTCCCCTGCAAGCCAAAAAGCCGGTAACGCTTCGTTTTGATCCGACTTTAGATCCAATTATAAGATATGCATTATATTACGATGACGGAGAAAAGGAAAATTCTGACAGTATTGATGATAGAAAAGTTGATCTGGCCTCATTTATTGAACCTGATGAAGATCTTAATGATCCGGCAGCAATAGCCCGATTAAAGCAACTCCGAATTATTTCCGATGAAATTCTGAAAAAGAATCTGGAATCATCTGAAGGAGTAGCTTCTGTAAAGATCAGTGGTGGACTGGAAGAACAAATTCAGGTAAACATCGATCAGGAACGACTAGCTTATCTGAACATTCCTATTGAGACAATCACATCTACCTTAAGTGCAGAAAATATAAATCTATCCGGTGGACGTTTAGAGGAAGGAACACAACAGTATTTAGTAAGAACTCTGAACGAATTTAAAGATGTAGATCAGATCAGAAATACAGTTCTTACTGTTCTGAATGGAAATACGGTTTATTTAAAAGACGTCGCTGATATTCGTCAGGGTTATAAAGAAAGAGAAGCAATTACTCGCTTAAATGCCCAAGAAGCAGTAGAGATCGCAATCTATAAAGAAGGCGATGCAAACACGGTAGCCGTTGCTGAATCTGCTAAAGAACGAATCAACGAAATTCAGAGAAACCTTCCTTCCGGGATGAAACTGGAAAAAGTATATGACCAATCTATTTTTATTTCTTCTGCTGTAAACGAAGTTAAAACAGCAGGCATAATCGGAGGTATTCTTGCAGTTCTTGTTCTCTACTTCTTTTTAAGAAATTTCTGGAGTACTGTAATTATATCGGTTTCCATTCCGGTTTCCATTATCGCCACTTTCAATCTGATGTATGGAAATGATATCACCTTGAACATTATGTCATTAGGTGGAATCGCACTTGGTATTGGTATGTTGGTGGATAATTCCATTGTAGTACTTGAGAATATTGCCAGACATAAAGATATGGGCAAAAACGCTCTTCAAGCAGCCAAAGATGGAGCCAGTGAAGTTGGAACAGCTGTAATTGCCTCTACTCTTACTACGGTAGCCGTATTCTTCCCGCTCGTTTTTGTGGATGGAATTGCCGGTCAATTATTCAGAGATCAGGCGCTCACAGTAACGTTTTCTTTGATCGCTTCACTTGTTGTTGCTGTTACTTTAATTCCAATGATGTCATCTTTAAGTGGCAGAAAAAAAGAAATCACTCCACTCGAACTTAAAGAACCAAGAACTTCAGCTGGAAGATTTTTCAGAAAAAGCAGACTATTCTTTTTCTATACCATTCCAACCGCTGTAACTAAAGGAATTCGGGCTACAGTAAACTTCTTTGCTATTGTTCTCAAGTTCATCTTCTCTCCTTTTGTGTGGGCTTTCGATAAATTCTATCAGGCTTCTGAACAAGTATACTTAGGGCTTCTGAAGACGTCTCTAAACAACAGATTTATTGTGGTTGTTGTAGCTATCCTATGTTTTGCAGGCTCTTTAACTTTGGTACAGAAGATCGGTATTGAACTTATTCCACAATTATCTCAGGGTGAATTCAAAGTTGAATTCAAACTTCCTCCCGGAACACCGATCGAACAAACAGATTCCGCTTTAAAAGCTGTTCAGGAAGCCACAAAAGAAGCTCAAAATGTTCAATCTACTTTTGCAGTTGCAGGAACCGGAAACAGAATGGACGCTAATCCGGATCAGGGTGGAGAAAACTGGGGCGAACTAAATGTTCTTCTGGCATCAGGAGCTTCTTCTGATACTGAAAGCTCGGTAATGAGTTCTATGAGAAGCTCCCTTCAAGTAGTTCCGGGATTGCAGTATAAATTTTCCCGTCCTTCCCTTTTCTCTTTTTCAACTCCTGTTGAAGTAGAAATCAGTGGTTACGACTTAGAGCAACTTAAAGAAGTAAGTGATCTTATTGTTCAAAAAATGGATGCCAATTCCCGTTTTGCTGATGTTAAAAATTCCATGCAGATCGGAAGTCCCGAAATTCAAATTCTGTTTGACAGAGATCGTGCGGCTGCTTTAGGACTGCAAGTACACGAAGTTGCAGATCGTGTGGTCAGCAATGTTCGCGGTGATGTTGCAACAAGATACTCATGGAGAGATCGTAAAATTGATGTTTTGGTAAGAGCTCAGGAAGAAGACCGTTCTTCTATTGACGAGATCAAGAATTTGGTAATCAATCCAAACAGTGAGCGTTCTATTCCGTTAAGTGCTATTGCTGAAGTAAGAATTGCAAACGGTCCGGGAGAAATCCGCAGAGCTTCTCAACAAAGAGTTGCTGTTGTAACAGCCAATCTGAATTACGGCGATCTTGGAGACGCTGCTACTGATGTTCAGCAAATCATTGACGAAACAACAATGCCAAGTGGTGTGTTTGCCCGAATTGCCGGACAAAATGAAGAAATGGGAGAATCATTTAAGTCACTGTTATTCGCTCTGGCTCTGGCTGTATTTCTGGTTTATCTGGTGATGGCTTCTCAGTTTGAGTCACTCCTCCATCCTTTCATTATCCTCTTTACTATTCCACTTGCTTTGGTTGGGGCTATTCTTGCTCTCTTTATTACAGGCACAACTATCAGTGTTGTTGTATTCATTGGGTTGATCCTCCTTGCCGGAATTGTGGTTAATAACGCCATTGTATTGATCGATCTGATCAATCAGCTAAGAGAACGCGGTATGGATAAATATGAAGCTATTATTGAAGGTGGAAAATCCAGATTACGCCCGATTTTGATGACTACATTAACTACTACGCTGGGACTTCTCCCTCTTGCAATTGGCTTTGGTGACGGAGCAGAATTAAGAGCTCCGATGGGTATCACTGTAATTGGCGGACTTCTGGTTTCAACGCTCCTTACGCTTGTTGTTATTCCGGTCATGTATTCGATCATGGACAGAAAAAACTACGATACTCAATCTGAAGTTGTAACGGAGAACTGAGATGAGTATGACCGAGATCTCCATAAAAAGACCGGTAACAACTATGATGGTTTTTGTGAGCCTCGTGGTTGTGGGCTTTATCGCTACTCGTTTGGTTCCTCTGGAGTATTTCCCGGATATTTCATTTCCGGGTGCTTTTGTTCAGATTCCTTATCCGAATTCCTCTCCTAATGAAATAGAAGAGCAAGTCATTCGACCTATTGAAGAAGTTTTGGCTACCATAAGTGGTGTTCAGCAGATCAATTCCAATGCCGGCGAAAACGAAGGTGGAGTAAATATTCAATTTGTCCAGGGCAGTGATATCGATCTGAAAGCTATAGAGATCAAGGAGAAAATTGAAAGTGTTCGTAACCAGCTCCCGGACGATTTTGAGTACTATCAAGTACATAAATTTGAAGATGGCGGTGGAAATATGCTTCAGTTGCGTATCTCCAGTCAAAGAGACCTTTCTAATGCCTATGATCTTTTAGACCGAAACCTGAAACAACGTATTGAAAGAATTGAAGGAGTTGGTCAGGTTACCCTTTACGGTGTGGAAAAAAAAGAAATTAGAATCGAATTATTGGCTAACCGACTTCAGAATTATAACATTGATCTGAATGACCTGAATCAACGTTTGAGCAGAGCCAACTTCTCAATTTCAGCAGGCAAAATCAACGATGCGGGATTAAGATACAATGTTCGTCCTATGGGTGAGTTGACTGAAATTGAAGATTTTGAAAATCTTGTAATCGGAGAAAACAATCTTCGTCTTAAAGATATTGCAACTGTAGCATACACCTCTCCTGTTAGAAATTACGCAAGGCATTTAGACCGAAAATATGCAATTGGGTTAGATATCGTAAAAGAATCATCTGCTAATACCGTTGCAACTGCTGATCGGGTTCTGAAAGAAATTGAAGAGATCAATGAACTCCCGGAAATGCAGGGAATCCAGATCTATGAGATGAATAATCAGGCAGAGGGAATCCTGAGTTCATTGGAAGAACTAATGAATGCAGGTGTTTTAGGAGCGGGGTTATCAGTGATCATGTTGTTCTTTTTTTTACGTCAGTTTGGAACAACGATGATCGTTGCCACTGCAGTTCCGTTTTCATTGGTTGTAACATTAGGCTTTTTCTACTTCTTAAATATCTCCATCAATATTTTATCCATGACCGGTTTGATTCTGGCCATCGGTATGTTGGTTGATAATGCCGTAGTAGTTACAGAAAATATTCACCGACATCGAAGAAATGGAGTGGAACCTGCAAAAGCAGCCGTTCTTGGCGCTAAAGAAGTTGGAATTGCAGTTACTGCGGGTACATTTACTTCTGTAGTAGTTTTCCTTCCAAACATTGTGAATGAAAGCTTTATAGCTCCGTATATGTTTTATATCGGGATGCCGATCATTATTTCTTTGATTGCTTCGCTATTGATTTCTCTTACAGTTATTCCCCTTCTTACTTCTAAGATAAAGCCAAGATCAAAACAGATAAAACGTACAATTGTAGACAAGCTTTCTGAAAAGTATTCAATTTTTTTAGCGTGGTTTATTGATAGAAGATGGGTATCAACGATTAGTATTATCGCGCTTTTTCTAAGTATTATTATTCCAATTGCTCTGGGTTTAAACATCGATATGTTTCCCAATAATCCTGAAAGAGAATTGCAGCTCAGGTATAATCTGAATGGTTCTTACACTATGGATCGTGTAAAAGAAACCGTGGATAAAATTGAAGACTATCTGTACGACAATCAGGAAAAGTTTGAGATCGAATCGGTTTATACCTATTACCAGCCTGAATTCGCCAATTCTACTATTATTTTGATGGATGAAGAAGACGCTAAAAAATCTGTAGAATTTATTAAAGAAGAGATCGAAAAAGATCTGCCTGTAGTAACCATTGGAGAACCTGCTTTTGAATTCAGAAGCAGGAATAACAGCGAATCTATACGGGTTTATGTTCAGGGCGAATCTATGGATGTACTTACGAAATTAGCCGATCAGGTTGAATGGAGAATTTCTCAGGTTGAAGGATTTACGGATGTAAAATCGGATGCTGAGCGTGGCAGAGATGAGGTTCGGTTAACCATCGATTCTGAAAAAGCAAAAACATTTGGTTTGAGTTCCCAAGCTGTGGCTAGGTCGGTTTCGAATGCAGTGCGTGGACAAAATTTGCGTAAAGTAAGAAGTGCTAATTCAGAAATTGACGTAATTCTTGCTCTTCAAAATGTAGACAAACAATCTGTTGAGGATCTTAAAAATCTTCCAATATCTATAGAAGGTGATCGAACCACTTCCCTGTCTACTCTTGCCAGTTTTGAACAGGCTTCCGGTCCTGGAAGGATATTCCGTCAGGATAGAAAAACTTCAATGGGGATTGCGGTTAACCTTGATGAAGGCATGACTCCTGATGATGCCAGAAATAAACTCAGAGCTATCATGGATCAAATTGTATATCCTGCAGGTTACTCCTGGAGTTATGGTCGCAGTTTCAGCAATGATGACGAAGCCATGGGAACAATGCTTTTCAATATCGGAATTGCTTTCTTCCTGATCTATCTGGTGATGGCTTCCTTGTTTGAATCATTGATGTATCCTACCGCCGTTCTTGCTTGTATACTGTACGGAATTGTTGGGATTTTCTGGTTCTTCTTTTTTACCGGAACCACTTTTGATCTTATGGCGATGATTGGAATTCTTATTCTGATGGGAATTGTGGTTAACAACGGTATCGTTCTCATCGATCATATCATTCATTTGAGAGAAGAAGGAATGAGCCGTGCCGAAGCTGTAGTACAAGGTGGAAAAGACCGAATGCGTCCTATTCTGATGACTGCAGGAACAACGGTTCTTGGTTTAATTCCTCTTTGTATCGGAACTACTCAAATTGGTGGCGACGGACCTCCCTACTTCCCGATGGCAAGAGCTATTGTTGGCGGATTGATCTTCTCAACGGTTGTTACCCTGATCGTTCTTCCATCCATTTATATCATCCTGGACGATTTCAAACTCTGGGCAGGAAGAATTGGCGCGAAGGCAAAAGGATAAGAACATCCAACATCCAACATCCAACATCCAACATCCAACATCCAAATAGAAGTTTAGTAATTTCTACAGCAGGACATAGCTTTTTTTCTTGACCTCGTTCCCAAGCTCTGCTTGGGAATGCCAGTCGGAAGCTCCTGCTTCCTATTACAAATTGAAACAGAGCTTCAACATTGCGTTCCGAACTGGACGTACGGAATGAAAAATAAATATTGTGTATTTTACTGGCTCATAAACTGCACAACATCCCTCTGATCTCACACACGTGTTCGATCGGTCTCCCTTCGAAGGGAGATTTAGAATCTTCGTATCAATTCTCTGACCCACCCTTGTTCCCTCCCTAACATCAGGGAGGGAAACTTCATAACTCCACTCAGATTTTAATTACCACGTCCCCTTCCCTTGTTTAAGGGAAGGGACAGGGATGGGTTCGCACTTGTACCCAATACAATTATTCTGTTACTTCAAATAAAAACCGAAACCTGTGCCGCTTAAACGCCGGGTCGTTAGGCAACTAAAATTTATGATCAAATTTTTCTTCACATTCCTTTTCTGTTCAATCAGTTTAAATTCGTTTGCTCAATCTGATTTTATGCCTCTCACAAAAAAAATTTTGATTTAAAAGGGAAAGTAAAATCAGTAACCCTTCAACAATATTGGCAGAAGGATAGCTTAAATTTTAATGAAGACGGTTATTTGATTGATCAAACAAATACAACTCAAATGTCAGAAGATGGATACTCATCTACTAAGCAATCATACTTTTTTTATTCTGAAAATCGAATTGATTCAGTAGTCAGTTACAATTTTAATGTCGAGGATAGAATGAAGTCTTCAATTGCTTTGAACAAGTATGATTCAGAGAATAGAATATCATTATATGAAATGTACTTTCTCAATCCTGAAAAAGAGTTATTCATCAGAGAAGAATATTTATATAAAAACGGAAATCTATCTTCTGTAAATAAGGTGAGTTATCCGGGAGAAGAATTCAAATCAACCGAATATTATTACTATTCGCCAGATTCTTTAATGGAATTTGAAAAAATTGATTCAACATGGAAAGATATTACGATTGTAGTTCATCCATCTGAGAACATGAGATTTGTTGAGTATAAAGATAAAAACTCAATCACGAGGTTAACAATAGTAAGTCAAGAAGAAAGAATACTTGATGAAAATTGGGTCAATTCAAGTGGCTTAATTAAACGAATATTTTTTATTGATGATTACCATGGTTGTTGAGGGAGAAGGATTTTTTAGATATGATGAAAATCAATTTCCTGAATCTACTGTTTTCAAATGCCACAACTCATATGAAAGTTATAAAAACAATAATGGAAGAGTTGTTCAGGAAGAGAAATATGAATTTGAATTCGATGATTTTGGAAACTGGATTAAAAAAGCAACTCTTGAAAAGACTGAATCCGGAGAATATAAGTACAAAGAAAATGGCACAGTCGAACGTAGTATCACGTATTTCTAACGGCTATAACTAAGAAGCGTTTCAAATAAACTCGATTGAAGTTCATTTACATTCAGAAATATAATTATGCATAGACTTAAACAGAAAAAATTTCCTGAAACCAGAACTATTATTCTTCATGAAGACAGAGTAGAACTTATTGTTAATAATAGAAAGTTTGAAAACTCTACTTTTTTTAAATACGAAGATATCTTAACCGGGAAAAAATTCAGTAGTTCTAAAGCTCAACCAAATTATGGCCTATATGTAATATCCAGAAATACCACAATAGTCCTGTTTTTCTTAAAAATTTTTGGGGCTATTGAAAGTTGGTCAAGTGTATTGGCGTTACTCTGCTCTACCATTATTATGTTTCTTATTCATGCATTTACCTTCAAAACTTATGTTGAATTAGAAACAAACTCAGATGAAGAATTAGTTCTTATTAAAGATAATCCGGATGAGTCAAAGTTTGAAAAGTTTATAGAAACCCTTTATAAAAACCGTACAGAGTATTTAAAGAAAACCTATTATTCAAATAATAAACATATTAACGAGGAAACTTTGAATTGGTTACTTGACCAAAATATTATTACTCAACATGAACATGATATTAGAATAGATTTTCTATAATTGCGCTTTCGATTCGTTATTTGAAAAATCACTAATCCAAGAATGCTTTCAGTAACAGAAAAATTTAGTTGGCTAATAGAAACCTTAAGAAGCCTTTCTTCAGTTTTAAAAATAGAGTCTGAAAAGGAAATTGGTTTCCGAGTTTATGATGAGCTAGACATAGATATCCATTCCGCTCTTTGTGATACTAACCTGGAAGTATTTGTTAATCAAAACCTAATTACTTCTGAAACCTCAAAAGAATTAGCCGGGCTACGGAATCAGACTCTTAAACTAATCAAACAAAGACTTGAGCCTGATCAGATCAAACTCAACGAAAGCTGGATAGACATTTCTAAAGTGTCAGAACAGATCTATGTTTCCATTAACAATCGGTCAGCTTTCTAAAAACTCCTAGCCTCACTCCAAAAAAAATTACATCATTTAATCATTTCAAAGTATTGGAATCAGCCGTATATTTGTATTTATAAAGACGGTTAAATAAAAAAGATTTTTACAGAGACTATTTTTTGCACTACGCACTGAATACATATCAATTACAAAATGGACAAGAAGAGAAAAACATGCTTCTTGATGCTATTTCTACCGATCTAATTTTATTCTGCACATCAATTTTTGTACTTATAAAGCAGAAACTTTTCGCTGATATTTCACAACCATCAGCCCCTAAAAAAACAAATTTTCAAGATAATCAGGCCGATGTTACTGCGCTGCCTTTTCAGGTAACATCCTATATACGCTCATTTTACGATCCGGAGTTAGTACTCAGAATTCGACAGTGGATAGCATGTATTGCAGCTAACGGCCGCTCAAAAAAGAAATTCAATGAAGAATCAAATCATAATTCATTCCACCGAGGATCAAGCTCGGATTGCGTTGCTCGAAGACGGAGAGCTCGCTCAATTATTCATCCAATCCGAAGAGAACCAGCGTACTGTTGGTAATATTCATGTAGCAAAAGTCCATAAAGTGATGAGCGGTATCAAAGCTGCTTTCATCGATATGGGAACTCCAAAAGACGCTTTCTTGCACTTCTCTGATGCAGGCGACCATCTAGACGAATACATTGCTATGCTTAACGGCAAAAATGCTATTCCGAATCATGTAAAACCGGATTTGAAGAATAAAGAGAAGCTTGCTAATCACCAGAAACAAGCTCTTGCCGGAAAGATCTTAAGAAATGGTCAGAAACTATTGGTTCAGATCGTTAAAGAACCGATTGGCTCCAAAGGACCAAGAATATCTACCGATATCACCATTGCGGGACGCTTTTTGGTGTTGATCCCTATGGGTGATTACATTGCTGTTTCTAAGAAAATTTCTAATTACAAAGAGCGTCGTCGTTTAAAAAATGTTCTTGGTGATATGGTACCGGATGGTTTCGGCGTTATCGTGAGAACCGTTGCTCAGGGTCAAGACGAAAAAGCTATTGAAGATGATCTTCGTGACGTTTTAAGGAAATGGGAAAAGATCTTAGACAAGCTTGAAACAGCTAAACCACCTGCTCTCTTGCACAGAGATCTGGACATGACAGAAAGCCTGATTCGCGATCTTTTTGCTAAGAACTACGAACGTGTATTGGTTGATGACCCAAAAATGTATCGTCAGCTTAAATCTTATGTTGGTCAGATTGCTCCGGAGATGGCGCAAAACGTACATCAGTATAAAGGCAAAAAGCATATTTTCGACCAAATGGGAATTGCAGAGGACATCAACTCAATCTTCAATCCTAGAGTGAGAATGAAGTCGGGTGGATACCTGATCTTTGAGCAGACGGAAGCTATGTATGTGGTGGATGTGAATTCGGGACCGTATGCAGCTAAAGCAAGACAAGAAGATAATTCTCTTAAAACCAATCTTGACGCTGCCAGAGAAATTGCTAAACAATTACGCCTGAGAGATATCGGTGGTATTATTGTAGTAGATTTCATTGATCTGAGAGACGACAAAAATCGCAAGAAGATCTACGATGAGTTAAAGAAAGAATTCCGAAAAGATCCTGCAAAAACCAATATGCTGGGAATGAGTGATTTCGGATTGGTTCAGATCACAAGACAGCGAATTCGTCCAAGTGTGATCAACTCAGTGTCTAAAGTCTGCCCGATGTGTGGCGGAAGTGGTGATGTGATCAGCGATGACACGGTCCTTACTGATATTGAAAGCTGGTTAAGTAAATTTAAGCATGCTTCTGAGTATCGTGCAGTTGATCTCTATGTAAACCCGTACATGAAGACGCTTATCAATAAAGGAATGTTCAGCAAGCGCTGGAAATGGATGTCAAAATTGCACATCAAAATTACCTTAGTTGCTGATGAAAGCATTCCATTGAGCAGATTCAAGGTAACGCTATCCGGTTCTGACGTGGATATTACGGATGTAGTTATGCGTGGAGCTTCGATTGATGAAGCACTCCAACAGGTTGAATATGTTGAGGAAATAGATCGAGGTAAAGAAGACCTGGAGATCACAAAGAAAAGCAATCATCGAAACAGCGGAAACAGAACGTCAGGAAGTTCTGCCAATTCGAATGGAAGTAAGAACCATACCCATCAAAATTAGTACTGATATTTTGATGGCTTGGTTTTTGCCGATCTTAGCCTAAACTGAATTTAATTTTATACAATGAGTGCATTCAAATTACATGCAACAACGGTTGTGGGTGTTATCCACAATGGAAAAGCTGCATTGGGTAGCGACGGACAGGCTACCATGGACAAAACGGTGATGAAATCTACCGTAAAGAAAGTTAGAAAATTATACGGAGGGAAAGTTCTTGCCGGTTTTGCCGGATCTACAGCAGATGCTTTTACCCTTTTTGAGAAGTACGAAGAAAAACTAAACGAATATAACGGCAATATGCAGCGCGCTGCTGTTGAACTGGCTAAGGAATGGAGAAAAGATAAATTCCTTCAAAAGCTGGAAGCATTACTTATCGTTATGAATAATGAGAATGCTTTGGTTATCTCAGGTCAGGGTGATGTAATTGAGCCTGACGATAATATTGCTACCATAGGAAGTGGCGGTTCATACGCTCTTTCAGCTGCCCGAGCAATGAGTAAACACGCTAAGAAATTAACTGCTAAGCAGATCGTTGAAGAATCACTGAATATTGCTGCGGACATCGACATCTATACTAATCACAATTTGTCGATCATAGAAATTGAGGACTAAATGATGTTAGAAGAAAAGAATTTAACTCCACAACAAATTGTAAAAGAGCTTGATAAATACATTGTCGGGCAAAAAGCTGCAAAGCGCTCTGTGGCAATTGCCCTTAGAAACCGCTGGAGAAGATTAAACTCCAGAGAAGAAATAAGAGAAGAGATAGTTCCGAATAATATTTTGTTGATCGGACCTACAGGTGTCGGTAAAACTGAGATCGCCCGCAGACTGGCAAAACTTGCGATGGCTCCCTTTGTTAAAGTGGAAGCTTCAAAGTTTACAGAAGTTGGTTATGTAGGACGTGATGTTGAATCTATGATCCGTGATCTTACCGATATTGCCGTTAGTATGGTAAAAGCTGAAATGCAGGAACGCGTTAAAGAAAAAGCAGCTCAAGCGGTGGAGAACAGAATCCTGGATAACCTCATCCCTCCTGTTACCAAAAAAGGTGTTGGTTTTAATTCTGGATCAGGAAGTTCTGATTCAGATTTTGATCCTGCTAAAGCCGGCGATGAAGAATTGAATGTGAGAACCCGTGAGCGATTCAGAGAAAAACTTCGCAACGGAGAATTGGAAGATCGTGAGATAGAGATCGAAGTAAAAAATACCAAAACTCCAATGATGCAGGTCTTTGGTCCGGGCGGAATGGAAGAGATGGGTATGAATCTCCAGGATATGCTGGGGAATATGGGCGGTAAAGGCAAAAAAGCTAAGAGAAAACTTCCTATCTCTGAAGCAAGAGAAGCCCTTCTGGAAGAAGAAGCAGAAAAACTGATCGATCATGAATCAGCGGTTCAGGAAGCTTTGGAAAGAGTGCAAAAGCAAGGAATTGTATTTATTGATGAGATCGACAAAATTGCTGAGCCATCTACCGGAGCAGGTAAAAGCGGACCTGATGTGAGCCGTCAGGGTGTTCAGCGTGATCTTTTGCCGATCGTTGAAGGCAGTACCGTTAATACTAAGCACGGAATTGTGAAAACCGATCATATTCTGTTTGTAGGTTCAGGTGCATTTCATGTATCAAAACCATCGGATATGATTCCGGAACTTCAGGGTCGTTTCCCGATTCGTGTGGAACTCAATTCACTTACTGAAGAAGATTTTGTAAAGATTCTTTCTCAGCCAAAGAACGCGCTAACAAAACAGTATGAAGCTATGCTGGAAACAGAGGGCGTAAAAATAGAATTTACCGATGATGCTATTCTTGAACTAGCCAGGATTGCAGCTGTGGTGAACTCGCAGGTAGAAAATATCGGAGCTAGACGTTTGCATACTATAATGTCTTCATTATTTGATGAACTACTGTTTGCAGTTCCGGATGATATCAATTCCGGAGAGATCACAATTGATCCAACTTATGTAAGCAAACAGCTCGAAGATCTTGTAAAAGACAAAGATCTGAGCCATTACATACTTTAATGGGCATTAGAACGGTTTATTTATTACAATCCACCAGAATGAAACATTTTGTTATACTATTTAGTTAGTGTAATGAACAATTGAACTGAATATGACCTTAAAAAAATTTATCGCCCCACAGGTAGTTATCGTACTAATCTTAGCTCTGGTAAAATTAACCGGTGCTGATTCTGTTGTTAAATCAGCTGCAAACGATGATGAAACCAATATTATCAAATATGCACAGGCAACCCGGAGTATTGTAGCTAATTACTTCAGCGAAGCTGACCTTGACAAAATGTATAAGGTCAGTATAAAAGAGTTTGTTACTCATGTAAAAGATTCCACGCTGAAAATTTCAGCAACTCCTGTGGACACCACATTTCCCGGTGTAAAGATAAACTCCATTACGGATGCATTTACCAGTTTTGAGAAGGCTTATTTCTACGTTTCCAATAACACAGAAGGCGAGAATATGACCAAATTGACTGAATATGCTATTCGCGGTCTTTTTTCAACTTTAGATCCTCATTCCGTGTATATAGAACCGGAAGACAGCGAAAGAGTTCAGGAAGAATTTGCAGGAAAGTTTCAGGGCATTGGCGTTCAATTCAACATCATTCAGGATACTATTACGGTTGTTACTGCGATCTCAGGTGGACCAAGTGATCAACTCGGAATCAGGTCAGGTGACAGAATTGTAGCTATTGAAGACAGTAATGCTGTTGGTTTTACTAATGAGCAAGTGCTGAAAAACCTTCGTGGCGAAAAAGGCTCCAAAGTGAAAGTTACTATTGTAAGGCCGGGAGTATCATCTGCACTTTATTTCACAATTGAAAGAGATGATATCCCATTATACACTGTTGACACTTCCTACATGTTGGATGATCAAACCGGTTATATCAAGATCAACCGTTTTGCTGCTACCACGCATCAGGAATTTATGGAAGCTTCAAAAGAGTTGAAATCACAGGGAATGGAACGATTGGTTTTAGATCTGCGAGGAAATCCCGGCGGATATTTAGGTCAAGCCATTGCCATTGCAGAAGAATTTTTCCCGCGAGGAACCTCTCTGGTTTCAACGAAAAGTAAACACAGCCGATTTGATGGTGATTACTTCTCCAGAAAAGATGGCGAATATCAGGGAAAGCCGGTAATCTTGTTAGTTGATCAAGGTGCTGCTTCAGCAAGTGAAATCGTTTCTGGAGCTATTCAGGATCATGATCGTGGATTAATAGTAGGTAAACGAACGTTCGGAAAAGGATTGGTTCAACAACAATATGAATTGATCGATAACAGCAATGTTCGTGTGACTATTTCAAGATATTACACTCCTTCGGGCCGTCTGATCCAAAAGCCTTTTGTGGAAGGCGGTGGTGAAGAATACGCTTATGAAATTTATCGCAGGGAAAATGCAATGAGCGACGCTATTGAGTTTTCAGAAGAAATTCCCGATTCATTGAAATATAAAACCGATGCCGGAAGAACCGTCTACGGTGGTGGTGGAATTGTTCCAGATTATATTATTCCGGATGACACTACCCGTTCAGGATATGTGATCAACTTTGCTATTCGTAAAAGAGCAGCTTTTGATTACGTACGATCATATTTAGATGAAAATGGAGACGAGTTCCGCACACAATGGGAAGGTGATTTTGAAAAATTCCGTACCGATTTCACTTGGGATGAAAAGAATATTACGGAATTCAAATCCTCATTAATTGATCAGGGACTTGTTATAACTGATACCGTTGACACTCCAAAGTTCAGAAAGGATTCTTTATTTGTTCCTGTTGGACATTTTGAAGAAGTAGCGTGGATGAGTGAAGGAAGAATGAAAGCTGAACTTGCCCGACAAGTTTGGGGAATGAAGTCCTTCTACCCTATCGTAAATGATGTGTTCGATGAAACCCTGAAAGAAGCCATGACACTTTGGGATGCCGTAGATCGGTTAAGCGCCTTAGCAAAAGGTGAAGCCTCAGCGGGTGTTGGAAAAATGAAGGATGGTGGCAGAAAGTAATTAGGAATATGGGAATTAGGAATATTTGAATAGCTATTCCTAATTCCCATATTTACGTATTCCTAATTATTGCATTTCACATTTAAAAACGAATAGAAAAACCCACACTCAGATTTGTTGACGAAGGCCATTTAGTTTCCCGGTCCGTAATAATAACTTCACCGTTGACTATTTCTCCTCTTAAATATTCTTGCTCTCGCGAAATTCTCTCCAGCTTCCAATTAAGTCCTGTTTTATCACCAATCGGCACATAGATACCGGTATACAGAATGTATCCGAACTTGGTTATATAATCCGGATCGTTTGTATCTGATTTTCTCTTAGCTCCTGTTCTCAACCAAGAGACGCCTCCGCCCATATATAAGCTTGGAGCTTCCTTTGAGTCTTTTTTAAGAGAAAGAAAATATGCAGATGAAATTCCATATTCGAATGCACTTGAAATGAAATTATCATTTTCCGGAGGATTATCATTTACAAGAAGTTCTCTGCTCAACCATTGATAACCTATAACAGGACCGATTCCTATATTATCTGTTACCAAATAAAGTGAGTTAACATTGTAATTGAATCTTTTAAAAGACTGTTCAAACTCCTGATTTGCAGGCCCATCTTTTTCAGCACCTGTATAGCCCATTGAAAATGTTGTGAACGTGTCTCCCTTTTTAAAATAGGATTGATAACTCCCATTCTGTTGTGCTAACACATTCATCTGAGTAAATAAAATAATGATAAATGCAGATATCAATTTTTCGTGTTTTATTGTAACGGACTTTGAAATTTTACACATAATAATCCTCAAAATTTAAATAATTGTATCCCGATTGATAGCCGAATTCCTCGTGCATTTGCTTTAAAGCCAGGGGAATCACCTTCCCATTCCGGACCAGCTTCCATGAAAACTCCAACATTATTACTGAACCGATAAGTACTTCCAAACTTCAACGATGATCTGAAGCGTACATCATTGTTATCTGTAGAGCCTGAAGCATCGTTTAAGGCTAGATTATAGCCCAACAAATAAGAACCATCTAAGTAAAAGTGTACCGCATTTTTTTGATAAAATAAGTATCGTGTAACAGGTCCTAATGCAAGTTTACCGGAACCTACTGACCCGAAACCATCGGAAATGAATATTGATCCAAAACTATGTATGCCAAACCCAATGTTTGAGCCGGTCATCTTCAGATACTTTATATCTACGCTTATCTCTGTATTTCTGATAGTCTCGTAACCATCACTCGTTACCATATAATTTTTCCTGTGATTAATCAATCCGCTGCCAGACCAAATTGCAGTATTTTTCTGGATATTTGTGATAGCAGAACCGGAGTCCGGGTCATTTTGTGCATTTACCGACCACGGAATAACTATCATCACAATTAAAATTATTAGCTTAATTCTATATTTGTTTTTCATCCTGTCTGATTTTTGTTTGATGATTAATATCCATGAGCTGTTAACACTGAATCCAGGTCAAAATTTCGAACCGGGATCAACACTGTTTTTTTGTACAAAGAAAAGTATCCGGCAAAAAAGCCTATAGCATCGTTATCTGACTTTGGAAGGATTTCTCCGTTTTCATCTATTTTTTCAATGGTAGAGACATCAAATAAATAAGTTGAATCCCGAGTTGATAAAGCTTCTTCGAAACGGGAGTACATTTCTTCTATCTTTATCCCTTTCATTCCAAACCAATTGCTTAAGTTTTGGAAATTTTCCCACATATCCTTTCCGAAATATGAAAACCTCATCCACTCTTTCTGAATTGTAACTCTATTATTCCTAGGGTCACTTAAATCCCTAACCCATCTTTTGTGAAGTGTATCTTCTGTATTTTTTGATGTACTAATTCCATATAGAGAGCCGGCTCTTAAAAAATTACTTCTATCTTGGAATAATAGGTTTTCTTTTTCACCAAGTAGAAGAATATCTCTGTCGTTATTTGAATTACTTTGGATTTCTGAGATTGTATAATCTTTAGGATATTTGTAGGTGATATATTTTTGTTCAATGCTTTCTTCTCTAGGAGTACCGTTTTCAAAAGGTTTATATACAATATCAATTTTAATTGTATCAGGGACTTCAATTTCTATTGAATTGATAATTTTTGTGATTTTAGAGTATGCACGACCATCGTTTAATTCTACTGATAATAAATATTCATCACCTGCTAGCAATTCTAACTCTGAATTTACATCTCCATACACTCCGTTCCCTTCATGAATGTATACTACTGTTTTTTGCTGCACTTTATTTAATGGTCCTGTAACCATTACTTTTGCTTCAGATTCTGCCTCAAAAGTAAGTTCAAAGCGTTGCAAAGTTCGAACCACCTGAGTCCATAAGGTGGGGTTGTATAATTCTTGTATATCTTTTACTTCTTTGTATTCAGGTACAAAATTTCCATCGCTTACATATCCAACTACAATTTCAGGATAATGATGTACCGTATCATTGGTTGCTTCAAGTAGTCCAGCTATAAAAGGAGTATCATCCGGAATAATTTTGTAGACCCCGTCCTCAGAATTATTAGTTGGTATTTTATCACAAGCACTTAAAAGAATAATGGAAATTATGATCCAATAGTTTGATTTTTTCATTTGCTTTCACATTAAATAAAATGCCATTCCATATTAATGAAATGGCATTTTATGTTTTAATAGGTACGTAACCCAAATGTATATTTGAAAGAGTCAGAACCGTACCACTTAATTGAAGAAAAATTGTTATCAAAGTTCACAAGGTTTAAAATATTGGTTTCGGTAATTCTTCTAACCCCTGATTCTTGAATGGGATCATCACTGCTCCCATATGTATGACTTCTTGTAGTAAAACCGGTATACACCGGAGCCCAAGTCCCCGTATCCATATGCAGAGTTTGGATATTTCCTGCATAACTATTCGAGCGTCTTTGTGAAAAATCTGGGTAATCTTTGTCATCATCAGACAACACAAATCGCCATATTCCTCCTTGTTGAGTAAGATTGATTAATGGAAAATAATCGACATAGCTTGTAACATATTGACCATTTGGGATGGTTTCATATCGTACAATGTTGAAGTTATAATCTTGCCCCTTGTTATTTATATCAGGTACCTGATAGTAAAATTTAGGGAATCCCCCTTTATCAGCCCCCTCAATTAATGTATTATGCGAATATCCGGAATAAGGGTTACTTCTGTATACTTTATCGAAACGATATTTGTAACTCACCGGCATATTGTTCTGGTAGTTATCATCTTTCTTTATAAAGAGCTGAAGTTCAGAAGATCCTGCCCCATCTCCCGTCGCTGCTAATCGCATAGATTTGATAACAAAATAAGTACTATTACTCTCTATGGTTCCTGTGCTGGGTCCACGAGACCAATCATTAATTCTGCTTCCTGAGCCTCCGGAACCTGATCCACCCCCATCATTACAATTGTCAATAGAGGATGGGTCGTCACATGGTTGCTCTAACATTGGTGACGAATCCAAAAATAAAAGTGTTGGATCGGAGTTCATTTTTGCTTTGCCTTCCTCTTGTGCTGATAACAACCCTTCTTTTCCAAAGGTAACTGACAACACTCTGTTTACATCTCCCACATGGAGTGCTTCAAAGGTGATCGGCCATATTTCTTCTCCGTTCTCATCATCTTCCAAATAAAACCTGTCAGGATCCAACGCAATCCAGGTATTATCTTCTGATACTCCCGAACCTATTTGTTTAGAGTATTTCCGACCATCCTCAACATAATGCCGGATACCCAATACAAAATCTTCGGCTTTCCCCTCTTTGTCTGTAACACGAATATGTGAAGACAAGGCCTGACCCGTTGTTTTAGCTTTGATCGTCGGGATGTCTTTTAATAGTAATACTTCGCCCGCTACTCCGGGATTTTTCTTGGCTTTAATCACTTGATCATTTACTGCATCAATCAGATTAGATCCATACTGTGTTATAAGTTGCTCTTTATAGGCTTCCAAATAAGCATTATTCAAAAAATCCTTATCCTGAATATGGATAATCTTTTTTCCATCCAAAGGGCTTATTTGTTCAGCGTCAAAGTTACGATCAAGTTCGGGGCTCTGAACCTGACTACATGCTAAGCAGAGTGCG